>NZ_JAJLPA010000030.1 GCF_025548555.1 Sphingomonas sp. A2-49
GACGTGCCGCACAACAGCCTGCTCACCCGGCTGGGCGACACGCCGGCGCGGGCGGTTCGCCTGGCGCGCTATCGCACGGTGGCGACCGCGCTTGCCTCGCTGCTGGCCGCCGCGATCGCGAGCGCGGACGGTGTCCCGGCGATCACGCCGCTGCTGTGCGGCATGGCGGCTGCCGGCGCCCTGATCGGATCGGCGATGGTGCCGCTGCTCATCGCGTTTCCGCCGACATCGCCGGCATCGCCATCCGGCGTCGCGGGACCACAGGCGACCGACGGCCTGCCTCTGCCGTTCCTCGTCGCGAGCGTGATCGGGATAGTTGCGCTGGGGGCGCTCGCCAAAGCCGTGCTGCATCTGCCGCCCGGCCGCTATCATCCCGGGACCGGCACGTCCGTTCTGATCCTGTTGATCGTCGGCCGGGCCGTCTCCGCGCTCCTCCCGGTCCGGCTGCGCACGATGTCCCAGGGGCTGAGGCGCCTTGCGCTGGTCCATGCCGGAGCGGCCGTCGTCGCGGCCGGCTTCGCCTGGACCGCGGGTCCTGCGATGCTGGTGATGCTCGGGCTGGCGATGGGCGCCGGCAATCTGGTCGGCTGGGCGATCCTGCCCCTGTTGGCGATCGGGCCACGCGGCTACGGCCTCTACACGATGGCCTCCAAGCTCGCGGTCGGGCTCGCCGGGGTCGTCCTGGCCGGCGGGCTCGGCCGGGTTTCGACGTTCGCGCCCGGGGCGTACGTCGTCTTCGCGCTGACGGTCGCGATCGCATGCCTCGTCGCGGCGGCCATATTTGCCCTGCGCTTGACACAAACCCGGTCACCGGGTTTCCCCGCCACATGACGGCGATCACAGCAGGAGACTATCCGCCCCGCCTCCTGCGCGAAGACGGGCGACGCACCGCGACCGCCAACGAACGCGTCGTGATGGACCTGCTGTCCCGGCAGGGGCCGGCGAGCCGCGCCGACCTCGCCCGGCTCACAGGGCTCGCGCCGCATTCTATCACCCGGCTGGTCGAACCGTTGATCGCGCGTGGTTTGCTCAGCGAGGCGTCGCCGGTCGCCGCCGGGCGCGGCAAGCCTGCCGCGAAACTGGCGCTCGACGGCGATGCCGCCTTCTCGATCGGGCTGTCGGTAATGACCGATGCGATATCGCTCGTCCTGCTCGACCTGGCGGGGCGGGTCAGCAGCACGCGCAGCGAGCGACTGGTCGATACCGCGCTCGCCCCGGCCTGTGGCCAGATCCGCGCGATGATCGACACGGCCATCGCCGACGCCGGACGCGATCGGTCGACGCTGGTCGGCATCGGTATCGGCGTCACCGGCTACTTCATCGGTGACGGCGCCAAGCTGAACCCGCCACGGCTGCTCGACCCCTGGGCCCTGGTGTCGCTCGACACGATCCTTGCCGAGGCGCTGGGGGAAAAGGTGTGGATCGACAATGACGGCAACGTGGCCGCCGTCGGCGAGGCGATGCTGGGCCATGGCCGTGACTCGCGCGACTTCGCCTATCTGTATTTCGCCGCCGGGTTCGGCGGAGGCGTGATATCGCAGGGACTGCCCCTGCGCGGCCGGCACGGCAACGCCGGGGAGTTCGCCTCTATCATCCCTGCGGACTGGCCGCAGCCGAACCTCGAGGCGTTGCGCATGACGTTTGTGCAGATGGGGATCGCATTCCCCGACCTGCACGCGATGCTCGACCGTTTCGACGTCGCGCATGCTGCCGTCGACGCGTGGCTCGACCGCTGCATGCCCTCGCTCGACCTCGTCGCGTCGGCGATCTCGGCGACGATCGACCCTGGCGTGATCGTGCTGGGCGGGCGCCTGCCGCGCGCCCTCGCATCGCGGATCGCGGAACGGATCCGCTTCACCAATCCGGAGCGGCGCGGGTTCCACCGGCCCGCACCGGATATCGTGCCTTCGCTGATCGACGGGGATGCCGCGGCGATCGGTGCCGCGGCTTTGCCGCTGCGGGCAGCATTCCTCGACCCTGAAGCGGGAGCCGCGACCTGAGCCGCGCCCACGGGATGGTCCGCGTTGATAGTCCGTGCAAAAAATCACTTTGTCGGGATAGAGCTGCCGCCGGAAGCTATGTGCAAGGTGCGCCTCGCAGTCACGCGTCCGTGCCCTAAACCCACCCGTATGTCATCCAAGCCCAGGACCAATTACGCGTCGGGCATTCGGCGCGCACCAGTCCGCTCAAACATTTCGCCAACGGATGTTCGGTGGGCTTGCCGGATCCGCGGAAGCCCAGTTGCGGACTCGGCACCATGTTCCCGTAGATGTCGACGAGGCTCCAAATTAGGCAGGCGGACGGCCAGTCCGGACCATGTCCATCTTCAGCAGCCCGTTCTCAGCCATCATGGTATTGCCGATGTGGCGCGATGCCGACCGGGTAGCCGTTCCCAGACTAGGGCTTGGAAAGAGAGGTTGACCATCCCGAAACCGGATGGCTCCACGCCGATGATAGACGGCGCGCCCGCGCTTGATGTTCGGGATCGCAGGATCGGACGCGTCACGCGGAGGCATCACGACCCCCGGTTCCCATCAGCGGCAAAAGCGATCTTTCCACCGATGGAACAATGGCTTGATGCCGGAAATGGCTGGGGCGGCAGGATTCGAACCTGCGGATGGCGGCACCAAAAGCCGCTGCCTTACCACTTGGCGACGCCCCAACGAGAGGCGGCCTTATAGCCGTGTCGGCGGGTGTGAAAAGCCCCGCCGGCACGACTTTTCGTCTGGCCGCCGCGCGCCGTCAGTCGAGCCGTTGCAGCCAGCCGTGGGGATCGGGTGCGCGGCCGCGCTGGATCGCCGACAGCGCGTCGAGCATGCGCTGCGTCAGCTGGCCGGTGCCGCCACCGCCGATGCGGAAGCGACCGTCGGGGCCGGCGACCTCGCCGATCGGGGTGACGACCGCGGCGGTGCCGCAGGCGAACGCCTCGGTCAGGCGGCCGCTCGCCGCGTCGGCGCGCCACTGGTCGATGGCATAGGGCTCCTCGCGGACCTCGATCCCCTGGTCGCGCGCGATGCGGATGATCGAATCGCGGGTGATGCCGGGCAGGATCGTGCCGGTCAGCGGCGGCGTCACCATCGATCCGTCGTCGAACACGAAGAAGACGTTCATGCCGCCCAGTTCCTCGACCCAGCGCCGCTCGACCGCGTCGAGGAAGACGACCTGGTCGCAGCCCTGACGGATCGCCTCCGACTGGGCGAGCAGGCTGGCGGCGTAATTGCCGCCGCACTTGGCCTCGCCGGTGCCGCCGGGGGCCGCGCGCGTGTAATCCTGGCTGACCCAGATCGACACCGCGCGCGCGCCGCCCTTCCAATAGGCGCCGACCGAGGAGGCGATCACCATGTACAGATATTCGGACGACGGCTTGACGCCGAGGAACGCCTCGCTCGCGAACATGAAGGGGCGCAGGTAGAGCGCGCCGCCGTCGACCGCGGGAAACCAGGCGCGCTCGGTCATGACGAGCTGGCGGCACGATTGCAGGAACAGCGATTCGGGCAGTTCCGGCATGGCGAGGCGCCGAGCGGAATTGTTGAAACGGCGCGCATTGGCATCGGGCCGGAACAGCGCCATCGCGCCGTCGTCGAGGCGATAGGCCTTCAGCCCTTCGAAGATTTCCTGCGCGTAGTGCAGCACCGCGGTCGAGGGATCGACGGTGATCGGCGCACGCGCGGTGATGCGGGCGTCGTGCCAGCCCTGCTGCTCGTTGTAGCGGACGACGGCCATATGGTCGGTGAACACGCGCCCGAAACCGGGGTCGACGAGCTTCGCGGACCGCGTGCCGGCATCGACCGGCGCGGTGCTCGGATCGAAGCGGAACGGGGCCGGTGCGGGCGTTTGATCGGGCGTGAAAGCGGTGTTCATCGATTTCTCTCAGGCATCAGGGGTTGCGGACGCGTATGGCGGGTGGCTAAACCGGTCAACATGGCTGCCACAGCTCCCTCCGCTTCCGCCCAGTTCCTCCGCGAGCCCGAACTCCGTCGCGGCATGGAGCTTTTGTATTTTGGCCACAGCCATCTCACCCGCTCCGTCGACCAGGGGCTCGCAGCACAAGGATTGGGCCGCGCACACCATCGTGCACTCTATTTCATCGCCCGCAAACCCGACCTGACGGTCAGCGAACTGCTCGGCCTGCTGGCGATCACGAAACAATCGCTGGGGCGCGTACTCAACGAATTGACCGACCGCAAGCTGGTCACCACCCGTCCCGGCGAACGCGACCGGCGCCAGCGGCTGCTGCGGCTGACGCAGGAAGGCGCGACGATGGAGAGCGACCTGTTCGAATCGGTCCGGCAGAAGATGTCGCAGGCCTATCAGGCCGCGGGGCAGGACGCCGTGTCGGGCTATTGGGCGGTGCTGGAGGGGATGATCCCCGATGCCGACCGCGCCCAGGTCGACGGATTGCGGTCCTGAGCTAGCGCGCGGCGCAACCGCGCGCCGCGGCGGCCATCTCGCGGTTGCGGCGCGCCGAGGCGCGCAGCGTCTCGGTCAGCAACGCCTGCAGCCCGTCGCTTCGGTCGAGCACGTCTAGCCCCTTGCGGGTCGACCCGCCGGGGCTCGCGACCCGGTCGGCCAGCACGGCCGGGCTCGCATCGGCGTCCGCGGCCATGCGCGCCGATCCGGCGAGCGTCGCCAGCGCCAGCCGCGCCGCCTGGTCCGCCGGCAGCCCCAGCGCCGCCCCCGCCTGCGCGAGCGCGTCGGCGAATCGGAACACGAACCCCGGGCCGCATCCCGCCAGTGCGGTGACGTCGTCGAACCGCGCCTCGTCGGCGATCCATTCGACGAGGCCCAGCGGCTGCATCAGGGCGACGAGTTCGGCACGCATCGCCGCATCCGCCCGCGACGAATGGAGTGCCGTCACCCCCTGCCCGATCGCGACGGGCAGGTTCGGCATCGCACGGACGACCGCCCCCGCGGCGCAGAGCGTGGCGAGCGTCGCTTCCTCCACCCCTGCCAGGATCGACACCAGCAGGCGCGGCGCGTGACCGGCCAATGGACCATCGCGCAGCGTCGCCAGCTGCTGCGGCTTCAGCGCGAGCATGACCATGTCGAACGTCGCGACCGCCGCCTCCGGGATCGCAGCGACCGCCGACACCCCGTCCGGCATCGGTCGTCCGCTCGGACTGACGACGGTCACGGTCGCGGGGTCCATCCCGCCATCGAGCCAGCGCCGCAGCATCGCGCCGCCCATGTTGCCGGCGCCGACCATCAGCAGCCGCATCGGCTCAGGCCTCGCCCTGCGTCTCGATCAGCGCGGCGGCGAGCGCGTCCCGGGGCGTCTTCCCGCCCCACAGCACGAACTGGAACACCGGATAGAAGCGCTCGCATTCCTCGATCGCCGATTCGACCAGCAGCTCGGTCGCCCCGAGCGACATCGTGCCCTCGTCCTCGCCGTCGATCATCGCGGCATGGCGGTACAGCAGCACGCCGGAGGTCGACCACAATTCGAAATGGCCGATCCACAGCTGCTCGTTGACCAGCCCGATCGCCTCGTAGACCGCGCTGCGGCGATCGTCGGTGACCTTGATGTCGGGGAAGGCGAGGAACTGGAGGACGCTGTCGTCCTCGCGCCACAGCGCGCGCAGTTCGTAGGTCGTCCAGCTGCCCTTCACGGTCGCGACGATCTCGTCGTCGTGACGCTCGTGCTCCCAGCCATGCGCGGCGTAATACGCCTCGAGCATGTCGATCGGCGCGGCGGGTTCCTGGTCGTGTTCGGCGTGGTCGAGCATGGTCGCGCCCCTTATCGCACGGCGAGGCTGCCGAGGCAAAAACGCGCCGGCAACCCCGCAGTGAACAACAGTGTCGACAATACTGTGGATAAGTCGGTCAGGCGGCGGGCGCCGGATCCGCGGACGACGCACCGGCGGACTGCGCCGCCTCGATCGCGTCCAGCCGGGCGCGCAGCGCGTCGTTCTCGTCGCGCGCGGCCACGGCCATCGCCTTCACCGCCTCGAACTCGTCGCGGCTGACGAAGTCGAGCCCGCCGATCCACTCGCGCGCGCGCGACCGTGCGCCCGCCTCCGCCTCGCGACCGACGCCCGCCAGCGTTCCGGCGGCACCGTTCACCAGCTTGACGAGGTCGTCGAACACGCGATTGTCGGACTGCATAACTGTTCTTCCCGGCGCAATGGACTGTCGGTCACAGCATTTGGGAGGTGTGCGACGCCGGCACAAGGGTTTCCGCACCTGGGTTCAGCTGTCCGATCCGCCAGGTGAGCACGCCGGCGAAGCTGATCCACACCAGATAGGGCACCATCAGCCACGCCGCGAGCGGCCGGATGCGCCCGAACAGGACGGTGGCGAGGATCGCCAGCGCCAGCATCAGCACGATGACGGCCAGCGCCGCATCGACGCGGTGCAGGCCGAAGAACAGCGGCGTCCAGGCGAGGTTGAGCACGAATTGCGCGGCGAACACGCCCAGCGCGAGCGCCCGTCCCGTGGCGCCGCGCGCATGCAGGATCATCGCGACCGCGAGGCCGAGCAGGATGTACAGCGAGGTCCAGGCGACGGGAAACACCCAGCCCGGCGGCGTCGCCGACGGCTTCTGCAATGCCATGTACCAGGCGTTCTCGCTGCCCGCCGGATAGGCGCGGCCGGAGGCGAAGCCGAGCAGCAGGATCAACGGCACCGTCACGATCGCCCAGCGGAGGAACGACAGGCGCAGCTGACCCTTCGATGCGATGCCGCCCACCCTGTACTCCTCTATGCCCACGGCGCAGCCTTGCCGCGCCACGCATGGTTCGTAAAGCGTCCGCTATGACAATCGTTCGGATGACGGTTCAGATCGGGACGCGGCGATCAGAAATTCCACATTGCCCTCCGGCCCGGTGATCGGGCTCTCGACCAGTCCGGCCACCGTCCACCCCGCGCCCGACAGCCAGTCCGCGACGGCGTCGCAGACGCGGGCGTGCACCGCGGGATCGCGGACCACGCCGCCCTTCCCCACCTCTTCGCGCCCGGCCTCGAACTGTGGCTTGACCAGCGCCATCAACCGCGCGCCCGGCGCCGCGAAGGTCAGCGGCCGTTCGAGCACCTTGGCGAGGCCGATGAAACTCGCGTCGCAGACGATCAGGTCGACCGTCTCGGGGACGTGCGCCGCGGAGAGGATGCGCGCGCTGGTCTGTTCGTGGACGATCACGCGCGGGTCCTGTCGCAGCGTCCAGGCGAGCTGGTTGGTACCGCTGTCGACCGCATAGACCCGCGCGGCGCCGCGCGTCAGCAGCACGTCGGTGAACCCGCCGGTGGACGATCCGACATCGATCGCGACCGCCCCGGTGACGTCCCAGCCGAACCGGTCGAGCCCGTGCGCCAGCTTGATGCCGCCCCGCGACACCCAGGGGTGATCGCGCCCGCGTACGTCCAGCACGACATCGTCGGCCAGCGCCTGTCCCGGCTTGTCGACCTTGCGCGTGCCGGCGAACACCAGCCCGGCCATGATGAGCGCCTGCGCCCGGGTTCGTGATTCGACGAGGCCGCGATCGACGAGCATCTGGTCTGCGCGGGTCTTTGCCATGCGCCGTTCCTTAGCCGCCGATCCACCCGCGCGTCACCCCATGCGGTCCGCCGTGGCGCGCGTTCGACTGGACGCATTTGCGATTGCCCAGTGGAACGGTAGGATTAACTCTCGGTTCTGAACCAGAGGTCGAGCGGCGGATGCCCTGGCACCGGACGTCTCGTCCTCGTTTCGGAGGGAGATGCTGCCATGACCGGATTTTCCAGTTTCGACGCCGCGCAACCGACCATCCTTACCGTGCCGGGCCTTGGCGGCTCCGGCCCCTCTCACTGGCAGACCTTGTGGGAGGAGGCGCGGCCGGACACCGTTCGCGTCGAACTTGGCATGTGGAACACGCCGCACCGCAATGCCTGGGTGACCAAGCTGGACCAGGCGATCTCTCGCGCCGAAGCGCCGGTGATCCTCGCCGCGCACAGCCTCGGCTGCCTTGCCGTCGCATGGTGGGCGGAACTGTCGCCGCAACCCTATGGCTGGCCGGTCGCGGGGGCGCTGCTGGTCGCGCCGGCCGACGTCGACCGGGCGGAGGCGCCGGACGAATTGCGCGCCTTCGCGCCGACACCGCGCACGCCGCTGCCCTTCCCCTCGATCGTCGTCGCGTCCAGCAACGACCCCTGGATCACGCCCGACCGCGCGCACAGCCTCGCCGCGCAATGGGGCAGCCATTTCGTCGACGCGGGGCCGCAGGGTCACATCAACGCGGCGAGCGGACTCGGATGGTGGCACGACGGTCAGGAACTGCTCGGCCGCGTCATCGCCGCGGGCAGCGACGGCCAGGGCCATGCGCGTCCCCCCGGCGATGCCCGGTCGATCCTGGCGATCAACGCCACCGATGCGGCGCAGGCGCACTATCTGGGGCGATGAGCGGTCAGGCGGCGGGCGCGAACGGGTTCACGACGGTCAGGCGCCCGTCGATGACGAGGCCGTCGTGCATGTCTTCGGAATACAGGATGTCGCATTCGGCGGTCAGCGCCGCGGCCACGATCATGCCGTCGTAGATGGACAGCCTGTAACGCTCGGCCATGCGTAGACCCAATTGCTGCACTTGCATCGTGAGCGCCACGATCGTCGGGCAACGATCGATCACGGCCTGAATCGCGTTATGAACCGCCAGCCAGTCCTGTTTCTGCTTGCGGCGGAGCACGTTGGCCAATTCGTTCAACGACTGCGTGCTGACCACGCCGCCCCTGTTCAAAAGGGCATAGGCGATCTCGCTCCGGGAACCGGGCGTAAAAGCATAAACAAGGATGTTAGAGTCGAAGAACGTCCGGCTCACCGAGCGTTGGCTTCCTCACGATCAAACTTGTAGTCCGGGGGTAAAGGGCGGGCCAGAGCACGCATCCGGGCGATCGCACTATCGCGATCTGCCGGCGATACGGCGACCGTCGTCACGCTGGCCTTGCTCAACTCCACATCGTCGCCATCGCGCAGGCCCAGCGCCGCCGCGACATCGGCGGGCACCTGCACCACATAGCCATCGGGGGTCCTGGTCAGTTTCATGGCGTCGACCCTATCATAGGTCCGAACCGGATGCGAGCGGGTCGTCGGCCGCCGCGGCGGCGCGCCCCCTTGCCGTCGCCGTCTTCATCGCCCGATACATGCGGACGTTCAGCGCCACGAGCACGATCACCGCCAGTGCGATTATGATCGCCGCCTTGACCGGTCCGCTCACGCGCGCGCGCCCTCGGTCACGCCCGCGCTGTTGTGCCGCAGCGTCGTCAGGACCGTCTGCACGATATGCTCCGCGTCGAGCCCGGCGTCGGCATATTGCTTCTCGGGCTTGTCCTGGTCCTGGAAGGTGTCGGGCAGGCGCATCGTGCGCAGCTTGAGGCCGCCGTCGATCAGCCCCTCGTCGCTCGCGAGCGTCAGGACGTGCGCACCGAAACCGCCGACCGCGCCCTCCTCGATCGTCACCGCGACCTCGTGGCTCGTCAGCAGGCGACGGATCATCGCCTCGTCGAGCGGCTTGGCGAATCGCAGGTCGGCGACGGTGGTCGACAGGCCCTTGGCCTCCAGCACCTCCGCCGCCTTCAGCGCCTCTTCCAGCCGGGTGCCGAGCGACAGGATCGCGACCGTCTTGCCCTCGCGCACGATGCGGCCCCTGCCGATCTCGAGCCGCTGCGGCACCTCCGGCAAGGCGACGCCGGTGCCCGCGCCGCGCGGATAGCGGACCGCGATCGGGCCGCTGTCGTGGCACGCGGCGGTGTGCGTCATATGCACCAGCTCGGCCTCGTCCGCCGCCGCCATCACGACGAAATTGGGCAACGTCGCCAGATAGGTGACGTCGAACGACCCGGCGTGCGTCGCGCCGTCGGCACCGACCAGCCCCGCCCGGTCGATCGCGAAGCGCACCGGCAGGTTCTGGATCGCGACGTCGTGGACGACCTGGTCGTAGGCGCGCTGGAGGAAGGTCGAATAGATCGCGCAGAACGGCCGCATGCCCTGCGCGGCGAGGCCGGCGGCGAAGGTGACGGCATGCTGTTCGGCGATGCCGACGTCGAACGCGCGATCGGGAAACGCCTTGGCGAAGCGGTCGACGCCGGTGCCCGACGGCATCGCCGCGGTGATCGCGACGATCGTCGGATCGCGCTGCCCTTCCTTCACCAGCTGGTCGCCGAAGACGTTCTGATATTGCGGCGGCCCCGGCGGCGCCTTGGCCTGCGCGCCGGTGATGACGTCGAACTTCTGGACGCCGTGATATTTGTCCGCCGCCGCCTCGGCCGGGGCATAGCCCTTGCCCTTCTTGGTGACGACATGGACGAGGATCGGCCCCTCCTCCGCATCGCGCACGTTCTCGAGCACCGGGATCAGATGGTCGAGGTTGTGGCCGTCGATCGGGCCGACGTAATAGAAGCCCAGTTCCTCGAACAGCGTGCCCCCCATCGTCATGCCGCGGGCGAATTCGTCGGTCTTGCGCGCCGCCTGGTGGAAGGGACGCGGCAGGCGGCGCGCGAACTTCTTCAGAATCTCGCGAACGCCCAGAAATTCCCGGCTCGACACCATGCGCGACAGGTATGCCGACAGCCCGCCGACCGGCGGCGCGATCGACATGTCGTTGTCGTTGAGGATCACGACCAGCCGGTTGCCCGCCTGTTCGGCGTTGTTCATCGCCTCGTACGCCATGCCCGCCGACATCGAACCGTCGCCGATCACCGCGATGCCGCGCCCCGGCGTGCCCGCCAGCTTGTTGGCGACCGCAAAGCCCAGCGCCGCCGAGATCGAGGTCGAGCTGTGCGCGGCACCGAACGGGTCGTATTCGCTCTCGCTGCGCTTGGTGAAGCCACTTAGGCCGCCGCCCTGGCGCAGCGTACGGATGCGATCCCGGCGCCCGGTCAGGATCTTGTGCGGATAGCATTGGTGGCCGACGTCCCACACCAGCCGGTCGCGCGGCGTGTCGAAGACATAGTGGATCGCGGTCGTCAGCTCGACGACGCCGAGCCCGGAGCCCAGATGCCCGCCGGTGGTGCCGACCGCCGAAATCGTTTCATGGCGCAGCTCGTCGGCAAGCTGGCGGAGCTGTTCGGGCCTTAGTTTTCGAAGCTCTTCCGGAGTCTTGACGGTATCGAGCAACGGCGTGTCGGGTAGTTCGGACATTCCGCCCGTCTACGCGGTTGCGGACGGGCTGTCGATTGTCGCCGGTCCGGCGGTCAGGCGCAGTCCGCGCACTTGCCGCGCACCTCGATCACGGGACGAACCGGAGAGAAACCAGCCGCTTGCGCCGCGTTCCTGACGCCGCGGGTCACGACGTCGTCGTCAAGGTGCACCGTCTGTCCACAGGAATCGCACACCAGGAAGATGCAGTCGTGCAGGCAATCGGGGTGCGCGTTGGCGACATAGGCGTTCGAGCTTTCGACCTTGCGCGCCAGGTTCGACGCCACGAACACGTCGAGGATGCGATAGATGCTGTTCGCGGCAACGCGGCGCCCCTCGCTCTTCGACAGCGCCTCGGCGATGTCATAGGCGCTGGCGGGTTTCGCGAAGCCGGCCAGCGCCTCGAACACGTTCGCGCGCATCTGCGTCCATTGCTCGCCGGATTTTTCCAGCGTCGCCTGCGCGGCGCGGGTCAGGTCGGCGCCCTGCGGCTCGTGATGATCGTGTGCATGGCCTGCCATGCCTGCGATCTAGGGCGCCCCCGCCCCCGCGACAAGCCGCGTCAGATCACCGCGCGACGGTTGAGGTCGTGGCCGAAGGCGAGCAGGCCGACGCCGATCACGGTCCACAGCGTTTCCGCCCCGCCGCCACCCTCGTGCGGCAGCGTCATCGCGCCGGCCATGATGCCGAGTCCGAACGCACCCATCGACGCGGGCATGACATAGCCATGCTCCATCACCCCGCGCCCCAGCGCGAGCGCGCCGAGCAGGATGGCGATCGACAGGCCGATTTCGTGGAAGATCGGGTTGAGCAGCAGCCCACCCGCCGCCGACAGCATCGCCAGCAGCACCGCGCTCGCCAGGCAATGCACCACGCACAGCCCCGACAGCGCGATCGCCGCGCGGTCGAGCCCGGCCCAGCCGAAGCGGCGCGCAGGGTGAGTCGTATGGGTCATCGGTCGCGATGATCTAGGCGCCGTCGCGGCAGGTTACAACATCACATTCGATCCGGACGGCGATTTATGGTGTGAGCCGATCGTGATCCGCGCCATCCGCAGCGTCCCGCCCGAACCAGAGCCGGGTGACCAGCCGCGCGCCGTCGGAGTCGTATGCCGCCAGCTCGGCGCGGGTGAACGGGAAGAAATCGTTGCGGCTGAAATAGGCCTCACTGAGCTCGGCGAAATATTCCGCGGCATTCGTACGCGCATAGGCATCCGTCACCGATCCGTCGTGCCGCTTCACCTGCCGGTAGAGGCCGCCATCGACCGCGCGACGATAGGCGCGGTCGATATCGAGGCGCTGCGCGTCGGACAGCGTCCCGTAGAAGGCATGGGTCAGTTCGTGCAGGATCGCGCCGGGCTGCACCCTGGCGTCCTCGACGAACACGCCCGCGTCCGACACCTCGATCCCGTCCACCATCTCCACCGTCCGGCCATGCGCGACCAGCCATTCGGGGTCGCGGTGGAACATGACGCCCGGCCCGGCATGGTCGTGGACGAAGATCGGCGTCCGCCGGATCCGGGCCAGCGCGGCGGCGGGCAAGGCCGCCACCGTCCGGTCGAGCATGCCCGCGATCGTCGCGAGCGCGGCCCGCGCCGGATCCGCCCGCGGATCGAGCGCGCGGTCGACGAACACCGGCCAGCCCGCGCGGATCGCGACGGGCCGGTAGCGACTGGTGCCGATATAGGTGCCGGTCAGGCCATCGCCGATCCGGACCGCCTCGCGGCAACGGCCGGCGGGATCGGCGACCACGAACACATGCCCGGCGAAGGTTTGCAGCGACAGGATACCGCCGGGCGCGATACCGCCCTGCTCGACGCGCCGGCCCTGCGCGTCGATCCAGAACAGCCGCAGCGGCGCCCGCCCCCCGTTCTGGAAGACGTGCCGGACGCCCTGGTCCGCGGCGTCGCCCTGCCGCGACGCGGGGACGTGGCCACAGTCCGGCGCCGCGGCGGCGAGCGTGGAAAGCAACAGTGCAGCGGCGATCAATGGCATGTCCTCGACCCGTTCCGGCGCGATCCTGCACCGGGGATTGCGGCGGTTTCGCGTCCGCGCGCGGTCGGGACGCGGGCATCGCCGGATCCCGCACGCACCGCTGGCCACCCCGGTGCAATCGGCGTATGGCGCGCGCATGCTCCAGCCAAGCGCCGCCTTTCTCTCGCGTGCCCGGCCACGCACCGTCGCACGATGGCTGTTCGCCGTCGCCGCCCTGATCGTCGCGATGGTCGTCGTCGGCGGGATCACCCGGCTCACCGAATCGGGCCTGTCGATCACGCAATGGAAACCGATCAGCGGGATCATCCCCCCGCTGAACGAGGCGCAATGGCAGGCGGAATTCGCCAATTACCGCCGCATTCCCGAATATGCCGCCTTCAATCAGGGCATGACGCTGGCGGGCTTCAAGAGCATCTTCTTCTGGGAATATGCGCACCGTCTGCTCGGCCGCGTGATCGGCGCCGCCTTCGCGCTGCCGCTGCTGTGGTTCGCGATCCGGCGCCGGATCCCGGCGGGATATGGCTGGCGGCTGGTCGCGCTGCTGGCGCTCGGCGGATTGCAGGGGGCGATCGGCTGGTGGATGGTCGCATCGGGCCTGTCGGTGCGGACCGACGTCAGCCACGTCCGGCTCGCGGTGCACCTGCTGACCGCGCTGACGATCCTCGCCGGGATCGTGTGGACCGCGCTCGACCTGATCGCGCTGCATCGCGATCCGCTGGCCTTCCCTGCGCGAATGACCCGCGTCGCGGTCGTCGCGCTGGCGCTGCTGTTCGTGCAGCTCGTCTATGGCGCGTTCACCGCCGGGCTCGATGCGGGCTATGCCTTCGCCAGCTGGCCGCTGATGGGCGATGCGATCTTTCCCGCGGGCGTGCCGATGGTCGATCCCGGCTGGGCCAATGCGGTCGACAATCCGGTGGTCGTGCAGTTCATCCACCGCTGGTGGGCGTTCGCGGCCGCGGCGGGACTGACGTGGCTGGCGGCGCGCGCGACGCGCAGCGGGTCGAAGGCCGGCTTCTGGGTCGTCGGGCTGGTCACGCTCCAGATCATCCTCGGCATCGCCACGCTGATGAGCGGCGTACAGATCGACATCGCGGTGGCGCATCAGGCGAACGCCGCCCTGCTGTTGATCGCGACCGTCTTCGCCGCGCATGCCACCGGACGGGCGGACGAACGGTCCGTCCGATAGCCCCGCGACGATCATGGTATCATTTTACCCGTCAGCAAACGCCCGGTTTGCTTGACTTCGGCCTGCCTTTCGATCATTGCGCCGCTCAATCACGCCGTCCTTTCCGGGGCGGCGTGCATCGTTTCAAACCGAAAGGTCCACGCCATGAAGGCGCTCATGAAGACCACCAAGTCGGCCAAGCCGCACGAGGTGGAGAAGAAGTGGCACATCATCGACGCCACCGACCTGGTGGTCGGCCGCACCGCGTCGATTATCGCCAACGTCCTGCGCGGCAAGCACAAGACGTCGTTCACCCCGCACGTCGATTGCGGTGACAACGTCATCGTCATCAACGCCGACAAGATCCGCTTCACGTCCAACAAGGCCGAGAAGAAGGTCTATTACAAGCACACCGGCTATGCCGGCGGCATCAAGGGCATCACCGCCGCCAAGGTCCTCGAAGGCCGCTTCCCCGAGCGTGTCCTCGAAAAGGCCGTCGAGCGCATGATCCCGCGCGGTCCGCTGGGTCGCGAGCAGATGCGCAACCTGCGCATCTTCAAGGGCACCGAGCATCCGCACGAAGCTCAGAACCCGGAAGTTCTCGATATCGCGGGCATGAACCGCAAGAACAAGGTGGGCGCGTAAATGACCGACAATCGCCAGTCCCTTTCCGACCTCGCGTCGCTGACGCAGCAGCCGGCACCGGCCGCCAACGCCGCACCGGCGGTGACGACCGACGGCGAGGCCCCCGCGGCACCGACGCACGTCGTCCCGACGATGCCGCTGCGCGAGCAGATCCTCGACAAGTTCGGCCGCGCCTATGCGACCGGTCGCCGCAAGGATGCCGTCGCCCGCGTCTGGATCAAGCCGGGTTCGGGCAAGATCACGATCAACGGTCGCGATCAGGAAGTCTATTTCGCACGGCCGACGCTGCGCCTCGTCATCAACCAGGTGTTCGGCATCACCGAGCGCGAAGGCCAGTATGACGTCGTCTGCACCGTCAAGGGCGGCGGCCTGTCGGGCCAGGCCGGCGCGGTCAAGCACGGCATCAGCCAGGCGCTGACCCGGTTCGAGCCGGTGCTGCGCGCGCCGGTAAAGGCCGCGGGCTTCCTGACCCGCGACAGCCGCACCGTCGAGCGCAAGAAGTACGGCCGCGCCAAGGCACGCCGCAGCTTCCAGTTCTCGAAGCGCTAAAACGCGACGACATCGCTGTCGACAAGGGGCGGTCCGGCAACGGGCCGCCCTTTTTGTTTGTGATTTCAGCATCATCCGGCAGGCCTCGCGCAAGATACGCCGCCGGCTCGCAGCATCCGGCCGCGAATCGCCTGCCCCGTGGATATGATTAACGAATGAATTCGCGATGAATCGTCACCGACATCATACGCCACAAAAGTTCTATTCCGCGCGTTTCACTTTGCTACGTTAACAATAATGAACGCTGTAATAGAAGAACAATTTTATAGCTGCTTCATTTTGGGATTAACTTACCCCTTTCTCGATCATCATTCGATCTTCTAACGATGTCCTACCGAATAGTCGCCGACGGGGTGACGTATCGGATAAAACGTTTAACTAGAGGGACTTATCATGATCCGCACCGCTCTTTCGCTGCTCGCTCTCGGTACTGCACTCGCCGCCGCACCTGCTTCGGCCGCCACCCAGATCACCTCGGTCGCCGCCGATGGGTCGAACCATCTCGCCGTTCCGGGCAGCACCATCAACATGACGTTCGATCTCGATGCGGGCACCGCCGCCGAAGCCGCGTCGAAGGGCCTCACCGCGACGTTCAACGGCGCGCTGGCCAGCCGCACCACCGTCAGCCCCACGGGCGTCACGCCGTACGGCGTGTTCGCGTTCGCGCCGAACCCGAATGACGGCAACGGCTATTTCGCCATCGGCGGCATCGACAGCTTCGGCCTGCAATCGTCGCTGCAGCTGCTGGGCACGCAGGCCTTCTCCAGCATCAGCCTGTTCGTCGGCTCGCTCGACACCTACAACACGGTGGAGCTGCTCGACGCGGCCGGTACGGCGATCGGCACCTATTCCGGGACGGCCATGTCCGGCGGGGCCATCCCGCTCGGCGCCATGACGCCCTCCAACAACCGGCGCGTGACCTTCACCGGCACCGACGGCACCGTCTTCTACGGGGCGAAGTTCTACAACCAGGGCAACAACAGTGCGTTCGAGTTCGACAACGTGTCGTTCACCGCCGCCGTGCCCGAGCCGGCGACCTGGGCGATGATGATCCTGGGTTTCGGCATGGTCGGCTTCGCGGCGCGCAACCGCCGCCGCAGCACGGCGATGCAGACCGCCTGATCGCGCGACGCGACGAAGGCCGCCGGATCGTTCCGGCGGCCTTCGCTTGCGCGTGAGTTGCGGGAAATCCCCGCACGCCCGTGGGTTGCCCTGACGCGGCACCGGGGCTAGCCCCGGCGGCCACAGCGAAACGACCAGGAGCCGCCCGTCATGCCCGCCATCCTCGATCGCCGCCAGATGCTCGCCTCCGGCGCGACCCTCGCCGGCCTGACGTTCGGGGCGCCGGTGCTGGCGCAGAGCGACCGCGTCGAAAGCCTGATCGCCAGGATGACGCCGCAGGAAAAGGCGGGGCAATTATCCTGCTTCTCCGACCAGATCCGGCCGATCGGCGTGCCCTTCAACCCCGGGCTCGCCAGCGGCGGCGCGAGCGAGCAGCTGGCCCGGATCCGGACCGGCGCGATCGGCATGCTGTTCAACGGCGTCGGCTATGCCGGCGCGAAGGCGGCGCAGGATGCCGCGATGCAGACGCGGCTCAGGATCCCGCTGATCTTCGCCGGCGACGTCATCCACGGCCTGCGCACCGCCTATCCGCTGCCCATCGCGGAGGCGTGCGCGTTCGACCCCGACCTCGCGATGCGCACCGCGCGCGCCGCCGCGCTGGAAAGCACCGCGCTCGGCATCCACTGGACCTTCGCGCCGATGGTCGACGTCGCCCGGGACCAGCGCTGGGGCCGCGTCGCCGAGGGATCGGGCGAGGACCCCTATCTGGGCGCCGCGCTGGGCGTCGCGCGCGTCCGCGGCTTCCAGGGCCCCGACCTGACGGACGCGACCCGCGTCGCCGCCTGCGCCAAGCATTTCGCCGCCTACGGCGCGGTGTCGGGCGGCATGGAGTATAATTTCACCGAGATCAGCCCGTCGACCCTGCAAGAGGTCCATCTGGCGCCGTTCAGGGCAGCGGTCGACGCGGGCGTCGCGACGCTGATGAGCGCGTTCAACGACATCGACGGCGTGCCGTCGTCGGGCAACCGCTGGCTGATGACGGACCTGTTGCGCGGCGAATGGAAGTTCGGCGGCATGGTCGTGGGCGACTATACCGCCGACGAGGAACTGATCGCCCACGGCTACGCCAGCGACGGCCGCGACGCGGCGAAGAAGGCGTTCCTGGCGGGTATGGACATGGCCATGCAGTCGAACCTGTTCAACCTGTGGCTGCCCGACCTGGTCGAGAAGGGCGAGGTGCCGGTCGCCCGGCTCGACGAGGGCGTGCGCCGCGTGCTGCACCTCAAGGAGCGGATCGGCCTGCTCGCCAACCCCTATCGCTCGATCAGCAGCAAGGCGGAACGGACCAGCGTGGCGACGCCGGCGATGCTGAAGCTGAGCCGCGAGGCCGCCGCGCGATCGATCGTGCTGTTGAAGAACGAGGGCAATGTGCTGCCGCTGGCGAAGGGCACGAAGATCGCGCTGGTCGGGCCGTTCGCGGAGGATGTCGAGAATGTCGTCGGCACCTGGGCGTTCATGGCGGACCAGAGGCTGAACGTCTCGATCGCCGCCGGGCTGCGCAACCGCAAGGCGGACGTTACGGTCGCCAAGGGGTCCGAGGTCGAGGCCGCGATCCCCGGCGGCATCGAGGCCGCGGTCGCCGCGGCACGCGCGGCGGACGTCGTGCTGCTGGCGGTCGGCGAGACGCAGCTGATGTCGGGCGAGGCGCAGGCCCGCGTCGAGATCACCATTCCCCCGGCCCAGATGGCGCTGGCCGAGGCGGTGGCCACGACCGGCAAGCCCGTCGTCGTGCTGCTGCGCCACGGCCGGGCGCTGGCGCTGGAGGGCGCGGTCAAGGCGGCCCCGGCGATCCTGGCGACCTGGTTCCTGGGCTCCGAAAGCGGCAACGGCATCGCCGACGTGCTGTTCGGCGACGTCAATCCGTCCGCCAGGCTGTCGGCGAGCTTCCCCGTCTTCAGCGGACAGGAACCGTATTTCTACAATCACAAGACCAGCGGCCGGCCACAGCCCGACGGCCCGCTCGCCGAATACAAGGCGCGCTATCGCGAAACGCGCAACGAGGCGCTGTATCCGTTCGGCCACGGGCTCGGCTACACCAGCTTCGCGATCTCGAACGTCGTCGTACCGGCGCGGATGACCGACCGGTTCGAGGTCACCGCCACCGTCACCAACACCGGTGCACGCGCCGGTGACGAGGTCGTGCAGCTCTATATCCACGACGTCGTCGCCAGCCATACGCGGCCGATCCGCGAGCTTAAGGGGTTCCAGCGCGTCACGCTGGCGCCGGGCCAGGCGAAGCAGGTCCGCTTCCCGCTGACCCGCGACGACCTGCGCTTCTGGAAGGACGACGGCTGGGTGGTGGAGCCGGGCACCTTCCACGTCTGGGTCGCCGACAGCGCGACGGGCGGCGAGCGCCGGCAGTTCGAGCTCGCCTGACGCGTTCCGCCCCGCCTGCCCGGAACGCGCGATTTTCGCGCCGAGGGCGGGATCGTGCCCGCCGCCCGTCGCGACCGGACACGATCGGGAACGCTGCCGGAAACCCCGTTCCCGCAGTATCCGGCCGCGCCCCGATCCCGGCCTAGACCCGCACGATCCGCGTCCCCAGCAACGCCGCCTCGTCGGGGTCGTGCGTGACCATCAGGATCGGCAGCCCGGCCTCGTCGCGGACGCGCAGGATCGCGTCCATGATCTCGCCACGCCGCGCCCGGTCGAGCGACGACAAAGGCTCGTCGAGCAGCAGGAAGGCGGGGTCGCTCAGCAGCGCGCGGCCGATCGCGACGCGGCGCGCCTCGCCGCCGGACAGCGTCCGTGGCCAGCGATCGAGCAGGTGACCGACCCCCAGCATCGCGACCACCGCCGCCAGCCCATCCTCGCCGGCCGCACCGTAGAGCAGGTTGGCACGCACGCGCCGGTGCGGGAACAGCCGCGGTTCCTGAAAGACATAGCCCGCGCGGCGTCGCTCGGGCGCGATGTCGATCCCGGCCGCCGCGTCGAACAGCGGCCGCCCGGCCACCGCGATGCGGCCGCGATCGGGCCGCAGCAGGCCGGCGACCATGTTGAGCACGCTCGTCTTGCCGATCCCCGACGGACCGAACAGCACGGTGAGGCCCGCGCCGGCGACCAGCTCGATGTCCACCACGGCCTCGCCCAGCCGCTTCTCCACCGCGATCTCAAAGGACATGCAGCCCCCGCCGCACCCTGCGCGTCAGCAGTTCCGACGCGACCAGCGCCACGAGGCTGAGCACGACCGACATCGCCGACAGCCGCCATACCGTCGCCTCCGCCCCCGGTTGCTGCAAGGCGGAATAGATCGCGAGCGGCAGCGTCTGCGTCTCGCCCGGCACGTTCGAGACGAAGGTAATCGTCGCGCCGAATTCGCCGATCGAGCGAGCGAAGCCCAGCACCGCGCCGGCGAACACGCCGGGCAGGCTGAGCGGCAGCGTCAGCGTCCAGAACACGCGCGCCGGGCCGGCCCCCAAAGTCCGCGCCGCGCTTTCGAGGCGGCGGTCGACCGCCTCGATCGACAGCCGGATCGCGCGCACCGTCAGCGGCAGCGCCATCACCGCGGCGGCGATCGCCGCGCCGGTCCAGCGAAACAGCACGGTGACGCCGAACCAGCGCTCCAGCACGCCGCCGATCGGCCCCGCCGGGCCGAACGCCAGCAACAGCAGCCAGCCCGTCACCACCGGCGGCACCACCAGCGGCAGGTGGACGACCGCGTCGAGCAGCAGCTTGCCGGGAAACCGCCCCCGCGCCAGCAGCCAGGCGAGCGCAAAGGCGACCGGCAGTACCGCCAGCATCGCCACCGCGCCGACCTTCAGCGACAGCGCGACGATCGTCCATTCCGCGGCAGAAAGCATCAGCGCGCGGTGAAGCCGTAGCGGACGAACACCGCCTTCCCCGCCGGGCTGACGAGGAAGCGACGGAACGCCTCCCCTTCCGAGTTGGTCGAGGCTGCGAGGCGCGCGACGGGATAGACGATCGGGGGATGGCTCGTCGCCGGGAACACGCCCGCGATCCGTACCGCGCGCGACGCCCGGGCGTCGGTGGCATAGACGATGCCAAGCGGTGCGGCGCCGCGTTCGACCAGCGCCAGCGCGGCGCGCACGCTGTCACCGCGCACGACGCGCGGCGCGACCGCGCTCCATACACCGAGCCGGCGCAGCGCCGCCTCGGCATATCTTCCGGCCGGCACCGGGGCGTCCGCCATCGCCAGCGGCCCCGCCGCCAGCACCCGCGCCAGCGCCGCGGGCGGACGCACCGGAATGCGCACGCGGTCGCCCTTCGCGGCGATCACCACCAGCCGGTTGCCGAGGAAGGTGACGCGGGACGCGGCGACGATCAGCCGCCGCGCCGCGAGTGCATCCATCCATTCGGTATCGGCGGACACGAACAGGTCGGCCGCGCCCCCCGCCTCCACCTGCCGTGCCAGCGCGGAGGAGGCGGCGAACGAGATCACCGGCCGCGGATGCCCGCGTCGCGCCCAGACGTCCGCGGCGGCGGTCATCGATTCCTGGAGGCTGGCCGCCGCGAGCACCAGCGGCGGCCTGGCTTGCGCCGACGCGGACGGCACGACGCCGAGCATCGCCAGCGCCAGCAACAGGGGACGGACCATCGGCAAAACCCTCGAACAACGACTGTTATGATCGGCCGTATATCAAGCCTCGCATGGATGCGACCGCCGTTTCGCAGGCCGGGCTTCGATCGCGGTCCAGCCGGTTCCGCCCGAGCAGGCACCTGGCGAAGCCCATGTCGCCCATGATCGCACGCATGCTTGTCCGCCGGGGCGCATCATGGACGTCGCATCGGCAACGTCGTCGGGCCGAGACGGAGCGCGTCACACACGGCGTGGCAGCGATCGACGGTGGCAGGCGTCGACGATCGACCGCACCCTAGCCCAGGCGAGGATGTTATAGGGTCATCGGTCGTGGCGCAGAGGACAATGTGATGAACGTAAGACCGATGGCCGGCCTATGCGCCCATCTTGCCCACGTCGATCGATCGGCCGTGCGCGGTGACTGCCTTCGGGTTTATCGATCGTCGCGGCAGGTGAGATAACGGCCCTTCATGCCGACCTGCGCCGCTTCGCCCGATGCGACGTCGGCGGTGGCGTTACCGCGCTTGGTTCCGACCGTAATGCGGGCCGGTCCCACCAGTTTGCACGCGATCTCGGTTCCGGCCTGCGTGCACGCCTTGTCCAGATGCTGATCGGGTGTCGACCCCTCGACGGGCTCCACGAGAAAGGTCGCGCCTGTCGTTCCGCCGAACAATGCGGCGCCGAGGCCGCCCAACATGTTGACGCGCCAGGATCCGTCACGCTCGCGCTTCAAGCCCGTTTGCGGCGCCAGCCGAGCACATAGCCCGGCAACGGGCGGGGACGTTTGCGCTCCCGCCGCCGTGCTGACGATCGTGGCCGCAGCAACCAACATCTGCCTCATCGCCATTGGGTCATCCTACGTTCTAGCGAAGGACGGTCATATATGGACACATCGACCTTTACCAGTCCCCTTCACCCCTCGGTCACCCGGCCGGTGCGCTGGAGCTTGCCCCAGCCGACCATCGGGCCGCGCAGCGCCTGTGCGATCGCCTTCAGCACGACATAATACATCACCTGGCGATAGCCGATGCGCTGCGGCACCAGCAGCCACAACAGCCGCCACCGTTCCCGCCGTTCCAGCGCGAAGGCGATCGTCGCGGCGAGCAGGTCGATCGCGGTGAACACGATCCAGAAGGTCAGCATCGTGTAGACATCGTGGCTGGTCTGCGCCCAGCCGTGCGCCTGCACGTCGAGATAGGTGACGACGAAGCTGACGAGGAGCGCCAGATCGATGATCGGGCTGATCGCGGCGAGCAGGATCTGGAACACGATCGCCTGCGGCAGGCCGACCCAGCCGAGCCCGCGCGGGTGCGATCCGCCGATCGCCGACCGGTGCTTCCACAGGCATTGCAACGTGCCGAACGCCCAGCGGAAGCGTTGCTTGGCGAGCGCGCGCATCGTTTCGGGCGCCTCGGTCCAGGCGACGGCATATTGGTCGTATTGCACCCGCCATCCGGCGCGCTGGATCGCGATGGTGAGGTCCTGGTCCTCGGCCAAAGTGTCGTGCGGATAGCCACCGACCTGCGCCACCGCGGCGCGGCGCCACGCCCCGACCGCGCCGGGCACGACGGTGATCGCATTGAGGCGCGCGAACGCCCGCCGCTCCAGGTTCTGCGCGGTGATATATTCGAGCGCCTGCCAGCGGGTGACGAGGTTGACGCGGTTGCCGACCTTGGCGTTGCCCGCCACCGCGCCCAGCCGCGGATCGTCGAACCAGCGCGCCAGCCGCGCGATCGTCGTCGGCTCGAACTGCGTATCGGCGTCGAGCGCGATCACGATCTCGCCCTTCGCCAGCGCGAGCCCGGTGTTGAGCGCACGCGCCTTGCCGCCGTTTTCCAGCGTCAGCAGCCGCACGCGGGGATCGTCGCCGAATGCGGCGGCGACGACGGCGGAGGTCGCGTCCCTCGACCCGTCGTCGATCACGATCACCTCGATCCGCACCTCGGTCGAGGCGAGCACGCCGCGCACCGCCCGCTCGATCACACGTTCCTCGTTATAGGCGGGGATCATCACCGTGACGAAGCGATCGGGGTCGATCGCGGGGAACACCGTCCGCCCCTCGCGCCGCGCCTGGATCAGCGCCAGCGCCGACAGCGCCAGCGCGCGCAGGATGCCGACCGCGATCGCGGTGAAGAACAGCCAGTGCAGCCCGACGACGACGCCGCCCAGCGTGGTGAACAGCGCGAGGTCGGCGCGCGCCGCCAGCTGGTCGCTCGCGCTGATCGGCGGCATCGCCTGCGCGCGCGAGAAGCCGGCGAGCGTGGATACCGGCACGAAACGGTAGCCGAGGGCGCGCAGCCGTTCGATGATGACCGGCAGCGCCGCGACCGTCTGTGCACGGTTGCCGCCGCCGTCGTGGAGCAGGATGATGTTGCGGCTGCAATCCTCGGCCGAATCGCCGTCGCAATTGTCGGGTGCGCTCGTCACCCGCGCGATCGTCGCATCGACGATCTGCTGCACCCCGGGGCGCTTCCAGTCGTCGGGATCGACGTGCAGGCCGACCGACAGATAGCCGCGATCCTGCGCCTGGAGCACGGGTTCGATCTCGTCCGCGGTCGTCGGCTCGGCATCGCCGAAATAGGGCGCGCGGAACAGGCGCAGCGATCGCCCGGTGAACGCCTGGAACAGGCGCTGGTTGGCGTTCAGCTCGAAGCGCACCTGGCCGGGGGAGGACACCGCGAGATTGGGGTGGGTGTAGGTGTGGCTGCCGATCTCGTTCCCCTCGTCGATCATCCGTCGCAGCAACGGGCGCTGGGTCAGCGCGTTCTCGCCGACCATGAAGAAGGTCGCGTTGACGTGTTCGCGCTTCAGCACGTCGAGGATCGGCGGCGTCCAGGTCGGATCGGGACCGTCGTCGAAGGTCAGCGCGAGCTGGCGGCGGCGATAGCCCGTCCGATCGACCTCATAGGGCGAGGGGAGCCGCTCGAACCGGACGTCGGCGATGGCGCCGCCGGGCCCGGGCACCGTGCGCCGGATGCCGGTGACGGGCGACGCGCCGATCTTCAGGATTTCGCCGGCGCCCTCGATATCGACGTTGGTGCCGGCGGGGATCGCATCGATCGCGGCGGGCGCGGGCAGCGTCCGGTGATCGCGGCCGAACAGCGACCACAGGCCCGGATCCTCCGATCCCAGCCGCCACAGCGCGACGCTGCCGACGCCGGCACTGCGCAGGAACGCCATCTGGTTATAGGCGGACGCCGCGTCGAGCAGCCAGACGACGTGACGGTTGCCGCCCTCGCTATAGGCGAAGCTGCTGTTGCCGCTCGCCCGGTCGTACACCGGCATCGTGCCCGAATCGCTCGCGTTCTGCCACGCCTCCTCGACGCTCATCGAATCGCCGGACCCTTCGCGCGCGTTCGGATGCCAGTCATAGGCGTAGGAGCCGATCGCGACGACGAGCTTGCTCGCGGGGATGCCGCGCGCGGCGGTGGCGACCTGTTCGGCGAACCAGCGTTGCGACGCGATCGGCCCCGGCGGCCCGGTGACCTCATGCTCGTCGTAGGCCATGAGGAAGATCTTGTCGGTGACCCCGGCATAGGCGGCGAGGTTCCAGTCGGGGTTGCCGACCGGCGCGGCGATCGACACCGTCCAGCCGCGGGGGGCGAACCGCCGCTGCGCCTCGCCCAGGAACGTGCGGTAATTCGCCTGCGCGCTCGCCGGCAGCTCCTCGAAATCGAAGAAGGCGCCGCCCGCGCGGTTCGCGGCGAGCCACGGGACCAGCCGGTCGAGGAAGGCGGCGCGCGCGCGCGGGTCGGCGAGCAGCGACGCCGTGCCCTTGCTGTCCCAGTCGCCGTTGAGGACGTTCTGGATCATCGGGACGACCACCGGCCGGTGCACCGCGCGGTTGATGATCGCGCGCCCGGCGGCATCGCGGAACACGGTGATGCGATGATCCGGGCCGGTGACCGAAACCCAGCCGGGGATCACCCAGTCGAGCTGTTCGACGTGGCGTTCCAGGCTGGCCGCGCTCGACGGGTCCCAGGGGGTATGGAAGGCGATGGCGAGCGCGGGATTGCCCGACGCGGCGGCCTTGCCCTGCCCGGTGCCGAACAGCCGGCCGGCATAATAGTCGATGCTGCGCTTGGCGCGACGGATCACGCCGTGCGGCGCGGCGAGCCGGTGCAGCACGGGATGCTCCGCCTCGACCGGCAGCAACGGCGCCGCCGGCACCGCGCCGATCGACAGTGCGAACACCGCCACCGACAGGACCAGCAGCAGCACGAAGGCGATGACGCCGAACGTGAAGCGCCGTTTCCGCCGGCCGCTGACATCGAAGAATACCGGATGCTCGGACATTGAATTCACTCCCGAATGCCCCTTGCGATCGGGCGAATGGCGGGATCAGGTCACCGCTATGACAAAGCCGTCATTTGCCGCGGGCGGCGGCATCCCCGGCCGGAGCCGGATCGGCGTCGGACGCGCCGGTCTTGCTGATGCTGCGCGCGATCATCGCCACCTTGACGAAGGCCCGCTGGCTGCCCGACCCCTCGTAGAGCGCCTTCAGGTAGCCGCGGTCGAATCCGGTCATGCCGGCCGGGGGTACGGCGGTATCGGGGTCGAACAGGGCGAGGATGGTGTCGCCGCCCGTCGCCCCCTTGGGACGGATCATTGCCAGCGTCCGCATCGCGGCATAGTCCGCGATCTGGTCGAGGCTGCGGCCGGGCACCGCCTTGCGATCGACCAGCATCACGGTGGACAGCATGTCGCGGCGGACGGGCAGGCCGATCCGCGTCGCGACCGGCACCTTCAGCGTCGGGGGGCCGCCACCGCCGTAATTCAGGCGATCGCCGTCCCGGCTGCGGATTTCGCTGACTGACCAGACGTGCACCGGCCCCGGTTCGGCCAGGATGGTGCGGATCTCGGCCGGCTCCTTGTCGCGGAACAGGCCCGGGCGGCGCTTCAGCAGCGATTTCAGTTCTACCAGACCGTCGTCGACGAAGATCACGAGGACATTGGGCTGGCACCGCTCGCCTGCCAGTTCGATCCCCGCCTGTGCGGCGTCGTCGGCCATCCGCGCGCCGATCGCCTGGAGCATCGGCCGTGGCAATCCCGCCGTCGCGAAACAGACCGGATCGGTGAACCGGGCGAGCGGCTGGTCGAACCCGAGGCGGGGCGTGATCGCCCGCGCCAGCGCCCGGACCTTCGCCGCGTCGGCCAGCGCCTTGCCCTCGACGACGATCGTGTCGCCCGGCGGTGCCTCCTGCGCCCGCACCGCGCCCGCAGACAGCAGGGCCGCGCAGAGCATCGTCGTCCAGACTGTTCGCTTGCCGATCATGCCTTCCCCGGTTCCGCCGCAGGGCCCTTATCTCAACCGACGGCCGCGCGAACAATCCCGTTTACGTATCCCCTTGCGGCTCCACCAGAAACACGCTGCTGCCCCGCGTCTCGCCCGCTTCCAGCGCGCGGTGCGCCGCCGCCGCGTCCTCCAGCGCGAAGGTCTGACCGATCTCCGGCCGGATCGCGCCCCGGCGCAGCATCGCGAACACGCGCTCGGTCCCGGCCAGCCGCTCCTCCACCGTCACGTAATAGTCGAACAATGTCGGCCGGGTGACGAACAGCGACCCCTTCGCCGCGAGCATGCCGAGGTCGACGCCCTTCACCGGGCCGCCGGCATTGCCATAGCTGACGATCAGCCCGCGCCGCGCCGCCGATGCGAGCGAGGCCTGCCACGTCGCCATGCCGACCCCGTCGAACACGGTCGCGACGCCGCGCCCGCCGGTGATGTCGCGCACCCGCGCCGCGACATCCTCCTCGCGGTGCAGGACGACGTGATCGGCGCCCGCCGCGCGGGCATGATCCGCCTTGTCCGCCGACCCCGCGGTCCCGATCACCGTCGCGCCGATCGCCTTCAGCCAGCCGACGAGCAGCTGGCCGACCCCGCCCGCCGCCGCCCAGACCAGCACCACGTCGCCCGCCCGTACCCGCGCGCAGCGTTCGACCAGCGCCTCGGTCGTGCACCCCTTCAGCAGCAGCGCCGCCGCGGTCCGGTCATCGACATCGGCGGGCAGGTGCAGCAGCTGCGCCGCGGGCACGTTGCGCGCGGTCGCATAGGCGCCGCGGGCCGGGCCGAAGGTGCCGACCCGGTCGCCGACAGCAAAGCCCTCGACCCGCGCGCCGACCGCCTCCACCACCCCGGCCGCCTCGCTGCCGAGGCCGGCGGGAAGATCGATCGGATAGACGCCGGCCCGGTGATAGGTGTCGATATAGTTGAGCCCGACCGCGCGGTTGCGCATCCGCACCTCGTCGTCGCCGGGCGGCGGCAGGTCGACGTCGATCCATTCGATCACCTCCGGCCCGCCGGTGCTGCGGATCGTCGCTGCGCGTTCGCTCATCGCTCGCCACTCCTTCGTTTCGCGGCCACCGAACGGCCGATACGCGTTTCGGGTTGCAACCTTTCGACCGCCGTCGCACACCCCCGTCAAACGAAAAGACGGAGAGCGATGCGATGAACAGCCTTCTCGATTTCTACATCGGCGGCGCGTGGGTGGCCAGCGAGGGCGGCCGGCCCCATCGCGTGATCGACCCGTCGACCGAACAGCCGGTGACCGAGATCACGCTCGGCTCGCGCGCCGACGTCGACCGGGCGGTCACCGCCGCCCGCACCGCGTTCGACACCTTTTCGCAGACAAGCGTCGACGACCGCATCGCGCTGCTCGACCGGATCGTCGAGGCGTACAAGGCCCGCATCCCCGATCTGGCGAAGGCGGTCAGCGAAGAGATGGGCGCACCGATCGGCTTCGCGCAGGCGGCGCAGGCACCCGCCGGCCTCGGCTACATCATGGGCACCGCCAAGGCGCTGCGCGAATTCCGCTTTTCCGAACAGGTCGGCAAGGCGCGCGTCGTCCACGAGCCGGTCGGCGTCGTCGCGCTGATTACGCCGTGGAACTGGCCGCTCAACCAGATCTGCGCCAAGATCGCGCCCGCGCTCGCCGGCGGCAACACGATGATCCTCAAGCCGTCCGAGGAGGCACCGCGCTGCGCGATGATCCTCGCCGAAATCCTGCACGAGGCGGGCGTCCCGGCGGGCGTCTTCAACCTCGTCAACGGCGACGGGCCGACCGTCGGCGCGGCGCTGGCGAGCCATCCGGGGGTCGACATGGTCAGCTTCACCGGATCGACCCGCGCCGGCATCGCCGTGGCGCAGGCGGCAGCCGCCACCGTCAAGCGCGTCCACCAGGAACTGGGCGGCAAGGCGCCCAACCTGGTGCTAGAGGGTGCCGATCTCGCCACCGTCCTGCCGCCGACGTTGCAGGGCGTGCTCGCCAATTCGGGGCAGAGCTGCATCGCCCCCACCCGCCTGCTCGTCCACGACAGCCAGGCCGACGAGGCCGCGGCGGTCGCCAAAGCGATGTTCGAGGCGACGCCGGTCGGCGACCCGGCCGAGCTGGGCGGTCACATCGGCCCGGTCGTCAACAAGGCGCAGTTCGACAAGATCCAGGAGCTGATCCAGTCCGCGATCGACGAGGGCGCGACGCTCGTCACCGGCGGCCCGGGCCGTCCCGACGGGCGCAACGCGGGCTATTACGTCCGCCCCACCGTCTTCGCCGACGTGACGCCCGACATGCGGATCGCGCGGGAGGAAACGTTCGGTCCGGTCGCGACGATCACCCGCTATTCGACCCGCGACGAGGCGATCCGGCTCGCCAACGCCACCGAATACGGGCTGTCCGCCGCCATCTCCGGCGATCCGGCGGATGCCGCGACGGTCGCGCCGCGCCTGCGGGCGGGCCTCGTCACGATCAACGGCTGGAGCGGCACGATCGGCACGCCGTTCGGCGGCTACAAGCAATCGGGCAACGGCCGCGAGGGCGGCAAATACGGTATCGCCGACTTCATGGAGCTGAAGACCATCGTCGGCGAGCCGGCGTAGCGCCGCGCGCGGACGGGGCGCCCGTGCGCGGCCCCGGTCCGCGCCGCCATGACGCGCCGCCCGCCGCGTGGCGGGCCGCGCCCGAACCCGGTGCCGATCGTCCTCAACGGCCGGTGGCGAACCAGATCGTGTGCATCGGCCCCTTGCCGTTGCTGCGCGCGCGCACCGTGACCTCGTCGACCGCATAGCCCGCCTCGCGCAGGCGCTTCGCGAAGGCGGCGTCCTTGGCCGCTGACCAGATCGCCAGCACGCCGCCGGGCTTCAGCGCCGCCCGCGCGACCGCCAGCCCGCGCGCCGAATACAGCCGGTCGTTCGCCGCGCGCACCAGCCCGTCGGGGCCGTTGTCGACGTCGAGCAGGATCGCGTCATATCCGCCCCGGCCATCTGCGATGACGTCGGCGACATCGGCATGCGCGATCGCGACCCGCGCGTCGTCGAGGCATCCCGCGGTCAGCGCCGCCATGGGGCCGCGCGCCCATTCGATGATCTCCGGCACCAGTTCGGCGACCGTGACGCGCGCGTCCCTGCCCAGTTTCGCCAGTGCCGCGCGCAACGTGAAGCCCATGCCATAGCCGCCGACCAGCAGGTGCGGCGCCGGCGTGCGCAGCCGGTCGATCGTCATCACCGCCAGCGCCTCCTCCGATCCGCTCATCCGGCTGTTCATCAGCTCGTTGCGCTCGAGCACGATCATGAAGTCGCCGCCACGCCGGAACAGCCGCAGCGGCTCGCCCCCCGGCACCTCTGCCGTCCCCAACAATTCCCGCGGCGTCATACCGGCGTCACTCCCTCGCGCTATCGCCGGGTGCCGTACAGCCGCCGTGCGACCATGGCGAGCCGCGTCGCGATCCGCGATCGATGGCACGTTTTTGGAGAATGGCGCGTTTTGCTCTAACGGACGACGCCGGACCGGTCGCGCGCCGCACGACCGCCACACGAACCGACAGGATCATCACGACCCACATGCCAGCCTACAAGCCCCAGACGTTCCAGGAGCGCGCCGCCCTCTCCGCCCAAGCCAAGCAGGCCGCGCTCGACAAATTGCGCGCCAAGCCGCCGCTCGACCCGGCGATCGTCGCCGAACGCAAGGCCGCCGCCGAAGCCAAGGAAGCGGCGCTCGCCAAGGCGCGTGCCGAGAAGCAGGCGGCGCGCGAACAGGCGATCGCGGAAAAGAAGGCCGCTGCGGAGGCCGCCGCGCTCGCCGCGGCCGAAGCCGCCGCCAAGGCCAAGCCGAAGATCCCGACCGAGGCCGAGATGAAGGCGGCACGCGACGCGCGCTACGCCGCCCGCAAGCAGCGGGTCGGCAAGCGCTGAGCGACGGCCGGCGCCTTCCGCATCGCGGGGGGCGCCGCCGGGCGCCCGTCGGCGCCTCTCAATAATCCTTCGATACCCTGACGTTGGCGCTCTGGCGGCCCAGCGTCGAGATGCTCGACAGCAGCGACAGCCAGCGGGTCACCTGAAACTCGACCTGCGTCGCCGAATATCCCTGACCGTCGGTCACGATCTCCGCATACAGCCGGCGCGTCACGTATTTGCCCGCGGCGATCGACGTCCCCTGCCCGGTCTGTGGATCCGCGGGCAGGATACGCAGCCGGTCGAGCCCCGCCGCACGCCGTACCGCATTGATCGGGTTGAGCCCGTTGCCGCCATCCTGCAACGCCGCCACCGCCGCCGCCAGCTGCAACGCTTCGGGCGCCGACAGCCGCGTGATCGACGTGCCGAACAGCAGCCGCGACAGCAGCTCGTCCTCGGGCAGCGCGGGTATGCTCGAAAAACCGATTTCCGGTTTCAGCGCGGTGCCGGTCACTCGGATCGACGCGCTGAGTCCGGTCGAATCGGCATTCGCCTCGATATCCAGCGCCGGGTTGGCCGGCACCTCGCCCGCGAAACGGATGACGCCGCGCCGCAGCTCGAATTTGCGGCCCGCGAATTCATAGTCGCCGCGGACGAGATTCGCCTGTCCGGTGATCGCGGGATTGGCGGGCTGTCCGGCGATCGCGAGGTCGGCCGACCATTCGCTCGACAGGCCGAGGCCGCTGACGATGACCTTGTCCGCCGCCTTCGCGTTGATCGCGAGCGTCCAGGGCGCGACCGGCGCGTCATCCTCCTCGCCGCCGTCGGGCAGGTTGATCTCGCGGACGTTCAGTCGCGGGACCGCGGTGGCGGCGCTCGCCTGCCCCAGCCGGTAGCGGCTGCGGTTGAGCATCACGTCGCCCGCGATGCGCCCGCCGGCGCCGTCCGAGGTAAAGGTCAGCGGCCCGGTGACGGTCGCGCCGATATCGTCGCGGTTTATCATCACTGCGCGGTCGGCGGCGAGGCGGATGTCGATGCCGATGCCGTGCGCCGCGGCGAAGTCGAACCCGCCGCTGCCGGTGACGCGTCCGCCCTTGCCGGCATCGGCCGCGAAGCGATCGATCTGGAGCCGCGATCCCCCGAACCGACCGGTCGCCTGCACGTTGGTCAGCACCGTGCCGGTATTGGCGCTTTCGATCCGGGCACCGTCGGCGCGCAGGACGCCGCGGATCACCGGCGCGCCGATCCGGCCGCTGACGTCGGCCCCGATCGCGACCGGGCCGGACAGGTCGAACAGTTCGACCCCGGTCAGCCGCCACAAGGTGTCCGCCGGCCCCTGGTAGCGCAGCTGCGCGAACAGCGGCGCCGCCGCGATGCGCGCCGAAAGGTCGCCGGTGCCGAGCGGTCGCAACAGCGCCTGCGCCCGTCCGATCGTCCGCCCGCCCGACGCCATCACCGCGCGCAGGCCGAGCCGGTCGCCCGACAGCGCCGCCGCCAGCCCCAGGTCGATCGGCCGCGACGAAAGCACGAGGCCCGCACGGCTCAACCCGCGCACGGTCAGGTCGGCCTTGCCGGTCGGCGCCTGGCCGGCTGCGGTCGCATAGGCGACGCTGCCCGATGCGGTCCCGCTCAGGCCCAGCCGCGGAAAACCGATGTCGAGGATCGCGAGCGGCATCCGCACGAGCGTGGCGTCGATGGCCAGCGCACCGCCGCCGAACCGGCCGGCGACGCCCGCCTCGCCGCCGGCGAAACTGAGTTCGGTACGCGCGAGCCGCCAGCCGTCGCCGTCGCGCGTGATCTCCGCCGGGGTCAGCAACCGAAGCGGCCGACGGTCGAGCGTTCCCTGGGCGGCGACGCGATACCGGTCGGGCGCGACCTGCGTCACCGTCTGGATGTCGAAGGCACGGCCGCGCGACCCGGCGATCGATGCGCGCACCTCGCCGACCCCGGCGCGCAGCCGCGCGTTGCCCGCGAATCGCGCGAGGCTGAGCCGCCCCTGGCGCAGGCCGACGCCGGTGGCGGTCGCATCGATCGTGGTGCCGGCGGGATCGAGCAGGATCGACGCATCGAGCTTGCCGCGCCGCAGCGTCGCCGCCCCCAGCCGCGCGTCGGCGGCGGCAAGCGTCACGTCGACCTGCTGCACCGGTCCGACCGGATTCAGCGATACCGCGCCGGTCACGCCGCCGCCGGCGACGTCGAGCCGCCCGCGGAAGCCGCCCGGGACGATCGCGAGCCGCCCGGCGGCGGTGGTGCCGCCCACCGTCAGCCGGTCGACCGCGATGATGTCGTCGACGCCCGGCGGCAGCAGCAGGATGGACCCCGTCCCCGCGAACGCGCCCAGGCGCGATCCCCCGTCGGCACGGAACACGAAGCCCTGCGGCGTCGGGTCGAGGTGGACGCGCACCTGCGACAGCCCCAGCGCGTCGTTCGGGCGGGCGAACAGCAGGTCGAGCGTCGGCCGGTCGATCCGGCCGTCCAGCGTCATCGTCAGCGGGCCGTAGCGGGTGTGGCGCCCCGCCGCCTGGATATGGAACGTCTCGTCGCGCCGGCGATAGCCTGTCCCACGCAGCGTCAGCAGCGGCGAGGTCAGCACCATGTCGGTGAAGCGCAACATGCCGTCGGGCGTGCGCTCCAGCCCGGTGACGATCCGGGGCAGCCCGCCGGTCAGCCCGCGCAGGAACGCGTTGTCGAGCCGCACCACCTGCGCCGTGCCGCGCCCGACGATCCGCGTGCCGCGCCCGCCCGCCCCCGGCACGACGCGCAGGTCGCTGCGCAGATCGACGACGCCGAGCCCCTTGATATACAACCGGTCGAGTGCGCCGTTCAGACCGACCTCGTACCGGCCGGTGGCGAAATCGATCGCCAGCATGATCCGCCCGGCGAGCTTGTCCGACCGCAGCCGCAGCGCATCGCCGGTCAGCAGCGAGCCCTTGAGCGTCAGCGGCCCGGCGAGGCTGAGGTTGCGCAGGATACCGCCCGCGACGGTGCCGACGCCGGTGACCGTGGCGGCGGCGAAGCGCACCGGCATCGTCGTGACGCGCTGGCCGAACCGTCCGCTGCCCGCGAGCCGCACAGCGGTCATCCCCGTCCGGTCGATGCCGATCCGGTCGGCACGCAGCCGATAGTCGAAGCGCGCCGTCGCGAAACCGCCGTCGAGCACCGCGCGCATCTCGATGCCGTTGCCGCCCAGCGCCGGGAGCACCGCGGCGGGGCGCAGCAGCCGCGTCCGGATCGCGACGTTGCGGAAGGCGCCGGCGCCGAGATCGACGACACCGGTCGCAGCGATCGCCGCGGCGGGGCTGCGCAGGCCGATGCCGCCGTCCAGCCGGCGATCTGCGAAGGTCGCATGGCCGTCGACGCGGACCTGCGGGCCGGCGAGACGGCCGACCAGCGGGCCGAACAGCCCGCCGGGCGCAAGCTTGCCGGCGATGGCGTAGCGGCCCGCATCCGCGGTCAGCGCGAGGTCGACCGCGCGCGTCGTGCCGGCACGCCCGGTCGCGCGACCGCGCCAGCGTGTCCAGCCGCCGTCGCCGCCGATGTCGAGCGTCAGCGCGCGCGTCATCCCGATGCTGCGCGCCAGCACGCCGCCGGCCGCGCCGGCCGCGCGCACGTCGACGTCGAACCGGTCGCGATCGGGTTCGGCATCGATGCGTAGCGCGAGCCGGTCCGACCCGGCGACCCGCGCGTCGACCTCGACCAGCGCCCGCCCGCGGCGGATATCGGCGCGCCCGACGACGCGGCCCACGCGTCCGGTGCCGAGCACGCGCGGCCGCAGCACCAGCCGGTCGATCGCCAGCCGGCCGATGCGGATGTCGAAATCGGGCAGGATCGGGCCCCGCCGCGGCGAGGCGCGGGTGCGCGGCGCGTGGAACAGCGTCGCCTGCGGAATCGCCAGCCGCTCGATCGCCAGCCGGTTGCGCAGCCACAGCCATGGCGCCCAGTCGAGCGTCACCGTCGGCGCCTGTGCCAGCAATCCGTCGAGGTCGTGGACGCGCACGTCGCGCAATGTCACGCGACCGTAGAGCGATCCGTCGATCCGACCGACGCTGAAGCGCAGGCCGTTGGCGGTGCGGATCGTGGCGATGCGTTCGGCGACCCAGCGATGGCCGATATCCGTGTCGACGATCGCCAGCGCGAGGCCGAGCGCCGCGAGCAGGGCGACGATCGCGACCGCGACGCGGCGCGCCCAGCGGCTCAAAACGCCTGCCCCAGCGAGACGTAGACGGCGAGCCGGCTGTCCCCCGGCTGCGGGTTGAGCGGGGTGCCGACATCGAGGCGGATCGGCCCGAAGTTGGAGTAATAGCGCACGCCGACCCCCGCCCCGTATTGAAAGTCGCTCAATCGCGGCAGCGCACTGGTATAGATCGTGCCGCCGTCGAGGAAGGGCACGATGCCGAAGCTGCCGAACGTCCTCACCCGCGCCTCGATCGAGAATTCGGCGAGGCTGCGGCCGCCGATCGGGTCGTTGTTGACGTCGCGCGGGCCGATCGCCTGATAGCCATAGCCGCGCACCGACGCGCCGCCGCCCGCGTAGAAGCGGCGCGACGGCGCGATGCTGTCGCGCGAGGCGCCGAGGATCGACCCCAGCCGGATCCGCTCGGCGAGCACCACGCCGGTCTTCACCGGCTGGTAGGCGCTGCCGTCGAGCTGCACCCGGGCATAGCCGAAGGCGGCGCCCTGCAACGAGAATTCGGGGCTCACCCGCCCGCCCAGCCGGAAGCCCCGCGTCGGATTGAGCAGGTCGTCCGACCCGTCGTAATTGAGGCTGGTCGGCGCCGCCGCGATGTAGAAGGTGCGACGGCGGGGCGCGCCGGTGGCGGCGATCACGTCGCGCTCGTCGGAACTCAGCAATTCGCCGCCCAGCGACCAGGTCCACGCCTTCTGGAAGAAGATCGTCGTCTGCCGCTCGAGGTTGGCGGAGAGCGTGAACGTCTTCGCCTCATAGGCGTCGCGCTGGACGTGGCTGGCGGCGATCTGCGCGGTCAGCACCCGGTCGCGGCCTTCGAAATTGTTGCGGCGGAAGACGATGCTGCCCAATTGCTCGCGGGTGCCGAGCACGCTGCGCAGCGTCAGCCCGCCTTCGGGCGGGAACAGGTTGCGGTGCGTCCAGCTGATCTCGGCGCGCGCGCCCTCGCCCGTGCCATAGCCCAGCTCGCCAGCGATCGTGCGCGGCGGCGCGGGCGACAGGCGCACACCGATGTCGACCGTGCCGGGAACGCTCCCCTCGACCGGCTTGACCTCGACCGCGGAGACGAGCCCGGTCTGGATCAGGGCGCGGCGCAGGTCGTCGAGGCTGGCGGCGTCATAGGGCCGGCCGGGCTTGAAGCGTGCGATCTCCTGGACGTGCGCGGCGCCGAACACCCGGTTCCCCGGCAGCGCGACGACCGACCCGAACCGGCGTGCCGCGCCCGGCGCGACGGGCAGGTCGAGCGTCGCCGTCCTGGTCGCGTGATCGACGACGATCTGGGATTCGCCGACGTCGGCGAAGGGGAAGCCCTCCTGCCCGATCCGGCTCTTCAGCCGTGCCTCGCCGGCGACGACGGCGTCGGCGTTGACCGCGTCCTGCGGCTTCACCCCGAAGGCGTCGCGCAGGTCCTGCGCCTTGTCGTCCACCGCCGCGACGCCGCCCAGCGTCACGCCGGCGAACCGGTAGAGCGTGCCCGGATCGGCCTGCAACACGACGAGTGGCCTGGCCCCCGGCTCGACCCGCGTCGTGACGCGCGCGTCGTAATAGCCCTCGCCGCGGAGCAGCGTCTGGAGCAGGTCGGCGTCCTCGCGCGCGCGACGGTCGAGCTGTGCCGCATTCGCGGCGCTGCCGTCGTTGGCGTTGAGCGTCGACAAGTCATCGAAGCGGCGGCGCAGCAGCGGGGTGGCGGCGGCATCGATCCCGTCGACACGCCATGCATAGCGCGTCTCGGCCGCGCCGTCGGTCGCCTGGCTGGCGGTGGCCGCGCTTGCGTCCGCGCCCAGATCGGGCCAGGCGACGCCGATGTCGGGCAGCGGCGCGAGCGGCGCGTCGGGGTCGAGCGGCACCGTCGCCGCGGGCGTCGTCTGCGCAGCGGCCTGTCCGGACAGAAGAAGCACGGCAGTCGCGCCTAGCCCGAACCACCCCACACGCGACACCATGGCGGCGTCCTAGCGCGGGCGGCCCCGCCGCGACAGTCCCCCATCGGACCGTTCGCCCGATCTATCGCGCGGACGGCGGCATCGTTGCGCCGCAACCGGTCAGTGCACGGTGCCGATCGCCGCGTCCGACGCCATCACCGCGATCAGCCGCTCGGTCTGGCGCCAGCGACAGAAGCGCGCGACGTTGCCGATGTCGCGCATGCGTCCCGCACGGCTCGCCGCCTCGACCGATGCATCGTCCCCGAAGGCCGCGATCAGGTCCGCCGCCTCGACCACCTGGTCGGCGTCGGCGAGATACAAGGCGGCCATGCGATACTCCTGAAGCGATACGATCGGCCGTGAACTCTACAATCGCCGTGCCAGACCGGTGCCGGCGGGGCGGCGGGCGGATGGCGATGGTAAACGGCCTGCGCGGCGGCTGTGCCAGCTGTGCCGGATAGGGACGATCGCGTACCGGATCGGGACACTGGCGTCCCGGATCGGGACGTGGCAGGGCGCGGCATGGCCGATACTCCTCCTTCCGCCGCGGGCGGCATCCTGATCGCGATCTGTTCGATCGGCGGCACCGTGATCGGCCTGACGCAGGGTCAGGTGACGGTCGGCTTCCTCGCCGGCCTCGTCATCGGCAGCCTGGGAGCGGTCGCCGTCTGGCTGCGCGACCGGCGGCGCTGAGCTTCGGGCGAATCAGCGCGGCGCGCGCATCAGCCAGACGACGCGGCCGATCACCGCGACCGGCCCCACCGGCACCGGCGGCGCGGCGGGGTTGTCGCTGACCACCGACAGGCCGTCGCGACCGCGGGCCACGCGCTTGACCATGACCGCATCGTCGATCCGCACCACGAACACGCCGCCGCGCGCATCGGGCGACCGTCGCGCCCGGTCGACGACGATCAGGTCGCCGTCGATCAGGCCGGGCTCCATCGAATCGCCGCGGACGCGCACGATCGCCGCCTGCCCCTCGACCAGCCCCAGCCGGGCGGCGAGCGCGGGGTCGAGCGCCGCCGCGCCCAGCATCACCTCGCCATCGACGAACGCACCCGGCCCCGCCGATGCCGCCACATCGAGCCGCGGCAGCGTGAAGGCCGCCCGCCCCGCGTCGGCACCGAGCTCGATTTCGTCCACCCCGAAATAATCCGCGAGGCGTCGGCGATCGCCGGGGTCGAGCCGGCGCGGCGATCCGCGCGCGACGAATTGCTGGAGATAGGCGGCGTTGCGCCCGAGCATCGCCGACAGCGCCGACAGGCTGTCGCCCCGTGCGTTCGCCAGCGCCCGCAACCGGCTTCTCGGATCGATCGTCTCCACGCCGTGACAATAGTGTAGGAAATTTTCCTAGACAAGTTGGATCGGACGGAACAGATCGGGAACGCAACCTGCCGAGTCGAGAGGGAATGATGTGCCTGCTGCTAAAGGTCGACCGCTATCTTCGTACCACCCGCATGTCGCGCAGCCGGTTCGGCCGCCTGACCGTGAACGACCCGCGGCTGGTGACCGACATGATGCGCGGCCGGGTGATCGGCCCGGAGATGACGCTGCGGATCGAGCGGTTCATGGCGGATCGGCCGGCGTGATGCGGCGGCGCGATCCGTACGCGCCGCTGCTGCGGGCGCTGGCCGATGATGCCGCCCGCCACGGGCTGGCCCTCACGCTGTGCGACCTCACCGAGCGCAGCTGGGCGAGCGCGACCTTCGTTGGTTGCCGGCTGACCATCGTCGTCCGTATCGACGGCGGCGATCCCGCCCGCTGGCTCGCGGACCTGCCCGAGGCGGAGTTCGCGCTGGCGGGGCGGCTGGTCGCCGATCTGGTCGTGCGCGCTGCCGACCGGGCGGCGGCGACGCTGGAGGTGCTGTTGCTGGAGGCGTGATCGCGGTTGCGCTACGCCGGGCGCATGACGACCACCTATCGCAGCTACCTGCGCCTGCCCGAACTGCTCTCCGTCCAGACGCCGCTCAGCGACGTCCACGACGAATTGCTGTTCGTGACGATCCATCAGGCGTCCGAATTGTGGATGAAGCTGTGCCTGCACGAGCTGGGCGAGGCGCGCCGCCGGATCGCCGCCGACGATTTGCCCCCGGCGCTGAAGATGATGGCGCGGGTCAGCCGTATCCAGACGCAGCTGATCCAGTCGTGGGAGGTGCTGGCGACGATGACCCCCGCCGACTATGCCGCGATGCGCGGCGCGCTCGGCACCAGTTCGGGGTTCCAGTCCGACCAGTATCGCCAGCTCGAATTCGTCATGGGCAATCGCCACCCGGCGATGGTCGACATGTTCGACGAGGCGGAGGTCCGCGCGCGCCTGTCCGCCGAACTCGCCCGGCCGAGTCTCTACGACGAGGCGCTCCGCCTGCTCGCCCGCCGCGGCCTGCCGGTTCCCGCCGACCGGCTGGAGCGCGACTTCGCGCAGGTCGCGACGCCGTCGCGCGGGGTCGAGGCGTGCTGGGCCGTCGTCTACGGCCATCCCGCGGATCACTGGGACCTGTACGAGCTCGCCGAAAAGCTCGTCGACCTCGAATATCACGTCCAGCTGTGGCGCTTCGGACATCTCAAGACCGTCGAGCGGGTCATCGGCTTCAAGAGCGGGACCGGCGGCACCGCGGGTGTCCCCTACCTCGCCAGGGTGGTGGAACAGCGGTTCTTTCCCGAACTGCTCGACGTCCGCACCAGCCTGTGACCCACCCGAAAAATAGCTTTGATATAATGTAACATCCCCGCTACAGGGCTTCACATCTGCACAATCGCCTGTGTTTCCGCGGAGTATCGATGCTGAAGTTCACCCTG
>NZ_JAJLPA010000031.1 GCF_025548555.1 Sphingomonas sp. A2-49
AGACTTCTGTTTATTCGGTCGAGATGCCGCCGCTGGTTATGCGCGTCTCGCGTAGGAGACGCGAAGTTAGCCATCTTACCCAACCTATCGACCAAAACATCACGATAGAATATTGCATTATTGACCGAGCCAAGCCTTTGCTTTAAATAAACCAAGCCATGGCATTTTCTACACGCCCACTTTGCTTCAACAAAAAAGAGTTTGTCTGCGCTTCCGTCACAGGTTTGGCAAACGAAGCTGCTGCGCAGGACGTGGACATTGCGCTGTGTATTGCGCACCGGGATGGTGACCACACCCGCAGCCCGCGCAATGTTTGGCGATCCGGCAAAATCGAATTTGAACGTCGCTGCTTCCGTGACAAGGTAGATCAACTGGCCATGACCAACGCGCCGGCCGTGCTCGTCCTGCCATACGCAAAAGCCGCCACCGGCAACAAGACTGCGTTTGCCCGCCACAATATCCATCGCAGGAAAGGCTTCACAATGCGGTCGTCCGCGTCGCGTCGGTCGTTGCGCCATCGCTTTCGCCCCGCCCTGTCTCATCGGTCTCTTTTTTTATATACTCCGATAATTGCCGCACGCCCAATCTAAATCCTATTCTCGCAGCGGCGACGATGCCCGGCTGCCAGGTGCCAAAAAAACAGTGTGCGAATAGGGGCTGCATTTGGAAGCGAGACGCCGGCGCGCCGGGCGCGGCCATTAGCCTCATGGGCGGCGTCTATAGACGCACCCGACCGCGCCTAAGGCGATGGAAAACACACTAATTTTGCAAGGTAGTGTCTGCACCTCAGAGAGGTGTGGCGGAGACGGAGGGATTCGAACCCTCGGTACGGTTTCCCGTACGACGCTTTAGCAAAGCGTTGGTTTCAGCCACTCACCCACGTCTCCGGCTGCGGCAGGCGTTGGCCTATAGCCGGGGTCGCTGGGGGGATCAACCACGCTGGCGCATGCGATCGGACGTAATTTCGTGCCGGGCCAGCGTTCGTTCATTGCCCGGCAAGCGCGACGATGGTTAACCTCGGCGCACCGGAGGGCCGCTGGCGCCGGTAACCAGATGGGGGACGGCATGCGGGTGATCGGTTTCGGGACGGCGTTGGCAGCGATGCTCGCCGGGAGCGCGCCCGCGCAGGTGACGACGATCGATCCCAACCGCGCGATCGACGGCGACCTGTCCGCTCCCGTCGCGGCGCGACCGTCCGCGCCGCCGCGCGCCGCGTCGCGCCCGGTGCCTCGCGCTCCGGCCCCGCAGGATCAGCAGGCGGCACCCGGATTCGATCCGTCCGCCACACCGGCGTCGCCCGCGCAGCAGGAAGCCCGGGTCGAGGCGACGACGCGCGCCGCCGATACCTATCCGCGCGAAGACCTGCTCGCCGCGGGCGAAGGCGTGTTCGGCAAGGGCGCGGCAGGGCTCGCAGGCTTGCTGGAGAAGGTGCTGAAGGACCAGGGCCAGCCCAACGCCTATATCGCCGGCCGCGAGGCCGCGGGCGCGTTCATCGTCGGGCTGCGCTACGGGTCCGGCATCATGAGCCACAAGGTCGAAGGGCAGCAGCCGGTATACTGGACCGGCCCGTCGGTGGGCTTCGACGTCGGCGGCGACGCCAACAAGGTGTTCGTGCTCGTCTACAACCTGTACGATACCGCGGAGCTGTTCCACCGCTTTCCGGCTGCCGAGGGCCGGCTGTACCTGGTCGGCGGCTTTGCCGCGACCTATCTGCGCCGCGGCAATATCGTCCTCATCCCGATCCGCCTGGGTGTCGGCTACCGGGCCGGGGTCAACGTCGGCTATATGAAGATCACGCGCAAGGCGAAGTGGATGCCGTTCTAGCCCGGCGCCGCGCCTTTTGCGGTTGTCGGCGCCCGTGTCAGCCGACGAACCGCCACCCGGTGGATTCGCCCGCCAGGAACGGAACGACCGCGGTATCGCCCTCGCCGATCCGATCGGGGACGACGGCCGGATCGCGCTCCAGCGTCACAATCCCCTCGTTGAGCGGCAGGCCGTAGAAGCGCGCGCCATGTTCCGCCGCAAAGCCCTCGAACCGGTCGAGCGCGCCCTCTTCGTCGAACACGCGTGCATAGGCTTCCAGTGCGAAGGGCGCGTTGAAGATGCCGGCGCAGCCGCAACCCGATTCCTTGGCGCCGACGACGTGCGGCGCGCTGTCCGTCCCGAGGAAGAAGCGGGGGCTGCCGGACACGGCCGCGCGTCGAACCGCCAGCCGATGCGCCTCGCGCTTGAGCACCGGCAGGCAATAGGCATGGGGCCGCAAGCCGCCGTCGAAGATCGCGTTGCGATTTATCATCAGATGCTGCGGCGTGATCGTCGCGCCGATCGGGTGATCGGCCTCCGCCACGAACGCGGCGGCCTCCGCCGTGGTGATATGCTCCAGAACGATCTTCAGCGCGGGAAACTCGCGGGTCAGCGGCGTCAGCACGCGCTCGACGAACACCGCTTCGCGATCGAAGATGTCGATGCTGCGATCCGTGACCTCGCCATGGATCAACAGCGGCATGCCGATCCGCTGCAACGTCTCCAGCACCTTGGTCAGCGCCAGGATGTCGGTGACGCCGTACGCCGAATTGGTCGTCGCATGCGCGGGATAGAGCTTGCAGGCCGTGAAGACGCCGTCCGCGTGCCCCGCCGCGATGTCCGCCGCGTCGCTGCGATCGGTCAGGTAGCAGGTCATGAGCGGCGTGAACGCGGTGCCTTCGTCCAATGCCGCTAGGATCCGCGTCCGATAGCGCGCGGCGGCGGCGGCAGTCGTCACCGGCGGGGTCAGGTTGGGCATGACGATCGCGCGCCCGAACTGACGCGCGGTAAAGCCCGCCACCGCCGCCAGCATCGCGCCATCGCGCAGGTGGACGTGCCAGTCGTCGGGGCGGCGGATGGTCAGGCGCTGGGTCATCGCCGCGTCCTAACCGCCCGATCCGCCCGCCGCCACCTTGGAAAATGCGGCGGGGCGCCTAGGTGCATCATATGGACGCCACCACACTCGTCGATCGCGCGATCGTCCGCCTGTCCGGCGACGACGTCCGCGGATTCCTGCAGGGGCTCGTCACCAACGACGTCACCGGGCCGCTGCCGGTCTGGGCGGCGCTGCTGACGCCACAGGGCAAGGCGTTGTTCGACTTCATCGTCTGGCCGGATGGCGACGACCTGTTGATCGACTGCGAGGCCGCACAGGCGGCGGCGCTCGTGCGGCGGCTCGCGCTGTATCGCCTGCGGCGCCCGATCGCGATCGCGCCCGACGCGGCACTTGCCGTCCATTGGTCGCGCGACGGGACCGCGGGAAGTGCCGACCCGCGGCTGGCGGCGCTCGGTCGCCGCTGGCTGGCGCCGCCGTCGGCGGCGGCGGAGGGATGGCTGGCGCATCGCCTCGCGCTGGGCGTCACGGAAGGGGTGGCCGAATTAGGCAACGGCGAAACCCTATGGCTCGAATGCAACGCCGCCGAGCTGGGCGGCGTGAGCTTCACCAAAGGATGCTACATCGGCCAGGAGAACACCGCGCGGATGCACCATCGCGCCAAGGTCAACCGGCGGCTGGTCGTGGCCCCGCTCGCGGACGCCGGCGATCGCACCCGCGCGACCTACCCCAACCTCGGATGGATGATCGAACATCGCCGCACGGAGGCGATCGGTGATGCGCTGCGTCCCGAATGGCTCGCTGCGGCGCTCGTCGAGGCTCAGCGCCCGACGGCGGTATAGGCGAAGCCCGCTCCCTCGACGTCGTCGCGGTGATAGACGTTGCGCAGGTCGACGAAGACGGGTGCGGCCATGATCGTCTTCAGTCTGGACAGGTCGAGCGCGCGGAAGGCGTCCCATTCGGTGACGATCACCACCGCATCCGCCCCCGTCGCCGCGTCATAGGCGTCCGCGCAATAGGTGAGGTCGGGCATCATCCGCCGCGCGGCATCCACCCCCTCGGGATCGTAGGCGCGTACGGTCACCCCGGCATCGATCAGCGCCTGCGCGATCGCGATCGACGGCGCATCGCGCATGTCGTCGGTGTTGGGCTTGAAGGTCAGGCCGAGCAGCGCGACGGTCCTGCCCGCGACCTCCCCGTCCAGCGCCTGGAGCACCTTGCGCCCCATCGCGCGCTTGCGGCTGTCGTTCACCTTCACCACCGCCTCGACGATATGGACGGGGCTCTCGAAATCCTCGGCGGTCTTGAGCAGCGCCAGCGTGTCCTTGGGGAAGCACGATCCGCCATAGCCGGGGCCGGCATGCAGGAACTTCTTGCCGATGCGGTTGTCGAGCCCGATCCCGCGGCTGACGTCCTGGACGTTGGCACCGACCGCCTCGCACAGGTCGGCGATTTCGTTAATGAAGGTGATCTTGGTCGCGAGGAAGGCGTTCGCGGCATATTTGATGAGTTCGGACGTACGCCGGCCGGTGAACAGCAGCGGCGATTCGTTGAGGTAGAGCGGGCGATAGACGTCGCGCATGACCTTGCACGCACCCTCGTCGTCGGTGCCGATGACGATGCGGTCGGGACGTTTGAAGTCGCCGATCGCGGCGCCCTCGCGCAGGAATTCGGGGTTGGAGACGACCTGGACGTCGATCTCGGGGCGCCGCTCGCGCAGGATCGCCTCGACCTTGTCGCCGGTGCCGACCGGCACGGTCGACTTGGTGACGACGACGGTCGGCCCGGTGACCGCCGCGGCGATCTCCTGCGTCGCGGCGAAGACGTAGCTGAGGTCGGCATGGCCGTCGCCGCGCCGCGAGGGCGTGCCGACCGCGATGAAGATCGCATCGACGCCCGCGACCGAGGCGGCGAGGTCGGTGGTGAAGGTCAGCCGTCCCGCCGCGGCGTTCGATGCGACGAGCGCATCGAGCCCGGGTTCGTAGATCGGCATCCGCCCCGCCTTCAGCGCGGCGACCTTGTCCGCATCCTTGTCGACGCAGATCACGCTATGGCCGAAATCGGCGAAACAGGCCCCCGACACCAGGCCGACATAGCCAGAACCGATCATCGTGATGCGCATGAAACCTCCTGACGAACGGGGCGAAACCGCGGATGGCGGTGTCTAGCCGAACGCGCGCCGATTGCCAGCGCCGCATCGCATGGGACCAGGCGTCGGCCGTTCATGGGCAGAGCGATGCCGTCGCGCACATCCTTGGGCGGTCCTGCGCGATTTTCGCCCGAACATTGCACCAGCCGCAAGCTTTGCCAGCGATGCCGGCCCCGCCGCGCGACCGCCGCGCGCACAAAAAAGGGAGGCCGACTTGCGTCGACCTCCCGATTTCGTTCCTGACGGAAGGACGGGTCTTACTGACCAGCGCCCGGACCGTAGGTGACTTCCACGCGACGGTTCTGCACTTCGCGGACGCCATCGGCAGTCTGCACGCGCAGGTTCGTCTCGCCGAAGGCGTTGGTCGTGACCGACGCATCCGGGATGGAGTGCGACGTCAGGTAAGCCTTGACCGTGTCTGCGCGACGCTGCGACAGACCCTGGTTGTACTTCGCGGTACCCGACGTGTCGGTGTAACCGGCGACCATGACCTGCGCGTTGCCGCAGCTCTGGTACTGGCTGACGGCGTTGTCGAGGATCGACGCTGCTTCCGGCGTGACGTCCGACTTGTTCCACTCGAAGAACACGATGAACGGACCAGGCGAGCAGACCGGAGCCTGTGCGACCGGCTCGGGAGCAGGCGGCGGCGGCGGCGGCGGAACGTCGGGTGCCGGCGGCGGCGGCGGAGGCGTCGGCGAACCGAAGTTGTAGGTCACGCCGCCCAGGATGCTGTGCGAACGGAAACGACCGTCGAACGTGCGGTTGGTGACGTCGACCAGCTTGACGTTGTCGGCGTTGAAGAAGCGATACTTCAGCGTCGCGTCGATGTGGTCGGTCAGCGGCGCGCGAACGCCCGCCAGGCCCTGCCATGCGAACACGGTGTCCGAATCATCGACGAAGTTGCCGCGCGTGTTGAGCGCGTAGTTCGCCTTGACGCGAGCCACGCCGACACCGCCGCCGACGAAGCCCTGGATGCCGTCGTCGTCACCGAAGTCGAGCAGGCCGTTCAGCATGAAGCTGAGTGCCGAGGTGCGACCGCCGGCATAGTCGTAGCTGCCGGCCGGGGTGGAGACGAGAGCGCCAGCCGTATTGTAGCGCGGCGTGGTGACGGTCGACGTGTAGCCATCGACGGTCGCGCTGCGATAACCGACTTCGGTTTCGACGCGGAACCCGCCGAAATCGTAGCCGATGACGCCATCGACATCGTAGCCATAGTCATGATCGACGGTCGCGGCATTGGCGGTGGCGCCGATGTCGTAATCGATGTCTTCGACGATCATCGCACCGCCTTCGACGCCAACGTACCACGACTTGTCGCGGGCGAGGGCGGGAGTGGCGAGTGCGGTGGATGCAAGTGCCAGAACGACGGCAAGCTTCCGCATAGAATTCCCCTTTCTTGAGTGTCACTACGGACAGCGCAAACTCACTATCGGAGGGTTGGTTTCCACGCAAGCCGACAAAAGTCGGGACCTGTGGCAAGGATGCCACACATCTGGTCACCGCGCGATCAGCCCGTGTTGTCGCATCGCGGCGAGGATTTCGGTGATCGTGGCACGCGCTGCGGCGTCCGCGACCGACCCGCCGGAAGGGTCGGCGATCGCCCCGCCGCGGGGTCCGACGACGCCATTGCCGCCAATGACCAGACGATCGCCGTAGATGTCGCCCTCCCGCCACGTGCCATTACGGTAAGTCACTGGCTTTGCGGATGAAACGCACCACACGGCGAACCCCTCGGCGGCCCGGACGAACCGCCAGCCGCCAGCGGTCCAGCCCGCGAGGCACCGCCCCTGCCCCCGCCACGCGCCGGTCGGGGCATCGCCCAGGAGCCAGCATTCGCCGATCCCCGGCGCGTCCGGCGGGACCGTCGCATCCACCGCCACGACCGCCGGCTGGACGAGAAAATCGAGCCGCGTCAGCGCTTCGTTATGCGTGGTTTCTTTTTCCGCCTGCCCCGGAACCAGCAGCGGCAGCGCCAGCCGAGCGGTGTTCTGGTCGGTCATCGTCATGCTCCTTCCTCGAGAATCAGCGTCGCGGGAAGCGACGCGGCGAACGTTCCCTGCTGGACGATGCGGACCATCGCGCGCCCGCTCGGCCGCTCGGCGGCCCCGATCGTCAGCCGGGGGACGGCGGTGGCGATCGACCGCTCCACGCCGTCGGACGACACGATCGTAACGCGATAGGCCTCCGCCTCCTCGGCGAGCGGCACGTCGATGCCGTCGTTCCACCCCCAGCCGCGCCGGCTGCGGCGGATCCAGCCAAGCGTCAGCGCGCCGGTGTCGTCGACATGCGCGCCCACATGCACGGGAGACGGCGGCGCGACGGACGCGCCGCCCGGCGTCAACTCGGCGGCCGCGGGCGCATCGATGTCGCCGACGCCGCTGGCGAGGAACCGCACCCGTCGCCCGATCGCGGCGGGCGGCAGGTCGATCGCCGCGATTGCGTCGTCCTCCAGCAGGGCGAACCGATCGCCGGCCGACTGCGTCCCGATCGCCGCTTCCGTTCCGCGCAATCCACGCCGCAGCCCGGAAAGCGCCCAGCGCCCGCCACCCAGCGGCTCGGCGCGCTCGAACTGGATGACCTCGTCGCCGAGCAGCGCCAGGTTCGCCATGCCCGCCAGGCCGGCAGCATCCGCGTCGCCCAGCGCCATGTCCGCGCGCAGCAATGCAACGACGATCCGGCTGCGACGATCGATCAGCAGCGACGATGCCGGGACCGGCGGCGTCTCGATCCGCCCGATCGTCGCCGGCGCGGCGCTGGCCCCTGCCGACATCCAGCTCGTGCCATCGTCCAGGCTGTACAGCAACGCCGCCTGCCGCCAGCCCGCTCCCTCGCCCGTGGCGAGCATGCTCACCCGCGGCCCGCTCAACAAACGGTCGGGCGGCGACGGCAACTCGGCGACGATCAGCACGGTGCGCCCCGCCACAACGTCGGGTGCGCCGAGCACAATGCCGCTGCTCGCCGGCATCGCCGCCGCCGGCCCCGATGCCAGCGGAACGAGATCGAGCGTCGTCGCCAGCCCCACCACGCTGCTGCTGGCCACCCGCCAGCGCCCCGCCTCGCCCGCGATCGTCACGATCGCTCCCGGCGCCACGGCGAGACCGTCGACGCCCAGACCCACCCGTCGCCGCGTCCGTTCGGCCTCGCCGCGCACGATCAGCGCCGCCGCCACGCCCTTCGCAACTGTCGCATCGAGCACCGCGGGAAGTTCGATCCGCTCGACCCGTTCACGCGTGCCGGAACGCCGCATGCGCTGGACGCCGATCTGGTAATCGCGTGCCGCATCGTAATGCGCCACCGTCACCTCGCGCGGCGCATCCGACGCCACCGTCCGTCGCCGTCCCGCGCCGCTGATCCCGGCATCGACCACGCCCAGCGCCGGGCCGTCGTCGTCCCGCCGCACCAGCCGTCCGCCCTCCGGCTGCCACCAGCCGCCATCGAGCACCGACAGCGTCTCCAGCACGCCCCGTACGCTCGCCCCCGAGGCGGCGAACCCGCCCAGCATCGTCCCGCCGCGCGCCGACACCTCGCCGGCCAGCGCCGCGGCGACGTCGCCGCTGACGACCGGCCCCGCGTCCGCCTCCACCTCGAAGGTCAGCGACGGAATGCGGTTGCCATAGTCCGCCAGCTGCATGCCCTCGAACACGGCATAGGCGATGCCCCGATATGCCGGCGTCGCCCCCATCGCGGCGGCGATCAGCGGATCGACCGCCTGGTCTTCGCCACCCGGATGCAGACGGAACCCCGTCCGCCCCTTCCAGTCGCCCGCCGCTCCCCGCAACAGCTTGCCCTCGGCCCAGATCCGCCGCACGCCGATGATCGGCCGCGCCGACAGCGCGACCGCGAAACTGGCGGCATAGCTGTAGGTGTTGGTGCCCGGCTGCCCCTTGCCGCCGCGGCTGGCCGTGCGCGTCTCGATCAGGTCGGTAGACCAGATCACCGTCCCCGCGACCCGCATCGTGCCGAACAGCTTCGGGATCTGCGTGCCATAGCTCGACGTCTGCACCGCCAGTTCGGTCAGCCGCGGCCCCTCCCGCGCCGCGCCGCGGAACAGGCGCGCATCGATCGCCTGTCCGGCCAGCGCGCCCAGCGCACCCCCGATCGGGCCGCCGATGACGTGGCCGACCGTCGTCAGTACCAGCGTCGCCATCAGTCCGTCTCCTCGTACCGCCAAGCCCCGACCGGCTGCCAGTCCGGCACGCCCGGTCGCATCACCACCCGGCGCAGCGCGGCATCGGCATGGACGATGCCGCCCGCGACCCGCACGCCGCCGTGCAGCTGCCCGGGACCGACCCGGTACAGCAGCACGTCCCCCGCCCGCGCTCCGTCGCCCTGCGTCAGCACCGCATCGAAGCGCGCCGCCACCGCATCGGCATCGCCGCCGCGCATCGGGTAACCGGTGGGCACCTCACCCGACCAGCCCGCCGCCCGCAGCGCCAGCGCGATCACGCCGATGCAATCCAGCCCGCCCGCGGGATCGCGCCCGTGCAGGCGGAACGGCACCCCCACCAGCGTTATCGCCGCCGCCGCCACCCGCTCAGCCACCGGGATAACGGGTCAGCAGGTCGATCCCGGGCAGATGCGGCTCGCCCCGGAAATTGGCGGCATTGGCGAACCGCCCGGCACAGGTCGCGAAACTCTTGTCGCATCCCTCGGTCACCTCGACCAGGACGCGCGCCTCCACCGCGAACGCCGGACCGTCGCGCAGCATCACCCGCGCGCCGTCGGATGCGTCGATGGCCTGCACCAGTCCGCCGTTCGCGCCGCCGAACCAGCGCAGCGTCCCGCCGGCATAGGCGCCCGGCACCGGTTCGACGGCGTCCAGCGTCGCCACGCGATCCGCGATATCCACCACGCGTGCGAACCGCCGTCGCCGGCCCAGCGCCACCCGGCAGCGCCGATCGCCCAGGTCCGCCCGGCATTCGGCCGACGTCTCCTCGACCACGGGTCGCGCCAGCGCCGCGCTTGCGCCCGACAGTTCCGCGGTAAAGCCGTCGTCTTGCAGCGCGACCGCACCGATCCGGCCCTCGCCGAGCGCCGCCAGCCACGTGCCCGTGTCCCAGTCGACCGCGAACAGCGTCACGCGCGCTCCGTCCCATCGTCCCGCGATCAGGTCCGCCTCGCCGATCGCCGCGCTGTTCAGTGCCCCGCCGATATCCATCGTGTCGGGGTCGAGGCCCGCCGACCGCTCGATCGCCGACGGCGTCATACCCGGCGCGGCGCGATGCACCAGCCCATCGATGGTCAGGTCGCGGTCGTGCGTCGTCAGCCCGATCGTCACGCCGTCGTCGCGTTCGACCCGCCAGCACAGCGCGATGCAATGCAGCGTGCTCATGCTCGCACCTCGATCAGCGGCACGGACGCCGCCTCCCCCGCCAAGAACGTCGCCCGCGCCACCTGCAACCGGTCCTCGGCGAAGCGTACGACGACGTCGAACGCGAAGCTCGCGGTCACGCTCGCACCGGCCGCGGGCGCGACATCCAGCACCACCATGCCGTCGGGCTCGACGGTAAATGCCTGGATCGGCACGCCGTCCACCGCGATCCGCACGCTGCCCGCCACCGGCCGCACGATGCGGCGCGTCGTCGCGCCATAATGCTTGACCAGCGCGAACCGGCGCTGCACCCGGTCGCCGCGGCCGATCGCCTCGTCCGTCCCGCTCGCATCGAACGGATCGCGCAGCCGGAACGCCCGCGCCGGTCCCATGCGCGCGCGAAAGAAGGCGAGCAGCGTCGCGATATCGGCTTCCGACCGGACCCCCGGCCCGACGTCGTAGCGCGTGCGCGCCTCCGCCCACGCGGCATGGCGCTGCTCGGCGCCACCCGCTGCGGTGAGCACCGTCGTCGAAAAGGTCGGCGCGACCTCCGCCTCGCGGCCCAGCGCGATCGGGAACAGCACGTCGTCGTAATCCTGCATGGTGTCATCCCCCTCGAAATGGACGAAGCCGTCACGCATCACCTGCGGAAGCGCCCACAGGAACACCGCCGCGACCCCGCGTGCGCGCGCGGCGAGTCCCGCCGCCTCGATCAGCGCCCATTGCGCCGCCTGGTCCGGTCGCAGCACGAAACCCGACAGGTAATGCTGGCGCGCCCGCGGATAGCCCAGCCGCGCCTCCGCCGCCGCGACGCCGCGCACCGTCGCGGCGGCATCCCCCTCGGTCACCCAGTCGTAATCCTCCAGCTGCAGCACGTCGAACGCCGGATAGGCCCAGCCGACCGGCATGTTCGCGCGCTTCAGCTCCGGCGCCGCCCGGTCGAGCACCGTCGGCAGATAGGTCAGCAGGAACGTCTCGCACGCCGGCTGCGCCGCCCTGACGGCGGCGACGAGGGCCGCCGTCGATGCGGCGAGCGCCGCACCCGCCCGATCCATCGTCGCGATCTGCGCCGGCGTCATCGCACCACGCACGCTCGGGATCGCCGCGGGAGCCAGCGCCGCCGTCGCCGCCGCATCGTACAGGCAGGGCCGGCCATCCGGCATCGTCCACCACCACGGCTCGCCGACCTGGAACCGGGGCGCCAGTCCCGCATCGACCCCGATCGCGACGAACGCCGCCGCGACCGCGCCCAGATAGGCCATCGCCCCCGCATGACACGGCGAGAGCAGCGTCGAAGGGGGTTCCCACCCGGTCCGCGCCGGTGCGCCATCCGCCGCGCGCTGCTTCCAGTCGTTCCAGCAATGCGCGTCGAACAGTTCGTAGCTCAGCGACCAGATCAGGCCGTACCCCAACGTCCGCGCCCGCGCGGCGAAGTCGCGGTGCCACGCCGCGCAGGCGGCGTTCAGCGCAGCCCCGCGCAGGCCGACGTAGAACCCGCCGAAGAGGGGCTCGAGCCGGAAATAGTGGCTCATGCCCACGTAATGCGTGATCGCGCCGCGATAGCCCAGGTGGAGCGCGTTGCGCAGCAGCCGCGCCGGGGTCAGGTTGTAGCTGTCGTCATAGCCGCTCGCGATCGCGAAACCATGTTCGGGCAGCACGGCCTCGCCGATCGCCAGCACCGCGCCCGGACCGTCACAGGCGATGTCGGTCCATTCGACCCATCCCTCCTGCGCGGCCGCCAGCACCGCATCGCCGCCGTCATAGTCGGGCGGGACCAGCGACACGAACATCCGGTCGATATCCCCCGCCCACACCGGTTCCGCCTCGGTCGGCAACAGGAAACCACCGGCAAGGTCCGCGAAATCGAGCGTCACCGTCGCGTCCTCGGGCGATCCTTCGGCATAGTTCCACAACCGCACGTACCAGGCGCGCGGCTGCCCCGCTGCGTCGCGACCCTCGATCGTCAACGTCGGCCCGTTCACCGCGTCCAGCGGCTTGATCCCCGCCGACCGCCAGCGGAACCGCAGCCGGCACCCGCGAAAGTCCCGCGCCGTCTCGTAACGCAGCAGCGCATGGTCGAACCGGTCCTCGGCATCCCAGATCAGCCCCGCCAGGTCGCCGCGGGTATAGAACACCGCATCGACCCGCAGCGCATCCGCCGCCGGGTTGGTGACCGCGGCCATCATCGGTCGCGGAAAATTGACCGTCCAGAACCGCGGGTCGAAGCGGGTCATCACCCCCTCCGCCTGCCGCTCCCGCCGGGAACACAGCCAATGCGCCATGATCGCCTCCCCTGAAAGTGTCCGATGCGGTGCGGGTGGCTCAATCCGCCAGCGCCGCGCGGACCGCGCGGGCAATCTGGCGGCCGGAGCGCTGCAACGCCGCCGGCGCCTCCCCCGGACCGGCATTCACCGTGATCGACACCCGCACCGCGCGCGGCGCCGCATCCCGCCCGCCCGCATCCACCCGGCCGCTCGTGGTCGGCACGAACAGCTCCGGCCCGCGCTCGCCGACGATATAGCCACGGCCCGGCGACACCGGCCCGCCGGTCGCCCGGCCGGGCAGCCCCGCGAGGCCCGCGAGCGCGCCGGCGAGCGACGCACCGGCGCCGCCACCGCCGGTCACCGCACGCACACCGTCGTGCACCGCCGCCCTGGCGATCTCCGCCAGCACGCCCAGCGCCGCACGCTTCAGGTCTTCCAGCCCGAACTTGCCCGATCGCACCGAGCGCAACAGCGCGTCCTCGATCGCCCGTCCGGCGCGCGCCGCGCCGGCGCCCAGCCCGTCCTCCAGCGTGCCGCGCATCGTCTCGACCTCGCGTGCGAACCCCGCGGTGTCGGCGCGCACGCCGACCACCATCCGCTCGATATCATCCATCCGGAAATGCCTCCCGCATCCGGGCGAGCGTCGCCGCGTCCGGCGGCATCGCCGCCGCCTCGCCGCCTCCGCTCGCCGCCCGCACCACCGCCGCCAGCTCGGCAGGCGTGGCCCGCCAGAACGCGTCCGGGCTCCAGCCCAGCACCGCCCCGGCGAACCCCGCCAGCCGCGCCGCCGATCCGGCGAAGCCGCGGCCATCCTCTCCGCCGCGGCCGCTCATCGCCCTGCCAGTATCTGTCCGATCAGCACCCGCAGCACCGGCGTCACCTTGGCGAGGCCCAGCGCGACGATCGCCTCGCCCAGCCGCTCGCGGGTCATGCCGTCGGGCAGTTCGCGCAGGCAGTGCCAGAACAGCGTCACCATCTCCCCCAGCGCCAGCCTGCCCTCGGCCGCACGCTCGACGAGCGCGAACAGCGGCCCCAGTTCGCCCTCGGCGGCGACCAGCGCCTGGAACGACGGCCGCAGCACGACCTCGCACCCGTCGACGCGCAGCGCGCATTCGCCGCGTACCGGATTGCCGGCGCCGCTCATGCCACCACCACCGGGCCGGAGCTTTCCAGGCTGACCGTGTAGGATCGCTCGCCGTTGAAATCCCCGGCATAGTCGAGCCGCGTCACGAGGAACCGCCCGGTCATGCTGTCGCCGCTCTCGAAGCTCAGCCGGTAATCGTCGAGCATGCCCGCCAGCGCGCTGGCCTTGATCCGCGTCTCCGCCGCCGATCCGGTGAACACGCCCGCCCCCGACACGCTGATGCTGCGCACGCCGGCGCCCGACAGCAGCTGCCGCCAACCGCCCGAATCCTTGTTCGTCACCACCACCGCTTCGCCGTTGACGCTCAGTTGTGTCGTGCGCAGTCCCGCCACCGTCGCGAACGCCGGCACCGCCGCGCCGTCCCCGACCTTGAGCAGGAACGCACTGCCCCGTTCCACCGCCATATTCGTCTCTCCTCGTCAGTTGCTGCGGTACATCCGCACCGCAAAGGTGCTGGTCGCCACCCAGCGTTCGCCCTTGCCCAGCGCGATCTGGCTCCGCACCAGCCGCGCCGACGTGATCCGCCACCCGCCACCCGGCTGCGGCGGCAGCGTCGCCATCGCCGCCTCGACCGCGGCGAGCAGCGCGCGCACCCGCACCGGCGACACGCCGGCGTCGATGCAGGTGATCGCGATCGTACCCGTCCGTCCCGCCAGCCCGACCGCGTCGCCCGCCGCCAGCACCGGGTCCTCGACCACCAGATACGGCATCGCCGCGCGCGCCGGCACCGCATCGAAGACCCGGCCCAGCGGCGCCAGATGCGCGATCACCGCCGCCTGCACGATTCCCCCCGCGCTCATGCCCGCACCGCCGGCATCAGCCGCATCCGGCGCCAGGGTCGCCACAGCGCCGCGATCGCCGCGGGCGGTGCGGTGGTGCCCGCGCGATGCTCGAACAGATGCGTCGTCAGCAGCACGATGCCCTGCATCAGCGGCTCGGGCAGTGCGTCCCACGTCTCGGCCAGTCCCGCCGTATAGGCCACCGCCACCCGCGTCGCCGCGCCCGTGGCCGTCGCTCGCACCCAGCCGAAACCCTCCGCGTCGATATCGACCGCATAGGCATCGACCGGCAGCGCGAACCGCACGCCCGCCACCGGCACGCCGGCCAGCGCATCGATCGCCCGCACCGGCGACGACGCCAGCCGCCGCCACCCCTGCGCCGTCCCGATCACGTCCTCGCATCCCCGCGCGATCAGCCGCTGGCCGCAGAACGTCTCGGCCAGCGCCAGTGCCGAACCGGCCGCGCGGGTCAGCACCGCATCCGGCGCCTCCGCGATCCGCAAATACGCCCCCGCCGCCGCCGCCGCTCCGGCGACCGCCGCGGCGGGCATCGCCGCCCCATCCATCCGCATGTCCTTTCCAAAAGGCGCCCCCGCCCACAGCCGGGCGGGGGCACTGCGCCGTCAGGCGGTGGCGAACTTCATCAGCTTGATCGCCTCGCTGTCCGCGACGCAGCCGCCGATCCGCTTGGTCGCGTAGAAGCCGACGAACGGCTTGTTGCTGTACGGATCGCGCAGGATCGCCGTCTCCGCCCGCTCTGCGATCAGATAGCCGGCGCGGAAATTGCCGAACGCGATCGCCGACGCATTGGCGCCGATGTCGGGCATGTCCTCGGCCTCGACGACCGGATAGCCGAGCAGGCTCGCCGGCTGCCCGCCCGCGAGGCTGGGTTGCCAAAGCGGCATGCCGTCGGCGCTCTTGAACTTGCGGATGCGCGCCAGCGTGCTGGCGTTCATCACGAAGCTCGCCCCCTGACGATAGGGCGCGCGCAGGCTCTGCACCAGGTCGACCAGCCGTTCGTCGGGTGCCGTGCCGAAATCGCTCGCCGCGCCGCTCGGCAGATATTGCAGCGTGCCCAGCGGCCGGGAGCCGTCCTTGGCGGTCGAGATCGGTTGCGCCAGGAAGCCCCGCGGCCGGTTGACCCCGTTGCCGTTGACGAACGCCGCCCCTTCGGCCTTGGCGAATTCAATCGCGATCTCGGCCGCAAGCCACGCCTCGACGTCGAACGCCGCATCGTCCAGCATCGCCTGGCTCGCCGACGGGTTGGCGTACAATTCGCCCATCGGCGGCACCAGTTCGGAAAACACCGGGCTCGCCGTCTCCGGTCGCGGCCCCGTCTCGGTCGCCCATCCCGACGGCGTGCCGCCGGTGGTGATGAGCTTGCGATAGCCCGCCGATCCCACCGTCACGACGTTGGCGATCGCCCGGATCGGCGACACGCTCTTCAACACCCGGGCGATCTCGGCATCGATCTCGCGCGGCACCGCGAAGCCGCCGGCATCGCCCGTCACCCCCGTGAACGCCTTCATCTCCAGCGTCGTCCCCTGCCGGACGAATCCGGCGAAGCCGCCGTCCGTCCGTTCCACGCGCGCGCCATCCAGCGCCGGCCTGTCGACCACGTCCATACCCGTTCTCCTCGTTGAAAATCCGTCGGCCGGCGTCAGCCGAGCCGGTCGATCCGCGCCAGCGGCTGCATCGGCACCGCCACCAGGCTGACCTCGGCGAGCGCCACGCGCAGCAGCTCGCGCCGGCCGCCCTGCCGCACCGACACCGGGCGATAACCGACCGACAGCCCGGTGAGGCTGCGCCCGCGCACCAGCGCGGCGATCGCGCAATCCTCCACCACGCCCTCGACGCGCAGTCCGCGCGCATCCTCGCGCAGCACGTCGATGCGACCGACCGGGGCGCCGCGATGCTGCCACAGCAGCGGTACGCAATCCGCCCCCGCGAAGGCGCCCGCCCGCATCACGTCGCCCGCCCGGTCGGCCCGGTCGAACAGCGCGGCATAGCCGCCAAAGCTCACCGCAACCATTCGCCGAACCCCAGCCTGATCGCGAGTCCGGTCAGCAGCAGCGCGCCCGCCAGCCGCACGCACCATCCTGCCACGGCCTTCCACGCCGACCTCTTGGCATCGCGCCACGCGTCCAGCAGTGCGCGCAGCTCGGCGAGGTCGGCGTGCGCCTGCGCGTCCGCCAGTCCCAGCCGGGTCAGCGCCCGCGTCGCCGACAATTCGCCCGCCTCTTCCGCCACCGCGCGCATCGTCGCCAGGTCGGCGCCCTCGCGCGCCGCCTGCGCCATCAGTTGCGCCAGCACCTCGCCGCTCATGGCTCCACCCCCAGCATCCGCCGCTTTTCCTCGACCGACAGGAAGTCGGCCGCCCCCACGTTCGCCCACAGCCGCTCGCGATCCTCGCTCAGCGACGGCACGCGGTCGAGGTCGACGCCCAGCGCCGCCGCCTCGAACCAGCCGCGCAATCCCTGCGCCAGCGCATCAAGGATCACCGTCGCCAGCGGCAGTACGGTCAATCGCCACAACGCCCGGTTCGCCTCGCGATAATTGGCGTAGGTGGCGTCGCCCGGCAGCCCCAGCAGCATCGGCGGCACCCCGAACGCCAGCGCGATCTCGCGCGCCGCGGCGGATTTCAGCCCGACGAAATCCATGTCGGCGGGGGACAGCGACAGCGCCTGCCACTTGAGGCCCCCTTCCAGCAGCATCGGCCGCCCGGCATTCCCCGCCCCTGCGAACCCCGCCTCCATCTCCGCCTTCAGCCGGTCGAACTGCTCGGCGGACAGCGCGGCGCCATCGCCGGGGTCGTAGACCAGCGCCCCCGACGGCCGCGCCGCATTGTCGAGCAGCGCCTTGTTCCACCGCCCGGCGGCGTTGTGGACCGCCACCGCGCCCGACGCCGCCCCCAGGCAACCCATGCCATAATGGTCGTCGATCGGGTTGAAGGTGCGGATGTGCACCACGTCGGGCTGCGGTCCTTCGGCGTCGAGCCGCGCCCGCCGCTCGCCGACCGCATAGCGATAGGCGGTCGGCCACCCCGCCGCGTCCACCTCGACGCTCACCCGCTCGGGTCGCAGCGCGTACAATGCACCCGCCCCGCCCTCCCCGTCGCGCAGGATCTGGACATAGGCGTTGCCGTGCAGCAGCAACTGCGCCGCCACCGTCTCCAACAGCGCCTGCCCGCCCGACCGCGCGGTCACCAGCGCCAGCAGCGCGGGGCTGCTCGCGACCAGCGGTGCCGCCGCGACGCCCTCCGCCACCAGCTTGACCGCGCGCTGCAACACCGCGTTGCCCGCAAAGCCGTCGCGCACCTGCGCCTCGTACGACCGCGGCCATTCGCCCAGCGCCGTACCGCTGCCGCCGCGCGACAGCGCCGGCCGCGCGCCTTCGCGCGCGCCCTTCCACCCGAACAAGCGCATGATGATCTCCTGCAATCCTTCCCGGCACGGGAAGGGGAACCGCGTCCGACGGACGCGGCGAAGGACCGGCCGCTGCGGCCGTCCGTGCGAACATGGGGCACCGCGCGTCGCACGGCACGATCGATCGGCTAGAGCGTCCGGACCCCGGCCCGCGCGCGCCGCCCGAGCATCAGCTCGGTCAGCGCCCAGACCAATGCGTCGGCGCGATCCGGCGAGCGGCCCGGCCCCTGATAGCCGCCCCCGGCGACCAGCCCGCACATCTCGTCCTCCAGCGCAGGAAACCGCCCGCAATGGCGGACGCGGCCGCGGTGATACAGGGTGGCCACCGGCTCGGCGCGCGCCACCTTGCCGCGGCTCGCCCGCACCAGCGTCAGCGGCAGCGTCACGTCGGCCGCCAGCAGCACCGACCGCACCATCGCACCGCCCTGGTTCGCCTCGGCGATCACCCGGTCGGCGCGATGCCGCGCCGCACAGCCGGCAACCGCCCGCGCCCATGCCTCGGGCGATGCCGCCGCCACGCTCGCATCGTCCAGCACATAGGCCACGCCGTCGCCGTCCAGCCCGACCGCGACGATCCCGCAGGCATCGCCGCCGCCACCATCCTCGATCGATCCGGCCGGCGGATCGACCCCCACCACGACGCGAACCAGCGCCTCCGGCACGTCGCTCCGCAGCCGGTCGAGCGCCGCCCGCGACCACAGCGCCCCGGCCAGGTCGTCGATCATCTCGCCGTCCAGTTCCTGCCGTCCCAGCGCCGTGCCGCCGTAACTCTCCTCGACCTGCTCGACGAAGGCGGCGGGCAGGAACGGATTGTCCCGCGTCCGGCCGCGCGTCTCGACCAGTCCCCGCATGCGCAGCACGCGTTACATCAAATTCGTCGGCCGCGGCGTCGTCGTCACCAGCACGCGCGGGTGCGCGCCGCGTCGCATGCCCATCATCAGATTGTCCCAGGCCGCGTCGCCGCGCCGCCATTTGGCCAGTTCGTCGCACCACGCCGCACTGTGCTCGGGCCCGCGCAACTGATCGGGCACGTCGGCGGAAAAGACGCGGGTCAGCGCACCGTTGGGCCAGCGGACCTCACCCCGACTGACGGTATACCGCGGCGTCCGGCCGGTCTTGGCCACCGCACGCAGCCCGCTCGGTCCGTCGATCATCACCCGGCGCACGTCGGCGGCGGTCGCACCGACCAGCGCGATCTGCGCGCCGGCGTCGGCCGCGGCGATCGCCGTCACCCATTCGGCGCCGGCGCGCGTCTTGCCGAAACCGCGGCCCGCGCGGATCAGCCAGACCCGCCAATCCCCGCCCGCGGGCGCCTCCTGCCCGGGCCGTGCCCACCCGCGCTCCCACCGCTCCGCCAGCTCCCGCCGCATCGCCGGCGTCAACGCGGCCACCAGTCTGCCGCGCTCGGCATCCGGCAGCGCCGCCAGCGCGGCGATCGTATCGATCCGCTCCGTCATGCCCCCACCACCTCGATCGGCACCGCCGCCGCCCGCTTGCCGGCGGCAAACGCGGCGAGCTTGCCGAGGATCACCCGGTCGGTGTCATCCCGGCTGGCGGCATCGGGCCCGGACGTCTTCGCGCGACCGCGATCCGCACGGCCGGCCCGGTCGAGCGCCAGCAGCTTGATCGCACGATCCCAGTCGGCCGACCCGAGCGACGGCGTGCCGTCCGGCCCCCGTTGCGCCTCGCCACCCGCGAGCAGGTACCCGACCAGCCGCGTCTCGAGCAGGCGATAGCCCGCACGGGTCGCCTCCTCCCATTGCCGCGCGAAGGCGGCGTCGGTCCGCAGCGGATGGCGCACCTGCGCCACCGTCAGCCCGATCGCCGCGGCCGATGCCGCCACGTCGCCGCTCGCCGCAAGCCGCCCGAAGAAGATATCCCGCATCGTCACCGTCCATCGCGGGCGGCGCGTCGTCGGGCGAACCGATCCGGCCACCCGACGGTCATCCCGTCGAACGCCGCCATCCCCCCGCTTGCCGTCATCGTGCATCGCCGCCCCCTCGTCCCCGCCCGCAATTCTTCAGCGTTCCCGTTATGTACCGAGTAAGTGTGACGATGTCAAGGGTTTTGTACCTATCTGGTTACTTTGTGTGCGTGTCCGCCGCCACGGTGGTCGCGATGCCGTGCCGTGCCGTTGCCCAGGCGTGACATCGGCTTGATCTCACCGGGTTTTGGTCGATACCATTCGATGGTTATCCGGTTCGGACGGGCCACGAGACATATGCATCCTGCGGCGGGACCGATCGCCCACGGCCTGATCGGACACGATCTCCGGATCGTCGACCTCGACGACGCCTATCTGGCGCTGCTCGGCGTCGCGCGCGTCGCGGCGACCGGCCGGTCCGCGTTGGCCTTCCTGCATCCCGACGACCGTATCGCCGGCGAGACGCTGCTGCGACGCATCCTTCACGACCGGCGCACGCTATCCTTGACGCAGCGTCATCTGCGCGCCGACGGCCAGGCGATCTGGGTCGACGTGCATGTGTCGCGCATCGGCGGGGACGCGGGGCAACTCGTCGTCAGCTGCCGCCCGCTGCCGGGGGCCGGGGCGACGCCGTCCGCCGTCGAGGGACATTGGCAGATGGCGCGACTGCTCCTGCACGCGCTGGCCGACGGCAAACGCGCCTTCGGCGATTCGCTGATCGGCAATCCGGCGACCGAGATCCTGCTGCTCGCCTATGTTGCTGAGGCGGAGGCGCGTGCCATCGCGGCGCGGGAGCTGGCGGACCGGATCGCCGTATCATGGCCGCTTACCCGCCGGTGGCTGGAGGCGCTGGTCGCGTCGGGCTTCGTAGAAGCGGAAATGCCTGGCGCGATCCGGCCCGAAACCCCCGTGCGGCTCAGCCCGCGCGCGCTGGCGATGATCGAGGCGATCTTCGCCGCGCTGGTGGCGGTGGCGCAGGGGCCGTCCATCCCCGCCTGATACCCCGGGCATCAGGCTATCGCCGCGGGCTCCGCCCGAAATCGCTGCGCAGCGCCAGTCTCAGCCGGTCCCGCCAGCCGGGCCGCGGCAACGGCTTCGGCGCGGGCAGCAGCGGCTGGAACTCATGCGGTTCGAACGGCACCCGCGCCAGTTCGAGCATCAGTCCGGTCACGTCGCTGCTCAGGGTGGCATGGTTGTCCGCGTCGAAGGTCGTCCGCAACGCGCGGCCAAGGGGGTAGAGCGCGGCACCCTGCCGGATCTTCAGCTCTTCCTCGTCCTCACCGGATTCGCCCGCCATATGACCCCTCGACCCTGTGCAACGAACGGCGCCGCGCAAGGGTCCGGCAACATCCGTGCGTCAGGCGCCGGGCGGATCGCCCCCGCCCGCGTCGTCCCCGCCGTCGCCCTCGGTCGGCGCGGGTTCGTCACCGCCGTAACACCGATCCAGATAGTGGTTGGCGATGATGTAATGCGCCCGCACCGCCAGTGGATGCGTCGCGCGCTGCGCCAGCTCCAGCTCCGTCTCTGCACGCCCGTAGAAATACTCGTCGTCACGCATGTCTGTCTGTCTGCATTGCCGCAAGGACACGGCCTGCCCGCCCCGCCTTGCCATTTCGTTGAAGATGCCCGGATAACGCCCGGATGCGGCGATTTGAGCCGTCAGCGCCCCGCCGCATCGGCAAGCCGTGCCCAGGCCGCGATCTCGGCATCGGCATGCGCAGCGACCGTCAGGCCGCCGGCATTCCCCGTGGCCGGATCGACCTCGACCGATCCCCACCATTCCCAGGTCGCATTGCCCGACAGGCTGACCATCGCGTCCCGCGCGACGGTCGCGCGCACCAGGCCGCCGCGGTTGAGGACGGTGATCGCCGCATCGTACGCCAGCCGCCCGGTCAGGCACGCGGCGAAGGCCGACGCCGCCATCGCGCTCCCGCAACTGTCGGTCAGTCCGACGCCGCGTTCGAACGTCCGCACGAACAGCGCCTGGCCCGGCGCCGATCCATCGTCGCGGCCGCGCAGCTCGACGAACGACACGTTGGCGCGATTGGGCAGCCAGTCCGGCGCCGCCTCGCACCGCTCGCCGACCGCGACCAGTTCCGCCTCGTCGATCGCGTCGACGAACGCGACCAGATGCGGGTTGGGCATCGCCACCGCGGTGAACGACCGCGCGCTCCCCAGCGGCGGCACCGCGGCCTCGACGATCCGCTCCACGCCGGCGTGGAGCGGCCAGGCGGCGACGTCGAGCGCCGCCGGTCCCGCCGTCTCGCGCACCGTGTAGACGCCCGCCGCGATGTCGGCATCGCGGACCACGTCGGCGCTCGAGGTCTTGAGCCGCACCCGCGCCGCATCGATGCCCAGCGCCTCGAACCCCATCCGCGCCACGCAGCGCAATCCGTTGAGACAGGTTTCCGCCTCGCTGCCGTCTGCGTTGAACATGCGCATCGCGAACGCGGCGTCGCCCGTGCCCTCCGCGAGCAACAGCAGCCCGTCGCCGCCGACGGGGCCGCGCCGGTCGGCCAGCGCCCGCGCCACCCCGGCCCAGTCTTCGTCCGGAAGGTCGATCCGGCGTGCGTCGATCAGCGGAAAATCATTGCCCGAACCATGGCATTTCACGAAGTCGAACCGCACGTCACCCATCCCGTCAGCGACCCGATGGGCCGGTTATGTTCTCTTGTGCCGCCGCCGTTACACCCGCCGCGGCGCTCACGGCAATCGATAATGATCGGCGAGCCGGTCGAGCGCCAGCGTCAGCACCAGCCGCCCGCCGCGCGCCGGCCAGCCGAGCGCCTTCTCCGCCGCGGGCAGCCCCTCGCCCGCGCAGATCACCCGCCACGCGATGTCGCGCAGCCCCCGCCCGACGTCCGCCATCGCGGCATCGAATCGCCGCTTCGCCGCGATCTGCGCCGCCATCGGGTCGAGGCCGCCGCCGCTCCCGCCATCGACCCGCGCCGCCCAGCGCATCGTTACCCGCGGGCCCAGCGCCGCCGTCTCGTAATCGCCGCGCAACCGCTCGCCGGCCTCGAACTGCCGCGCATCGACGAGCCCGCGCGCCCTCAGCCAGGACAGCGGCGATTCGCCGACGTTCACCGTCACGTTTCGCCCCGCCCCCACCGTCCGCTCGACCAACTTGCGCATGCTTCCCCTCCCTGTCGAATCGCGGGCGGGGGTTGCCACATCGTCAGCATTGTAGGACAGCGTCGTAACCGCACCGGTTAAGGACGCAGCATGATTACCGCGATTCGTGAAGTGCGTAGGGCCAAGGGACTGACCCTCGAAGAGGTCGGCCGCCGCTGCTCGCCTCCAACAACGGCCCAGACGATCGGCCGGCTGGAGACGGGGACGCGGACCGTCTCGGTCGGCTGGCTCAACCGGATCGCCGCCGCGCTGGACGTGGCCCCCGCCGATCTCGTCACGCTGCCCGATCGCGCCGCGCTGCCGGTCGCCGCGACGCTGGATGCCGACGGTGCGCACGCGCCCCGCAAGGCGCTGACGCTCGTCGCGCCGCACCCGTCCGCGGGCGGCGTCGCGATCACCGTGACCGGCAGCATCGGCGACTATCGCGCCGGGGACGAGGTCTGGTGCGACCTGCGCGTTCCCTCCACCTTCGCACAGGCGCTCAACCGCGACGTGCTGTTGCCACGGCCCGCGGGGCATTTCCTCTTCGCCCGGCTGATCGGGATCGACGGCGACACGCTGTTGCTGATCCCGCCCAACGGCCGCCCGCAATCGGTGCCGATGCCGCCGTGGCTGGCACAGGCCAGCCGCCTGATCCGCACGCTGTAGCGGACCCGCTTTAGCTGCACCGCAACATCTGCTAGGGGGACGGCCATGCTCAACCTCAACGGCATCACCGTGCGCCTCGGCGGCCGCACGATCCTCGACGGCGCCAGCGCGGCGCTGCCCCCCGGCAGCCGCGTCGGCCTGATCGGCCGCAACGGCGCCGGCAAGTCGACCCTGGTGCGCGTCATCGCCGGCATGCTGGAGCCCGACGACGGCACCGCCGACATGCCCCGCGGCGCCCGCCTCGGCTATATCGCGCAGGAAGCGCCCTCCGGCACCGCGACGCCATTCGACACGGTGCTCGCCGCGGATACCGAACGCGCCGAGCTGATGATCGAATCCGAAACCAGCGAGGATCCGGACCGGCTCGGCGACGTCTACGAACGGCTGATCGCGATCGATGCCTATACCGCGCCGATGCGCGCCGCGCAGATCCTGCTCGGCCTCGGCTTCGACGAGGATATGCAGCAGCGTCCGCTCGACAGCTTTTCGGGCGGCTGGAAGATGCGCGTCGCGCTCGCCGCGCTGCTGTTCTCGCAGCCCGATCTGTTGCTGCTCGACGAACCGTCCAACCACCTCGATCTCGAAGCGGTGATGTGGCTCGAGGATTTCCTGGTCGGCTACAAGGCGACGATCGTCGTCGTCAGCCACGAACGCGATTTCCTCAACAACGTCGTCGATCACATCCTCCACCTCCAGAACGGCAAGATCACGCTGTATCCCGGCGGCTACGACAGCTTCGAACGCCAGCGCGCCGAACGCATGGCACAGCTTGCCGCGGCCAAGGCGAACCAGGACATCCAGCGCGCGAAGCTTCAGGATTACGTCGCCCGCAATTCGGCGCGCGCCTCGACCGCCAAACAGGCGCAGAGCCGGCAGAAGATGCTCGCCAAGATGCAGCCGATCGCCGAACTCGCCAACGATCCCTCGCTCTCGTTCGACTTCCCCGATCCCACCGAACTGCGGCCCCCGCTCATCACGCTCGACATGGCGAGCGTCGGCTACAGCGAAACGCCGATCCTCAAGCGCCTCAACATGCGGCTCGATCCCGACGACCGCGTCGCGCTGCTGGGGCGCAACGGCAACGGCAAGACCACGCTCGCCCGCCTGCTCGCCGCCCAGCTCGCGCCGATGGACGGCGAGATGTCGGCCTCGGGCAAGATGAAGGTCGGCTATTTCACCCAGTATCAGGTCGAGGAACTGGACGCCGACGACACCCCGCTCGAACACATGACGCGGATCATGAAGGGCGCCAGTCCCGCCGCGGTGCGCGCGCAGCTCGGCCGCTTCGGTTTTTCGGGCGACAAGGCGGTGGGTAAGGTCGGCAAGATGTCCGGCGGTGAAAAGGCGCGCCTCGCGCTCGCGCTCATCACCCGCGACGCACCGCACATGCTGATCCTCGACGAGCCGACGAACCACCTCGACGTCGACGCGCGCGAGGCGCTGGTACAGGCGCTCAACGCCTATACCGGCGCGGTCGTCCTCGTCAGCCACGATCGCCACATGCTCGAAATGACCGCCGACCGCCTCGTGCTCGTCGACAACGGCACCGCGAAGGAATTCGACGGCAGCCTCGACGATTACATCGCCTTCGTCCTCGCCGGCGACAAGCCGCCCGAAGCGAAGAAGGCATCGGGCGCGAAGAAGGACAAGGGCAAGCCGATCGACCGCGATGCCGACAAGGCGCGCCGCAAGACCATCCGCGACACCGAAGCGGAGATCGCGAAGCTCACCACCGATCGCAACGCGATCGACCGCGCGATGTTCGACCCCGGGACCGCCGAGCCGCGCTTCGCCAAACTGGCGATGTCCGACCTGATGAAGCGCCGCGCCGACCTCCAGTCGCAGATCGAGGCCGCCGAAGCGCTCTGGCTCGCCGCCACCGAAGCGCTCGAAGCCGCCTGACGGCCACCCTCACCCTACCCGGTCATCCCCGCGCAGGCGGGGATCCATACCGGCTGACGGTATCGAGACACAGGACGGCCAGTGCGTATGGATCCCCGCCTGCGCGGGATGACAACCCGCTTGGTCACCGCCCTCTCACGGTCGGTATGATCGCGCGGAGGCGCAGAGGCGCAGAGGTCTTGCCCACGGCGCCACCGCAACCCTCAACCCTCAACCCTCAACCCTCAACCCTCAACCGGTGGGTACCGCAACGCCGCACCCGGGCCATGCGACATGATGGGACTCCGAAACATCCCCCACACCCGTCATCCCCGCGCAGGCGGGGATCCATACTGGCTGACGGTATTGAGACGCAGGACAGCCAGTGCGTATCGATCCCCGCCTACGTGAGGATGATGGCGCGGGTTGGTGTGAGATCCGCGCGCGTCATCACAAGGCCGCAGAGGACGCCGATCGCCTGTCATAGGCGCGACGAGCGCCCCGCAATCGCTACCGTGACATCGCGCAGGTTGCGTCGAACCCTTCCCTTCTACGTCGTCCGCGCCTCTGCGCACTATCCATCTTCTCCGCGCTTCGCCGCGCACCAACCTTTTTCTCCGCGTCTGCCCGTCTCTGCGTCTCTGCGTCTTTGCGTCTTTGCGTCTTTGCGTGAACCAATCTTCTCCGCGCCTCCGCGCGAACCAACTTTCTCGCTCGCCTCATCGCACGATCCGCTCGGTCACCCCCCGAACCCAATCGCGCACTACGCAACCCAACGGTTGCACAACCTCTGCCATCGATCCATAAGCAACCCAGCGGTTGCGCGCGCGGCAACCAGGAGGTTGCCGATGCTCCCGATGCCGAAACCCGTCCAGGCCGCCCGCCTGTTCGCTGCGCTTGCCGATCCGACGCGGCTCGCGCTGCTCGTGATTCTGCGCAGCGGCCCGCCCCGTCCGATCGCACGACTGTCCGCCAATGCCGGCATGACCCGTCAGGCGGTCACCAAGCACCTGCACGTGCTAGAGGCGGCGGGCTTCGTCCGCGCGCTGCGCCAGGGCCGCGAAACGCATTATACCTACGATCCCGCCAGCCTCGCAACCGCGCGCCGCACGCTCGATGCCATTGCCGGCGACTGGCACGTCGTCGCTCCGGCGCCCGACGGGTGACGGCGCGTCACGCCGCCCGCCAGTCCCCCGGTGCCAGATCCGCCAGCGTCCAGTCGCCGATCCGCCAGCGGATCAGCCGCAACGTCGGGTGGCCGACCGCCGCGGTCATCCGCCGCACCTGGCGGTTGCGCCCCTCGCGGATCGTCAGGCGCAACCAGCAGTCCGGGATCGCCAGCCGCACGCGGATCGGCGGGTCGCGCGGCCACGGCGCCGGGTCGGCGATCCGTTCGACCTCCGCCGGCCGCGTCGGCCCGTCCGCCAGCACCGGCCCCGCGCGCAGCCGGTCGAGCGCCGCCGCATCGGGCATGCCCTCGACCTGCACCAGATAGGTCTTGGGCAGCTTGAAGCGGGGGTCGGCGATCCGCGCCTGCAACCGACCGTCGTCGGTCAGCAGCAACAGTCCTTCGCTGTCCCGGTCCAGCCGCCCGGCGGGATAGACACCGGGGATATCGACGAACTGTGACAGCGTCGGGCGCGCGCTCACGGTGCCACGATCGGTGAACTGGCTGAGCACGCCATAGGGCTTGTTGAACAGGATGAGCCGCGCCATCCCGCCACCCTAACCTGCCGGGGCGATCGGCGCGACCGGCGCGATGAGCCCGGGCGCATCGGCGACGAACCGGTCGAGCACCCCGTCGGCGATCCGCACCGTGCCGTCGAACCGGGTCGCGCCGGGGATCGTGCGCACCGCCGCCGCCTGAGCGGCAAGCCGGCCGGCATCGGCGAAATAGCGCGGCGCGGCGGCATTGCCGCGCTCGGCCGCATCCAGCCCGGCGGCGGTCAGCTGCAACGCGCGGCCCCATAGCTGCATCGCGTCGAGCCACGGCTGCGACTGTGCCGCGAAGCCGGGATCGACCGTACCCGACCGGATGAGGTCGGGCGCGCCCGCCAGGTCGTCGGCGGTTCGCGTCAGCGCCGCGATCGACGCGCGGCGCGCCGCCGGATCGCCCCCGGCGATCGCGTCGCGCACGCGGTCCAGCGCCGCCTTCAGCCGCGGCGCCTGCTCCTGCCACGGCTGGCTGCCGAAGGTCGGCGCCATATGCTGCGTATCGAAGAAGGTCAGCAGCGCCGCGGTCGCGCGCGTATCGTCACCGGCCAGCGCCCGTGCCGCGGCGATCCACGTCCGGTCGGCATCGTAGCCCGCGTCGTTCCATCCGAACGCCGCCACGCCGGTCACCGCGACGCGGCTCGGCACCTCCTGGTTCATCGGGTTGGACAGGATGCCGGTCAGCTCCGCCGACAGCCCCGCCTGCCGCCGGGCATAGGGCGCCATCAGCAGCCGCCCGGTGGTCTGCGCATAATCGTTGACCGGATAATTGTCCCAGAGCAGCGTCTTGCGCCCGAACGCTTTGGTCGCCGCCTGCGCATCGGGAACCGAGATCGCGGGCGGGACCACGTCGGTCCCCGTCCATTGCACGACGATGCGCGGGTCGAGCGTCTTGCGCAGCGCCGCCTTGTACGGCGTCTCCTTGGCATCGTAATATTCGGTCGGCACCATGATGAGCGGCCGCGCCGCCGGATCCTTCGCGGTCAGGTCCGCCTGCACGCCGTTGAGCAGCCGCGCCTGCGCGGTCCCCGCGGCCTCCGCCCCGGACGGACCGAACGCCGCCTGGTCCGCCGCGCAATTCCATTTGGTATAGGCGATGTCGTCCAGCGCGACATAGAAGCTGCGGATGCCGATCGCGCGCAGCGCGCCGAACTTGCGCTCCAGCGCGCGCGCATCGGCGGGGTCGGAGAAACAGACGCTCGGCCCCGGCGAGATCGCATAGACGAAATCGACATGGTTGCGCCGCGCGGTCGTCGCCAGCGCCGCCAGCGCGGTCAGCGTCGCCGCCGGATACGCCTCGCGCCAGCGGTCGCGGGCATAGGGGTCGTCCTTCGGGCTGTAGACATAGGTGTTCGCCTTGACGGTGGCGAGGAAATCGAGATGCCGGGTGCGATCCGCCATCGACCATGGCGCGCCGTAGAATCCCTCGATCGTGCCGCGGATCGGCATCGCCGGGTGATCCCGGATCGTCAGCGCCGGGATCATGCCGCTCCGGGCCAGCTGCCGGAACGTCTGCACCGCGTGGAACAGCCCGTCGGCGTCGTGGCCGGCGAGCGTCACGATCCCGCCGCGCCCCGCCGCCCGGCTGGCGATCGTATAGCCCTCGGGATGCGTGTCGGGCGTCGCACCGCTCCGCGCCAGCGCGTCGCGCACGATCCCGCCCTCGCCCGTGCCGACGATTACATAGGCGCGATCGAGCGTGCCGGGCAGCCGAGACGCGGTCGTCACCGCGGTCACGCCGGCCGCCGCCAGCACGCTGCGGACCAGCGCGACCGTTTCGGGATCGGTGCCGGGCGCCGCGATCAGTACGACCGCATCGCCCAACGCCACACCGTTCCCACCGGCCAGCGTCATCGACACCGGCGTCGGGACGATCGCCGGCAGCGTCGCCGGACCCGCCGCGGCCGGCCCCGCGGCGACCGCCAGCGCCACCGCCGCCACCATGGCTCGCCCGCTCCGGTTGCCGATCTGCCGCATCATCGCCCGCTCCGGTATCATAATGGTATTGTCGAAGGGCGTAGGGCGGGTCGCCTCGCACGGCAAGCCAGTGGCCATTCCCCGCCGCTGCTCACCATGAAAAAAGGCGCGAAGCATTGCCTCGCGCCCTTGCAGTCATTCAGATGTATGGTGCTCAGCCCTCGGCCTGATCCTCGGCGGTGGCATCCGCCGCCGGCCGCTCGAACCAGGCTTCCACGTCGCCCGACAGCTTCAGCGTCAACGGGCGTCCGTGGCGATCCACCTTCTTGCCAAGCGCGACGCGGATCCAGCCCGCCTCGCGGTCATATTCCTCGACGTCCTTGCGCTCGACACCCTTGAAGCGGATGCCGATGCCGCGCTCCAGCGCGGGCTGGTCGAAATGGGGGCTCGACGGATCGGTCGACAGGCGATCGGGGGGCGTATCGGTCATCCCGCGCGCTTACCCGCATCGGCACCGGCCCGCCACGAAAAAGCGGCGCGGAACCGAAGTCCCGCACCGCTTTCCCGACGAAATCGTCTTCGGCTCAATAGCCGTAGCCGTATCCGTAATCGCCGCGATAGCCATAGTCGTATTGCGGCGCGTAATCGTAGTAACGCTCGCGCACGACCACGCGGGGCGGCGGCGCATAATAACGGTCGCGATAGACGACCCGCGGCGGCGGCGGTGCATCGTAATAACCGCGATAGCCGCGGTCGTAATAACCGTCGCGGTTGCTGCTCGCGATCGCCGCACCGATACCCAGCCCGACGATCCCGCCGAGCAAGGCGCCCGCCGCGGTGTTGCCGCCGCGGTTGTAGTGGCGATATCCGCCCCAACGCTGCGCCTCCGCCGGCGCCGCCGCGGTCAACGCGGTGGCGGCGAGCGCGATGCCCAGTCCTGCCTTCTTCATCAACGCATTCATGACGCCGAACTCCTCATCACAACGCCCGGGCAAAACGCACGAAAGTCCAAGCGTGTTGCAAGGCGTCTAGCCGAGTCGCCCTGAACGGCGCAGGAATGCGTTGTTCATCCGCGGTTTACTGCCGTCCCCCATGCGCACCCCGCGGATCCGCCGACGCGGCCGGCAGGATACGAAAGGGGCGCCCGATCGCTCGGACGCCCCCCGGAAGATCATGCCGCCTGCTTGGCCCGGCTCGCGCGCTTGCGCTCGTTCGGGTCCAGGTGGCGCTTGCGCAGCCGGATCGTCTTGGGCGTCACCTCGACCATCTCGTCGTCGTCGATATAGGCGATCGCCTGCTCGAGCGTCATCTTCTTGGGCGGGGTCAGGCGGATCGCATCGTCCTTGCCGCCGCTGGCGCGGAAGTTGGTCAGCTGCTTCGCCTTCATCGGATTGACCTCAAGGTCGTCCGTCTTGGCGTTCTCGCCGATCACCATGCCCTCGTACAGCGCCTCGCCGTGCCCAACGAACAGGATGCCGCGCTCCTCGAGCGGCCCCAGCGCGTAGGAATTGGCCTCGCCGGCGCCGTTCGAGATCAGCACGCCGTTCTTGCGGCCCTCGATGTTGCCCTTGTGGGGGCCGTACTTCTCGAACAGGCGGTTCATGATGCCAGTGCCGCGCGTATCGCTGAGGAATTCGCCGTGGTAACCGATCATGCCGCGGCTGGGCGCGGAGAAGGTGATGCGCGTCTTGCCGCCGGTCGACGGCCGCATGTCGGTCAGCTCCGCCTTGCGCAGGTTCATCTTCTCGACGACCGTGCCCGAATGCTCCTCGTCGACGTCGATGATGACGGTTTCGTACGGCTCGGTCTTCTTGCCGTTCTCATCCTCGCCGAACAGCACGCGCGGGCGGCTGATGCCCAGCTCGAAGCCCTCGCGCCGCATCGTTTCGATCAGCACGCCGAGCTGCAATTCGCCGCGGCCCGCGACCTCGTAGCTGTCGCGGTCGGCCGCCTCGGTCACCTTGATCGCGACGTTCGATTCCGCCTCGCGGAACAGGCGGTCGCGGATCATGCGGCTGGTCACCTTCGACCCCTCGCGCCCCGCCATCGGCGAATCGTTGACCGCGAAGCGCATCGACAGCGTCGGCGGATCGATCGGCTGGGCGTGCAGCGGCTCGGTGACGGTGATGTCGGCGATCGTGTTGGCGACGGTCGCGGTGGTCAGGCCGGCGAGGCTGATGATGTCGCCCGCCTTCGCCTCGTCGACCGGCACGCGGTCGAGCCCGCGGAACGACAGGATCTTCGACGCGCGGCCCGCCTCGACGATCTTGCCGTCGTTGTCGAGCGCGTGGATCGCCTGGTTGGTCTTGACCGTCCCCGAATTGACGCGCCCGGTCAGGATGCGGCCGAGGAAGTTGTCGCGGTCGAGCAGCGTGACCAGGAACGTGAAGGGCACGTCCTCCACCTCGACCTTGGGCGCCGGGACGTGGTTGACGATCGTCTCGAACATCGGAATCAGCGTGCCCTCGCGCGCGTCCATGTCGGTTGAGGCATACCCATTGCGGCCGCTCGCATAGAGCACCGGGAAATCGAGCTGCTCGTCGTTGGCGTCGAGCGACACGAACAGGTCGAACACCTCGTCCAGCACCTCCTGGATGCGCGCATCGGGGCGGTCGACCTTGTTGACGACGACGATCGGCTTCAGGCCCAGCGCCAGCGCCTTGCCGGTGACGAACTTCGTCTGTGGCATCGCGCCTTCCGACGAATCGACCAGCAGGACGACGCCGTCGACCATGCTCAGGATCCGCTCCACCTCGCCGCCGAAGTCGGCGTGGCCCGGCGTGTCGACGATGTTGATCCGCACGCTCTCGCCGCCGCCCGGGGGCGCCCAGTCGACCGAGGTCGGCTTGGCGAGGATGGTGATCCCGCGCTCCTTCTCGAGGTCGTTCGAATCCATCGCTCGCTCTTCGACGCGCTGGTTGTCGCGGAAGGTGCCCGACTGGCGGAAGAGCTGGTCGACCAGGGTCGTCTTGCCGTGATCGACGTGCGCGATGATCGCCACGTTGCGGAGGCTCATGGGAATTCCTGAATGTGAAAGGTAATCGGGCGCGCCCCTAGCGCATTTTTGCAGACGCGAAAAGCCGTCCGTCGGAGTCGTGCGAGACGACCCCCACGGACGGCGTCGCGCCACGGCGCCGGTTTCGGTCCCGTCCCGCCCCGCGGGGCGGGACGCGGTCAGTTGCCAGTGGTGACCGTCGTCGTCGTCTTGACCGCGGCGGGCTTGGCCACGGTGACCGTCCGCCGCGCGACCGGCTTGCGCACGACGCGGCGCGCGGTGGTGGTGCGACGCGTGGTCGTCGTCGCGGCCACCGGCTGCTCGACCGTGGTCGTCGTGGTGGTCGATGCCGGCTGCGGCGCCGGCGCGGGTGCAGCGCGCAATGCCGCGGCCTCCGCCTGCGCGCGATCGGCCTGCGCCTGCGCCGCTGCGGCGCTCTGCTCGGCGGCGGCGGCGCGCGCGTTGGCGGCGTCCGCGTCCGCCTGCGCCGACACGGTGGCCGCGACCGCGTCCGTGCGGACCGCGGCATTGGCGTCGGCCCGGCGGCGCTGCGCCTCGCCGAGCGCCTGGTCGGCCAGCTGCGAGGCGCGGTTGGCGGTGGCGATCGCCTCGTCCTTGCGGTTGCTCGCCACATCCTCCTGCGCGGTGCGCAGCGCGGCCTGCGCGTCGGCGAGCAGGCGCGGCGTCAGCGTCGTCGCATCGACCTTCATCGCCGCCTCGACCTTGGCCTGCGCCTCGGCCACCGCGATGCGGGCGCGATCCTTCTTCCCCTGCGCATCGGCGGGCGCGGCGGCGACCGCGGCGATCATGGCGAGGCCGGCGGCATGCGCGAACAACGTGGAACGGAACATGATTATATCCTCTCCGAAATGATCGC
>NZ_JAJLPA010000032.1 GCF_025548555.1 Sphingomonas sp. A2-49
AAGCCGCACCGCGTGATCGTCAAGCGCGTCGGCAAGGACGGCCAGGTCAACACCTATACCTCGACCGACAGTGGACGTTTCGCCGACCGCGACATCCAGGTCCTCGTCGACCGGTCGCTGAAGGCCGCGCCCGAGGTCAGCGAACAGCGCTGTGCCGACGGCCGCGACGGCGGTGCGCGCGACATGGTCGTCAACCGCCAGCAGGGCGACCGCCGTATCATGGTCATCTGCACGAACCGGATCGAGGCGATGGCGCAGAATGCCAGCTATGCCGCGGCCCACGCCGGCGAGATCCGCCGCAACGCGATGCAGACCGCGCTGTCGAGCGTTCAGGCGTCGCGCGCCGACATCGCCGCCAACCGCGACATGCCGGCCAAGGACCGGGCGGAGGCGCTCGCGGAGATGGACGAGGCGCTGGCCGAACTGCGCGCCGAAATGGCCTCGCCGGACAAGGATTGAGCGTATCCATGGCGCCCTTCCCGGTTGCGACCGGAAGGGCGCCGCGACCGCAGGCAGGGGGTTGCGCCCTTGCGCCGCGCCGCGGATGACGCCACATCGCTGTCGATGGCCGAGCACCCGACCGGTATCCCGATCCAGCTCGAGCCGCTCGTGACCCGCGTGCTCGCGCCCAACCCGTCGCCCTACACCGCCGGCGGCACGCAGACGCATGTCGTCGGCACGCACGATCTGGCGATCATCGATCCCGGCCCCGACGATCCCGCCCATATCGCCGCGCTGCTCGACGTCGTCGCCGGACGGCCGGTGAGCGCCATCGTCATCACCCACCATCACCGCGACCACAGCCCCGCCAGCCGACCGCTCGCCGCCGCGACCGGCGCGCCGGTCGTCGGCGCGGCGCCGGTGTTCGTGTCGGGCGACAGCCCGCGGCTGGATGCTGCGTTCGACGCGGACTATGCGCCCGATCGCGTGCTCGCGGACGGCGAGACGGTGGCAGGGCAGGGGTGGACGCTCGCTGCGGTGGCGACGCCCGGCCACACGTCCAACCATCTCGCCTTTGCGCTGCCGGAGACGCGGGTGCTGTTCTCGGGCGACCATGTCATGGGCTGGGCGACCAGCGTGATCTCGCCCCCCGACGGCGACATGGGGGCCTATATGGCCAGCCTCGACAAGCTGCTCGCCCGCGACGACCGCGTCTATTATCCCGGCCATGGCGAGGCGGTGGACAATCCGCGGCGGCTGGTGCGCGGCATGCTCGGCCATCGCAAGCAGCGCGAGGGGCAGATCCTGCGCCTGCTGCGCGAATCGCCGCTGCCGCTGGGATCGATGACGGCGCGGATGTACGTCGGGCTCGACCCGCGGCTGATCCCGGCGGCGGAACGGTCGGTGCTCGCGCATCTCTACGACCTGCGCGGGCGCGGGCTGGTGAACGAGGAGGATGCGGCGTGGCGGACGGCAGCATGAACGACCCGGTGCCGCCGGCCCCGGCCACCGCCGTGCCACCGCGATCGTCGACCGGATCGTTCCTCGGCAAGGCGGCGGGCATCATCGTCCTGCTCGGGCTGGCGGTTCTCGTCGGCCTGTGGGGCGTGCAGCGCTACGTCGAGCGGCGGCTGTCGCCCGATCCCACCACCGTCGCCAGCGCCAGCCTGCAGGGGCTGCGCGAACAGAACCGCCTGTCCGCCTTTGCCGCGCGCTTCGTCGCGGTCAGCACCTCGCGCCAGTCGCAGCTCGGCCTGTCGACCGAAAAGACGCTCATCATGCCCGGACTGGTGCGGTACGAGGTCGACCTCGGCAAGCTCACCCAGTCGGACGTCGCCTGGGATCCCGATACGCGGACGCTCGTGGTTCGGCTGCCGCCGATCGAGCTCGACGGTCCGCAGGTCGATCTGACCGCGATCCGGGAATATGGCAGCGGCGGCATCCTGTCGCGGCTGACCGACGCCGATACGCGGCTCGATTCGGCGAACCGCCGTGCCGGCCAGGCCGAACTGGTGCGGCAGGCGCGCGACGCGACGCCGATGAAGCTCGCGCGCGACGCCACCCGCCGCGCGGTCGAGAGCAGCTTCGCGATGCCGCTGCGTGCCGCGGGCATCGATGCGAGCGTGAAGGTCAGCTTCGCCGACGATCCGACCGCGTCGACCGAGCGCTGGGATGCAAGCCGGTCGCTCGCCGAAGTGCTCGGCAACGCGCGTTGAGGGCGGCGGCAAGATAGCCTAACGGGGTAGCCATGAAATTGACCGACAGCTTCGCCGGGCTCGACCTGCGCGCCGAGATCGACCGCCTCCGCAAGGAGCGCAACGCGGTGATCCTGGCGCATTACTACCAGAAGCCCGAGCTTCAGGATCTTGCCGATTTCGTCGGCGACAGCCTCGACCTCAGCCGCAAGGCGCAGGCGACCGACGCCGACGTCATCGCCTTCTGCGGCGTGCGCTTCATGGCGGAGACGGCGAAGATCCTGAGCCCCGACAAGATCGTGGTGCTGCCCGACATGGACGCCGGATGCAGCCTGGAGGACAGCTGCCCGCCCGACCAGTTCGCCGCGTTCCGCGCCGCGCATCCCGATCACATCGCGCTGACCTACATCAACTGCTCGACCGAGGTGAAGGCGCTGAGCGACGTCATCGTCACCTCGTCCTCGGCGGAGACGATCCTCGCGCAATTGCCGCGCGACCAGAAGATCATCTTCGGGCCCGATCGCAACCTCGGCGGCTATCTCACGCGCAAGACCGGGCGCGACATGCTGCTGTGGCCGGGCGTGTGCATCGTGCACGAGGCGTTCAGCGAGACCGAATTGCTCAAGCTGAAGGCACAGCATCCCGGCGCACCGGTGGCGGCGCATCCGGAATGCCCCGCGGTGATCCTCGACCATGCCGATTACGTCGGATCGACGCGCGGCATCCTGGAATTCGCCAACGCCATGCCCGGCGACACGCTGATCGTCGCCACCGAACCGCACATCATCCACCAGATGGAAAAGGCGATGCCCGTCAAGCGCTTCATCGGCGCGCCGGGCGCGGACGGCAATTGCAACTGCAACATCTGCCCGTACATGGCGCTCAACACGATGGAAAAGCTCTACGTCGCGCTGCGCGACCTGACGCCACGGATCGAGATCGAGGAAGGGCTGCGCCTGAAGGCGAAGAAGAGCCTCGATGCGATGCTGGTGATGGCGTCGGGAACGGTGGGCCGCGGCGACCTGGGGCCGGTCGCCGCAGTGCCGGTCACTGGAGACTGAGCGGCGCGATCACGCCTGAATCGGCGCCGACGCGCAGCAGGTTGCGCGCCTCGTCGACGTGGATCGCGACCATCGTCATGTCGAGCCGGTCGGCAAGGTCCAGCGCCGCACCGAGCAGGCGGTCGAGTTCGGCGAATGCCGCGCGATCATGCATGTGTCATACTCCCACCCGGAACGCCGTCGAACCGGTGATACCGTATTTTGTTCCCCGTGCCGATCGGACTTTTTCGCATGACCCCGTTTCACCTCGCCGGCTTCGATCTCGACGGCTTCGTCGCCGCCACGCTCGCCGAGGATCTGGGTGAGGGCGGCGACATCACGTCCGCCGCGGTCATCCCGTCGGGCGCGCGCTTCGTCGGGGTGATGGACACGCGCGAACCGATCGTCGTCGCCGGCCTCGCCATCGCCGAGGCGTTCTTCCGCGCGCTCGACCCGGAGGTCGCGATCACCGCCTGCGTCGAGGACGGCGCCGCGGTCCCGGCGGGCAGCGACCTGCTGCGTATCGAGGGCCGCGCGCGCGCGATGCTGACCGCGGAACGGTCGGCGCTCAACACCGTCCAGCACCTGTCGGGCATCGCGACGCTGACCCGCAGCTATGTCGACGCGATCGCGGGGACGGGGGCGACGCTGCTCGACACGCGCAAGACGATTCCCGGGCTGCGGCGGCTCGAGAAATATGCGACGCGCACCGGCGGTGCGCACAACCATCGCATGGGGCTGTGGGACGCGGCGATGATAAAGGACAATCACGTCGCGGTCGCCGGCGGCGTCGCGGCGGCGGTGCGACGCGCGGTCGATGCCGGCATCGCGCGGATCATCGTCGAGGTCGATCGCATCGACCAGGTCGAGCCGGCGCTGGCGGCCGGGGCGACGCACCTGTTGCTCGACAACATGGCGCCGGCGACGCTGCGCGAAGCCGTGGCGCTGGTCGCCGGGCGCGTGCCGACCGAGGCGTCGGGCGGAGTGCGCCTCGACACGATCCGCGCCATCGCCGACACCGGCGTCACCTATGTCTCGGTCGGGCGGCTCACCCAGTCCGCCCCGGCGGCCGACATCGGCCTCGATTTTTCCGTGGCTTGATCGCGGCGGCTTGCGCGGTCTCGCGGCGCGGCTAGGCTGGCGGCGATTCAGTCAGGGAATGCCGCCATGGTCAAGCCGCCGTCGATCGCCCGTTTCGAACAATTCTACTGGGCCTCGGTGATCATCGGGCTGGTGAACACCGCGCTCAACTGGACGACGTCGCACGCCGCGCTGGCCGCCAACCCGATGCTCGCCAACGCCACCTGGGTGCTGCCGGCGATGCAGGTCGTCGGCCTCGCCATCGCAGTGCTGCTATGGGTCTTCATCGTGCGCCGGCCGAGCGTCGTCGCCAAATGGGTGCAGGTCGTCTTCGCCGCCTTCGGTGCGTTCGGCCTGCTGTCCGCGGTGTTCCTGCTCGCGCTCGGGCGGGTCCCGATCGGTTCGCAGCTCGTGCTCGGCGTGGCCGCCAACCTGCTCTACATCGCCGCCGCGGTGATGCTGTTCAGGCCGGATGCGAAGGCGTGGTTCGGCGAGGGGCTGGACGAGGACGACGACCTGATGGACGCGCCGCGCGCATGATCCGCCATGCCCTTTCCGCCGCCGCGCTGCTCGTCGCGCCGGGCGTCGCACAGGCGCAGGCGCTCCGATGCAGCGCGCCGGCGACGGTCGACCGCCCGCGTCCCGACCTGCCCGATGCCCGCCAGCCGCAGCGGCGGCTGCCGATCGGCAGCTATACGCTCGCGATCACCTGGGCACCGCAATATTGCCACGAGCACGCACGCGACGCCGCCGCCCGGTTCCAGTGCGGCAGCGGCAACCGCTTCGGCTTCACGCTGCACGGGCTGTGGCCGGACGGCGTGGGCAAGGACTGGCCGCAATATTGCCGGGCGACGCCGCTGCTGTCGCGCGAGGTGATCCGCCGCAACATCTGCGCGACGCCGTCGGCGCAGCTGTTGCAGCATGAATGGGCGAAGCACGGCACCTGCATGGCGGGTTCGTCGCCCGCCGATTATTTCGCCCGCTCGACCGGGCTTTACGCGAAGCTGCGCTATCCGGACATGGCTGCGCTGTCGCGCGGGCCATTGACCGCGGGCGCGCTGTCGCAGCGGATCGCCGCGGTCAATCCCGGCATGACCGCGGACATGATGCGGATCACCGCCAACCGGCGCGGCTGGCTGGACGAGGTATGGATCTGTCTCGACACGGCCTTCCGCTACCGGCGGTGCCCCGCGCACCAGGGCGGGTTGTCGCCGAACGCGCGCGTCCGCATCTGGCGCGGGACGCGCTGACCGCGACGCCTCAGCCGAGGATCGTCGCGGTCGCCGGATGATGCCGGTCCAGGTGCCTGCGGATGATCCGCAGGTTGCGCGTGTTCGAGCGGAAGAAGAAATCGGGCACCGCACCGACGAACGGGATCATGCCCAGCGCCCAGTCGACGCCGACGTTGCCGAACATCCGCGCCATCTGGAGCTTCGACATACCGAGGTTGCGCGCTTCCCACACCAGCCACGAGCCGACGAGCGCCGCGATCGTCGTGCCGACGACGGGCACCAGATCGAGCAGTACGTCCAGGCCGACCTTGCGGCTGGTGCCGGGGATCGTGAACAATCCCTCCATCACCCGCTCCATCGCCTCGAGCCGAAGGCGGACGGATGCGGCATCGCGACCGATCGGCAGCGACGACAGGATGGGGTGGATGTCCATGGTACGGGGGCGCGTGGTCATACAGCTTAATTGGTGTCGTCGCGCAGCCGGTTCAACGGGTGCCACGCGCGCGCGTTCGGCCGCCACTGGCGCAGCCGCATCGCGACCAGCGACCAGCGCAGCGGTCGCGCGATCGGAATGAACGCGGCGTCGCTCGCCAGCGCCGCATCGGCCACGGCGATCAGCCGCGACCGCTCGCCGAGCGTCGGCGCGTCGCGCGCCGCGATCAGCGCCGCCTGCGCCTCGTCGCCGCAAGGTGTGCAGGCGTTGGCGAGGTACCAGCGCGCGCTGTCATAGGGCGCGACCGCATCGACCAGTCGAAGCTCCGCCGCATCGTCCGCGTCGACCCGTACCGGGGTCACGCCGATGGCGAGCAGCGATGCCGCAACCTGCGCGTAGAGCAGCGTCGCGCCCGGCCCGGCGGGCATCGCGATCCGCAACCGCACCGCCTCGCCCCATGCCGCCACGCGCGCACGCGCCTGCGCCCGGCGCTCGTCCGGCGTCAGCAGCGACCAACCCGGTAGCGCCGGCGGCGCGGCGGAATCGAGCATGTCGGGCAGGATCCGGTCGGCGGTCTCCCACCCTTGCATAACCGCACCGGTGGCCGCGGACCGGTCGATCGCGCCGCCGATCGCCGCGCGGTTGAGCGGATCGGCCAGGAACCCGTTCCGACGGGCGATGGCCAGACCGAACAGGCCGGCGGCCGGATCGAGGCGGATGTTGGCGGGGGCCACCGTCGCCAGTCCCACCAGCGGCCAGTCGACGAAGCTGCCGCCGACGACATAGTCCGAATCCTTCGCCGCGAACCGGACGATCGCGCGCGCGGCGCGCTCGCCGATCAGCCGGACGTCCTGTTCCGGGCGCGTCCTGCGGCGGTCCTCGGGGTCGGCGCGTCCCGGATCGAAGGCGGGACGCAGCAGCAGGCTGCGCCCGGCGCGCACCACCCGCATCGGTCCCGCGCCGCCACCGCGACGCCACAGCGCCAGATCCGGTTGCGCGAACAGCTTCAGCAGGTCGGGGCGCGGCCGGCGCAGCCGCACCTCGATCACCTGCGGCGTCATCTCGACGATCTCGTCGACCGCGGTCAGGAAGGGGGCGAGCGGGTTGCGCGACCCCGCCGCGATCTGTCGCCGCAGCAACGCCACGACCTGCCCCGCCTCGACCGGGCTGCCGTCGCTCCACTGTGCCTCGCGGAGACGAAAGATATAGCTCGTGCCCTGATCGATCACGATCCAGCGTTCGGCAAGGCCCGGTTCGATCTGGCCGGTGGCGTCGAAGCGGACCAGCCCCTCGGCGGTCGCGTCGAGCAGCAGTCGCGCCGGCGTATCGGGGCGACCGCGCGCCGGGTCGACGGGGCGCGGCGGCTCGCCGATCGCGCTGGCGACGACCGGGCCGGTATCGGGCCGCTGGCCGCATCCCGCGATCAGCAGCGCTGCCGCAAGGCCTATCGCGAGCCGGCGCGGCCGGGCGCCCGCACCGCCTGCGCCCCCGTCCCAGACCTGTGCCGCTCGCCCGCCCGTCATCCCGTCCGCGGGTACCCTGTTCCGGCGCGTGCGCCAACCGGTGCCGGTGCGTTAACCAGGAGATTTCACCGGATGCACAGCTCTTGCGCCTAGTCGGTGGAGCGTGGGCCAGCGCGCCATCCAAGGGGGACTTATGCGGACTTTGACGATCGTGGCGCTGGGATGTGCAGTGCCGGCCACCGCCGTGGCGCAGAATGTCGCGCCGACCCCGGTCGTTGCTCCCTTCGCGGCGGAGGCGGTACTGCCGCCGCATACCGAGGTCGTGCTGCGCCTCGACGAAGAGGTCGCCTCGAACCGCGCCCGCGTCGGACAGGCGGTGCCGGTGTCGGTGGCGCGCGACGTCGTGGTCGACGGCATGGTGCTGATCCCGCGCGGCACGGCCGGCGTCGGCGCGGTGACCGGTCGCACCGGCAAGGGCGCGTTCGGCAAGTCGGGCAAGATCGACATCGAACTGCGCTCGATCGAGGTCGCGGGCCGCAACGTCCCGATCGTCGGCCGCTATCACGCGTCGGGCAAGGGCCGGGCCGGCGAGACGATCGGCACGATCCTGGTCGGCGGCGTCATCGCCGGCGCCTTCGTGACGGGACGCCACGCGGTGTTCGAGGAGGGGCGCGAATTCACCGCCTTCACCGCCGATGCGGCGCGCATCGCCGCACCGCTGCGCCGGTCCGTCGCGCCTGCCGCGCTCGCGATCGCCGCGGCATCGGCCCCACGACCGATCGCGGCGCCCGTCGCCTATGCCGGCGTCGCCTCCGCGCCCGTCTATCGTGCCTCGGGCTATACGGCACCGCTGCCACAGCCGGTGCGCTATGCGTCGATCGATCCGGTGTCCGCGCCGACCGACTCGCGCTACGACACGCTCGTCCGCTTCGAACGGGGCCTCGCCGCCGTGCAGCCGGTCCGCGCCGGCGACAGCCGTCAGGGGTGGAAGATCAGCGACTGATCGCTGGTGCGGACGGCGGGACTCGAACCCGCACTCCATAGGGAAGCCGATTTTAAGTCGGCAGCGTCTACCGATTCCGCCACGTCCGCACTGGGGGTACGACAAGCCCAGCAGGCGCCGATCGTCAAGCCCGCGAAACGTGGCCGTGCGGTCAGACGTTGAGGCGCGCGCGCATTTCCTTGCCCGGCTTGAAATAGGGGACGCGCTTGGCGTCGACGTCGACCGTCTCTCCGGTACGCGGGTTGCGGCCGACGCGGGCGTCGCGTTCGCGCGTCGAAAAGGCGCCGAAGCCGCGCAATTCGACGCGGCCGTTGGCCGCGAGCCGGCGCGAAATCTCGTCGAAGAAGGTCGAGACGATGCCTTCGACGTCATGCGCCGCGAGCGTCGGATTCGCGTCGCACAGCTTCTGGATCAGTTCAGACCGGATCATCGCAACCCTCGCTTGGAGCCATGCCGGCTTGATAGGGATCAACGCCCCCGTCGTATAGGACCAAATTGAACCGATCGAAAAAAAGGGCCGGAACGCGTGAACGTTCCGGCCCCACATTGGTCCTGAAGACCCGTCGGCTTACTTCTTCTCGGCGTCCGAGCGGGCCTTGAGCGCCTCGCCCAGGATGTTGCCCAGCGTCGCGCCCGAGTCGGACGACCCGTACTGCGCCACGGCCTGCTTCTCTTCGGAGATCTGCATCGCTTTGATCGAGAAGGTCGGCTTCTTCGACCGGTCGAAGCCCGTCACCATCGCGTCGAACTTCTGGCCGACCTGGAACCGCTCCGGACGCTGCTCGTCGCGGTCGCGACCCAGATCCGTGCGCTTGATGAAGCCGGTCGCGCCATCGTCGCCCTGCTGCACTTCGAGGCCCGCGTCGCGGACTTCGAGCACGGTCACGGTGACGATCGCGTTCTTGTTCAGCTTGTCGCCGGCCGCCGCGATGCCGCCGGCCGAAGGCCCGCCGCGCTCGAGTTGCTTCATGCCGAGGCTGATGCGCTCCTTCTCGGCATCGATGTCGAGCACGACGGCCTGAACCGTCTCGCCCTTGCGATGCAGGTTGAGCGCGTCCTCACCCGACACGCCCCAGGCGATGTCCGACATGTGGACCATGCCGTCGACGTCGTTGTCCAGGCCGATGAACAGGCCGAACTCGGTCGCGTTCTTGACTTCGCCCTCGACGGTCGAACCGATCGGATGGGCGGCGGCGAACGCTTCCCACGGATTGTTCTGCGCCTGCTTGAGGCCGAGGCTGATGCGACGCTTGTCCTCGTCGACCTCGAGCACCACCACGTCGACTTCCTGCGACGTGCTGACGATCTTGCCCGGATGGACGTTCTTCTTGGTCCAGGACATTTCCGACACGTGGACGAGGCCCTCGATGCCCGCTTCCAGTTCGACGAACGCACCATATTCGGTGATGTTCGTGACGCGGCCCGACAGCTTGGCGCCGATCGGATACTTGGCGCTCGCGCCGTCCCACGGATCCGACTCGAGCTGCTTCATGCCCAGGCTGATGCGCTGCGTGTCCTTGTTGATGCGGATGATCTGCACCTTCACGGTGTCGCCGATCGCGATCATCTCGGACGGATGGTTGACGCGCTTGTAGCTGAGGTCGGTGACGTGCAGCAGGCCGTCGATGCCGCCCAGGTCGACGAACGCGCCGTAGTCGGTGATGTTCTTGACGACGCCGTCGATGATCTGGCCCTCGGCCAGGCTCTGGATCAGGCCCGAACGCTGCTCGGCGCGGGTCTCTTCCAGCACGGCGCGGCGGCTGACGACGATGTTGCCGCGCTTGCGGTCCATCTTCAGGATCTGGAACGGCTGGGGGATGTCCATCAGCGGCGTGACGTCGCGCACCGGACGGATGTCGACCTGGCTGCCCGGCAGGAACGCCACGGCGCCCGACAGGTCAACGGTGAAGCCGCCCTTGACGCGGCCGAAGATCACGCCCTCGACGCGCGCGGTCTTGCTGAATTCCAGCTCCAGCTTGTCCCATGCGGCCTCGCGGCGCGCGCGGTCGCGGCTGAGCATCGCTTCGCCATGCATGTTCTCGACACGGTCGACATAGACCTCGACCTCGTCGCCGACGTTCAGCTCGGCCTTCTGGCCGGGCGCGGCGAACTCGCGCAGCGGCACGCGGCCTTCGGACTTCAGGCCGACGTCGATGACGGCCATGTCGTTTTCGATCGCGGTGACGGTGCCGTGCACCACGCGGCCCTCGAAGCTGTCGGCACCGCCGAACATGTCATCGAGCATTGCGGCGAAATCGTCGCGGGTAGGAGTGGGCTGGGTAGCCATAAGGTTAGAGTGTCCTCGGTTTATCTGTTTCCGGCCAAGCGGTTGGTTCCGCTGGTCTTGGCTGAAAACGCCGCGGCGACCCCATGCCGGTCGCGGCATCCCTCGGACCTTGGCGTGCGGAGGAAAGCGCCCAGCGCATCATGCGATATCGGCGCATCATGCGAAAACGGCGCGAGCGGTCATGCCGGTCGCGCCTTCCTCCGCAGGCATCGGCCTGCGGGACGAGAGCGCCCTAGGGGAAAAGCGGTCTTTTGGCAAGGTCGCCGCGGCATCCGCCCGCCGTGCCGATTTTCGCGTCCGTCGCCCTTGACGATGGTGGCGGTGCGGCACATATCCGCGGCGTTGGCACTCGCATGATGTGAGTGCCAGAAATCTGTCACACTGACTGAAGAGGGACTTCGCAATGAACTTTCGTCCGTTGCACGACCGCGTCCTCGTTCGCCGCGTAGAGGCGGAGGAGAAGACGGCCGGCGGGATCATCATCCCCGATACCGCCAAGGAAAAGCCGCAGGAGGGTGAAGTCGTCGCCGCCGGCACCGGCGCGCGCGCCGAGAACGGCACGATCACCCCGCTCGACGTCAAGGCCGGCGACAAGATCCTGTTCGGCAAGTGGTCGGGCACCGAGGTCAAGGTCGACGGCGAGGACCTGCTCATCATGAAGGAAAGCGACATCCTCGGGATCGTCGGCTGACTTCGTGTCGCACCCCGTCCGGGTGCGACGTTTGTGACTTTCCAGATCAACTGAAAGGGTAGCCACCATGGCAGCCAAGGACGTAAAATTCGGCCGCGACGCGCGTGAGCGCATTCTCCGCGGCGTCGACATCCTCGCCGATGCGGTGAAGGTGACGTTGGGCCCCAAGGGCCGCAACGTCGTGATCGACAAGAGCTTCGGCGCTCCCCGCATCACCAAGGACGGCGTCACCGTCGCCAAGGAGATCGAGCTGAAGGACAAGTTCGAGAACATGGGCGCGCAGATGGTGCGCGAAGTGGCCTCGAAGACCAACGACATCGCCGGCGACGGCACGACCACCGCGACCGTCCTCGCCCAGGCGATCGTCCGCGAGGGCATGAAGTCGGTCGCGGCGGGCATGAACCCGATGGACCTGAAGCGCGGCATCGACATCGCCGTCCTGAAGGTCGTCGAGGACATCAAGGCGCGCTCGAAGCCTGTGTCGGGTTCGGCGGAAGTCGCACAGGTCGGCATCATCTCGGCCAACGGCGACCGTGAAGTCGGCGAGAAGATCGCGGAAGCGATGGAAAAGGTCGGCAAGGAAGGCGTCATCACCGTCGAAGAGGCGAAGGGTCTCGATTTCGAGCTCGACGTCGTCGAGGGCATGCAGTTCGACCGCGGCTACCTGTCGCCCTACTTCATCACCAACCCGGAAAAGATGACGGTCGAGCTGAACGATCCGTACATCCTGATCCACGAGAAGAAGCTCAGCAACCTGCAGGCGATGCTCCCGATCCTGGAAGCCGTCGTCCAGTCGGGTCGCCCGCTGCTCATCATCGCCGAGGACATCGAGGGCGAGGCGCTCGCCACGCTCGTCGTCAACAAGCTGCGCGGCGGCCTGAAGGTCGCGGCGGTCAAGGCACCGGGCTTCGGCGATCGCCGCAAGGCGATGCTGGAAGACATCGCGATCCTGACCAAGGGCGAGATGATCTCGGAAGACCTCGGCATCAAGCTCGAGAACGTGACCGTCGGCATGCTCGGCACCGCCAAGCGCGTCACGATCGACAAGGACAACACCACCATCATCGATGGTGCGGGCGATGCCGAATCGATCAAGGGCCGCACCGAGGCGATCCGTGCGCAGATCGAGAACACCACCAGTGACTACGATCGCGAGAAGCTCCAGGAGCGCCTCGCCAAGCTCGCCGGCGGCGTTGCGGTCATCAAGGTCGGTGGTTCGACCGAGGTCGAGGTGAAGGAGCGCAAGGATCGCGTCGACGACGCGCTGCACGCGACCCGCGCAGCCGTCGAAGAGGGCATCGTCCCCGGTGGCGGCACCGCGCTGCTCTATGCGACCAAGGCGCTCGAGGGCGTTTCGGGCATCAACGACGACCAGACGCGCGGCGTGGACATCGTCCGCAAGTCGCTGACGGCGCTGGTTCGCCAGATCGCGCAGAACGCCGGCCATGACGGTGCGGTCGTGTCGGGCAAGCTGCTCGACCAGAACGACACCTCGTTCGGCTTCAACGCGTCGACCGACACGTACGAGAACTTGGTGACCGCCGGCGTGATCGACCCGACCAAGGTCGTCCGCACCGCGCTGCAGAACGCCGCTTCGGTGGCCGGCCTGCTCATCACCACGGAAGCGACCGTGTCCGAGCTGCCCGAGGACAAGGCTCCGGCCATGCCCGGCGGTGGCGGCATGGGCGGCATGGGCGGCATGGACTTCTGATCCGCCATCGGGGCAGGCCATGCCTGCCCCGAAAACGGGATCGGAACGGCCAGCCGGCGGGCGACGCCCGACCGGTCTGACGTCCGGACAGCGGCCTCGTCGCTGTCCTTCCGGCCAAACGGCGAAGGGCCGGCGGATCGCTCCGCCGGCCCTTTGTCTTGTCCGCCGTCCGGGCTATATCGCACGCATGGCCAGCATCCTCGCCTATACCGATCCCCGGCTCCTCACCGCCGAGGAATTCTATCAGATCGACTTCGGTCCCGATCTGAAGGCGGAACTCGACAACGGCTATATCCGCATGATGGCGGGCGGCTCGCGCGACCATGCGAGGGTGCAGGCCAATATTATCATAGCGTTGGGTGCGCGCCTCCGCGGCACCGGGTGCCGGCCATACGGATCGGACATGTCGGTGAAGCCGCACGACCTGTCGGTGCGCTACCCCGATGTCACCGTCGATTGCGGCACGCCGGCGGACACCGGCAAGGACATCCGCCCGAACGCCCCGCGCGTCATCTTCGAAGTGCTTTCGCCATCGACCCGCCAGCTCGATCTTCAGGTGAAGAAGGCGGAATATCGGACGATCGACAGCGTCGACACGATCGTGTTCGTCGATCCGGAGGCGGAGACGGCGATGACCAGCCGTCGCCAGGGCGACGACTGGATCGATACGCCGCTGACGCCGACCGACGTGGTTCTGGAATCGCTCGGCGTGACGATCCCGCACGCCGAACTCTTCGCCCGCGACTGAGCGATCAGGCTGCCGCGTCCGCCTTCATCGCCTCGATCAGTTTCTTGACCTCCTGGCTGCGTCCGCGCGGCAGGATCAGCACGTCGTTGCCGCTCGCCACGACGATCAGGTCGCTGATCCCGACCGCGGCGATCCGGATCCCGTCCGACCGCAACAGGCAGTCGCGTACGTCGATCGCCAGCACGTCGCCACGCCTCGCATTGCCGTCGTCGTCCCGGTCGCTGATCGCGTGGAGCGCGTCCCAGCTGCCGACGTCGTTCCAGCCCATGTCGACCGGCACCACCGCGACGCGCTCGGCCCGCTCCATCACCGCATAGTCGATCGAATCGTCGGGCGACGCGGCGAAGGCGGCGGCGTCGGGATGGACATGCGTGCCGTCGTGGCGCGCCGATCGCATCGCATCCTGCGTCGCCGTGAGGATCGCCGGCGCATGCGCGGCGAGGGCGCCCAGGAATATGTCGGCGCGGAACAGAAAGATGCCGCCGTTCCAGGCGTGATCGCCCGATGCCAGCATCTCCTCGGCGCGGTCGCGGGCGGGTTTTTCGACGAAGCGGGCGACGCGGTGTACGCCGGCGGCGAGCGGCTCGCCGATCCTGATCCAGCCGTAGCCCGTCTCGGGCGCGTCGGGCGCGATGCCGAAGGTCACCAGCCAGCCGTCGGCGACGAGCGGCATCGCCGCCTCGATCGCGGCATGGAAGGCGTCGATGTCGGCGATGACGTGATCCGACGGCATCACCAGCAGTGCATCCTCGCCCTTCGCGGCGAGTGCGGCGAGCGCGATCGCCGGTGCGGTGTTGCGCGCGACGGGTTCCAGGATCACCGCCTGCGGGGTCGCGCCGACGGCGGCGAGCTGCGCGTCGATGTGGTCCGCATGGCGTGCGTTGGCGACGACGATCGGCGCCGCGAACGCCTCGCCGTGCGCGCGCTTCGCGGTCAGCTGGAGCATCGTCTGCTCGGCGGTCAGCGCGAGCAGCTGCTTGGGCATTTCGGGCCGGGACATCGGCCACAGCCGCGTGCCGGATCCCCCGGAGAGGATCACAGGAACGATCGTCATAACGCTTGCTGCACTCCTTGGACGTGGCCCGTCGAACGACGGGGTACGCGGGCGTAACGATCGGAACCCGGCGGTGTTCAAGCTTTATTTGCATTTTTCTGCGACTGGGCAAGCAGCCTGTCGGAAAAGCTTACGGGCCGGCATCAAGGAGCCGGGCATGGTCCGCCTGTTCAAGCACTATGTGCCCTATGCCGTATTGCTGCTCGGCGTCGTCGATGCCGTGCTGCTGCTGGTGTCGGCGGAACTCGGCTGGGTGATCCGCGCGCACCAGATCGGCATGATGGTCGACCCGATGGTCACCCGCCTGCCACAGCTCGTCGCCTTCGTCGCGGCGTTGCAGGTCGCGCTGATCGCGGTCGGGGCCTATGGCGTCGCGTCGTTCCTGTCGCTGCGCTTCGCCGCGGCGCGGCTGGCGGTCGCGATCCTGCTCGGCGTGGCGTTCCTGTCGATCGTGTTCTTCCTGGTCCCGCCGCTCGCGCTGTGGCGGTCCAACCTCGCCTATGCGACGCTGATCGCCGCGACGCTGCTCGTCGTCGTGCGCGCGCTGCTCGGCCGGACGCTCGGCGGCGACATGTTCAAGCGACGCATCGTCGTGCTCGGCGCGGGTCATCGCGCCGCGCGTATCGCGACCCTCGCCGCACAGCCCGGCGCCAACGTCGTCGTCGCCGGCTTCGTCGCGATGGGCGAGGCGAACCCGACGGTTTCCGGCGCCGTCCCGCGCGACGAAATCCCCAACCTCGCGGGCTTCGTCGTCGATCACAATGCGAGCGAGGTGGTGCTCGCGCTCGAGGAACGGCGCAACGCGCTGCCGCTCAAGGACCTGCTGCGCGTCAAGACGACGGGCGTGACGGTCAGCGACATCTCGACCTTCCTCGAACGCGAGACCGGGCGCATCGACCTGCATTCGGTCAGCCCGTCCTGGCTGATCTTTTCCGACGGCTTCGCTTCGGGGCGCATGCTGTCGAGCGTGTTCAAGCGCGCGTTCGACGTCACCGCCAGCGCGCTGCTGCTGCTGCTGACGCTGCCCGTCATCCTGATCGCCGCGGTGGCGATCAAGCTGGAGTCGGCGGGACCCGCTTTCTATCGCCAACGCCGCGTCGGCCTCTACAACCAGTGTTTCGAGATCCCGAAGCTGCGCTCGATGCGCCAGGATGCCGAGGTCGCGGGCCAGGCGGTCTGGGCGGAGAAGGACGATCCCCGCATCACGCGGATCGGCCGCTTCATCCGCAAGGTCCGCATCGACGAACTGCCGCAGACCTGGTCGGTGCTGAAGGGCGAGATGAGCTTCGTCGGACCGCGCCCCGAACGGCCGCAATTCGTCGGCCAGCTCGAACAGCAGCTGCCTTATTATGCCGAACGGCACATGGTGAAGCCCGGCATCACCGGCTGGGCGCAGATCAACTACCCCTATGGCGCTTCGATCGAGGACGCGCGCCACAAGCTGGAATACGACCTGTACTACGCCAAGAACTATTCGCCGTTCCTCGATCTGCTGATCCTGTTGCAGACGTTGCGCGTGGTGTTGTGGCCGGCGGGCGCGCGCTGAGCCGATGGCCGCGCTGATCCTGTGGGGCCATGCGCTCGCCGCGCTGGCGTTCGGCGCGCTGGCGCTGGCCGCATGGCAGCGGCCGATCGCGGGGACCGTGCGCGGTCCGCTCGCGGCAGCGCTCGTCGCCACCGCGCTGTGGGCGCTGGCGGTCGCCGGAATCGGGATCGCAGACATCGTGCCCCGGCTGGCCGAATCGGTCCGCAACCTCGCCTGGCTCGGGCTGATGCTGATCGTCGTCCGCCGCGGCCCTACCGGCGGCCTGTCGCTCTACGCCGTCTATGCCACCGCGGCGACGATGACGGTCTTCGCCACCGCGCTGGCGCTGGTCGAGACGCTGCCGCTCGGCGCCGCGGCGATCCAGGCGGTGGCGCCGTTCCGCCTCGTCGCGCGGATGCTGGCGGCGGTCGCCGGCCTCGTCCTCGTCCACCAGCTCGCCGTCGCCGGGCCCGATCGGAATCGCGGCCGGATCGCGCTGCTCGCAGCGGCGATCGCGACGATGTGGGGCACGGACCTCGTCGCGGCGCTTGCCGGTTGGAGCCTTGGCACGCGGCCGCTCGCGATACTGGCGACGCGCGGGTTCCTGATGACGGGCGCCGCGCTGCTGCTGCTGCTCGCGACCCGGCGCGGCGATCGCGCGCTGACCGTGTCGCATGGTGTCGCGCTGCGGCTGACGTCGGTCGCGGCGGTCATCGCCTATGCCGGGCTGACCATCGCGATGACGCAGGTCGCCGAACGCTATGCCGGCGACACCGTCCGCATCGTCCAGACTGCGATCGTGCTCGGCGCGACGACGGCGCTCGTGACGCTGCTGTCGACGCCATGGCTGCGCGCCTGGACGAAGGTGAAGGTGGCCAAGCATTTCTTCCGCCATCGCTACGACTATCGCGCCGAATGGCAGCGCTTCACCGCGACGCTGGGTTCGCCGGGGGAGGGGGCGGACCCGCTCGACCGGCGCATCATCCGCGCGATCGCCGACCTGACCGGGTCGCCCGCGGGCCTGCTGCTGGTTCCCGAGGGTGTGGGGCTGGGCGCCGGCGCCGCGTGGCACTGGCCCGAAGCGGGCGGCAGCGACGCCGCGCTGCCCGCGCATCTCGCGGCCAGCGCGCGCATCGTGGAACTCGATCAGGTCCGTCGCGGCGAGGCCCCCGCGGGGGAAGCGGCAGCGATCCCCCGCTGGATGCGAGACGCGCCGGACGCCTGGGCGCTGGTGCCGCTGATCCACGGCACCAGCCTGATCGGCGCGATCCTGCTCGGCCGGCCACCGGTCGACCGGCCGCTCGACTGGGAGGACCTCGACCTGCTGCGCGTCGCCGGGCGACAGGCGGCAAGCTATCTCGCCGAGGACCGCGCCCATGCCGCGCTGGCGGACGCGGCACGGTTCGACGAATTCAACCGCCGGTTCGCGTTCATCATCCACGACATCAAGAACCTCGTCAGCGGCGTCAGCCTCGTCGCGCGCAATGCCGAGCGGCATGCCGACAATCCCGCTTTCCGCGCCGACATGATCGCCACGCTCAAGGATTCCGCCGCCCGCATGAACGCGCTGCTCGCCCGCCTGTCGCAGCATCACCGCGCCACCCCCGAACCGTTGCAGCCGGTCGACGTCGCCGCGCTGGCCCTGCGCCTCGCCGCGACGCGCCGCGCGCAGCACCCCATCGCGGTGACGGGGGAGGGGATCGCGCGTGCCCAGCCGGGGCGGCTCGAACAATTGCTCGGCCACCTGCTCCAGAATGCGATCGAGGCGAGCCCGGACGGCGCGCCGATCGCGATCCACGTCGCCGCCGGCGACGGCCACGTCCACCTCGACGTGATCGATCACGGGTGCGGCATGAGCGCGGCGTTCGTCCGCGAACAGCTGTTCCGCCCGTTCGCCTCGTCCAAGCCCGACGGTTTCGGCATCGGCGCGTACGAATCGCGCGCGCTTGCCGAGGATATGGGCGGCACGCTCGCGGTCGCGAGCCGCGAGGGCGAGGGCACGCGCTTCCGGCTGACGCTGCGTGCGGCGCAGGCGCTGGAGCAGGCGGCGTGAGCGGCGTCGACGCGATCCGCCCGGTGCTGCTGATCGTCGAGGACGACCAGGCGCTCCAGCGCCAGCTGCGCTGGGCCTATGAGGGGTATGAGATCGTCTGTGCCGCATCGCGCGGCGAGGCGATCGAGGCGCTGCGCAGCCACGAGCCCGCGGTGGTGACGCTCGATCTGGGCCTGCCGCCCGATCCGGACGGCACCACGGAGGGCTTCGCCGCGCTTGCCGAAATCCTTTCGCTGAAGCCCGACACGAAGGTGATCGTCGCCTCCGGCCACGGCGCGCGCGACAGCGCGGTGAATGCGATCGCGCTGGGGGCATGGGATTTCTACGCCAAGCCGATCGACATCGACGCGCTGGGGCTGATCGTCGCGCGTGCGTTCCATGTCCACGCGCTGGAGGCGGAGAACCGTCGGCTCGTCGCCCGGACCGCCGCGTCCGAGGGCTTCGGCGGCCTGCTCTACGCCTCGGACGAAATGGCGGCGGTGGTGCGGACGATCGAGCGCGTCGCGCCGGCGGACGTGTCGGTCATGCTGCTCGGCGCCAGCGGCACGGGCAAGGAACTGCTCGCGCGCGGCGTCCATGATGCCTCGTCGCGCCGTCGCGGCGAATTCGTCGCGATCAACTGCGCCGCGATTCCCGAAACGCTGCTGGAGAGCGAGCTGTTCGGGCACGAGAAGGGCGCCTTCACCGGCGCGGTGAAGACCACGCCGGGCAAGATCGAACAGGCCGCGGGCGGCACGCTGTTCCTCGACGAGATCGGCGACGTGCCGCTGCCGTTGCAGGTCAAGCTGCTGCGCTTTTTGCAGGAACGCGTGATCGAGCGCGTCGGCGGGCGCAAGGCCATCCCGGTCGACACCCGCATCGTCTGCGCGACGCACCGGAACCTCGACGCGATGGTCGCCGACGGGCGGTTCCGCGAGGACCTCTATTACCGGCTGGCCGAGATCGTCGTCCGCATCCCGGGGCTGGCCGAGCGGCCGGGCGATGCGGGGCTGCTCGCGCGCGCCTTCGTCCGGCGGCACGCGGCGGCGATGAAGCTCGCGGTGACCGGCCTCGCCCCCGATGCGCTCGCCGCGATCGATGCATGGGGGTGGCCGGGCAACGTCCGCGAGCTGGAAAACCGCATCAAGCGCGCGGTCATCATGGCCGACGGCAAGCTGGTCACCGCCGCCGACCTCGACCTCGGCGCCGATCCGGGTGCCACGCCGCCGCTCAACCTGCGCGCGGCGCGCGAGGCCGCCGATCGCAAGGCGATCCGCCAGGCGCTGGCGCGGGCGGAGGGCAACATCGCGGCGGCATCGCGCCTGCTCGGCATCAGCCGGCCGACGCTGTACGACCTGCTCAAAACCCACGACCTGCATGGCTGACCGCGCGCACCCGCGGGCCATCCGGTCGTGGCGGGCGTACGCGCGCACCATGGCGGTCGCGGTCCTGCTGACCGTCGCGCTGGCCGCGGCGACGTTCGTGCTGCGCGCCGGCCCGCGCGTCGATCCCGCCCGTGCGCTGGCCGATGCACGCACCGCCTATCGCATCGGCAATTACAGCGCGGCCCGCAACCACGCGCTGGCGACGCTGGCGGCCGCGCCGTCGTCGCGCGCGGCGATGCTGCTGCTCGCGCGCGTATATCTGAAGCTGGGCGACGGGGTCGCCGCCGAGGGCGCGGCGAGCCGCGCGCGCGATATCGGCGTTCCCGTGACCGCGCTTGCGGGGCTGCGCGCCCGTGCCCGGCTGCTCCAGTCGGATTATCAGGGGGCGATCGATGCGGCCGCCCGCGCCGCACCCGCGGATGGCGAGGCGTTGCGCGCCCGCGCAAGGGCCGTGGCGATGCAGGGCGATGCCGCGACCGCGCGTGCCATGCTGGAGGACTGGCTGTCGGCGCATCCGCGCGACGCGGCGGGCTGGACCGACCTCGGCCGCGTGTCGCTGACCGCGGGCGACGTTGCCGATGCCGCGCGCGCCGCGGCACGCGGGGCGTCGCTCGCGCCGGGCGATCCGGAAGCGCTGACCTTGCAGGCCGAGCTGGTGCGCGCCCGTTATGGCCTCGTCGCCGCGCTGCCGTGGTTCGAGGCCGCGTTGCGGCGCGATGCCTATTACCATCCCGCGCTGATCGAATATGCCGCGACGCTGGGCGATGCCGGCCGCTATGCCGACATGCTCGCCGCGAGTCGCCGCGCGCTGGCGGCGCGGCCGGGCAGTCCGCAGGCGCTCTACCTCCAGGCGGTGCTGGCCGCGCGCGCGGGGCGCCTCGACCTCGCGCGTGAGCTGCTGACCCGCGCCGGACCGCAGATCGCCGACCTGCCCGGTGCTGCGCTGCTCGGCGGCGTGGTCGACGCGGCGCGCGGACGCGACGAACGCGCGATCGACGGGTGGGACGCGCTGGCCGACGCCCAGCCGATGAACGTCGACCTCGTGACGCTGCTCGGCGCGGCGCTGCTGCGCTCGGGCGACACGCAGGGCGCGCTCGACCGGCTCCGGCCGCTCGCCCTGCGCGACGACGCCGATGCCTATACGCTGACGCTCGTCGCCCGCGCGTTCGAGGCGCAGGGCGACCGTATCGCCGCCGCGCGCTTCCTCGACCGCGCCGCCGCGGGCGCGCAGGGCGCCGCCGCGACCTTCGCGAGCGACGACGGCGTCGGCGCGGCGCTGGCCGATGCGCGGGACGATCCCGGCGATCCCAACTACCTGCTGGGCGTCATCCGCGCGCAGGCGACCGCCGGCGATCGGGCCGGCGCGATCGCCACCGCGCGGCGACTGGTGCTGGCCGGTCCCGGCGCGCCGGCGGCGCAGCTCGCGCTCGGCGACACGCTGACCGCGACGGAACGATATGGGGAGGCGGCGCAGGCGTTCGAGCGTGCCGCGAACCTCGCCTTCGACGCGCCGACCATGCTGCGCCTCGTCGATGCCTGGGGGCGGGCGGGCCGGCCGCAGGCGGCGGCGGCGACGCTGTCCCTGTACCTCCGCCAGAACCCGCAGAGCATGACGGCGCTCCGCATCCTCGGCCATTGGCAGGTGCTGGCGGGCGCGGCGGACGCGGCGATCGAGACGCTGGAGGGCGTGCGCCGCACGCTCGGCAATCGCGACGCGGTGCTGCTCGCCGACCTGGCCACCGCCTATGCCGCGGGGGACGACGGCGCGGTGGCGCGGCGTTACGGGCGTGCCGCCTATGCACTGGCGCCGATGAGCGCGGCGGTGTGCGATGCCTATGCGGTCGCGCTCGCCGCCGACGGCGACCTCGACGGAGCGCGACAGCTGGCGGTCAAGGCCGTGCGGCTTGCGCCCGGCGATCCGCGCATCGCCGCGCACGCGGCGGCGATCCTGCGCTGACGGCTTGCGCACGCCGGGCGCCACGGCCATGAGCGCGCCGATGGTCGACCCTCTCGAACGGATCGCGGCGGCGCTCGACCGCATCGCCCCGCCGCCGCCGGCAAGCGACGACGCGCTGCGGCATCCCGCCTATGTCTGGCGCGACGACGCGCTGGTGGCGGTGCGCGCGTTCGCGCCGCTGCCGCTCGACCTGCTGATCCGCGTCGATCGACAGAAGGCCGCGCTGGTCGACAACCTGCGGCGGCTCGCCGGCGGAGCGGCGGCGCAGGACGTGCTGCTGTGGGGCGCACGCGGCACCGGCAAGTCGGCGCTGGTCAAGGCCGCGGTCGGCGCGGTGCAGGCGGACGGGGGCACGATCGCGCTCGTCGAGGTCAAGTCGCTCGCCGCGCTGCCGCACCTGTTCGCCCGGCTCGCGTCGGTGCCACGCGCCTTCGCGCTGTTCCTCGACGATCTGGGTTTCGACGGGCCGGCAGAGGCGCGGACGCTGCGCTCGTTGCTCGAGGGCGGGGCGGAGGCGCGGCCGGCCAACGTCCGCCTGATCGTTACCGCCAATCGCCGTCACCTCGTGCCGCGCGACATCGCCGAACAGAGCGTGGCGGCCGCCGGCAGCCTGCCCGGCGCGGGCCATGGCAACGGCGCGGAACCGGGCGCGATCAATCCGCGCGACAGCATCGACGACCAGTTGGCGCTCGCCGACCGGTTCGGCCTCAGCCTCGGTTTCCACGCGCTCGACCAGGACGGCTATTGCGCGATCGTCGCGGCCTATGCCGAACGCTACGACCTGGAGTTCGACGCGGCGGAGGCGATCAACTGGGCGACGCGGCGCGGCAGCCGGTCGGGTCGCGTCGCCTGGCAATATGTCATCGAACTCGCCGGACGGGCGGGGCGCAGCCTCGGCTGAGCGGGGCGGCTGCGAGGGCGTCAGGACACCGAACTTGACATAACGGCGCCGGCGCGGCTCATTCTGGCGCGTGCCGCGCCTCGGGGAACTCGACCTGCCCAACCGCCTCGCGCCTGCGATCCCGCGGGGCGCGACGCAATTCGGCTTCGGCGTGCTGTGTTCGAGCAGCGCGATCCTGGTGCGGACGGTGCTCGACGGGGTGACCGCGGGCGGCGGCGCGCCGTTCGCTTTGTGCTTCCCCGCAATGATGCTCGCCACCCTGTTCGGGCGATGGCAGGCGGGGGCGGTCACCGCGGTGCTCGGCATCGGCTATGGCTGGTATTACAGCGTCCCCCCGACCGGCCCGTTCAGTGCGGCGAGCACGGTGACGCCGCTGACGGTCGCGTTCATCGCCGTCGCCGCGATCGCGACGATCGCGATCGCCGAACTGTTCCGCCGCTCGGTCCGCCGCGCGACCGCGGAGCGCGACCGCCAGATCGCCGACCGCGACCTCCTGTTGCAGGAGATCGACCATCGCATGAAGAACAATTTCGCGATCGTCGCCTCGATCCTCGACATCCATCGCCGGCGGGTGAGCGGCGAGGCGGCGGACGCACTCGGTTCCGCCTTGTACCGGGTCGAGAGCATCGCGCGCGCGCATCGCCACCTCTACCGCGGCACCGGCCAAGGCGACGCGGTGCAGATGCGCGCCTATCTGGGCGACCTGTGCGCCGCGCTTGCCGATGCGCTGCTGCTGCGCGGGGGCGTGACGCTCGCCTGCTCCGCCGACGAGGTCGAGGTGCCGCGCGACCGGGCGGTGTCGATCGGGCTGATCGTCAACGAACTGGTCACCAACGCGGCCAAGCACGCCTTTACCGGCCGGGCCGGCGGCACGATCACGGTGGGGTTCCGGCGACGGCCGGGCGGGTGGACGCTGATCGTCAGCGACGATGGCGTCGGCATGCCCGCGATGCTGGCACCCGCCGGCCCCGACCATGGCCTGGGATCGCGGCTGATCCCCGCCTTCGCCCGGCAGGCGGGCGGCACGATCGCGACCGACACCGGACCGGAAGGGACGACGGTGACGATGGACCTGCCCGCCTGAACGGACGGGTCAGCCCAGCCCCTCGACCTGCTCCGCAAGGTCCAGCCAGCGCATCTCCGCCGCATCCTTGTCCGCCCGCGCCGCGTCGATCGCCCGCGTCAGCGCCGCGAACCGCGCGGGATCGCGCGTGTAGAGCGCCGGGTCGGCAAGCAGCGCCTCGTCGCGCGCGATGCCTGCGTCGATCGCCTCGATCCGCGCCGGCAGCTGGTCATAGTCGCGCTGGTCCTTGTAGCTGAGCTTGGTACGCGCCGCCGGCGGGGCGGGGGGCGCGGCCCGGGCCGCCGCCGGCTTCCTCGCCTCGACCCGCGGCCGGCGCTGCCGTTCCCAATCCTTGAACCCGCCGGCGACGACGTCGACCGTCCCCGATCCGTCGAGCCCGAGCGTTACCGTCACCGTCCGGTCGAGAAAGTCGCGGTCGTGGCTGACGATCAGCACGGTGCCGCCGTAATCGGCGATGACTTCCTGCAACAGGTCGAGCGTTTCGAGATCGAGGTCGTTGGTCGGCTCGTCGAGCACCAGCAGGTTGGATTCGCGCGCGAACTCGCGCGCCAGCAGCAGCCGCGAACGCTCGCCGCCCGACAGCGTGCCGACCTTCGCCTCCGCCAGTGCCGGATCGAACAGGAATTCCTTGAGGTACCCGTGGATGTGCTTGCGCACGCCCAGCACGTCGATCCAGTCGCCGCCGTCGGCCAGCACCTCGCGCACCGTCTTGGTCGGCGCCATCAGGCTGCGCTGCTGGTCGATGACGATGCCGTCGAGCGTCCTGGCCAGCTTCACGTCGCCCTCGTCGGGCGCCAGTTCGCCGGTCAGCAGCCTGAGCAGCGTCGTCTTGCCCGCGCCGTTGCGCCCGACGATGCCGATCCGGTCGCCGCGGGTGACGCGCAGGTTGAGGTCGCGGATGATCGTGCGCTCGCCGAAGCCCTTGGTCGCGTGGCGGACGTCGATCACCACCTTGGTCTTGCTGTCGTCGGATGCGGTGGCGAGGTTGGCCGCGCCCTGCGGACCCATCATCGCGGCGCGTTCGGCGCGCATGTCCTTCAGCTTGGCGAGCCGCCCCTGGTTGCGGCGCCGCCGGCCGGTGACGCCGCGCTGCAGCCAGTGTTCCTCGATCTTCAGCTTGGCGTCGAGCCGCTGCGCGTTGCGCTCCTCTTCGGCATAGACCTGCTCGGTCCACGCCTCGAACCCGCCGAAACCGATTTCGGCGCGGCGGATCGATCCGCGGTCCATCCACAGCGTCTGCTTCGTCAGCCGCGTCAGGAAGGTGCGGTCGTGGCTGATGACGACGAAGGCGCCGCGGAACCGGCCCAGCCAGTCCTCCAGCCAGTCGATCGCGGCGATGTCGAGGTGGTTGGTCGGCTCGTCGAGCAGCAGCACGTCGGGATCCTGCGCCAGCGCGCGGACGATCGCCGCGCGGCGCCGTTCGCCACCGCTCGCCGATCCGGCGTCGCGGGACAGGTCGATGCCGAGCTGGTCGGCGATCGCATCCGCCTCGTGCCGCTCGGGCGCATCGGCGCCGCCGAGGACATAGTCGGCGAGTGTTGCGCAGCCCGCCAGGCTGGGCTCCTGCTCCAGCAGCACGACGCGCGTGCCCGGCACGATCACGCGCCGGCCCTCGTCGCTGTCGATCGTGCCGGCGATCAGCTTCAGCAGCGTCGTCTTGCCCGCGCCGTTGCGCCCGATCAGCGCCAGCCGGTCGCGCGCGTCGATATGGATGTCGAGGTGGCGGAACAGCCAGCCGTGGCCCTGGTTAACGCCAAGGTCTTCGTATGCGAGGATAGGGGCAGCCATGGCGGGCGCAGGTAGGGCGCGCGGGCGCCGCGGGCAAGCGCGACGCCGCGATGGTCCGCGGCGCGCTTCCCTGAACGCGACGCGACGGCGCCATTCACAGGCTGTTCAATGCCCTGTGCCTATGCCAGTCCTCATGAAGATGGTTCTGCCTTTCCTGCTCCTTGCCGCGATCACCGTGCCCGCATCGGCGACCGGCGAGGGCGATGGCCAGCGCCGCAGCGATCAGGAGCGCGCCTATGACGCCCGCCGCAAGGGCGAGGTGCTGTCGCCGCGCGCGATCGAGGGGCGGGTGCTGCCGACGATGAAGGGCTATGAATATCTCGGCTTCGACCTCGATTTCGGCACATCGGTTTACACGCTGAAATTCATGCGCGATGGCGTGGTGGTCTGGGTCGACGTCGATGGCCGCTCGGGCCAGATCATCGGCCGTACCGGCCGCTAACAGGGGGATCACATGCGCGTTCTGATCGTCGAGGACGAGCCCAATCTCGGCCAGCAGCTGAAGAACACCCTCGAGGGTGCGGGCTATGCCATCGACCTCGCCACCGACGGCGAGGAGGGGCATTTCCTCGGCTCGACCGAAAATTACGATGCGATCGTCCTCGACCTCGGCCTGCCCGAGATCGACGGGCTGACCGTGCTCGATCGCTGGCGGAAGGAGGGCAAGGTGATGCCCGTGCTGGTGCTGACCGCGCGCGACAGCTGGTCGGACAAGGTCGCCGGGCTCGATGCGGGCGCGGACGACTACGTCGCCAAGCCGTTCCAGACCGAGGAACTGATCGCCCGCCTGCGCGCGCTGATCCGTCGCGCGTCCGGCAATGCGTCGAGCGAGCTGACCGCGGGCGACGTCCGCCTCGACACGCGCTCGGGCAAGGTGACACGCGCGGGCGAGCCGGTGAAGCTGACCGCGCAGGAATACAAGCTGCTCAGCTACCTGCTCCATCACAAGGGCAAGGTGGTCAGCCGCACCGAGTTGATCGAGCATATCTACGACCAGGATTTCGATCGCGATTCGAACACGATTGAGGTGTTCGTGACGCGCATCCGCAAGAAGCTGGGCCAGGACGTCATCACGACGATCCGCGGCCTCGGCTACAGCCTCGAAGATCCGGACGCCTGACGGGCGGGCCATGGCGACGACGCCGCTAGCCGAGGTCCCGCCGCGCGCCCGCGCCCGGACGACGGGTTCGCTGTCGCGGCGGATGATCCTGATCGCGGCGGCGTGGATCGGGCTGCTGCTGTTCGGCGGCGGCTTCGCGCTCGACCGCGTGCTGTCCGCGGCGGTGACGCGCAATTTCGACGACCAGCTCGAATATGTGCTGCGCTCGCTGCTCGTCTCCGCCGAGATCGGCCCCGACGGGGAGGTGATCCTGAGCCGCGACGCCACCGCCGACCAGCGCTTCCTCGAACCCAATTCGGGATTGTACTGGCAGATATCCGGCAAGGGCAGCGAACCGTTTCCGTCGCGCTCGCTCTGGGATCGCCGGCTGGCGTTCGGCGGCGTCCACGACGACCGCAGCGTTCATTTCTACAACAGCAACCAGTTCGTCGACGAAAAGCTGCGGATCGTCGAACGCGACGCGATGCTGCCCGGGTCGCAGGTCCGCTGGCGTTTCCAGGTCGCGCAAAGCCGCAGCGGGCTCGATGCGCAGATCACCGTCTTGCGGCGAACGCTGGTGCGCAGCTTCGCGCTGCTCGGCGTGGGCCTCGTCGTTCTCGTCTGGCTCCAGACCTTCTACGGTCTATGGCCGCTGCGCCGGGTGCGCGAGGAGATCGCGCGGATGCGTGCCGGCCAGTCCAACCGCGTCGACACCGCGATGCCGATCGAGGTCGCGCCGATGGTCGAGGAACTGAACGCGCTGATCGAGCATAACGAGCGGCAGGCGGAGGAGGCGCGGCGTCACGCCGGCAACCTCGCCCATGCATTGAAGACCCCGCTTACCGTCATCATGAACGCCGCCACCGCGCAGGCCGACGACCTCGCCGAGACGGTCGTACGCGAGGCGCGGACGATGCGGCGTCAGGTCGACCATCACCTCGCCCGCGCCCGGGCGGTCGGCCGCCGCGGCTCCGCGCACAGCCGGGCCGACGTCTGGCCGAGCGTCGAGTCGGTCGAGCGCGCGGTCGGCCGTCTGTATCGCCACGTCCGCATCGACGTCGCCGGCCCCAAGGACCTCCAGGTCCATGTCGAGCGGCAGGACCTCGACGAGATGCTCGGCAACCTGATCGAGAATGCCGCGAAATACGGCGGCGGCAGCGTCTTCGTGACGGTGGCGGCGCAGGCGGGGTTCGTCGAGCTGCTGGTCGAGGACGACGGCATGGGCATCCCCGAGGAAGACCGCATCCGCATCTTCGATCGCGGCGTCCGGCTGGATACCGGCAAGCCCGGCACCGGGCTGGGGCTGGCGATCGTGCGGGACGTGGCGGAAATCTACGGCGGGACGGTGAGCCTGGAGGAAAGCGAGGACCTCGGCGGGCTGCTCGTGCGCTTGCGGTTGCCCGCCGCGAACTGACGGCGATCCGCTGGAAGGTGGCGGGGAAACGCACTAACGCGCCGGGAATGCACATCGTTCGTTTCATCCACGCCGGCGACGGCCGCATCGTCGCGGGCCTCGGCGCGGCGCTGGGCATCGCGGTCACCGGATTGCTTGCCGGCTGGCTGACCGGGCAGGGAACGACGCCGTTGCTGATCGCGCCGATCGGCGCGAGCGCGGTGCTGGTGTTCGCGGTGCCGGCGAGCCCGCTCGCGCAGCCGTGGCCGGTGATCGGCGGCAACATGCTCTCCGCGCTCTTCGCGTTGCTCGTCGTGCGGCTCGTGCCGCACGAGGCGGCCGCGGCCGCGATCGCGGTGGGCGGCGCGATCGTGCTGATGGCGCTGGCGCGTTGCCTGCATCCGCCGGGCGGCGCGGTGGCGCTGGGGGGCGTACTGCTCGGCCATGGCGGCGGGCCGGCGGGCTGGTCGTTCCCGGTCGTGCCGGTCGGGCTCGATTCGCTGCTGCTCGTCGTCGCCGGCGTCGCGTTCCATCGCTGGTCCGGCCACGGCTATCCGCACCGGCCGCCGCCATCACCGTCCGAGTCGGCGTTCGCGCCCGGAGACGTCGATGCGGCGCTCGCCGACATGCACGAGACGTTCGACATCGCCCGCGCCGACCTCGACGCGCTGCTCGCGCGGGCCGCGCATCATGCGGCGCTCAGGCGGGAACGGTCAGGCCGCTCATCACCTCTGCGGTGATCGCCAGGCTGCGCTTGCGCGCCGCGTGGTCGTAGATCGCGCTGGCGACCATCACCTCGTCCACGCCGGTCCGCTCGACGAACGCCGCAGTCTGGCGCGCCACCGTGTCGGGCGAGCCGACCGCCGAACATTGCAGCACATGGTCGAGGATCGACGCCCCCTGCGCGCCCAGCCCGACGCGATAGCCGGCGACCGGGGGCGGCAGCTGGCGCGGGTTGCCCGTGCGCAGCGCGACGAACGATTGCTGCTGCGAACTGGCGAGCAGTTCCGCCTCCTCGTCCGTGTCCGCGGCGAAGACGTTGAACCCCGCCATCACATGCGGCCGTGCGAGCTGCGCCGACGGGCGGAAGTCGCGGCGATAGATGGCGATCGCGGCATCGAGCGAATCGGGCGCGAAGTGCGATGCGAACGCATAGGGCAGGCCGAGCGCGGCGGCGAGCTGCGCGCCGAACGTGCTCGATCCCAGGATCCACAGCGGCACGTCGGCACCCGCGCCCGGCGTCGCGGCGATCCCGGTGCGGCCGTCGTCGGCGAAATAGCTCTGCAATTCCATGACGTCCTGCGGGAAGGCGTTGGCGTCGCTCTCCAGCGTCCGTCGCATGGCGCGCGCGACCCGCTGGTCCGATCCCGGCGCCCGGCCGAGGCCCAGGTCGATCCGGCCCGGAAACAGCGCGTCGAGCGTGCCGAATTGCTCCGCGATCACCAGCGGCGCATGGTTGGGCAGCATGATCCCGCCCGCGCCGACGCGGATGCGGCTGGTCGCCGCCGCGACGTGCGCGATCACCACGGCGGTCGCGGCGCTGGCGATGCCGCGCATGCCGTGATGCTCGGCGACCCAGTATCGCTGGAAACCCAGCGTCTCTGCGTGGCGGGCGAGGTCGGCGGCATTGGCGAGCGATTGCGCCACGGTGCCGCCTTCGACGACGGGCACCAGATCGAGCAGGGAATAGCGTGTCATGCCCGCAAGATGGGAATGGTGCCGCCCCGTCGCAATCAGAAGCCGAGCGCGTAGCGCACCGCTGCGCCGACGTCGGGGGTCAGCGCCGCGACATTGCCCGGATCGCGCCGCCAGAACAGATTGGTCTGGAGGTCGCCGCCACCCATCGCGACGCGGTAGCGGGCCTCGACGTCGAGCTCGCGTCCGCCCGGGGCGAGGTTCAGTCGCTGCGGTGTCCAGTCGGTGACGCGCTGCGTGGCATAGTCCCAGTTGGTCGGCAGCAGATAGTCGAGCCCTCCGCGGTCGACGCGCAGCGGTTGCGCGACCCGCACGCCGATGCCGTCGCGGCCGAACACGCCGTCCTTGCCGACGTCCGCGGCGAAGGCGCTGGTGACCAGTCGGCCGCTGCCGGTCATCCCGCCCTGCATCGCCGCCGTCGTCCAGCCGCGCCGCCAGCCGCCGCCGATCGTCCAGCCGCCGCCGACCGTCCAGCGCGCGTCGGCATCGACGAACCAGCTGCGGGCGCGAGGGCCGCCGAGGCCGCCGTCGAAGCGCGCACCGAGCAGCGTGTCGCGCTCGCGCAGGCGACTGACGCCCAGCGTCGTCGCCAGCGTGCCGACCGGCGCGTCCCAGTGCGCGTCGGCAGCGACCGCCACCCGGTCGTATCCCGACCGGCGATAGCCGCTCATGCCGGCAAGCGGCGCGTCGCGGCGGGCGAGCACGCTGCCGTCCTCGACGCTGGCCGTGATGCCGATCCCACCGATCCGCTGGCGTACCGCCCCCGCCGAGCGCGCGACGCTGTCGAAGCCCGCGCCGCTCTGGCCGGCGATCAGGAAGGCGGGCTGCGGCTGGCCGATCAGCTGTGCGCCCAGCGCACCGCTCGCCTGCGACACCGCGATGCCGAAGCTGGTCCGTTCGCCCAGCTGCTGCATCACCGTGCCGGCGATCGCCTGCGCGGTGGCGGCCTGATCCGCCCGCATCATGCTGCGCTCGACCGCGATGCCGCCGTCGGGCCGCGCCGCCAGCGTCAGAGACACGGTCATGCCGCCCGCCGCGAGCGCGACCGTGCGCTGCCGCCCCTGCAACGCCATGCCGAGCGCGGGCGCCGGCGCGGCGCGGTCGATCGTACGGGCGAGGTCGATCGCGAAGGCGCGGGCATAACTGTCGAGGATCACCGTCCCCAGCGGCCCGGTGGTCGCGTCGCCCATCGGCGGCGAAAGCGTCGCGTTGCTGGCGAGCGACACGCCCAGCGTCGATCCGGCCACCGACGTCACGCCGACCGGCTGGAATGCGCGGGTCAGGTCGAGCACGCCGTTGCCGTAGATGCCGTCCACGCCCGCGGTGCCCGCATCGCGCGCGGTGCGGAACAGCAGGTCGACGATCTGCGCGCCGCTGAGGTTCGGGAACGCCTGCGCCAGCAAGGCGATCGCGCCGGAGATCTGCGGCGCGGCGAACGAGGTGCCCGACCACAGGAAGGCGGTGTCGTTCTGGTCGGGCGCGCGCACCCGCTCGCCGACCGCGGCGAGGTAGTGCGCCGCACCGGTGCCGGCCCGGTCGCTGAACGACGAGATGACGTCGCCCGTCCCGACCGATCCGGCGACGATGACGAGGTTGCGCGCCGCGGGATTGCCCGCGACCGACGTGAAGGGGTCGGGATTGTCGCTGCCATCGTTGCCCGCGGCGATGACGACGATGATCCCCTGCGCGGTGGCGCGGCCGATCGCGTCGATCAGGTTCTGCGGCATGGTCGCGCCGCCGAGCGACATGTTGATGACGCGCGCGCCCGCGGTCCGCGCGGCATCGACACCTTGCGCGATCGCGGTGGTGCCGAACTTGCAGCCGGTGTCCTCGCCCGTCTGGCCCTCGGTCGCGCAGGTGCCCGGCCGGTCGGCGCGCAGGACCACCAGCGTCGCGTCGAAGGCGACGCCGTGCGTGCCGGTGTCGTTGCGCCGGCCCGCGGCGGTAAAGGCGACCGCGGTCCCGTGCCCGCCCTCGTCGTCGATGCTTGCGTTGCCGGCGACGTCCTGCGACTCGGCGGATATCCGGCCGGTGAATTCGTTGCTTTGCAGGTCGATGCCGCTGTCGATCACCGCCAGGTTGACGCCCTTGCCGGTCGCGCCCTTCGTGTAGGCGGCAAGCGCGTTCATCGACACCGCA
>NZ_JAJLPA010000033.1 GCF_025548555.1 Sphingomonas sp. A2-49
GAGCCCGAGCCGATCGCCGACGAGCCGGTCGCGGCCACCGGCCCGCTAGAGGCGGCGCCCGCCACCGAAGCCGCGTCTCCGGCAACGGCCGTCCTGGAGACGCCGGCCCCGGTGCCGCAGGCCGTTCCAGCCGAACCCCCCGCGCCGGCGCCTCTGCCTCAGGCCACGTCGCCGGCGGATGCGCCGGTGTCGACGCTGAAGGGCCTCGGCCCCAAGCTCGCGACGCGGCTGGGGGAATTGGGCGTATCGACCGTGGGCCAGGTCGCGGCGCTGACCGACGACGAGGCGGCGCGGCTCGATGCCCAGCTCGGCCCGTTCTCCGGCAGGATGACGCGCGACCGCTGGATCGAGCAGGCGCGCTTCCTGGCGGCGGGCGACACCGCGGGGTTCGAGGCGGTGTTCGGGCGCCTCTGACCGTCAGCCCGCGCGGCGACGCGTCCGGGCGAGCGCGAGGTCGACCGCCTCCATCGCGATCCGTGCGACGCCCGCGCCCAGGATCATGTCGACCAGATAATGCGTGCCCTCGACCGGCGTCGACAGCAGCATCGCGGCGATCAGCCCGATCAGCGGCAGGCGCAGCGGCGGCGTCCGCCATGCCGTGCTGAGATAGATCGTGCCCGCGGCGGCGTGGAAGCTCGGCGCCGACACCAGCCCGCGCAACGCGCCGAGGTCGACCGCGCCGACGCGACGCGCGCGCAGCGCGGGAATCAGGTCCGACTGCCACGTCTCGCTCGCGGGCAGATAGGGCAACGGACCGTGCCACAGGTATGAGAGCGGCCCGACCGCGGGCATCAGCGCGAACAGCGCCAGCGTGACCACCGCGGCGAGCCAGAAGCTGGCGAGGAACCGATGCGCCTCCGCACGCTCGCCGGTCCGGGCGAACCAGCCGAGCAGGATCGCCGGGGTCACGTAGATGCTCTGGTAACAGGCGGTGCCGACGACCTGGAGCACCGGATGCGCCGCCACCGCGCGATACCAGGTGAGCCAGTCGAATCCGAGCGCAAGGTCGATCCGCTGGAGCATCGGGTCGGCATAGCCGTGGGTCGATGCGGCGATCGGATAGCTGGTCACCGCGCCGGCCAGCGCGATGCCGGTGAACAGCGCATAATAGCCCGCGCCGTCGCGCAGCGCCGCACCATGACGCCAGCCGTTGGTCACGCGGCGGCTGCGCAGCACGATCACCAGCACGATGCCGAGCGCCAGCGCCAGCGCGACGCGGCCGTCCCCCGTCACGCGCAGCCCGGCCTGCATCATCAGCGCCGCCGACGCGACCACGCTGGCGAGCAGCGCCGCGGCGACGTGACGTGGCGGGAATCCATGGTCGCGCGCGCCGGCGGGGTGGGATCGGGCGGGGGTGGCCCCGGCCCGCGCGACGGCGGCATGGACTGGCTGCAACACGGCTGACGGATCCCGATCGTTCGCCTCCCCCGTCGCGGCCGTGCGCTGAAGCGGCGATGAACCAACAGCCGCGACGTCGCGCGATGCCGCGCCGGGCGTGGATCGACGGGCGCACTCCGGCGAGAAGGATCCGGCACCGATGCGCGAAGAAGCAGCGGCCGACGCGCGTGTTAGAATGGATGGCGATGACAGGACGCAGGTCGTGCCGGGCGCGACACCTCTGCGTCCTCCGCGCGACCATTCATCCTCCGGCGCCACGGCCGACAACGATCGGGGTTCAGGCTGGGACGGCGGTTCGTTCGTACAGTCGCCCCGAACAGGTTCGTGACCATCGTGGGCGCAGGCATCGCGCAAGAAACTTTGGCCATCCCCCTTGCCCACCGCGCGCTCTCAAACAAGCCGGGGTGCCGCGTGCGGATGGCAGGCGGCGCTAGAGCGCGCTGACGAGCAGCTTGTCGATGCGGCGGCAGACGCGCGTGTTTGGATGGCTGGCGATGACAGGACGCAGGTCGCGCCGGTCGCGACACCTCTGCATCCTCCGCGCGACCATTCATTCTCCGACGCCACGGCCGACAACGATCGGGGTTCGGGCTGGGCCGCGGGTTCGCTCGTATAATCGCCCTGAACAGGTCCATGACCATCGTAGGCGCAGACGTCGCGCCGGCCACTCCTGCCATTCCGTTACGCACGGCGGGCTCTCAAACGAACCGGGGTGCCGCGTGCGGATCGCAGGCGGCGCTAGAGCGCGCTGACGAGCAGCTTGTCGATGCGGCGACCGTCGAGATCGACGACCTCGAACCGCCAGCCCTGTTCCTCGAAACTCTCGCCCTCCGCCGGCAGGTGGCGGAACGCGGCCAGCGCCAGTCCGGCGACGGTCGCATAGTCGCGGTCCTCGGGCAGGTCGATGCCCAGCCGCTCGGCGAGGGCGTCGGCGGCCATCGTGCCCGCGACGAGCAGCGATCCGTCGTCGCGCACCACGACGGAGGGCGAATCGTCGGGATCGGTGTCGCTCGCGAATTCGCCGGCGATCGCGGCGAGCAGGTCGGCGGGGGTCACGATCCCTTCGAAATGCCCGTATTCGTCGTGGATCAACGCCATCGGCACCTCCGCCTGGCGCAGCGCGATCAGCGCGTCCATCGCATCGATCCGGTCGATCACCACCGGCGCGCGCCGCATCAGCTTGCGCAGGTCGAGGGCTTCGCCGCGGAACAGCGCCGCGGCGATGTCGCGCGCCTGCACGACGCCGACGACCGCATCCACCGATCCCTCCGCGACGGGGAGGCGCGTGTGCGGCGTCGCGAGCAGCGTGTCGCGGATGCCGGCGGCATCGAGGTTGCAGTCGAGCCAGTCGACCTCGGTGCGGGGCGTCATCACCTCGCGCACCGGCCGGTCGGCGAGGCGGACGACGCCGGAGATGATCGTGCGTTCATGCTCCTCGATCACGCCCGACTTGCTCGCTTCCGCGACGATCAGGTGCAGTTCCTCCGCCGTCACCTGATCCTCCGATTCGCGGTTGAGGCCGAGGACGCGGAAGACCAGGGCGCTCGACGAATCGAGCAGCCAGACGAGGGGCGCGCAGATCACCGCGATCCAGCGCATCGGCAGCGCGACCAGCGAGGCGACGGTTTCCGGCTTGCGTAGCGCGAACTGCTTGGGGACCAATTCGCCGATGATGAGCGAGGCATAGGTGGTAAGGCCGATGACCAGCGCGAAGCCCGCGGTCTGCGCCGTCTCCGCCGCCAGACCCATCGCCTCCAGCCGCGCCGCGGTCGGCCCGCCGAGGCTCGATCCCGAATAGGCACCCGCCAGGATGCCGATCAGCGTGATGCCGATCTGCACCGAAGACAGGAACTTGCCCGGGTTGGCGGCGAGCTTGAGCGCGGCGACCGGCCCCTTGCGTCCCGACCGCGCCATCGCCTCCAGCCGCGCCTTGCGCGACGATACGATCGCCAGCTCGCTCATCGCAAACACGCCGTTCAGCGCGACGAGGGCGAGGATGATGAGGACGTCGATCCAGGGGAAGGGCGGAAGCGGTGCCATCGGCGGATGCGTCTTTGCCGCACAAGTGGCGCGACGACAACCATATCTGTCGGGCCGGGCCGACATCGTCCGTCATCGATGGTTCAGATCGCAGGCGGAACAAGCCGCTTCGGCCCTGAGTTTATCCGGCGAAGACACATGAAAGGGATGTCATGAAAGCCAAGTTCCCCAAGCTGGCGACCGCCGCCGCGCTCGTCGCGCTGGTCGCCACGAGCGCCTGCACCACCGATCCCGAGACCGGCGAGCGTCGCATTTCGAAGACCGCGATCGGCGGCATCGGCGGCGCGCTGGGCGGCTACCTGCTCGGCGACCTCGTCGGCGGCCGCCGCGACCGGACCGAAAAGATCCTGGGCGCCGGCATCGGCGGCCTCGCCGGTGCGGGGATCGGCGCGTACATGGACCGGCAGGAACGCGACCTGCGTGCGCGCACCGCGGGCACCGACGTGCAGGTGACGCGCGAGGGCGACAATCTGGTGCTCAACATCCCGTCGGGGATCACCTTCGCCTATGACAGCGCCGACGTGCAGCCGCAGTTCAAGCGGACGCTGGACCAGGTCGCCGACACGCTGGCACAGTACAACCAGACCTATATCGACGTGTACGGCCATACCGATTCGACCGGGTCGGATGCGTACAACCAGACGCTGTCCGAACGGCGGGCGACGTCGGTGGCGGATTACCTGGCCAGCCGCGGCGTCCAGCCGGCGCGGATCGGCACCCGCGGCTTCGGCGAATCGCAGCCAATCGCCTCGAACGACACCGATGCCGGGCGCGCCGCGAATCGCCGCGTCGAGGTGAAGATCGTACCGATCTCGCAGACCGACCTGCGCTGATGATGACGACGTGCGGGAGGCGGTGCGCGCCGCCTTCCGCCTGTTTCACCGAGTCTCTACGCCCGGATCAGCCCCGCCGCGCGCGGAAGAAGTCGCGCAGCAGGTCCGCCGCCTCCGCCTCGCCGATCCCGGCATAGACCTCGGGCCGGTGATGCATGGTGGCCTGCGCGTACAGGCAGGGGCCATGTTCGACCGCGCCGCCCTTGGGATCGCCGGCAGCGTAATAGAGCCGCGCGATGCGCGCATGCGCGATCGCCCCGGCACACATCGCGCAGGGCTCCAGCGTCACCCACAGATCGGCGGTTTCGAGCCGTTCGCGGCCCAGCAGCGCCGCGGCGGCACGAATCACCCGTATTTCGGCGTGCGCGGTCGGATCGCACAGCGCGCGCGGCGCGTTGGCCGCGACCGCGATCACCTCGCCCTGCCAGACCAGCGCGGCACCGACCGGCACCTCGCCGGCCGACGCCGCCTCGGCCGCGGCGTCGAGCGCGCGGCGCATCGGGATCGGCAGCGGAAACATGCGTCCGTCCCTGCCGCCCGGCCCCGTCGCGGTAAAGCCTATTGCGCGTTGCCGGGCTTTTCGACGTTGACCGTCGGCACCGCCACCGTCTTGTTCTCCGTACCCACGCTGACGCGCGCGACGTCCGCCTTGAACTGCGGCGCCTGGACCATCGCGGGCCGGGTCTGGTCGATGTTGACGAGGCCGAAATACATCAGCGCCACGACGATCAGCGCGATGACCCCGATCAGAGCGAGCAACGTGCGCATTCATCATCCCCTTGTCTGCGACCTTTACGATGGCGTAACAACGCCGCGTCGCCGACTCCGTTGCATGGCGCGCGCGCGCCGCCGACGGTTGACGCAAGCGCCATGACCCGCTAGTGGCGCCGACTTTCCGGGCAACCGAATTCAGGATCAAAAACCATGTCGCGCATCTGCGAGCTGACCGGCAAGGGCCGGCAGGTGGGGAACAACGTTTCCCACGCCAACAACAAGACCAAGCGCACGTTCCTGCCGAACCTGCAGAACGTCACGCTGATGTCCGATTCGCTCGAGAAGAGCGTGCGGCTGCGCGTCTCGACGCATGGCCTGCGTTCGGTCGAGCACAACGGCGGCCTCGACAACTGGCTGGTGAAGACGAGCGAGGACAAGCTCTCGCTGCGCTGCCGCCGCCTGAAGCGCGAAATCGCCAAGAAGCTGTCGACGACCGCCGAGGCGGCCTGAACGACCGCTGCCGGAGCGCGCTGCGCCCCGGTCGGCCTGCACGGGTACGAAAAGCCCGCCGTTCCGCGGACCGGCGGGCTTTTCGCGTGGCGTCGCCCCCCACCGAAGCGAATCAGCGTCGGTCGAGCCGGAACTTGAGCAGCAACGTGCGTTGCAGCATCGACTGGTTGTCGTCGGACACCATCCACACGATCGTCGCGCCATCCTCGACCGTCGTCGCCAGCCCTTCGAAATTGTCGTGGATCAGCGGCACGACGATCGCGGCGAGCAGCCGGCCGCGCACGACGCCGCCCTGGCGGATCGCCGCGGCAGGCACCAGCGACAGCCGGTTGCCGAATCGATAGGGTAGCGCGAACGACCGATCGAGCACGAGCAGGTCGCCGTTCGGCAAGGCCGTCGCGTCGGACGGATCGAAGCGGCCATAGGGCAGGTAGGCGAAGTGGACCGGGTCGCTCGCCGTGGGATCGCCCGCAAAGATCAGCGCATCGCGGCTTTGCAGCCGGTCGCGCTCGGGGCCGCGCCAGCGCCGGCGCGGGACGTGCCGCTCCTCGCCGATCACGACGAAACGCCCGTCGGGCAGGCGGGCGAGCGATTCGGGCCCGCCGTTGGCCGGCCAGCGCCGCATCGCCGCCGGCCGGCGCCACGCCTCCGCCCGCGCGAAGCCCGGTGCGTACCGCCAGACCGCGTTGGCGCGCTCGAACCCGACCCACAGCTGCCCGGTGAACGGATCGACCGCGAGCGATTCGCTGTCGCGGTCGCGCTTGTCCCAGCCGGTGCCGGGACCGGCGGGCAGGTTGCGGAACGCAAGGCGGCGCGGCTGCCAGTCGGCGCCCATCGTGAACGCGGCGACGTTGCCGCCGTCGCTCAGCATCGTGAACCGGTCCCCTTGGGGCCCATGCGCGACGTGCAGCGCCGAAAAGCCGCCGAAGGCGGGGTCGCGACTGCGCAGCGCGACCCCGCCGAGATAGGTGAGCGCGCCGATCCGCACCCGCCGCGGATCGGCGGGGTCGAGGTCGACGCGCGTCGCGGTCATCTGCGCCCCGTCGCCGAGCAACGCCAGCCGCTCCTCCCCCGACCAGCCGGGGACGATCAGCAGCACTGCGAGGATAACGAACAGGACGCGCATCGCGCCTCCATAGGGGGCGCCGCGGCGGGCGATAGCCTGAACGACGGATAACGGCCGCATTCAGGCTCCGCTCAATGCGAATCGGGCAAATGGGGTTCATCGACGCCGGACAGGTGCTCCACCGCGCCGCCGCCGACTGGAAGAGTTTACGGGAGAAGACCCATGCTGAAGACCCTGAGCCTTGCCGGTGCGGCGCTCGCCATGTCCGCCACCGCCCTCGTCCCCGTCACGCCGGCCGTCGCGCAGCGCGGCTATTACGGCGATCGCGGCTACGATCGTGGATACGACCGCGGCTATCGCGGCGACCGGGTCTATCGCGGCGACAACGGTTATTATCAGGATCGCGGCTATCGCGGCGGTGGCCAGCGCTGCAAGAGCGGCGACACCGGCACCCTGGTCGGCGCCATCGCCGGCGGCCTGCTCGGCCGCACCATCGACACGCGCGGCGACCGCCTGCTCGGCACCGTGCTCGGCGCCGGCGCCGGCGCGCTGGCCGGCCGCGCGATCGAACGGTCGGACCGTCCCGGATACTGCCGCCGCTGAGCGGCAGTCAGAGTCCCTCGCGTAGCGTTTCGAGGGCGGGGGGAGTCGGCCGGCGACGGTCGGCTCCCCCTTGTCGTTTCAGATCGTGTCGCCGACGGCGGTCAGTACATGTGCTGGCCGCCGTTGATGCTGAGCGTCGATCCGGTGACGAAGCCCGCCTCGTCCGAACACAGGAAGGCGACGCCGCGCGCGATCTCGCTCGCCTGGCCGAGCCGGCCGACCGGGATCTTGGCGACGATCTTGTCGAGCACGTCCGCAGGGACCGCCGCGACCATGTCGGTATCGATATAGCCCGGTGCGATGGCGTTGACCGTCACCCCGGCGCGCGCGCCTTCCTGTGCCAGCGCCTTGGTGAAGCCGTGGATGCCCGACTTGGCGGCGGCATAGTTCACCTGGCCATACTGGCCCGCCTGGCCGTTGATCGAACCGATGTTGACGATCCGCCCCCATTTGCGTTCGCGCATGCCGGGGAAGGTCGCCTTGGCCATGTTGAAACAGCCGCCGAGGTTGGTGTCGATCACCTCTTTCCACGCCTCGTACGTCAGCTTCAGGATGGTGCCGTCGCGGGTGATGCCGGCGTTGTTGACGACGATGTCGATCGGCCCCAGCTCCGCGGCGACGCGGGCGCAGCCGTCCTGGCACGCCTCGAAATCGGCGACGTCCCATTTGAACGCGGGGATACCCGTCCGGTCGGTGAAGGCGCGGGCGCGCTCGTCGTTGCCGGCATAGCTGGCGGCGACGACGATCCCCGCCTCCTTCAGCGCGAGGCTGATCGCCTCGCCGATCCCGCGCGTGCCGCCCGTGACGATCGCTACTCTGGCCATCAGTATCTCTCCCGTTCTGGTTGCATCGGAGGCTAGGGCACGGCGCTGCAAAGTGGCAATGGCCGTAGCGTAATTTTACGTGTCCTGCCCGATCCAGCCCTGCAATTCGCGGCGCAGCAACGTGCGCAGCATCGCCATCCCCGGCGCACCGTCGTTGAGGCAGGGGAGGTAGGCGAAATGCGTCCCGCCCGCCGCCTCGAAACTCTCGCGCCCGCGAATCGCCAGTTCTTCCAGCGTCTCGAGGCAATCCGCCGAAAAGCCCGGCGCGATCACCGCGACCTTGCGCACGCCCTTGGCGGGCATCGCCTCCAGCGTCTCGTCGGTCGCGGGGCCCAGCCATTTCGCCGGGCCGAAACGCGACTGGAAGGCGATCACCAGGTCGCGCCCCAGCGCCTGCCCGAGCAGCCGCGCGGTCTTCTGGCAGTGGCAATGATAGGGATCGCCCAGCTGCAGCGTCCGCCGCGGCATGCCGTGGAAGCTCGCGACGATCGCATCGGGCACGAAATCGAGCGCGGCGATCTGCGCCTCGATCTCATCCTTCAGCGCGTCGATATAGGCGGGGTCGTCGTGATAGGGCGGCAACGTGCGGATCGCCGGCTGCCAGCGCAGCCCGGCGAGCGCGGCGAAAGCCTTGTCGTTCGCGGTCGCCGTCGTCGCCGCGCAATATTGCGGATAAAGCGGTGCGATCAGGATACGCTCGCAGCCCACGTCCTTCAGCGCGATCAGGCGGTCGGCGATCGCCGGATTGCCGTAGCGCATCGCATAATCGACGATCACCCCCTCGCCGAACGCGCCCTGCAACCCCTGGCACTGGCGGCGGGTGATCGCGGCGAGCGGGGAGCCTTCCTCGCTCCACACCAGGCCATAGGCGTGTGCCGATTTCTTCGGGCGGGTGTTGAGGATGATGCCGCGCAGGATCGGCTGCCACGCGATCGCCGGAAGCTCGACGACGCGCCGGTCGGACAGGAATTCGCCGAGATAGCGTTTGACCGACCGGGCGTCGGGTGCGTCGGGGGTACCGAGGTTGGTCAGCAGCACGCCGATCTTGCGCGGCGCGACGGGCGGGTGGTCGGCGGGAAGGGTCATGCCCCCCGCCTTAGCGGCAGGTGACGCAGCCGCATACCGGTCGCGGCATGCAGCGCGTTGGCGATCGCGGGGGCGACCGCGGGCACGCCGAGCTCGCCGACCCCGCCCGGCGCCTCGTCCGAGCGGACGAATTCGACGATGACGTCGGGCGCGTCGACCAGCCGCGGCAGGTCGAGCCCGGCGAAACCGCGGACGTCCGTGCGCCCGGCGGTGATCCCGGTCGAGGCGCCCAGCGCCTGCGCGAGGCCGAAGATCAGCCCGCCCTCGATCTGTTGCAGGACCAGGTCCGGGTGGATCATCCGGCCGCAATCGACCGCCGCGACGAGCCGCTCGACCCGCGGGCGCCCGCCCTCGCCCATCTCCGCCTCGGCCAGCACCGCGATATGGCTGCCGCGGAAGCTGTGGCAGGCGATGCCCTGCCCCGAACCGGGCGCGCCGCCACCCCAGCCGCCGAGCGCGGCGACGGTGGTGAGGCAGCGCGCGAGTCGCGCGTCGCCGCCGAGCATGCCGATCCGGTAGGACAGCGGCTCGGTGCCGGCGACGCGGGCGAGCTCGTCGACGAAACATTCGGTGAAGAAGGCGGTATAGCCGTGTGCGCCGCCGCGCAGGTGGCCGGTGGGCAGGCCGACGTCGGCGACATGGTGGCGGATCGCGAGCGCCGGGATGCGATAGGGGGGCAGCGCGCCAGCCACCGCATAGGGATCGGCCCGCCCGAGTGCGATCGCCGCCGCCTCCGGCAACAGGCGGCGCGCGAGGGCGTGACCGGTCGCGGGGGCGGCGATCCGCGCCTCCCACGCCGCGATCGTGCCGTTGGACGACAGCCGCGCACGCATCCGTGCCCGCGCCGGCGGGCGGAAGCGATCGTGGCCGACGTCCTCGCCGCGCGACCAGACGAGCGCGACCGGCCGTTTGAGGCGCATCGCCAGCACCGCAGCCTGTTCGGCGACGAGCGGATCGAGCGTCGCGCCGAACCCGCCGCCGCCCAGCGTCGGGTGGACGACGACCGCGCCCTCGCCCAGTCCTGCCGCGCGTGCCGCCGCCGCGCGGGCCGCGGCGGGCGCGGCGGTCGGCAGCCATAGTTCGAGCCGCCCATCGCGAAACGCGGCAGTCGCGCTCTGCGTTTCCAGCGCGGCGTGGACGCCCGGGGCGGCGGCATAGTCCGCCGTGACGACGCCGGCGCCGTCGAGCAGGGCGCCGATCGTGCCGACCGTGGCGACGGGTTCGCCGTCCGCCGCCAGCGCGGCGTCGAGGCTGCGACCGATCGCCGCGTCGTCGACCATGGCGCCGGTGGTTTCGAACCGTGGCGCCAACGCATCGAGCGCGCGGTTCGCCGCCCACCAGGTGGTGGCGACCGCCGCGACCCAGTGCGGGTTCTCCACCACCGCGAGCACGCCGCGGATACGGTCGGCGGCGGCGCGATCGACGCGGACCAGCCGGCTGTCACCGATCGGCCCCTGACGCAGCGCGGCATGGACCATGTCGGGCAGGCGGATGTCGGCGGCGAAACCGGCCGACCCGTCGACCTTCGACGGCACGTCGAGGCGCGGCACCGCGCGTCCGGTGAGCTTGCCCGCCCCCTGAACGCCGATCGGCAGCGGATCGGGCACCTCCTCTCCGGCAGCGGCGGCGGCGAGCGCGGCGAAGCGCAGCCGCGTGCCGCCATGCAGGACGAAGCCCGCATCGACGGTGCAGTCCGTCCAGGCGACGTCCCAGCGTCGCGCCGCCGCCTTGCACAGCAGCGCACGGGCCGCCGCGCCGGCGGTCCGGCACCCCTCCTCGAACATCCGGATCGAGGTCGACCCGCCGGTGACGATCAGCCCGGCGCGTTCGGCGAACGCCTGGCGCAGGTCGTCGGGCAGGCGCGCGAACGTCCCCTCGAACAGGAAATCGAGCGCGAGCGGATTGGCATAGAGCGGGTTGAGCGGTGCCGCCTCCACCCCGACGGTGCGCCAGTCGGCGCCCAGTTCGTCCGCGACGATCTGGGCGAGCGCGGTGTAGACGCCCTGGCCGTGTTCGAGCTGCGGTATCGCGACGGTGACATGGCCGTCGTCGCCGATCTTGAGCCACGCGCCGAGCGCGGTTTCGCCGGGCGCTACGGCGAGGTTGGGGCGATAGCTGCGTGGCCACAATGCCCAGGCCACGACCAGCCCGATCCCCGCGCCGCCCCCGACCAGCACCTTGCGTCGATCGATCCCCGTCATCGCGAGGGGCTTATCCGGGGTGCGGGGCGGTTGAAAGGATTTGGTTCGGCGGCGGCGCGAATGCGTGCGGCGCCGCGCCCCCGTCCCGCCGCGGCGCGGGCCGCGGCCCTGCCGTGCCGCTGCGTCCGCTCGTCACGCCATCGCGAGCGCCCGATAGGTGTTGCGCAGCGCAACTTTGTCGATCTTCTCGGTGCCGAGCCGCGGCAGCGCCGCCTGGGACACCCAGATCCGCGCGGGCACCTTGAACGCGGCGATGTGCTCGCCGAGGAACGCCTGCAATCCCGCCTCGTCCAGCGTCGCGCCGTCGCGGGGCTGGACGACCGCGCCCGGCACCTCGCCGAACCGTTCGTCGGCGAGGCCGAACACCGCCGCCTCCGCCACCGCCGGATGCGTGTAGAGCGCCGCCTCCACTTCCTGACACGAGATGTTCTCGCCGCCGCGGATGATGATGTCCTTCTTGCGGTCGACGATGAACAGATAGCCGTCGGGATCGAGATAGCCGATGTCGCCGGTGCGGAAGAACCCGTCCGCGGTCATGCACGCCGCGGTCGCCTCCGGCCGGTTCCAATAGCCGATGAAGTTGCAGATGCTGCGGATGCACACCTCGCCGCGCTCCCCCTGCGTCACCGCCGCCCCGGCGTCGTCGAGGATCGCGAGGTCGACCAGCGGGGCGGACGGGCGTCCGGCGCTGTCGGGCTTGGCGATATAGTTGCTGCGCCAGTTGCCGGTGCCGACCGCATTGGTCTCGGTCAGACCGTAGCCGATCAGCGGCGCCCCGCCGCCGTTGGCCCCGCCCATCTCGGCATCGATCCGCCGTACGTGCTCGACCGGCCGCGCCGCGCCGCCGGCGGCGAAATCGGTGACGGTCGACAGGTCGTGGCGGGCGCGATCGGGATGGGTCAGGATCTCGAAGCTCATCAGCGGCACGCCGACGAAATAGCTGATCCGTTCGCGTTCGATCAGCCGCATCGCCTCGCCCGCATCCCATTTCGGCATGAGCACCAGCTTGCGCCCCATCGCGAAGCTCTGCAGCATCACGGGGATCTCGGCGGTGACGTGGAACAGCGGCAGCGTCAGCAGGGTCGAGGGTTGCTCGGTCGGCGCGTTGCCGTCCTGCGCGGCGAGGCCCAGCATCATCAGCGCCTGCGCCAGATAGTTGAAGATGCCCTGCACGACGCCGCGATGGTCGGCGAGCGCCCCCTTCGACTGGCCGGTCGAGCCCGAGGTGAACAGGATCGTTGCATGATCGGTCGCCGCCACCGCCGGCAGCGCGACGGCGTCATCGCCCGACAGCGCGGCGAGCGCCGTATCGAGCGGCAGCATATCCTCGATCGTCACCACCGGCGCGGCGATGCCCGCCAGCCGCTTCGCCCGCGGCGGATCGGCGAAGACCAGCGCGCACTCCACCTCCGCCACCGCGGCGGCGAGTTCCTCGGCCTGCCACCAGCCGTTGAGCAGCGTCGCGACGCCGCCGGCGATGACGATGCCCATGTAGAGGACGATCCACGACGGCGAATTGCGCATCGCGATGCCGACCCGGTCGCCCTTGCCGATCCCGTGCGTGCCGGCGAGCGCCCGCGCGACGCGCAGCGCCGCGGCATAGGTCTGCGCGAAGGTCAGCCGTTCCTCGCCCGCGACCAGGAACGTCTTGTCGGCATGCTCGGCGCAATAATGCGCGAAATAATAGGGCAGCGACGGCGGCGCAGCGGCGATCAGCGGATAGGCGCGCCCGTCGCGCTCCACCGTGCCGAGCGCGAGCATGCCGCCCGCGCCGGTCAGCGCGGCCATGGTCGCGTCCATGCGCTCGTCGAGGGCCGTCCTCATCATCTCTCTCCGCTTGGTCTTGTGCCTTTGCGCCACTATGCAGGCGACAAACCCGGGGGGAAAGCCTTGATCCTGTCCATGCTCGCCGCCGTCGCCCCCGCTGCCCTGCCGGCAGCCGGCGGCGGCCACATCCGTTTCGCCGACCTGGGGCTGCATCCCGACATCTTCTCGATCGGCTTCTTCACGCTGCGCTGGTACAGCCTCGCCTATATCGCGGGCATCCTGGTCGGCTGGTGGTACCTGCTGAAGCTGCTCGCGCAGCCCGGCGCACCGATGGCGCGCCGCCACGCCGACGACCTCGTCTTCTACGCGACGCTCGGCATCATCCTCGGCGGGCGGATCGGCTATGTGCTGTTCTACGCGCCCGACATGCTGCTCCACCCGCTGCGCGTGTTCCGGCTGTGGGACGGCGGCATGAGCTTCCACGGCGGCGTCATCGGCACCTCGATCGGGCTGATCCTGTTCGCCCGCAAGCACAGGCTCGACTGGTTGCGGGTGCACGACTACATCGCCTGCGTCGTGCCGTTCGGCCTGTTCTTCGGCCGGCTGGCGAACTTCGTGAACGGCGAATTGTGGGGCAAGCCCGCCGACGTGCCTTGGGCGATCGTGTTCGAGCGCACCGTCCCCTACGGCCTGCCCGAACCCGCGCGCCACCCCAGCCAGCTGTACGAGGCGGGGCTGGAGGGCATCGTGCTGTTCGCGCTGCTGTGGTTCGCCTTCTGGCGGACGAAGGCGCGCTACCAGCCCGGCAAGCTCGTCGGGCTGTTCGTGCTCGGCTATGGCATCGCGCGGTTCATCGTCGAATTCTTCCGCGAACCCGACGCGCAGTTCCGCGGCACCTTCATCGAGGCGACGCACATCCACATGGGCCAGTGGCTGTGCGTGCCGATGATCGTCGGCGGCCTGTACCTCGTCCTGACCGCGCCCGGCCGGCGCACGCGGGTGGAGCCGATCGCGGGGACGCAGAGCGTCGCCTGACCGACAGCCCTTCCGTCATTCCCGCGCAGGCCGGAATGACGGAAGGAGTGAAGGTCCCCGCCCTTGCGCCCGACTGTCCGGCACGGCATCTGAACGCGCGTGACCGACGCGCCCGATCCCCCCGAAGCCCCCCTGCCCGACCGGCTCGCGCGTGCGATCACGCTCGCCGGGCCGATGCCGGTGTCGCAGTTCATGGCCGCTGCCAATGCGCATTATTACGCCACGCGCGACCCGCTGGGCCGCGACGGCGATTTCGTCACCGCGCCCGAGATCAGCCAGATGTTCGGCGAGCTGATCGGCCTGTGGTGCGCCGACCTGTGGGATCGCGCCGGGCGGCCCGACGTCGCCTGGGTCGAGCTGGGGCCGGGTCGCGGCACGCTTGCCGCCGACGCGCTGCGGGCGATGGCGACCGCCGGCCTGCGCCCGCCGGTACATTTCGTCGAGACGAGCCCGCTGCTGCGCGCCGCACAGGCACAGCGCGTGCCCGATGCGACGTGGCACGACGGCGTCGACACGCTGCCGCAGGACGTCGCGCCGATCGTCGTCGCCAACGAATTCTTCGATGCCCTGCCGATCCGCCAGCTGGTGAAGCGCGCCGCGGCCGACGCGGGCGGGGGCTGGCACGAACGGCTCGTCGCCTGCCAGGACACGTTGTTCCTGCCGATCGCGGGCAAGCCGGTGCCGGTCGCGGTGCTGCCCGAGCAACTGCGCGACGCGCCGGCCGGATCGGTGCTGGAGATTTCGCCGGCGAGCGTCGCCGTCATGGCCGCGCTCGGCCGGCGGATCGCTGCGCAGGGGGGCGCGATGCTGGTGATCGACTATGGCTATGAGGGGCCGGCGCTCGCCGACACGTTGCAGGGGTTGCGCGGCCATGGCTTCGCCAATCCGTTCGAGGCGCCGGGCGATACCGACCTGTCCGCGCATGTCGATTTCACTACGCTCGCCGCGGCGGCGCAGGGCGCGGGCGCAATCGCCTGGGGGCCGGTGACGCAGCGCGACCTGCTCGGCGGGCTCGGCATCGATTCGCGCGCCGCCGCGCTCGCCCGCGCCGCGCCCGAGCGGGCGGAGGCAGTGCTGGCGGATCGCGCCCGGCTGATGGAGGCGATGGGCACGCTGTTCCGCGCGCTGGCGGTGACGCATCGCGAATGGCCCACGCCGGCGGCGTTCGGCGCATGACTGCGACGCTGCGCACGCCCGGCGTCGCCGATGCGACGGTGATCGCCGCGCTGATGGCGTCGTGCTTCACCGCGACCTTCGGGCATCTCTACGCCCCCGCCGACCTCGCGAGCTTCCTCGGTTCGCTGACGCCGGAGCGGTGGCGCGCCGAACTTGCCGATCCCGCCTTCGCCTTCCAGCTCGCCGAACACGATGGCGTCGCGGTCGGCTTCGCCAAGCTCGGGCCGCAGGGCCTGCCGGTCGCGCCCACGGGGCCGATGATCGAGCTCAGGCAATTGTACCTCACCGCCTCGCAGCAGGGCAGCGGCCTTGCCGGGCGGATGATGGACTGGGTGCTCGCCACCGCGCGCGACCGCGGCGCGCGCGAGCTGTTCCTGTCGGTCTATGTCGACAACGTCCGCGCGCGCCGCTTCTACGAACGCTATGGGTTCGAGGAGGTCGGCACCTATACCTTCATGGTCGGCGATCATGCGGACGAGGACCACCTGATGCGGCTCGCGCTGTGAGCGTCGACGTCATCCGTGCGCGCGCGCTCGACGGCGTGGCGCATGGCTTCCTCGGCCGGCGCGGCGGCGTGTCGGAGGGATTGTTCGCCAGCCTCGATCTTGGTCGCCGATCGCAGGAGGTCGATGGCTGGATCACCGAGAATCGCCGGCGCGCGATCGCCGCGGTCGCGCCGGGCGCGGCGCTCTGTACCGTCTATCAGGTGCATTCCGCCGAGGTCGTCACCGTCGGTGACGCCTATCCGCACGAAGCCCGCCCGCGTGCGGATGCGCTGGTCACCGATCGCCCCGGCCTGCTGCTCGGCATCCTGACCGCGGATTGCGCACCGGTGCTGTTCGCCGACCGGCAGGCCGGCGTCGTCGGCGCCGCGCATGCCGGATGGAAGGGCGCATTGGCCGGCGTCACCGATGCGACGATCGCGGCGATGGAACGGCTGGGCGCCCGGCGCACGTCGATCGTGGCAGCGATCGGCCCGTGCATCGCCCGCGCCTCTTACGAGGTCGACGACGGCTTCGTCGCCACCTTCACCGGCCCGGACCCGGCCAACGAACGCTTCTTCGCACCTGGCCGCGCGGGGCATCACCAGTTCGACCTCGAGGCCTATGTCGCCCACCGCCTCGCCGCCGCCGGGCTGACGCGGATCGCGGCGCTGGGCCTCGACACCTATGTCGACGCGCCGCGTTTCTTCAGCTTCCGCCGCGCGACGCATCGCGGCGAGGCGGATTACGGCCGCCAGATCAGCCTGATCGCAGCAGACTGATCCCGCGCACCGGACGCGCCGGCGCATCGCATCCGTCGCAAGATAGTGTCATCCGATACGATCTGTGACTATGCTCCTGCAACCAAGGAGATAGAGATGCCCGACGAAGCAGAAATGACCGGCGTTCCCGGCGCGACCCCCGCCGCCCAGGTCGAGCGGATCGGCGACCGCAAGCTGAAGCCGAGCACGATGATGATGGGCTACGGGTTCGACCCCGCCCTGTCCGAAGGCGCGCTGAAGCCGCCGATCTTCCTCACCTCGACCTTCGTCTTCCCCAACGCCGCCGCCGGCAAGCGCCATTTCGAGGGCGTCACCGGCAAGCGGCCGGGCGGCGCCGACGGCCTCGTCTATTCGCGCTTCAACGGCCCGAACCAGGAGATCCTGGAGGACCGGCTGGCGATCTGGGAAGAGGCGGAGGACGCGCTCGCCTTTTCCAGCGGCATGTCGGCGATCGCGACGCTGTTCCTGGCGATGACCAAGCCGGGCGACACGATCGTCCATTCCGGCCCGCTCTATGCGGCGACCGAGACGCTGATCGGCCGCATCCTCGGCAAGTTCGGGGTGAAGTGGCTCGACTTCCCCGCCGGCGCGACCCGCGACGAGATCGACGCGGTGCTGACCGAGGCGAAGACCGGCAACGTCGCGCTGATCTACCTCGAAAGCCCCGCCAATCCGACCAACGCATTGGTCGATATCGAGGCGGTGGCGGCGAGCCGCGATGCGATCTTCGCCGACGCCGCGGAAAAGCCGCCGATCGCGATCGACAACACGTTCCTGGGGCCGCTGTGGCAACAGCCGCTGCGCCACGGCGCGGACATCGTCGTATACAGCCTGACCAAATACGCCGGCGGGCACAGCGATCTGGTCGCAGGCGGCGTGCTGGGGACCAAGGCGCACATCAATACCATCCGGTCGATGCGCAACACGATCGGCACGATCTGCGATCCGAACACCGCGTGGATGCTGCTGCGCAGTCTCGAAACGCTGGAATTGCGGATGAGCCGCGCCGGCGAGAATGCGGTCAAGGTCTGCAACTTCCTGCGCCACCATCCCAAGGTCGAGCGGGTCGGCTATCTCGGCTTCCTGCCCGACACGCCGGGGATGGAGCGACAGGCGGACATCTATGCCCGCCACTGCACCGGCGCCGGATCGACCTTTTCGCTCATCGTGAAGGGCGGCGAGGCGGAGGCGTTCCGCTTCCTCGACGCGCTGCGCATCGCCAAGCTCGCGGTGTCGCTGGGCGGAACCGAGACGCTCGCCAGCCACCCCGCCGCGATGACGCACCTGTCGGTGCCCGAGGAACGCAAGGCGGCGCTGGGGATCACCGACAATCTGGTGCGCATCTCGATCGGGGTCGAGGATGCCGACGATCTGATCGCCGACTTCGATCAGGCGCTCGACGCGATCTGACCCAAGGCGCTGCGGAAAGGGGGGCACGGTCCGGCGTGCGCCCCCCCACCGTGAGGAAGGATCGCGCGAAGACGCGAAGACGCAAAGAGGTCGCGCCGCAGGCAGGCTTCCGCGTTCCTCGGATTTTGACAAAGGAATACTGCCGCGCGTCCACGCCATCTTCGCGGCTTCGCGGCTTCGCGCGAAAATCCCTTGCGCGCCGATCACCCGACGCCCGAAAGCGAGGGCCACGCCGGTGGCGCCGAAGCCGCCTTGCCCCGGCCGGGCATTGCCACGATGATGCGGGCATGTCCGATCTCACGACCTTCATCGCCGGCCTGCCCAAGGCGGAACTGCATCTGCATATCGAGGGCAGCCTCGAACCCGAGCTGATGTTCGCGCTGGCGCGGCGCAACGGCATCGCGATTCCCTTCGCGACCGTGGAGGAGGTCCGCGACGCCTATCGCTTCAGCCGGTTGCAGGATTTCCTCGACATCTATTACCAGGGTGCCGAGGTGCTGGTGCGGCGCGAGGATTTCCGCGACCTCGCCATCGCCTATTTCGATCGTGCCGCCGCCGACGGCGTCGTCCATGCCGAGATCATGTTCGATCCGCAGACCCATACCGCGCGCGGCGTGCCGTTCGAAACCGTCGTCACCGGGCTGCTCGACGGCATCGCCGACGCCGAAGCGCGACACGGGATGAGCGTGCGGCTAATCCTGTGCTTCCTGCGCCACCTCGAGGAGGCGGATGCCTTCGCGACGCTGGAGGCGGCACGGCCCTGGCTCGACCATATCGCCGCGGTCGGGCTCGATTCGTCGGAGCTCGGCCATCCGCCCGAAAAGTTCGCGCGCGTCTTCGCCGCGGCGCGCAGCGCCGGGCTGCGGCTCGTCGCGCATGCCGGCGAGGAAGGGCCACCCGAATACGTCCTCCAGGCGCTCGACGTGCTCGGCATCGACCGGCTCGACCACGGCAACCGCAGCCTAGAGGATCCGCTGCTGACCGCCCGGCTGGCGCGGAGCGCGATGACGCTGACCGTGTGTCCGCTATCCAACCTGAAATTGTGCGTCGTCGACGACATGGCCGACCATCCGATCGACCGGATGCTGCGCGAAGGGCTGCGCGCGACGATCAATTCCGACGATCCCGCCTATTTCGGCGGCTATGTCGCGGACAATTACCGCGCGGCGGCGGAGGCGCGGAGCCTGTCGCGCGCCGATCTGGCGCTGCTCGCCCGCAACAGCTTTCTCGGATCGTTCCTGCCCGACGCGGTCGTCGCCGGGCATCTGGCGCGGCTCGACGCCTATATGGCGGCGCAGTGATGCCGGTGTTCACGCTGATCCCGCACGACGATTTCGTCGCCGCCGTCCATGCGTTGGCGGCGGCGATCCGCGACGCGGGCTGGACGCCCGATTTCATCATCGGCATCGGCCGCGGCGGCCTCGCCCCCGCGGTCTACCTCAGCCACGCGACCGGACTGCCGATGCTCTCGGTCGATTATTCGAGCCAGGTCGACGATTTCGCCGAGGCGCCGCTGGTGCGCCTCGCCGAGCGCACCCGCGCGGGCGAGAAATTGTTGTTCATCGACGACATCAACGATTCGGGCCGGACGATCGCGCATATCCGCGGCACGCTCGCCGCGGCGGGCGCGACCGCGGCGGTGATGCGGTTCGCGACGCTGATCGACAACGCCAGCTCCGCCGAACGCGTCGACTATCGCGCGCGCACGATCGACCGCCGGACGATGAAGGACTGGTTCGTGTTTCCATGGGAAGCGGTCGCCCCGTCCGCCTCGATCGAGCAGGACGCAGCCGAGGTGCCCGACCGGATCGCGTGATCGTCCGGCGACGCAATGACGGATCGGGGTTAGCCGAATCCGCTAGTGGGAGCGGGCGATTTTCTCCGCACCGCCGCGCCTGCCTTCGCTCAACCGTCGCTGGCGCGTTCGATATCCGCGCCGACCGCCGACAGCTTCTCCTCCAGCCGCTCGTAGCCGCGATCGAGGTGATAGACGCGCGCGACGGCGGTCTCGCCATCGGCGGCGAGGCCGGCGAGGATCAGGCTCATCGACGCGCGCAGGTCGGTCGCCATCACCGGCGCGCCGACCAGCCGGTCGACGCCCTTCACCACCGCGGTGCGGCCGTGGACCTGGATGTCGGCCCCCATCCGCGCGAGTTCGGGCACATGCATGTAGCGATTTTCGAAGATCGTCTCGGTCAGCACGCTGGTCCCGCCCGCCATGCACAGCATCGCCATGAACTGCGCCTGCATGTCGGTGGCGAAGCCCGGATAGGGGGCCGTCGCGATATTGACCGGGCCGAGCGGCCCGTCCGCCGCCACGCGGACGCCGTCGCGGGTCGGCTCGACGGTGACGCCCGCCTCGCGCAGCGCGTCGGTCGTCGCCTGCATGTCGGCGACATTCGCGCCGACCAGCTCGAGGTCGCCGCCGGTGATCGCCGCGGCGCACGCATAGCTGCCCGCCTCGATCCGGTCGGGCATCACCGCATAGGTCGCGCCGTGGAGGCGGTCGACGCCCTCGATCTCCAGCGTGTCGGTGCCGATCCCCGCGATCCGCGCGCCCATCGCGACCAGGCAATTGCACAGGTCGACGATCTCGGGCTCGCGCGCCGCATTCTCGATCACGCTGCCGCCGCGGGCGAGCACCGCCGCCATCACGACGTTCTCGGTCGCGCCGACCGACACCACCGGAAAGCGGTAGCGGCCGCCCGACAGCCGCCCGCCCGGCGCGGTGGCGCGGACATAGCCCGCCGCCATTTCCAGCTCCGCGCCGATCGCCTCCAGCGCCTTCAGGTGCAGGTCGATCGGGCGGTTGCCGATCGCGCAGCCGCCCGGCAGCGACACCCGCGCCTCGCCCGCCCGCGCCAGCACCGGCCCCAGCACCAGGATCGAGGCGCGCATCTTGCGGACGATGTCGTAGGGCGCCTCGGTCGAGGTCAGCTTGCCGGTCCGGATCGTCATCACCCTGCCGAAATCCTCCGGCCGCGTCCCCTCGATCGCGGTCGACGCGCCGAGCTGGTTGAGCAGATGCCCGAAGCCGTCGACGTCGGCGAGCCGCGGCAGGTTGCGCAGCGTCAGCGGCTCGTCGGTCAGCAATGCGCACGGCATCAGCGTCAGCGCGGCGTTCTTGGCGCCGGAGATCGGCAGGCGGCCCGACAGGCGATTGCCGCCGCGGATGAGGATACGGTCCATGGGTCCCGCGTCTAACGCGCTGTCGCGCCGGTGCAAGACGACAATCATGTTCGCGCGATTGATCGATTTTAATGCGGCATTTCGGCCCTTTTGCTTACTCGCTCCGGCACAATCGGGGAACATCAACGCGTGGCCAGCTCTCTCGCCGAACGTCTCGGCGAACTGATCGACCTGTCAGCGAACGAACAGGCGGCACTGGATGGGCTGGAACAGCGCGAGCGGACGCTCCGCCGTGGCGCGGTCCTGTTGCGCGAGCACGACCGGCCGTCCGAGCTGTTCGTCGTCACCCGCGGCACGCTGATGAGCTATGTCATCCTGCCCGACGGCAGCCGGCAGATCCTGCATTTCCTGTTCCGCGGCGACATCGTGGCGATGGCCAGCCTCGCCTATCGCAGCTCGCCGGAAACGGTGATCGCGCTGACCGAGGCCGCGGTCGCGCCGCTGGAGCGGGCGGCGATCGGCGCGCTGGCGGTGTCGCATCCGCGGCTGTCGGCGCTGCTGATCGCGGTCGACCAGATGGAGCGGATCGGCCTGACCGACCGGCTGGCGGGGCTGGGCCGGATGTCGGCGAAGGCGCGCGTCGCGGCGCTGCTGCTCGACATCCGCAACCGGCTGCGCACGCGCGACCCGCGTCTCGACCGGACGTTCGGGCTGGGCCTGACGCAGGAAGAGATCGGCGACGCCACCGGGCTGACCGCGGTCCACGTCAACCGGATGCTGCGGCAACTGGAAGAGGAGGGGATGATTACCCGCGAGGGCGGCCGCTTCACGCTGCTGGACGAAGCCCTGCTCGCGCGGACCGGGCATTTCACCGATCGCCGGGCGGGCCTCGATCTCGGCTGGCTGCCCGCGGCGCGCTGATCGGCCGCGACGCCGGTCCGTTCAGGCCTTTTCCAGCGTGCACTGCAACGGGTGCTGGTTCTGCCGGGCGAAATCGATGACCTGGCCGACCTTGGTTTCCGCGACCTCGTAGGAAAAGACGCCGCAGACGCCGACGCCCTTCTGGTGGACGTGCAGCATGACGCGCGTCGCCTCGTCCATGTTCATGCGAAAGAAGCGTTGCAGGCACAGGACGACGAATTCCATCGGCGTGTAATCGTCGTTGAGCATCAGCACGCGATAGGGCGTCGGCTGCTTGGTACGCGAGCGCGTCTTGGTGGCGAGGCCGGTCCCGGCGCCCTCGTCCGTCCCGTCGTCGCGGCGTTCGGCCATGGTGATCGGTGCAACTGTCATGTGTTCCGCCGAAATATGGCATCGCAGGGCATCGGGGCAAGGCCTGTCGACAGGAAAACCACGCGGCCCGAACGCGAAGGGGGCGGCCGCATCGCTGCGACCGCCCCCGCCACGTCCGTCGCGCGTCGCTGTTACGCGGCGACCTTCAGCTTCTCGGCGGCAAGCGCGACGCGGTTCGACAGCGGCTGCGCGACCTCGCCGGCGAGCTTCAGCATCGCCTCGGTGTTGCGCGAGGTCTGCTGGACCATCGCGTCGAACGCCGAACGGACATAGTCCGACTGCAGCTTCATCAGCTCGGTCGGCGACTTGACCGTCGACAGCGTCTTGGCGACCGTGGTGGCCTCCTCGAACGACTTCTTGGCGAAGGCGGCGGCGTCCTGGCCGAGCGCCTCCATGCCACGGACGGCGACCTTCGACGCTTCGACCAGCGCCTCGATGTTGCCCTTGCCGAACTCGTTGGCGTCCTCGAACATCTTCTGGCCCTTCTCGACGGCGCCCTTCGCCTGGGCGGTCGCGTCGTTGAACGCGGTCTGGGTCTTGGCGGTGACGTTTTCGATCGTTTCCATGATGACTTCCTTCGCTGCGGGTTGAATGATCGGGGCGGTCGCCACGACGGGCGGGACCGCGACTTCGGGTGCGGGGCGCGCGGCCAGCGGCTGCGGCGCGGGCGCCGGCATTGCGGGCGCGGGCGTCGCCGCGGGGGCCGGCTTGCTGCCGGTCGGCTTGGATGCGGGCGATTCGGGTACGACCGGCGCGGGTGCGACCGCCCTGGGGGCGGGGGCCTGCGGCACGGACGGCTTCGGCGGGACGGCCTTGGCGGCCGGGACGGGTGCGACGGGTGCGACGGGCGGCTTTGCCACGGGCGCGCCACCGCTGATCGCGCGCATGCGGCGCTGCCTGGCGGGCTTCACCGGCGCCTTGGGAACCTTATGGTTCATCGATCCTACTCCAGCTATTATGCTGCGACGCACAATAGTGAAGCGGATCGATCAATTCAAGCAGTTTTTGTGCAGTGCAGCAAAGCCGCCTTTGCCATTCGTCAGCGCTGCCGGACATAGTCTCCCGGTGCATCGCCCAGGGCGGCCAACGCGCCCGTCCCGGGGAGGCGCGCGCCCTCGACCGGCACCTCGTCCGACGCCTGCGCGCGCAGCCACGCGAGCCAGTCCGGCCACCAGCTGCCCTTGGTTTCGGTCGCGCCGGCGACGAACGCGTCGAGCGATTCCGCGGGCGCCTCGTTCGTCCAATATTGGTATTTCTGCGCCGCCGGCGGGTTGACGACGCCCGCGATATGCCCCGACCCGGCCAGCACGAACCGCAGCGGTCCGCGGAACAGGTGCGTGATCTTCCACACGCTGTCGGCCGGCGCGATATGGTCCTCGCGCCCCGCCTGGACATAGGCGGGCGTCGCGACCCGCGTCAGGTCCAGCGCCTGTCCGGCGACCGACATCGCCCCCGGCTGCACGAGCAGATTGTCGCGATAGAGATCGGTCAGATAGGACAGATGCCATTTCGACGGCAGGTTGGTGGTGTCGCCATTCCAGTGCAGCAGGTCGAACGGCGTATAGTCCGCCCCCAGCAGATAATTGTTGGTGACGTAGTTCCAGATCAGGTCACGGCCGCGCAGCAGGTTGAACGTCGCCGCCATATAGCGCCCGTCGAGGAACCCCTGCGGCGACAGCGCGCCGATGAGCGCCAGCTGCTCGTCGGTCACGAAGTTCTGCAATTCGCCGGCTTGGGCGAAATCGACCTGGGCGGTGAAGAAGGTCGCGCTAGCGACCTTGTCCGCCTCGTCGCGCGCGGCGAGCAGCGCCAGCGTCGCCGCCAGCGTGGTGCCCGCGACGCAATAGCCGATGGTGTGGACCGAGGGCACGCCCAGCGCGTCGCGGATCGTGTCGATCGCATCGACCTGCGCGGCGACGTAATCGTCCCAGATCACCTCCTTCATCGAGGCGTCGGCCGACTTCCACGACACCATGAACACGGTGATACCCTGCTCCACCGCCCACCGGATGAAGCTTTTTTCCGGCGTCAGGTCGAGGATGTAGAAGCGGTTGATCCACGGCGGAAAGATCACCAGCGGCGTCGCCAGCACGCGCTCCGTCGTCGGCGTGTACTGGATCAGTTCGTACAGCGGCGTGCGGCGCACCACCTTGCCCGGTGTCATCGCCAGGTTGCGACCGACCTCGAACGCGCCCTCGCTGGTATGCGTCAGCTGCCCCTTGCCGATGTCGGCGAGCATGTTCCTGAGGCCGTCGAGCAGGTTCTGGCCCCTCGTCTCGATCGTCTTCTCGACCACCTCGGGATTGGTCATCGGGAAATTGGACGGGCTCATCGCATCGACCAGCCCGCGTGCGGCGAAGCGCAGTTGCTCCTTCTGCCGCTCGGGCACGCCATCGAGGGCATCGACGCCGCGCAGCATATGGTCGGCGATCAGATTGTAGCTGCGCCGGATCCAGTCGAAATACGGGTCGTCGCGCCATGCCGCCGCCTTGAACCGCTTGTCGCGCGCGTCGCCGTCCGACTGCGGCGGCGGCGCCACCGCGGCGGCCGGGTCGACGAACCGCTGCCACAGGGCCAGATTGTCCTTCCAGAAATCCTGCGTCTGCTGGACCAATGCCGGCGCGCCGAACGGTGCGGGGGACGCGGCCGCGTCGCCGTGCCCCGCCTGCATCAACCCCAGGCCCTGCTCCATCATCATCTGCTGCGCGCGGCCCATCACCCACGTCCAGTGCTGGAGATCGGCGAGATCGGGCGCGGCGGGGCGGGCGGTCTGCTCGTCGTGTGGATCGGCCATGGCATCCTCCTGCTTGGCCGCGATGGTAGCGCCCGATCACGATGCTGGGAACCGGCCGCGTCGGAGCGCCATAATTCTTATTTTTGTTTTCGTTAAACCGGCTAGACAGGCGCGACGATGTGGAGAGGACGGATGGCATGCTGACGCGACGCACGACCCTGGCCGGCATGGCGGCGCTCGGCCTGTCGCCCGCCGTCGCCATCGCCGGCGGCCGGTCCGCGCATGCGTTGTGCAACCCGCGCGCTAGCGCGGAGGCGCGGCGGCTCTACGCCTATCTGTGGAGCCAATATGGCAGGCGGACGCTGACCGGCCAGCAGGAACAGGGCTACAATCCCGAGGGCGCGCAGCGCGAGCTCGACTATCTGCACCGCGTCACCGGGCGGCTGCCCGCGATCCTGGGGCTCGACTATATCGATCCGCGCGACGACGACGGCGTCACGCAACGCGCCCTCGCCTGGGCGAAGGGCGGCGGGATCGTAACCCTGTGCTGGCATTGGGGCGCACCCGACATCGGCACCGGCTACGAGAATTCGAAGAAGGATTTCGACGTCGCCGCCGCGCTGCGGCCGGGGACGGTGCAGAACCGGCTGATGCTGGCGCAGATGGACCACGTCGCCGCCTTGCTCGGCCGGCTGCGGGTCGCGCGCGTGCCGGTGCTGTGGCGGCCGTTCCACGAATTCAGCGGCGACTGGTTCTGGTGGGGCAAGCACGGGCCCGACGCGTTCAAGGCGTTGTGGCGGCTGATGTACGATCGCTTCACCCGCGTGCACGGCCTCGACAACCTCATCTGGGTGCTCGGCTGGGCGGGACAGAATGTCGATCCCGCCTATTACCCGGGCCGCGCGACGGTCGACGTCGCCGGCGCGGATATCTATGCCGCGGATCACGGCAATCTGGCGCCGATGTTCGCGCAGGTGAAGCGGATCGTCGGCGACACCGTGCCGATCTGCCTGCACGAGAACGGGCCGGTGCCCGATCCCGCGACGCTCGGGCCGGCCGCCGACTGGCTGTGGTTCATGACCTGGCACACGCGCTGGCTGACCGGTGCCGACCAGAACACGCCCGACCAGCTCGCCCGCGATTATGCGAGCGAACGCTACGTGACGAAGGACGAACTGCCCGCCACGCTGCGAGCCGGTCGATGATCGCCGCGCTGTTGCTCGCCGCCGCGAGCGTGACGCCCGTGCCCGCGGGGACCGCCACCGGGCCGGCGCTCCCCGTCCGCGTCGTCGGGCGCGCGCTGCGGGTCGCCGCCGGGTGGCGGCGGCAATGGCCGGGCACGTATTTCGAAGGCGCGTTCCGCGGCCGGCAGGCGCTGCTGCGCGTGGGCGAGGGCGACGTCATCCTGCACGTGACGGTGGACGGCACGCGCGTCGGAACGCTGGTGAAGCCCGCCCCCGGATTGTACCGGATCGCCGGCCTGTCCGCGGCCCGCCACGTGCTGCGCGTCGCGGTGGCGAGCGAAAGCCAGGGCGCACCGACCGTCTTCGGCGGGATGTTCGCCGCGACCGGAACGGTGCCGCTGCCGCCGCCGGCGGCCCCGACACGCCAGATCGAGTTCATCGGCGATTCGCACACCGTCGGCTATGGCAACACCGCCGGCACGCGCGAGTGCAGCCAGGACCGGGTATGGGCGACCACCGACACGGTACGGGGGATCGCCGGCCAGGTCGCGCGCCGCTACGGCGCGGATTACCGGGTCCATGCGATCTCGGGCCGGGGCGTGGTGCGCAACTACGACGGGTTCGCCGCCGACACCACGCCCGAGGCCTATCCCCATGCGCTGTTCGATCGGGCGACGCCCGCCGACGACGCCGGCTGGAACCCGCAGCTGATCGTCGTCGCGCTCGGCACCAACGACTTTTCGACCGCCCTGAAGCCGGGCGAACGCTGGGCGGATCGCGATGCGCTGCACGCCGATTACGAGGCACGCTACATGGCCTTCGTCCGGTCGCTGCGGACCGCGCATCCGCGCGCGCACGTCCTGCTGTGGGCGACCGACCTCGCCGACGGGGAGATCGCGGCGGAGGAGGCGAAGGTCGCCGCGCGGCTGACCGTGGCGGGGCTGCGCGACGTCGGTTTCGTACAGGTGCCGAAACTGGCGTTCACCGGGTGCCATTTCCATCCGTCGGTCGCGGACGACACGCTGATCGCAGGGGCGATCGGCCGCTACGTCGCGGCGCATCCGCGGCTCTGGGCACGCTAGCACGCGCACGGCGGGCGTAACGGGTGGCGGAAGCCTTGCGGGCGGCGTAGGGTGGCCGCGCCCATTGCAAGGTGACCCATGTCCGACGAATTCTACCGCATCAAGCGCCTGCCGCCCTATGTCATCGCCGAAGTCAACGGCATGCGGGCCGCGGCGCGCGCGAGCGGCGAGGACATCATCGATCTCGGCATGGGCAATCCGGACCTGCCGCCCCCTGAGCATGTGCTCGAGAAACTGATCGAGGTGACGCGCAAGCCCGACGCGCACGGCTATTCGCAGTCGAAGGGTATCCCGGGGCTGCGCCGCGCCCAGGCGAATTACTATGGCCGCCGCTTCGGCGTCGACCTCGACCCCGAAACCGAGGTCGTGGTGACGATGGGGTCGAAGGAGGGGCTCGCCAGCCTCGCCACCGCGATCACCGCACCCGGCGACGTCGTGCTCGCGCCCAATCCGTCCTATCCGATCCACACCTTCGGCTTCATCATCGCCGGCGCGACGATCCGCGCGGTGCCGACGACGCCGGACGAGGCCTATTTCGAAAGCCTGGAACGCGCGATGGCGTTCACCGTGCCGCGCCCGTCGGTGCTGGTCGTGAACTATCCGTCCAACCCCACGGCGGAGGCGGTCGACCTCGCCTTCTACGAGCGGCTGGTCGCCTGGGCGCGCGAGAACAAGGTCTGGATCATCTCCGACCTCGCCTATTCGGAACTCTATTACGACGGCAATCCGACGCCCTCGATCCTGCAGGTGAAGGGCGCGAAGGACGTCGCGGTCGAATTCACCTCGCTGTCCAAGACCTACAGCATGGCGGGCTGGCGGATCGGCTTCGCGGTCGGCAACAAGACGCTGATCGCGGCGATGACGCGGGTCAAATCCTACCTCGACTATGGTGCGTTCACGCCGATCCAGGCGGCGGCCTGCGCCGCGCTCAACGGCCCGCAGGACATCGTCGAGCGCAACCGCCAGCTCTATCACAAGCGCCGCGACGTGCTGGTCGAAAGCTTCGGCCGCGCCGGCTGGGACATTCCGTCGCCGCGCGCGTCGATGTTCGCCTGGGCGCCGCTGCCGCCCGCGGTCGCGCACCTAGGCAGCCTTGAGTTCTCCAAACAATTGCTGACGTGCGCGCACGTCGCGGTTGCCCCAGGGGTGGGCTACGGCGAAAATGGAGAAGGCTTCGTGCGCATCGCATTGGTCGAGAACGAACAGCGGCTGCGCCAGGCGGCGCGCAACGTGAAGCGCTACCTCCAGTCGATGGGCGTCAACACGCCCGCGCAGGCCGCGGGGCAGAAGGCGGGCTGATGTTCGTCTTCCGCGGGCTGGAAAGTCATCCGCGGTCGTTCGTGAAGGCGGTGTCGTGGCGCACCGTCGGATCGATCGATACCTTCATCCTCGGCATGCTGTTCACCAGCGGCAATGCGAAGATCGCCGGATCGATCGCGGGGACCGAGGTCGTCACCAAGATCCTGCTGTTCTATTTCCACGAGCGCGCCTGGTCGCTGGTCCGCTGGGGCCATCGCCCCGAGCCGGTCGCGCCGGACCAGTCGGGCGAGGGCGTCGCCCCGCCGGCGCCGGAGCGACGGGGCGAGGCCCGGGCGGGCGCATGAGCGACGGCTTCGCCTTTTCCACCCGCTTTCGCGTCCGCTATGCCGAGATCGACGGGCAGAAGGTCGTCTTCAATTCGCGCTACCTCGAATATGCCGACGTCGCCTCGACGGACTTCTGGGACTGGACGGGGATCGAGGCGGCGCTGGGCGACGTTTGGCGCCACACCGAATTCCACGTTCGCCGTGCCGAGGTCGACTATCTGCGCCCCTTCGTCTGGGGCGATACCGTGGAAGCGCGGGTGCGGATCGCCCGGATCGGCGGCACCAGCCTGACGATGGCGATGGAACTGGCGCATGGCGACACCGGCGCGTGCCATGCGACGGTGACGATGGTGCTGGTCAACGTCCACCTGCCGACCGGCCGCCCCGCCACCATCCCCGATACGATCCGGGCGTTCCTGGCGACGCTCTGACCGGTCGCGACCGGGGCGTCAGTCCGGCTGCCCGACATCCTCCGGCAGGGCCCAGATCAGGTCGCCTTTCTCCAGCACGCGGCCGTCATGCGCATGGACCGCGATCGGCGCGATCGGCCGCCGGTCGCGCGTGTCGACCAGGATCGGGAAGGCGGGCGCGCGCAATTCCCAGCGCTCGCCCCACTGCCGGAGCGCGATCATCGTCGGCAGCAGCGCGTGCCCCTTTTCGGTCAGCGTATAGCGGATCTTGCGGCGATCGCCGGGCAGCGGCTCGCGTTGCAGGATGCCGTGATCGACCAGGCGGGCGAGCCGGTTGGCGAGGATGTTGCGCGCGATGCCGAGTTCGGCCTGGAATTCCTCGAAATGGTGCAGCCCGTTGAACGCGGCGCGCAGGATCAGGAAGGCCCAGCGTTCGCCCATCGCCTCCAGCGCGGCGGGCAGGCTGCATTCGCGCAGCGTCTCTCGCAATTTCGGCAGGTCGGCCGGTTTCGCCATCGTGATCCTCTTGCCCGCGCAAGCGTACCGCATAATCGCCGCGACGCAGAGGGCTTTGTCGGTTTCCAGTTGCAACCTGCAACCTATAGCGGTAGGCGCCGGCATCGCAACCCGCAAAGATACGGTTCGGGAGGACCTTCATGAAGCTGATCGCCCCATTCGCCCTCGCTGCCGCCATCCTGACCGGCGGCGCCGCCACCGCCGCCCCGGGCGCGGACGTCTATGCCGCCGTGCCCGCCGCGCCGACCGCCAAGACCAACTTCATCACCCGCTCGACCGCATGGCGGCTCCAGAACGGCACGTTCGTCGCCGGTCAGGCGCCCGAGCGGCCCGCGGTGCTGTGCGAACTGGTCGTGCGCCAGGTGGGAGCGCTGACCAGCTTCACCGTCGCGGGCAAGGCGTATGACGCCGACCAGCTCGCCAGGTGCAACGCCAAGGCCAAGAAGGCCTGAT
>NZ_JAJLPA010000034.1 GCF_025548555.1 Sphingomonas sp. A2-49
GATCGCTCGGTGATCTGCATCGACCCCAAGGGCGAGAATGCCCGCGTCACCGCGCGCGCGCGGGCAACCAAGGGTCCGGTCTGGTGCCTCGATCCGTTCGGCGTCTCGGGCCGGCCCCCTGCCCGCTACAATCCGCTCGATCGGCTCGATCCCACAAGCCTCGATCTCGCGGAAGATGCGAACACGCTGGCCGACGCGCTGGTCCATGACGCGCCGGGGCAATCCGGCGACGCCCATTGGAACGAAGAGGCCAAGGCGCTCATCGCCGGGCTGATCCTCCACGTCGTCACCAACGAACCCGCCGATCGCCGCACGCTCGCGACGGTGCGCGATTATCTGACGCTCGCCCCTGCCCGCTTCGCTGCACTGCTCGAAGCGATGCAGGATAGCGCCGGTGCTGGTGGCCTGGTCGCGCGCGCCGCCAACCGCCAGCTCGGCAAGTCCGATCGCGAAGCTGCCGGGGTCTTGTCATCGGCCCAGCGCCATACGCATTTTCTGGATAGCCCGCGCATCGTCGCCAGCACCGCCGCGTCCGATTTCACCTTCGCCGGGTTGAAGGACACGACCGCCACGGTGTTCTTGTGCCTGCCGCCCGATCGGCTCGATACCTATGCGCGCTGGCTCCGCCTGCTGGTGTCGCAAGCCGTCACCGACATGGCGCGATCGACCGCCCGCCCTGCCCGGCCGGTGCTATTCCTGCTCGACGAGTTCGCCGCGCTTGGCCGTCTCGAACCGGTCGAACGCGCGATGGGCTTGATGGCGGGCTATAGTCTCCAGCTCTGGCCAATCCTCCAGGACATGCACCAGCTCAAGGCCAACTACGGCGAACGCGCCGGCACATTCATGTCCAACGCCGGCGTGATTCAGGCGTTCGGGGTCAACGATCATGCGACAGCGGAACTGCTGTCGAAAACGATCGGCGACACGACGCTGGAATACGATACCGTCAGTACCTCGCGCGGCACTGGCTGGGGCGAACATCGCGCCGGTCCCTCGGAAAGCGTCAGCGCCCACGTCACCGCCCGGCGGCTCGCCACCCCCGACGAGATTATGCGGATGCGGCCCGACCAGCTCCTGCTGCTGCGCCAGGGCGAACACCCGCTCCCGGTCGAGAAAATCCGCTACTACGACCAGCGCGAGTTCGCCGGGCTGTTCGATCCGGGGTAGTTCATCCTCGAAAGCACGAACGGCGGGATGCCGCCGGATATGGGATGGCCGATTTAAGCCTCGCTGGTGACGCTCGCACGATCTCCGCCCCGGAATACCCAAAAGCCCCTCTCCTGCCCTCACGGCGCGCCTGACGGCTGTGGAGGGGCAATTCCGTCGCCACCCTCCCCACTTCTACCCCGCCTAGCCAGCGGCGCTTGCGCCGCCCTGTGACGCCGAAGGCGGCACGAAACGAAAGCGCATCGGCCATAGGCCGATTCCATTTGACCTTCTGCCGCCTCAAATGCGGGCGGTCTGACGTTAAAAGATTCTGTTAAATATGAGTCGTTAAGTAGGTTAAGCCGCAAAAAGGGCCTTATTTCAGTAATAAATTCAACATCTTGCGAAAACCCCCGGTGTGTGAAAACACGTGATTCGGTGTGTGAAAACACGATAGTGCGGTGTGTGAAAACACGAGTCCAAGGTGTGTGAAAACACGATAGCAAACGGCTCGGGAACGTCGATCGCCGGTGTCCAAGGGGCCTCGCTTGCCCTTGGTCTCAACCGCGTCGCGCCGCTTCCGAGGGTAGCGGTGTGTGATAACACGATAGTTAGGAGCGGCGCGAAAGTCGGTCCATGAGGTCATCGACCTCCGTGGTGCGTCGTCGATCGGCGTCCATGCGGTCGCGTCGGTCCTGCTCGGCCTGGAGCTGCTCGGAGAGCGCCAAGGCTTCCGCCTCCCCTCTCAACCGGAATTGAATGGCCGGGCTACCATCGGTCGTTGCCACCATTTCCACTGCATAATCGGGGAGTTGATTGGTCTCCACGATCTTGCGGAGCATCCGGTTGAACTCTTTGGGTTTGCTGTCGCTGCCCGTCTTGTCGCGCAGCACCTCCACCCGGCACGTCCACCCCCCGCGCTGATTGCCGGCGTGCTTGCGGGCAATGCGATAAAGCGCCCGCTCAAGCCCGCCGGTTAGTAGGAAGTAATCGGGGTGCATGGTGAGAAGCGACCGCTCCGCCATGATTCCCTCATAGACCCAATCCGACAGGGTGATGGTCATGCCGCGAGGCTGGTCGGTCTCGGGGTCGACCTCCAAGGTCCATTTGTCGAGCCAATTAAAGCCCGCCTTGCTGCGCCGCTTGGGAGCGCGGATCGACGTGGAAATGGAAGTCGTCTGCAACCGCTGTAGGGCGGCTTGAAGATCTTGATAGGCGCGGCCGCTGGTGTTGCGCTTGATCGCCCGCAAAAGGTCGTAGGACGTGGTTGTAAGCGTCCTAGGTAGATCGTTGACCCCCTGCTCTCGCATCCGATTGAGCGCCGACGTGGCCCATATGATGATATCGGCGTCCCAAATCGTCGCCATGCCGTAGGCCGGTATCGCCTCGATCTTAACCCAGGTCGCGCCGTCCGGGCTGGTATATTCGATCGGCTTGACCCGCTTGCGTTTCTGCAAGGAAAAGAACGGCCTTTCCATCGTCTCCCGCTGATCCTTGAGCGGAAGGTCGCCCATGATCGGCAGGAACAGGTCGAACTCCGGGCTAGGGTCGCGCCGCTTCTTCATGGTTCAATCCTGCACGCTTGCAGTTGTGCATGTGTGCACACGTTCAAGCACGACCGAACTGCTTGTCGGCGTCGTATTTGGCGACCAGCTCGGCGATAGCTTCGGCTAGCAAATCTTGATGGCTGCGGCGCGTTCGTGCCGCCAGCACCCGGAACGCCTCGGCGGTCGGATCGTCCGGGTTGAAGTAAGCGCCCAAGTGATATTTGCCCGGACGTTGCCCGCTCGATCGGGGAGCGCGCGCGTCCGGTGGGGATGTTACACGCTCGGGCGAGGCGGACTCGGGCTTTGCCTTTGTGGCGACTGCGGGCGCGAGGAGCGATGATCGTCGTGCCATGATATCAAGCCTTCACATTTGCAGGTGTGCAATTCTGCAATTCATCAAACAGGAATTGGCGAAGTGATGCAATCTCCTGGGCCGCTTTGCCGGACGGTTCATGCTCGGTCACGCCAAGCCCGTAGGGCCATGCTGCGCGATAGGCGCTGCGCTCCCTGATGACTGCGCGCGCGACCTTTAGCCCGGTATTCTCCGCCAGGGTCCTTGCATCATCCAGTAGCGTCGTCGCCGTAGGCGGAGCCGCATTGAGCACGACAAAGCCTGTCCTGCCGGTGCTGATGATGAGCTGGGCCGTGCGTTTGATCGCGTCGAGGTCGATGAGGGAAGGGCGGCACGGTATCAGCACAAGATCGGCCCGTTGCGCGGCTGCGGCTGCCTCGGCTCCGGCTGCTGGTGGCGTGTCGATGATGGTGAGGTCGAAACCGTTTGCCTCGGCCGCGTCGATCGCCTGGTTCAAGCGGCGCGCGCTGATCGGCTCCACATGGGGTAGCTCGGCCTCGCGGCGCTCGCTCCACGCCGTCGCGCTTTCCTGTGGGTCAAGGTCGAACAGGGCCGTCCTGATGCCTGCAGCCTGCGCCGCAACCGCCAGATTGACCGCAAGCGTCGTTTTGCCGACGCCGCCTTTTTGCGCTGCAAGTGTGATTATATGCACGTGTGCACACCTTCAATATTGAAGACATGATAATATGCAGATTGGCAGGATCGCACAATCTTTCTTTCAGCCGGTCTAAAAGGCCGGCCCCAGGGCGGGGCGGGCGGGACAACAACACGGCCGCCTCGGCGGCCTCGTTGTTCGCGCGAGCGATCGTAGCCCGTCAGGGGCGAGACGCCAGCACGGCGGCTCGATCGGAGCTGCCAAGCGGAGATAGAGCGCGGCCCCCTGGGGCGCGTCCAACCCTTGACGATCGGACCAATGGTAACATATATGGAACTGATGGTGCTAAAGGAGTATGAGGACGGGGAAGGACGAAGCCCGTTCGGACTCTGGTTCACCGCGCTGGATGCGGTAGCGGCCGCAAAGGTGACGATGGCGCTGAACAAGGTCGAACGCGGCGCGATTTCCAACGTGAAACCGGTAGGAGAGGGCGTCTCCGAATACAGGATCGATTTCGGGCCTGGCTATCGCGTCTATTTCGGCATGGACGGCCAAACCCTCGTCATCCTCCTGAGTGGCGGCACGAAGAAGCGACAGCAGCGTGACATCGATACCGCCAAGTCGCTGTGGGCGGACTACAAGGCGCGGAAGAAAGGAAGATCGTGATGGCTCTCACTCGCAACTTCAAAGACACTGTGCGCGCGCGCGTTCAGGCAGACCCGGCGTTTCGCTCGGCGCTCCTCACCGAAGCCGTCAATGCCTTCCTCCTCGGTGATATCGACACGGGAAAGGCAGTCCTGCGCGACTACATCAAGGCGACGGTGGGTTTCGAGGAACTGGCCGAACAAACGGGAAGACCGTCCAAGAGCCTGATGCGGATGTTCAGCCCGGCGGGCAATCCGGCTGCCGACAACCTGTTTTCGGTCATTAGCACGCTGCAACGCGCATCGGGTGTAACACTGGAAGTTCGCGCCGCGTGATTTGAACCTGAAAGCGACTCGCGCGCGAACATCACTGGCTCTAGGTTAATTGAGCCAAAACGCGACCACTCCGATCGGAGCAGTCTCCAGTATAGATTGGGCTACATTTGCTAGAAATGTAGCCCAATGATCAGATCACGGTCAGTACCCTTAATAGCCGTTATAGCGCGGGTTATAATAGCGGCGCTGCCACGCCCGCCGATCCTGGCGCTGATGCTTGCGTGCGAGCTGATAATCGGATTGAGCGTGCTCGTATTGCAGCCCTCGATGGAGCTGTCGATGACCGCGGCGGCTCAGCCCTTGATCGTGCGCATCGGCATGCACTTCACCAAGTTCGTCGTGATTGTCGTCATGTCGATCGTCAAGCCGGTCGTGTCGTTGGTCATGCTGCCCATAGCCGTAGCCGCTTTGCGCAGATGCTGCCGAGGGCACCATCGCAGCAAGAGCCGCTATACCGAACACGGAAATGATTGATGCATTCTTCATCTGACTGTCCTCTCCCGACCCTCTAACGAGGACATGACAGTTCCGGCGTGCATCTAGGCTGAATGATCGTTTTATCCTTCGTTCATCAAACCAGCGCTTGAGCTAAATCAGAACCCGCTCCACCTCGTCGAGCGTCACGTCGTCCGGTCGGCGATCGTAGAGCTGCGTCGTGCGGGTTGATGCGTGATTTGCCATCGTCGCAGCGCGTTCCAGCGTCCCGCCATTTTTCAGATAGGCGGTGATCCCGGTCGCGCGAAACGAGTGGTTTCCGATCGCCGTTCCAATCTCGGCCGCGACCGCTCGGCGACGCACCATCTGGAACGCATTGGCCTGGGGCAGGGGAGTATGGCTTAGTCGCTTAGTCCCGCGCGCGATCGTGCGGAACAGCGGCCCCTTGTGGTCCCCGCGCAAGTCGCACCCATCGACATAGGCGGTCAGATACTCCTCCAGATTATGGTGGCAGGGCATTTCGTGGCGCTTGCCGCCCTTCTCATGCAGCCGGACCCATAGCCGCCTATTCTGCACGAACACGTCCTCCACGCGCATCGCCAACGCCGCCCCGATCCGGGCGAACGAATAGATCATCAACGCAATCAGCGCCCGATCGCGAAGCCCGGCCGGCGTCGTCACGTCGATTGCGTCGAGCAGCCGCCGCGCCTCGTCGGGGGCAAGCACTGGGGTCTTGCCGCGCCGGACGCTATGCGCCGGCCCGCGCACCGAAGCGGCCGGGTTCGTCGGCACGACCTGGCCCGTCACCAGCCAATCGAACAGGTGCCGGACTCCCGCGAGCCGCTGCTTGACGGTCGGCGCGCTCACCTCACGGCCGAGCGCCTCGATCCAAGCCGCGACATGGAGGGGCATTACATCCGAAATGGATCTAACGCCCCGGGCCTCGCACCAGGCAAGGAACTCGCTCGCCGCACGCGCATAGGCGCGTCGCGTATGCGGATTGCGGATCGTGACGGCGAAGAACTCAAGGAAACGGCGCTGCGCGCGGTCGTCGGCCGACGCGACCAGCGCTGGCATCGCCAACGCGGGTGAGGGCAGGGGGATGAGCGCGTTCAACACAATGGCACGCCTCGGATTGTTTCGCCCGCCACCGATATCTTGGCGACGCCAGCGCCGACGATGAAGTTGACCCGCCCGGCTGGCGTGTCGATCGAGTCACCGGGGAATATGATTTCCAGCACGCGAGTGTCATCGACAGGCTCGCCATCGGTGTCGATTACGGTGGGGATAGGGGCGATGCGGACGCGGTAGAACATACGGTGATTCTAGCAGCTTCTCTACACCCGATAAAGGACATTATCATATGTAGAAGGGAATGTGAATCCTTGGCCGAAACGAGAGGCAGATTTGAGATACGCCACGGCTCGATCAAAACCGCTCAGCCGCGATCGGCGCGGGTCTCGCGCGAACGACCGTTCTCAGGAGATGCCAGAAATCACCATAGTGTCGGGCGACCGAACGTCGGCGCGCTATGCGCGCCGACGCCGATTATGTCATCCAACTATCTCACTCGATCTTACAGATAAGGGCGCACCGCACTCCAGTTCTGGAATACAGATCGATCATTTTGGTTGTAGATCGTTGTTCATAACCTTGTTCCAAGCCGCAACGAAGTCTGTGACGAACTTTTGCTGAGCGTCGTTTTGCGCATAGACTTCAGAAACCGCGCGAAGCTCAGAGTTTGAGCCGAATATCAGATCGACCGGAGATGCCGTCCATAACATCTGGCCACTAGTGCGGTCCTTACCTTCATAAATCGCAGGATTTTTAACCGACTTTGACCAAACGGTCTTCATATCGAGCAGATTGACGAAGAAGTCGTTGCTCAGGGTCCCCGGTCGACCAGTCAGGACCCCGACGGTCGACTTGTTCGCGTTGGCATTCAAAGCACGCATGCCCCCAACCAGCACGGTCATTTCCGGGACGGACAGATCGAGCATGTAGGCCCGATCAACAAGTGCTTCGGTCGGTGACATACGATCGGTTGGATTATAGTAATTACGGAATCCGTCAGCTTCCGGCTCCATCGCTCGATATGCAGCGACATCGGTCTGCTCCTGCGTGGCATCGACCCTTCCAGGGGAGAACGGTACACTAACGTTGACGCCGCGCGCGCTTGCGGCGCGTTCAACTGCCGTGTCGCCAGCGAGCACGATCATGTCCGCCATAGATATCTGCCGCCCACTTTTGCGGTTGAAACCATCACGGATAACGCTGATCCTACGCAGAATATCGGCAAGCTCCTGCGGCGAATTTGCCAACCAGTGGATCTGAGGCTCTAACCGGACGCGAGCGCCATTCGCACCCCCGCGCATATCGGTCTTGCGATAACTGGCGGCGGATGCCCATGCAGTTCGAATGAGCGCCGCGTTGTCGATACCGGAGGCGGTAATCTCGCCTTTCAGCTTCTTGATGTCTCCATCGCCAATCGCGCTGCTTGATGCAGCAGGCAATGGCTCCTGCCATGCATATTGCTGCGCCGGCACGTCGCTGCCGAGATAGAAGCGGCGCGGCCCCATATCGCGATGGATGAGTTTGAACCACGCGGCAGCCCATGCCTTGTCGAACGCCGTGGGATCGTTCTTGTAGCGCAGCGCTATCGCTCGGTAGGCCGGATCCCTCTTGAGCGCCAGATCGGTGGTGAACATCATCAACGGATGCGTCTTGGACGGGTCCGCCGCATCCGGCGTCATGGTGCTGGCCGACAGGACCTTAGGCCGCCACTGGCTGGCTCCCGCGGGGCTTTTGGTCAGCACCCAGTCATTATCGAACAGGTTGGACATGTATTCGTGCGTAAACTTGGCGGGCTGACTGGTCCAAGCCCCCTCAAGTCCCGAGCCAACGGCATCAGCTCCCGCTCCTGTCCCGCACTTGTTTTCCCAACCAAGACCCTGCTTCTCGACACCGAGCGCGCTTGGCGCGTCGCCCACGCAAGACTTGGGGTGGGCACCGTGGGCCTTTCCAAAGGTGTGACCGCCTGCGATCAGCGCGACGGTTTCCTCGTCGTTCATGCCCATGTTGCCGAACGTGGCGCGAATTTCCTTAGCGGCTGCCAGCGGATCGGGGGTCCCGTTAGGTCCTTCCGGATTAACGTAAATGAGACCCATTTGCGACGCGGCGAGTGGCTTCTTGATGGCACCCGGCGCGGTATGGCGCTGATCGGCCAACATCTTGGTTTCAGGTCCCCAATAGGTTTTATCCGCTTCCCATTCATCGCGGCGTCCAAAGGCAAACCCGAGCGTCTTGAAGCCCATCTGCTCCAAGGCGACGTTGCCCGTCAGCTCCATGAGGTCCGACCAACTGACCTTCGAGCCGTACTTCTGCTTGACTGGCCATAACAGGCGACGGGCCTTGTCGAGATTGACGTTATCCGGCCAGCTGTTGAGCGGTTCAAACCGCTGCTGCGCCCCACCAGCGCCGCCCCGGCCATCCGCCTGCCGGTAGGTTCCCGCACTATGCCAGGCCATCCGAATGAAGAACGGCCCGTAGTTTCCATAGTCGGACGGCCACCATGGCTGCGAGGTGGTCAGGGCTGCGGCGATATCCTGTTTCAGCGCAGCAACATCGAGAGTTTCGACCTGCCGGCGATAATCATAGTCTGATCCCATTGGGTTTGATTTTGGCGACTCCTGTCGAAGCGGACTCAAATCAAGCAAATCGGGGAACCACTGCTGGTTGGTCTTGCCCTCGACCTGTGCCGACGCCGGACTTGACGCGGCAAACGGCAGGGCCGCGGCCGAGAGCAGGAATGCGGTGATCAAACGAGCTCTTGGCATGTGCAAGTCTCCGGTAAATTGGGAAAGATCGGTCGCTCGCGGTACGGTGAGTGGAGCATTGCGATGCGACTGCGTGCTTTTGAGTTTTCGGCAGGCCAAAAAGCGCCGATCGGCCCAGGGGAAGGAAGCCGACCGGCGCCTGCGACTGGCTTAACGGCGGGGGAGCCGTGCCAATGCAGCCTTGTACGCGTCGTAATGAGTGCCTTCATCCACGGCGATCTGACGGAACATCGCGGCGACTTTAGTATCGCCAGCAGCCGCTGCTTCCTTGGCGAAGTTCACGTACATCGTGACGTTCTCGTAATGCTCGCCCTTCATCGCATCCGCGAGATTGCGCGCGTCGCCGCTGCCAAGCTGAAGAGCCTGGGCCTCGCGGTCGAAATGCTCGTTCGCCTCGATGTTGGCCGAGGCCCGAAACAGCTTGGCGAGTTCGGGCTTGCCCGCGGCTTGAGCCTGATCGGCATAGCGGAGATACTTCAGGTTTGCGTACGCCTCGCCGCGCATCGCCGCTTCGAGGTTCGCCTTCGTGCTGGCAGCCAGCGGCTTGGCGGGGGATGTGGGCGCGGCAGATGCGCCGACTGTGAAGATAGCAGCGGCGCTAGCTGCGGCGAGGATCAGGGACTTGTTCATCGTCGAAACTCCTTTGCCGCTGGAAGTGCGACCCGGCCCGTATCGACCCTGGTCCTGACGGCGACCTGACCGTGCGGTGCGAAATTTTGATTTTAGCCTGTTGTCATTAAATCGGGCGCTGTCAGGTTTCGGTCAGTCAGTCCTGCGAAAGCCAGATTACCGGGGCGGTCAGCCCCCCAATCCCAGGAGATGTCGGATGATCCGTTTCGTACCTCTAAAGCTCGCCACTGCGGTGGTCGCGCTGTCACTCGCGCCAGCGGCGATGGCTGCTCCTGTCTGTACGAAAGTGCCTCAGGCCAAGTGGATGAAACCGGCGCAGATGAAGGCCAAAGTCGCCAAGATGGGCTACCGCAACATCAAGGTCTTCCAGGTTTCCGGCAGCTGCTATGAAATCTATGCGCACACCAAGGACGGCAAGCGCGCCGAGGTCTATTTCAACCCGGTGAACGGTGCCATCGTCAAAAACAACGTCGATTGACGATGGGCAATGTCGTTCCCCGGACGCCGACCAATGGCCCTGCCCGAAAGAGCGGCAGGGTCAAGGTCTGGGATCCGATCGTCCGCATCTTTCATTGGACGGTCGCAGCTGGCGTTATCGCCAATCTCACTGTCCTGAAGCATGAAGAAACGCCACATATCTACGTCGGTTACGTCGTCGTGACCGCATTGGCGATCCGGCTTGTGTGGGGTGTCATCGGCCGCCGCCATGCTCGTTTTGCCAGCTTCGTGACAGGTCCCGTCGGGCTGCTGCGCTATTTTCGCGCGATGATCGCTCGTCGGGAGCCTCGCTATATCGGGCATAATCCAGCTGGTGCGGCGATGATCGTCGTGTTGATGCTGTTGTTGGCGATAGTCGGCTCCACAGGTTGGATGATGGGGCTAGACCGCTTCTGGGGCGTCGGTTGGGTCGAAACCGCGCACGAGGTAGCCGCCAATATTTTGATCGGAGCGGTCGCGCTTCATGTCATTGGCGCCATCGTCGAAAGTATGCGCCACCGCGAAAATCTGCCGCTCGCCATGATCACTGGCTACAAGCGCGCGCCTCTAGGGACTGATATCGACCATGCGCCTGCTGCTGATTGAGGACAATGCGAGGCTTGCGGGCTTGATCCGCGAAGGTCTGGATCGACAAGGCTTCGCCGTAGATTGGTATGAGACCGTCGAAGGGGCGGAATTGGCACTGAAGATTGCCGACTACGACTTGATGCTGCTCGATCTTGGCTTGCCGGACGGCGACGGGCTTGATCTCGTACGCAGCGTCAGGGCACGCAAGGATGTCACACCGATACTCGTCCTGACCGCGCGCGGTGGCCTCGACGACCGGGTCAACGGGCTAGACGCTGGCGCGGACGACTATCTGGTCAAGCCGTTCCAAATACCCGAATTGGCTGCACGGTGCCGTGCTCTGCTACGTCGACCAGGCGCATCGCTAGGAACGCAGCTGATCGCCGGCAATGTCGCGCTCAATTCAGCGGCTCGCTCATTTTTCGTGGCGGGAAAGCTGGTCGAAGCCACGCCGCGCGAGGTTGATCTCCTAGAGGTGTTATTACGGCGCACGGGTTCGGTCGTTGCCAAGCCTGCCCTCGAAAATGCGCTTTATTCGATGGACGCAGAAGTGACCCCGAACGCACTTGAGGCGTCAGTGTCACGGCTACGCAAACGGCTCGCCTCGGCAGGCGCCGACGTTCAGGTTCGCACTGTCCATGGTGTGGGCTATGCGCTGTTCTCGCCACCGCCTAACGATGAGTAGGTCGACCGACAGCTCGCCCGGTGCACGCAGCCCAACCTTGTTTCGCCAGATCGCAACGCGGCTGGCGGCCTTCACGTTGCTATTTGCTGCGCTCGATGTCGGCATTGTGGTCGTAACCTACAGCCGGCAGCCGGAATCGCTCGCCGAAGAATTACTGACTTTGGAAGCGGCCAAAGCTCGAACCGGCAACGCGCTGTCTCCGGAACTCCTGGCAGGACCGCCTGGCGCTGAGCGATGGTCGGCGCATTATGTCGATGCCGGCACACCCGAACTTCAGCCGATCAGAAATGTCACGCCGCCTGACGGATCGTCCACGCTGGTCGATTGGACACGACGCGAGCAGATTCCTGGCGGATACCGAATCTCCGGTGTTCGCGCCATCGACCGAGGCAACGAGCGCCGTTGGCTGGCGATGCAGTTCGAAGGAGATGGCATACGGCCTTATGTGCCGGTGATCATCAACGAGATCGTGCAACATGTAATTCTGCCCCTGATCCCGCTCTCGCTGCTGCTTCTCCTGTTTAATGTTTTTGCTGTGCGCAGAGTGCTCCATCCGTTGCGGCGTGCAGAGAGCGAGGTCGATGCGCTAGATCCTGAAAATATCCTGACCCGCTTATCCGAGCCCGCGGCTCCGCGCGAGGTCAATACCTTGGTTCGTGCGGTGAACCGCGCGCTAACGCGGCTTGACCGATCGATGGCGATCTTGCGCAGTTTCACCGCGAATGCTGCGCATGAGCTGCGGACGCCACTGGCAATCATGCAATTGTCGCTCGACCAACTGCCAGCGGGAAAGGTGCGTGACGATTTGCAGACGGACACGCGACACATGACCCGGCTGGTCGAGCAAATGCTCGACCTGGCACAAGCGGACGCCCTCGCGAATGTTGGGCATGTACCCCTCGATCTGGCAGCTATCGGTCGGGACGTGGTAGCTACGATGGCACCCAAAACATTTGCCGCACACCGCGACCTACGGTTCGCCACTACCGGTGATACGCAGGCGATCGGTCATGCCGAGGCGATCTTTCGCATTTACCGCAACCTTGTCGATAACGCGCTCAAGCATGCGCCTGGCAATACCCCGATTGATGTGTCTGCCGGCCCCGGACCTCAAATATCTGTGCGAGACTATGGTCACGGCATTGCCGACGAAGACCTGCCGCATATCTTTGAACGGTTCTGGCGCAAAGATCGGCGCGCCTCCGATGGTGCAGGCCTTGGCCTCGGCATCGTCCAGCGGCTTGTCGAAGCGCATGGCGGCACAATCATTGTCGAAAATGCACCCGGTGGGGGTGCAGTGTTTACCGTCCGTCTGCAAGCTCCGCCGGACGACCGATAATCCGATCAATTGCGCGCTACCGTGGCAGCTCGCGTTACCCTTTTTAGGTTCTCAGCGAAAGAATATGAAGTGAATATTGCAAAAATCGGTCCACCGAAACACGGCGAAGGACATTTTCTGACTCGCGTCGGGTGGCTTCGTGCAGCAGTGCTTGGAGCAAACGACGGTCTACTTTCTACCGCAAGCCTAATGGTTGGCGTTGCAGTCGCAGCGCCTGGATCGAGTCAGATCGTGCTTACTGGGGTCGCAGGAATTGCGGCGGGGGCCATGGCGATGGCTGCCGGTGAATATGTGTCGGTCAGCTCCCAAGCGGACGCGGAAAAATCGGATGTGGAGCGGGAACGTCTCGAGCATCTTGCCGATCCCGAGCATGAAAAACGCGAACTCATTGGGATCTATGTCGATCGCGGCCTCCCGATCGCGTTGGCGGAACAAGTTGCCCATGCTTTATCGGAAACTGATGCTCTTGCGGCGCATCTGCGTGACGAACTCGGCATTTCCGAGCACAGTATCGCTCGGCCAACGCAGGCCGCTATAGCCTCTGCAGCCGCGTTCGTGGCGGGAGGCATCATTCCCCTCTTGGCGGCTCTCTTTGTCGCAGGAGCTAGCGCTATCTGGGCCATTGTCGCCGTAGCTATCGCAGCGCTGGCTGTTCTAGGTGCTGCTGGAGCGAAAGCGGGAGGCGCACCGCTGGCCGTGGCCGTGACCCGCGTGGTTATTTTCGGATCGTTGGCGATGGCGATCACGGCAGGCGTAGGCCGCATATTTCATATCGCGACTGGTTAAAGGGTTATCCCTGCGCCGATCTAGCGTGACGTTTTCCAAAAACTCGCCCGCATAGACAGCGCCGGCGCGCTTACTTGGCGACCTATTCACCGTCCGGACACCGCTTACAATTACGCTAAAAGACAAGCACTTACGTAGGGATACCCGCCGATGACCGTCTATATAAATCGAATCGGCACTGCAAAACCGGACCATGAAATCTCCGGCGCCTTCATCACCTGGGCGGAACGACAGCTCACCGAACCCCGCGACATAGTTCTTCTTCGCCGCATGGCCGCTCGCTCCGGAATCGATAAGCGGTGGTCGGTTCTTCCAGTTGCGCCAGGTGGTGGATCTCCGATCGATACGGGTGGCTTTTACAGCGGAGCCACCTTGCCGACAACTTCGGTCCGGATGGCCGCTTACGCCAAGGAGGCGCCAAATCTGGCGCTCGATGCCGTGGCGCAGCTTGGTGAATTAGGTAACGTAACCCATCTCGTCGTGGCCAGCTGCACTGGCTTTACAGCTCCTGGAATCGACCAGATCATCGCCAACAGGCTCGGACTTGCGGGCTCGATCGAGCGCACACTAGTTGGGTTCATGGGCTGCTACGCCGCCGTGGCGGCATTACGCGTTGCCAATCATATCGTCCGCTCGACACGCGGCGCGCGCGTCCTTCTTGTCACAGTCGAGCTGCCGACGCTCCATTTGCAACCCGACACGGCGCTTGAGCCGATCCTGGCGCAGATGTTGTGGAGCGATGGCGCCGCAGCGGCGCTGGTCAGTGCCGAGCCTCGCGGGCTTGCGCTCGGCAGCTTCTTCGCCGCGACGCTGCCAGACAGCCAGGAGTTGATGCGCTGGACCATTGGCGACATGGGTTTCGCCATGCATCTCTCCGGCGAAGTTCCGAGACGCATCGCGCAGGCGGTCGCGCATGATGACGCTCTTAAATCCGAAATTGGCCTGCCCGAAGTAATAGATGGCTGGGCAATCCATGCAGGCGGTCGATCGGTGCTTGATGCCGTCGAAAGCGGATTGCATCTCGCGCCCGATGCTCTGCGTCACAGTCGCCGTATGCTCGCCGAAAACGGCAACATGTCCTCATCCACAATCATGTTCGTGCTGGCCGCCATGATGGAGGAGGGCGCACCCCAGCACGGCCTTGCCATTGCCTTTGGGCCTGGGCTGGCTGCGGAAGGTTTTCATTTCCGCAAACCCGTCAAAAGTTCGTCTCGGCCTAGCCCTGCCAAGCGCCGAAAAAGCCGCTTAAGTCGTCTTGCTGATCATTTCGTCCAACCCCGCGACCACGATCCCGAACTTGCGCATAGTCATGTGGTTCCGCGCCGAACGCCCTCCGGGCGCTAAGTCGAGCCACTGCTCGACGACGAACCCACCTTTCATGTGGAAACGCAAGTGAGGCCGGTTGCCGGTAACATCGCCCTTGATTGGGCCAAGGGTATCCTATCCAACAAGGTGCGGGTTAAGTCGTTTGTCGCCGAGCGGATCGGACCACCGTGGGTGCTCCCGACTTTGTGGCACGGTTCAGCTCTAATCCGATCATCTGCTGCGCCGGATCGATCTATTGCCGAACTTGGACGAGCTGCGCGACGCGCCTGCGCCGCATTACGCCTTCGCCGACAAGCTTATGAAAGCCTTGCACTGCTCTGGGCCGCCTTGCATGATAACGGAAGCCACGCGTGTGCCGCGAAGGGCCTAACTGAATAGGAAGGTGATATTATGAAGCTTGTTATGGCTGCGGCAACGCTTTCCCTGATCTCACTCGCAGGATGCGCGACCACGAGAGCCACTCCCGAACAGCGAGCGAGCTGCGAACGCATGGAGCAAACCATGGGTACCAATACGACGCATGATCACGGAGAGATGAAGGGCCGGGGGATCAATCCGATGAATATTACTCATCAGCGCTGCCAACAAATACTTGCTCAGCCTCAGTAACTCGTGGGCATATTGCGCGCAATCGCTGTTCTCATTTACACAGAATGAGCTGCCGGGTGATCCGGTACTGACAGCGTTGATCGCACTACCCCAATTGCTCGTTCCGTTGGTGGTAGTGAGTTCGCTTGGCTTCCTTGCGATCCTCGGTGCGTTCGCAGCGCGGATTGGTGGTGCGGGTATCTTCAAGCCGACGGTTCGCGTCACCGTCTGGGGAGCGCTCGCGATGGCGGTCACATCAGCGATCGGCTTGATGTTTGGGGCGGGCGGCTAAGCTCTGTTGCGCTTGCGCTTGATGCCGCGAGAGTGAGCCGTGCCGGTTGACCCCGGGACTGTTAGTCAAAAGATAAACAAGATTGCCCGCGTGCCTCTCGTTAGCTAGTTTAAATTGCCGGCCTCTGTGCCGGACGTGGCCGGGCACCCAATGGCCTCGAACGCACTTCAAAAGCGCTCTTCCGATGCAGGAACGGCGGAAGGTGAAACGAACGTGAACGTACCGGCTCCCCACTCGACATTGACCAAGCTCCTTCACCTCCTGTTCGCGGCCGCAGTGGTTCACCAGCTCATTATCAGCTTGGTCATGGTCGTTCCGGAGAGGAACAGGCCCGGCAACTCGTTTTTTGAACTTCATGAGTGGGTGGGCGTGCTCACCCTCGGGCTTCTCGTAACATTCTGGATTTGGACGCTCGTGCGGCGAGGCGAGGCGCGCTTTAGCATGCTTTTCCCATGGTTCTCCGGTGCCCGACGGTCCGCCTTCTGGGCGGACCTGAAAGCGCATCTAGCAAGCCTTAAGCGTGGGCGGGTTCCCCTGACGGAGGAAAGTCCTCTGGCAAGCGCCGTTCACGGTCTCGGGCTGCTGATCGCCACTGCGATGGCATTGACCGGTGCGGTCGGTTATTTCTTCCCGGCGACAAGAATTCTTCTTGAAGTTCATATGACGATCGCGCCGATCATGTGGGCGTACCTCATCGGTCATGTCGGACTGGCTCTTCTTCACCAGATGGCAGGACACCGCATTCTGCAACGTATGTTTGGGTTCGGAAAAACCGGGAACGCGCAACTCGATCGATGACGCGCCTATCGTGCCCGCACGCAAAGGAGCCTCATGGACGGCGGACGTTGGAACACTAGCGATTGGGGAAAGCTCCTGGTGCCAAGCCCGTCGAGCGCGGCATGATCGGCAGACTGCCGCCCCAGCATGTGGCTTTTCTCATCAGCTTCGTTTCGGGCGTTCTGCTGCTCGTCGGGCGCTACGGCTTTGCCACGGCGACGCTCGGTGCCTTCGTTGCCGCCGCGGCCTTATTCATCGCCTTCACCGCGGTGCTGATGCGGAAAAACTCCGCTGAGCGCCTGCGACTACACGCCGTGCGATATGATGCGTCTCGACCGCTGCTGTTGCTGATCGCAGCGCTTGTGTTCAGCGTCGTGATCCTCGCCCTCATCATCGAACTCGCCCGCAACACGCCACACAGTGACAGTCAAATCCTCCTTGCTGTTACGGCTCTTCTGCTTGCCTGGATGTTCGGTAATCTCACTCTGGCGACGCACTACGCGCATTTATTCTACCAAAGCGCTGGAGAGGAGCGGCGTGGTGGTCTCGACTTTCCGGGCACGCACGCCCCCGACTTCTGGGATTTCTGCTACTTCTCGTTCGTCGTGGGGATGACGTTCCAGGTGTCGGACGTGGTCGTCAATAATCAAGGGCTGCGCAGACTTGTCTTGCTGCACGGGATTATCGCTTTCGTCTTCAACATCGGGGCGGTCGCGCTGACCGTCAACGTCGTGGGCAGCATCAACTGATGCGATCGACGGGACAATGCCGAGGAAGGACGCCGTTAGAACCAGACCCTTACACCGGCGACGATGGAGGTCTGCCGCGTCCGCTCGCCCTCGGCCTGGAGGATTCGTCTGGTGCTGCCGAAACTGCGCCGATGCGTGATCCCGATATAGGGGGCGAACTCGCGACGAAATTCATAGCGCGCGCGCAACCCGAGTTCGACATCGGTCAGCCCGCTTCCGATGCCGAATGCCTGATCCTTTTGTAGCGCGAAGCTCGTGTCGATCCGGGGCTGGAGGATTAGCCGCTGCGTTAGCAGCTGATCGTAGCTTGCGTTCAGGCGTCCGGAAATCTGGCCCTTGGTACTCAGGAACAAGGCCGGCTCGATCTCGAACCGGTACGGCGACAAGCCTTGTAGACCCAAAACAGCATAGCCGCGCGAACGGTTAGAGCCGTTGCCCCAACGGGTCGCGAAGCGGGCACCGGCCTGAAGATCGAAATACGGTGAGATCAGCCGACCGTAAAGTAGCTGCGCTTCCGCTTCCCCTCCACGCGCCGATCGAAGGCTCTGCGTCCCTTCGCTTTTCACCCAAATACGGTTGTAATCGCCGCCGAACCATCCGAACCCGTCCCACCTCAAAGACCCGGCTCCCGAACTCTCGCGGTACTCAAGAAGGTCGAGCAGGACGAAGCTGTAGGGGGCGTCGTCCGCCGTCGGGCTGGGCCACCCCTCTTGTGGCTCAAGGTTGTGCAGAGTGGTAACGGGTCCCCCTGCCACGGCGCGCGGTGCCGCGTTCGGCTCCATCATTGTCCCCATGCTCGGCGGCGGCGTGTCGCCCTGCATCGTTTCCATGCCCGGCGGCATGTCGGCAGGTTTCTCCTGTGATGTTTCCTGACCTGCTGGGGCAGCCGAGCCGGCGACTGTCTGGGCGCTGGCGGCCCCGGCGACCACGAAAGCCGTGGGCATCATGATCGACACGACCAGTACGGACCACTTCATGATGCAGCTCCGGTGGGGTGCGAGACCTCCACGACCCGGAACATCCCCAGTTCCATATGTAGCAGCAGGTGGCAGTGCATCGCCCATCGACCCGGCGCGTCTGCGGTGATGGCGAGCGTCAGGCGTTCGGCCGGCTTGACGCTGACCGTGTGCTTGCGCGGCTGAAGCGGTCCTCCGCCATTCTCGAGCTCCATCCACATGCCGTGAAGATGGATCGGATGTTCCATCATCGTGTCGTTGACGAGCACGAGGCGAAGGCGCTCGCCATATTGGAATGCGATCGGCGTCTTTGCTTCCGAGTATTTTTTGCCATCGAACGACCAGATGTAGCGTTCCATGTTGCCCGTGATGTGAAGCTCGATCTCGCGAGCGGGTGGCCGCTGGTCGGGTTGTGGCGCGAGGCTGCGCAGATCGGCGTAGGTCAGGACGCGCGCGCCCGGTTCATCAAACCCGGAACCCGCCTCGTTGACGCGGCTGCGCGCCACCATGGCGACCGACGAACTGCCAATGCCATGCGTGTCGGGGCCGTGGACGAACGGCGAACTACCGGGCACTCCTGACCCACCAAGGCCGCCTGCAAGTGCGGCCGTCGGCTTCATGCTGCCCATGTCCATTCCAGGAGGCATGCCCCCCGCGATAACAGCGTCGCGTGCGTCGGCTGTGGCGGCGCGCGTCCTGTCGACCATCTCCATGCCTTGCATGCTGCCACCGGCCATATCCATGCCCGGCATTCCGGCGGGTTCGGCTGCTCCGCTCGCAGCCATGTCGCCCATGCCGGCAGCCGGTGGGGCCGCACCGCCCATGTCCATGCCCCGCATGTCCATGCCCATGTCGGCCATGGTGCGAAGCGGGCGCTTGCGGCGAGGCGGAACGGGCGCGTCCATGCCCGCTCGCGGTGCCAGTGTACCGCGAGTAAAGCCGCTGCGGTCCATCGCCTCGGCCATCACCGTATATGCGCGGTCTTCGGGCTGTACGATCACGTCATAGGTTTCGCCCGCCGCGATGCGGAACTCATCGACTTCGACCGGACGCACGTTCTGGCCGTCCGCCTGAACGAGCGTCATTTTTAGGCCCGGTATGCGCACGTCAAAATAGGTCATTGCCCCCGCTGCAATGAAGCGAAGACGGATGCGTTCACCGGGCCGAAACAACCCGGTCCAATTGGCCTCGGGCGGGAGGCCGTTCATCAGGTAGGTGTAGGTGTAGCCGGTGACATCGGCAAAATCCGTCGGGTCCATACGCATCTTGGACCACGAAAGCCGCTCCTTCAGCGTGGCCGAGAAACCGTTGTTCGAGGCATCGCGGATGAAATCTCCCAACGTCCGCTTCTGATAATTATAATAGCCCGCCTGTTTCTTGAGCTTGCCGATGATCGTTGCGGGCGATTCAAAGCTCCAGTCCGACAACATGACGACATAGTCTCGGTCGTAGGCGAAGGGATCGGGTTGTGCGGGTTCGATGATCAATGGCGCGTAGACGCCGAGCAACTCCTGCCCGCCTGAGTGGCTGTGGCACCAATAGGTGCCGCTCTGCCGGACAGGGAAACTGTAGGTGAAGGTTTCCCCGGGCGGGATACCTGCGAAGCTGACGCCAGGCACCCCGTCCATTGCCGGCGGGAGAATGATGCCGTGCCAATGGATCGAACTCGTTTCACGCAGGCGGTTCGTAACTCGTAGAACCGCCTCCTGTCCTTCGCGAAGCCGGATGATCGGGCCGGGAATGCTCCCGTTGATGGCCTGCGCGCCGCCGCGGCGGCCATTGATCACAAGGGGTAGATCGCCGATCGATAGATCGATGGGTCCCACCTCGGGCTGCCCAGACGACATTGGCGCAGCGGCCTGCGGCTGCGCCCATGCATAGGAGGGGGCCATCGCTCGAAAGGCCGCCAATGTGCCGAGCGCGGCGGCACCGTGCAGGAAAGTTCGTCTGCCGACGCTTCCACTGCCGCTCGAAAATTGGTCGTCACAACGATCGGTGCAGGCTTCGTTCAGTGGCATGACGTTCCCATACGAGCTGCGCACCTGCACGCGGAAAAGATGGATGAGAGACGGTAAGCGATTTCGGGAGCACCGCCTAGCATCGACCTCCTAGGTCGATACCTAAAGGTGCCGGGACGCGGCGAATGGGCGGCCTCACTTGAATGTGCAATCTGTAATCTCTGCCCCGTTGCCGCGCTAAAATGGATTCAAGCGCAGCCCCCACGCCTGAGCTGGCTCGACACTGGTAGGCGGCTTGACTCTACGTTAGCAATCACTAAATTAGACAGCGCTAATGGATACCACAAACACCATCACTATTTTTCGTCAGCAGGCGGGTCACGCAGCCAGCCTTCTAAAAGCGCTGTCTAACGAAAATCGGCTGCTGATCATGTGCTATTTGTCCGAGGCCGAAGAAATGTCAGTCAGCGAATTGGCCGAGAGGGTCGGGCTCAGCCAGTCGGCTCTGTCACAGCACCTAAGCAAGCTCCGCGAAGAGGGTTTGGTCGCGACGCGGCGTCAGTCGCAGACGATCCACTACCGCATTTCCGATCCGAACGTGGTCCAGCTTCTGACGCTGCTTCATGATCTGTTCTGTCCCGAGCTCGGTCGCGATGCCTAGCAGCCGGTGCTCGCCAAAGCGGGTCTGCAACTTGTCGCGAGAGCGCCCGCGCCTTCCTAAAGGCGGAGTTTTTTTCGATGTTGCCTGAATATGCCATGCCCATGCAGGGACTGCTGGGCGGTATCATGATCGGCCTGGCCGCTGCGGTGATGCTCTTGGGCACCGGTCGTATCGCGGGCGTTAGCGGAATGGTCGCGCGCGCTGCGGGAATTTCCGGCGAGGGGGCTCCACGCCTCGTCGCGGCGGCGTTCGTGATCGGGTTACCGCTTGGCGCATTGCTGATTGCGGCTGTCGCGGGGCCTGTCGAAACCCGTTTTCCTTCATCGGTGCTGACGCTCCTTGTCGGCGGTTTCGTGGTCGGCATCGGCACGCGCATGGGCTCGGGTTGCACAAGCGGTCATGGCGTTTGCGGAGTCTCGCGGCTGTCGCCGCGCTCGCTCGTGGCGACTGCGACCTTCATGTTGACCGGCGTTGCGACCGTTACCGCTATGAACGCTTTGGAAGTGACGTGGTGAACCGCGCCGTCTGGATCGCGTTGCTGTCCGGCCTGTTATTTGGTGCTGGTCTTGCCGTCTCCGGCATGGCGGACCCGTCTCGTGTGCGGGCATTTCTCGACGTGACGGGCCGATGGGACCCGACGCTCGGCTTCGTCATGGGTGGCGCGATACTACCGATGATCGTCGCGTGGCGGATCAAGGCGCGTCTCGATCGGCCGCTGATCGGGAACGACTTTCATGTCCCCGCAACGACGGGGATCGACCGCAAGCTGATTGGTGGCGCTGCTCTTTTCGGTGTCGGCTGGGGGATTACCGGCCTCTGTCCCGGTCCTTCGATCGCCGATCTGGCCGTGCGACCGTTCCTAGCTGCCTTGTTCGTCGCCGCGATGCTCGGCGGCATGTTCATCAACCGGATGATCTCATCACGATCTAATCCACAGGAGCCCACACATGCCCTTCAACGAACTTGATGCGAAGCTGTCTGCCTCGCCGCAACTGACCCCAAACGACGTAGCTGCGGCAGCAATGCAGGGCTATCGCACTATTATCGACCTCCGTCCCGATGGCGAAGAGCCAGGCCAGCCCTCGGCCGCGACGATCGAGGCGGTCGCGCGCGAACACGGGCTGGCATTTGTTCATATTCCGGTAGTCCCCGGAGAGGTCAGCGAAGCTCAGGTTCGGATAATGAACCGCGCTCTGGACGAGAAGCCCACCCCCGCGCTCGGCTATTGCCGCACCGGAAGTCGCGTCGCGACGCTGTGGGCGCTTGCGCTGGCGGGCGAGGCCGACACGGACACGCTGATCAACACAGCGCGCGACGCGGGTTATGATATCGAGAAGCTGCGCCCGCGCCTGCAACCAGCCTGATGCTTGAGCCCGTCCAATATCTGCTCGGTGCTGGTTCCGGCGCGCTGGTCGGCTTTGTGCTCGGGCTGGTCGGCGGGGGCGGGTCGATCCTCGCCGTGCCGCTGATGATCTATCTCGTCGGCGTTCCCAGTCCGCACCTAGCGATCGGCACCAGCGCTTTTGCGGTCGCTGCTAATGCGGCGCTGAGCTTGGTCAGCCATGCCCGCGCGGGCGCTGTCAGATGGCGTTGCGCGACCATGTTCGCGGCGGCGGGCATTGCAGGCGCTCTTGTCGGATCGACCGCCGGCAAAGCGTTCGATGGGCAGAAGCTGCTGTTCCTGTTCGCCCTCGTCATGGTGGTCGTCGGCGTTGCCATGCTCAGGGATCGCAAGAGGGAAGGCGATCCCGGCGCGCAATGCGGAGCACAAAACGCTCCCAAGGTGCTGACGTATGGGCTCGGCACGGGCGCGTTCTCGGGGTTCTTCGGCATCGGCGGCGGATTTCTGATCGTTCCTGGGCTCATTGCCTCCACCGGAATGCCGATCATCAACGCGATCGGCTCCTCCCTGGTCGCAGTCACAGCGTTCGGGCTGACCACCGCAATCAACTACGCGCTGTCCGGGCTCATCGATTGGCCGCTCGCTTTCGTCTTCATCGCCGGCGGCGCGCTTGGCGGCGTCCTCGGCGCGAGGCTGGCCGAGCGCCTGTCGGGCGCGACGGGGCGGCTGACCACGATCTTCGCCGTCCTGATCTTTGCGGTAGCTGCGTACATGCTCTGGAAGAGCGCGGCTGCCTTTGCATGATTTTTTCTGCCCACCACAGGAGCTGAACATGGAAATTTATGACCGGGAGAAAGCCGTCGTTGCGGCGTTCTATGACAAACAGACGGGAAGCTATCAGTATGTGATCGCAGACAAGGCGACCCGCTCGGCTGCCATCATCGACCCCGTGTTCGACTTCGATGACAAGGCGGCGGCGACATGTACGTCCAACGCGGATGCAATCGCGCAATATGTCGAATCCGAGCGCCTCAAGGTCGAATGGATACTCGATACCCACCCACATGCGGACCACTTCTCCGCAGCACCATATCTGGCTGAGAAGTCCGGTGCGCCGCGCGCAATCGGAGAGAAGGTCGTCGGCGTGCAGAAGCTTTGGAAGGACATCTATTGCCTCCCCGATCTGCCCGACGACGGTAGCCAGTGGGACCGGCTGTTTGCCGCAGGCGACACGTTTCGCGTCGGCGAGCTTGAAGCCCGCGTACTGTTCTCCCCCGGCCATACGCTGGCTTCGATCACCTATGTGTTCGACGACGTGGCGTTCGTCCACGATACGCTGATGATGCCCGACTCCGGCACGTCGCGCGCGGATTTCCCGGGCGGTGACGCTCGTGAGTTGTACCACAGCATCCGCGAAATCCTCGATCTGCCGGGTAACACGGCTTTGTTCGTTGGCCATGACTACGGCAAGGACGGTCGCGAGCCGATGTGCATGGCCACCGTCGCGCAGCACCGCGCCGAAAACATTCATGTAAAGGATGGAATTGACGAGCAGCAGTTCGTCAAAACCCGTACCGAGCGCGACGCGACGCTGCCGTTGCCGGGCCTCATGCTGGCGGCGTTGCAGGTCAACATCCGGGGCGGTCATCTTCCCGAGCCGGAACACGACGGCCGTTCGTTCCTCAAGGTGCCGCTCAACTACTTTAAGCCGGTTGCCGAAGCCGCGTGAACATATGCGGGCGCGACCCTGATCGTGCATCGCACCGTCTCGCGCGTTCGTGCTGCTACCTTGCTGCACCCCTCGATCGTCTTGCGATTGGCCGTCACAATCCTGTCAGCCCCGACGATCGCGCGGAACTGCGCCGGATCGGCGCTCTGCATCATCCGCTGCCCGGCTTCCCAACGGGGCAAGTCGAGCGTCCGCGCCGCCATTCGCTCGGGCCATTGCCAGCTCGCCGGAGCGATCTCGCGCGCGACGAGGCCAGGCAGAATCGACCATACGAGGATGCCGATCGCTGCCCCGCCCAGCCCGAACCATAGCTGCCGGTTCTTCTGGTCGGCCCGCGTCCATGCCGATCCGGCGATGGCGCGAAGCTCGGCCATGACGCGGGCCTTATCCTCGCCGGCCTTGGCGAGCGCTGCCTGATCCTCACGCCGGGCGGCGTTGCCTGCTGCGGCGATCCGCTGCGCCATTTGCTCGGGTGTAATCGCCAGCGCCGGACTCCGAGCGATCACGTCGTTGATGACCGCGATCCGGTCAGCCGTGGCGTCCACGCCCTGCTGCATCCGCCCCAGTGTTTCCGAATAGTCGGGAACGTCGATATGCGCCCGCTCGGCCGCCAAGCCCTCCACGGCACGGCGTAGCAACGCCAGCTCGCGGTCCTGGCCTTCTATCACGGCACGCAGCCGGTCGAACGCCTCTGCTGGATCGCCGCCCTCTTGGATATCGTCGTCCATCGTCACCTACCGGCTCATGCCACGATCGCGGTCGCGGCCGATCGTGACCGACTGCGCCAGCTCGTTTGCGATCGACCGACCGCGCTCCATTTTCAGTTCCAGCTCGGGCGCGCGACGGTGCAACGCGGATTCGAGCTGCGGATCGCGATGCAGTCCGCCCGCGATGCTCTCCATGCGCTTGCCGATCTTTTCCGCGCCCGCCCGGTCGCCGGCACGCTCCATGCTGGTCCGAGCTTCCTTCAAGCCCTGCCACTGCTCCACGAACCGGCCCGCGCGTTTCTCCGGGTCGGTGCGGACCTGACGCTCGGTTTCCATCGCCTTCGCCGCGCCGCCCGTATTTCCCTCGGCCGCGTCGCGGGCAAGCCGGGGGTCGCGCTCGATCGCGTTGGCAAGGTCGCGCGCGGCATGGGGCCGGGTCTGGTCAAGCGTTTCGCCGGCCTTCGCCAGCGCCTGTTCCTGATGCGCCAGCACCGGCAACCCCTTGTCCCGCATCCGGCCTATATCGGCTGCGGCGCGCCCATAGCGTTCGATCGCACGGGCCTGCGAGGGTGCGAGCGGCTCCCTCGACTGCGCTCGGGACAGGCTGGCCGCGCTGCGCTCGGGCGACGTCGCCCGTTCCACTGCCGGTTTCAGCCGGAACCCCGCGAACATGCCCCGCGCCTTGTCGCGAACTTTCGCGACCATTTCACGCGCACGTTCCGGGAACCGGATCTCGCGCCGATCGGCGAACGCGCGGGCCTGATCCTGCTCCGGGACCGCATAGTCGCCCGCCATGTCCTTGCCACGCTCGCGCGACAGGGCGCGGACAAGCTGGCGCTGATCGGCGAAATCGTCGCGGCCATAGTGGAGCTGCACGTCTTCACGATGCCGCGACATGCCGACATAGGCGCTGTGCCGGTCCATCCCCGGGGTGGCGAGGACGTGCGCCCGATCGACCGTCACGCCCTGCGATTTGTGGAACGTCGCCGCGTAGCCGTGATCGACATGAGCGTAATCCTTGGTGTCGAACGCGACGCCACGCCCATCATCGAGGCGCACCGCCATGCCCTCAGGCGATACCCGCTCGATCGTCGCCAGCGTGCCGTTCTTGACCCCCATGCCGCGCTCGTTGCGAAGGAACATGATGCGGTCGCCGGTCGCGAATTGCCGCTCGCCGCGCTCTGCCTTCACCGTCACGTCGTCGCCAAGGTCGCCGGATGCGCGCAACCGGTCCCGCGCCTCGCCATTGAGGCTCTGCACCTCGGCGTTGGTGTGCGTGAGGATGATCCGGCTCTTGCCCGGTTCGGCCTGCCGCGCGCGATCCCAGCCGTCGACCAGCTCGCCCCGCGCCTGCTCCCGCGTGTCAGCCGCGTGGACCATGCCCTTGCCGTCATAGGCATGGATCGCCTCGCCGGTGCGCCCCGTCGCCAGCGCGCGCGTGGCGTCGCGCTGCCAGTCCTCGCGCTGCCGGCGTATCTCGGTGATCTCGGCCGCGCCGTGCCGCTCGGTGACGCTGCGGAACGCCGCGCCCGCCTCGATCGCCTGCAACTGCTCGGGGTCGCCCACCATGACGACCTTTGCCCCGGCGTCGCGGGCCTGGCTCAACACCCGCTCCATCTGCCGCGAGCCGATCATGCCCGCTTCGTCCACCACCAGCACGTCACGCGGGCTTAGCTGCTCGCGGCCCTGCCCCCATGCGTGCTCAAGGCTGGCGATGGTCCGCGATGCGATACCGGACCCGCCCTCAAGGTTCTCGGCCGCAATGCCCGACAGCGCCGCGCCGCGAACCGTGTAGCCCTGCTGCTCCCACGCCTCGCGCGCGACGCCGAGCATGGCGGATTTGCCGCTGCCGGCATAGCCGACGACGGACGCCAGCCCCGCGTCGCCGGTCACATGATCGAAGGCGTCACGCTGCTCACCCGACAGGACAAGACCCCTGCTCTCGGCCTTGGCCGTAGCGGCGTCACGGTGCCGATCGGCGACGCCATGCTCGCCCCGGCCCGCCAGCTCGTCGCCCGCACGTTCAAGCCGGTTCTCAACGGCGATCATGTCGCGCGCCGTGAACCGCTCCTGGTCGCGCCCATCCTTGCCCAATGCGACCAGCTCGGGGCTGGCGCGCACCGCCCCCATCACCTGGTCGAACTGCTCGTTGCCGTCGCTGTGCCGGAACGCGAACGTCGCAAGATCGCGGGTGGTGAACGTAGCCTGCTGCCGCGTGATCGCGTCTAGCGCCACGCCCGGGTTGGCAATGATCTTCTCGCCGTTCTCACGGGCGATGCGCGCGTGATCCTCGATCCGCTCCGCCTCAAGTCCCTGCTCCGGTCGCCGCGACGCGGCCGGGCCGATCTTGTGCTGTGGCTCCAGCTCGATGCCCTGCGCCTCATAGCTACGATGGTCGATCCGCCCCTCTAGCCCCAGCTCGGTCATGCGCTCGTTGACGTGCGCGCTCCATGCCTCGCGCCAGTCCTTCAATAGCTCGGTCGAGTTCCAGTCACGGTTCTTCTGGCCGAACCCCTCCGGCCCCACGTCGCGCATTGCCAGCATGACATGCGCGTGCGGCTTGGGGCTGCCGTCCTTCGCTTTGTCCCAATGCACGTTCAGGTCCGCGACCATGCCGCGATCTACAAACTGCTGCTTCACGAAGTCGCGCGCCAACGCGACGCCCTGCTTCTCATTCATCTCGCGCGGAATCGAGAACTCCACCTCGCGGGCAAGCTGCGCGTCCTTGCGCTTCTCCCCTGCCTCCACCTCGTTCCACAAGGTCGAGCGATCGTTTAAACGCTCCGGCGCGCCCTCCGGCAACATCACCTCGGAGTGGATGACGCCCGCCTTGTTGCTGAAATCGTGATCGCGCCCAAGCCGGTCATCGTGAAGCTCGGATGCCGAACGATAGGCCGCGCTCGCGACCGCGCTCGATCCGTTCGCGCGGCTCACAACCTTGGCAGAAAAGTGGTAGATCGCCATGATGGCTTGCTTATTGCACTACTAAGCGCACGTCGGCAACGATGTATAAGCGCGCACTCACAACTCGCTGCGCTCCTCGTGACTGACTTGCTGGCGCTTGTGGCTTGCACTCCTCGTCCGGTCTGGCAAACTGCTCCCACAAAGGAGAACACAATGAGCCGTGCATACGAAGATGCGATGGAGCGCCGAAGTGACGAGTATGTCGCCCGTGCGCTGGGTGTCAGTGTCGAGGCGCTCGACGATTATCCGTTCCAGCTCGACGAGAACGCCAGCGACGACGGGGTGGTCTATGGCTGGCGCGTTTTATGGGATGAGGAAGCACCGCCCGGTGTCGATGTAAACGGCGCAACCGGCTCGCAATGGTCCGATATTCCCGCCGCACCTGATGAACCCGACGAGGATGATTCCTGATGCGGAAAGTTCGCGATTACGACGCCGAGCTAAAGGCGCTCGGCGACAAGGCCCGGTCACTCAAGGCGAAGCGGGTCGAACAGCTAGGCCAGCTCGTAGCCGCCACCGGGGCCGATACGCTTGATGCCGAGACGCTGGCGGGCGTGCTGCTCGATGCGATCGGATCAAAAGATGCGGGCGCAAGGGAGGCGTGGCGGTCGAAGGGCGCGGCCTTCTTTCAACGGCGCGGGCGCAAAGGTGGCGGCGATGCTGGCGGTATCGGATCGGGCGCTCAAGCTGAACCGGGCGGCGACGCTGCGAGCGGAAGCGACGCAGCGGCGAACCGATAGCAGGGCCTGGGTCGTGCAACGCCGCGAACGAACGCGCCACCTAATCGAGCTGGGCGGGCTGGTCCAGAAAGCCGGGCTGGTCGAACTGACCGACGATGATCGCGCCACCCTCTACGGCGCGCTGCTCGATCTGGCGGGACGCGCTCGCGGTGATGATGCCGGAGACGTGCTGACGCTGTGGAAGCGACGCGGCAAACGCGCGTTCGATGCGGACGCGGAAGGGAGTGAAGCACCATGAGCGATTTCGACGTTGAGGCGGTGCGGGCGGAAGTTCGGGCTATGGATTTCGTGCGCGGCACGCCTGCGGAAGTCGCCATGTGGCGCGAGGACATGGCAGAGTCGCGCGCCAACCTCGTAATCGAGGACATGATCCCGTCGCCTAACGACGATGCGTTTTTCGACATGCTGCTGGATAAAGGGGTATCCCCTCCCCTCGTGTCGCAAATCCTGCTCCGGCTCCTCAATCATCCCGACGCCGATCGCTCCCTGCCGATCACGCCCGTCGCCGTGGCGGTCTGATGGCTGGTCCGCTCATTGGCGGGCGTCGGCCGATAAGCTGGCGGTTCGCGATCGTCGTGGCCGTGGTGGTGCTGTTCGCCAGCAACGCCTGGCTCAAGGGCATCTTCGGCTCTGGAGAGATTGCGACCGACATTCCGTTTCTGCTGTTCGGCCTGATCCTGTTCTGCACCTGGCGCGTCAACCGGAACGCCGCCAACCGGCAAAGCGAGCTGCTGGGGTCGGCCCGGTTCGGCGACCGCGCCGACGTGCGAAAGCTGGAAGAAAGCGGGGATCTCCTGATCGGCCGCTCGGCGAAGTCGGGGAAGCTGCTGCACTACGATGGCGCAGCGCATCTGCTGACGATGGCACCCACCCGGTCGGGCAAGGGCGTCGGCACGATCATCCCCAACCTGCTGCTGCTC
>NZ_JAJLPA010000035.1 GCF_025548555.1 Sphingomonas sp. A2-49
ACCATCCGCCCCGCCGACCTGATCGAGAGCGTCGCCGACGCGTTGCAGTTCATCAGTTACTATCACCCGATGGACTATATCCGCGCGCTGGGAGAGGCTTACGAGGCGGAGCAGGGACCGGCGGCGAAGGACGCGATCGCGCAGATCCTGACCAACAGCCGGATGTGCGCGGAGGGGCATCGCCCGATCTGCCAGGACACCGGGATCGTCACCGTCTTCGTCAAATGGGGGCAGGATTGCCGGCTGGACGGCGACCGGTCGCTCCAGGAGGTCGTCGACGAGGGGGTCCGGCGCGCCTACCTCCATCCCGAAAACAAGCTGCGCGCGTCGATCCTCGCCGATCCCGCCTTCACCCGCCGCAACACCAAGGACAACACGCCGAGCGTGCTCCACGTCGAGATGGTGCCGGGGGCGCGGGTGTCCGTCGACGTTGCGGCCAAGGGCGGCGGATCCGAGAACAAGTCGAAGTTCAAGATGATGAACCCCAGCGATTCGATCGTCGACTGGGTGCTGGAAATGATCCCCCAGATGGGCGCGGGCTGGTGCCCGCCGGGGATGCTGGGCATCGGCATCGGCGGGACCGCGGAAAAGGCGATGCTGCTCGCCAAGCAATCGCTGATGGGCGCGATCGACATGGGACAGCTGAAGGCGCGCGGGCCCCGCAACGACATCGAGGCGCTGCGCATCGAGCTGATGGACAAGGTCAACGCGCTGGGCGTCGGTGCGCAGGGGCTGGGCGGCCTGTCGACGGTGCTCGACGTCAAGATCCTCGACTGGCCGACGCATGCCGCGTCGAAGCCGGTCGCGATGATCCCCAATTGCGCCGCCACCCGCCACGCGCATTTCACGCTCGACGGCTCGGGGCCGGTGTATCTCGAGGCGCCGAAGCTCGCCGACTGGCCGCAGGTGAACTGGACGCCGGACGAGGCCGCGATCCGCGTCGACCTCGACACGCTGACGCCCGAGGTGGTGGCGACGTGGCAGCATGGCGACCGCCTGCTGCTCAACGGCAAGATGCTCACGGGGCGCGATGCCGCGCACAAGCGCATCGCCGACATGCTGGCGAAGGGGGAGCCGCTGCCGGTCGATTTCGCCGGGCGCGTGATCTATTATGTCGGCCCGGTCGATCCGGTCGGGGAGGAGGTCGTCGGGCCGGCCGGCCCCACCACCGCGACGCGGATGGACAAGTTCACGCGCATGATGCTGGACCAGGGCCTGCTGGCGATGGTCGGCAAGGCGGAGCGCGGCCCCGACGCGACCAGGGCGATCGCCGAGGGCAAGAGCGCCTATCTGATGGCGGTCGGCGGCGCGGCCTATCTGGTGGCGCGCGCGATCAAGGGCAGCCGGGTGGTCGGGTTCGAGGACCTGGGCATGGAGGCGATCTACGAATTCGAGGTCAGCGATTTCCCGGTGACCGTCGCGGTCGACAGCGAGGGCCGGAACGTCCACCAGCTCGCGCCGCTGGTCTGGCGCGACAAGATCGCGCGCGAGGGGCTGCTGACGCCGGCCTGAGGCAAGGGCGCGACGCGCCGTCACGCGGGTCGCGGCCGTCGTTCGGTCCGGCAACTCCGCGCCGCTGCTGTTGAACGGTGCCCCTCTCTGTATCGATCGGAAGCGAGACCGCGCGATCCACCAGTTCCTCCCCTGCATTCGCAGGGGAGGGGGACCATTCGCGCCGGCGAATGGTGGAGGGGCAGCCCAACAGGACCATCGCCCGTGACTGCCCCTCCCCCCGGCTGCGCCGCGCGGCCTCCATCCCCCTGCCGGGGCAGAAGGGGCGGGATCGCGCAAGGGCGGGCGTTCGCGCGCCGGGCCCGAAACGAAAGAAGGGCGCCGGACGCCTCCCGGCAGCCCGACACCCTTCAAACATGGTCAGCGGCCGGAGAGCTCCAGCCCGGGAAACCATGGGACTTCCGTAACCCTCGTCACGCCGTTGATTGGGAGAGGATACTCCCCGACGCGCATCAACGGGTGTTAGAAGCCGGTCCCCCGAACGAACCGAACCGAACTCACTGCTGAACCATGAGACATCGGATCACCTCCTTTCGCATGTGGATTGCCATGCGACCGGACCCCGGCCGCACCCGCAATGTGCGCATGTCCGCGGGCACATGCAAGACCGGAAATGCGCGGAAATCGGCGAACCGTATCCGGCAGCGGGACGTGGCCGCCTGCGGGCGTCAGCCGCGGCAATCCTCCGTCACGCGCTCGATCTCCGCCCAGGCGGGGACGACCAATGTCGCCGCACCGCCGCGTTCGATCACGAAGCGCCCCCGGCTGAACCCGATCGCATCGAGCAGGCCGTCGGTCGCGGCGAGCGTGATCCCCGCTGCGGCAGCGCCGGGCTGCACCGGCAGGGTCCGCACGAGGCTGGAGGTGCGGATCGTCAGCGGCGCCGCGCCGCCACCGGCGACCGTCATGCCGATGCGCCGCGTCGCGCGGTCGCAGCGCAACGTCAGCAGCGCATCGCCACCGGCGGCGCCGAAGCGCGCGACGCTGCCCCCGGGCTCGGCGCGATAGGTCCAGTCCCCGGGCGTAAGCGGCCAGTCGCGCCAGTCGGACGATGCGGTCGGCACCGGCGGGGGTGCGACCGGCACGACCGGCACCGGGGTCGGCGGCGGCGCTGGCGGGGCGGTCTGGGGCACGCAGGCGCCGATGGCGAGCGACAGGATAGGGACAAGGGAACGGCGCATCAGCGGCTTATGGGGTAAGCCCCTGCGCGCCTCAACCCGCCGCGGCGTGGAACCGGCGCGGCCACCGGGCGGTTCACCGGCGTATACAAGAGGAGTATCCGATGTCGACCGACCCGCAGACCACCACCGCCACCCAGTTGCTCGTGCAGGCGAACATCGCCCATGCCCCGAAGGTGGAAAGCCGCGACGGCGATCAGGTCGGATCGGTCTTCGCGCTGATGGTCCACAAGGGATCGGGCCGCACCACGCATGCGGTGCTGAGCCTCGGCGGCTTCCTCGGCATGGGCAAGAGCTTCTATCCGCTGCCCTTCGAGCTGTTGCAGTTCGATCCGGTGCGCGACCTGTACGTCGTGACGATCGACCGCCGGATGCTGGAAGGCGGCCCGAGCTGGTCCAACAATGCGCCGGTCTTCGACCAGGCCTATGCCGATCGCGTGGCGAGCTATTACGCGGTGAGCACCACCAACCTCAGCGCAGGCTAGGCGGCGCGGGGCACGATCCGGTCGAGCGCGTCACCCTCGGCGCGTTCGGCTTCCTCCAGATCATAGCTATTCTGAAGCCGCAGGAAAAATCCCTCCGACATACCGAAATATCGTGTGAGCCGCGCATCGATCGCCGCGTCGATATGCAGCGTGCTGGCGACGATCGCCGCCAGCACATCGGGGTCGATACCGGTCCCGGAGGCAACCTCGTCGATTGGGATGTCCGAGCCGATCAGGAAGTCCTCACGCAGGATGTCGCCCGGATGGACATTATTCAGCCGTTCCTCATCCGCGGTGGTCATCCTCGATCCGGACATCGTCCGCACCTCCGTCAGACCAGCGGAAGGTCACCGCCACTGATCGTCGATCCGCAAACTATATCGTGGTGGTGTGAACCCTTTCAACTGCTCCAGTCGATTGCGGGGTGGCTGGCGCATATCGTCCAGCCGCTCGGCGGCGCCGAGCTGCCGTAATCGTCGCCGCGCTGGGTCGTGAATGTCGGGCGGCAGCCGCCGGACGCGTTTGCCGAGGAAGATCGAGCGAGTGTCGGCGGCAGCGAAGCTGCCGATCATGGCAGTGTCCCTTCCCCTCCACCCATCGCCTGATCTTCGCCGCCGGATTAACGCCGTCCGACGGGGACGCTTATCGCGACCTACCGCCCGCGCCGTCCGCCCATCCGCATCTTCTGTTCCTTGCCGTAGCGGGTCTTGCGGGTGCCGGGCTTGCCCTCGTTGCTGCGCCCCATGATCGGGGCCTTCTGTTCGTCGACGGGCAGGCCCAGCTCCTCGTTCTCCAGCTGGCGGATCTCGTCGCGCAGGCGGCCCGCCTCCTCGAATTCGAGGTCGCTGGCGGCCTTGCGCATCCGCTTTTCGAGATCCTCGATATAGGCGCGCAGGTTGTGGCCGACCATGTGCGGGCGATCCTCGTCGATCGGGATCGTGACCTGGTCGCCCTGGCTGACGTGGGCGATGATGTCGCCGATGTTCCGCCGGATCGTCGTCGGCGTGATGCCGTGGAGGGTATTGTATTCCTCCTGCTTTTCCCGCCGGCGCGCGGTTTCGTTCATCGCGCGTTCCATCGATCCGGTGATCCGGTCGGCGTAGAGGATCACGCGGCCGTCGACGTTGCGCGCGGCGCGCCCGATCGTCTGGATCAGCGAGGTTTCGGAACGCAGGAACCCTTCCTTGTCCGCATCGAGGATCGCGACCAGCCCGCATTCGGGAATGTCGAGCCCCTCGCGCAGCAGGTTGATGCCGATCAGCACGTCGTAGACGCCGAGGCGCAGGTCGCGGATCAGCTCGATGCGCTCCAGCGTCTCGACGTCGCTATGCATGTAGCGGACCTTGATCCCGGCCTCGTGCATATATTCGGTCAGGTCTTCGGACATGCGCTTGGTCAGCGTCGTCACCAACGTGCGATAGCCGAGCGCGGTGGTCTTGTGGCATTCCTGGATCAGGTCCTGCACCTGTTCCTCGACCGGCTTGATCTCGACCGGCGGGTCGATCAGGCCAGTGGGGCGGATGACCTGTTCGGCGAACACGCCGCCGGTCTGCTCCATTTCCCAATTCCCCGGCGTCGCCGACACGCTGACCGTCTGCGGGCGCATCGCGTCCCATTCGTTGAAGCGCAGCGGCCGGTTGTCGATGCACGAGGGCAGGCGGAAGCCGTATTCGGCGAGCGTGATCTTGCGCCGGTGATCGCCGCGCGCCATCGCGCCGATCTGCGGCACGGTCTGATGGCTTTCGTCGACGAACAGCACCGCGTTCTCGGGCAGATATTCGAACAGCGTGGGCGGCGGTTCGCCAGGCAGGCGGCCGGTCAGGAAGCGGCTGTAATTCTCGATCCCCGCACAGCTGCCGGTCGCCGCGATCATCTCGAGGTCGAAGTTGGTCCGCTGCTCCAGCCGCTGCGCCTCGAGCAACTTGCCCTCCGCGACCAGCTCCTTCAGCCGCTCGGCCAGTTCGTGCTTGATCGCATCGCCCGCCTGTTTCAGCGTCGGGCCGGGCGTGACGTAATGGCTGTTGGCATAGACGCGCACGCTGTTGAGCGATGCCACCTTCTTGCCGGTCAGCGGATCGAATTCGGTGATGTCCTCGATATCGTCGCCGAAGAAGCTGATCCGCCAGGCGCTGTCCTCGTAATGCGACGGAAATATTTCGAGCGTGTCGCCCTTCACGCGGAAATTGCCGCGCGCGAAGGCGGCGTCGTTGCGCTTGTATTGCAGGGCGACCAGCTTGCGGACGACCTCGCGCTGGTCGACGGTCGCGCCCTTCTTGAGGTCGAAGATCATCGCCGAATAGGTTTCGACCGAACCGATGCCGTACAGGCACGACACGCTGGCGACGATGATGACGTCGTCGCGCTCCAGCAGCGACCGCGTCGCCGAATGGCGCATCCGGTCGATCGATTCGTTGGTCGACGATTCCTTTTCGATATAGGTGTCGGACCGCGGCACGTACGCCTCGGGCTGGTAATAATCGTAGTAGCTGACGAAATATTCGACCGCATTGTGCGGGAAGAAGCTCTTGAACTCGCCATACAGCTGCGCCGCTAGGATCTTGTTGGGGGCGAGGATCAGCGCGGGCCGCTGCAATTCCTCGATCACCTTGGCCATGGTGAAGGTCTTGCCCGAGCCGGTGACGCCGAGCAGCACCTGGTCCTTTTCCCCCGCCAGCGCGGTGGCGACGAGCTCCTTGATCGCGGTCGGCTGGTCGCCGCTGGGGCTGTATTCGCTGACCAGCGTGAACGGCTTGCCGCCCTCGACCTTGTCGGGGCGGGCGGGGCGATGGGGGACGAAGCTTTCGCCGGTTTCGGGCTCGGCGAGGCTGGTGCGGATCTGGATGGCCATATCGGGAACGGATATGGGGCGGGCGCGAAGGATCGGCAACGCCGGCGAAAGCTTTGCTTCCATTGACCCTGGCGCGCGGGGTCCATAATGCGACCCCTTCGCAAACGATCCGAAGCCGTACCCGCATGACCGACATCCCATCCGATCCCGGCCGCGCGCCCCGGACCCTGCCCGAGACCAAGGCGTTCCTGAACGTCAAGGTCCTGTGGGTGCGGCACTGGAACGACCGCCTGTTCAGCTTCGCGGTCGAACGGCCCGACAGCTTCCGCTTCCGCTCGGGCGAATTCGTGATGATCGGCCTCGACGGCGACGGCGAGGGGGCGAAGCCGATCATGCGCGCCTATTCGATCGCCAGCCCGCATTATGCGGAGGAACTCGAATTCCTGTCGATCAAGGTCGAGGACGGCCCGCTGACGTCGAAGCTCCAGCTGATCCAGCCGGGCGACGAGGTCTATATGGGCAGGAAGCCCACCGGCACGCTGGTCACCGATGCGCTGGTGGGCGGCAAGCGCCTGTTCTTCTTCTCGACCGGCACCGGCCTCGCGCCGTTCCTCAGCCTGGCGCGCGACCCCGACGTCTACAGCATGTTCGATCAGGTGATCCTAGTCCATTCGGTGCGGCAGGTCAGCGACCTTGCCTATCACGACGAATTGCAGGCGCGGCTGGCCGACGATCCGCTGGTGTCGGACGAGGCGCAGGCGCAGTTCCACTATATCCCGACCGTCACCCGCGAACCGTTCCGCACCACCGGGCGGATCGGCGACCTGATCGAGAGCGCGGCGCTGTTCGGCGACCCGGTGCAGGGCGCGAAGAAGCTGGACCCCGAAACCGACCGCATCATGCTGTGCGGATCGATGGCGATGATCCGCGAAACCGCGGCGATGCTGGACGGGATCGGGTTCGAGGAAGGGTCGAACGCCAAGGCCGGCACCTACGTGATCGAGCGCGCGTTCGTCGACTGAAGGCCCCGTCATGGTGCGCGCGGCGAAGGACTGACGCGGGGCGACATTTGCGCCCCTGACGGTTTCGGCCGCCCGCCCCTTGGGCTAGGGCACCGTCATGCCCGATCGCCGCACCCGCCCGTGGACCCCGCACCGCCTTCGCGCGCTGCTGCGATCGCGCGGGCCGACCAGCGTGCGGTTCCGGCGGCGGATCGCGGTCATCATGGGGGCGGTGGCGATCGGCATCGTCGCCGTCCTGTTCGCCGATGCATCGGATGCCACGGGACTGCTGTTCGGCGGCTATGCACGGCGCTGGCACTGGCTGCCGCTGCTGACGACGCCGCTGGGCTTCGTCGCGCTCGTCTGGGTGACGCGGGCGTTCGTGCCGCTGGCGCGCGGCTCCGGCATTCCGCAGGTGATGGCCGCGCGCCCCGATCCGCAGGCGGCGACCGGCGGCCTGATCGCGGTGAAGACGGTGATCGGCAAGGTCGTGCTGACGATGGGCGCGATCCTGTGCGGGGCGAGCGTCGGGCGCGAGGGGCCGACGGTCCAGATCGCGGCGGCGGTGATGGGCGTCAGCCACCGCCTGCTGCGCGTGCCGTTACAGGGCGCGGTGGTGATCGCTGGCGGTGCGGCGGGCGTCGCGGCGGCGTTCAACACGCCGCTGGCGGGCGTGCTGTTCGCGATCGAGGAACTGGCCGCCGCCTATGAGCAGAAGGTGACGTTGCTGGTGCTGTCGTCGATCGTCATCGCCGGCATGGTCGCGCAGAGCCTGGCGGGCGACTACATCTATTTCGGTGCGATCGGCGCGCATCTGTCGACCGCGAGCGCGCTGGTGGTGGTGCCGGTCGCGGGAATCGCGGGCGGCGCGTTCGGCGGCGCCTTCTCGCGCCTCGTGCTGGGGCTGGCGAGCGGGCGCCGTCGCGTGACGCTGTGGACGAAGGCGCATCCGCTGGTGTTCGCCGGGCTGTGCGGCCTGGTGGTGGCGGTGCTCGGCATCGCGACCTCGGGCCTTACCTGGGGCACCGGCTATGCCTCGGCCCGGGCGATGATCGTCGGCGTGGATGCGCCGCTGTGGTTCGGGCCGGCAAAAGCGCTGGCGACGCTCGCCACGGCGGTGGCCGGACTGCCGGGCGGCATCTTCGCGCCCAGCCTCGCCGTCGGTGCGGGCGTCGGCAACCTGTTGCGCGCGCTGTTCCCGGGCGATCCGGCGGCGGCGGTCGTGATCCTCGGCATGGTCGCCTATTTCGCCGGCGTCGTGCGTGCGCCGCTGACCGCGGTCATCATCCTGTCGGAAACGACCGCGAGCCGCGGGCTGCTGCTGCCGATGTTCGCGACCGCGTTCCTCGCCGACTGGGCGAGCCAGCAGGTGTGCCGCGAAAAGCTGTATCACGGCCTCGCCCAGACCTTCCGGCAGGCGTAGCGACGCCGACCGATCAGCGCAGCGCGCGGACCGCGGGCGTATCGAGGCAGCGCAGCATCGCCCCCGGATCCAGCCGCCGGCCCGCTCGCGGCGCGGCATAGGGGGGAACGTCGAACGGCACGCCGATCCGCGCGGGCGCGAAGCCGGTGCCGCCGGTGCAGCGCATCGCCGCGGCGAGCATGCGCGGCGGCGTCAGATAGCCTTCGTACGAGAGGCGGAACGTGCCCCAGTGGATCGGCATCGAGCGCGCCGCGCCCAGCCGCTGGTGGATCAGCACCGCCTCCGCCGGGCCGACGTGGCTGCCGGATCGCATCTGTCCCGGCGCGAAGCGGAACGCGCCGATCGGGATCATCGCGAAGCGGATCGGGCCATAGGCAGCGGCCTCCGCCGGCCACAGGCCGTCGCCAAATCCGGTATCGCCAGCGAAGAAGATGTTGCCGCCGTCTGGCAGCGCGACGACGAAGCTGGACCAGAGCGCGCGATTGCGATCGGTGAACCAGCGGCTGCCCCAATGGTGGTTGCGCGTCACGAACACGCGCGCGCGGTCGCCCGGGCACCAGCTGTCGGGATCGCAGCGGATGTCGGTGCTGGTATCCTCCAGCCCCTGCACGGTCAGCGTCGCATTGCCGCCCCAGTCCAGCCCCATCGCCTTCGCGCCGACCTGGCCGATGACGCTGTCGTTGCCGAGGCTGGTGACGATGGCGGGCCGATCGCGCTGCCACAGGCGGCCCAGCGCCGCCTGGTCGAGATGGTCATAATGATCGTGGCTGACCAGCACGAGGTCGATGCGCGGCAGGTCGTCGAACGCGACGCCCGGCGCCGCGACGCGCCGTGGGCCGAACCCGAACGGGCCGGCGCGTTCCGCATAGATCGGGTCGGTGAGGATGTTGAGCCCGTGCGTCTGGATCAGCACGCTGGCGTGGCCGATCCAGGTCACGACCATGCGGTTTCCCATGATCCGCGCCGCGGGGCGCGACGCCGCGACGGGCACCGCCGCTGGCCAGACGGGGCGACCGTCGTCGCCGGTCAGCTGGCGCCAGAAGAAGCCGGCACGGCCACCGCCGGCCGGCATCCGCAGCGTGTCCTGATCGCCGTCGGGATTGAAGAAGCGCGCGCCGTCGTAATGGTCGCTGCGATCGCCGCGATAATAGATCCGGTCGAGGAAGCGCGGCGCGATCGTCACGACGAGGCCGAGCGCGACGATCAGCAGGAGGAGGATGCCGCCGATGATCTTCAATGCACGCGCCACGGCCGTCCTCTGATATTGATCTGGATCAACGCTGCGATGTGCCGGGGGTTCGATCGCCGGTCAATGCGTCGCGCCCGGCTTGCACTGCGCTGCCGGAGGGGTAGCATCGCGCGGACATGACAGGGGGTTCCATGCGTCGGATTTTTATCGGGTTTCTGCTGGCCGCTGCGGCGTTGCCGATCGCGCCCGCGCTGGCGCGCAAGGTGGCGGTCGACGAGGTGTCGCTGGAACGCGTGCAGGCCATGATGACCGCGGGACAGGCGACCAGCGTCGAGGTGACGCGCGCCTATCTCGACCGGATCGCGGCGATGGACCGCAGGGGGCCGACGCTGCGCAGTGTGATCGCGGTCAATCCCGACGCGCTGGCGCAGGCGAAGGCGCTCGATGCCGAACGCAGGGCCGGGCGGATCCGCGGCCCGCTGCACGGCGTGCCGGTGCTCATCAAGGACAATATCGAGACCGCCGACGCGATGGCGACGACCGCGGGCAGCCTCGCGTTGAAGGACAACGTCACCCGCCGCGACGCGCCGGTGGTGGCGGCGCTGCGCCGGGCGGGGGCGGTGATCCTGGGCAAGACCAACCTCAGCGAATGGGCCAACATCCGCTCGACCCATGCGATGAGCGGCTGGAGCGCGGTCGGCGGGCTGGTGCGCAACCCCTATGCGCTCGATCGCACCGCATGCGGGTCCTCGTCGGGTTCGGGTGCCGCGGTGGCGGCGAGCTTCGCCGCGGCGGCGGTGGGAACGGAGACCGACGGTTCGGTGGTCTGCCCGTCGTCGATCAACGGGCTCGTCGGGCTGAAGCCGTCGATCGGGCTGGTCAGCCGCACCCATGTCGTGCCGATCAGCCATTCGCAGGACACGCCGGGGCCGATGGCGCGCAGCGTGCGCGACGTCGCGATCCTGTTCCAGTTCATGGTCGCGGCCGATCCCGCCGATCCGGCGACCGCGGGCGCGGTGACGCGCGACTATGCCGCCGGCCTGTCGGTCAGCGCATTGTCGGGGATGCGCGTCGCCGTGCTGCGTCCCGAGGGCCTGTCGGCGGACATGGCCGCCCGGTTCGACGCGGCGCTGGCGGTGCTGAAGGGCGCGGGCGCGATCCTGGTCGAGGTGAAGGCGCCCAAGCCCGACGGCATCGGCGACGCCGAATTCACCGTGCTCAAGACCGAGCTGAAATCGGACCTCGACGCCTATCTGGCGACGACGCCGCCCGCGGTGACGGCACGGACGCTCGACCAGCTGATCGCCTTCAACCGCGCGCAGGCGACGACCGAAATGCCCTTCTTCCAGCAGGAGATCTTCGAAGAGGCCGCGAAGACGAAGGGGCTTGCCGACCCGGCCTACAGGACCGCGCGGGCGACGTCGCTGCGTCAGGCGAGCGAGGCGATCGACGGCATGCTGCGCAGCGCCGGCGCGCAGGTGCTGGTCGAGCCGACCTATGCCGGCGCGTGGCTGAGCGACCCAGTCTACGGCGACCAATATGGCGGCCCGTCGTCGTCCGAACTGCCTGCGATCGCCGGCTATCCCAACCTGACCGTGCCGATGGGCCTGGTGAAGGGCCTGCCGGTCGGACTGTCGTTCATCGCGACGCGGGGGGGCGAAGCGACGGTGCTGGGCGCGGGCTATGCCTACGAACAGCGCGCGAAGGCGCGGACGGCACCGCGCTATCTGGCGCAGGCGGACGTGGGGGAGGGGCTGTCGGGCCGGTAGCGGGCGACCCCCGCGTCAGCCGCGCCGCCGCCAGCGCCGCGTCAGCCGCGCCGCCGCCAGCGCCGCGCCAGCCGCGCCTGCCACAGCATCAGCAGCGGCATCCCGCCCAGTTCCATCGCGAGGCCGGCGAGATGCCCGGCGGACGGCGCGCCGACGTTGGCGAGCGATACGAGGCGGGCGCATCCGCCCGCCATCACCAGCGTGCCGAGCAGTCGGAACCGTTCGCCCCGCGCCTCGATCCGGCCGATGCAACTCGCGAACGCGACGCCGACCGCGAGGAAGATGCCGGACAGGTAGCGGAAGTGGCTGTCGAGATCGGTCGGGATCACCGGCGGGCGGCCGAGGAAGCCGGGGCCGTGCAGCACGCCCTGGCCGCCGATGCCGAGCGGGACGAGGCAGGCGAGCGCCACCACCGCCTGCAACAGCCGGCGTTCGCCGCGCGGCGTCACGACAGGATCTCCTTGCGCACATGGATCGCGCGCAGCGACACGCGCACCTCCCACATGAAGGCCGACAGGCAGCAGATCAGCAGCGCGACCGCGACGATGAACGCCAGCGCGATCCAGGTGCCGATATGGAACTTCGCGATGTTGCCGACGAACAGCAAAGCGATCACGATGCAAGCCATCACCGCGCTGGACACGGCGAGGAACAGCGCGCCGTTGATGATCGACATGCGCGCATCGAGCAGGCGCAATTCGCGGATATGGCGTTTCCGGTCGTCGCCGTCGCTGGCGAGCACGCGATCCTCCAGCACCCGCGCGCGGTCGATCACCCGCGCCAGCCGTCCGGCGAGGACGTTGAGGATCTGTCCGATCGCCGCCAGCATGAACACCGGCGCGAGCGACAGCTGGATCGTCTGGGCGATCGTCGAAACCTGAAAGAACGTCGGCATGCGGCGTATCATAGGTCGGTTCACCGCGGACGGAAGGGTGCAGCGCCGGCGGGCGGCGAGGGCGTGGAAGCCTGCACCGCTTGGTAACGGATCGCGGCTATCGCCGGCGGCGTGACCAGGCCGATGTTCCTCGACGACTTCGTGCGGCTGCCGCCGGTGGCGCGCGCGTCGCTGTCCGAGGGGCTGGCGACGGCGATCGATGCGGTCGCGGCGCAGGCGGCGCCGGGCCACGGCTTCCTGCGCTTCGGCTGGTATGCCGCCGCGCTCGCCGCTTATGGCGGGCAGGCGCGCACGCTGGTGGTCGAGGAGGACGGCGTCCCGACGCTGGCGATGCCGCTGGTCGGGCTGGGGCCGCGCTGGCTGCGGATGGCGAGCGTTCCGGGATGCTATTGGCCGTTCCGCAGCTTTCCGCTGGCGCTGGGCGCGGGGGAGCCGGCGTTGCGGGCGGCGCTGGCGACGCTGGCGCGGGCGGTCAACGGCGTGCGGATCGGCCCGGTGTACGACGACGATGCCGCGCTGGCGCCGCTGCTGACGGCGGCGCGCGCCGCCGGCTGGGCGACGATCGACCGGTTCGTCGCCGACAGCTGGCTGCTCGACATGGCGGCGTTGCGTGCTGCGGGGGACTGGCCGCGCGGGTCGACGCTGCGCAAGAACCGCTCTCACGAACGGCATCTCGCGGCGCATGGCGCACCCGGCTGGCACATCCTCGGCGCGGGTGACTGGCCGGCGGCCTTCGACGGCTTCGCGCGGATCGAGACGGCGAGCTGGATCGCGACGCGCACCGACGGGTCGGATGCGAAATTCACCGCCGGCGGCCATGGCGCCTTCTGGCGCGCGGCCGCCGCCGATCCGGCGATCGCCGCGATGATGCACGGCGCGATGCTGACGATCGACGCGGTGCCCGCCGCCTTCGCCTTCGATCTGGAGGCGGGCGACCTGCGCTATGCGATCGCCAACAGCTATGACGCCGCGTTCGCCAGGCATTCGCCGGGCAAGCTGCTCGGCTATCGGCACCTGTCGGCGGCATTGGCGCGCGGCGTGGCGCGCGTCGACTGGGGGGCGGGCGACAGCGGCTACAAACAGGTCATCGGCGCACGGCGCGGACCGGCGATCCGCGACTGGCTGCTGCTGCGCCCCGGCCTCCCGGCGCGGGCCGGGGGACTGATGCGGGGCTGGTGGCGGCGGTCCGGAAACCCGCGCTGGACGGACCCCGCCGACAGCGCCTAGGCATCGGGGCATCATGCTGGTGTTCCTCGATTTCGAAGCCTCGTCGCTCGCCAAGAAAAGCTATCCGATCGAGGTCGCCTGGGTGTTCGAGGACGGGCGCGAGGAAAGCCACCTGATCCGCCCGCCGCTGCAATGGTCCGACTGGGACGAGGCGGCGGAAGCGATCCACCACATCCCCCGCGCGCTGATCGAGCGCGAAGGCACGCCGCACGATGTGGTCGCCAAGCGGATGGTCAAGGTGCTGACCGGGCACGCGCTGTTCGCCAGCGCGCCCTCGTGGGACGGCAAATGGCTGAGCGCGCTGCTGCGTGCCGCCAAACTGCCGCGCCATGCCCTGCGCCTGCGCGATACCGAGGAGGCGCAGCGCGAAACCGCGACCGCGATCCTGCGCCCGGCGGTACCGGCGGAGCGGCTCGGCATCGCCGTCGCGGACGTCGTCGCGCTCGCGGAGGTGCGCGACCGCGACATGCCCGCGCACCGCGCGCTGGCCGATGCGCGCGAGGAATGGTCCCGCTGGCGTACCGTCCGCGACGCGGCGCAGGATCAGGCGGACAGGGCGATCCAGACCGGCGCGTGATCGCTGCTGCAGTCCCAGCCGCGCACCGCGCGGTCGACCCCCGCGGCGATCAGCCGCGGCGCGATCGACGGGCTGAGCAGCAGATGGTCGATGCGCAGGCCCGCATCGCGCGCATAGGCGTTCCGGAAATACTCCCAGAAGGTGTAGATCGTGGCATCGGGGTGGAGATGCCGGACCGCATCGGTCCACCCCTGTGCGACCAGCCGTGCGAAGGCGTCGCGCACCGCGGGGACGAACAGTGCGTCCTCGCCCCAGCGTTCGGGTTTGTAGACGTCGCGCGGGGTCGGCATGACGTTGAAATCGCCCAGCAGCACCACCGGCGCGCCGCTGGCGACCAGCGTCGCGGCATGCGCGGCCAGCGCGTCGAACCAGCGCAGCTTGTATTCGAACTTCGGCCCCGGCCGCGGGTTGCCGTTGGGCAGATAGAGGGCACCGAACAGCACGCCGCCGATCGCCGCCTCGAGATAGCGGCTCTGGGCGGGATCGGGATCGCCGGGCAGGCCGCGGCGCGTCTCCACCGGCGCGCCGATGCGGCTGAGCAGCGCGACGCCGTTCCAGCGCGACTGGCCGTGCCAGATCGCCTCATAGCCCGCGTCGGCAAGGGCGAGGCGCGGGAATTTCGTATCGGGCGCCTTCAGCTCCTGTAGCGCGACGACGTCCGGGCGCGCCTCGGCCAGCCAGCGCAGCAGCACCGGCAGCCGGCCGTTGATGCCGTTGACGTTGTAGGTCGCGATCTTCACGCCGGATCAAGCGCACGACGACGACGGCGCGTTCCGGTCGGGTGCCCTCTTCCCCGGCGCGGGTATGGAATGATAGGGATGGGCATGGCCGAGATCATCAACCTGCGCCACGCGCGCAAGGCACGGGCACGCACCGTCGCGGATACGACCGCGGCGGCGAATCGCGCGAAGTTCGGACGCACCGGGGCGGAGCGCGCCGCCGATGAGCAGGCCCGCGCCGCGATCGAGCGGACGCTCGACGGTGCCCGGCGCGAGGAGTGAGCGGCGCCGTCAGACGCTGCGGCGCACCCGCCACGCCATGAACGCGACCAGCGCGGCGAGCCCGAACCAGGTCAGCGCATAGACCGCGTGGCTGTTGCGGAAGCGGATCACCGTCAGCCCGCCGCGCGGCCAGCCGGCTTTCGGTTCGCTCGCATCGACGAAATAGGGAGCGATCGTGCCGAGCCGCCGGGCTGCGGCGATGGCGGCGACGTCGCGCGAATACCAGCGGTCGCCCGCCGGATCGTTGCGGCGCAGGAAGCCGCCGCCCGGTTCGGTGACGCGCAGCAGCCCGCGGATCGTCTGTCGCCCGGTAGAGGGCGCCACCCGTCCGCGCCGCTCGGCGGGTACGAAGCCGCGGTTGACCAGCAGCGCGAAGCCGCGGTCGGTGTCGAACGGGGTCAGCATCCAATATCCGCCGCCGAGTTCGGTCACCGCCTGGACATAGGTGTCGGCGCGCTGCCGGTAGCGGCCGCTGGCGAGGACGGGGGTATAGGCGGCGGCGGGCCCGATCGCGCGCCATCCAGGCGGGCCGGGGACGGGGACGGGCGGCTGGTGCAGCTTGCGCTCGGTCTGCGCGATCAGCGCCAGCTTCCACGTCCGCCGCTGCACCTGCCACACGCCGAGCCCGACGAGCAGCACGATCGTCGCGAGCAGCAGCGCCGCGACGACGCCGCGCCGGGTCACGAGGCGATCCGGCGCGGCGCGGCCATCACATCGCGCCCATGTCTCCGGACGCCATGCCCGGCATCATGTTGGCGTTCATGTGGAACATCACCCACAGCGATCCGGCGAGGCAGATGGTGACCACGATGATCGTGAAGATCAGCGCCATCAGCGTCCAGCCGTTCTCCGACTTCGAATTCATGTGGAGGAAATAGACCATGTGGACGACGATCTGGACCAGCGCGAAGACCATGACGATCCCGGCGGTGATCCGCGTGTCGGTGATGATCCCGCTCATCACCAGCCCGAAGGGGATGGCGGTGAGGATCACCGACAGCACGAAACCGGTCACATAGTCGCGGCGGGTGCCGTGCGCGCCCTCGGTCGAATGGCCGTGGCCGTGTGCCCCGTCGGGCGAGGGGCCGTGTGCTCCATCGGCCGAATGGCCGTGTGCCCTGTCCGCGTTCATCGCAGCACTCCCAGCAGGTAGACGAAGGTGAAGACGCCGATCCAGATCACGTCGAGGAAGTGCCAGAACAGCGACAGGCATTGCAGCCGCCGCTGGTTGGCGGCGATCAGCCCCTTGCGGCCGACCTGTACCATCAGCGTCACCAGCCAGATCAGGCCGAAGGTGACGTGCAGTCCGTGCGTGCCGACCAGCGTGAAGAACGCCGACAGGAAGGCGCTGCGCTGCGGCCCGGCGCCCTCGTGGATCAGGTTGGCGAATTCGTACAGCTCGATGCACAGGAAGGCGAGGCCGAACAGTCCGGTGACCGCCAGCCAGCCCTGCACGGCGCGGACCTTGCCGTCGTTCATCGCCAGCATCGCGAAGCCGTAGGTGATCGACGACAGCAGCAGCATCGAGGTGTTGAGCGCCACCAGCGGCAGCTCGAAGATCTCGTGCGGCTGCGGTCCGCCGGCATAGGCGCCGCCGAACACGCCATAGGCCGCGAACAGCATGGCGAAGATCAGGCAGTCGCTCATCAGGTACAGCCAGAAGCCCAGCATCGTGCTGCCGCCGGCGTCGTGATGATGTTCGTCGGTCTCGTAGAAGACCGGGGCCTGCGTGCCCGGGGGAATGGTCGCTTCGCTCATGTCCTTCAGGCCCCCGCTACCGCTGTACGCGCTTCCAGCTGCCGGGTGCGCACGTCCTCGGCGGCGGTCACCTCGCTGGCGGGAATGTAATAATCCCGGTCGTAGTTGAAGGTGTGGCCGATCGCGGTGGCCAGCAGCCCGACGAACGCCAGCCCGGCGAGCCACCAGATGTACCAGATCATCGCGATCGCGAAGACCATCGAGAAGCCTGCGAGGATGATCCCCGCGCCGGTGTTGCGCGGCATGTGGATGTCGCGGAAGCCGGTGACGGGCCGTTCGGCGTTGTTCGACTTCATGTCGTACCAGGCGTCGAGGTCGCGCACGACGGGGGTGAAGGCGAAATTATACGCCGGCGGCGGCGACGACGTCGCCCATTCCAGGCTGCGGCCGTTCCACGGATCGCCCGTGAAGTCGCGCAGGCTCTCGCGGTTGCGGAAGCTGACGTAGAACTGGATCAGGAAGGCGGCGATGCCGACCGCGATCATCGCCGCGCCGATGCCGGCGATGATGAACCAGATCTGCAACGACGGGTCGTCGAAGTGGCGCAGGCGCCGCGTCACGCCCATCAGGCCGAGCACGTACAGCGGCATGAACGCGACGTAGAAGCCGATCACCCAGAACCAGAAGCTGATCGTGCCCCACTTCTTGTCGAGCTTGAAGCCGAACGCCTTGGGGAACCAGTAGTTGATCCCCGCGAACATCCCGAACAGCACGCCGCCGATGATGACGTTGTGGAAGTGCGCCACCAGGAACAGCGAATTGTGCAGCACGAAGTCGGCGGGCGGCACCGCGAGCAGCACGCCGGTCATCCCGCCGATGACGAAGGTTATCATGAACGCGATCGTCCACATCATCGGCAGCTCGAAGCGGATCCGCCCCTTGTACATGGTGAACAGCCAGTTGAAGATCTTCGCGCCCGTCGGGATCGAGATGATCATCGTTGTGATGCCGAAGAACGAATTGACGCTCGCCCCCGACCCCATGGTGAAGAAGTGGTGCAGCCAGACGAGATAGGCGAGGATGGTGATGACCAGCAGAGCGTAGACCATCGACGTATAGCCGAAGATCCGTTTGCTGCAGAAGGTCGAGGTGACCTCGCTGAACACGCCGAAGGCGGGCAGGATCAGGATGTACACCTCCGGGTGGCCCCAGATCCAGATCATGTTGGTGTACATCATGGGGTTGCCGCCCATGGTGTTGGTGAAGAAGTGCGTGCCGAGGTAGCGGTCGAGGCTGAGCAGCGCGAGCACGGCGGTCAGCACCGGGAAGGCGGCGACGATCAGCACGTTGGTGGCGAGCGCCGACCAGGTGAAGATCGGCATCTTCATCAGCCCCATGCCGGGAGCGCGCATCTTGACGATGGTGGCCAGCAGGTTGACGCCGGACAACAGCGTCCCGACACCCGCCACCTGCAACGCCCATATGTAATAGTCGACACCGACATCGGGCGAATAGTCGAGCCCCGACAGCGGCGCCATCGCCAGCCAGCCGGTCCGCGCGAACTCGCCGACGAACAGGCTGACCATGACGATCGCGGCACCCGCCGCGGTCATCCAGAAGCTGAAGTTGTTGAGGAACGGGAAGCTGACGTCGCGCGCGCCGATCTGGAGCGGGACGACGTAGTTCATCAACCCGGTCACGAACGGCATCGCGACGAAGAAGATCATGATGACGCCGTGCGCGGTGAACACCTGGTCGTAATGGTGCGCGGGCAGGTAGCCGTCGTTCGCGCCGAACGCGATCGCCTGCTGGATGCGCATCATGATCGCGTCGGAAAAGCCGCGCAGCAGCATGACGATGCCGAGGATCATATACATGATCCCGATCTTCTTGTGGTCCACCGAGGTGAACCATTCCTTCCACAGATACCCCCACACCTTGAAATAGGTGAGGGCGCCGACCACCGCCGCGCCGCCGATCGCGACCATGGCGAAGGTCGCGATCAGGATCGGTTCGTGGATCGGGAAGCTTTCGAGCGTCAGCCGCCCGAAGATGGTCTTGAGCAATGCGTCGGACATGGGGTTCGTCCTAGGATCGAGCGGCCGCACGACCGGCGAGGATCGCCGGAAGGGGGTCGATGGAAGTCATGGAGCGGTTGTCGGCGTTGCCGGGCCTGCTGCTGCCGGGCGCGGTCGGCCGGGGCGCGTTGCGATGCGGGCTGCTGCCCTTTTCCTCGGGCGCCTTCTGGAGCGCACCCTTCGATTCGCTGCCGCGCATGTGGCCGCTGTCGTTGACCGGCGCGCCGTGGCCGCTGTCGCGATGCGGATCCTGGGCACCGTCCTTCATCATCGTCGCCTGCATGCAGGTTTCGCCCGGCTTGGTGCACATGCCGACGATGCGATCGAACAGCTGCGGCTGGACCGCGACGTAGCGGCTCGCCGGCACCTTCTCGCTCGGCTTTTCGAGCTGGAGATAGGTCGGCAGGTCGAGACGCTTCTGCGCGGTGCGCGCTTCCGATGCCCATTTGGCGAAGGCGGCATCGTCCATGCTGTCGACCGTGAAGGTCATGTCGGAAAAGCCCGCGCCGCTGTAATTGGCGGACATGCCGTTGAACCGGCCCGGCCGGTTGAGCACGGCGTGCAGCCGCGTCTCCATCCCCGGCATCGAATAGATCATGCCCGCCATCGCGGGGACGTAGAAGGTGTTCATCACCGACGACGAGGTGATGCGGAAGCGCACCTGGCGGTTCATCGGGAGCACCAGCTCGTTGACCGTCGCGACGCCCTGTTCGGGATAGATGAACAGCCACTTCCAGTCGAGCGAGACGACCTGGATCTCCAATGGCTTGTCGGTCTTCGCCAGCGGCCGGCCCGCGGCGATCCGCGCGAGCGGGCGATAGGGATCGAGCGCGTGCGTGCTGATCCACGTCAGCGCGCCGAGCGCGATGATGATGAGCAGCGGCGCCGACCAGATGATGAGTTCGAGGCCGGTCGAATGATCCCAGTCAGGCGCGTATTCGGCCTCTTCGTTGGTGTGGCGATACTTCCACGCGAACAGGACGGTCAGCGCGATCACCGGCACGATGATGAGCAGCATCAGGCCGGTCGACCACAGGATCAGGTTCGCCTGTTGCCGGGCGACGTCGCCGGACGGGTTCATCACCACCCAGTCGCAGCCGCCCAGCAGGGCGGGCGCGGTGAGCGCGACGGCGGCAGCGCGAAGGCGCGGGCGGGGGAACGGGAGTGTTCGCATCGTCACGTCAGGTAGGCTCCCGTGCTGCGCTGCAAAATAGGACATTTTGTCCTATCCCCGCGATGGTCCGTTCGCGGTATGAAGACAGGATCGCGCTGCGTCCGTTTCGGGACGGGGCGCGTTGATGACCGGTGGCCTTCTGGCTGCGAGACGACAGGACTGCATGACATGTCAGTGGCTTCCGCCCATTCCGGATCGCTCGAACGCGATGCACGCACGGTCAACAGTCGGGGCGACCATGAGGTCCGTCCGGGCGAGATCGCGATCGGCGTCGTCATCGGCCGGACGTCGGAATTCTTCGACTTCTTCTGTTACGCGATCGCGTCGGTCATCGTCTTCCCCGCGCTGGTGTTTCCCTACGTCGACCGGCTGACCGGCACCTTGTGGTCGTTCGCGCTGTTCCCGCTGGCGTTCATCGCGCGGCCGATCGGGACGCAGGTGTTCATGTGGGTAGACCGCGAATACGGCCGCGGCACCAAGCTGACGATCGCGCTGTTCCTGCTCGGCACCTCCACCGTGTCGCTCGCCTTCCTGCCCGGCTATGGCGAGGTCGGTGCGGCGTCGGCGTTCCTGCTCGCCGCGTTCCGCATCGGCCAGGGGCTGGCGCTGGGCGGTGCCTGGGACGGGCTCGCATCGCTGCTCGCGCTCAACGCGCCGCCGGAAAAGCGCGGCTGGTATGCGATGGTGCCGCAGCTCGGCGCGCCGCTCGGCCTGATCGTGGCGAGCGCGCTGTTCGCGTTCCTGCTCGCCAACATGGAGGCGGTGGACTTCCTGTCGTGGGGCTGGCGCTATCCGTTCTTCGTCGCCTTCGCACTCAACGTCGTCGCGCTGTTCGCGCGGCTGCGCATCGTCGTGACGCCCGAATATACCGAATTGTTCAAGAGCCGCGAACTGACCCCGTCGCGCGTCACCGCGACGGTGAAGGCGCAGTGGCGCAACATCGTCATCGGCGCCTTCGCTCCGCTGGCGAGCTTCGCCCTCTTCCACATGGTCACGGTGTTCCCGCTGTCGTGGATCGCGCTGTACACCGACGAGAATATCGCCCGCTTCCTGGGGATCGAGATCATCGGCGCCGTCTTCGGCCTCGGCGCGGTGGTGATTTCGGGCCTGCTCGCGGACCGGATCGGCCGCCGGTCGGTGCTCGGCTATACCGCCGCCGCGATCGCGGTGTTCAGCGGCTTCGCACCGCAGCTGCTGGCCGGCGGCGATGCGGGCGAACTGGCCTTCATGATCGGCGGCTTCGTGCTGCTCGGCCTGTCGTTCGGCCAGTCGTCGGGCGCGGTGACCAACAACTTCCCCAAGCGCGCGCGCTACACCGGTGCCGCCCTGACGTCGGATCTCGCCTGGCTGTTCGGGGCGGGCTTCGCGCCGCTCGCGGCACTGGTGCTGGCGAGCCAGTTCGGGCTGCTCGCCGCGGGCGGCTACCTGTTGTCGGGTGCGGTCGCGACGCTGGTCGCACTGGGGCTCAACAAGGAACTGGCGCGCCGGCTGGACTGACGGTGGCGCGTCGGCGGGGGGCGGGTGTCACTCACCGCCGAAGCCGCCGCCGCTGCCCCGACCGAAGCCGACACCACCATCCCGGCCATGGCCGCCACCGCCGCGGCGATGTCCGCCGGGTCCACCACCCCTCCGGCCCGCGGCGGCGGCACGGCCGCTGACATGGGGCAGCTCGTCCCAGGTCAGCCTGCCATCCTTGCGCTTGTCCAGTGCCGCGAAGCGCTTGTCGGCGGCGTCGGCGAATTCGCGTGCGTCGATGCCGCGGTTGAGGTTGGCATCCGCCGCGGTCACCGGCTCGGGCAGGTCGAAATAGGTGTAGCGCGCCGCCCCCAGCTTGCCCGCGTCATAGGCCGGCGCCTTCGATTCGCCTTCCGATCCCGAATCGGATCGCGCGACGATCCCCGGGCCGCCGTCGCGCGAGCGGACCTCCGGCGCGATCGTGCTCTCGTAATAATCGATGTCGTCCGGATCGATCTCGCCGTCGTGGCCGCGATCGAGCATCGCGAAGACCCGGGCGGCATCCGCGCGGAATTCCGCCGCGGTGATCGCGCCGTCGCCGTTCGCATCCGCACCCGCAAACCACGCGCGTTCGGGGTCCGGCGCGGCCTCGGTGCCGTGGAAGGGCTCGCCCATCGGGCTGATGAAGGTGCGGCGGTGCCCCTGCTGCGCGGTGGCGGCACCGGCGCCGAAGAGCAGCGTGACGGCGGCGACGATGGTGGTGCGATGCATGGCGGGTCCTCGGTTGCCTGGCGACGGTGAACCAGCCAGATGTTGCTGCCGGATGTCCGCGGCGCCGCCATGCGCGGCGCGTTGATATTCGGGGGACACAATCGCCCGTCATGAAAGGCCGATGATGAGCCAATCGAACACCGGCGCGACAGGGGACCAGCCGGCCGCGATCCTGGTCGTGGACGACGATCGCGAGATCCGCACCCTGTTGACGCAAAGCCTCGGCGCACGCGGCTATCGCGTCCAGTCGGCGGCGAACACGCGCGAGATGGACGCCGTGCTGGAGCGCGACCGGATCGATGCGGTGCTGCTCGACGTGATGATGCCGGGCGAGGACGGCATCTCCGCCTGTCGCCGCATCACCCGCGACGGCGGCCCTGCGGTCATCATGCTGAGCGCGCTGGGCGAGGAGCGCGACCGGATCGTCGGGCTGGAGATCGGCGCGAGCCACTATCTGCCCAAGCCGTGCAGCGCGCGCGAGGTCGTCGCCACGGTCCGTGCCGCCCTGCGCAGCCGCCAGCAGGCCGAGCCGGTCGACCGGTCGCGGCTGACCTTCGACGGGTGGACGATGGACCTGCTCGCGCACGAGCTGTTCGACGCGCAGGGCGTGCTGGTCGGCCTGACCGACGGCGAATTCGCGTTGCTGCGCGTCTTTGCCGAACGGCCGCGGCGGGTGTTGTCGCGCGAATGGCTGCTGGAGGCGGCGCGCGGTCCCAATTCCGACGCGTTCGACCGCGCGATCGACGTGCAGATCAGCCGCCTGCGCCGCAAGCTGCGCAGCGGCGGCGACGACATCATCCGCACGATCCGCAACGAAGGCTATCTGTTCGTGCCCCCGGTCACCCGCGCATGACCACCACGACGCAATCGCGCTGGGCGGCATGGGGCTGGGTCCGCCAGTCGCTGTTCTGGCGCGTGTTCCTCGTCATGCTGTTGAGCGTCGCGGCGGTGCAGGCGCTCAACGTCGCGCTGGTGGTCTTCATCACCCCGCCTACGCCGCGCATCTATTCGGTGCCGCAGGTGGTGACCGCGCTGCGCACCGGCGCCGATGCGAGCGGCGAGCTGTTGCTCGCGCACGATGCGACCAACCCCGAACCCTTCGACGAGCGCGGCACCCGCGTCGGCCGCCTGATCGCCACGCAGCTCGGCATCCCCGAAGAGCGCGTGCGCGTCCATTTCGGCGGACCACCGCCGATGTTCTTCGCCGCGATGCCGCGGCGCGAGGGACGGCCGCAGCCGCCGCATTTTCCCGATGCGCGCAACCAGATCCTGTTCGGCCATTTCGCCGTCTCGGTCCGGCAATCCGACGCCAGCTGGGTGACCGCGCGGGCGGCACGGACGGGGTTCGAAAGCTGGCGATGGCGCGCCTTCCTATGGCTGCTCGCCGCGATGCTCGCGGTCGGGCCCTTCGCCTGGCTGCTCGCCCGCCGGCTGACCAAGCCGATCGCCGCCTTCGGCGAGGCGGCCGAGCGGCTGGGCCGCGATCCGCGCGCCGCGCCGGTGCCGCTCGGCGGCCCCGCCGAGATCGCCGATGCAGCCGCGGCGTTCAACCGCATGCAGGCGCGGCTCAACCGCTATGTCGAGGATCGCACGACGATGATCGCGGCGATCGCGCACGACCTGCGCACCCCGCTGATGCGACTCGGCCTGCGGCTGGAGGGCGCGCCCGAGCCGCTGCGCACGCAGAGCGAGGGCGACATCCGCGACATGCAGGCGATGATCCAGGCGGCGCTCGCCTTTTTCCGCGACGAAACCCGGATGGGCGAGCGGCGGCGGCTCGACCTGCGCTCGCTGGTCGAGAGCGTGACCGACGACCTCGCCGATCGCGGCGAACCGGTGACGTTGCACGACGGCGCGCCGCTAGTCGTCGCGGGCGATGCCGCGGGGCTGAAGGCGCTGGTCGCGAACCTCGTCGGCAACGCGCTGAAATATGCCGGCGATGCCGAGGTGACGCTGTCGCAGGCCGACGGCCATGCGGTGATCGCCGTACGCGATCACGGCGCGGGCATCGATCCCGACGACCTCGACCGCCTGTTCGAGCCCTTCTTCCGCGGCGAACGGTCGCGCAACCGCGACACCGGCGGGATCGGCCTGGGGCTCAGCAGCGTGCGCGGCGTCGCGCGTGCCCACGGCGGCGATGCCGCCATCGCCAACCATCCGGACGGCGGCGCGGTCGCGACGGTGACGCTGCCGCTGTGATCCGGCGCCGCGCTATCCCAGCTGGTCGGCGACGATCCAGCGCCGGCTGATCGCGGTGCGCATCAGCAGCAGCCCGCAATGCACGCAGCGGGCGCGGCGCACGCCGCCGACGTTCGTCTGCTGGCGACCGGGCCGATGACGGGTGGTGAAACAGGTGGCGATCGACGGCGAATCCGGCATGCACGGGCTCCTTCGCGCGACCCATCGCGCGACCGTGTTGCAGCCGGATGTCCAGACCGGACCTAAATGGCCGGTCCGGCCTCGCCGTCAGCGGGGCGGATCGATCGGCGCGACCGCAAGCACCTCGATCGCATCCTCGCGCCCGTTGAAGGGCAACCGGTCGCCCGGTTCCGCGCCGGCCAGTACGCGCGCGAGCGGGGCGCCATAAGCGAGGCGATCGGCGTTCGGATCCGCCTCGTCGTCGCCGACGATCGCGATCGTCCGCACGCGGCCGCCGATCCGCACCGACACCTGCGTGCCGAAGCCGGCGCTGCCGTCCGCCGGCGCGGACGTCGGCACCGCGGTCGTCCGCCGCGTCTGCCAGTAGCGCAGGTCGCGCCTGAGCGGCTCGACCGCGTCGGCGGCGGCGCCCGCGATGGCGGCGGTGAGCGCGTCGATGCGCGCGTCGATCAGCGCCTTGCCGGCGATGGTGACGAGGTTGGGCGAGGCGGGGATGGGCAGTTCGAATTTGGGTTCGAGATGTTCCTCGTCGCTCTCGCGGCGGAATGCGACGCTCATGATCCGACCCCTTCCACACTGTCCCAGCTTCGGACAGGTCGCGCTTAACCAACTATCTCTCTGGTCCGGATCGTAAACGAGGCGTTAACATCCCCATCATGACCAGACGCCTTGTCCTCACCAACGAGTCCGCCCGCCACCCGTTCCGGCAGACGCTGCCGCCGCCGGTGCTCCCCGACGTGCGCCGTCACGACGATTCGGACTGGAAGCTCTTCCTGCTGAGCTTCGCGGCCTTTTTCACCTGTCTCTATACGTTCCTGTTCTAGGACCCGCGTCAGTCGCAGGCGGCGTGAAGCCGCTGCGCGATCCAGGCGGAGACCAGGCACATGCCCGCGACCAGGAACAGCATGTCGACCGGCTGGACGCCGGCCATGTTGATGCCGATCGCCGCGATCGACCCCAGCGTCATCGCACCCGAATTGACGACGTTGTTGGCCGCGACCGTCCGCGCCGTCTGGTCCTTTTCCACCGTCGTGGTGAGGAATGCGTACAGCGGCACGACGAACATCCCGCCGGTCGTCGCGATGGCGAGCAGGGACAGCATGATCGGTATCGCGCGCGGCTGCGCGACGAAGGCGCTCCAGTCGTAGAAGCTGCCCGGCGCGGCCGGCACCCAGTGCCGGCACAGGAACGAGAAGATCACAACGAACACGCCCATCGCGATCACCGACACCGGCGAATAGCGCGCGCTGATCCGGCCCTTCAGCATCGTGTTGATGACGACCGAGCCGATCGCGACGCCGACCGAGAAGACGGCGATGGCGCCGCTCGCGACGCGTTCGTCCGCGGTCAGCACGTTTTTCACCAGCGGCGGGAAGATGATGATGAGCACCGCCCCGATCGTCCAGAAGAAGCTGATCGCGCAGATCGCCAGGAACAGCCGCGGGATGTGCATCGTCGCCGCGATCAGCCGCCACGAGGCGGTGAAGGGATTGTAATTGAGCTTCAGCCGTGGCCCCTCGCGCGGCGCCGGCGGCACCTGGCGCGCGGTCGCCCAGCCGATCACGGCGACGACCAGCACCAGCACCGCCGCGCCCTCGATCGGCAGGTAACCGGCCATGATCGTGCCGAGCAGGATGGCGAGATAGGTCCCAGCCTCGACCAGACCGGTGCCGCCGAGCACGTCGCAGGGTTTGAGATGCTGCGGCAGGATCGCATATTTGATCGGCCCGAAGAACGTCGAATGCACGCCGAGGAACAGCACGGCGCCCAGCATCAGCCCGACGCCCGCGGTCGGATGGCCGGCGCGCGCGACCATCAGCCCCGCGGCGCCCAGCAGCATGATGCCGATCTCGGCGGTCTTGACGATGCGGATGATCCGCGCCTTGTCGTGGCTGTCGGCCAATTGTCCCGCCAGCGCCGAAAAGAGGAAGAACGGCAGGATCGCGATGCCGGTCGCGAGCGCGTTGAAATTGGTTTCCATGTGCGGATCGTTGAAGATCGCATAGGTGGCGAACAGCACCATCGACGTCTTGAACAGATTGTCGTTGAACGCCCCGAGGAACTGGGTGGTGAAAAGGGGCAGGAAGCGGCGCTGCTTCAGCAACCCCATGGCATTCAACATGGCGTCAGACGGCCTTCGATCGTGGCGATATTGCGGCGGGCATAGCCCAGCCGGAATGCGTCGCCAACGCCTTAGGTGCGTCGCCCTGCCGACCGGGGTTACGTCCGCCCCCGCTCCGGGTTAGGAAGAGCGACGATGCTGACCCTTCCCAACCTCCTGACGCTGTCGCGGATCGTCGCGGTACCGCTGCTCGTCGCCTTCCTGTGGTGGCCGCGGTGGGAGGCGGGATTCGGCATCGCCTTCGCCCTCTACTGCCTGATGGGCATCACCGACTATTTCGACGGCTATCTCGCCCGTGCGCAAGGGGCGGTGTCGCGGCTGGGCGCGTTTCTCGATCCGATCGCGGACAAGATCATGGTCGCCGCGGTCATCCTGATGCTGGTCGGCACGCGTCACGACGACATGGCGCTCATCACCGGCGTCCACCTGATCGCGGCGCTCATCATCCTGCTGCGCGAGATCGCGGTGTCGGGCCTGCGCGAATTCCTGGCGGGGCTGCAGGTGTCCTTGCCGGTATCGCGGCTCGCCAAGTGGAAGACGACGCTGCAACTCGTCGCCTTCGGGGCGCTGATCCTCGCCGGCGCGCTGCCGGCGGAAACCTGGATCAAGGCGACCGGCCTCGCCTGCCTGTGGGCGGCGGCGGCGCTGACGCTGGTGACGGGCTGGGACTATCTGCGCGTCGGCCTGAAGCACATGGACTGACCGATGACGATCGAGATGCTGTATTTCGCCTGGGTGCGCGAACGGATGGGCCGCGCGCAGGAAACCGTCGCGCCGCCGCCCGCGGTGACGACCGTCGCCGCGCTGGTCGACTGGCTCGCCGCCCGCGACGCGGACAGCGCCGATGCGCTGGCGGACCGCGGCCGGCTGCGCGCCGCGGTCGACCAGGCGTTCGTCGCGATGGATGCCGACATCGCCGGCGCGCGCGAGATCGCGCTGTTCCCGCCGGTGACCGGCGGATGATCCGCATCCACGTCGGCACCGACCCGATCGACCCGGCCGCCGAACTGGCGCTGGCGGAAGCCGCCGCGGGCGCCGGCGCGGTCGCGACCTTCACCGGCCTCGTCCGCGCCGACGACGGCGTCGGCACGCTGGAGCTCGAACATTATCCCGGCGCGACCGAGGCGGCGCTGCACCGCGTCGCGGCGGCGGCGGCCAAACGCTGGTCGCTGCGCGCGGCGACGATCGTGCACCGCGTCGGGCCGATGGCGCCGGGCACGCGCATCGTCTTCGTCGCCGCCAGCGCCGCGCACCGCGCCGCCGCGCTGGAGGCGTGCGCCTACCTTATCGACCGGCTGAAGACCGACGCGCCGTTCTGGAAACGCGAGATCCGCGACGGCGAGGCCCGCTGGGTGGAGGCACGCGCCACCGACACCGACGCCGCGGCGCGCTGGGAGGCGTGATCGCGCCGCGCCCCTCGTCAGCACCGCGATGCGATGCCCGAGGACGCGGACGCCGTTAGGGCAGCGTCGGCACCAGGACGCCGTTGACGACGTGGATCACGCCGTTCGCCTGTGCGACGTCCGCGGTTTCGACATAGCTGCGGTTGCCGGTGACGCTGGTGAGCGTGATGACGGTGCCGGTCAGCGTCGCGGTCAGCGGCTGGCCGCCGAGCGTGGTCAGCGTCGCGGTGCCGCCGCCCGCGCGGATGCGCGCGGTCAGCTGTTCGGTCGTCATCGTGCCGGGCACGACGTGATAGCGCAGCAGCGCCACCAGTGCCGCGCGGTTCTCGGGCGCGAGCAGGTCCCCGGCGATGCCAGGGGCGAGCCGGGTGAACGCCTCGTCGCTCGGCGCGAACACCGTGTACGGGCCATCGCCGGCGAGCAGCGGGTCGAGGTCCGCCGCGTGCACCTCGGTCGCCAGCGTGTGCAGCCCCGGCGTCGCGGCGAGCGTGGCGGCGATCGTCGCCTCCGATTCGATCCGCGACGTGTCGACCGGAACCGGGGCGGGCAGCGCGGCCGG
>NZ_JAJLPA010000036.1 GCF_025548555.1 Sphingomonas sp. A2-49
GTGGCGTCTGATCTTCGAGTACCCTCGCATCTTTCGCAGCCTTCAACCCTTCGCGTATTTCGTCCGAAAGCTTGATCCGATTAGATCCCAACCTCAACTTTTTGTCCTCGCTTGCGGATCATCCCTTGCGACTTAAGTGCATCGAAATCGTGACCAATCGGTGAAGGTTCGAGACCCGATCGATTGGCTTTGGTCGCCTGCTGCCGAACGAGTCTGGGACGATGCCGTCATTCCGAAACGGCCCGTTGAACGGCGGCTTCTAACACCAGCTGACGTTGGGCCACCCGGCACTTGATGATCCGCTTCAGATGAACATCCGCCTTTTCGCTGTAGGCGAAATGACCCAGAAGCGGCCGTTGGAAGCGTCCTGCCTCCTTCCTAACTTCTGCCATTCGTTCATGGCTGCCGTTGACAGCCTTTGCGGTCGATCCTGTCAGCGCTGCCGATCGTCCCCGCGCAGTCTGTCCTTGAACGCCTCCAACCAAGCCTTGGTCATGGTCGCGTATGGTGCATCGTCAGACGTCATCCCCTTCATCTCCGCCAACGTGCGATCACGAAGGAGCCGCAAGCGAGGCGCGACCATCGCTGCTGCGGTCCCCTCCAAGAGAAGGACGGTCGCGGGCTCCTCGAGATCTGCGATAGATTTGGCGAGGTCTACGACTAGCCCTGCCAAAAATTCGAGCCGTCTCAGGATCTCGGTGCGGTCCTGCACCAGACGAAGCCGATTAAGTCCATAGATTTGGATCGACACCGCGCCGCGTATGGCGTCCGTGCCTTCGCCATTCGGAACGATCAGCCCGAGGGGACGGGCTGGATCGAAGTTGTACGTCAGGCTGCGTGACGGATCGTCGAGGCAGGGATTGATGAGAAGCGCCCCCTCGTCGTCAAAATGGACCGATTCCTCCAGCACCCGTCCGGCTTCGTCTACGACTGGGAAGCTGTCCTGCTTGCCGGCGAGAGTGGTGGCCTGCTCGGCTGCGGTCGCGAGCACCTCAAGGCTGGACGACGCGTCGGCGAGCACCTGTCCGCGTCGTCGGTTGCAGTCGATGCAACTCGGCAGCAGATTGTCCCAGTCCATCGCCACCCACCAGTAGCCGCCGTGCTTTTCGGCCTCCGCGACGGAGCCCTTCGGCCGGTAGTGCTCCACGTCGACCGGCGCCGAAGCGCTGAAGCGGGTCTCGCAATACGCGCACTTCCCGTGGAACATTGCCTCCAACATCGCCTTCACGTCGGCGCCTTTGTAGGCCGAATGCGTGAACGTCTTCTTCTTGGGGTTGGCGTCGTTGCGATGATCCCGCGCGCGCGTCAGTTCTTTAGGTCCGAGACCTCCCGGCTGGAGCGATGCGGGTATCTTGAAGGCCTTCCGATCAACGCCGCGCATCTCAGATGGTCTCTAAAGCGGCCAGGATCTGCCCCTTCGCCTCGGCACCGAGCTTCGCCAGCGTGACGCTCGAGGCATCGCGGCGCCTCGCGAGATATGTCGCGACCGCCTCCTGGACCATGCGGTGAACCTCGCTCGAGCCGACTGGAAGTGCGCTCGCGATGTCTCTCTCAAATTCGTCGAGGACCTTCCGCTCCTCGTCGGACAGAACGTCGCCCTCGGCGCGACGCCTAACAAGATCCCCGATCTTGGCCATCCGCCGGTCCGATGCGGCGTCGCTGGTCGAGAAGAGCTGGAAGAAGTCGGATGTCAGCAACTGCTCGATCCGGAGATCCGCGGCGTCTGGCAGCGACGTCATTCTCTCTACCACGATCGGCAGCCTGCTCTCCAGGGCGGAATCAGAGGCGGCGATGCGTTGCAGCACCACCACCTCGCCGCTGCCCATACCCCTGAGGCAGAGGGGATCGTGCGTGGTGACGATGAAGGTCATGGCCGGCAGGGCCCTACGAAGGCCCGTCATGACCTGCACCTTCCACCTCGGATGCAGATGCGCCTCAATCTCGTCGATGAGCACGACGCCTCGGGCCGTCTCGAAGCTCGCGAAGTCTGTGGACTCGTTGGACTCCCTTGCCTCCTCGACGTTCAGAAGACCGCGCAGGATGTCGCACAGCATCCCGAGCATGGACCTGTAACCGGAGCTGACGGCGTTCAGCGGCGTGCGGCTGTATCGAATCGTTCCGCCGGGTTCGGTGAGCGCCGTAACCATCCGCAGCTCACGAGCCCTTCCGACCCTCTGGATGACGTCGAAGTCTCCTTCGATCGAGAGCAGATCCCGCAAGGTTCTGATTACCATTTCGAACCGTCTCGGCGGCAGCCCTTTCAGCCAGTTCTCTGGATGAGCTAGTGGTGAAGCATCGAACAGGTTCCTGACGTGGCGGCTGGATGGCGGCGGCGAAGCGTCGGCGGCGAAGCGTCGGAACGCTCCGTACGCGAATACCGCGACGCGTTCGCTCCCGAACTCGGTCCGCACTTGCGCGCCGTTCTCGCTCACGACCAAGGTCGCGGTCTGACCGCTGTCGAAGACCAGCCGAGCCCGAGCGTCGGCCGCCGATGCCCCGTCCTCCTCACCCATCTGCCCAGGATCAAGGGGCATCTTTCCCCAGTCCAGATCCAGATTGCGTCTCGCCTCCTCCGTGGTCAGGGCCAGCGCGATCGCCTCTAGGAGGGAGCTCTTGCCCGTGGCGTTCTCGCCCAAGACGACCAGCGACGGCGTAGACGGGGCGAGCTCGGGATCGCTCGCGCCCGCCACCGGCATATCCAATGTGAGCCTCTCGATGGCTTTGAAGTTCTCGATCTCGATGCGGCGAAGCTGCGCCTGCACCCGGTCCAGCCTCCTGGGTCCCGAACTGGCCGCTTTCAGGCGCGGATCCTCCAAAGTTATCTCCGCCACCGCCTTGTCGATGCGAGCGACCGCGTCCGATATCGCGGACAGACGGACGAACCCACCTTTGAGTTGCTTGAGCCTGGCGGGCATCGAGGTTCCCTCGGGCATGGGGATCCGCTCAGCGATGCGCTTGAGCAGAAGGAGCCATGTCCCGCCAAACTCCAGTCGCTCGAAGTCGAACAGGTCATCGAACCTGTCAGGGGCGGGTGCAACCTTGCCCTTGCGCCGCTCGGATACCAGCCTGCGCAGGACCGCCAGGTTCGCCTCGTATCGCAGCGCGCGCTGAGCGACCCTGTCCTCCCGGTTGAGATCGAAGACTTCGATGGTGACGGCGGCCCTCGGGCTCAGCGCTATCAGGGTTCCGTCCAGCCTCGGCTTGATATGGCCGTGGAAGGACGTCTCCTTGGCGGGATCAATGATGAGGTTCCGCTCGTCTGGCACCCGCTGGGACCAGATGCCGTCGTTCCTCGATATGTAGCTCTCGATCTGCTTAGGCGACGGGAGGTTGCACCGAGATCCCTCGACAGGGAACTGAGGTTCTGCCGGACGGCAGCTGAGGCAGATCGGGTAAAGGTTGTGCCACGCATCCGCGAGCCACAGGTAGAACAGGTGCGGATCCTTGCGCTCGGCCAGCGGCAGTGCGTTTCCGGCGGGGCGGAAGCGATGCGCGACCAGCGGCTCCTTCACCTCGCAGAAGGCGCATTTACCGTGCGACAAGTCGGAGACGGCCTCCACAAGCAGGTCGTTGGCCGGACTCAGCCCGACGGCCGGGACGCTCGTCTGTGAGCGGCGACCTCGCTCCAAAGACATGAACGCCAGCATCTGCCGTCGCGAGCGGATTGCCTCAGCCGACTTCAATATGTCGGGCGCGCCGGCGGGTCTCTTGATGTACTGCATGTTCCCCCATTCGAGCTTCGTCGGCTCTTTCAGGCGGCAACGAAGCTCAGGGCGCATTACCGTGTCAAGAAGTTCGGGTTTCGACAGTGAAGTTGTTTTCGGATGGACCTTTCAATGAGCTTCTGCAAATGCTCGCGGTTCAGCCTTCGAGCTGCCGCTGACTGGCATGGCGCAGCACGCCTCCCCCTGCACGAAAACGCTGCGCTTTGCGGCATCGAAAACCAGGAGGACCCACATGCGGTCATTCGCGGCTTCGTTTCGTATCCCTAACTTCGGCCATACGTTCACCTCGCTGAGCTACCTCATCGTGATTGCTGATCTACAGGCTCAGTGACGATGTTTGGGGCATTGCCGTCTTTCAAGCCGGTCGTCCGGAACGGCCGTTTCCGGCGTTAGCGGTCTTCACATGTGTGCTGCAGAATGCCTTAAGTGACCGATGCGAACGGCCGCCCGCACTGTTTCTCCATGACCGCAGGGACGGTCGGTGATTATACCGGTGCCGCCGCCCCGTTAGACGAACTCCCCAAAGCCCAATGGCTGCTCGCTGATCGTGGCTATGATGCTGACTGGTTCTGCGGCGCCTTGCAGGGAGGGGCATCACCCCCTGCATCCCTGGTCGCAAATCCCAGAACAATGCCGTCAAACATGACATACGGCGCAACCGCACTGAGATCATGTTGGCCACCTCAAGGACTGGCGACGGGTCGCGACACGTTACGACCGGTGACCCAACTTTTTCTCCGCCACCACCCTCGCTGCCACCGTCATCTTCTGACTTTGAGCAGTGAGGCCTAGGCCTAGCGACCGTCGAAGAAGGCGCGCAGTTCCGCTTCGTTGCCGCGGAATACGTTCACGTCCATGTCCGGACGCGTGCCCGGCACGCGGTGGTAGCAGTTCTGGGTCCCGGCGCAGTTGATCTCGCTCTGAAACTGCCAGAGCGTGTAGTCCGGCCAAACGCGCTTGCTGTCCAGTCCGTGGCGTTCCCGGAACCTCGCGATCCAGAGCCGCGTCTTGGCAAAGGCCGAGCTGGCGCCGTAGTTCGCCGAGATGTGCCGGTAGGTCGAAAAGTTTGTGTAGAACAAAGGATAGCGCCCGGTCTTTTCATGGACGCGGTTGATAAAGCGCTCGGCGTCGGCGAGCGTCATCGAGGACGCGGGGTTCATGTTCTCGATGTCCAGGGCGAGCAGTTTGACTCCGGACCGTTCGCCTGCGGCCACCAGCAGGTCGGCCTGCGCGATGGGATCGCCCGGCTTCCCGAGGAGATAGAGGCCCACCGAATAGCCGCGTCGCTTGGCCTCGGCGGTGCGCTCCTCGAACTTCGCGTCCTTGGACCGCCCGTGGTATGCGCGGTGCAGGACGGCCTTCACGGCCTTATCCTGCGCGAGCTGGTTCCAGTTGATGCTGTTCGCCTCGTAGGGATCTAGGACTAGCTGCGCGTCGGGCAGGAGCCACGCCCTGTCGGAGATGGACTGTGCAGAGGCGGCGGAGCTCCATGTCAACGCAAGCGCGCCGGCGGCCGACAGGATCGTTGACAGTCTCGTCATGTTTCCCCCATTCCGATTGCACCATCAGTATTTGATTCGACCGTGCTGAACAGCGCAGTGAGTTCGAGCACACTCACTTGTAGCAATGTATCGAAAGGATTAGCCTGCGCAATAGACGGCTGGGTCCATTTTGGTAACCTCGCGGTATCTCGATCGAAAGTCTCCGCCACCGACTTGGTCATCGACAGTGGCGAACTTCCAGGGGGAACCGGATTTATGCGTTCGACATCGGCCATCTTCGCCGCGGGACTGCTCGCCAGCGCCTGTGGGGCGGCTCCTCCTAGCGGACAGCTGAAGAACTGGACGGTCACCAGCCCTCTCCATGGCAAAACCAAAGGCGGAGATTTGACGCCAGCCGAGGACGTCAGCGGAATGGCGTGCACGCCGGCGGACGGCGGACGTCGCCTCTGCCTCCTCGTGGACGACGAAACCCAGGGGGCGCAGGTCGTCATCCTAGATGATGGCGCGAGGACGGCGAAGCCGGGCCAATACATTCCCCTCGTTCGGCACGAGTTCGCGGGCAAGCCGCTGGAGCTGGACGCGGAGGGTGCGGCCTACGCGGATGGATCGTTCTACGTGCTTGGATCCCACGGCCGCCCGCGGCACGAGAAGGAAGGCGACGAAGAGAAGAACCAGGCCCGTCAGGCGGCCAGCAGCCACCTTTTCCGGATCCGCTTCGCCAGGGACGCGGTCGACATGAACACGGGCGCGATCCGTTCAGCTCCGGCCGTTATCGAGTCCGCACCTCTGTCTGACTTCCTTCCGGCTGGTTCGCTGTTGAAGCGCCAGGTTGGCGTCCCGCTCGAAACGAACGGCATGACGGTGGAGGGTTTCACCGTCCGAGGGAGGGACGGCATCGTCGGCTTCCGGGGCCCCGTGGACGGTTCCGAGGCCCTGCTGCTGGAGGTCCCGCTGTCTGACCTCTTCGGCGGGGCGGGGCGGGTGGGCGCCGGTCGAACGGTCTGCCTCGGGGTGGATGGCCGCGGCGCCGCGCGCGGGATCCGCGACCTCGCGGGGATCGGAGACGCAGTCTACGGCATAGCGGGTCCGGTCCACGATCCCGCGGAAGAGGCCGCGACCGCGGACTACGCGGTCTTCCGTTTGGCTCCTGAGGGCGGGGTGACGCTTCTGCCGTTGCCCGACCGCACGGCAACCGTGAAGCCGGAGGCGCTGGTGCCGCTTGCGGGCGGCGGATCCGGGTTCGACGGACTGATGCTGCATGACGGAGCTTCCTACGGAACGCCGCCGGCACCGACCTTCCTCGCGGTCTCGTTCGATTTCGCTGCTGGCGAGAAGCCGTCCTGCGCGCCGGAGAGACAAGCGCGCTAGCGGCGGCGCGAGCATTCGCCCTCGCATCGCTGCCGTATAGCGCGCCGATCGACGATCTGACATCAGCTATGCCAGCTCCACGAACTGGGCGTACTCGTCACCGAGGTCGAGGTCATCCTGGGGTACAAGCTCGTCGCTGAACATCGTTGCGATCTAGCTTGAAGTGGTACGTGATCGCCATTTGTTGAACTTCGATCCGAGACAATTTGTCACGGTCTCAAGTCAAGAGCGAAGATTCAATTAGTGGGCGCTTTCAGGTGCCAATTTATCGGGCCGGAGCGACCTTTTATGGGGCACATTGCTGCCAGAAGGTTTCATGCTCACCGAGAGACAGGTTTGGTAGACGCTGTCGTTGAAAGCGCGACCGGCAAACGGCGGATCTTAGTCGAAAAGGGCCGCCCTCCCCTTCTGCCGCGGCGACCCGCAATCGGCCGCTCAGGCGCACGTAAGCGCTTCTTTGACGCAGTCGCTCGTTCACGTTAGCGGTCCGACCGCGTCGACCGGTGTATTCCCTCTGCCGTAGCGGCTTAGGCGTCCAACCCGACAGTGGCTGCAGGCTGCCGTCCGCCGCGACCACTTCCAGGCGGTAGGGTAGTGAGTCCTCGCGGGCTGGCCCGGAAAGCATCAGAAGTCTCCCGTCCGGAAGCGCCGCCAGGTCCCGCACCCCCCGGTCGTTCCCGACTGGAAGCCTGACGACCGTGGGTGCGGCGACGGCTGCGGCGGAATCGAACAGCGCTCCGAGGTCGAACCGGAGCACCAGCGCCTGGCCCGCGACGGACGGTCCCCTGGGCCCGGACTCGACTGGTTCCTCTTCCGGGAGCAACCGTGCGAGCCGATCACGTACCGGTGGGGTGCCAGGTAGGCGACCGCCTCGCCGTCGGCGTCGCCCTTGTCAGACGCTCCCTTATGGCAGCGGGACTCCACCAGCGCGCCTTGTCCGAGCGGCGTGGGGGCCAGGGCCACATGCTCACCCGGTAAGAGGCGCCCGTCCTGGAACGTGACCCAATGGGCGAGGCCGGTTTCGTCTTCGACCGCCAGGCAAAGCCGCCCGGTGGCGTCCGGCTCCCGGGCAGGCCATGCCGCTGGTGTCCGTCGCGGGCGTCGCCCCGCCATCGACGTGTGCGGGACCGACGGCGACGCTTCCGGTCTGCGCGGCTGCGCTCCCGCCGACGGTCGCCAGGACGAATGCTGCGAGCGCCGCCGTGTGCCTGCCGATCATTCTCCGATCCCCCTCAGGCCCGCGGGAACCTACGGGCGACCTATCCTCAACTCCCCCGCCCGGCGGTCGGCGGAGGCACGTCCGTAGTCGATCAGGCACGCCATGTAGTTCGGGTAGAACTGGAGCGGTCGGAGCCGCACCTCCTCCTCCTCGTGCAGCCCTGCGCACGTACTGTTCCGGAAGGGGTGGGCTAGCATCTCATTGGACTCGATCTGGAAGTAGTGGACGTTGCCGACGGCGGCGGCGCCGTATCGCTCCCGGTAGCGTGCGATGATGTCAGCGGCCGAGAACCGGTAGATCTGCGCAACCAGGATGTCGCTGGAGCGCTGGGCGAGGCCGAGCAGGTTCCAGCCGGCGTGGGCGCCCTCCCGGCGGTCGAACGGGTCCGTTCCGTCGGCCGCGCAGAGCGTGCGGTCGACCTTCCCGCATTGCGCCTTCACCCGCTGCATGCCGTTGACGAGTATGTAGAGCTGGGGCGGTGGCCCTGGTGGCGTATCGCGCCGGTCCACCCCGGCCTCGCTGCCGAACGCGTCGAGGAACACGCCGAAGCGTGCGCCGCCATCGATGTACATGCGGTTGTCGATCACGACCGGCTTCGCCGCTAGAGGAACCGACGAGGAGGCGACGATCGCGTCGATGTAGCAGTTGCGGAAGTGCTCGCCGCGTGGCCCTGCGGCGTTCACGGCCTTCCGGGCCATGTCCAGCATGTCGAACACCACGGCGTCGCCGGAGTCGACGTCGACGGCTCCGACGAGCAGTCGACGGCCCCACGCGCGTGCCACAACCTGCTTCAGGACGTCCATGGAGATGTGGTCGTGCAGCATCGCGCGCAGCGGCGCGAGGTCGGCGACCGCGTTGTTCCTCACGATGGACAGGTAGCCGGTCGCGTTGAACCCGCCCTTTGCGTTTCGACGTGCGTAAGGCGTGAGCAGCTGGGACTCCCGCTCGATGCTGTAGGCCTGCCTCGCGGCCTCGGGCCGGTCGATGAACGCGTCGGTGCTGAGGAGGGCGCCGGTGCTGACGCCGGTGACAGTGCGGAATCTCGGCAAACCGCCGTTCAGCTCCTTCCAGCGGGCGAGCACGCCCGCCCCGAAGGCCCCATGCAGGCTGCCGCCGGAGAGGAGCAGCATCGCATTGGCCGGCTCCACGGCGGTGAGCAGGGATCCTCGGTCGGGTGGCGGCAGGGCGACCTCGGCCCGGTGCATCTCGAAGCCGCAGAAGTCCGCGGTGGCGACCGGTCTCGGGACGGTGGTGCAGCTCGCGGCGCCGAAGGCGAGTGCTAGCACGAGTATCGACCGCAACATCGCCGCCATGACGCATCCCCCCAGGAACTGCTGCACGCGAAAACTGGCGACTCCGTCGCTGACCTAGCATGCGCCGCCGCAACGAATTTTGTAAAGTGCCGCGAAGTCTCTTGTGTGCTCGTCAAGGTTTTCAGCCCGACGCTTTCCTGGGAGCAATCGGCAATCCAGAGGCCGGCATTTCCATGTATGCACCGCCTGAGTTCTGCGTTCTTACGGCGTCCCGATCTCACAGAGTTTCAGGAACCTCTTCGAGAACCCAACCTCGACCTTCTTGCCGGTGATCGCCAGATCGTAGCGGTGCAGTTCCACACCGCACGCCCCTAGCGCGTCGACGAGCGGCTTCGTCGGTCTCCCGGGCAGCAGCAGAACTCTCCGGTGTCCCTGCAGCCCCGGCAGCAGCTGCGGATACAGGAGGAGCTGACCTACGCCTCCGTAAACGTCGGCGGCGGTCGTGCTGGTTTTGATCTCGAGCAGCAGTGGGCCGGTGGTGGTGACGACTTCGCCGTCGACCTCGTAGCCCCGCGCGTGGCGCGGCTTGCGCAGGACGCGGCCGTCCGCCTTCAGTAGGAGTTGGAGCGCGAGCCAGACCTCGCCCTGAATGCGCCGGCGGCGGTTCCTGTTTACGCTGGGGTCGCCCGTAGATTCGCCGCCGACCTCGTCCTTGCCGAGCAGTTCGTCCAGGCGCTCGTCGTCATCCGCGGCCTGCCGCGCCTCGGCCGCGCCCCGGGCGAGGCTGCAGAGGTCCACGAATACGGCGATGTTCCGGCGGATCTCGTGTCTCGGCCCATCGAGGGGTGTGACGATGAACCAGGATCGCTTAGCGCTGGCGGCGCCGATCAGGACAGGGATTGGCGCAAGGCGGGTCCGCTCGGCGAACAGGGCCCCGTCCACCCGGTCGGACTGCGCGTTCCTGTGCAGGACGCCCTGGCGCACGAGGTACAGCCGGCCGGAGCCGTCGCGCACGACGCCCGACAGCGGGTTCTCATTCCCGTACTGCTGCGGCTCGTTCAGCTGCACTGTCACGTCCTCGCCGGTCGGATCGGTGCCGAGCACGACGAACTCGCCGAGTTCTGGGGTGGTGCGGTCGTTGCGGTTCCCTACCACGATCCGCTGCTTGGCGAGCCACCAGCCATCCCCCCGCCATTCCCCTTCCTCCGTGAGCGCGGTCCGCCAGATCGAGAAGGCGGCGTTGATCTCGGCGGGGTTGGTGAGGAGGTTGTAGGTCGTCGTGGGCACGCTTGTTCTCCGGGATGTGTGTCGAAAGGTCCACCGTCGCCCGCTCGGCAGAACGTCCTGAGCATGACGCACGAAGCGAGCCTGTTGATTAGCCGTAAGACCTCGTGGCTGCTGTCCGGAGCAAGCCGTTTCGACGCGTGTTTACATGTCCCTCGGTGTGGATCATTGTTTCGTCCGTCCGAGCCAGATGGATTGCCAAGGAGAAGGATACGCCAGTCAGGCCTTGCCCGACGGATGTGCATCGGGTGCCGACTTCGGCAGGTCCAAACACCAAGGCCGACCTGCGCGCGGTGTGACCCTTCGGGTCGCCGTCTAGGAGGGTGGATGCATGCCGATCAATGGGAACGGATGGGAGCTCCACCTGGTCCGGCTGGGCCAGCACCAGGGCCACCAACTCGTGCGGACCTACGGAAGGTATTCCGTTTCGATTGACGGGACGGAGGTTGCCGGGTTGAGCGGGCACATGGTCGAATGTCAGGGGCCGGGTCAGAACGATACGCCTTGCACCTCGCAGTTCAGACGCCGGATCAAGGAGGGCGTTTATCCGCTGTACACCCACTACACGCACTACGCCTCGATCGGCTTCTCGAAGACCGCGACCTACCCGACCACCGACCATCGCATGCCCGGGTTCGGGCTTGAGGGCACGCACAACCGGACGGGCATCCTGGTGCATCCCGCGCATGACGGCGGACTGTTCCTCTCCAGCATCGGCTGCCTTAATCCCAGCGATGCCCTCGGGACGCACGACGATATGGACATCGCAGACTCGCGAGCTCGGGTGATGGCCATGCTCTCGAGCCTGAAGGGCTTCCGCCCCGGCGCGTTCCAGGCTTCGGGCACCTACCGAATTGAGGACGCGACTGTCGTGATCGACGGAGAGCCTCAAAACTGGCTGTAGGGTCACCGACGCCTCGGCCGCGATGCGTCAGCTGGCGAATGAGGTGTAAACTGCCTCTCCAGACTAAGTTCTGACCAACAGCGGACGTTCAGCGCAGCTGAGCGGCATTCCAGAACCGGGCACTCGTTCATTGCAGTCCGCGACGCAGACGGAGGCGATTCGTTGCCTGCAGCGACGCTCGTCTGTTAGCTTGTGGGTATGGCAACGCAGCAACGCACAGTCGATTATCTCCTTGAGCAGGCGACGAGCGTCGGCGCGATGTCGACCAAGCCGGTGATCCTAGAGCCGGCAGTGGTGCTGGGGTCTGGCATTGACCGACCGGTCGCGGCCGGGGACCTCGGCGAGCGGTCCGGCCTGCTGACGAGGTCCTGAGGCGATGGCGATCAGGTTCGAGGATCGCCCCGGGCGGGGCGTGATCCTGGAATATGAGCCCGAGAGCTGGGACGCTCGGTGGGTTTGGACGAAGCTGCGGACCGAGGGTCGGGTTAGGATAGCGAAGGTCTTCCATTTCGAAAGGGCCGATCTCCTCGGCGAGCTGCCCAACGATGACGATTTCGAGAACATCGACGGCTTCGTTTACCGATTCCGCTTCGGCTCGCAGCGCGCCGGGTTCCGCGTCATCGAGGGCAGGCGCCTCGGGATCAACCATGCCGTGCGCATAGCGGACGCTCTGCCGCTGGAGCGGCGGCTTTTCGTCGCCCACCGCGACATGTCCATCTTCCGCGGCCTCGCCGCGGTCATGCCGAACGGTGGCGAGATCGTGATTGGCGGTGACGAGGATGGCTCCATTCCCATCGTCGAGTTCGAGCGGCTGCTCAGCAAGTTTCCGACGACAACCGAGTTGAACCGTTACGCCCGAGCGCGCGTCGCGGACGTGGTCGGCCAGTACGTTGACGGCATGGCTGATGCCCGGCGGCACTACGAAGAGTACATGAACCGCCACAAGGCGATCGGCGCGACTGGCTCGTTCGACACCGAGGAGCTGCTCGAGGCGGAGCTCGCGAAGTATGAGTTGATCCGCGACACGCTGCGCGGCTGGCTTGCAGCCGCCGAGGTCAGGGTGGAGCGCGACTGGCAGCAGCTCCTGATGAAGTTCCTGCTGCTGATCTTCTCGAAGTACGTCGCGATACTCGAGAACGTGCAGATCACCGACGTGTACTCCACACCGGGTCGAGCGCGCAGGCGCTTCATCGACATTGCGCTGGTGGACGCCGCCGGGAACCTAGACGTCATCGAGATTAAGCGGCCTCGCGGGAGCCTGCTGGCGGGTGGCGACTACCGCGAGAACGGCTTTCCGAGCCGGGAGCTTTCCGGGACGATCATGCAGGCGGAGAAGTACCTGTTCCACTTGTCCAAGTGGGGGTTGGACGGCGAGCGTGCGCTGACGGAGCGGTACGCCGCGAAGCTGCCTCCCAGGATGTCGATACGGGTCACGAACCCGAAGGCCATCGTGATCATCGGGCGGGATCCGACGGGTGGGGTCGGTGGCGAGCAGGCGGTGGATCTCGAGGTGGTGAGGCGGAAGTACGCGAACGTGATGGACATCATGTCCTATGACGACCTTCTGCGCCGCCTCGACAACGTCATCGCCTCGCTTCGCAGGCGGATCGACGAAGAGGCGGACATCTGAGCGGCGCGGAAGACGCTGCCTAGGCGGCCTAGCCCTCAGCCACCGCCGTTCCTGCCGCCTCGAACGACACGATGTTCGCTAGACCCCGCGCCGCCAGCGGCGCTGCGAGATCGCGCACGCTCCGGTGGTGCGTGAACAGCAGCACCTGGTTGCGCCGGCCGAACTCGGCGAGCAGCTCGAGGGTCGCGGCGCTGCGGTCGTCATCGAAGTGGACGAGGACGTCGTCGGCGATGAAGGGCAGCGGTTCGGTCGCACCGCCGTAGTTCTCGAGACTGGCCAAGCGGAACGCTAGGAAGAGTTGATCCCGGGTACCGTCACTCATCGTGCCGACCGACGCGGTGCCACCGCCGGCCCGGCGACCGACGACGACCGGGTTGCCCCTATCGTCGATATCCGTTTCTACGCCGAGGAACTCGCCGCGCGTCGAGCCCGCGAAGAGTGCACTGGCGCGCCGGATGAGGGGATCCTGCTGCTCGGCGCGGATCGTCGCCATCGCCGCCGTGACGAGGTCCCGCGCCACTTTTAGCTCTAGGTATCGCTCCAGCGCCTGGTGCATCTGGGTGGCGGCGCCCTCTCGCCTCACGACCGCGCCGGCGACTCCGCTCTCGGCGACGAAGCCGGCGAGCGTGTCGCGGGCCTTCTTCTCCGCGAGCACTGCCTCCTCAACCTCTGTCTCCAGCGCTGCTGCGCGGGAACGGTCCTCCGTCAACGTGGCCCGCAGGTCGTCCAGGTCGGCATCTCCCCACTCCGCGCGCAGTGCCTCGACGCTGACGCCGCCTCCAAGATCGGCGAGGCTCCGTCCGACCCGGGCCATCTCGACTACCAGGGCGTTGCGCTCATCGTGGCGGGTGGCCTTGCCCGAAAGCTCCTCTCCTGTGTCCGGATAGGCCGCCAGATGGGCTAGGGCGGTCCGATCGGCGACCGCGCGCTCGACCGCCGCGGCAGCCTGCTCGACCGCGAGCTTCGCTTCCTCGACATCCGGAAGGAGTCCGTCGCGTTGCGTCCTGAGCGCCGCGTTGGCGTCCCACCTGGCCTTCAACAACTGCGCCCCCGCGACGCAGTCCACACCCGCCTCGATGCCAAGTTCGCTGAGAAGCGCCGCCACGTTGGCGGCGAGGCGGGCCTCGTCCTCGTCCATGCGGCGGACGCGCTGGCGTGTCTGGGCGATCGCCGACAGGACGCCGCGGGCGCTCGCCCACTCGCTGAGCAGCTCGTCCGCCTGCGCTAGGCTGACCGGCCCCGCCGCCCCCAAGAGGCGGAGCGCGGGAGCCCACTGGGTCTCGAACGCGGCCTCCTCGGCGTCCATGCGGTCGAGTGCAGTCTGGATGTTCGCAGCCTGCGACCTCAGCGCCTTCAGTTCGCCGATGTGTCGCTGGTGCTCGGCGTGGAGCAGCTCGTGCCGACCGTGTGCCGCTACAAGAGCCTGCATCCTCGACGCGAACGCCGGCGCGGGCTCGATGCCGAGCCGGCGCTCCGCCGCGCCGGCCAGCTCGACGGTCGGCTCCAGCAGGGCGGCGTCCCGTGCCAGGGCGGCGTCCTGCGATCGGGCCGTCGCCGTCTGCTCCATCAGCTGTGTACGCCGCTCGGCGAACGCGAGCAGCGCCGCAAGTGTAGGATGGCACGCGTCCGCGTCGGGAAAGGCGTCACGGAAAGTGGCGACCCTTTTCTCCAGGGCGAGCGACAGGATGGCCAGCTCCTCCTCGGCGGCGTGCTGCGTGCGCGTCGCCTCCCTGATCCGTCGTCGGGCCTGGACGAGGGAGGCGGCACGCTCCGCCTCGTCGGCTCTGCGGTCGGCCAGCCCGTCGGCTCCGGCGAGCGTCGCCTCGTAGGCCTCCGCTGACCGGATCCTGTCCGGCTCGGTCCCCGGCGCCGTTCCCGCCACGAAGGCGGCTCTTATGGGGGACCAGTGGAGGGTTCGCGACGCCCGCGCCTCGCGCACGGCCTCGTCGCTCGCGACGGTGCCCGACGCTTCCAGCGCCTCGATGTCGGTTTGACCTGTCGCGAGGTCGCGCTCGGCCTGTCGCTTTAGCCTCTCCTGTTCGGCGCGCTGGTTCTCGAGCGCGTCCCGGGCGGCCTGTTCGGCGCGCACGAGGTCGGGCGTGGGGCAGGCGAGCGCCTCCAGCGCGCCCATCGTGGCGAACCCGAGGGCAGTCGTGCCCTCCACGATCCTGCGGAGATCGCCGTCGAGGCTCCTGCGGCGCGCGTCGACGCCCGCCTGCTGCGCCGCAGCCCCGCTGAACTGCGAGGACGTGGTCTCCAGGGGTGTGTGGAAGCCGCCACCCTCGAGCTCAGTGAGGCGCGCTTGCGTCGTTTCGATCTTGTCGGTGATTTCAACCGCTCGCGTGCGCGCGGCGGAGTGGGCCGGTCGGCGTTCGTTCGCTGCAGTCAGGAGCGCCCGGACGTTGTCGATCGCCTCCCTCGCGGGAAGGATGCCGGCGAGGTCGGCGTTAGTCGGGATGTCGAGCATCCTGCGCAGGGCGACGAGCTGCGCCTCCCCCTGGTCAATCTCGATCTGCCTGTTCGGCCGATCGCCCCGGGCCTTCGAGACATGGATCGAGAGCTCGGCCGCGTCGCGGATCCTGGTCTCCGCCGCGGAGAGCTCGGACGAGACCGCGAGCCCGTCGATGCGCGCCTGCAGGCGGTCGCGCCGGTCGGTGGCGGACTGGAGCCCGCCTTCCGCAACGGTCAGCGCGTTTGCTGCTGCACGCACCCGCACGGCGAAGTCGGGGGGCAAGTCGGCGACGTCGGCGAACGCGTCTAGGGAGCTCATCTGTTCGTCAAGTTCGCGCAGGCGCGGTGCGACCCGGATGGTCCTGTCGGTCCGGGCGATGCGCGCCGCGAGCGTCAGCCTCTCGTCGCGCAGGCCGTTCAGCTTTGCCGATGCGACATCGACCTGCTTGCGGGATTGCTCGTAGGTCTCGCGCGTGAACTGGCCCTCGCGGACCGCCCGGTCCGCCGCGTCGAACGCGTCGAGGTGCTGGTAGAACGCCCGTGCCGACGAGCGGCGGCCGTCGAAGAGGCGACCGGCCTCGTCGTCGATAGCGTCGAGCCGCGCGAGGAGGGTGCGCAGGCCACCGCCAGCCTCGACGATGAGACGGCCGATGTCGCCGTCGGCCTGCAGGAGCCGCTCGCCGCCCGCGCGCAGGGTGTCGTGGTTCAGGCCGAACAGCGTCCCGAACCGGTCGCGCGTGATCGCACCTAGGACTGGCGCGAGCGCCGCGTCGTCCAACGCCGTTCCGTCGGCGTCCGAGAGCGTCCTGCCTCTGCCCTTGCGGCGTTTCAGGGAGATCAGCCGGTCGTCCGCCATGCGCATCGAGGCGCTGATCCGCATTCCGTCGTAGCCGAAGAGGCTGCCCCGAGCGGTGTTTGGGGGAATCGAGAAGAGGAAGTCGCTGATCGCCTCCAGGCAGGTGCTCTTGCCGGCCTCGTTAGGTCCGTAGATCACTGACAGCCCCGCCCCTTCGGGGATGGCGAGGCTGCGGGCGGCGTATCCACCGTAGTTGTCGATCCTGAGCTCAGTCAGCCGCATGGCCTACCTCGCTGACCAGCGACCGCGCCAGCTCGGCGGCGCGGGTCGGGATGTCGGAGCGCATCTGCTCGATGAAGGCGTCCGCGTGCGCGCCGGCCGGCAGCTTGGCGCGGATCTCGGCGAGCCGCGCCTCCAAGGTTCCCTCGCCCCCTTCGCACGCCAGCCTGTCGATCTCGGCCGCAAGCCGGCCCCCGATGCTGGGGTCGAAGGTGTCCGCGGCCGGCGGCAGGGTCGTCGCGAGTACGAGCTTCTCCAGCCAATGGTCCCCGGAGAGGGTGGCGAGGAGGGTCTCGATGTCCTCGCGCAGCGCGGCCCGGTTCAGCGTCAGGTGGGGATGGAGCGGCGTTGCCCCGAGAATCGTGAGGCGCAGCGCGACTGGGCGGCCGTCGGCGGTGTCCGCCACCTGCGCGAGGTCGTCGCGGAGCGCCGTGAGCATTTCCGTCTGGTCGTCGTGCGCGCAGGCGTCGAACGAGGCCGCGTGCCAGCGCACCACGTCGAGCGCGCGGTGCTCGACCGTCGCGATGCGGCCGTCCTCTACCGTGACTAGCATCGCTCCCTTGGGGCCGGTCTCGCGCGCATGCCTGCCCTGGAGATTGCCTGGATAAACGATGTGGGGGTGCTCGGACAGGATCGCGCGCTCGTGGACGTGGCCGAGCGCCCAATAGTCGTAGCCGTGGTTAGCGAGCTGCTCGGGCGTGCACGGCGCATACCGCGCGTGGTCCCCTTCCGATCCGGCGCAGGCGGTGTGCAGCACGCCGATGTTCAGCGTCCCGGCGGTGGCTGGCGGGTAGTCGCGCGCGATGTCCTCGGAAAGGTCCCAGCGGGGGTAGCTGCGCCCGTGCACCGTGACCCTGACGTCGCCCAGCGACCGCGAGGTGGCGACCGTTTTCGGGAAGACGTGCACGTTCGGCGTCATCGACAGCTTGTCGGCGAAACGGTTCTGCGAGTCGTGGTTGCCGAGGATCATGAAGACATCGATCCCAGCCTCGCCGAGGCGCCGCATGCCCTCGACGAAGTAAAGACCCGTTTGGAAGTTGCGTAGGTCGCCGTCGAAGATGTCTCCGGCCAGCAGCAGAAAGCGGCAGCCCTCGGCGATCGCTAACTCGACGAGGTTGTCGAACGCCTCGCGGGAGGCCGCCTGGATTCGCGCCGCGAAGTCCGCCGACTTGCTGGCCAAGCCAAGCAGCGGACTGTCTAGGTGCAGGTCCGCCGCGTGAATAAATTTAAAGTCTGGCACTTTCCTTCCTTCATGCGGCACACCCGGCGAGGCGAGGGTCTACCCCACTTTAGAGCGCCGTCGAGTGCTCCTGACGTGGCGTCCTACCTCTAACGCCATCCCGCGCAGGAGAACAACCTCGTCTATCAACGGTTGGCTACGTCTACGCGCTTGGCTTCGCCACGCACCTACCCTGTAATAAGGCCATAAACAGACAGCGATATTTAATAGCTTTCCAACTGAACTTAGGCCGATAGACATCACGTTGGGGAGCGATTGATGCCACAGAGATCCCGCGGTCCGTCGATGGCTGAGCAATGCCGCAAATGGGCGGACGAATGGCGCCGAGGAGGGCCGTCGCGTGATATTCCGCTTCGTCGTTCCGGTTTCACTTTCCGTGGCGATTATTGCTGAAACGTATCAAGACTGGCGTTCCGAATAGGGAGGAGAAGTTGATCGATCCGCTTACCAAGCGCAGGAAGGACGGCACGCCGTATCTGCGCCCGGACAACATCGAAGTGCTCCTGCCCGCGCTGGCGGACCTTCCGCGTGACACGCTTCTGGAGCGCGCGCGAATCCGCGACCGCAAGCATCCAGACTATGTGCCAAGCGAATGCCTCCTCCACTTCGTCCGCGCAAGCCGACTGGACAACTCCGACGCCTGGTTCGAGCGGCTCTACAAGGTCCTCGTCGAGCGGGTCCTCCGCGCCGTTCCGCGTGCGGAAGCTGGCGGGAACACCGCCTTGATCGTCGCCGAGAGCATCCGCAACGCGGTGTTCGACCGCTTCGTCGAGTTGCTCTCGAAGGACCGCAGGCAGTCCGACGACAAGCTCGACTTCTTCGAGATCCGGTTCGATCTCGCCGTCAAACGCCTGCGCCTGGATGCGCAGGAGCGGGCGTGGCGCGAAGACAACCGCAGCGACGCGCTCGACCAGGACTCCGACCAGACCGAGGCCGAAGCCGTGGCCGCCACGGCGGTCGATCCGTTCGAGGCGAGCATTTTTTCCGACCCGCTATTCCGGGATCGTATGTATCTCGCGATTGACGACCTGCCACCAGAACAAAGCAGGACCATGCACCTCCTGTTGCTCGGATGGCCGATCCACTCGAACGACCCAGCGGTCATGACGATCGCCAAGGCGCTGGGCTGCTCGGACCGGTCGGTTCGCAATCACCGGGCGCGGGCGCTCAAGACGCTCTCCGCCCTGTTCAATCCTGGGGACGACCAATGACCACCCGCCCTACACCAACCGCCCTCGACGACGTGTTGGACCTCTTCCAGATGGAGAAGGTCCACGACGGCGCGGTCCTCGCCCGATACGTGGAGGCGCATCCGCAGTTCGCGTTGCAGCTCATCGACCTGTCGAGGCTGCTGGCCACACCCGAGGCCGAAGACCAGGAGCCGCTGTCCGCCCTCGAGACTTCGCGGATCGACGCGGCCTGGATCACCCACAAGGCAGCGGGACCGGAGTTCACAAAAGGCGCCAACCCGCTCGACGCGCTCGTCGGCGAGCGCGGCAAGGCGCTGGCGGCGAGGCTCGGGGTTCCGCGCCAGATCGTCACGTGCCTCAGGGAGCGCAAGATCGACCCTACGAGGACGCCGCGACCGATACGGCGGACGCTGGGCGATGCCCTCGCAATCCCCGAGGCGCACGTGATCGCGGCCATGCGCCAGCCGCCGGCATCCGCGTCCGGGAGGAGCTTCAAGTCTGACGGCAAGCCCGGCGCGGCCGGGCAGGTGTCCTTCGAGCAGGCGCTCATCGACGCGGACGTCTCCGAAGCCGACCGCGCACGCCTCCTTGCCGACGACGACTGAGCCGTGGATGCGATCGAGCTCGGACGTCGGCGCGCCGCCGACCTGCATGCCGCCGCAGTGGCGCGTGGGCTCGATCCAACGGATCCCTACGCCTTCGCGGTCGCGGTCGCGAAGGATCGCGGGCTCGACGTCAACACGGCCAATACGGGCGCTGCGGTCCTCGACAGCGGCCGGGCGACGCTCATTCCCGAGGACGACCTCATCGTTCACGAGAACGTCGGCTCGCCGTTCGAACGGGCTTTCCTCGTTGCACATGAGCTCGGCCACCATGAACTCGGCGACGCGACCGCGCCGACGACCGTGATCGAGGTCGATACGGCACGCCCGTCCGAACCGGCGCCGACCGGCATCGACCGTGTGGTCGACTACGGCCGGCGCCAACGCCGCGAGGTCCAGATGGACCTGTTCGGCCGCGAGCTGCTCGTCCCACGGGCGCTGGTGCGGCGCCTCCACCTCGAGGAGGGCTTGACCGCCTCCGCGATCGCGGAACGGATGAACGCGCCGTTCGACACGGTCGCGCAACAGCTGTTCGACGCGCTCCTGCTCCCAGTCATTGAGCCCAACGAGATAGTGCGGGCGGACAAGCCGCTCAACGCCGCCCAGGCCGTCGCTGCCGCGCACCGAGGCGGCCCATACATCCTCGAGGCCGGTCCCGGCACTGGGAAGACGCAGACGCTCACCGCCCGGGTCGTCCAGCTAATCGACGAGGGCGTGGACCCCCGGAGGCTCCTTGTCCTCACCTACTCGAACAAAGCGGCCGGAGAGATGTCCGAGCGGATCGCCGACAAGCGGCCCGAGCAGGCGGCAGCCATGTGGATCGGGACGTTCCATGCGTTCGGCCTCGACCTGATCCGCCGGCTCGGCCCGGAATTCTCGCTGCCCTGTGTCCCCAGGCTGATGGACCGCGTCGAGGCGGTCGAGCTGCTCGAGGCCGAGTTCCCTCGGCTCGCGCTCGAGCACTACCGGGACCTCTACGACCCGACGCGTCTCATCGGCGACATCCTGGCCGCCATTTCGCGCGCGAAGGATGAGGTCGTCGGTCCGGAGGACTACGCCCTGCGCGCCGAGGAGATGCGCGTCGCCGCAGGCGCGGACGAGCCGCGACGCACTAACGCGCTCAAGGCAGCCGAGGTCGCACGAATATACGCGGTCTACGAGCGGCTTAAGCGCGACCGCCAGGCGATCGACTTCGGCGACCTCGTCTCGCTCCCGGTCGAGCTGCTCGAGGCCCGGCCCGACATCGCGGCGCAGATCGGCGGGCTCTACGACCACGTCCTCGTCGACGAATACCAGGACGTGAACCGCGCCAGCGTGCGGCTTCTGAAAGCCCTGCGCCCGACCGGCGAGAACCTGTGGGTGGTCGGCGACGCGCGGCAGTCGATCTACCGCTTCCGGGGCGCCTCCCCGATCAGCATGTCCCGGTTCGCCTCGGAGGACTTCCCGGGCGCTACGCCGGGCAGGCTCGAGGTGAACTACCGCTCCGTCGAGGAGATCGTGAACGCCTACTCCGCGTTCGCCGTCCGGATGACGGCGGGCGGCGAGGATGCCGCGCTACACGCCGAACGCGGCCCGAACGGCCGTCCGATCGAACTCCGCCTGCGCACGAGCAAAGACGAGCAGCCTGTCCTGATCGCCGACGGCATCGACGAGATGCTTCGCTCCGGCATCGCCTACCGCGACCAGGCCGTGCTCTGCACCGGCAACGAGCGGCTGGGCGAGATCGCGCGGGACCTCGAGCGCATGGGCATCCCGGTCCTTTTCCTCGGCAGCCTCTTCGAGCGCGGGGAGGTGAAGGACCTCCTCTCCCTCCTCTCGCTGCTCGCCGACCGCCGCGCGATGGGGCTGGTCCGGACCGGCTGCCTGCCTGGCCTCGAGATGACACTCGGCGACGTCGGGGCGGTGCTCGAATACCTTCGGGACGAGGAGCGCGAGCCGCTGGAATGGCTGGCGGAGCGCGCAACATTGCCGATCTCCCCGGCCGGACGCCTCGCGCTCGATGGCCTTGCCGCCGTCCTCGGCGGCTTCAACTCCGACTCGGCGCCCTGGCGGACGCTGGCCACGATCGTCCTCGACCGCACCCGCATCGCCGCGCGGATCGGAGAGGCCGGATCCGTCACCGAACGGAGCCGGGGGATCGCTATCTGGCAGCTGATGAATTTTCTTCGCGTGCAGCCCCGCGCGCAGGGCCGCACCGTCTCGAGGCTTCTGGACCGCATCCGCAGGCTGGTCGCGATCGGCGACGATCGAGACCTCCGCCAGCTGCCAGCCGCCGCACAGGGCCTCGACGCCGTGTGCTTGATGACGATCCACGGAGCAAAGGGCCTCGAGTTCGCCTGCGTCCATCTCCCTGGCCTCAACCAGGACACGCTACCCAGCCCCGCCAAGTCGCCCCAGTGCCTGCCGCCGGAAGGCGTCATCGCGGCCATGACCGGCGACGTGAAGGAGGCGCTGCGCGCCGGCGACGCCGAGGAGCGCGAATGCCTCTTCTACGTCGCGACCTCCCGCGCGCGCGACCGCCTCGTGCTCTACGCCGCTACCCACAAGTCGGACGGAAAGAGCCGGGCGCTGTCCGACTTCCTGCAGCGCCTTGGTTCGGGGTTGGTCAGGAGTACCCCCGACCTCGTCCGGGCGCTCCCGCCCGCGCCGGAGGCCGAGCCGATCCCGCTCGAGATCGACGGGCCCGTCCGCCTGCGGGACTCCCAGATCGCCATGCTCGACAAGGAAAAGTGCAGAAGGCGCTTCTTTTATACCTACGTGCTGGGCATCGGCGGCCGCCGGACCGAGACCGACTACATGCGCATGCACGAGGCGGCGCGCTCGGTCGTGCGCGCGATCGTCCGCGACGGCCTCGACGTCTCGGACGATGCCAACCTCGCCGCCGCCGTCGGGCTGGCGTGCGACGACTACGGCATTGAAGGTCCCGGGGCGTTCGCCGAGCTCCGCACCGCGGCAGTCGCGCTTGTCGCCACGTTCGTCCGCACGCGCGGGCCGCACGCGCCTCGCACGCCTGGGACGCTGGTCCTGCGCTTCGACGGAGACGAGGTCCGCTACGGCGCGGACGACGTGCTCGCCGACCCACAGGGCAACCTTGTCCACCGCCGCGTCCGCACGGGCGTCTACCGTAAGTCGGACACCGAGGACCTAGCGGTCGCGGTGACCCTGCTCGCCATCGCCGACAACGCGCCGGGCTCCGCCGCCGAGGTCGTGCACCTGACGGACGGCAGGGTGTCGCCGCTCGCCATGACGCCCTTGGTCCTCGGCCGTCGCCGCGACGCGCTGCAGGTGGCCATCGGACAGGTCCGCGCCGGCGACTTCCCGACCGATCCCACCCAGCGCGTCTGCCCGCGCTGCCCCGCCTTCTTCGTCTGCGGGCCCGTCCCCGCCGGCACGCTGAGAAAAGAGTTCTGACGCCTTTCCGGTCGATCGCCGACGCACCGATTGTCCTTCCGTAGCCGGGAACGATCCGGCCCAACGAGAAGGAAAGAATTTATGGAAACTCTCGAATTCGACGACGTCGGCGATGCGATCCGCGAGGGCCGCGCGCTACGCCCGGCCAACGCCTACCGCATCCTGTTCGCGCTCGAGAACCTCGACTTTCGTCCCCTCGCGGTCGCCGATCCCATCCCCCTCGGCCGCCAGATCCTGGAGGCCGCGGGCCTTGAGCCGGAGCGCGGCTACAGCCTGTTCGCGATCGTCGGCAACGGCGACTTCGAGGACGTGCGGCTTGACGAGCCGTTCGACCTGCGCGGCGCCGGCGCCGAGCGCTTCGTTGCGTTCCTCACCGACCGCGACTTCAAGTTTGAGGTGAACTCGCACGAGGAGCGCTGGGGCAAGCCCGTCATCAGCGGCCAGGTGCTGGCGGTGCTGGCCAAGCTTGGTCTGGACGAAGCGGTCTTCCGCGAGGTGCGCGGGGGCACCGACGTCCTCGTCGAGCCGGAGATGCTGATCGACCTCGCCGCGCCGGGCGTCGAGCGCTTCTTCACCGCCCCGCGCCCGCCGGTCGAGATCGAGATTGTCGTCAACACCCGCGCGCGCTTGGTGCGCGGGCCAACGGTGACCTTCGAGCAGATCGTCGAGCTGGCCTTCCCGGGCCCGCACGAGGCGAACGTCGTCTTCTCGATGACCTACCGCAAGGCGGCCTCGACGCCGCACGCGGGCGAGCTGGGCGCCCACGGCGTCGTCACCACCAAGCAGGGGACCGTCTTCAATGTCACGCGCACTGTTCAGTCGTAACGCCGACCTCGCGAAGCTCCGCGAGGAAGGCTACTTCGTCCAAGTGGTGGGCGGGTTCCTCGTCATGCGCGAGGTTCCCTACGTCGACGCGGACCGCAAGGTCCGCCGAGGCACCCTCATCTCGAGTCTGGCGCTGGCGGGAGATCAGACCCGCCCGCCCGACACCCACGTCATGCACTTCGACGGCGACTATCCCTGTCTCGCCGACGGAACCCGCATCGCGGCGATCGCCAACCAGACGACGCACTTCGTCCTCGGCCACGGGCTGACGGCGGAGCACGCCTTCTCGAGCAAGCCCGAAGGGGGCTATCGCGACTACCACCACAAGATGACCACCTACGCCTCGATCCTGGCGGGACCGGCGGCGGTGCTCGATCCGACCGCCACCCCGCGCCCCTACCGCGCGCTCGACGAGGAGGAGGACGCCGAAAGCGTGTTCAACTACGTTGAGACGGCGTCGGACCGGGTCGGCATCGGCGCGCTCACCGCGAAGCTCGCGGGGCACCGGGTAGCGATCGTCGGGCTCGGGGGGTCAGGAAGCTACATCCTCGACATTGTCGCCAAGACGCCGGTCGCCGAGATTCGGATCCTTGATGCCGACGAGTTCCTCCAGCACAACGCCTTCCGCGCGCCGGGGGCGCCGAGCCTAGAGGAACTGCGCGAGGCGCCGCTCAAGGTCGACCACTTCAAGGCGATCTACGGCCGCATGCACCGGGGGATCACGGCGATCCCGGAGGCCGTCACGGCCGACAACCTCGACCTTCTCGACGGCATCGACTTCGCCTTCCTCAGCCTCGACGCGGGCGAGGCGAAGGCGGCGCTGGTCGGGCGGCTGCACGAGCGGGGGGTCGCCTTCGTCGACATCGGCATGGGCCTCGAGCTCGGCGACCACGGCCTCAGCGGCATCTTGCGGGTGACGACGAGCACGCCCGCGACGCGCGACACGGTCGGCGCGCATGTGCGCATCCCACTGGCCGGCGGCGGCGCCAAGGACGTCTACGCGTCGAACATCCAGGTTGCAGACCTCAACGCGCTCAACGCGGTTATGGCGGTGATCAAGTGGAAGAAGCTCTGCGGATTTTACTGTGACCTCGAGCGGGAGTACCACTCGACCTACACGCTCGACGGCAACATGCTACTCAACGAGGATCAGGCGTGATGCGCGACAATATCCTGGAGCACCGGTTCGTCGAGAGCTTCCCCGAGGCCCTCCAGCCGGGCGTGCTCTACGTCTCGCTCGAGTACGGAAGCGTCGCGCACAGCTGCTGCTGCGGCTGCGGCGAGGAAGTCGTCACACCGCTCACACCGACCGACTGGAACATTACCTATGACGGCGAGACGGTCACGCTGCATCCGTCGGTCGGCAGCTGGACGCTCCCGTGCCGCTCGCACTACGTCATCCGGCGCAATCGAGTGATCCAGGCCCCGCCATGGTCCGACGCGGAAGTCGCGGCAGAGCGCCGCCGCGATCGATCCGCGAAGGCAGCGCACTACGGGCTAAAGGCTCCTGCGTTGCCGGAGCTAGTCGACCCGGAACGCGCGGCCGGCGTGCGCGCGGGCCCTCCCGCCGCTGGCGGTTGGAAGAGCCGCCTGCTGAGCTGGCTGCGCGGTCCGAAGATTTGACCCGTCCATCACGTGGGTTTTGTCTGTGGCAACGCCGAGCAGCAATTTCACGTGCGCTTACCCGCACCGATATGACCGTTCAGGCGACAGGCCCACCTTGGCGGGCTCCCTCCCGAACGCTACTCTTCAGATGACGGCGTGAAGCGATTGGGAAAAGTCCGCATGGAATGGAGCAAGCTGCTGTGCAGCGAACGGCTTGGGGACAGGCATTACGAACCCAAGCCGAACAGATCGATTTTCGCCCAAGACCATGACCGCATCGTCTTCTGTGCTCCGTTTCGCCGTCTAGCGAACAAGACCCAGGTTCAGCCGCTCTATGAGCACGACCACGTCCATCACCGCCTGATACACTCCGTCGAGGTCAGCAGCGTCGGACGGTCGCTGGCAATGCGGGTAGGCAGCTGGCTCGAAGACGATCGCCGCTTAGAAACCGGCGCATCGGGAGTCCTTGCGGACATTGTCCTCGCTGCGTGCGCAGCGCACGACATCGGCAATCCTCCTTTCGGTCATTCCGGCGAGGCAGCTATGGGGGACTGGTTCGCCGAACAGTTCGACCGCGGGACTGGCTTGGCGGCGGACATCGATCCGGACCACCGTGGCGAATTCGTCGACTTTGAGGGGAACGCGCAGGGCTTTCGTATCATCACACGTCTTGAAATGTATCGTAATGATGGGGGGATGCGGCTTTCAAAGGGCATGCTTGGAGCTTTCACGAAATAC
>NZ_JAJLPA010000037.1 GCF_025548555.1 Sphingomonas sp. A2-49
GGTCCGACAACAGGACAACAGCGCATCAATTGTCGCCGTTGCCGGACCCGGTGGCGCTTCCCAACTGCTGACCGCCCGCTTCATGCCGCTTAACCGCACGATTATGTGTCCAGAAAAGCCCAGACCCGGTGGAAAGCTGCCTGTCCGCCTCGGCGCAAACACAAATGGCAAACGTCCTTTTGGTAGTCTAAGAATTCAAGAATAAGTTGACGAGCTTGCCCGCAGGAGGCCACGGGGCAACCTTCATTCCGGTATCAGCTTCTTCACCTCGCCCTCCGCAGTGTAGGGCATGTCATCGCGCTCATACTCCCGCACCTTCGCGATGATCTCCTTGGCGCGGTTGATGCGCTCATTGCGCCACTGCGCTGCTTGGTTGGCGACGAGCTTGTCGAAGACAGCAAAAAGATAGTCTTTCTGATTTGAAGCTAGATAGTAATACTGATCGACAATCCATTTTTCAAAGGCGTAGCTGTCAAAGACATACCCAGCCTTTGCGTTCCAGAACTTGGCAAGGCGGATCGTCGGCTTGATAAGGCCATACTCGGATTGGTTCTTGGCGGTAAGCGTCGCATTGAAGTCGTTGGGATTGGTGTTCTGCCAAGCCGATGTGCCGTCAGGAATTTTGTAGGCAGTGGTCCAAGTGTCCGCGAGCGCCGGCACCAGATCGAATTTGATATGATTGAGCTGCAAGACGATCGTCGGCGACGATTGCTTGATATCGGACGACGAATAATAAGCGTCAGCAAAGCGCCGGAGGCGATCGATGTAGGTCTGCGGTGTGTAGCCGCCGTCACTGAACACGACCATGTAATCGATGTCAGAATGCTCATCCATCGCGCGGGGCAGGATGGTGCCGCGGGTCGACGATCCGAAGCGAAAGTGCTTCGTTACCGTCGTGCCGAAGTAGGAATTGAGGCGCGAGGACAAGGTGCTGATCGAGGTGTTGATCGAGGTCTGCTCGGTCGCGGACAGAACCGCATTGCTGGCTCGGTTCTGAAGATAGGTGAGAACGGACATTAGGCGTCTTTCCTGTCGACACGGTGCGCGGCTTCGCCTTCGTCGATACCTTGACGGGCAAGTTCGAAGTCGCGGCGCGCCGGTTGCGCGCTGGCTTGGTTGAGTTCGTTGCGCCGTTTGGTGATCTCATCGAGGTTCGCGATTGCGGCCGCGTCGTCGCATGCGGCGTCGAGCTTCACCGTGCGCAGCACGCGCGCATCGTTGCGGAGCGTAAGGTACTGGTCGCCACTCCCCTTGTGCGATGACGCCCGCTCCGAGGGTTTCAGGAAGGTCGACAAGGCGGTAAGGATAGCAACGATTGTCGACATGATGCCGGCGATATCGGGCTGGCCTTTGAAGAATGCCGTTCCCGCCAAAGCACTAAGGATGACGGCGGGAACGCCGAGAAACAGATGGTATCGGCTCCACCGCACGCCCGCGTTAAATTGTGCCTTGCCTGAATGAATGCAGTCTTCCTCGATACGTTGAAGCTCATCCTGAATGGCGGTCCTTGTAGGCGTCTCGCTCATGCGTCATCCTGAACAACGGGCGTGGTCATTGGTGACCGCAAAAGATCATATCTGCAAGGCAGGCTTCCAACGCTCGCCCGCGTGATGCCTATTTGCGGCCGAGCAACCGCGCGATGAACCCGGGGGCGGATCCGCGCTGTTCACCCTTATATGACACCGAGCCCTCCTCGCGTTGCCTGCGCGTGGCTTTCCACGCCCACTTTGGGATTTGCGGTGCATCGCCGTTGATGTCGTTCAGCCTGGCCCGGTAGCCCTGCACCGCCTTGACTGCCGCCTCGCAGAACGAAGCGTCCGGGAAGTCCGTTTCCCAGTTGCGGCAGTTTCGCCATAGCGCGTTGAGGTTTTCTGCGGCCGTTCGGTGGCGGATGGCGAGGTCGCTGAGATTAAGAAAGGCGGTCATTCCACTCAAAAGCGAAACCACCAGGCTGATGAACACTGGGATGTTGCGGACCAGCTCGCTGCCTGCACCCGCAGCTGGCAAGACAGTGCGGGTCTGGCTTGATACGAGCCAGGCGAGTACGATCGAAAGCACTGTGGCGGGAACACCAAGTACGAGCTTGTGCACACGCTCGTAGCGTCGCGCCGCCGCCCAATGGCCGAGCTTGGAGATCTCGGTGTCCTCAAGGTGACGCTTGATCTCGTCAACCGCGGCGCGGAAGTGGTTCTCGTCGTATTTCACTTCGGATCGCGGTCCCACCCTGATTGAAAGGCTGTGAGCAGGCGCGCGCTCGCGTCCGCCACCGTCCTCACCTGCGCCTCAGTGACACCGAAGGTCTCGTCCCACTCTGCCATCGTCGCCACATGGTAGACAAATGCAAGATCAGCAGCGAGCCGACCGTCGAGCGCTGTCATCCCGGCCACTATTGCATCGCGCGTCCCTTCGTATGCCACTCCAGCTGCTCCAAGCCAGTCGAAAAGGGCGGCGCGCAGGGCCATCCATTCAAGCACCACTGCCTCGGTCGACATGCCCGCCCGGCGTAAAGCCGAAGCGGCGGCAACCCAATTGGCCGCTCCCCCATTCGCGCTCAACACTCTAGAGCTCTCTGCCGTCGGTAAGAACGTTCCGGACGTACTGCGACGCCTTGAATGAGCAGGCCTCCTGCTCGATGGGAAAGCACGTGTGCAGGACGCCGGTCGCGACGGAGCGATCTGCCAGTAGGCCGGCGATCGTCCTCACCGCCTCGAACCGGTCCGTGCCATCTCGCACGATTATCGCGAGGTCGACGTCGCCCGGATCAGCGCCGTGGACGGCCGAGCCATGGAGTACGACCCGCTCCCCACCCGGCACCGCACGACAAAGGTCGAGCGCCAGCTGGGCGAGGCCATCCTGCCATGATTTGCCCGACGTCAGCCGCGCCGTATCATCTTTCACTCGAAAATTCATGGGCGGGACCTAGCACGTTCTTTCGACCGCATAGCAACCGTTCCCGATCAGACCATTTCAACAAAGTGGGCAGGGCAGCAGGGTTGGGATGTCGTTCGGCATGATATTCGTCTTCGCCGATCATCGTGCGCCCCGTCTGACGTTGGCGAACGCTCGACGCGCGCCTTGTTGTTTTCCTTTCGTTCTGCTATACCAGGCACGTCGCGGGATCCCGGGAAAAGGGGTCCCGATCTGGTGTGGCGAAGCGGCGATGGCGGATAACAAGAATCAGCATTTCGTGCCGCGCACGCATATCAAGCCGTTCACACTGGATGGCGAAGGTTTGGCGATCAACCTCTTCAACATTACGAGGATGAAGGCGATCCCGAACGCGCCCGCGAAGAACCAGTGTTCCAAAGACTACTTCTACGGGCAGGATTCCCAGCTCGAGCAGGCCATCCAGTTTGTCGAGGGGCGTTACGGCAAGGTCGTACGACATCTCGCCGAGGGCGGTCCGGTCCAGCCCGGGGTGGACATCGTCCTGCGACGCTATGTCTATCATCAATATTTGCGGACCGACGCGGCGGCGCAGGCCTCGGCGACGATGATGCTGGCTTTGACCGATCTTCCCGGCTCGGATTTTCCGGTGCCGCCGTTCGGGGAAGCGGTGAAGATCGCCACCGAACAGGCAATGCTGCACTATGCCGAGGCGATGGGAATTGTCGACGATCTCAAAATGTGCATCGTCCGCAATGCGACCGACCTGCCGTTCGTCACCTCCGATAATCCCGCCGTGCTCACCAATCGTCTGCACTATCAGCGACCCACGCCCGGCAAGCGCGCGTTCGGCGTTAAGACTGCGGGCGCACTGTTTGTCCTGCCGTTGACTCCATGCTTGCTCGCCTTGTTCTACGACGGGGCGGTCTACTCGGTGCCTCATAAAAGCCGCTTCGTGGATGTCGAGCGCCGCTCGGACGTCGCGGTGCTCAACGAGCATCAATATCTCAACTGCGCGACCAACATCTACTTCGGCGCGTGGGAGGGGCGCGATCAAGTCGCCGTCGCGGCGGCGGACGCGTTGCCGCGCCGACCAGCGACGCCGCACACACGCACGCATGCGGTGCTCGACCAGTCGGATAAGTGGGGCGAGCGGTTCACTGTCGAGCCCGTTTCCGACATTCGCGACGGGCGAAAACGGCTAGTCCATATCGTCACGAACAAGCCGACCCCGTTGACCTGGCCCTTGTTTCTCAAATTTCGGCCCGATGCCTCGGGTTGGTCGAACGGGACGGGCGCAGGGCTAACGCGACGCGGTTGCCTCGACGAGGGTTATGTCATGGGCAGCGGTTATGCCCGGGTCAGGGTCTGAGCGCGATGGCTGAATTTTTCGAACTGATCCGCGATTTCCATTCGCTCGGCAACGCGCAAACATGGGAGGCGGTACGGATACCAGCCCATCTCCAGTTGCTGTGCAATGCGGGTCGAACGAAGATTAAATGTCGCCTTCCGGCCAGAGCTGCCGTTCGACATGTCGCACGCCGACGGCGGTAAAGTCCCACACCTCGCCGCTCCGACCGCCGCTACCGCACATGAACGGGCGGCCGAAGTTGGGGAGCCCGTAAGAGCCTCTGAGCGTCTGAGAATGGGTCCTCGGGGCACAGAGGCCATCGGCGGGTGTCGACCAACTCACGCTGTTCCGCGCAGACCAACCAAAGGTCCGCTTCCCGCGGAAGCATCCCTATGTTCGCATCATTAGCGATGGATCTGCATTTGAGTTCGGGGTCCCTGGCGAGCGGCCCGAAGGGATTTTAGTGGTCTCTGAAGCCGCGGCGGAAGTGTTTTCGCCAGCGCATGCAACTCATGCACTGTCAGGGCTTTGACGACGGGGATGGCCATAGCGAAAAGGTATCCTGTATGGTGGCTCCGCGACCCCGCGAGCAGCTCGATCGCGCTCCGCAGAGCAGCTATCTCAAAGCGCGGATGGGTCAGCAGTGCGCCGATTACAGAATAGCGCCCGGGGTCGTAAGGATGCGAGTCAAACCAAGCCTGGACGAGCGGGCCTAGATCGTAATCTGGCTGCATCTCGATTAGCCTGGCAAGCAGGTCATGGCTATCGGCCAGTTCGATATTCTGTTCCATCCATGCGAGCGCCCGATCGAGGTAGCGCCGCGCGCCTTGAACCTTGAGAAGCTGGGCATAGACACTGTGCAGCGCGCGCGGTGGATGATCTTGGCCGAGCCAACGATCGATTAACCCGATCTCGTTCCCCTCGATCGGCTGGAGGGCCAAAGTCCGGACGAGGTCGCCCAGTCCAGAGTCCCTCGGATGGGCGCCGGCCAGACGCGCCGCCATCGACCGATACTCGGCGGCGTCCGGTCCGCCCGTGCGGATCGCACTCGCCAGAACGGGTGCAATCCGAAGCGAGCGCTGGTGCCGTCTGAGCCAATTTCGGACGAGCACCAAGTCTTCAGAATTGCCTCGGCCCGCGAGCTTCTTGTAGTATTCGACGACCGCAGGTTCGTCGACGACGCCAGCCAAATAGGCGCGTGCTACCTCGCGCGTACCTGTGTCCGCCTCCCGCTCCGGCGGCCCGCTGGCAAGCTGCAGCGCGATCTGCGCCTTGTAGATTGACGCTACGACGTCTCCCTTGAGCAGTGAGACCGCGCGGGCTTCCAGGTTATGCATGAACGCCCCGTTGGCCGCGCGCTGTGCGGCAAGCCATAGCCGCATCAATGGTGCCATCGCCGGATCGTCGTTCTCCGCACTGACCACGGAAAAGGCCGCGTTGAGGAGGTCCGGCGCCGTGTGAGAGCCGCCATATCCCAAGCGTTTCAGGCGCTTGCGCAGGGCGCGCATATCGATCACCTGACCAAGCAGCGTCCGTGCCAGTCTTCCGTCGCCGTTCTGAAGGGCGACGGAGATGATGGCGCCGATGTCACGCCCCCATATTTGCGGAAAGTCCGAGCCACCGACCCACCGAAGATAGAGCGGTTCGAGATACTCGGCGTGGCCAAGCTCGATGCCGCCGTCGCGCCGGTCGGCGCGCAGAGTCACGCCGGCACCTTCGAAGGTGAAAGTCTCCAAATCGACAGCTTGGTCTGTTGATACGGCGCCAGGAATCCCGAACAGATTAGCCGCTATGACGTGTCGGGCTAACGGCCAGAGGCCATCACTGCGCAATTTCTGTTGGAATTGGTCCGCCAGCGGCGCTTCGCCTGTACCAGTGCGCCGTAGGTCGACGAGCATCGTGGCGAGCGATTGGCGTGGCTCGAACGGTGGGGCATCGCTGCTACCGACCCAGTGGCTGAACAGTTTCTGATCATTCGCCGTGGGCGGTGGCATGGGGAAAAAGTCAAACTGGATGTTCGATGTTTTCGGCAGACTTTCCGAGATTCCGCACGTGAGCAGGGCAGCGGGCCGTGAAGCGAACGCATAACATTCTTCAATCAGCCTACCGAACAAATCAGCGTCAACGCGACGCGGAAGATCGTCGATATAAGCAAGTTCGACCCCGTGGATCGGTTCTCCAGGCTGGATTTTCGGACGCGATTGCAGCCAGGCCTGCAAATCGCTGAACGAGGCTAGACCCGTGACCGCGGCTACGGCGCGCCGCTCAAGTAACGCTGCCACCAGCTGTAAGAGCAGGACCGATTTACCGTCACCGGATCGCCCACGGATACAGAATACAGGGATCTTCTGCAGGTGAGCCGCCACCTGGGCCTCCAGTCCGGCATCCCAATCCAGGGCCGTCGTGAAGACCTCGTCGAGCAGACCTGTGCGTTCGAGGAACCGGCCCAGCTTTAGGTCGAGCATCCGCGGACTGGCGTCCACAAGAATTGTACCGCTAGCAGGACCTGCGGCTTTTGCGAGATCACCTGGCACAAAAAGATGCCCACCGTGCGGCCGGGTGGTTCGGACATCGTTTTTGGCGCGATCGAGCGCCTGTATGAGTGCGATCTGGACGCCAGCCCGGTTGCCACCATTAAAAGCAGCAAAGATGCCGCCAAGCATGGCGTCCATCGTCGCGCCGGGATTCTCGACGCCCGCGTTCCATAGCACCAGCCGAAGCGCTTGTGCCGGATCAGCTGTGATGCGGATCGGCGCCTTGCGGTCAAACATCGCCAGTGTGCGTTGCAGAAGTGCTTCGTTTATGGCGGTGCGTTCACGCAGCGCATGTCGCGCAAGGGCGATATCGAGCGTCGTTCCGGTCTCCCGCTTCATCGTAACAACCTGGAATTGCAGCTGGTCCTGTAGCGCAGTCGAGCAGAGCGAGGCGATGTCGTAGGCTTCGGCAAAGGCGGCTTCGAGCGTCGACTTGGTGAGGGTTCGCTTGATCTGGACGAGGGATATCTTGTCCTCGTTTAGGATGGCGTCGCTGACCGATTCGATATCGACCTCGCCACGAGGCTTTTTATCGATCAATTCGCTTTTGAGCATGCGCGCCAGCGCCGCCATAGTCTGCAGCGAAAAGCCGCTGAGAGCCCACCAGCCACCATGCGCACGCTTGCTGAAGGCGGTAGCCCAAGCCGTTTTCAGGTCTACAAGAGTATCAGCGGGCATAGTCTCTTCCTGTCGAGCGCCCGCTCTGCAATCGCACATCGAGCCGTGATCGACGTATCAAATAGACCGACCGCTCTGCTTCGGACAACCGACGTCGACTCCGGACTGCAGTAGCCGGCATACCTTTTAGAGCGACCGACGAAGCGCCAACGATTGACCAAGTACGGAATCTTGCGATCGCTTACGGGCGGAGGGCAAGAGATAGGATGCGGCAAACTGCCGTGGCGCGGGTCGGGCTACATGCGCGAAATGTTGACGGCCGACGACCCAATGGCGTTCCGACAGCATGATGGGCAACGCAGTCAACCCGTTTGCGAGCCACATTCGTTGGCGTTGGCCTCCGATCAAGAGGACAATACGATGACGGATTTCGATCGGCAGCTCATGCCAAAAGCGGTCGTTTGCGGCTTTGGTGCTGGATTGCGGCTTTGTCCCAAACCTTGCCGCTCCGACCGCCGTTACCGCAACATGAACGGGCGGCCGAAGTTGCGGAGTCTGAAAGAGCTTCTGAGCGTCTGAGAATGGGTCCAATACTTTAGGCCGCTCGTATGCCGTCGCCAGAGAAATGCTGCTTCTATTCTTTCGGCTGGCCATCCTTCGTCCATCGTGGAGTAAAGCGGTTGTTGGCCAGCCAACGGATAGGTTTTAACAGCGACTCGATCGCGCGCACCATATATGGCGCATCGATTCGATCGGGCGTGTCTTGGGGCGTATGGTACGTCGTGACCTCGCCGTAGCCCGACACGGTGTGGGCGACGACCCCGCGTAGAGCGAGTGCGTAATTGTCCGATCGCCGGAAGTACTGCTGTTCGGGGTAGGGGTCGGCGTCGATCAATGCGCCATGGGCGCGAAGTTCCGACCCCAGGTCGGACCGCTCGTACCCCGTCATCATCAGCCGATCAGCCGCGAGTTTCGGAACGCTGGCGCCGATCATCTCGAACTCGATGTTGGCCGCGATTTGATTCAGCGGCACTGGCGGATGATCCCCGAACCAGCGCGAGCCGAAGCCACCCCGTTCTTCCGAGCCATAGGCCACGAAGAGGATGCCGCGGCGTGGTCGCTTGCCCGCCGCCATGGCTCGGGCAATCTCCATCAAAGCCACCGTGCCCGACGCATCGTCGTTCGCTCCCGGCCAGATCGTGCCGTCTGCTCCGACACCGAGATGATCGAGGTGCGCCGACAGCAGCAGCACACCGGCTGCCGGGTCGCTGCCGGGCAGATAGGCGACCGCGTTCGTGGTGCTGTCGTGGGCAAGCGTGAAGGGGACGGACAGTGTGACGGTGGCTCCGGCACCGAGCAGCTTTTGCATCGTGTCCGACCCGACGGCGATCGTCGAGGTTCGACCGGCTGGCGATTCAGCGGGGAAGAACCTTGGCAGATTCGGCCGACCACCAATGGCATCTATGGCTCGAGGGGTATCCTTGTCAGCGACGACGATCGTCACCGTGGCCCCGACCTGAGCGCGCGCCTTGGCAATGTCGGCGTTCTTGGCTGCGGTATCGGGAACGACCAGCACGGCGGCCTTCGTGTCCGGAAAAATGCGGCCAAGGACGGCGACCTTACCACCCCAGACCCCACCCACGACACGCAACGGCGTCGTATCGGGGGCGGGAACGCCATCGATCAGCAGTTCCACCGGGCCAGCCAGCGCCTGACGCAAGACGGGGATGCGTTGCAGGTATCCGGTCATCCCCGGCGCCGTCTTCAAGCCATAGCTCTGCAGTTGAGATGCCACATAGGAAGCGGCGATTGCTTCATCGGGCGTCGCGCTGCCGCGTCCGTGCAGGTCTGGTCCAGCAAGAAAGTCGAGTTGCGCGCGCACCCTGACCGGGTCCACGCTGTTTCGCCCCTGCGCCGCGGTCGCCATCAACGCCAAGGCAAGCGTCAGGATGATCGCCCGCACCATGATACCCCCCCGTCCAATCGGTGGGGATATGCGCTGGATCGGCGTCCCTGTCATCATCGGCGACAGAGATGCTTCGTGCGCACCCGTCTAAGCCCTTCCTCGTCAGCGTCGAGGGCGTGGGATCGTATGCTCGGACCGACGGGGTAGGCGTGATGATCGCACAGATCGGGTCACAACGGATGGGCATGGTGACCAGATGAACCTGCACGCGGCGATGGACATAAACGAACGGCAGGTTTCCGGGAGGGGCAGGCCGAGCCTGAATGACCGCCTCTGGGTCGTACTGCACTAAGACTACGAGCAATCAGCGGGACGAGGAGTGGGCGGCGATGCCTGTTCAAGCTTCAGGCAGCCTGGCCGGCCTAACTGATCCTTCCTGCTGCGTAGCGCCGAGGATGACTTCGACCGTCTCCTCCGGCATGTCCCACATCGGAAAGTGGCCGCTGGACTCGAACCAGTGCAGTTCTGCGGACGGAAACGCAGCCTGCGCGCGCGCCGCCTGCCTCGGCAGACAGAGCCTGTCATGCTTGCCCCACCCGATCACGATCCGGCCGGTGCCATCGGCAGCTGGCCCGATTTGCTCGGGTCCGGTCGCGAGGTCATGGACCAGCGCGTCGAAGGTCGGTGTCGTACTGAGACCCATCAGCTCTGTCGCGACGATCTGCGGATCGAGCGCCCACGGGTGCGCGGACAATTGGGCCAGTAGCGCGCTGCGCGACGCCGCATTACGGCTCAGCATCGGCAGGCCGGGTCGGATTGCCCGCAACAGGCGGCCCGAGGCGCCGATCGTGGTCTTGAAGAAGGTGCGCTCCCAACCCCGCCAGAACCCGCCCGGGTCGAGCGCGACGACATTGCCGACGACGCCGCGCCGGGCGAGTTCGAGCACCATCCGCGCGCCCATCGAACTGCCGACGACATCGATCCCGGCTAGGTCGTTCTCTACGATATTGCGCTGGACGCTGCCAACCAGGCCGTCGAAGGTCCCGCTATCATGTTGCGCCGGCGTCGCGCCATGTCCGGGCAGGTCGATCGCGATCACTGTTCGACTGGCGCTGAGCGCATCCAGAATGGTGCTCCACGATCGCCAACTTCCGCCCAGACCGTGGACAAGCAGCAATTTGCGGCCGGTGCCGCGGTTGATCTGGTGCATCTCGTCTCGCTCTGGTTACCTGGAACGGCTCAACGAGCACGGTCCGTACATGGGCCCCACACCTGGAGGCATCGCGTCAGCTGCCTATGCAGCGCTCCCGGCGCTGAACGCCTCACGAAGCCTTGCCCGCGAGAAGTTCGAATTCGACGGCATCATGCGCGCAGAAAATGCGCACGTCGGTCCGATCGATCGAGAGCTTGCGCAGCCGGGCCTGATTGCTCAGGCGGGCTCCACGATCGACCTCCATAAGCCGCTGATAGCCGCGGAGACCGGGCGGGCAGCGATACGTCTCCGATCCGATCTCGCCACGGTAGAAATAGGCGTCGGCGGCATGCAGCAGCCAATTGCCGTCGTTCTCCCGTACCGCCACCCCACTATGTCCCCAGGTGTGGCCCGCGAGCGGCACGAGCAGGATCTCGGGCGGCAGTCCGTCGAGGTCGCGTACCGCATCGAACCCCATCCACGGCTCGCCGCCGCCGAGCGGATAGAGGCGCCAGTCCGACACGTCGTTCCACTACGTGGGGCGGTAGCGCCGCGTGCCGACGAACGTGCCGCCGCGGCGGCCATCGACGACTTCCTTCTCGCGCGCGGTGAGATGGACGGTGGCGTTCGGGAAATCCTCGATGCCGCCGGCATGGTCGAAGTCGAGGTGGGTCACCACGATATGGCGCACGTCCGCGGGGGAGAAGCCGAGCGCACGCACCTGCGCGATGGCGGTTTCCTCGGGACGGAGCTGGATGTTGTTGAGCTTGAGGAAGAACTCCGACAGCCGGCGGTGCGGATGATCGATGTCGCGGGTGCCGAAGCCGGTATCGACCAGGATCAGCCCAGCATCGCTTTCGATCAGCAGGCAGTGGCACACGAGGTGACCGAGCGGACCGTCACTGCTGCCGTCGAACAGCCTGCCGCCGGCCGGGCAGCAGGTTCCGCAGTTAAGATGATGAATGCGCATCGGCCGGCTCCCCAATGACGATGTCCGAAGCGGAAGCAGCGGGATGATCCGCTCGCCCGCTTCGCGGGGCGAGACGCCGCGCCGTTTGGGCGTCGATGCTGGGCTGAGTGCGGCGCGAGCTCAGCCAGGCGGCCAAGGAGCCGGCGATGAGTATCGCGAGGCCTGCAGCCGGCCAGACCTGCCCCCCTACCTCTGCGGGTAGGGAAGCACGATCTTGGCAGTGTTTCTCTGACCGGTCTGACACGAAGTTCCTCCTGATCCCGCCTTGCGCAGGATGCGCGGCTCAGCCGTGCGGGCGCATCACCACCTTGATGACGCCGTCCTCCTTGTCGCGGAATTTGGCATACATTTCGGGCGCGTCCTCGAGGCTGGCCGGATGGGTGATGACGAAGCTCGGGTCGATTTCGCCGGCCACGATCTTGTCCAGCAGCGGCTTGGTGTAGCGCTGGACGTGGGTCTGGCCGAGCTTGATCGTCAGCCCCTTGTTCATCGCCGCACCGATCGGGAGCTTGTCGCCCATCCCGACATAGACGCCGGGAACGGAGACTGTGCCACCCTTGCGGCAGCTCATGATCGCCTGCCGCAAAACGTGGACGCGATCGGTGGCGAGCATCAGGCTGGCCTTTACCTTGTCCATAACGGCATCCGCCGCGCCGTGGGCGGCCGCCTCGCAGCCGACGGCGTCGATGCAGCTGTCGGGGCCGCGTCCCTTCGTCCGCGCCTGCAGCTCGTCGTAGACGTCGGTCTCGGCGAAGTTGATCGTCTCGGCGCCGCCGGCCTCAGCCATGGCGAGGCGCTCGGGCACCTCGTCGATCGCGATCACGCGCCCAGCGCCCATCATCAGCGCGGAGCGGATCGCGAACTGGCCGACCGGGCCGCAGCCCCAGATCGCGACGGTGTCGCCGTGCTCTATCTGCGCGTTCTCGGCGGCCATGTAGCCGGTCGGGAAGATGTCGGAGAGGAACAGCGCCTGTTCGTCGGTGACGCTGTCGGGGATCTTGATTGGGCCTATATCGGCCATCGGCACGCGGAGGTACTCGGCCTGGCCGCCGCAATAGCCGCCCAGCATGTGGCTGAAGCCGAACAGGCCGGCGGGCGAGTGCCCCATCGCCTTGGCGGCCATCTCGGCATTGGGGTTGGTCCGGTCGCAGGCGGCGAACAGGCCCTTGCGGCAGAACCAGCAATCGCCGCAGCTGATTGTGAACGGCACCACGACGCGATCGCCGATCCTCAGGTTGGTCACCTCAGAACCGAGCGCCACGACCTCGCCCATGTTCTCGTGACCGAGGATGTCGCCCGCTTCCATCGTCGGCTGGTAGCCATCGAGCAGGTGGAGGTCCGACCCGCAGATCGCGCACGCGGTAACCTTGATGATCGCATCGCGCGGGTGCTTGATCTCGGGGTCCGCGACGGTGTCGACGCGGACGTCGCCCTTACCGTGCCAGCATAATGCGCGCATATCTCTTCTCCGTCTGAGCAGGGGCTCCGCCAGGATCGGAAAAGCGACTGAACCAACTCAACGTCTCTAAGCACGGAATGGGCTCGTACTCGTTAGCCTATGTGAACGAACTTCCGGTTTCGAACGGCGACCCCCGAGGTCGGAGCGTCCGACATTGGTTTTTTGCGCCGCAGCATGTGCGGCTCACCCTCGTTAGTTGCGGGTGCGGCTTCTCTCATAGGCGGCCTTGCCGGCGTGTCGGCGAATCGCGATAACTGCGGCCGTATGCTTGGTGACGAGCTCGTCGATGTCATCGGCGTCGAACGGGCCGCCGTACCATTGGCGTAGCTGTTGATGTTCCTCGTGAGCTGGGTCACGCATGGCGTCGAGGAACAGTTCGAAGCCGGAGAGGCCGCCGACGTCCTCGGGCGGGCAGGGCCGTTCGCCAGCGACGAAGCGAGGGTATTTGGTATTGGGCTCGGCTGGCCCGATCGCCTCGACGGTGACGGTGTGCCGCCAGTCGTCGCCCATGTCATAGGTGTAGGTAAGCTGGCGGACACCGCGCTCGATGAGGGAGCCGAGTTTTACGTTCTTGGCGGCGGTGAGGTTGCGGTCCGGCCACTCCAGATCTGGTCGGCCATAGCGGCGGTCGCCCGCTTCGAAGTGCCAAAGATGATTGTCTTGCCAGCCCATGGCGCCCTGGATCACGTCATGGAGCATCTTGAGGCTGCTGGTGACCGGCATGTCGACCGTGCGCCAGATATCGGGCTTGATGTCATTGAGGCTGATGCGCAGGCGCGCGATGATCTCTTGTGTCACGCTGCAACTCTGCCGGCCAAGCCGCGACTCTTCGCATTGCTGCGGCTGAACCGCGGCTGCTGGGTGAGTAGCCTGAACGAGCGGCCGAAGTCGGGAAGCCACTTCAGGCCTCTGAATGGCGGCTTCTGGGTCAGACACGACTGAGATCGGGGGGGGGCTTGGCCTATCGCTCCGCGTTGTGCGCCGCGACGCGATGCGGATCGTCACTTGGGCCATCGCTGCCCATGCTGCCGTCTCCAAGCCCGCCGCCGCCAACCATACCACTGCCACCACCACCACCACCGCCACCGCTCCGGCCGGCATCGTCCTTGTTGCTACCGCCTCTGCCACCACTGGACGACGCGGGACGCGCGGGCCCCTGCATCGCGATCGTCAGATCGGCGGGGATCGGGTCGAGGTCGAGCGCATCGCGCACGAACGCACGCAACGACACGACCAGTTCGTGCGTGTGGACCGGGTGGCCCGCGACCAGTTCGCGAACTGCCCTGTCCGCCAGCCGGACATGCTCCTCGGTGCCGAGCAGGATGATGTCAGACAGCGCGGCCTCGACCGCGTCGCGGATCCGGCGCGTGCGGTCCGACCGCGCCGCGCCTTCCGCACTGAGGTCCAGCGCAGCCATCGGTTCCTCTGCGACGCCGCCCTGCTGCCGCCGCCGCAGATCGCGGCGGTGGGCCGGATCGACGGTTAGGTCCCCCGTGAACGAGCCGCCGAGGACCTTGTAGGCGGCGATGAGCGTTCTGAGGCGCTCGTTGATCTGCCGGTTCATGCGCTCACGGCGCTGCTGGAATGTCATTTGGGTCAGCAGACGGATGCCAACCCCCAACAGCGTAACCAGCGTCAACCCCAGGATGGTGGCGAGCAGGCTCTGCCAAGAGCTGAAATCCAGACTGCGCAAGTGCATTCCTCAAGTTAGAGCCTATGGAACGCCCGGCGATCTTGCAGGTGCCGCAGAACGGCAAGATGGCGAACCGAACTCGTGCAATCTCGCTCTGTAACGCAGCTGAACGAGCGACTGCTTCTGACTATGATCCGCTGAATGACCGGATATGAGTCTTCGCAGACGCGAGTTGCCCGGCGGGCGACGCCGAAAAATCGGACATCCCGTCGGCCAGAATCCGCACTTTGACCCTGTCTTCTTTCAGGTGTTCCACGCTGCGTTTTGGATGACGACCCGATACCCGTCAGGATCCTCAAAGGTTCGGCCTTGCCGATCCCAATAGGCATTGAACGCCGGAACCGCCGGGAAGCCCGCAGAAACCATCCGTTCCACCGCCGCGTGCCAGTTTACTACATTGGGCAGGTAGAAGATCAGAAGGTTATCCTGCGTTGGCGCGCATCCTGCGGCGTGCCCGTGCGCTGTGGTAAACTCGAAATGATATGGCGCGTCCTTGCCCCCGAGTATGATGCCGTCAAAGCCATCATGGTCGGCAAATCGGTACAGCACATCGAGGCCAAGGCCGTCCCGGTAAAAGGGCAAGAGAGCGTCGATATCATCTGTCGGGCGAGCAACCCGCAGCGTCGGAAATGCAGTCATAGCCGGGAAGCTATGACCCGTCTGGGGCCGACTGCAAGTGATCCACCTCCTTCTCAAACCTGCCCGCCCAGAATGCTACTACTGGGGTCATGACTCGGTCGGCCTCGTTCGCCGAAAAGCGCCGCCGCGTCAGTCTGAATGAACGGCCGCTATAGAAAACCGAAATGGGCGACCTGAATGACTGCAACTGGGTCTTCGCAGCCATAAGGCAGGGCGGTCGCTAACGCCCAAACCACGCCGTTCAATCCCGGCTTTCCCGCGACCGACTCACGTCGTTCGTTCAAGCTTGTGCTCGACGGCCGCCCGTGACGACGGCCGATAATATGATGATAGATGCTGCCGTCTCTTCCCTGAAAGTGGCCGCTGATCCGCTGCCCGCCTGACGTGCTCCCCAAAGCTCTACCAGTCATAACTGGAGTCCGGGGTTGGTATGAGGGTCCCCCGGTTTCTCATCCAGGTCGAGGGTGAGTTTCCGGCGTTCATTCGGCCGCGATCTTGGCCGCGGCAGCAGCATATTCGACCGGCGTCAGCCAGCCAAGCGATGTGTGAGGGCGGCTCTCATTGTAGTCCCGCCGCCAGGCCTCGATCTTCGCTCTGGCGTCCTCCAGCGACAGGAACCAGTGCGTGTTCAGGCACTCGTCCCGAAGGCGGCCGTTGAACGACTCCACGAAGGCGTTGTCCGTCGGCTTGCCCGGCCGGCTGAAGTCCAGCGTGACGCCGTTCTCGTAGGCCCAGCGGTCAAGTGCCTTCGAGATGAACTCCGGCCCATTGTCCACCCGGATGGTTCTAGGCGCACCGCGGATCGACGAGATCCGCGCCATCACCTCGACCACCTGCTCACCCTTGATGCCCTGGTCGACGTCGATCGCCAGCGCCTCGCGCGTGAACGCGTCGACTACCGTCAGTGCCCGCAACCGCCGGCCGTCGAACAACGCGTCGGAGACGAAGTCCATCGACCACATCTCGTTGGCCGCCGCAGCCGCAGGTTGCCGATCGCGGTTGGCAGCGCTGACGTTGCGTCTGGGTTTCTTGAGCCGAAGGCTCAGTCCATCGTCCCGGTAGAGCCGGTAGACCCGCTTGTGGTTCACGAACCATCCTTCCCTGCGCAGCAGGATGTAGATGCGAAAGTAGCCATACCGCGTCCGCGTCGCCGCCAGATTACGGATGCGCAGCATCAGCGGCGCCTGGTCCGGTCGATGCGACACGTAGCGCACCGACGACCGGTCGACGCCCAGCGCCAGGCAACTGCGTCGCTCGCTGACACCATGAGACGCCTGGACGTGCGCGACGAGTTCGCGCCGTCGTCCAGGCGTCAGGGCTTTTTTGCCAGCACATCCTGCAGGATGTGCTTGTCCAGGCTCAGGTCCGCGACCAGCTGCTTAAGCTTGCGGTTCTCCTCCTCGAGCAGCTTCAGGCGCCGCAGCTCGCCGACGCCGAGGCCGCCGTACACCTTCTTCCAGCGATAGAATGTCTGCTCCGAGATCCCCATCCGGCGGATGACCTCCGCCACCGACGTACCCGTCTCCGCCTGCTTCAGCGCGAACGCAATCTGCTCCTCGGTGTGCCTCGTCTTCTTCATGTCCAGCTCCTTGCCCGCAGGCTTCAAAGGGCCGGAAAACTCTCACTCAAATTGGATGAAGAAACAGGGAGGACGTCAAGGTATGGTGCCCCTCGGGGCGGTGTTGCGCAACCTGCCTGGCAGCATCGGCGGGCGTCAGCCCGCCAACGCCGCTATGCGGCCGCACGTGGTTGTAGTCGTCGCGCCAGAGCCGCAGCACCGAGCGGGCGTGGCCGAGCGACACGAACAGCGTCTCGTTGAGGCACTCGTCGCGCAGGCGGCCGTTAAAGCTCTCGACGTAGCCGTTCTGCTGCGGCTTGCCGGGCGCGATGTAGTGCCACTCGATGGGTCGCTCTTGCGTCCATCTCAGGATCGCCAGGCTGGTGAGCTCGGTGCCGTTGTCGCTCACGATCATCAGCGGCGGTGCGCCTCTGGCCGCGATGATGGCGTCGAGCTCGCGAGCGACGCGGGCGCCTGACAGTGAGGTGTCGACCACCAGCGCGAGGCATTCCCGCGTGAAGTCATCGACGACCGCAAGGATGCGGATGCGCCGGCCGCTGATCAGCGTGTCGCTGACGAAGTCGAGGCTCCATCTCTGGTTCGGACCTTGCGGCAGCGTCATCGGCGCCCTTGTCCCCATGGCTCGCTTCCGGCCACGACGGCGCCTGACCCGCAGGTTCTCCTCGCGGTAAAGCCGCAGCAGCTTCTCGTGGTTCATGACCAGGCCCTCACGAGCCAGCATGATGCCAAGCCGCCGGTAGCCGAAGCGACGACGTTCCGACGCGATCTCCCGCAGCCGCGACCGTAGGTCGCCATCATCACTACGCCGGGGCGCGTAGCGCACCGACGTCCTGTCCGCGCCGAAGATGGTACAGGCCCGACGCTCGCTGATGCCGAACAACCGTCGAGCATGCTCGACAGCCTTCCGCTGAGCGGCGGGCCTCACCAGTTTTTTGCCGCGACCTCCTTCAGAACGGCATTGTCGAGCATGGCATCGGCCAGCAGCCGTTTGAGCCGGCCGTTCTCCTCCTCCAGCACCTTCAGCTTGCGCGCCTGCGACACGTCCATGCCGCCATACTTGGCCTTCCACGCGTACAAGGTGGCGCTGCTGATCCCGTGCTTGCGACACACGTCGGCGGTCTTCATCCCGCCCTCCTGCTCGCGCAGCACCGCAATGATCTGCTCCTCGCTGAACCTGGTCTTCTTCACGTCCGTCTCCTCACGAAGGCGGACTCTAGCTCAAACTGGCAGAGTTTCACGGGAGCACGTCACCGATCGGCGCCGATCGGGTCCCCACTTTAACGTGGCATGCCGAACAAAATCAGCGACATGCGCTTCAAAAGGGGGGGGGCATGCTCGACTCCGATCCGCCCGGCAGTGGCCCAGGCCCCCACGCCCCGCTGGCGGCGCTCTAGGCTTGCTCCCCGAGGCGACACAACGCAAACTCCGCAAGCGAATGACGGGGGATAGCTGATGGCGACGGCGGCAACGGCGATTTTGGCGAAGGCACGGCGGGATGTCGTCGGTCATTTCATGACGAGCAACGCGGTCTCCCCGGCCAGTGCAATCGCGTACGAGACTTCGAGACGGGTCTAGCGGCGTATGTTCGAACGCCTGAAGCGTGACGGCGTGCTCGTCGCGGCGGAGGACAATCGCTGGTTCATCAACATTCCACGCTATCACGAGAGCGTGAGCACCCGGCGAAAGCGGGTAGTCGGCGTGGTCGGGGCGGCGATCCTGGCGGCAGCGGGGTTGGCCTTGCTGGGCTGAGCCGAGCATAACTTTAGCCCATCGGCATGCCCATAAGGCGCACGTGTGCCATCGGCGGAATAATTCGGGCAAGAGGGCGGCGGAATGGCAGCTGTCTCGTCCGCCCGATCAATGTCGTGGTACCCCGTAGGCGCGGGAAAGCCGCCGCCCCGGGTCTGGGACAGCGGCTCCCTTCAAGCCCGCCAAGAGGAAGCGGACGAAGTCTGTCAGGCTGCGTAGGCGACCGTGGTGGTGACGTTCTTCTGTCGGCGACGCATCGCGAAGCCCACCGCGCCCATGCCTAGGATCATCATCGCCCAGGTGGCAGGCTCAGGCACCGCGCCGGTCATGGCGGCAAACGTGCCGTTCGTCGCGTTCGTGATCGTCACCGAATTGCGATCGGTGTTGAACGTCGCGTTGATGCCCGAGAAATAGTTGATTGCCACTGGCCCAATCGATGACTTGCCGTCGTACCCAAGGAGGGCGCCGTTATTGCCGGAAAAATACGAGTCACCGTAAAGGTCGTTAAAGACTAGGCCAGCGTATCCGTCGCCGTTGATATAAAAGTACGAAGGATCGGTGATATTAAAGGTGCCAGCGGTCGGCGAAACCGCCTGTAGTGACGAAAGCTGAGTGTAGTACGAATAACCATTCGTCAGAATGTTGTCGGTGTCAGCAACGCCGGTGAAGGTCGCATCAACGTCGCTGAATGCGCCGCCATTAACCCCCGAAAATGTACCAGTAAACGTGTAGGTAATCGGAACAGCCATTGCCGGAGTGGCAAGCGTCGCAACAGCGGCGACAGCAGCAAGCATGGTACCCTTAAGAAATTTCATCGTTCCCTCCATTCACCGTGAACCACTCCGGTGTCTGGAGCTTGTTTTATCTCTGGCTCATCAGCTCGCAAATAGATTTAAACAGCCGTTAACTAAAGAGTGTCCCTTTTCAAGAATTGGTTAACTAAGCCGAGCAGTATTTGATCGGGTGGTTCTAGCTAGCCAACAGCGCCTAGCGCGCGGCGACCGCCATTTTGAGGAACGCCGCCTGCCACGTCGCGCGGCATCCGCCCAGGCCTACGGCCCCTCAAGCCGCTCAATCAGGCTGTCCCCCAGCTTCGCGGCGACGTGCTCGATCGCCGCGTTATCGTCGTTGCGTAAGCGTCCGGTGAGTCGCGTGTTGTCCTGCTCGGCATAGCCGTCGATTTCCGGACCTGTGTTGGTCTCCTTTTGGAGTCCAGAAGGAGGTCAGGAGATGGGTCGGATGGAGGTCATCACCCGGACGGAGCGCCGGCGGACCTACAGCGAGGCGGAGAAGGCCGCGGTGGTCGCCGAGGCGTCGGTGCCGGGCGTGACGGTGCGCGAGGTGTCGCGGCGGCTCGGCATTGCCGAGAGCCTCATCTATAACTGGCGGTCCGCGCACCGGAAGGCTGCGAGCATCGCCAGCGAGCCGTTGCAGTTCATCCCGTATGGTGTGGTGACCGATGCTGCGCCGGCCGAGCCGGGCATGGCGCTTATGCCAGCGGCGCCCGCACCGACACCCGCCAAGCCGTCGCCGCCTGCCACACCGACGGATGACCTGATCCGCCCACATCCGGGGGCGCGACCTGGCGGAATCGACATCGACCTGCCGACCGGTGTGCGCCTGTCGGTCGACAGCTACGTCAACGAGAAGGCGCTTGCCCGCGTGTTGCGGGCACTGGGACATGCGTCGTGATAGCGCTGGCACCGGGCACCAAGGTCTATCTCGCCTGCAAGCCGGTCAGCATGCAGAAGGGCTTCGACGGGCTGACCGGGCTCGCCAGCCAAGTGCTCGGCGCCGACCCGTATTCGGGCCACCTGTTCCTGTTCCGGGGCAAGCGCGGCGACTATCTCAAGGCGCTCTACTGGGACGGCTCGGGCATGTGCCTGTTCGCCAAGCGGCTGGAGAAGGGCCGGTTCGTGTGGCCTCCGCTGGTCGACGGCGGCATCGTGCTCAGCCCTGCGCAGCTCGCCCTCCTCATCGAGGGCATAGACTGGCGACGCACCGTGGCGCCCGCTCCGGTGACCGCGCCGACCCTCGTGTAAGCGGCACTTTTCCGTCCTTTTCGCTTGGCCTGACTCGGGCTGGTGGTAGGATGAGCCATGTCGCTGGCGATGGTCGATCTTCCCTCTGACCCGGACGAACTGCGCGCCTTCGCACAGGCGTTGCAGGCCCAACATGCAGCCACTGCCGCGGAACTGGCCAGCACCGCTGCCGAGCTTCGCACCGCCAAGGCGACCATCCAGCTGACCGCGCTGGAGATCGAGAAGCTCAAGGTCCAGCTGGCGCGGCTCAGGCGCATGCAGTTCGGCCAGTCGTCCGAGCGACTCTTCCGCGAGATCGAGCAGCTGGAGCTGCGGCTGGAGGAGTTGGAGACGGTCGAGGCCGAGGCGACCAGCGCGTCCGCCGACGCCGGCGTGCTGCCACCCGCCCGCGAGAAGCGCAAGCCGAAGCGCCTGCCGCCGCCCGACCACCTGCCGCGCCACGAGGTCGTGCATGCCGCCCCGCATGCGGACGGCTGCGCCACGTGTAGCGGAACCATGTCAGCGCTGGGCGAGGATGTGACCGAGGTGCTGGAGTATGTGCCCGGCCGCTTCCAGGTCGTCCGCCACGTCCGCCCCAAGCTCGCCTGCCAACGCTGCGACGCCATCACCCAGGCCCCGGCTCCGGCGCTGCCCATCCCGCGTGGCAAGGCCGGACCCGGCCTGCTCGCGCATGTGCTGGTATCCAAATACGCCGACCATCTGCCGCTCTACCGGCAGGCGGAGATCTACGCGCGCGAGCGCGTCGATCTCGACCGCTCGACCATGGCCGACTGGGTCGGCCAGGTCAGCTGGCTGCTCCAGCCGCTGGTCGACCACATCCACACACACGTGTTCGCGGCCGACAAGATCCACACCGACGACACGCCGGTTCCCGTGCTGGCGCCGGGCACTGGCAAGACCAAGACCGGCAGGCTCTGGGTCTATGCCCGTGATGACCGAGGCTGGCAGGGTATCGGCCCACCTGCTGCGGCCTACTTCTACACCCCTGACCGCAAGGGCGAGCGGCCCCGCGCGCATCTGGCCGGCTTCAGCGGCTTCCTGCAGGCCGATGGCTATGCGGGCTACGACCAGCTGTACGATGGACGCCGACAACCCGGCCCCATCGTCGAGGTGGCGTGCTGGGCGCATGTACGGCGCAAGATCTACGACGTTTGGAAGGGGACCGGCTCGACCACGGCGCGCACCGGCGTCAGCATGATAGACCTGATGTACGAGGCCGAAGAGTTGGGGCGCGGGCTGCCGCGGGAGGACCGGCTCGAACGGCGCCAGGTCGTCAGGGTGGGCGTGGACGGCTTCTTCAACTGGGCCGAGGACACCATGCGGCGCATCTCGGGCAAGGGCGCGCTCGCCGACGCCATCCGCTATGCGGTGAAGCGGCGCGCGGCGCTGACCCGCTTCTGCGACGACGCGCGGCTCGAGGCGGACAACAATCGTGCCGAGAGCTGCCTCCGACCCGTGGCGCTCGGCCGCAAGAACTACCTCTTCGCCGGCTCCGACAAGGGTGGCGAGCGGGCAGCGGCGATCTACACGCTCATCCAGACCGCCCGGCTCAACTTCGTCGACCCTGAAGCCTGGCTGCGCGACGTGCTTACCCGTATCGCCGACGGACATCCGGTAAACCGCATCGGCGAACTCGCACCGTGGCATTTTTCAACGGTCGATAACGGTGCAGGACTGCAACTTAGGTGAGCCATGATCGTGTTCGAAGCCGGCTATGTTGGTCAACCTTGCTCGCGTTTGCGGCAATCCTGTCGTCATGCCAGCAGAACGGGATGAATAGCCCAGTCGAGCAAGCGGCGGAGACCATCAAGGCACGCCTTCAGATTGGTAGTCGGCTAGAAGCCGCCATGTCGGTTTTGAGAGAGAATGGCTTCACCTGCCAGATGCTCGACGAAAGACTCGAAAACCATAGCCAGCCTTCCCTGCTCTGCCATAAAAGGGTCGTAGAGAAGAGATGGTGGGGACTGACGGAGTATCATCACGTCCGTGTGCTTGTTGACGTTGACGCTGGCAACAACGTCACATCTACGAATGTGGCGATCCTTTGGGGTGGCCTAAGAGGTCTGTAATACAAGCCAACCCAGGGATTGGTCGAAGGCAACCGCGTGGCCTGACGTTGCCATCAGCAACCGACCGCTATCCTCGCTCAACGGCAGTGACCGGACGCTTACGTCGTTGCTGGTGCGCAGGCGGCAGCGTGCCATGTCGAATCGCTTGCGTAAGTGTTCCCTATCCGTTCCATAGCCGGATGCGGCGGCAACAGCGAATCACGGTCGAGCTAGCGGTGCAGATCCTGCGCTCCGCGATGGCTGCCGGCGCGCTCGTGGACGAGGCCGATGCGCCGCTACGGCTGGCGCTTCGATGCCTTTGGCCACATTGCCCAGAGCGCTGGCCGCTTGTCCAATTCTGGGACGGTTGCCGAGGCGGGCATGACATCGGCCGATCGCAGTCGATGACCGCGTCGTTCAACGGCATCATTCGCCAGCTGCGCCGATCGGGCGCCTGGCGCGACGAGAGCGCGAACGACTAGCCCGCGGCTCGGCTGAAGGTCGCGGGCCGGGCGAACCCGGCCGGCATCAGCTGCCATCGCCCTTTGTGGTGGCGAACCAGTCCCCGGTCGGACGCTGCCGGACGTTCGCGGCGTCCGAGTTGGGCGCGATCGCCCAGCCCCCCCCGTTATGCTCAGCCGCATCAATCAGCGCCTGCTCACTGCTTGCCAACGTCACGCTGCTTTCGGATTCCCGGCAACTGTGTCGTCGCGAGACGGATCGAGCGGGCATGCAAGCGTCGTCAGGTCGTCGGCGAAGAGGTCGCTGTCTTCACCGATCGCGTGGGCGGGATTGTCGGGGCCGACGGGCCGGCTCAAGCGGTCCAACGCGTCGGCAAGCTGGTCCCGGGGCATCACAGTTTAGGCGCAGCCGTAGCGATCGCGTGGACCTTCTCGAGCGTGTCGAGAATGACGAACAGGTCCTCCGCGGTCAGCGCACTTTCCTCGTCGACGTAGTCCTCGGCATCGAAGGTCGTCGCGAAAGCATGGAGGTGATTGAGCGCTTCTCCCAGCCGATGTGTCGTTTCGTCTTCGGTCATGCACGGAGGCTGCGACAGGCGATCGATTCGCGCAAGCGGCCGGCTATCGCTGCTCTGGCAGCTGAATGAAAAATATCCCTGCCACGAGGGCGAGGAGCGAGGTGTAGGTCAGGATGGCTGCTACCGGCATTCGATCTTCCTGCCTCGCGGGGAATTAACGCCACCGGAAGGAGGGCTAAAAATCTTCGGACTGCATGCGCTTGGCCACGAGATCTGCTTGCGTGGCATAACCCTCCGCTGTTTGTAAAAGACTGTCCTGCATGAGGCCAGGGGCGAACCCCTCGGCAAGCCGCCGATAGCTTGAAGCCTTTGCGAGCAGATGATTGAGTATCTCAGCCATTTCAGCGCACGCCTCACCCAAGCCCCAATTGGCGCGGCCTACTGCCGGGGTTCAGTATCGAAGGCAATCACCGGCTCGACAACGGCCGACGCCGAGCGTGCCATAACGATGCGCATCTGTTGGCCAAGAGCAAGGAATGCAGATAGACCTCCCATCTAATCCGCGAAAAACGCCCGCGCTATCCCGGCAGTTCGATCGTCAGCGAGGTCGCAATCATCACCGCAGCGAGTGGCAGGATCACCGCCAAAAACGGCATCGCAAGGGCTGGGATGAAAGTCATGCCTGCCGAGTAGAGCACAATCGTTAACTATGTCGGAAGCGGATCCAATCCCGTCAGAACTCGGTGCGGACCACCGCCCACTACCTCTTGAGGCGCTGCGACAACGCCTCTCGCTGATTTCATTAGGCCGCGTCACGCCCTTCGCGTTGGGAACACCGGCCCACGGACAACCATCTTCTCCTTAGGGTCAGGAGGCCCCGTCAAAGCAAATGCACCGGCTGGTAAGCTGGGCAGGGTAGGGGGGGGGCGCATGCCTCGCCCGCGCAAACCCGCATCGCCGTTTCGCTGCTTCAACTCGTCGCCCGAGGTGATCCGGCTGGTGGTGCTGATGTACGTGCGGTTTCCGCTGTCGTTGCGCAACGTGGAAGACCTGCTCTTTGAGTGAAGGATCGACATTTGCCATGAGACGGTCCGGCTGTGGTGGAACGGGTTCGGACCGCTGTTCGCCGGTAATATCCGGATGAAGTTGGATCCGAGTCCGGCGCGTGATTATCCCGCAGGGAATGGCGGATAGGCGCGTGGCGGAACTCCAGAGCCAGGCGATCCCGATACGACGGCGGCATAAAGAGCAATGCCGACCGAAGTTCGGGCGCTAACTTCAATGACGAGTTGAGCCGCCGCCATCACGGCGATGCCCGATAACCATGCTCGGTGGACCGTTTGATCACGCCGCCAATCGACAAGCACGCCGGCAAAGGGGAAAACGAGCATCGCAGCGAAGATGCTGAGGCCGGTATATGGAATGAGGAGGGGGGCCGGCAGCAATCGTCCGAGCGCAGGCCCCATGATCATGGCCATTCCGCACAGATGCAGCCGCTTGTGCCAATCGGTTTGTCGCCGAAGTACGATGGCCCAAGTCGACAATCCGGCAAACGTGAGAACTCCGACCGGGTTCATGATGAGGAAATAAGCCGGTTGGAAGAAGAAGGGGGCATGGCCCGCACGAACCATACGCACCGTCACGATGGTGCCGAGGACAACCATCGCGCTCATCCAGCCAGCAGCGATCCAACCTAGTTTGCGGTGGAGGGCCAGCGACCCTGTCGACGCCAGAACATTCTGCGCAACGTAGATCGCGACCCAGCCGAAAAACACCAGGGCATGGGCATGAACGATCAGCGGAGCCGAAAAACTCGATCGTCCCATGGCGTTTTGGACGCCAAAGCCCGCGACGTTGATCACGGCCATCACGATCGCGGTAAAAAGGAAAAAGCGATGATCACGCGCCCGAGACTTCGTCGATCTGCTTACAAGCGTAGCCATATTGCCCCCCGACAAATGCAGGATGTCACGCTAACACACGCTGGGGGCATACTCAACGATCAGAGCAATATGCGTTATAGTTACAGTTGGCGCGTCAAGCCACGGGAAACGTGTTCAAACGTCAATCGCCCGCCCAGATCCACCCTGATAAACCGGTCGATCACCTTTATTTCGAATATGATGACAAGCCATTCAACGGATTAACGGATGGA
>NZ_JAJLPA010000038.1 GCF_025548555.1 Sphingomonas sp. A2-49
GGCCAGGCCCGCCCCGGCCGCCCCCGCGAAGACCGCGACCAAGGCGTCCGCCGCTCCGGCGCAACCGGCCGCCGCCAAGGGCACGGGCACCAAACCGGCCGCGACCGCGGCCAAACCGCGCGGATCGCGGCTGGGCGCGAACTTCCTGGAGGGGCTGACCAGCGAACCGTCGACCAGCACCTCGACCGCGCCACGCGCCGCCAAGATCGACGGCCGCGCGATGGCCTCGATCGTCCAGGCGATCGCGCGCCAGTTGCAGCCCTGCGCCGATCGGCAGGTCAATCCCGGTCCCGGCGCGAACGAGATCGTCACGACGCTCAACCTGCGCCTCAACGAGGACGGTACGCTCGCCGCGACGCCGCGGATGGTGCGGCAGGCCGGCGTCACCGACGAGAACGAACGCTACAAGCAGCGCGTCGTCGACCTGGGCGTCGCGGCGTTCAAGGGCTGTTCGCCGCTGAAGCTGCCCGCCGAATATTATTCGACGCCGTCGGGCGGCTGGAACAACATCAATTTCCAGTGGAAGATCCGGTGATGCGCGTGCGTGCAGACGGATCCCACGGCGTACACGGCACCGCATTGCGGGTGCGGAAGGGGTTTTCGGGAGGATGGTCATGATCCGGTCGTTGTTCGTCGCGCTCAGCGTCACCGTCGCGCTGCCGGCGCTCGCCCAAACCACTCCGCCCGCGCCGGCGCCCGCGCCGCAGGACCAGGCCGCGCCCGCCGGCCAGACGCCCGCACCGCTCGAGGTGTCGGTGACCGGCGGCGTATCGGCGCCGATGCCGATCGCGATCCCCGCGATGCCGACCGCGCAGGTGGTGTCGACGCCGGCGGGATCGACCGACGTGCTCGGCCGCCAGATGGCCGACATCATCGCCAACGACCTGAAGAATTCGGGCCTCTTCACCCCGCTCGGCGCCAATCGCCTGCGCGCGGTCGGCTTTCAGGAGGTCAACGCGCCCGCGTTCGACTATTGGGGCGGCACCGGCGCGCAGGCGCTGGTGCAGGGCTTCGTGCGCGCCAACGGCGACGGCAACCTGACGATCGGCTGCTATCTGTACGACGTCTTCTCGAAGGTCGAGCTGACCCGGTCGGGGTTCGTCGTCTCGCCCGGCGACTGGCGCCGTGCGGGGCACAAATGCGCCGACATGGTCTATTCGCGGCTGACCGGCGAGGGCCCCTATTTCGACAGCCGCGTCGTCTACGTCTCCGAAACCGGCCCCAAGGGCAAGCGGATCAAGCGGCTGGCGATCATGGACCAGGACGGCGCCAATCACCGCTTCCTGACCAACGGACAGTCGATCGTGCTGACGCCGCGCTTCGCGCCCAACCAGCAGTCGATCGTCTACATGAGCTACGAGAACGACCGGCCGTCGATCTACGTCTACGACCTCGGCTCCGGACGGCCGCGGCGGGTGGTGCAGAACGTCAGCCTGACCTTCGCACCGCGCTTCTCGCCCGACGGCCGCTGGATCCTGTTCTCGATGGCGCAGGGCGGCAACACCGACATCTATCGCGTGTCGAGCCAGGGGGGCACGCCGCAGCGGCTGACCACCTCGCCCGGCATCGATACCGGCGGCAGCTATTCGCCCGACGGCAGCCGCATCGCCTTCGAAAGCGACCGGTCCGGCGGGCAGCAGATCTATGTCATGAACGCCGACGGATCGGGCCAGCAGCGCATCAGCTTCGGCGGCGGGCGTTATGCGACGCCGGTGTGGAGCCCGCGCGGCGACCTGATCGCCTTCACCAAGCTGGGCGGCGCGTTCCGCATCGGCACGATGTCGCCGTCGGGCGGGGCTGAGAAGATCCTGACCAACGGCCAGGACGAGGGGCCGAGCTGGTCGCCCAACGGCCGCGTCATCACCTTCTATCGCTCCGGATCGGGCAGCGGCGGCAAGGCGGACCTGTGGATGGTCGACCTGACCGGACAGGTCGAGCGCCGCATCCCGACGCCGCTCGACGGGTCGGACCCCGCCTGGGGGCCATTGCGGCCATGACGTGTTATCAACGGGGGAGTTTCGGGGGCGGAACGATCACCACGGGAGAATTCGCATGACCAAGCTGACCCACACGCTGCTCGCCGCCGCGGCGCTCGCCTCGCTCGGCGCGTGCGCGCACAAGCCCAAGCAGCTGCCGCCACCCCCGGTTGATTCGACCGCCGACGCCAATACGCCGGCGCCGTCGAACGGCCCGGTCGATGGCGCGATCGTCCCCGGATCGGATGCCGACTTCCGCCGTTCGGTGACGTCGAACACCGTTTTGTTTGGGCTCGACCAGACCGACATCGATCCCGCGGCGCGCGCGATCCTCGACAGCCAGGCGTCGTGGCTGCAACGCTTCCCGCAGGTGCGCGCGACGATCGAGGGGCATGCCGACGAACGCGGCACGCGCGAATACAATCTCGGCCTGGGCGACCGCCGCGCCAATGCGGCCAAGAACTATCTGGTGGCGAAGGGAATCGATCCCTCGCGCCTGACCACGATCAGTTACGGCAAGGAACGCCCGGTCGCGCTGGGATCGGACGAATCGAGCTGGGCGCAGAACCGCCGCGCGGTGACGGTCGTCCTCAACTGACCTGCACGTCCGGCGCGATGCGACCGCCGCGTCGCGCCGGACGAGAATCGCCTTGCATCGCCCGTAATCCGATATAAATGTGATATCACATTTAATGGAGGACAGGGTGGTGGAACAGGGGAGTCTCACACGGTCGCAGGAACGGCGCGCGGGCACCGCGTCGGGTTATGCGATGCTGGCGATCGCCGCGGTGCTGGTGGCGATCGGGGGAATCGCCATCGTCCGGCTGGCGAACGAGCTGTCGCCGCCGATCATGGCGATCGTGCCGCTGGCCTGCGCGATCGGCACGGTGTTCATCGCCGCGGGCTTCTACATGCTGCAACCCAACCAGGCGGCGGCGATCACGCTGTTCGGCAGCTATGCCGGCACCGACCGGGTCAGCGGCCTGCGCTGGGTGCTGCCCTGGCTGATGCGGCGCAAGGTGTCGGTGCGCGCCAACAACGTCATTTCAGACCGGATCAAGGTCAACGACCTGCGCGGCAACCCGATCGAGATGGCGGCGCAGGTCGTCTGGCGCGTCACCGATACCGCACAGGCGCTGTTCGACGTCGACGACTATAAGGCGTTCGTGAACGTGCAGATCGAGGCGGCGGTGCGGACGATCGGCTCGCGCTACCCCTATGACGATTACGAGCATCAGGAGGTGACGCTGCGCGGCAACCACGATTCGGTCGGCGCGGAGTTGCGCACCGAACTGATCGCGCGGCTGCTGGTTGCCGGGATCACCGTCGACGAATGCGGCTTTACCCACCTCGCCTATGCGCAGGAGATCGCCGGCGCGATGCTGCGCCGCCAGCAGGCGCAGGCGGTGGTCGCGGCGCGCACCACGCTGGTCGAGGGCGCGGTGGGCATGGTCGAGCTCGCGCTGACGCAGCTGTCGGCGAAGAACGTCGTCGAGCTCGACGACGAGCGCCGCGCCGCCATGGTGTCGAACCTGATGGTGGTGCTGTGCGGCGAGCGCGATACCCAGCCCGTGGTCAACGCCGGCTCGCTGTACCAGTAAGCGGTACGGCATGGCGGCATCCCCCAAGAAGGCGTTTCCGCTGCGGCTCGATCCCCTGCTCTATGCGGCGATCGAGCGAGCGGCGGCGGGCGACCTGCGCAGCATCAACGCGCAGGTCGAATGCCTGCTGCGCGAGGCGCTGGCGCGGCGCGGGGTGAAGCTCGACGATCCGGTGGCGACGAAGCGCGGGCGACCGCCGAAGGCGGATCCGGGCTGAGGCGGAGGCGAGGGGGAGGGCGACGATCGTCACGGGGGGCGCGGAGGGCGACGGCCCCGCGCGTCAGCCCAGCGCCTGATCCAGCAATCGGGCGAGCCGCAGGCCGCCGCGTTCCACCTCCAGCCGCGCGACCGGCACGATCCGCGCGATCGTCGCATCGTCCAGCGTCACCTTCGCGGGCGAGGCTGCGCAGGGGTCGCCCTTCAGCGCGCTGGCATAGACGACGTCGTGCGCGACCTGCCACGATTCGCGGCTCCAGTCGGCGACCGTGCCCGCGGCGATGCGGCGGCGTTCGGCAGCGGGATAGCGGCGCACCAGCGACGGCCCGCTGGTGATCGCGCGCTCGGCGAGCGTGCCGTCCCACACCGAATGCAGGTTGAAGCGCCTGGGGCTGTAGCTGCCATAAGCGGCGGCAAGGTCGTTGCCGCCCTTGTCGTGCTTTTCGCCGGCATGGAGCGGCTGGTGCAGGTCGCCGACGAAGTGGATCAGGAACACCAGTGCCTGCGCCCGGTCCTTCGGGCTCGCGCGGCGGTCCTTCAGGACCGCGACGTCCCGGGTGATCTGGGCGGAGACGCAATTGCCGTCCCTGCACGCATCCGCCAGCGTGAACGGCGCGCAGATGTCGACGTCCTGGAAATGCCAGTTGTAGGCATAGCCGAAGCGCGACTTGCCGTCGGCGCCCTTCAGCGGCTTGACGCAATCGGCCCAGGTGCTGGCGCCTTCCATGGTCGTGGCGGGGCATTCCGGCGTATCGAGCCGCGGCGTCTCGGCGAGCAGGCGGCGGATCTCGACGCGGGTGCGCGGCGCGACATTGGCATAGGCGATCCGCGCGACGGTCTGATGCCCGAACTCCCAATAGGCGCCGGCCGGCGCGGCGAGGACGAACGCCGGCAGCGCGGCGACGACGAAGCGAAGGATTTTCATGGGGATGGCTTTAGCGACGGATGGGTCGCGGCAGAAGCGCCTTTCCCGTCAATGCGGCTGTGGCGGGCAGGGGCCGTAGTTCCGGCGGATCCGCTCACCGTTCTCCGCCAGCGTGCCGAGGCCGGCCTCGGCGCGATACGCATCGACCTTGCCCGCGTCCTCGAGGGTGAACGGCGCCCAGCTGCCGGTGGCGCAGCTCCATTGCGTGCCGTAGCGCTGCCTGCCGGTGAGTTGCAGCATGACGCGATCGCGGAGCAGCGCGTAATTGTCCTTTGCCACCGCACCGCGCGCCGCGAGCGGCTCCATCAGGCGCAGCATGCGCAGCTGGAAGACGGGATCGTCGTCGGCGTGCTGGACGAGCAGCCAGGCGTTGGCCGACGCCGCCATGCCGACCGTGGCGATCGTCGGCCAGCCGTGCTCCGCGACCACGGTCTTCATCCATAGGGTGTTGGCGGCATCGCGGCGCTGGATCGCGACCCAGGTCAGGCTGCGCACGATCCCCTGTTCCATCGCGTCGAGCGGCGGCGCGCCCTTATACTCCCCCTCGTTCCACGCCATCGACAGCCGCAGCACCTGATCGGTGATCGGCCGCGCGTCGAGCCGCGCGGGCAGGCCGTCGCCGTTCCCGCCATCCGCCACCCCCTGCGCGAGGCCGGCGGACCAGACGATCGCCGCCGCGACACGCCGGCCGCTCGCCAGCTTCGCCTGGAACCGCGCCCAGTCGCGCCCCATCGACCCTTGCGGAAACGCCATGGTCACCGCGCCGCACAGCGGGTCGCCATAGCTACCGACATGGATCGCCGGTTCCGGAATGCCGGCGCGGACCAGATCCGCGCGGACCGCGTCCGTCGCCGCCGTGCGGCATCGCTTCAGCCACGCGTCGGTGTCGACCCAGGCGGCGACCTGCGCCGGCGTCGCCCCGTCGAACAGGCCGCGCAGCCAGCCGAAATCGCCGGGATCGAAGCGCCCGTCGCGGATATAGGGCGCCAGCCCGGCGGGCGGCGGCGGCGCCTCGGCGGTGGCGATCAGGGCGGCCGGCAGGGCGGCGGGCAGGAGCGCGAGGCGGCGGATCATCCCGCCAGCATCGCCATCGATCGTGGCGAAACCGCGACGCTCATTCGTCGCCGTAGACCGCGACCTCGCGCACGCCCGATTCGGTGGCGCGGGCGCGGTACATGCCGGGGGTGGTGAAGCTCCACACCGCGGCGCCCGCCGGGTCGGTGACGATGACGCCGCCGGTGCCCCCGAGCGCGCGGACCTCCGCCATCACCGCGTCGGCGGCGGTCTGCGTGTCCTCGCCGAGCAGGCGGATGCGCGCGCCGATTTCGTGCCCGACGCCGATGCGGATGAAGAATTCGCCCGACCCGGTGCAGGATACCGCCGACGATCGGTCGTCGGCATGCGTGCCCGCGCCGATCAGCGGCGAGTCGCCGATCCGGCCCCAGCGCTTGCCGGTGACCCCGCCGGTCGAGGTCGCGGCGGCGAGATGTCCCGCGGCGTCGCGTGCCACTGCGCCGACCGTGCCGTATTTCATGTCGATGTCGAAGGCATCGGCATTGCGCGCCAGCAACTCGTCGAGCTGGCGGCGGCGCTCCTCGGTCGCGAACCAGCCCGGTTCGGCGGTGGCGAGCCCCTGTTCGCGGGCGAAGCGTTCGGCGCCCTCGCCGCCGAGCAGGACGTGCGGGCTCGCCTCCATCACCCGCCGGGCGAGACCGACGGGCGAGCGGGTGGCGGTGATCCCCGACACCGCGCCCGCCGCGCGGGTGCGCCCGTCCATGATCGCGGCGTCGAGTTCGATCGTCCCGTCGCGGGCGAAGGCGGCGCCGCGGCCCGCGTTGAAGTGCGGATCCTCCTCCAGCACGCGCACCGCCGCCTCGACCGCGTCGAGCGCGGGCCCGCCGGCGCGCAGCACGGCGACGCCGGCGTCGAGCGCGCGGCCCAGGCCGGCGCGGACGCCGGCGTCCTGATCGGCGGTCAGCCGGTGGCGCTCGATCGATCCGGCGCCGCCGTGGATCACCAGCGACCAATGGGGACTGTCGGTCATGCTATCGCCTTGTGCGGGTGGGGAAGGGCGCGCAACCCGATCAACGGCCGCAGCGGCGCGATCCGGCGTCCGGCCAGGTAGAACAGCCAGCATCCCGCGACGGTCGCGGCGACGAGCACGGCGAACTCGGCCCCGCCGGGCAATCCGGCGGGGGTCAGCCAATAGGCGACGAGCACGATGATGGTCTGATGGACGAGGTAGAAGGGGAACACCGCCTCGGTCAGCATCGGCCGCAGGCGCGCGTCGCGGTTCCAGTGGCGTTCGGCGAGGCCGACCAGCGCGACGATCGTCCCCCATTGCTGCACCGCATGCGCAGCGCCGTAGGCGGGATAGAGCCAGCGCGGCGTGCCGCCGTCGGGCGCCAGTTCCACCGCGAGGATGAAGGCATAGCCGGCAACGCCCATCGCCGCCCCGATCCAGCGCCAGCGGACGCAGGCCGCCAGCACGCGCGCCGACCCCGCCAGCGCGAAGCCGAACAGGAACGCGGGCAGATAGCTGAGGTGCGCCATCAGGTCGTGCGCCGGATCGTGCGTCTCGTATCCCATCGGGAACCACCAGGCGTGGATGCACACCAGCCACGCCGCCGGCACCAGCAGCAGCGCCGGGCCGTCGAACACCGCATCGAACGCCGCCTGCGCGCGGCGCCAGCGCACCGCCGCCACCAGCAGCGCCAGCACGGCGGTGTAGAGCCACAGGTACAGCACGAACCACAGATGGTTGAGCGCGGGCAGCGCGATCCCGCCGAGCGTGCCGAAGCGGAAGTCATCGCGGACCCAGAACGTCGCGAAGCCGCCGGCATAGCCATGCTGCGTCACCAGCTCGACCCAGGATTGCGGCGGCACGACGACCGCGACGCCGAACGCGAGCGGCACCAGCAGCCGCATCGTCCGCTGGCGCAGGAAACCGCCGATCCCCGGCGCGCGGGTCAGCAGCGCGCGGCTGGCATAGCCCGACACGACGAACAGCAGGCTGAGCCGCCATGCGTTGACCGCGAGCATCGGCAGCACCGCCCATTCGGCGCCGTGCGCGCTCTTGGCATGGAAGCCCCAGGGCACGAACACCATGCCGACGTGATAGACGATCAGGATCGCGAAGGCGGCGACGCGCAGCCAGTCGAGGCCGTAATGGCGGGGGATGGGCGCGCGCGACATGAAAACCGGGCCCTGCCTACACCACCGCCTTTGAACCGCAACCCGGCTGCTGTATATGCGACCCCATGTCCTTACGTCCGTGGCGCGACATCGTCCGCCGTCCGAGCCGCCAGATCATGGTCGGCAACGTTCCCGTGGGTGGCGACGCCCCGGTCACCGTGCAGACGATGACCAACACGCCGACGCCCGACATCCGCGCCACGATCGACCAGATCCGGCGCTGCGAGGAGGCGGGGGTGGACATCATCCGCGTGTCCTGCCCCGATACCGATTCGACCGCCGCGTTGAAGCAGATCGTGCGCGGCAGCCGCGTGCCGATCGTCGCCGACATCCATTTCCACTACAAGCGCGCGCTGGAGGCGGCCGATGCGGGCGCGGCCTGCCTGCGGATCAATCCGGGCAACATCGGGTCGAGCCAGCGCGTCGCCGAGGTGGTGCGCGCCGCCAAGGCCAACGGCTGTTCGATCCGGATCGGCGTCAACGGCGGCAGCCTGGAAAAGGACCTGCTGGAAAAATACGGCGAACCCTGTCCGGACGCGCTGGTCGAGAGCGCGCTCGATCATATCAAGCTGCTCCAGGACCACGATTTCCACGAATACAAGGTCGCGGTGAAGGCGTCCGACCTGTTCCTGGCGGTCGCCGCCTATCAGCAGCTGGCCGAGGCGGTGGATTGCCCGCTGCACCTCGGTATCACCGAGGCGGGCGGGTTCGTCGGCGGCACGGTGAAGTCGGCGATCGGCATCGGCAGCCTGTTGTGGTTCGGCATCGGCGACACGATCCGCGTCTCGCTGTCGGCCGAGCCCGAGGACGAGGTGCGCGTCGGCTTCGAGATCCTGAAGGCATTGGGCATCCGCAACCGCGGTGTCCGGGTCGTGTCCTGTCCCAGTTGCGCGAGGCAGGGATTCGACGTGATCCGCACCGTGCAGGCGCTGGAGGAACGGTTGCAGCACATCCGCACGCCGATGAGCCTGTCGGTGCTCGGCTGCGTCGTCAACGGCCCCGGCGAGGCGCGCGAGACCGACATCGGCATCACCGGCGGCGGCAACGGCAAGCACATGGTCTATCTGTCGGGCGTCACCGACCACCACGTCCAGGACGCGGACATGGTCGACCATATCGTCCGGCTGGTCGAGGCGAAGGCCGCCGAGATCGAGGCGGCGGACGCCGCCGCGCAGCAGGCGGTGGCGGCGGAATAACGTCCGTGTTACGCGTCCATCCATGACCTATCACGCCGAACTGTCCGCGGATGGCAGCCTGCCGCTGCCCGAGGAACTGGTGCGTGCGCTCGGGCTGATGCCTGGCGATCGCGTCAGCGTCGATCGGTCGGGGAGTGCGATCGTGGTGCGGCGGGACGATGGTCGGGATGCCGCCATCGACCGATTGCGGGAAACGATGAAGGGTTACAGCGTCGACCGGTTCCTCGCCGAACGGCGCGCCGACTGGGGCGAATGACCAAGGTCGTCGACAGTTCCGTCCTGCTTGCCGGCATGCTGGGCGAGGAAGGCGGCGACGTGCTCGATCTGCCGCGCGAGGTGTTCCACGTGTCGGCGGTGAACCTCGCCGAGGTCTATACCAAGATCCTGGAGCGGGGCGGCACCGCCGCGGACGTCGATCTGTACCTGCGTCCGCTGCCGTTGCGTATCCGCCGGTTCGACGAAGGGCTGGCGCGCGAGGTCGGGCGGTTGCGTCCGCTGACCGTGCATCTCGGCCTGTCGCTCGGCGACCGCGCCTGCCTTGCGCTCGGACTGCGCCTCGGGCTGCCGGTGCTGACCGCGGACCGCAAATGGTCGGGCCTCGATCTCGGCATCGACGTTCGACTGGTACGATGACCCGACCGACGTCGTCGATCGTCGCCTTCGGCGTCGCCGCGGGCGGGATCGCCGTCTATTCGGCGATGGATGCGATCATGAAGGGGCTGTCGATCGCCAGCGGCGCCTATGCCGCGGTACTGTGGCGCTCGCTCGCCGGGGTCGCGCTGCTCGCGCCGCTGTATCTCGCGAAACGCCGGCCGTGGCCGAGCGCGCAGGCGTTCCGGCTGCATCTGGCGCGCGGCGCGACCGGGGGCGCGTCGGTGCTGCTGTTCTTCTGGGGGCTGGTGCGCGTACCGATGGCGCAGGGCGTGGCGCTGACCTTTCTCGCGCCGCTGATCGCGTTGTTCCTCGCCGCGCTGACGCTCGGCGAGCGAATCCGTCGCGCCGCGATCGGCGGATCGCTGGTCGCGAGCCTCGGCGTGCTCGCGATCGCGGCGGGGCAGGTGCAGGCGCGCGCGTCCGAACAGACGGTGCTGGGGAGCGTCGCGATCCTGATCGCCTCGGTACTCTATGCCGGCAGCCTCATCCTGCTGCGGCGGCAGGCGCAGGCGGCGGATGCGCTGGAAGTCGCGCTGTTTACCAGCATCGTGCTCGGCGGCCTGCTGCTCGCCGGCAGCCCGTGGTTCGGCGGCATGCCGACGCCGGCGCAGGCGCCCGCGATCCTCGGCGCCGCGGTGCTGGGATCGATATCGGCGGTGGCGCTCGCCTGGGCCTATGCGCGTGCGGAGGCGCAGGTGCTGGCGCCGGTCGAATATACCGCCTTCGTCTGGTCGGCACTGTTCGGCTGGCTGGTGTTCGCCGAGCGCGTCTCGCCCTGGACCGTCGCGGGCGCCCTGCTCATCATCCTCGGATGCCTGGTCGCGGTACGCAAGCGCGTGGCCGGCCCCCAAACGGAAGCCGCCTTATGATCCGCCCCGCCACGCTCGCCGATGTCGGCACCATCCTGCGCTTCGTGCGCGATCTCGCCGCGTTCGAGCGCGAACCCGATGCGGTGGCGGCGACCGAGGACATGCTGGCGGAAGCGCTGTTCGGCCCGCACCCGGCGGCCGAGGCGGTGATCGCCGAGGATGCGCGCGGGCCGCTGGGCTTTGCGCTGTTCTTCCACAATTTCTCGACGTGGACGGGGCGGCGCGGCCTGTATCTCGAAGACCTGTACGTCACGCCGGAGGCGCGCGGCACGGGCGTCGGCACGGCGTTGTTGCGCCACCTCGCCGCGCTGGCGGTGGCGCGCGTGTGCGGACGGTTCGAATGGTCGGTGCTCGACTGGAACGCCGATGCCATCGCCTTCTATCGCGCGATGGGCGCAGTGGGGCAGGACGAATGGACCGTCCAGCGGGTGGAGGGCGATCCGCTGCTGCGGCTGGCCGCGGGCGAGGATCGTCCGTGACGCGTGGTCACGGGCCGTCCCTGCCTCAACGCCTGCAATGTCCGTCCCGGTCCTTGGAACGGCACTGATTGCACAGTTCGCCCGTGGTGGGCTTGCCCGACTGTTCCTTGAAGTCGCCGGTCGGCCACAACGAACAATTGGTGCAGAAATGCCAGGTGTCGAACCCGTTGCGGCGGCGGTAGGTCATGCTTCCCTCTCCCTTGCTGTTCGCAAGGGTTAGGCGAAAGCCCGATCACGTCCGAGCGAAGTCGCCTCCGCATTGGACGTGATCTTGTATCTACAAGGACTTAGCCTTCGCGGCCGGGGACGTCGTGATTGTGCGGTTCCTCGCCCTGCGCCTTCGCCTCGTCATAGCGCTGGACGGCTTCCAGCGTGATGCGGCGTGCCTCGTCGCGGTCGCCCCAGACGCCGACGCGCACCCACTTCTTCTTTTCGAGATCCTTGTAGTGCGTGAAGAAGTGCTCGATCTGTTCGAACACGATCTCGGGCACATCGGCGCGGCCGTCGACGTTGGAATAATAAGGGAAGACCTCGTCGACGGGGACGCAGACGAGCTTTTCGTCGCCGCCGGCCTCGTCCTCGAGGTTCAGCACCGCGATCGGCCGCGCGCGCACGACGCAGCCGGGGATGAACGGCGAGCGCGCGATCACCAGCGCGTCGAGCGGATCGCCGTCGGGCGACAGCGTGTGCGGCACGAAGCCGTAGTTCGCCGGATAGCGCATCGGCGTGTGGAGGATGCGATCGACGAACAGCGCACCCGACGCCTTGTCGAATTCATACTTCACGGGCTCGCCGCCGGTCGGCACCTCGATGATGACGTTGAGGTCGTCGGGCGGGCTCTTGCCGACCGGAATCAGATCGATACGCATGAAAGTCCCTTGTCGTAACCGTGCCCGCTGCCCTTCAGCGTGGCGAAAGAAGCCTGTCGAGCCCGGTTTCGCCGGTGCCGACCTTCTCGAGGCGCGGATAGCGGGGCCCGCCGTGATAGTCGATGGCGACTTCGCGGTAGCGTGGCCCGTTTCGGACCAGCAGCCGGATCGGGTCCTTCGTCGTCTGCGCGGCGACGATCGCGGCCTTCATCGCATCGCCGCTATAGGCCACGCCGTTGACCGCCTGCACCATTGTGCCGACGTCCAGCCCCGCCTTGAATGCCGGGCTGTCCCACGTCACCACGCCGATCTCGCCATCCTTGCCGATCGACAGGCCGACCGACCAGGTGACGTTGATCGTGCCGGATTTTTCCGTGTTGGTGATGTATCTGGTCGGCTGCGGTCCATAGACGAGCTTGTAGCCGTTCATCGCGAAGCCATCGACCGGGGCGGGCTGGCCCGTCTCGGTGATCCGCTTCTTCAGGAACCCGGCCCAGTCGTAAGGCTGGATCGCGTTGAGCGTCGCGGCGACGTCGTCGAACGTATAGGTCAGCTCGCCCCAGTCGCCGTCGCGCACGCCGAAGAAGGCGCGGGCGAAATCGTCGATCGACTTGGCGCCGCCCGACTGCCGGCGGAGCATCGCGTCGACCTCCATCCAGACCATCAGGCCCTCGTTGTAATAATCCTCGCTGCGCTGCCAGCTGGTCCAGCCCTTGGGCCGGCGCGACGAGATGATCGGATCGTTGGTCGTGTCGAGCAGGTTGCGCCACTGCCGCGCCGGCGCGAGATCATAGGCGCCGGCGATGCCGGCATAGGCATCGAGCGTGTCCTGCTTGCTGACGAGGCCCGAGCGCGTCTGGAGCACATAGCCCCAGAATTGCGTCTGCCCCTCGTACACCCACAGCAGCGAATCGCGCATCGGCGTGCGGAAATCGGGCGTCCACAGGTCGGCGCCGCGGCGGAACTTGCCGTCCCAGCTGTGCGTGAATTCGTGCGGCAGCAGGTTGCGCGCGGCGACGTTCGCATCCCATTCGGTGAAATAGGTCGGCCGCGATCCGTTCTCGGAACTGCGATGATGCTCCAGCCCGATGCCGCCGAGCTGGTCGCTGAGCGACAGCAGGAATTCGTAATGGTCGTAATGCTGCGCGCCGAAGGTCTTGACCGCCTGATCGACCAGCCGCCGGTGCGCCTCGATCTGTTCGGGCTTCGCGGCGAGCAGCTCGGGCGAATCGGCGAAGACGTTGAGGTCGACGCGCGGCGACAGCGCCCAGGTCTTGCCGTAGCGGCCCGCGAGCACCGGCGAATCCACGAGGATCTCGTAGTTCGTCCTGTCGTAGGTATAGGTCGATCCCGCCGCCTTGGCGGGGATCGCGCCCGCCGCGGTCCAGCCGGCGGGGAACTTCACCGTCATCTGCACCGGGATCTGGCGGGTGTAATAGCCGGCGGGATAGAGGCTCACCGAATTGGGTTGCAGGCTGATGAGGTTGGGGGTCGCGACGATCCGCCCCTGGTCGGTCTTGGTCGCGGACAGGAACTGGAATTCCGCGTCGAGCACCTTCACGCCCGCGGGCACGTCGATATGGAAGGCGAAGACGTCGCCGGTGTCGCGCGTCCACGGCAGGATGCGGCCGTTGCCGCGGATGACCAGCCCGGCGAGTTTCTCGATCTCGCCGCGCGGCGTGTGCGCACCGGGGAGCCACTTCGGGAACAGCAGCGCCATCGGCCCCGGGCGCGCGACCGGGATCGTCTCGCGGACGCGGAAGATGCCGCGTTCGGTGTCGGTCGCGTCGACGTCGAGCTTGAGCGTGCCGGGATAGGGGATGTCGCGGGCGGCCGGGATCGTATCCGTGATCGGCACCGGCTGCGGCGCGCTGTTGCCCGCGGGCACCTGCGCCAGTGCGGGCACGGCGACGGACACGAAAAGGGACGCGACGGCGAACTTGCGGATCATGGAGGACCTTCGGCGAAATATTGTTGCGGCGGGTGTAAGCGCGCAAAAGGCCAGCCGTCCAGTCCTTTACCCGCCGCCGCCGCCCAGCACGTTGATCGTGAACGCGAGCACGCCGAGGTTGAAGACGAACGCCGCGAGACACTGGCCGAGCACCACGCGACGGATGCGCCGCGCGGTGATCGACACGTCGGACGTCTGGAAGGTCATGCCGAGCGTCGCGCTGAAATACAGGAAGTCCCAATAGTCGGGCTCGTCGCACGCCGGGAATTCCAGCCCGCCGGCGTCCCCCTTGTCGTCGGGCAGGTAGAACAGGTGCGCATAGTGCAGCGCATAGACCATGTTGGAGAACAGCCAGGCGAGTACCAGCGTGGCGATCACCAGCGCGATCGCCATCGCGTCGTTGCGCCCCTTGAGCTCGCCCGCCACCGCGACCAGGATGATGATCGTCGTGGCGAAGGTGATGCCCAGCAGCAGCGCGCGGTTGGCGTCGTTGTCGCGCGCCGCGCGGCGCATGCGGTCCGCGCTGGCATGTGCGAACAGCGTCGTTACCGATGCGAGGAACACCGCGGCGGCGACGTCGAACGCCGCCATCGCGCCCCGGCCCGACCCCAGCCACGGCACGAACCCCGCGAGCCCCGCGCCGAACAGCAGCACGAACAGCGCGAAACGCGGCGGTGCCACGCGGCTGCCGATCCCCCAGAAGCGTTGCCGGTCCGTCATCGGCGAAATGCTAGCGCTTGCCGCACGTCTCGCCTAGATAGCGCAGCCCTATGGCCCGTATCGAAACGCCGCGCCGGGTGCGCGGCACCCAGGACATCTTCGGCGAGGAACAGCGCCGCTTTTCCCATGTGCTCGACACGTTCGAGCGCGTGCGGCGGCTCTATTGCTTCGGCCGCGTCGACCTGCCCGTGTTCGAGGCGACCGAGGTGTTCGCCCGGTCGATCGGCGAGACGACCGACGTCGTGTCGAAGGAGATGTATACCTTCCCCGACCGGGGCGGCGATTCGCTGACCCTGCGCCCGGAATTCACCGCCGGCATCGCGCGCGCCTTCCTGACCGAGGGCTGGCAGCAATATGCGCCGCTGAAGGTCACGACCAGCGGCGCGGTGTTCCGCTACGAACGCCCGCAGAAGGGGCGCTATCGCCAGTTCCACCAGATCGACGCGGAGATCCTGGGCGCGCCCGAGCCCGCCGCGGACGTCGAACTGCTGGTGATGGCGGACCAGCTGCTGCGCGAACTGGGCATCGCCGACGGCGTGACGTTGCAGCTCAACACGCTGGGCGATGCCGAGACGCGCGAGGCGTGGCGCGCCGGGCTGGTCGCACATTTCGAGGCGCACAGGGCGGAATTGTCGGAGGACAGCCTGACCCGGCTCGACAAGAACCCGATGCGCATCCTCGATTCCAAGGACCCGCGCGATCGCCCGATCGCCGATGCGGCGCCGGACATCGACGCCTATCTGACCCCGGAGGCGCGAACGTTCTTCGACGCGGTGACCGCCGGGCTGGATGCGGCGGGCGTCGCCTGGACGCGCAACGCGCGGCTGGTGCGCGGGCTCGACTATTACCGGCATACCGCGTTCGAATTCGTCACCGACCGGCTCGGCGCGCAGGGCACGGTACTGGCCGGCGGGCGCTACGACGGGCTGGTCGAGAGCCTGGGCGGCGCGCCGACCGCGGGCGTCGGCTGGGCGGCGGGCGTCGAGCGGCTGGCGATGTTGGTGGACGAGCCGGCGGTTGAGCACCCAACCGTAGCGGTGGTCCCGCTCGACTTGTCTTTTGAGACAATAGCGATGGGTTATGCCGCCAATCTCCGCCGACAGGGGCTGACGGTTCACACCGATTTCCGCGGGAACGCCAAGAAGCGCATGCAGAGGGCCGCTTCCGCGGATGCGACCCACGTCATCTTCGTAGGGCCGACCCTGATCGAAGGCAGTGTTACGATCAAGACCATGGCGACTGGAGAGCAACGCAACATCGGTGCAGCCGAAGTCATAGAGGCGCTACGGTGATGGCTATCGTTATCCTCCCCTGCAAGGGGAGGGGGACCGCGACGCGCAGCGGCGTGGTGGAGGGGGTTCTCCACGAAGCACGTCCTTTGGGGATGCCCCCCTCCACCATGCTGCGCATGGTCCCCCTCCCCGTGCCGGGGAGGATCGCGGCATGACCACCATCTCCCCCGAACGGATCGCGCAGATCGAAGCGCGGCGCGACGAGTTGCAGGCGCTGATGGCGACCGGCGAGCTGGCCAGCGACCGCTTCGTCGCGGTGTCGAAGGAATATGCCGAGCTGGAACCCGTCGCCGCGGCGGCGGGCGAGGTGCGGCGGCTGCGGCAGGAGGCGGACAGCCTCGCCTGGATGGCCGAGGATACCGGCGACGAGGAACTGCGCCAGATGGCGGCCGAGGAGCTGCGCGACAACGCCCGTGCGCTCGATGCCGCCGACCGCCGCCTCGCGCTCGCGCTGCTGCCGCGCGACGCCGCCGACGAGCGTGCCGCGATGCTGGAGATCCGCGCCGGCACCGGCGGCGACGAGGCCGCGCTGTTCGCCGGCGACCTGTTCCGCATGTACCAGCGCTATGCCGAAGGGCAGGGCTGGCGGGTCGAACTCATCAGCGGTTCGTCCTCCGACGCGGGCGGGTTCAAGGAGGTCGTCGCCTCGGTCACGGGATCGGGCGTGTTCGCCCGGCTGAAGTTCGAGGCGGGCGTCCACCGCGTCCAGCGCGTCCCCGCGACCGAGGCGGGCGGGCGCATCCACACCTCGGCGGCGACGGTCGCGGTGCTGCCCGAGGCGGAGGATGTCGACGTCCGCATCGACGAGGCGAAGGACCTGCGCATCGACGTCTATCGCTCGTCGGGGCCGGGCGGCCAGTCGGTCAACACGACCGACAGCGCGGTACGCATCACCCACCTGCCCACCGGCCTCGTCGTCATCCAGCAGGACGAAAAGTCGCAGCACAAGAACAAGGCCAAGGCGCTGAAGGTGCTGCGCACCCGCCTGTACGAGGCGGAGCGCGAACGGCTGGCGAGCGAACGGTCCGGCACGCGCAAGGCGATGGTCGGGTCCGGCGACCGGTCCGAACGCATCCGCACCTACAATTTCCCGCAGGGGCGGGTGACTGACCACCGCATCAACCTGACGCTGCACCGGCTGCCCGAGATCATGGCCGGCGAGATGGACGAACTGATCGGCGCGCTGATCGCGCAGGACGAGGCGGAGCGGCTGGCCTCGCTGGATGGCTGACATCGGGCGTCGAAAATATCCATCGCCCGGCCGCTGCGTCTGCCGTTGCCGCGAAGGAGTGTCGGGGTCGACCCTGCGGCGAGGGAAGACGCCTGGCGGCGGCGGGACGCGCTCCCTCAACAAGCCGTGGCTGAGCGAGGGCGCGACAGCGTCGAGACAGAAAAAGGGGGTTCACGCGGAGGCGCGGAGGCGCGGAGATGTTTCGCCCCTCGCGGGAGCCCCCCTCCATCACCCGGGTGCGGTACGCGCTTCGACGGGCAGGGATTGCAGCGGCTGCGCCGAGCGCAACCCTCCGCGCCCTCCGCGCCTCCGCGTGAATCCACTGTTCTGCGCGTCTTCGCGTCTTTGCTCGAACGTCACCGGCTCCTGCCGTGACGGGGTAGCTCACGCATGACACCCCTCCGCATCGCCCTCTCGGACGCTGCGGCGCGGTTCGCGTTTTCCGATACCGCGCGGCTCGATGCCGAACTGCTGATGGCGCACGCGCTCGGCCTCGATCGCAGCGCGATGCTGCTCGACATGGACCGGCCGGTGCCCCCCGCGTTCGCCGCGCTGGTCGAGCGCCGCGCGGCACGCGAACCGGTCGCGTACATCACCGGCACCCGCGGCTTCTGGACGATCGACCTTTCGGTCGGGCCCGGCGTGCTGATCCCGCGGCCGGACAGCGAGACGTTGCTGGTTGCCGCCGCGGCGCATTTCGCCGCCCGCGCCCCGGCGACGGTCCTCGATCTCGGCACCGGTCCGGGCACGCTGCTGCTCGCCGCGCTCGACGAATGGCCGGCGCGGGGGCTGGGGGTCGACCGCTCGGCGGCGGCGCTGGGCTATGCCGTGCGCAACGCCGCGACGCTCGGCATGGCAGGGCGCGCCGCCTTCGTGGCGGGCGACTGGGGTGGTGCGATCGACGGCACGTTCGATCTCGTCCTCGCCAACCCGCCCTATATCGGGACCGGCGAAGCGCTGCCCGACGAGGTGCGCGGGCACGAGCCCGCCGCCGCGCTGTTCGCGGGCGAGGACGGGCTCGACGACTATCGCATCCTCGCCCGGCAGCTGCCGCGGCTGATCGCGCCCGGCGGCTGCGCCGCGGTGGAGATCGGCCATCGGCAGGCCGCGGCGGTGGGCGCGCTGTTCGCGGCGCAGGGTCTGTCCAGCGTCGTGCACCGCGATCTCGGCGACCGTGACCGGTGCCTGCTCGTGACCGTGCCGCCACAGGGTTGAAAGAAGCGGCACGCGCCCTCATATTTCACTTGTAGGAACGGTCCATCGCCAGCTATTGGTCGGGCCGGGGCACGCACCATCAACGAATAACGGGGTTGATCGTAGGGCGCTGACCCGCATCCTTCGTCATGAAGCCGCTGAAGTCCGGTGGCCGTGGCAGGCTCGAGCGTCGCCGAAGGCACGCCGCGACCCGGAGGGTTGCACCGTTGACCGGGAGCACAGGCCGTCGTGGCCGAACGGGTTTTGAGGACCAGATACACTCTGATCGTGGGACAGTAGCTTGATCAACAATCGGCAGAACGGTCGCCGTCGCGGCCGTGGCGGTAACAATGGTGGCAGCGGTGGCGGCAACGGGCCGCGCCAGGGTGGCCAGGGACGGCCGGACAACGGCAACCGCATCGACAGCCGCGCACGCGGCAATGCGAACCAGCTGTTCGAAAAGTACAAGAACCTGGCCGGCGAGGCGCAACGCCAGGGCGATCGCGTCAACACCGAATATTACCTCCAGTTCGCCGATCATTACTTTCGCGTGATCGCAGACCAGCGTGGCCGCTTCGAAGACAACAGCCAGCCGCGCCGCCAGCAGCCGTTCGACCTCAACGACGACGACGATTACGGCGACGAGGGCGAGCCGATCCGCGCCGGCGAACAGGACGGCGAGGGCCAGCAGCGCGAGCAGGGCCAGCGCGACCAGAACCAGCGCGACGGCCGCGACCAGCAGCGCGACGAGCGCCCGCAACGTCGCGATCGCCAGGACGGCGACCAGCGCCAGGCGCGCAACTGGGACGATCGCGGCAATGCCAACGGCAACGCGAATGGCAACCGCGAGGATCGCGGCAATCGCGACGCCAACCGTGAGGATCGTCCGCAGCAGCGCGAGGAGCGCGCCCAGCGCGACGATCGCCCGCAGCGCGAGGATCGCGTCCGGCGTCCGCGGCAGGAGGCCGGCGATGCACCGGTCGAGGTCGCCGGCCAGCGTCGTGCCGATCCGCTCGCGGACGGGGAAACGCTCGCCGACCGGACCGAGGCGGTGCTGGAGGCGGATGCACCCGCACTCGCCCCCCGTCCCCGCCGCGGTCGTCCGCGCCGCGACGCGCAGGTCGAGGGCGTGGCCACGGCGCCGGCCGAGACGGAAGGCAACGGCGTCGATGCCGATCGCCTGCCGCCGTCGCTGAACATCGCCGCAGCGAACGACGCCGACGACGAAGCACCCAAGCCGCGTCGCCGCCGCGTCGCGCGGACGCCCGCCGCGGAAGCGCCCGCCGCCGAATAGGCCGCGCTCCGCGCCATGTGCCTGCCGGGGCCGGTTCCTTCGCGGGAACCGGCCCTTTTCGTGTCAGCGGGTTTCGTCGCGATGGACGCGCTCGACATCCTCATCGTGCCCGGTGCCGGAGCTGAGGAACACCAGTCCCATCAGCGCGCCCGCCATCGCGATCGATCCGCCGACCCCGCCGATCACCGCCAGCATGGTGACGAGCCGCAGCGGACCGTGCACCCAGGCGAGCGCCGCGATCACGCCCGCGCTGCACAGCCCCGCGACCGCGATCATCCACGCCATGATGCTGCGGAACCGGTGCCAGGCGTGCGCCGCCTGGGCGGGGTCGTCCAATCCTGTCGGGGTATCGCGCATCCTTTTGCCAATGCGCCGCAAACGTGGTCTGCTCAATCCCGCACCGCGTTCACGGCACGAAAGGCGGGCATGGCAAGGAGAGGAAGCATGACGATTGCGGCAATCCTGCGTGGCAAAGGCAGCGACGTGGTCTCGCTGGCCGGCGACGCGACGGTGGGTCAGGCGGTGGCGCTGCTCGCCGAACGACGGATCGGTGCGGTCCCCGTCGTCGACGGCGCGGCCGTCGTCGGCATCTTCTCCGAACGCGACGTGGTCCACTGCCTTGCCGCGCACGGTCCCGCGGCGCTCGACCGGACGGTGGCGGAGGTCATGACCCGGCCGGTGCAGAGCGTCGCCCCGACCGAACCCGCGATCGGCGCCTTGTCGCTGATGACCCGTCGCCGCATCCGCCACCTGCCGGTGGTCGACGACGGGCGGATGGTCGGCTTCGTCTCGATCGGCGACCTCGTCAAATACCGCATCGACCGGATCGAGGCCGATGCCGCGGCGATGCGCGACTATATCCAGCAGAGCTAGGTGGCGGCGGCGGGCACCGGTCGCCTGCGCACCAGCGCGACGAGCTCGCGCACCGTGTCGCGCGCGAACAGCAGCAGCCACGCGCCATAGGTCGCCGCGCCGACCGCCACGAGCACCGCAAGCCGCAACCGCGCATCGAGCGGCGGCAACGCATGATCGACGCCGGTCACCACCAGCGCCATGCCGATCGCCGCGGCCGCGGACGGGGCGATCGCATCCGCCAGCGCGCGGACGCTCGCGCCGATCACCGGCAGCGACCGCCACGTCGAGGCCGCGAGGTACAGGGGATAGGCCGCGATCCAGCTCCATGCGAGCCCGACCGGTCCCCAGCGGACTCCGACGGCAAAGGCGGCGGCGAGCAGCGCGGCACCGACCGCGCCGTTGCGCGCGCCGATCCCCGGCCGGCCGCGCGCGTCGCAGGCGGGCGAATAGAGCACCTGCACCGTCATGAACGGCATCGCGAGCGCGATCAGCCGCACCACCGGCACCACCTCCGCCCATTTCGCGTCGAGCGCGGTCAGCACCAGCGGCTCCGCGGTCGCCGCCAGCCCCAGGTAGAAGGGCATGGCGACGAGCATGATGACCCGCACCGACCGGACGAACGCCCGCCCGACCGCGCCCTCGTCGTGCTGGATCCGCGCATAGGCGCTGAACGCGACCTCGTTGAGCGGCGGCACGAACTTGGCGACGAAGATCTGCGCGAGGAACAGCGCGGTCGTATAGATGCCGAGCTGGTGCGCGTCGAACCGGCGCCCGGCGATGAACACGTCCGCCTGGCTCTGCAAAAACCAGAAGAACTGCCCCGCCGCCATCACGCCGCCGTACCGCGCAAGATGCCCCGCGCCACGAAAGTCGAACGCCGGCCACATCAGCGAGCGTGCGCCCCAGGTCAGCATGATCGCGCGCACCGTGTAGAGCGCGATCGGCGCCCAGACGAGCGTCCACACCCCCAGCCCGAGCGAGGCACCGGCGAGCGCGGTCGTCGCCCCCGCCAGCGAGGCGGCGACGTTGGCGGCCGCTTGGCGCCGGAACTCCATCGCCCGGCTCAGCAACGCATAGGGCAGCGCGGTAAACGGCGTGACGACATAGATGATCGCCTGCGCGCGCAGCAGCTGCGCCACCTCGGGCTGGCGGTAATAGGCGGCGGCGAGCGGTGCGATCAGGAGCTGCGCGATGCCGAGCGATGCGTTGAGTGCGACGAGCATGCCGAACAGCTGCCGCACCTGCCGCGGCGTCACGTCGTCGCGCTGGATCAGGCCGCTGGCGAGGCCGTAGCCGTTGAGCATGTTGAGGAAGACCAGCACCACCCCGGTCATCGCATAGAGGCCGTAGTCGCGCGGATCGAGGATGCGGATGACGAGGAACGTCGCCGCCCATTGCACGATCTGCGCAAGGATCTGGCTGCCCGATCTCCACAGGACGGCGCGCCGCACCTGGGCGCCGATCGATTCGGGGACGCCCTTCGATTCGGTAGGGGCGGCAAGGCGATTCGGAGACGAAGGCATGGTCCGGCGGGTATAGGACCGTCGCCCTTCACATCGCGTAAACCGCGCTTTTCCGTGTGGTTCCACCAATGTGACAGAAAAACTATGATTTCCGTATTGACGGTG
>NZ_JAJLPA010000039.1 GCF_025548555.1 Sphingomonas sp. A2-49
ACCCCGCCCAGAAAAAAGATCGGCACGAACACCAGCATCACGATCAGGGAGGCGAACACCACCGCGGAGCGGACCTCCAGCGACGCGGCCAGCACCACCGCGAACGCGGGCCTGGCATCGGCGGACTCGCGGTTCAGCCGCAGGCGACGCGCGATATTCTCCACGTCGATGATCGCATCGTCGACTACCTCGCCAAGCGCGATGACGAGGCCGGCGATAATCATCACGTTGATCGTCGCACCGGACCACAGCAGCATCAGCCCCGCGCCGAGCAGCGACAGGGGGATCGCGACGAGGCTGATCGTCGCCTGCCGCCAGTCGCGGGTGAACAGGAACAGCACCGCCGCGACCAAGGCGCAGCCGATCATCAGCGCGTGGGTGAGATTGTCGATCGAGCGTTCGATGAAGGTCGCCGGCCGGAAGATGGTCGTGTCGACCTTCACGTCCTTGAGGCCGGGCTTCAGTTCGTCGAACGCCGCCTCGACCGCGCGGGTCAGCTCCAGCGTGTTGGCGGTAGGCTGTTTCTCGACAATCAGCATGATGCCGGGGCCGTCGTCGATGATGGCATTGCCGATCGGTGCGTTGAAGCCATCGACCACGCGCGCGACGTCGCCGATCCGGACCGGCGCTTCGCCCGCCTGCTTGACGATCGCCTGAGCGAGGTCCGCCGCTGTCTGCACGGTGCCGGTCTGCCGGACGGCGAGTCGCTGGTTGGGCGTGTCGACGAACCCGCCGCCCCCGACGAGAACCGCGTCGCCCGCTGCCGCGCGCACCTCCGCCAGCATCACGCCGGAAGCGCGCAGACGATCGGGATCGACCAGCACCTGCAACTGCTGGTCGCGCTGTCCCCAGACCGCGACGTTGGCGACGCCGGGCACCGCCATCAATCGCGGCCGGATCGTCCAGCGCACCAGCTCGGAAAGCTGCATCTGGTCGAGCTTCGTCGACGAAAGTCCGACCTTCATCGCGCGACTGGTCGAGGACAGCGGCGGCATCAGCACCGGTTGGCGCGCCGCGAGCGGCAGGCGAGGCTGCACCTGCGCGATCCGCTCCCCGACCATCTGCCTGGCGCGGATCACGTCGGACCCGTGCTCGAAAAGGATCTGCACCGACGACAGGCCCAGCACCGACTTGGATCGCAGCGTCATCAGGCCGGGTACGCCGTTGACCGCCGTCTCGATTGGCACCGTGACCAGGCTCTCGACTTCCTCGGTCGACAGACCCGGTGCCTCGGTCTGGATTTCCACCATCGGGGGCGCGAACTCGGGAAACACGTCGAGCGGCACGTCGCGCCCGGCGCGGACCCCGAGCACCACCAGCAGCGCGGCGAGCGCGAGAACGAGAACGCGCTGCGACAGCGCGAAATGGACGAGCCGGCCGAGCATCAGTGCGCTGCCCCGAACTCGGTGCCGAAAAGTTCGGCCGCGCCGTCCGTGACGACCTGTGCCCCGGCGAACAGTCCGCGCGCCAGCAGCGCCCGTCCGCCGCTCTCCGATGCCACCTCGACACGCTGGCGGACGAAGGTGTCGGGCGCGGTCTTCTGATAGACCCACTCGCCGCCGTTGATATCGCGCAGGATCGCCGCGGACGGCACCGACAACCCCTCCGTCTGCCCGGCAAGTGGCAGGTCGATCGACACGCGCTGCCCGACCCGGAAGGATCGATCGCGGTTGTCGATGCCGTAATACAGGTCGACGGTGCCGGCGACGGTATTGGCGGATGGCGGCGCCTGCACCGGACGGGCGCTGTGTGGCGCGCCGGCCTCGCCGAGCGTGCGGACCATCGCGGCGGTCTCCCGACGCACATTCCCCATGTCACTGCCGAACACGGACGCACGGACCCACAGCACCGCTTGCGAACCGAGCGAGGCGACCGCCGGCCCAAGCAAACGGCGCTGCTGCCGCGCCGCGCCTAATGCCGCCTGCGCTGCTGCTAGGGCTGCTGCTGCTTCGTCGCGCGCCCGGACACTGCCGGCTTCCTCGCGCACCAGGCTCTCGGCCCGCTCGAGCGCGATCCGGGCGAGACGGGCCTGCGCCGATGCGCGCGCCAGTTCGGCATCGGCTGCGGCCTGCTGGCTGCCGATCTGCTGGAGATTGGTCGTCGAGTTGACCGGCACACCATTGGCGCTGATCGGCGGGACCACGATTTCGCCGGCCACCTCACGCGTCGCCGTGGCCGATCCTCCGCCGACGCGCTCCAGGCTGATGCCCAGGCGACGTTGCGCCTCGGGCGTCAGCGTCAGCTTCAGCAGCTCGCTTTCGTGCGCGATCGTCTCGGCATGGGCAGGCGGTGCGGGGGGCTTTGCGGTCTTCTCGCCGCAACCGGCAAGCAGGATCGGGATCAGAAGGAAAGTGTGGCGCATCGTGACGGCTTAGTCACGAAAGAGTGGGCGTTGCTGGAGCCGACTATACAAAGTCCCAATGTAGCGGCACCCCGCTCCGGTTGCAGACGAGGGGTCCCGAGGTCACCCCTGACTTTTATCGGTTTCTGTGGCGCGTGAAGTTCGCACCCCCGTCAGGCGACGTCGGACGAACCATATTGCCGCCAGCACGATCGCGCCCAGCAGGAACAGGTCGATCTTGTGAAACAAGGCCGACAATCTCGGATCTGTGTTCCAGCGGCTCCCGAGGACCTGGCCGGCATAGGCCAGTCCGAGGCACCAAGGCAAAGACCCTATGAACGTGTAGAGGTGAAAGCGCAGCAACGGCATCCGGGCGATCCCCGCGGGCAGCGCGATAAACGAGCGGATGCCCGGCAACATCCGACCTATCAGAACAGCCGCGCCGCCAAAGCGCTCGAAAAACCGTTCCGATCGGTCAAGATCCTCGGGTGTGAGCAGGAGCCAGCGTCCGTAACGGTCGACCATGGCACGGCCACCGCGGCGCCCCGCCTCATAAGCAAGAGCTGATCCGAGATTACAGCCGACCGCTCCCGCAATCGCTACCAGCCACAGGTCCAGGCGACCGGTCGCGACCGGATAACCGCTGAACGGCATGATGATTTCAGACGGCAGCGGGATGCAGGCGCTTTCGAGAGCCATCAAACCGATGATGCCAATATATCCGGTCGCAGCGATCGCGGCGACGATCCAGCCCGCCAACGTGGCAACCAGGTTGCTGATCGCAGTCATAATAAAACTCCTGTGCGGGGATCGCGATCATCGAGCGCTGACAGCCGGTTGACGGCGCCATCCAGGCGTATCGGATGTGAGAGCATCACGCCGCAGATATCTGCGAAAGTGCAAGACTGTAGGACAGGCTGTCGTATGGCGTCGCCGTGTACGACGTTTGCGTCGGCGACGTGATGGCAAGTACGTCAGCGTGATCGTCGGGGACTACGACCGCGAGATCAAGTTCGGCAGCGGTTCGCACGAGTGAGGAGAGACGCTCAGGCTCGTACGAAACGAGGATCAGCGCATCGAACAAGCTTACATCAAGGTTGGGGGGCAGATCGACTGACGAGAATGCAACGATTGCGTCGATGCCCAGCGCCTTTGCCCAATGCTCGAGCCGGCGCCGGTGTCGACCATAGCCGATCATCGTCAGGCGATCGCCCCGCTTTCCGCTGAGCGCGAAGGCCCGGATGGCGGTGACATAGCCCCGGCGATCGCCGGCCCCACCGACGGCGAGGTAGCGGGTCGGTGTGAATGATCGCCGACGTGCGCCATCCGCGCCGCCACCATGTCGCACCGAATGACGGCACGGTTGCGCAGCGAGGTTTGATCCAGTCTGATCAGTCCATAAAGTTTGGCTGTGAGAAGGCGCAGGAACCATGCACCGTTGGCTTCGACAGCCTTCATCTTGCTGGACGTATTTGCCGGCTTGCTCAGACTGAACGCGCCCACCGTGTTTGCGCCGACTTTTGAAGAAACGTGCCAGCCAGTTCACTTGGGTTCGCTCATGAGCAGCGTCTGCTTGCCAAATGTCCGTGGCTGTCCGCCAATCCGTTGGGCGAAAACCTGTGTCACGGTGGCCGTCCAGCACAAGCCAATTGCCCATCCAGCTGCAACATCCGTTGGCCAGTGGACTCCAAGGACGATCCGCGACGCACCGATAGCAAACACCAGAAGCATGGCAGCGACGACCGCCAGATCCCATCGACGCCCGTCACCAGCGCCTGCCACAATGGCAATAGCTATCGATCCATAGACGAAGGCAGAGTCCATGGCGTGCCCGCTTGGGAAACTTGCGGTCTGAACATCCACGAGATGCGAGACTACCATCGGCCTGGGCCGGCCCACCTCCGCCTTGATCACACTGATGATGACAGCCCCGCCTGCGGTTGTGCCTGTGAGGAAGGCGCACCACTGCCAGCGTTGCCTTATTGCGCACACCGTGATTGCGACCGTAGTCGCGATCCACAGGGTGGCATTGTTTCCCATCACCGTCACGACCCGCGCGATGGCGATCAGCCAAGCATGATCGCCGGTGCGCTCGCGCACCCACACGAGAATGGCCGCATCGAAGCCCGTTACCCGGCCCGTCGCGACAAACGCCGCGACGACGAGCAAAAGCGCTCCGCCAAGCGCCACCAGCGCCGCCCGGGTGAGAATTCGTGCAAGCGCAGTTACCCCAAATAGTCCATATGGCTCCGTCACGCCGGCTTCACGACCAAGACCTTGAACGTGCCAGGCGTTGCAACCGGGCGAGCACCAGGTTTGGCTGGCGGGCCAAACGACGCTGTCGGCAAGTAGATGGCACCGCTGTCTGAATCGAGCGCCCCCGTCCGTGCACCCACCGCAGTCTTGATACGGCCCACGCGCTTCACGACGGCGCCCTCGAGAGACAGCACGTCCAGCACTCCGTCCTTGCCGCAGGGAATAAACGCCAAGCGACGCTGCGGATCCAGAATAACGGCATCCGGGCCTGCGCCTATGTCGACCAGCTGCGAAAGTTTGTGGTTGGAGCCCGTGACGATGGCCGCCTTGCCGTTGGCACATGCGGCAATGAGGCGATCCGCCTTCGCGTCATAGGCGAGGCCAGAAGGCTCGGTGCACCCTGGCAAGGCGATCGGCGCAGCGGCCGTGCCACGCCGCACGTCGACGACCTCCATCTCGTTTTCGTCTTCGTTGTTGACGAACAGGGTGCCGTCCGGCGTCAGCGCTGCATATTCGAGGCCGGGCTTGAGCTGCACCGTGCGCAAGGTCCGCATCGCAGCCGTGTCGATGATCGATACCGAGCCGGCCTTGGCATTCATCACGAAGCCAGTTTTGCCGTCGGCCGAGACGATCGCAGCGTCCGGTTTTTCGCCGACCGCGATACGGCCCAGTTCGCGACCATCGGAGGTTGAAAGAAAGCGGATTGAGGCATCGTCGCCGCTCGTCGCCATCACGCGCCCACCGGGAAGAGGTACGACCGCATGACCATGCGCGATGGCGCCGATCGATCCGACTGCTCGCTCACCTCTGGTGTCGATGACGGTGACCGAGGTCGACCGGGCGATATAGAGGCGGTGGTCGACCGGATCGACGCGGGCATAATCCCATCCCCCGCCATTCGGACCGGAGATCGTAGCTGTGACGCGATACGCTGGCGCCGGCGGGACAGCCCCTGCCGCAGCGAAGGAGGTCAGCGCCAAGGTGGCCGTCGTCAGTACCCTCTTCATTGTGCAGTTCCTTGTGCTGAAATGGCAGGATCATGGTCGGAATGCGGTAGGGTCAGCCGAACGAGGATCGGCATTGCCAGGAGGACGAGCGGATATTGCAGCAACAGGCCGGCGATGATCGCGATCGCGAGCGGCTGCTGGATGCCTGAGCCTTGGCCGATCGCGAGGGCGAGCGGCAGGAGCGTCAAGATCGCCGCCAGCGTCGTCATCGTGATCGGACGCAGGCGATTGCGGCTTGCCTCGCGCGTCGCGACGACGGGCGGCATGGTGTGGCAGAGTTCCTCGAATTCCGAGATGTAGAAGATCGCCATCTCGGTGCCGATGCCGATGATCATCGTCATGCCCATCAGCGCCGTGATGTTGAGGTCGACGCCGGCGAGCCACAGCGCGGTGAACACGGCCGTGGTCGACAGGAGCGAGCAGCCGATAATGATGACGGGCAACCAGAACCGTCGGTATAGCACAAGGAGCAGCACCAGTTCGGCGACGAGAGCTGCACCGAACACCTTGATGAGGCCCGCGAAGGCGATCTGCTGCTGCTGGTAGAGGCCGCCCAGCTCGTAGCGGATGCCGAGTGCCAGCACGCCTGGCTGGTCGAGCGCCTTGGTCACGTCGCCGACGGCAGCCCCGATCCCGCGGCCCTGAATGCGACCGGTCACGGCCACCATCGGTTCCAGGTTTTCGCGGGCGATTTGCGGTTGTCCAACGACTGCCTCGATGAACGCGACACGCGACAGCGGGAATACATGGCCATCAGTGGCTCGGATGGGCAGTTGCGCAAGTCCGGCCTGGCTAATCGTCATCGCCTGCGGAAGCCGGACGCGCACGTCGATGGCCTTGTCGGGTCGGGCAAGGGTTGTGGCGACGGTGCCGCTAAGGGCGGTCGACAGCTGTGTCTCGACGTCTGCGGGCGCGATCCCTTCGACGCCGGCGCGGACCGGGTCGACGCGGACATCGAGCGCGTCACCTGCCAGTTGAACCCCGTCCTTCACCTCGACGACGCCATCGATCTTCTCGATCAGGGCAGCGACCTTCTTCGCCTGAGCGTCGAGCACGGTGGGGTCGGACGAATAGAGCTTGACCTCGATCGGCTGCGGAACGGCGGTGAGATCGCCGATCAGATCCTCGATAAGTTGCGCGACCTCGACCTGGACGCCTGGCACCTTCACCCCGATCTCGTCGGCAACACTGGCGGCCACTTCCTCGGTCGGGCGGCTGTGGTCCGGTTTCAGTCGAACGAAATAGTCGCCGTGGTAGCTCTGGCCGAGATCACCGCCGAGGCCGGTGCCGAGCCGCCGCGAGAAGGTCAGCACCTCCGGATTGGCTGCAAGCAGACGGTCGATCTGACCGACCTGACGCCCGCTCTCGTCCAGCGACGTGCCGGGCGAGGTGTAATAGTCCATGACGAAGCCGCCTTCGTCGACCTTCGGCATGAAGCCCGTCGGCACCTTGGAGTAGCCGATATAGCCGACCGCCAAGAGCGGCACGAGAATGACAAGGAGCAGCCAGGGCCGGGCCGACAAGCGATCAAGGCCCTTGTCGTGAACCACGGCGAGCCGCCCCTCACCGGCGACGCCGGGATCCTTCCATGTGCGAAAGTCCACCAGCCACCGCACGAGAACCGGCACGACGAAGGCGGTCATCGCCCAGGAGATGGCAAGTGCCGCCGCCATCGTCACTGACAGCGCCTTGGAGAAAGCACCGGTCACACCGGTCAGGAACGACAGGGGCACGAACACGATCAGCGTCGCCAGGCTCGATCCGGTCAGCGGTGCCATGAACTCCCGCGCAGCCGGGATGACCGCGGCGTTGCCGACGACATCTCCATCCGGCTTCAGCTCGCCGGCGCGGCGGGCGATATGCTCGACCATCACGATGACGTCGTCGATCAGCAGCCCGACAGCTGCGGCGATGCCGCCCAGGGTCATGATGTTGAAGCTCATGCCGAGGATGCTCAGCACCAGCACCGTGGTCGCCAGCGTTGCCGGCACGACGATGATGGCGACGAGCGTAACGCGCCAGCTGCGCAGAAACAGGAGCAGCACCAGCGCCGCGAGTACGAGGCCGATCAGCACCGCGTCGCGAACGCTCGCGACCGATTGGGTCACCAGCTCGCTTTGATCGTACCAGTTGACGAGCTTTACCCCGGCGGGCAGCTTCACGCCCGCCAGCTTCGCCTGCACTTGTCTTGCGATCTGAACCGCGTTTCCGTCTGGCTGCTCATAGATGTTGAACAGTACCGCGGGCTTTCCGTCCTCGACGATCCGCTGCCAGACGGGCACGGCACCGGTTTGCACGGTCGCAACATCCCGCACCCGAACGACCCCTGCCGGGGCCGCCTTGACCACGATGTCGCCGACCTGCGCAGCGCTGGCGACGCTGCGATCGGCAATAACAAGCGAGAGTCGACCACGATCCTGGACCTGCCCCACCGCACTCAACACGTTGCCGTTGCGGATGGCTGTCGCAAGGTCCGCCATCGCCAGGCCGTAGCTCGCGAGTCGTTGCGGGTCCGCGAGTACCTCGACCTCTGCGGTGTCACCACCCTGCACACCGACCTTCGCAAGGCCGGTGATGGAGGACAGCAGCGGGGTAATCTGAAGTCGTGCGAAGTCCTGGAGCTGGGCTGGATCCGCCGTGTCGGATACCAAGGCGTAGGAGATGATCGGAAAGACGGTCGGGTCCATCCGGCGGACATTGTACTGCGTGCCGGCAGGCAACGACGGCAGGATCCGGCCGACCGCGGTATCGACGAGCAGCGTGCTCGCGATCATGTCGCGCCCCCAACCGAAGTCGATCGAAATCTGCGCCGTCCCGCGCGCCGTCTCGGAACGGACGTTGTTGACGCCGGGGATGGCGCGGATCGCCTCCTCGACTGGACGGGTGACGGTCAGCGCGGTCTGATCTGCGGGGCGGCTACCGGAATCGAGATCGACGACGACCCGCGGGAACGACACCTGAGGGAAGGGCCCGATCGGCAACGACAACGCTGCGACGATCCCCGCGAGCGCCAGCGCCAAGCCGACAAGGACGAAGGCGCGCGACTGGGTGCGCAGGAGCCGCTCTAGCATCAACGGCTCCGGACGGCATCGCCGTCGGTGACCTGATAAGCACCGGCGACGATCAGCGGTAGTTGTGGAGACAGTGTGCCATCGACGACGTCGCCCGCGTCCGACGACAGTCTGATGGTGACCGGCACCGCCTTGGCTTTGCCGCTCTGCACCTGAAATATCCTCGGGCTGCCACCGGCGGTCACGACGGCCGCGTGCGGCACGACCCATCCGGTGACCGCGCCAGTGCGGATGTCGACCTGCATCGGCTCGCCCGGGAGGAGTGCGCCCGCGGGGAAGGACAGGTCTACGTCGACCATCTTGGTCACGGCATTCAACGCGCCGTCGACCCGCACGACGCTACCTTCGATCGTACCGCCGCCCGACAAGCGCTTCAGCGACGCCGCTTGCCCGACAACGACCGCGCCGCGCTGCGACGGATCGATCCCGACCGTGACGACAATTCCGCCCGATCGCGCGACCGTCAGGATGGTCGCGCCCGCTGCGGTGCGATCACCCTGGGCAACCGCGACGGCGGTGACGACGCCCGCGAACGGTGCCACGATGGTATGGACAGGGGTGCCAGCCCCCTCGGCGCGCAGCGCAGCGAGCGAGGTCCGTGCGTCGGATACCGCCTTGTCCGCCTGCACCAGCTGATCGGTTGTCGCGAGCTGCTGCGCGAGCAGCTGCGCCGTGCTGGCGCGCGCCTTCTGCGCTGCGGCGAGAGCGCTCACCGCTTGTTCGTAGGTGCTGCGCGAAGTCGGCGCGGTGACGAAGGTCGCCAGTGTCTGTCCGGCCTTCACGGCGCTACCTGGAGCGACGAACAGCCGCGTCACCTGGCCTGGCTGCGCTTCATTGAATGTCCGGGTGCCGATCTCGGAAGGTGCCACGGAGCCATAAGCCGTGACGATCGCCGGTAGCGCACCCTGGCGGGGTGCGACGGTGTTGACGAGAACGCTGGGCGTCGGGGTATCGCTGGCATCCGGCGCGGGGGATCCGCTGCTGCAAGCCGTGACCAAAAGCAGAAGCAGAGCAGCAGATATTCTCGGATGAGGCGGCATCACCGACCGCTCCCCGCTTGTTCGGCGGACAAGTTCATCGTCGGCAGGCCCGCGCCGACCAGCGTCTGTATGGCGATCTGACGATCGAACAGCGCGAGTTCCAGCGTCATGATCTCCTCTTCCTTGGCGAAGCGGTTGGAGACGAGGTCGACATAGCCCCGCTCGTCGATATTGGAGGCACTCAACGCCGCCTGTGCCCGGGACGCGGCGATGCGGGCGGCAGGCAGATCGCGACGCGCGATCGCCAGTTGCGCCGCGAGCTGCTCATATTCGCGCAGCAGCGCGCCGACCGTACCGGTAGCGGCCGCTAGCCGCGCAGAATAATCGGCTTGAAGCTGCGCTCGCGTCGCCCGCGCGATCGCGACATTGCCCTGGTTGCGATCGAAGATGGGCAAGCCGACCTGCACGTTCGGCCCGCCGTTGATGACCTTCGAACTGTCGCTCGACGCGGAACCGCCAAGGATCAGCTCAGGAAACTGCGACAGGATCGCGATGCGCAATTGCTCGTCAGCGGCTGCATAGCCGAGGCGCAGTGCGAGCAGGTCGGGCCGGCGATCAGGCAGGGTCGCAAGCCCTGTACGGATCGCGGCGGGGTCGAACGGCGGAAGGTCGGGCGCGGTCGCAAGCGGCACGACCGCATCGGGCGTCAAGCCCAGCAGGGCGTTCAGCTGGTGCCGCTGCGAGAGCAAAGTCTGGTCGAGCGTGTTGAGCGACGTGCGCGCCGCCTGAAGCGCGACACGGTCCGGGGCGACGGTGACGAGCGTCACGGTTCTGGCAGCGAGCGCGCGCTCGAGTTTGCCGTTGCGATCGGACAGGAGTTCGTAGGCCGCGACATAGGTCGGGCGGCTGCGCGTGCCGATGATGATGTCGGTGGCAAGCTGGCGCGCCTGCCCGGCGACCTGCCATTCCTGCCAGACGAGATCGGCCGCAACTTGCCGGGTGCTGGCAGTGGCAGCGCGGCGTCGCGCGCGATAGGTGACGAGGCTCTTGATGTCCTGTGCCAGTCCCAGATTCCACGCCGGGACGGTGCCTGCCCCCGAAAGCAGAGGCAGGAAAGCGCCCGACAGGGACGGATTGGCGAGGATCGAGGCTTGCGTCGCCTGCCCCTCGGCAATGCCCCGCTTCAGGCGCGCCGCGCGAAGATCCGGGTTGTTTGCCAGCGCCAACGTCACGACGTCACTGACTGATAACGCTCCATGATCTTCCGCGGCACCCTGCAGCGCGCCGACAGACGGCGCGAGCGGTATGTCTCGCGTGAGCGGAAGCGCGGTGTAATGCGCGCATCCCGCCAGCAACGCTGCGAGCAGAATGGGCTGAACGCCCTTCCTGATCCCCCTGATCAACATGCTTCTGTCACGCCTCCTGGCCGGTGACGCTGGCCAATGCGTCGGGATCTCGATGTTGGTCAGTCCGGGTTTTTGCCTTCGGCAACATTCTCGAGGATCACGCCGCTTCGCGCGTCAATTCCAACCTCGTAAGGCTTGCCGTGGCTGGTGATATCGAAGGAATAGCGCAGGCCGCTGCCACCCTTCTCCCGTTCCAGCTCCTGATCGGTGACCGTGCCGGGACGCGCCCTGAGTGCGGTCTGCCGTGCCGTGGCGAGAGAGACTTTCGCCTGAGCGGCGTACTGGTGTCCCTTCAGTTTCGTTGGTGCCGCGGCGGCTGTCCCACTCATCGCCACGACGGACAGCAGACCCAGCATCAATCGCACGTCTTTCATGACACACACTCCTTGGGGCAGGTTACAGTGTAGACTTCTAGGAGCGGCAACCTTCGCCGCAGGTGAGGACAAGATTGATTATGTCCAACTTGTCCCCTCCGTTGCGAAAGCGGATCATCAGTCGATGAAGCTCCTGTTGCTCGAAGATGATTCCGGGACGCGTGAGGACCTGGAGCGCGTCCTGAGCAGCGCAGGCCATGTCGTCGACGCCTGTACGACCGGGCAAGACGCGATCTTCCTGGCGTCTTCCGGCGATTACGCCGTTCTGATCCTCGACCGGATGGTGCCCGGCATTGCCGGCCTGCCGGCGCTCAAGGCCATCCGGGCGGCGGGAATACGAACTCCGGCGCTCTTCCTCACGGCCATGAACGGCGTCGAGGACCGGGTCGAAGGGCTCGAGGCGGGGGCCGACGACTATCTGGCGAAGCCGTTCGCGGCGACCGAACTGCTCGCCCGGATTAACGCGCTCGCGCGGCGCCCCCCTATCTCGGAGGTCGCCGCCACGATTGCAGTCGGCGATCTGGTCCTCGACCGCATCCGCCGCAACGTGACGCGCGCGGGTCAGCGAGTGGATTTGCAGGCGCAGGAACTGAAACTGCTCGAATATCTGATGTTGCACGCAGGTGAGGTGGTGACCCGCACGATGCTCCTCGAGAATGTCTGGTCGTTTCACTTTGATCCCAAGACCAACATCATCGAGAGCCACATGAGCCGGTTGCGCGCCAAGGTCGATCGCGGCTTCGGACGTGAACTGATCCAGACAGTTCGGGGCGCTGGATATCGGATCGATGCGGGTTAGGTCTCTCATGCCGGCCGCGTTTGGAAGCGCAGCCTTTCGCTTCGCCCTGATGCTGGCGGTCGTCGTGGCGCTTGGCGCAGGCGCTCTGTTATTCACCGTGGAGCGGCAGGTCGGTTACTTCGCCCGAGAAGCCAGCGATGGGATGCTGCGGGCGGAATCGTCGGTTCTGGCCGCGGAATATGCCGAGCTGGGTCTCTCTGGACTGACGGATGCCATCGCGCGGCACCGGGGTAGCGACGCGGATCCGCCCTATCGATATCTCCTGACCGACAAAACGGGACACCGGCTATCCGGCGACCTGCCGCTGCAAGCCGCCAGGATCGGTCAAGGAAGCGTTGCGGTGCCCGAGGATTTCGATGGTTCGCGACACGTCGAACATCTCGTAACGCGGGTAACGCAGCTGCCCGACGGGTTGCTGCTCGTTGTAGCCACCGACAGCTTCGATGTTCAGCAGCTACGCCAGCGTCTCGGATACTTCACGATCTGGAGTGGCATCGCGATCGCTGCCTTCGCATTGATCGGCGGGTATCTGGTTGGGCGCGTCTTCCTGCGCAGGCTCGCGATGGTCAATCGCGCCATCGACCGGATCATTGATGGGGACAGCGCGGAACGGCTGCCGATGATCGGGTTCGGCCCTGAGTTCGACGACCTCACCCGCAACCTCAATCGGATGCTCGAGCGGAAGGACGCGGCGATGGAGGCGCTGCGGCAGGTATCGACGGATATTGCGCACGACCTGCGCACGCCACTTACCCGGCTCCACCAACGGCTCGAAAGATTGCAGGCGTCAGGTGCCGGAGATCCCGACAGTATCGACGCGGCCGTCGAGCAGACCAACGGACTCCTCGCGACGTTCGAGGCCCTGCTGCGGATCGGGTCGATCGAGGGAGGTGTCGGGCGACGTCACTTCGGTCCCGTCGACCTGTCCGAACTGCTCGATCGTATCCATGCGGCCTACTTGCCCGTGGTTGAGGACTCCGGGCAGACGTTCATTGCTCACCATGCCGCAGGGGTCACCGTCATCGGCGACCCCGGTCTTCTCGCACAGCTATTCACCAACCTGATAGAGAATGCGATCGTCCACACTCCGCCCGGAACGCATATCGTCTCTCGCCTGCATATCGTTGGTGCCGAAGCAGTGGCGGAAATATGCGATAACGGTCCTGGGATCCCCTTTGATGAACGTGAGAAGGTGTTTCGACGCTTCTACCGGCGGGATGCCAGTCGCAACACAGAAGGCGCGGGGCTCGGCTTGGCACTCGTGGCTGCGATCGCCGCCCTGCATCAGGCGGACTGCACCATCCCTAACAGTGCAGAGGGCCTATGCGTCCGTCTCACTTTCCATCGGTCGTCTGCAATAGATCAGGTGACCGATGCCCCGAAGCACCATGGCTTGCCATGATCGCCGATACCCGGACGATCGGGCGCAAACCCACGTCCCGTGAGGGGCACGAACATTGCCCAACCCAGCGAGCAAGCGACGACACTACCGTCAGCCTGCTTTGTGAAGACCTCTAGTCGCTCGGTCGCCGTGGAGGGGCCGATCGGCATCACCAGACGCCCGCCTATCCGTAACTGATCGAGTAGCGGCGATGGAACGCTCGCAGAACCGGCGGTAACGATCACCGCGTCGAAGGGCGCTCGTTCAGGCCAGCCCGCAAAGCCGTCTCCGACGCGGGCATGGACATTCCGATAGCCGCGCCGGCGCAAGGCAGTGGCTGCTTGGCTTGCCAACTGCGGGACGATTTCGATTGTAGATACTTCCGCGCCCAACTCGGCGAGGATCGCGGCCTGATAGCCGGAGCCGGTCCCGATCTCCAGTACGCTGGATCCGCGATGCACTTGCACCGCGGCTGTCATGATCGCCATGACGTAAGGATCGGAAATTGTCTGCTGCCAGCCGATTTCCAATGGTGCCCCGATATAGGCTTGTGGCTCGGCAGCGCGGGGTACGAAATCCTCGCGTGGAAGCTTTGCCTCGACCGCAACCGCTGCTCGAAAAAAGGGATCATCTCGCAGTGCTGGAACGTCAGCAGCCGCTGCCTTGATCGAGCTGATCATTTGCGCACGCTCGCCCGTTCGGTCCGGTGCTGAGGATCCGATGGCCGCTGAAGCACCCGTCAAGCAAACCAGACCCAGAAAAGTCTTCTTCAGCACGACGATCATGGCTCCATCAGAAATCGCTGCTCACCGCCAATATTGCGTGACGGTGCCAGCTCGCGAACGTGCTTATTCCTGACGAGATTACGCCACGATCGCGGCAGCTATGAGATTTGCCAATGTATGAGGGCTCACCAACCTGTGGATCGACCTGATCGCGCTTTGCATTCTCGAATCAGGATCGAGAAATGAGTATAGACCGATCCTAGGATAGCTGACGCTGCCATTTCTCTATCGCCACCGGGACGGCAGCGGGAGCTATCACGCTGGGCGATTTGCGGGCTCGCCTGCCAGCTTCGCCGGGCACGGTGACGGGGATGGTCGTGATCTTCAGTACGCTAGCCGTCGGCGGGAACGGTCACACGCTCGACAAAACGGGAACGCCGACCGGCGATGGGGGCGCGGCTTTAAAGGCAGTATCAAACTAGATGTCTTGGACCCGGCATTCCATCAATAGTCTGCTGAAGATTGGCCAGTACTAGAGTTAGATCGCATGCCTCGGCAAGAGCCATTGCCTTTTGCAGCGCCTCTTGCAACGCAACCTGCAATTCAGCCTGCCTATAAGGTTCAAGCATTTAAATTACACCTTCTGCATATTTCAATAGCCAAAAAGCTAAGGCGTTAATTTTTGATCGCTCCTGAGGTATTGAAGGCCGACTGTATCGGCTGACACCCACCGAACTACGGCGCGACATGTTTTCGCCCCTAGGCGGGGTTGCTCTACTTGTAATTCGACAATAGCTCCATTGCGCAAGCCAAGAAGCCCCTTGATTCGAGCACCGCTCTTCGATGTATCTACGAACTCGATGCGAACACTTCCAAAGTTTTTTGCGGTAAGCCAGGCTGTTCCAACACAAGGCGTTCTCGGCTCCATACGCGCTTCAAATATCATGAGCGCTGACCTCACGGTTTAGCCTTTGACCTTCTTAAGCGCGTCCTGGGCAGCCTTAGCCGCGTCATCGGTCTTTTTTTGCAGATCCTTAGCCGCCTGGTCCGCGATCTTCGCCGCTTCATCAGCCAGCTTCTTCGCGTCCTTGGCAGCTTCCTCCTGCTGCTTGGCCAGATCGGCGGCGGCCTTCGCAGCCTGTTGGGCGGCATCCTTCGCCGCCTTTTCCGCGTCTTTCGCGGCTTGCTCCTGCGCTGCCTTTGCCGCATCGTCCGCTGCCTTGGCGGCGTCCTTCGCCGCCTTTTCTGCATCCTTGTCGGAGGCTGCCTTCTGCGCGTCCTTCGCGGCGCGGTCGGCATCGGCCTGCGCGGCATCCGCCGCGGCCTTCGCCGCCTTCTCGGCAGCCTGCTGCGCGTCCTTGGCGGCCTTTTCGACGGCCTTGGCCGCATCCTTGGCGGCCTTGTCGGCGTCGTCCTGCGCGGATTTGGCGGCGAGCTTCGACGCTTCTGACGCCTGTTCCGCGGCGATCCTGGCAGCCTCCTTATTGGCTTTGTCGATCGCCGACTGCGTCGCCGCAGCGGCCGCGGCCGCCGCAGCGTCCGCCGCCCGGGCGGCCTCACCGCTCGCCTGTTGCGCAGCCGCCTGCATGGCAGGATCGCTCGAAGACTTGGCCGCGTCGGCTGCGGCTGCGGCGGCTTTCGCGGCCTGGTCCGCCGCGATCGCGGCGGCCGTCTGCGCGGCAGCCTTGGCCGCACGCTCGACTTCAGCGGCTGCGGCGGCATCCGCGGCGCGTTGCGCATCCTGCGCCGCCTTTGCAGCGGCCGCGTTGGCCGCCGTCGCGGCCTGGCCCGCTGATGTGTCGTTCGCTGCGTTCGCGGCGACCTCTGCCGCGCGTGCGGCATTCGCGGCGTCGGCCTGTGCCTGCGCCTGTGCCGCAGCCTTCGCCGCGGCGTCCGCCTGCGCGGCAGCGGCCTGCTGCGCCGCATCCGCCGCCGCCTTTGCCGCCGCGTCCGCCTGCGCCAGTGCCGCCGCCTTCGCGGCGTCGCTCGCCGCCTTGTCGGCCGCCGCCTTTGCCGCGGCATCGCTGGCGCGTTGCGCCGCGTCCGCCGCTTCCTTGCTGGCGTTATCGGCGGCGGCGCTCGATGCGGCGGTCGAGGTCAATGCCTGGTCCTGTCGCACGACGGCAGCCGCCGCACTCGATTGCACCGCGGTCGCGGCGGTCGTCTCGACCGCGACCTTCACGGCTTTGACGGCAGCGGACGACGCCTCGGTGACGTTCCTGGTGATGGTCGCCACCTCCGCCAGATCGGCGATGCCAGCGCTGCCCAGCGTGCCGGTGACGAGGCCGCCCGTCGTGTTGGACAGCGAAACCGGCGCTTCGTAGATCGCGGCGGTGATGTCGACCGCCGGAACCGCGCCGACGGGTGCCAAGATGGCCTGCCCGCGCGGATCGACGGGCGGGGTCGCGGCCGATGCCGGAGCCGGAGCCGCTTCGCCCCCGGCCTCCGCGATTTCGGGCGGCACGGTGACCTTCGGTCCGGCCGTGTCCCCCGTCGCGGGCATGGACGGGGACTGCAACGTCCTGACGACCTCGCCGGTTTGAACCTGCATGCGATAGATGTTGCCCGACCCCACCAGGGCGACGGATCCGGGCCGCAGCAGGTCGTGCGCGCCCCCGTCCCCGGTGGCGACATCGACCGCACCTTCCAGGACCTGCACCGACGCGCCTTGCGGCGACACGCCGACGCTGAAGGTGGTGCCCTTCACAACGGCGGCCAGATAAGGCGTCTTCACCTCGAAATGCGGAGTCATCTTCTTTTTTATCATGAAGACCACGTTGCCGAAGTTCTGGATGACCCGGGTCAGCCCGCCCGCCTGTTCTTCGGCCGGCAGGCGCAGCTGGGACGCCGAAGCGACCATTATGAATTCCGTGCCGCGCACGAGCACCGCGCGTCCCCCGGAGCTGGTGGTGACGGTATCGCCCGGCAGAACCGCACCGCCACGGCTGACGACGCGGATGATCCCGGCGTGGGAGACGCGCACGACGCCGCTCGCTTCGCTGATCGACCAACCGGTTTCCTTGCTGATCGCGGCTGTCGAACAGCTGGCGACCAACAAAGCCAAAATTTGCTTCCGCACCCTCATTCCCCTGGGTCGCCATCGCCCTGAAAGGGGAAATCATAGGGATGCGGCGTTACTTTCGCGTTCAATGCCACGGTGAATCACTCGTTACCGGCAGCGGACGCAACCTTTTGCCAACGGTTGTGGCGTTATTGCTCATGAGAATCGCGTGAGGGGATACGATGCGCCGAGAACTGATCCTGACGACGCTGGGCGCAGCGTGCGCTTATGGCGTGCCGATGGCGTCGGCGCAGGTGCGCCTCGACCGAGCCGATCCTACGATCACCGAGCAAGCCCTTCCACGCCCCGCCCCGGTTAGTTCCGACACCAACATGCACGGCGTCCGTGTGGCCCCGGTGGCCGAAGGCGCGGCGGCCGTGCCCCCGTCCCGGATCGCGACCGCCATTCTTGTCAACGGCAACGTGAAGGTCGCGACCGGTGCCTTCGCCTCGACCCTCGTCCCGTATCTCGGACGCACGCTCGGCGCATCGGACCTGTCGCAACTGGCGGGCGCGGTGGCGGACGTCGCCCGTCGCGCGGGCTATCCGTTCGCCAGCGCGTCGATTCCGCCGCAGCCGATGAAGGACGGCATCCTGCACGTCAGTCTCGACGAAGGGAAGATCGCCGCGGTTCGCGTCATCGGGATCGCCAGCCCCCTGGCCGATCGCATCCTGACACAGGCGCTGGTCACCGATGCCCCGGTCCGGCGGGGGACGCTGGAACGGGCGATCCTGCTGGTCAGCGACATACCGGGCGTGACGGTGAAGGGGACGAGCTATGTACGGCAGAACGGCTTCGGCATCCTGCTGGTGACGGCCACCGAGGACAAGGCGAGCGCCTATCTCCAGGTCGACAATCGGGGAAGCGCGGAGGTCGGGCCGATCCGTGCGACGATGCTCGCCAGCCTGCGCGGCGTCGCGCAAGCCGGTGACGAACTTCGCCTCATCGCCGCGGCGACACCGGTCGAACCCAGCGAATTCGCTTTCCTGCGCAGTGTCTATGCCGCGCCCCTCGACGCGCGGGGCAGCATGGCCACCGTCTCTGCGTCCGTAGGTCGGGCGAACCCCGGCGCATCGCTCAAACCCCTCGACGTCGTCGGCAACAGCGTCGACGTCGCGCTGGGCTATGTCCGGCCGCTCCTGCGGAGCAGGCGGCGAAGCGCCTGGGCGTCGGTGGAGTTGCGCGCGCTCAAAAGCGATCAGGCGCTGTCGGGAACGATGCTCCGCAACGACCGGATCGTCACGCTGACCGGGACGATAAACGGCACGGGCAACGTCGGGCCGGGCGTCGTACGAGGTGAAATCTCGATGGTCGGCGGACTGCCGGTCGAGGGCGTCAGCCATGAAGGCGATCCCCGGACATCGCGTTCGGACGGCGACGCACGTTTCGTCACCTGGGGCTACACCATCGACTGGTCCGCAGGGGTCTTCGGTCCGTTCTCGGTCACGGTCGCATCGTCCGGGCAGCTTGCATCGCGCCCACTGCTGGCGACGGCCGAAATCGGCGCCGGCGGCCCGGCATTCGGGCGCGCCTACGACTATGCCGAGCGGACCGGCGATCAGGGCATCCTCGGTTCGGTGGAACTGCGCGCCGACCTCGGGCGCGTGGACGGCGGCCCGGATCGCGTCCAGCTCTATGGGTTCGTCGACGGCGGCTATGTCGACAATCTGCGCGACGGGCCGGGAGGGGGCAGCCTGCTGTCCACCGGCACGGGGGCGAAGCTCGGCTATGGCGTGCTCGACGGCATGATCGAGGTCGCCTTCCCGCTCAATGCGGATCGCTTCGACACCAATTCGAAACGGCCACGCGTGTCGTTCCGCGTCGCCCGCACGTTCTGACCGTGCGCGGCCCGCTTTCACGCATCGACGACCGGCCATCTTCGTGGCTGATGCTCCTGCTCGTCGTGACGTTCGGTTTCGCGATGATGTTCGGCCTGACCGGAGCCGCGATCGACCGCATGCTGATGCCGCTTCGCTTCGGGCTGCTGGAACGCCAGGCAAGCGGCAAGCTGGCCATCGTCGAGATGGATGCCGAAAGCGCGGCCGCGATCGCGCGATGGCCGTGGTCCCGTTCGAACTATGCATCTGTGGTCGATCGTCTGCGGAAAGCCGGCGCGGCGTCGATCGTGTTCGACGTCGACTTCTCGTCACCGTCCGACACCGCGGGCGACCGGGCGTTTGCGGCAGCACTCCACCGCGCAAGAGGCCTGGTCGCATTGCCGACCTTCGGGCAAGGCGCCAGCAGCCAGGATCGTCGGACGATCGATGCACTGCCCATCCCGATGTTGCGCGCGGATGTCGCGATGGCCTCGGTCAGCATTCGTCCCGACCCCGACGGCCAAGTGCGCGAAATGACGATGGCGACGATGACCGCCGGCCAGCCCCGCCCGTCGCTCTCGGCATACATGACCGCACGCTCCGGGGTCGTCGACCAGGAGTTCCCGATCGACATGTCGATCGACCCCTCCACCATTCCCCGGCTCAGCTTCGTCGCCGTCCGCGACGGCCGGTTCGATCCCGCTGCGGTCAGGGGTCGCAACATCCTCATCGGGGCGACCGCCGTCGAGATGGGCGATCGCTACGGCACGCCGCAATGGGGCGTGCTGCCAGGCGTGGTCGTTCAGGCGCTGGCCGCGGAAACCTTGACGCGGGGGGTGCCGTCCCGCGGATCGCGCACCCTCATGCTGCTGGTCGCCGCGACGATCGCCCTCGCCATGCTGTCCCGCCGTTCGCCGATCGGCAGCATCGTCTGTGCGACCCTGGGCATCGGCCTGCTCGTCGGCGCGGTCCTCTATGCGCAGCACGTCCTGCTGGTCACCTATCCCATCGCCACCGCCGCCGCGATGATCGGCCTGACGGGCATCCTGTGCCTGACCCGCGAGGTCACCGACCGGTTCCGCAGTCAACGCGCGATGGACGAGGCGACGGGGCTTCCCAACGGTCGGGCGCTGCTGGATTGGAGCCGCCGCAGCGACAGCGTGATCCTGGCGGTCGCGCAGGTCGGCAACTTCGATGCGATCCGTGCGGTCCTCGGCGAGGCGAAGACATCGGACGTCATCCGTCGCGTGAGCGAACGGCTGGCCCTGGTCGGCGAGGACAACCTCGTCTTCCGGACGACGGAGCAGCAGTTGACGTTGTTCCTGCCGCAGGAACAGCCGGTCAACGACACGCTTCACGGACTGCGCGCCATCATGCTGCAACCGGTCGAAGTCGGCGGGCGCCGTGTCGACGTCGCGATGTCGTTCGGGATCACCACCGGGCCGTCCGCCGACATGGAACGGTTGCTGGCCAACGCGGCCTTGGCCGCCGAGCAGGCGAAATCCGCAGACATGTTCTGGAAGCGCGCCGACGCGGATGTCGCCGAACTCGAACGGTCGATCTCGATGATGGGCGAGCTGGACAATGCCCTCGCCAACGGCGAGGTCGAGGTCTTCTACCAACCCAAATACGATCTCGCGCAGCAAAGGATCGCCAGCGTCGAGGCGCTGGTGCGATGGCGGCATCCCGAGCGCGGCTTCATCGGCCCGGACCTGTTCATCCCGGCCGCCGAACGGTCCAACCGCATCGCCCCCCTTACGCTGCACGTGCTGTCTCAGGTCATCCGCGACGTCGCGGCGTGGCGACCGCACCACCCGCACGTGACCGCGGCGATCAACATCTCCGCAAAGCTGCTGTCGTCGGCGTCGTTCAACGCCGCGGTGGAAGAGCTGGTCGGAAGCGGGAATGTTCCGGCATCGGCGCTGGTCTTCGAGGTGACCGAATCGGCGGCCATGGCGGATGGCGCTGCGGCAGTCGCGGCGCTGCGGCGCTACCGCAAGCTCGGCATCGCCGTGTCGATGGACGACTATGGCACCGGCCAGTCGACGCTGAGCTATCTTCAGCAACTGCCCCTCAGCGAATTGAAGATCGATCGCAGCTTCGTGCAGTTCGCGCATCGCAACGACGACGACGCCATCCTCGTCCGGTCCACGATAGAATTGGCGCACGCGCTCGGCCTGAAGGTGGTGGCGGAGGGCGTCGAGGAGCCGGGTTGCTATGCGTTCCTCGAAAGCGTCGGCTGCGACATGATCCAGGGATATCTCATCAGTCGACCGATCCCCGTCGACGCCCTGAACCGATTGCTCGACGGCGAGTATAGGTGGGCAGCGTAACTCGCAGACCGATCCAAGTAAAAAAACGAGTACGATAGACCAGTTTATTTCTGACTCTGAACATACCTTTCCGTCATTGCCCGGATGTTTAAGCACCACGTGCCGTTTTCTAAAATGATAGGCAGCTACCACAAATGATCTTCAGAGATCGGAAGGTTCGGTATCCGAGATCGACAGCCGTTTAAAACCTTGTGGCCGCTACTCGAACGAATGGCCGTTTGGCGCAGCCGGCGGCCCAACAGCGGCCATTCCGCTTCCCACCACCCGCGGGCGTTCGAGCCCCTGCCCCGCCGCCTGAATAAACGTCCGCCTTCTCGCGATTGCCGCCCGAAAGCGGCCAGTACGCAATCCACCATAATCCGACAAGCTTAAGCGTCGGCGCCTGCCTGGATCGGAATGGCGTACCGCTTGAGTCCGCTATCTTGCAGTCCAGGCCCGC
>NZ_JAJLPA010000004.1 GCF_025548555.1 Sphingomonas sp. A2-49
CCGTCGGTACCGACGAAATCGGTGTCGCAGAAGCGGCAGACCGCATTCGCGCGGTCCTGCTCGCGCCCGCTCCACAGGTTGCATCCGGCGAAGCGGACGAACACCGCGCGCCGCCCCGCGTTGACGCCCTCGCCCTGCAGGGTGAGGAACATCTCCTTGACCGCATAGCTCATCGCGTCATGCCCGGACGGCGTAGACCGTCGGATCGGGCACGCCGGCGTCGTCGAACCCCTTGGCGCGCAGCCGGCAACTGTCGCACAGGCCGCAATGAACGCTGCCCGGCGCGGGATCGTAGCACGACCAGCTGATCCCCATGTCCAGCCCCAGTCGCCGCCCCTCGAGCACGATGTCCGCCTTGGTCATGTGCTGCAAAGGGGCATGGATCCGGAAGGGCGCACCCTCGACTCCCGCCTTGGTCGCGATTTCCGCCAGCCCTTCGAAGGCGCTGATGAATTCCGGGCGGCAATCGGGATAGCCCGAATAATCGAGCGCATTGACGCCGATGAACAGGTCGCGCGCGCCCGCGGCCTCCGCCCAGCCGAGCGCGAGGCTGAGAAAGATGGTGTTGCGCGCGGGCACGTAGGTGACCGGGATGCCGCCACCGTCCCCGGTCCCGACGCCGTCCTTGGGCACCGCGATATCGTCGGTCAGCGCCGATCCGCCGAACGCGGACAGGTCGAGCGGCAGGACGATGTGACGCTCCGCCCCCAGCGCCGCGGCGACGCGACGTGCGGCGGCGAGTTCGACGCGGTGACGCTGGTTGTAGTCGATCGAGAGCGCGAGCAGGCGGTAACCGGCTTCGCGCGCGCTCGCGGCGGAGATCATCGAATCGAGCCCGCCGGAGACGAGCACGACGGCCAGCGGGGCGGCCTTGGCTTCATTGGTCATGATCTGCGCGGCGCTAGCGGCCCGCCGCGCAAAAGAAAAGGGCCGCGGATGAGGCGGCCCTCTTAGGGGAAGAGCGAACCCGCTCTTTAAGGGAGAAAAGCGTGACACATCCAGGGACATGCACAACGCCGATCTAAGGGGTGCCGGTTAAATTCCCGTTAACCCCTTTCGTTCCCGAGGATATCACCTAGCGGCTCAGACGACGGGATCGGCCTCGGCGGCCACCGGGAACTTGGTCGCGCAGAACGCGCAGTCGACCTGGATAAACCCGCTTTCGTCCGCCATCTCGCGCCGCTCCTCGAGCGAGAATTTGGCGAGCACGCTGGCGATATAATCGCCGGTACAGCGGCACCCGCGCGACAGCGGGGTAGAAGCGAGGACGCGGACGTCGGGCTCTTCGTTGAACAGGCGCCATACCAGGGTTTCCAGCGGCAGCGCCGGGTCCGCCAGCTCGTCCGCGCCGGTGGTGCTGCCGAGCGCCTCGACATGCTCCCATTCGGGGTGGTCGAGGCGGGTGTGCAGCCGCTCGCGCCCGACCTCGCCCTCGGGCAGGTGCTGGAGGAACAGTCCGCCCGCGACCGTTCGCCCGTCCGCGTCGCGACGGATGCCGACGCGCACCAGGCTGGGGATCTGTTCCGACTGGATGAAATAGGATTGCGCCGCCTGCGCCAGCGTATCCCCGTCGAGCGGCACGATGCCCTGATAGCGCTCGCCCGTCGCCGCGAGGTCGAAGGTGATCGCGAGATACCCCTGGCCGAAAAGCGCGAACAGCGTCGGCTGCTCAGGCGCCGCGGCGAGCCGGTCCGCGTCGAAATCGATATAGCCGCGCACCTCGCCGCCCCGATAGTCGCAGACGAGCAACTGCACGACCCCGTTCTCGGTCCGGGTCTGCATGGTGAGCTGACCACTCGGATCCTTCAGCGTCGAACCGATGAGCGCGGCGAGCGTCAGCGCCTCGGCGAGCAGCGTCTCGATCGCGGGCGGATAGGCGTGCGCCGCAAGGACGCGGTCGAGCGCGGGGCCGAGCCGCACGATCCGCCCACGGGCCGAGCGGGCGGGGATCGCGAAGCCGAGCGCGCGATCGAGGTCGGTGGTCTGTTGCATCGGTCGGAGATGGGATGTGCGGTGGTGGGGGTCAAGTTTCGGGCAGTGAGGGTGGCGGCCGGGCGTCCTACCCCACCTGACCGAACACCCAGCGCAGGACCGCCTTCTGCGCGTGCAGCCGGTTTTCCGCCTCCGGCCAGATCAGCGACTGCGGCCCGTCGATCACGGCGTCCACCACCTCTTCCCCGCGGTGTGCGGGCAGGCAGTGAAGGAAGCGCGCATCGGGCTTCGCCTGCGCCATCAGCGCCGCGTCGACCTGATAGGGCATCATCGCGGCAAGCTTGGTCTCGGCATGCGCCTGCCCCATCGAGATCCATGTGTCGGTGACGATCACGTCGGCCCCCGCCACCGCCTCCTGCGGCGAGGCGACGACCTGCGCCCGGCCGCGGCCGAGCGCGACGTCCGCCTCGGGCGGCGCGAACCCCTGCGGACAGGCGGCAACGACGTCGAACTGCATCAGCCCCGCCGCCTCCATCAGCGAGGCGAGCACGTTGTTGCCGTCGCCCAGCCACGCGATACGAAGCCCGGGCAGCGCCTTGCCGTCCTCCAGGATCGTCTGGAGATCCGCCATGATCTGGCAAGGATGGGAATAATCGGTCAGGCCGTTGATGACCGGAACGCTCGCGTGGCGCGCCATGTCCTCGACCTTGGCGTGCTCGTCGGTACGGATCATGATCGCATCGACATAGCCGGACAGGACGCGTGCGGTGTCGGCGACGCTCTCGCCGCGGCCGAGCTGCATCGAGCCCGCTTCCATCACGATCGACGTGCCGCCCAGCTGGCGGATCGCCATGTCGAAGCTGACCCGCGTGCGGGTCGAATTCTTTTCGAAGATCATCGCCAGCACGCGGCCTGCGAGCGGGGCATCCGCGTCGGCCCGCCCCTTCGGCCAGCCCGCGCGTGCCGCCTTGCGATCGATCGCATCGGCCAGCATCGCGGCGACGCCATCGGTGCCGGCATCGGACAGGTTCAGGAAATGGCGCATCTACAATCCTCCCCGGAACGGAGAGGGGGACCAGCCGCAGGCTGGTGGAGGGGCAGCCGCAAAGACCGGCCCTCGTGGCTGCCCCTCCACCATTCGCCATGCGAACGGTCCCCCTCCCCGTGCCGGGAAGGGGAATGGTTGAATCAATCGTCGCTCGCCGGCGCGAACACCCGCGCCGCCGCGCTGAGCTTGTCGAGGCATTCGGCGACATGCGCCTCCTCGATGACCAGCGGCGGCAGGATGCGGACGACGTTCTCGCCCGCCGCGACCAGCAGCAGGCCGTGGTTGTCGCGGGCGTGCGCGACGAATTCGCGCGGCTCGACCCCGGCCTTCAGCTTGAGCCCCAACATCAGCCCCCGGCCGCGCACCGCCTCGAAGACGTGGTCGTGGTTGGGGATCAGCTGTTCCAGCCCGCCGCGCAGCCGCTCGCCGATCGTCTCGACATGCGCCAGGAAGCCGTCCGCCAGCAGCACGTCGAGCACCGCCTCCCCCGCCGCCATCGCCAGCGGATTGCCGCCATAGGTCGAACCGTGCGTACCGATCACCATGCCCGACGCCGCACGCTCGGTGGCGAGGCACGCGCCCAGCGGGAAGCCCGCGCCGATCCCCTTCGCGACCGGCATGATGTCGGGCTCGATGCCGTAATGCTCGTACGCCCACATCTTGCCGGTGCGTCCGTAGCCGCACTGCACCTCGTCGAGGATCAGCAACAGGCCGTGCTCGTCGCACGCCTTGCGCAGCCCGGTGATGAACGCGTGGCTGCCGACCGACACGCCGCCCTCGCCCTGGATCGTCTCGACCATGAAGCCCGCGGTCTCGTCGTCGATCAGCGCCAGCGCCGCGTCGAGATCGTTGAACGGCGCATAGGCGAACCCGGGCAGCAACGGCTCGAATCCGTCGCGCATCTTGGGCTGGTTGGTCGCGGAGATCGCCCCCATCGTCCGCCCGTGGAAGGCATTGTTGAAAGTGATGATCTTGGTCCGCTGCGGATTGCCCGCGGCGAAATGGAAGCGGCGCGCGGTCTTGATCGCGCATTCGACCGCCTCGGTCCCCGAATTGGTGAAGAACACCGTATCGGCGAAGCTGTTGGCGCAGATGCGCGCGGCAAGCGCCTCGCCCTGCGGCGATCCGTACAGGTTGCTGACGTGCATCAGCGTCGCCGCCTGATCCGCGATCGCCTTCACCAGATGCGGGTGGCCATGGCCGAGCGCGTTGACCGCGATCCCCGCCGCCATGTCGAGATAGCGGCTGCCGTCCTCGGAAATCAGGTGACAGCCCTCGCCTCGGACCGGACGCACCCCGCACCGTGGATAGACGGGCATCAGGGCGGTAATGGTCACGGGACGTCTCCTTCTCCGAACGAGAAAGGGCGGCCCGTCGATGGCCGCCCGTGGTTCGCATTACCGGTGTGCCCGGGGTCCGGTCAACCGTGCAACGTCGCCCGCTCAGTCTGCATCGGGTGGCGGCGGGCGGCGGGCCGTCGTGATGTCCATCATGTCGAGAGTGCCCTGCGTCGAGCGACCGGGTATACGCGATTCCGTGGACGGGATGAGCGGGTAGACCATCGAATAACGCTCGACCCGGTAAAGGCCGCGCGGGTCTGCAACGCCCTTTAGCGGGGCGTAGCGACGGTCCGCGACCGCCTTGGTCTTGGCGGCAAGCCACGATCCCGGCCTGCTCTTCGACTGTTCGAGCACGTGCAGGTCGCCGACCGATCCGTCCGGCCTGACCCAGAATCCCACGTCGGCCCATTCGGGGTCCGTATTACCCCCGCTCTGCGGACCCCGGCCGCCGCTGATCGTCCCGAAATCGACGACCGGTTCGTGGACCAGAACGGCACCGGCCATGGCCGGCAGCGGCCTGACGTCGCGACCACCGTTCGCCGGTTTGGCCTTCAGTGCCGCAATTTCGGCCTCCAGCAGTATCAGGCCATCCCGATACTCGGCGAACTCGGGCTCTGCGCGCTGTTCGATGCGGGTCATCCATCGTCGTGCGGTGGGACGATAGTCGGGATTGACGCTCCCCAGCGCCGCATAGACCGACGCCGCACGGAAGAGTGCCTGCGCCTCGACGTCGTAACGGCCGCTCTTCCGCGCCTTCGCCGCAACGTCGTTGAAGATTTCGGCCGCGGCCACGATACGGCTCTCCCTGACGAGTTGCCGCGCGGTGTCCAGCCTCTGCAAAAGGATCTGGGGATCGTCCGCAGGCAGGCCGGACTTGAGCGCATCGGTCGCGTCGAATGCCGAGAGTCGCGCCGATTCGAGCCGTCCATCGAGAACCGAGAGCCGGTTGAGGGCGCGATGAAGATCGGACACTTGGAGCGGATAGTTCTTCGCGAATTTCGCGTTGCGACCACGCGACGCCAGCAGGGTGCGGCGAGCCTCGACATAATCCCCCGCGAGGAATTCGCGTGCTGCCAGGATGATCGCGGCTTTGATTTCCTGATCGGGCGGGCACGCGCGCGCGATACAGGCCGCCAGCGACGATCTGGCCCCGTCGATGCTGCGACCGACGATCACGATATCCTTGTTCTCGACCGCCGCCGGCCCCGTGGCGGACACCGCTGCCTGCAACAATACGGCCATCACAATCATCGGATACTCCAGCTGCTGCACGACCGGACGTCTTATCGATGATCGTCGTAAAGACTTGAGTGCGAAACGCTAGGCGTCGATCGCCTCTTCATCCAGCCGCGCGGCGTTTTCCTGGATGAACGCGAAGCGGTGGGCGGGGTTGTTGCCCATCAGCCGGTCGACCAGGTCCTTCACCCCCGCCCGCTCCTCATATTCCTGCGGCAGGGTGATGCGGATCATGCCGCGGGTCTTTGGATCCATCGTCGTTTCGCGCAGCTGGCCGGGGTTCATCTCGCCCAGTCCCTTGAAGCGCGACACCTCGACCTTCTTGCCCTTGAACGCCGTCCGTTCCAGCTCGGCGCGGTGCGCGTCGTCGCGCGCGTAGAGCGATTTCGCGCCCACCGTCAGGCGATAGAGCGGCGGCTGCGCGAGATAGAGGTGCCCGCGCCGCACCAGATCGGGCATCTCCTGAAAAAAGAACGTCATCAGCAGCGTCGCGATATGCGCGCCGTCGACGTCGGCGTCGGTCATGATGACGACGCGTTCGTAGCGGAGCTGGCCGGCGTCGCAATCCTTGCGGGTGCCGCAGCCCAGCGCCTGGATCAGGTCGGCGATCTCCTGATTCGCCACGATCTTGGCGCTCGTCGCGCTGGCGACGTTGAGGATCTTGCCGCGGATCGGCAGGATCGCCTGCGTCTTGCGGTCGCGCGCCTGCTTGGCCGAACCGCCCGCCGAATCGCCCTCGACGATGAACAGTTCGGTGCCCTCGTTGCCGTCGTTGGCGCAATCGGTCAGCTTGCCGGGCAGGCGCAGCTTGCGCGCGCTCGTCGCGGTCTTGCGCTTGACCTCGCGCTCCGCCTTGCGGCGCAGCCGCTCGTCCATCCGGTCGAGGACGTAGCCGAGCAGCACCTTGCCGCGCTCCATGTTGTGGCCGAGCCAGTGGTCGAAATGGTCGCGCACCGCCTTTTCGACGAGGCCCGCCGCCTCCGGACTGGTCAGCCGGTCCTTGGTCTGGCTCTGGAACTGTGGTTCGCGGATGAAGACGCTGAGCATCAGCTCGCTGCCGATCATCACGTCGTCGGCGGTGATGTCCTTCGCCTTCTTTTGATGGACGAGGTCGCCGAAGCCGCGCAGGCCGCGCACCAGCGCCTGGCGCAGTCCCTGTTCGTGCGTGCCGCCGTCGGGGGTCGGGATGGTGTTGCAATACCAGCTGTAGCTGCCGTCGCTCCACAACGGCCAGGCGACCGCCCATTCGACGCGGCCCTGCTGGCCGGGAAAATCCTGCGACCCGGAAAAGAAGTCGGCGGTGGCGCATTCGCGGGCCCCGACCTGTTCCCTGAGGTGGTCGGCGAGGCCGCCGGGGAACTGGAACACCGCCTCGGCCGGGGTGTCGCTGCCCTCGACCAGCTCGGGGCTGCAATGCCAGCGGATCTCGACCCCGGCGAACAGATACGCCTTGGACCGCGCGAGCTGGTAGAGCCGCTTGGGCTTGAACGCGAGTTCGGGGCCGAAAATCTCCGTATCGGGGATGAACGCCACCGACGTGCCGCGGCGGTTGGGCGCCGCGCCGACATGCTCCAGCGGCCCTTGCGTCAGGCCGCGGCTGAAGCGCTGGCGGTACAATTGCCGATCGCGCGCGACCTCGACCAGCGTGTCCGACGACAGCGCGTTGACCACCGACACGCCGACGCCGTGCAGGCCGCCGCTGGTCGCATAGGCCTTGCCGGCGAACTTGCCGCCCGAATGCAGCGTCGACAGGATCACCTCCAGCGCGCTCTTGTCCGGAAACTTGGGATGCGGATCGACCGGGATGCCGCGGCCGTTGTCGACGATGGTCAGCCGGTTGCCCGGCTCCAGCGTCACCTCGATCCGGGTCGCGTGACCGGCGACGGCCTCGTCCATCGCATTGTCGAGCACTTCGGCGGCGAGGTGGTGCAGCGCGCGTTCGTCCGTGCCGCCGACGTACATGCCCGGGCGACGGCGCACCGGCTCCAGCCCTTCCAGCACCTCGATCGACGAGGCATCGTAATCATTGGCGGGCGCCGCGGTGGACGCGAACAGGTCTTTGGCCATCGCCCGGAACCATAAGGGAACATCGCGGGGGATACCAGCGTCGTGCATCGCCCCGTGTTGCTGGGATGTGTCCCGGGTGATGCATCAAAGCCACAGGTCGGGCATTTTGCCGGATGGCATGCATATTGTCGCGGCGGCGGACGTTCCTTGGGCGACTGCAACATCCTCGGGAGTTACCATGCGCACCACATTGATCCTCGGCGCCCTCGCCGCCGCGAGCGTCGCCACCGCCGCCCAGGCGCAGGAGATGACCGACGACGCGCCGTTCAGCGGCATCTATATCGGTGCGTCGGGCGGCTACGACGTCCAGCCGAACGACGTCGGTTCGTCGATCCTGTTCGATCGCGGGTCGAACGGCAGCTTCGGCGACACGGTGTCGACCGCGGCCGGCGCCAATGCCTTCTCGCCCGGCTTCTGCAACGGTCGCGCCGTCGCCGCCACGCCGCTGCCCGCCGGCTGCCGCAACGACAAGGACGGCTGGTCCTATTACGGCCGCATCGGCATGGACGCCCAGCGCGGCAATATCGTGATCGGTGCGCTCGGCGAATTCGGCAAGACCGAGATCACCGACAGCGTCAGCGGCTTTTCGACGACCCCCGCCAATTACGTGATGACCCGCGACGTGAAGTGGGAAGCCAGCGTCCGCGGTCGCATCGGCTATGCGCCGGGCACGACGCTGTTCTACGGCACGTTCGGCCCCGGCTATGCGAACATCGATCGCAGCTTCAGCTCGACCAACACCGCGAACAGCTTCGCACAGTTCGGCAAGCGCAAGCAGTTCGGCATCGTCGGCGGTGGCGGCGTCGAACAGAAGCTGGGCCGCAACTTCTCGGTGGGCATGGAATATACCTATCACCAGTATCAGGACGACGATGCGCGCGTCCGCGTGACGCAGGGCACGGCGCCGGCGACCAACCCGTTCGTGCTCGCATCGGGTGGCACCTCGACCGACTTCCGCCGTTCGGACGAGAAGTTCCGCTGGCACTCGCTGCGCGCGACCGCGGCGTTCCGCTTCTGACCCGGCTGCGGGCGCCGTGCCACCGCGCGGCGCCCGCAGGACGGAATAGAAAAAAGGGGCCGGCACTGCGAAGTGCCGGCCCCTTTTGCATGGGATCCTCGCGGCCGGATCAGCGGACGCGGGGGCCGCCGAAGGGCAACGGCGGCGGCGGGCGGCGGTCGCGACGCGGCAGCTGCGCCTGATAGGCGTGCCCGCAATGCGCGACGCAATAGGGGAAACCGGGGTTCACCTTTTCGCCGCAGAAGTGGAAGTCGGGCTCGCCCGGGTGGCCGAGCGGCCATTTGCAGATACGGTCGTTGAGGTCGAGCAAGGTCGTCTTCCCCGCGATCTCGGCCGACGGCTTCGCCGGCACCAGGCGGCGCGGCGGTGCCGGGGTGGACGGCGGCTGCTGCTCGCCGGGCGACTGGCGGACGAACCCGCCCGGGCCGACCGACCGCAGGATCGGCTGCGGCTCGCGCACCGGCGCCGGTGCGGCGACGACCTCGTCCTCGTCCTCGTCCGCATCGTCCTCCTCGACCGCGGCGACCACCGGCTCGGGAGCGGGCGCGGGCGCGGGACGCGGCGGCGCAGGCGGCGGTGGCGGCGGCGCGGCGACCACGGGCTCGACCGGTGGCGGCGCCGGCACGGGCGCCGGAGCGGCGGCCACGACGGGCTCGTTCGGCTTCACCGGCGACGGACGCGACTGGAGACCCAGGCGATGCGCCTTGCCGATCACCGCATTGCGGCTGACGCCACCCAGCGCCTCGGCGATCTGGCTGGCGGTCTGCCCCGCCTCCCACATCGTCTTGAGCGTGTCGATCCGCTCTTCGGTCCAGGACATTCTTGCATTCCTCACTCTCGCGCCGGGTTGCAGGCGGCTGCCGCTGCGGTTACCCGCTTCGCGTATGAGCAGCCAGCCCCCAATCGGCGACATCCAATCGGCGATCCGGTCCGCACCCGGCGTGCCGGTGATCCGGAACGTGAACTGGGGCGGCCTGAAGACCCTCTATGTGAAGGAGGTGCGCCGGTTCTTCAAGGTCCACCTCCAGACGGTGTGGGCGCCGGCGATCACGACCCTGCTGTTCCTGATCGTCTTCACGATCGCGACGGGGGCGAAAAGCCCGGTGCACGTCGGGGGGATCGTCGTGCCCTTCGCCGATTTCATCGCCCCCGGCCTCATCATCAGCCAGGGCATGATGGGCCCCGCCTTCGCCAACGCGAGCTTCTCGCTGCTGGTCGGCAAGATCCAGGGCACGATCGTCGACTATCTCCAGCCGCCGCTGTCGACCGGCGAGCTGCTCGCCGCGCTGGTCGGTGGCGCGATGACGCGCGCATTCATCGTCGGCTTCATCTGCTGGTGCGCGATGGCGCTGTACCCGGGTGTCCACGTCACCCCGGTCCACCCGCTCGCGATCCTGTGGTTCGGGTTCCTCGGCGCCGCGTTCCTCGCCTTTCTCGGCGTGCTGACGTCGATCTGGGCGGAAAAGTTCGATCATGCCGCCGCGGTCACCAACTTCGTGATCGCGCCGCTGTCGCTGCTGTCGGGGACCTTCTATTCGGTCGACCGCCTGGCGCCCGCCTTCCGCGCGTTCAGCCACGCCAATCCGTTCTTCTACATCATTTCGGGGTTCCGATACGGCTTCCTCGGCGCCGCCGATTCGCCCGTCATGACCGGCAGCATCGCGATCCTGGGCGCCGACGTGGTATTGGGCGTCGTCTGCTACACGCTGCTGCGCAAGGGCTGGAAGCTCAAGAACTGACCCGCCTCACCGCGGGTCGTCGCTGAGCAGGCCGTAGAGCAACGTGTCGCGTACGCCGATATGCGTCCGCCATTCGCCACGCAGTCGCCCCTCGCAGGTAAAGCCCAGCGCCTCCAGCAGGCGGATCGACGCGGTATTGTCGGGATCGGTATCGGCGAAGATGCGCCGGTATCCCGCGGCGAACCGCTCCGCGATCGCCGCCGCCACCGCCTCGCGCGCGATGCCGTGGCCCCGTGCCGCGTGGACGAACAGATAGCCGATCTCGGTCACCTCCGGGCGACGATCATGGACCGAGACGAAGCCCGCCACGCGCCCGTCGTGCACGACCGACCAGGCGCTGCCGTCCGCCAGATACGCCCGCAACGCATCGATGTCCTCGAACGGCGCGCACGACCACCAGCGCATCGCCGCGGCGTCCGCCATGGTCGCAAACAGCGCATCGGCATCGTCGGCCACGGGCGGGCGCAGGGTCAGCCGCGCCGTCGTCAGAGTCGGCAGCGCGTTCACGCGGTCAGCGCATCCACCAGCGCGCGCACCTTGGCCTGTCGCCATTGCGGCAGCGGCGCGACCAGCCAATAGCCGCATCGCGACGGCTGCGGATCGCCGATCACCGCGACGGCGCCGGTCGCGATCGCCTGCGCGGCGAGCAGTTCGGGCACCGTCGTCCGGCCCAGCCCGGCGGCGGCGGCATCGATCGCCAGCCCGGCATCGGCGACCCGCACCAGCGCGCCGCCATCCCCGCCGGGACAGCCGGGCCAGCCGATGACCGTCTCGCCGGCACCCGACGCCGCGATCGTCACCATGCCCTCCGACTCGAGCGCCTCGCCCTCGTGCTCGCCCGGCCCCTCGCCCCAGCGGATCGCGAGGTCGAGGTTCGCTTCGGTGAAATCGACCGCACCGCCCAGCCCGTTCACGTCGGACGCGAGCAGCACGAACCGCAATTCGCCGTCGCGCCGCGCGATCTCGGCAAGGCGGGGCATCAGCCATTTCTCGGTCAGGTCGCGCGGCGCGGCGATCGTCAGCGACTTGGAGGATTGCCCGGCCTGCATCGCGCGGACCGCTTCCTCGAATTGCAGGAAGCCGTCGCGCAACGGGCCGAGCCCCGCCTCCGCCTCCGGCGTCAGTTCCAGTCCGCGGGTCGTCCGGCGGAACAGGACGACGCCCAGGGTATCCTCCAGCGCGCGGATCTGCTGCCCGACCGCGGCGGGGGTCACCGCCAGCTCGTCGGCGGCGCGCGTGAAGCTGAGGTGCCGCGCCGCGGCGTCGAGCACGCGCAGCCCGTTGAGCGGCAGGTGCGTCCGCTTCACGAGTCCACCGCGGGCGCGAACAGCGCGAATTTCGGAATGGCGGCATCGAACGCGACGCCGTCCTCGCCGATCAGGCGATAACTGCCCTGCATCGCCCCGGTCGGCGTCTGGAGCGGGCAGCCCGACACATAGTCGAAGCTCGCCCCCGGCGCGATCAGCGGCTGTTCGCCGACGACGCCCTCGCCCTCGACCGAATGGCGCGCGCCGCGGCCGTCGGTGATGATCCAGTGCCGGGTCAGCAATTGCACCGCGCGGTCGGATCCGTTCTCGATCCTGATGTGATAGGCCCAGAACCAGCGCCCGCGCCGCGGCTCCGACTGTTCGGGCAGGTAGCTGACCGCAACCCGCACGGTCACCCCGTCGGTGGTCGCCGCGTGCGGGAAGAATTCCTTCACAGCCCGACCTGCCGCAGCGCCTGGTCGAGATCGTCGATGACGTCCTGCGGATCCTCCAGGCCGACGTTCAGCCGCAGCATGCCTTCCGTAATGCCCATTTCGAGGCGCTTGTCCTCGGCGACGCCGGCGTGCGTGGTCGAGGCGGGATGCGTCATCAGCGAGCGCGAATCGCCGATGTTGTTCGAGATATCGACCAGCGCGAGCGCGTCGAGCAGGCCGTGCGCCTGCGCCCGGTCGGCGACCTCGAACGCGAAGATCGGGCCGGTCGCGACCATCTGGCTCATCGCCAGATCGTGTTGCGGGTGGCTGGCGAGGCCGGGATGCAGGATCCGCGGCACGCGCGATTCGAGGAAGCGGCCGACCTTCAGCGCGTTGTCGGACTGGCGCATGATGCGCAGGTCGAGCGTCTCCAGCCCCTTCAGCACCACCCAGGCGTTGAACGGCGACAGCGTCGGCCCGGTATTGCGGGTGAAGGGCAGCAGCGTGTTGCTGATGAAATCCTCGCTGCCGCAGACCGCGCCGGCGAGCACCCGCCCCTGCCCGTCCATCATCTTGGTCGCCGAATAGGCGGTGACATCCGCGCCGAGATCGAGCGGGCGCTGCAACGCCGGCGTCGCGAAGGCATTGTCGACCACGCTGACGATGCCGCGTTCGCGCGCGATGCTGCAGACGCTGCGCAGGTCGACCACGTCCATCGTCGGATTGGCCGGCGTTTCGAAGAAGAACACCTTCGTTTCCGGCCGGACGGCGTCGAGGAACTGCTGCGGATCGCGCGCATCGACGATCGTGGTCGCGATCCCGAATTTCGGCAGCAGTGTGTCGGTCAGCCAGCGGCACGACCCGAAGGCCGCGCGCCCGCCGACGAGGTGGTCGCCCGCCTGCAACTGGCACAGCAGCACCGCGGTCATCGCCGCCATGCCGCTCGCCATCGTCCGGCATGCCTCCGCGCCCTCGAGCAGCGCGATGCGCTTTTCCAGCATCTCGACGGTCGGATTCTGGAGCCGGGAATAGGTCATCCCCTCCTGCTCGCCGGCGAACCGCGCCGCCGCGTCCGACGCCTTGTCGTAGCTGTAGCCGGAGGTGAGGAACAGCGCCTCGCTCGTCTCGCCATATTCGCTGCGCGCGGTGCCGCCGCGAACCGCGAGCGTGGCGGGGCGCCAATGCGCCGTGATCGAGGGGTCCTGGCCTGCCTTGCGCTTCATGGCGAGCGCTTTGCCGGACCCGGGCGGGGGGTGCAAGGGCGGGGACACCGCGAAGGCTTGCCAATCCGCCGCCGCGCGGAGACAAGATCCCCGTGCGCCTCCCCACCCGCCCCCTGCCCGTCGCGCTCCTGTTCGGGCTGGCCGCGCAACTGCTGTTCTGCTGGCGACTGACGACGCCGCATATCCTGGTCTTCGACGAGGTGCATTACGTCCCCGCCGCGCGGATGCTGCGCGACCTCGCCGGGCCGGTGAACATCGAACATCCCCTGTTCGGCAAGACGCTGATCGCGTTGGGGATGACGATCTTCGGCGACGACCCGCTCGGCTGGCGGGCGATGTCGACCGTCGCGGCCAGCACCGTCGTGATGGGCGTGTTCGCGATCCTGTGGCTGACGTTCGGGCGGCTGCGCACCGCCAGCGTCGGGGCGGCGGTGACGATCCTCGACTTCACCGTGCTGGTGCAGGCGCGTACCGCGATGCTCGACGGCTTCATGGCCGCCTTCGTCGTGACCGGGCTTGCCGCGCTGCTATGGGCGATGCGCGGCAGTGGCGCGGCGGTCTGGCGGCGCTGGCTGCTGGGCGCGTGCCTGCTCGGCCTCGCGGTCGGCACGAAGTGGACCGCGCTGCCCTATGTGGGTTTCGCCGGCCTCGCCTTCCTCGTCATGGGCCACCGGCGGCCGGACCTGTGGCCGAAGCTGCCGCGAATCGCCGCGCTGGCGCTGCTCGGCCTGGTCGTCGCGGCGACCTATGCCGCAACCTTCGCGCCCGCCTTCTTCTACGCCAGCGAGCCGCTGACCTGGCGCACGCTGCTGCCGTTCCAGGTCGACATGTACCTGCGCCAGACGCAAGTGCTGCCGCCGCACACCTATCAGTCGGGCTGGTGGACGTGGCCGTTCGACTGGCGGCCGGTCTGGTACCTCTACGAACCGGTCGACGGGGCGCAGCGCGGCGTGCTGATGCTGGGCAATCCGGCGGTGATGTGGGGGGGACTGCTGGCGGTCGCGGGGTGCCTCGCCGCGTGGCTGCGCGGCGGCAACCGGGCGGCGGGCGGCATCGCGCTGCTCTGGATCGCCAGCGTCGCGATGTGGGCGTTGATCCCCAAGTCGCTGGGCTTCTATTATTATTATTATCTGTCGAGCATCTGGCTCGGCCTGGCGATCGCCGCGGCGTTCGATCACTGGCGCGTCCGCCTGCGCTATTGGGACGAGGCGTTCCTGGCGCTCTCCGCCGTCCTGTTCATCCACTTCCATCCGATCCTCAGCGCCGCCGCGCTGCGCGGGCCGGGGTCGTTCCACCGCTGGATGTGGCTGTCCAGCTGGGTCTAGCCGTCAGTAGCGGCCCCAGACGAATTTCGACGACAGCGCATAATTCCACACCGCGCCGACCAGGATCCCGATCAGCGCCGATGCCGCCGCGCCGCCGTCGCGGAAATCGTGGACGAAGGCGGCGATGCCGACGTTGGCGACCAGCCCGACCGAACAGACGACGCAGAACGACACCCAGCCGTCGAGCAGCTGCCGCAGGCCCTTCAACCGCCGGTCGCGATAGGTCAGCGCGTTGTTGAGCAGGAAATTGAACGTCATCGCCGCCGTCGCACCCATGATCTGTGCCGGCAGGAAACCGCTGCCGAGCAGCATCGCCAGCCCCAGCACCGCCATGTGGACGCCGACGCCGAGCACGCCGATGCCGGAGAACATCGCGAACCGCACCGGCACGAACCGCCCGAACATGCGGTCGTACAAGGCGATCAGATATTCCATCGCGACGACGTGATCGAGCTTCGATTCGCCCTCCGTCCGGACCCGGAAGGTATAGGGCAGCTCGGCAAAGCGCAGCGCGACCGGGCTCGCCGTCATCAGGTCGAGCAGGATCTTGAACCCGATCGCCGACAGCTCGGGCGCGAGCCGCCGCGCATGCGCGGTGCGGATCGCGAAGAAGCCGCTCATCGGATCGCTGAGGTCGCCCTTCAGCACCCGGCGCGACAACTTGGTCGCAAAGGCGGATTTGGCGACGCGGTCGCGATCCCATTCGCCGGTCCCGCCGCCGTCGACGAAGCGCGATCCGACGACGAGGTCGAGCTCGGGATCGTCGCGCAACAGGTCGAGCATCGCCGGCAGCAGCGTCTCGTCATGCTGGAGGTCGCCGTCGATCACCGCGACGACCGGCGCCGCGGTGGCGCACATCCCCTCGATACACGCCGACGACAGGCCGCGCCGGCCGATGCGATGGATCACGCGCACGCGCGGATCGATCCGCCCCAGCTCGCGCGCCGCCTCCGCGGTGCCATCGGGGCTGTCGTCGTCGACGAAGATCGCTTCCCATCGGCGCCCCGCCAGTGCCTGGTCGAGCTTCGCCACCAGCGTCGGCACGTTCGCGCGTTCGTTGAACGTCGGGATGACGACCGCGATCTCGAGCAGCGTGCTCACAGGGCGGCGAGCACCGCGTCCCCCATGCGGGAGGTCGTCATGCTGCCGCCTAGGTCGGGGGTGCGCGCGCCGTCGCGGATCGCAGCCGCCACCGCCGCGTCGATCCGGTCCGCCGCCGCGGCATCGCCCAGCGAATGGCGCAGCATCATCGCCGCGGACAGGATCGCGGCGCAGGGGTTGGCCTTGCCCTGCCCGGCGATGTCGGGCGCGGAGCCGTGGATCGGCTCGTACAGGCCCTTGCCCGCGTCATCGAGGCTGGCGGAGGGGAGCATGCCGATCGATCCGGCGCACATCGACGCCTGGTCCGACAGGATGTCGCCGAACAGATTGCCGGTGACGATCACGTCGAACTGCCCGGGATTGCGCACCAGCTGCATCGCGGCATTGTCGACATACATGTGCGTCAGCGCGACGTCGGGATAGTCCGCCGCCACCTCGATCACCACGTCGCGCCACAATTGCGAGGTTTCGAGCACGTTCGCCTTGTCGACCGAGCACAATTGGCCGCGCCGCCGCCGCGCGGTCTCGAACCCGACGCGGGCGATGCGGCGCACCTCCGCCTCGTCGTAGTGCATCGCGTCATAGCCCTCGCGCAGGCCCGCGGCATTGGTCCGCCGGCCCTTTTCGCCGAAATAGACGTCGCCGTTCAGTTCGCGGACGATGACGAGGTCGATCGCGCGCGCCACGTCCGGCTTCAGCGCCGACGCATCCTCCAGCCCCGCGAACAGCGTCGCCGGGCGCAGGTTGGAAAACAGGCCGAGGTGCTTGCGCAGGCCCAGGATCGCCTGTTCGGGTCGCAGCGCGCGTTCGAGCGTATCGCAGCGCGGATCGCCGACCGCGCCGAACAGCAGTGCATCGGCACGGCGCGCCACGTCGAGCGTCGCGTTGGGCAGCGGGTGGCCGACCGCATGATAGGCGACGCCGCCGACGGGCGCTTCCTCATAGTCCAGGTCCAGATCGAGGGCGTCGAGTATGCGCCGCGCCTGCTCGATCACTTCGGGGCCGATGCCGTCGCCCGGCAGGAGTGCGATCAATGCCATGGCGCTCGCCTTGCCGCGCCGTCGCGGCTCACGCAACCGCCCTTTTCAGCATCGCCACCAGCCGCTCGCGCGCGACCAGCGGATCGGCACGGCGATCGACCAGCAGGTCGCGGGCGATGAAATGGCCGGTGATCGCGAGCCCTGCAAAGATGTCGGGCCAGTCCGCCGCGCCGCCCGCCGCGAGGAACGCCGGCAACGGCAGCAGCCGCGCCTCATAGCCGTGCGCCGCGCCGCGGCACACCGCGCCGCCGCTGCGCGGGCTGACATAGTCGAGGTCGGCGACGCCGCCGGTGACGACGCAGGCGGTCAGGTCGAGCCCGAAGCCGAGTTCCGCGAGCAGCAGCAGCTCGTAGCGCGCCAGCACGCTCGCCCAGCCGCGCGCCGATGGCGCCGCCTCGATCGCGTCGAGCACGGCGCCGAGCGCGTCGTAGACGCGCGGATAGGGCTGCGCCTCCGGCAGGGCGGTGGCGGTCAGCGCGGTGACCCAGGCAAGCGCGGCGGCGGCGAGCGGTTCGCCGTGCAGCGCGGCGCGGCTGTGGACGGGCTCGATCGTCAGCGCCGCCAGCTGTTCGCCGGTCCGCGCCCGCCATTCGCCGGCGATACCGTTGGCGGGTTGCAGGACGGGACGCATCTGGCGCGAGCGGCCGCCACGGACATAGCCCGGCTGCACCCCGTCGCCGCGGGTCAGCGCGCGCACGACCGCGCCATGTTCGCCATGCGCGCGGACGGCGAGGACGATGGCTTCGGCGCGCAGGTGCATGGCGCCGATATAGGCGCTCGCGGCCGCCGCGTCGTCCCCCGCGATGCCGCTATCGGCGCAGCCGGCGCGTCAGGGGGGCGAGGCGCGGATGGCGGGTCGCGCGCTTCGCCGCCGCCACGCCGCCGTCGAACGCGGCCAGCGCCGCCAGCAGCACGCGATTGGACATCGTCGGGCGAAGCACCAGCAGGTCGGCGCACGCCACACTGGCGGTGGCGAACAGCCGCTTGTGCTGCCCCTCCCCCTCGGTGAAGTCGAGGCATGCGAAACGGTCTTTGAACAGCGCCCGCATCGCCGCCGCCTGCAACACGACACCGGGCGACAGCGCGCCGAATGCCGGATCGTGGCCGACATGCTCGTAGCGCAGCGTCGCCCCTTCCGCGGTGCAGCACAGATAGGCGGCGGGCGCACCGCGGACCAGCAGCGCCCACGCGCGCAGCCCGTCCGCCGCGGCAAGCGCATGCAGCCCGGCGAGCGACACCGCGTCGCACGGCCATCCCGCGTCGAGCAGGCGCGCCTGATAGGTCGTCGCCGACACCGCTTGCGCGATCGGGTGAAAGGCGCCCAGCTCCTGCGGCGTACGATAGGCGCGGATCTCGACCCCCGCCGCCGCCGCCCGGCGGCACTTGCGCGCCAGCGTCGCCCGCGCCGATCGGGACAGCCCCGCATGCCAGCGATCGTGCCCGATCGTCAGGTCGGCGTGGTAGCGCATGTAGCGCTGGCGCACCGCGATCAGCCGCCCCGCCGCATCGACCTCGCCGAGGCGGGATGCTGGCAGCGAGGTGACCAGATAGCCGTCGCCCCCCGCCGGCGGCAGCGGCGGCACATGCCCTGCCAGCGCGGCATCGAGCGACAAGGCGACGCGGACGAGATCGCGGCGGACCGACAGCAGTGTCCGGGCGCCGATGCGGAACGGCACCGCCGTACCGCTCAACCCGCGCGTTCCGACACCCAGTTCGACCAGAGCTGTTCGGCCTGGCGCAACCGGCGCCGCACCGCATGCGCGCCGAGCGGCACGTCGTCGCGGTCGAGCGGCAGCGGCGGCCGGTCCGCGAAATGCACCGTCGGCAGCGTGTCGCGCCGGTCCGCGAGCAGGCGGCAGAGCGCATCGAAGCGGCGGACGTGCACCGCATTGGCCCGCGTGCCACGGCGGTTGGCGAGTTCGAAGCCGTGGCTGACGATCGTGACCGCCGCGTGGCGCCGCGCCACCGCATGGTCGAGCGCCGCGGCGGCCTCGGCGCTCGACAGCGCGCACAGCTGAAACGTCCGCAGGCAGGCGGGGGCATCCTCGACCACCGTCACCGGCACCTCGACGACGTGCCGCACGACCGGCGCGATCCGCTCCGCGGGCAGGCCGAGGCGGCTCGCCATCTCGGCGCCGTTGTGGCTGCTGTCGTAGGTGAAGCCCAGCGATGCCAGCGCGCGCAGCGTGTCGTCGTTGGCGGCATAGCATCCCGCGCGGAACGCGATCGGATGCGGCGCGCCCGCGGCGACGAGCAGCTCGGTCGCGCGAGCGATCAGCGCGGCCTGCTCGTCGCGCGTGTAGCGATACAGCTGGACGGGCGCCTGCCGCGCGCCGCGGTCGCCCGCCTGCGCGCCGGCCCATTGGGGATGGAGATGCAATTGCACCTCCTGATCCGCCGAGCGGATCGCATCGATCATCCGCCGGATCGGTTCCAGCCCGAAGACCAGCGCGGGCATGGGGTCGACGAAGAAACAGGCCTTCAGCCCATGCCGCGCCAGCCGCTCGAGCTGATAGGCGAGGCCGACACCGGCGGGCTCGATCGAGCGCGCGTAGATCGCCGCGGCGTCGAGCCCGGCGGCATGGTGGCGCCAGGCGAATTCGGTATCGACGGTCAGGAAGACGCTGGTCGTCATCCTCCCGATCCTAACCGCTGCGCGTGAACAAATGCCTAGGAGCGGCCGCCATCACGGACCGGACCGGTCTTTTCGTCCCGTCGGCGTCCCGGAAGCGGCTCCCAAGGCCGACCGTGCAGCCACGCGTCACGGCACGATGCCATAGCGCCGGTAATCCTCGTCGATGCGCGGGCGCAGCGTGCGCGCGGCGATCAGGTCCGCCTTCGCCCCGGGCTTGCCCTGTTTGCCCAGGATCACGCCGCGCATGTACAGGCTGGCCGCCTCGTCGGGCGAGACGTCGAGCGAGGCCGCGAGATCGGCAAGCGCATCGTCCAGCCGGTTCATGCGAAAGAAGACCATCGCCCGGCTGTCGAGCGCCGCGCTGGTCGAATCGCTCAGCTCGATCGAGCGGGTGCAATCCTTGAGCGCAGTATCGAGCGCGACGTTCAGCGTGCCCTTGAGCCAGCAGCGGCTGTTGAGCAGCGCGGGATTGCCGGGGCTCGCGGCGACGGCCTGGTCGATCGCGACGATCGCGGCGTCGCGGTCGCCCGTCCGCGCCAGCACATCGGCCTTGAGCGCGATCATCGCCGCCTTGCTCTTGCCGCCGGCATCGATCCGCTCCTGCACCAGCCCCAATGCCGCGTCCTTCTCGCCGCGATCGGCGCGCAGCAACGCGAGCTGTTCGACCGTATCGTCGAGCGCCGGGTCGAGCGCCTGCGCCGCGATCAGGTCGGCGAGCGCCTTGTCCGTCTCGCCGCCCTGCCGATGGAGCCGCGCGCGCCAGGTGTAGCTGCCCACCGCCGGCGTGATCGCGATCGCGCGGTCCAGATCGGCGATCGCGAGCGACCGCTCGTAGATGCGTTCGCGGAACCAGGCGCGGTTGGTATAGGCGCTCGCCTCGTCGGGCGTGTCGGCGATGCCGCGGTCGTAGAGCGCCGCGATCCGCGCGAAGCCGCCGGCGCGCTTCACCGCCGCGATCCGGGCGTACTGGCTCGGCAGGTCGGCGGGCGCGACGATGCTGAGCAGGCGGTTCTTCGCCGCCGCGATCGCCCGGCGGTTGGCGGGGATCTCCGCCGCAGGCACCTCCGCGCCGGTGCTCGTGGTGCGATCGTCGAGCGTCACCGTACCACCCTCGTTGCGCACCGTGCGGGTGATCGTGATCCCGGCCATCGGCGCCGCGAAGCGCTCGTCGCCGTCCAGCACATAGCCCTTGCCGCCGTCGGGCAGCCGGATGCGCGTGACGGCACGATAGGTGGCGGCATCGCCGGTCGCGACCGGCATCGCCGCCCAGGCGGTGCGGGTCCGGTCGGGCTCGAACTTCATATCGGTCATCACCTTGTCGATGACGCTGCGGAAGCGCTGGTCGGTTCGGGTCCAGTCCGGATAGGCGATGCCGGTCACCGACACGGTGGCGGTGCCGGTCGCCGGGTCGAAGACGAGCTTGCGATCGACCAGCGTCGCGGATCCGACCAGCCCCTCGGTCATCCGGGTCGCCATCGTCCGGATATCGTCCTTGCTCGCCTGCGCCTGCGCCGCCTGGAGCATCTGCGCGATACGGCCGCGCAACGTGATCGACGCGGTCATCGGGGCGGGCAGCCCGATGCCCGCGCTCTCGTCCAGGTCGATCGCCGCCTCGATATCGGGACGGGCATGGGGTCGCAGCGGGATCGCGACCAGCGCCGCGCCCTGCGCCCGCACCGGCAGCACCCAGCGAAAGCCCGGCGTGTCGCGCAGGTCGGCGAGCCGCGCGCCCGCATCGGTGCCGTCGAGCCACAGCGTCTCGCCGCCGACGGTCGCCTTGACCAGGATGTGATCGAACGCCCCCGGCGTCGGCAGCCGTTCCGGCACGAGGTCGCCGAGCTTGCTGTTGGCGAGCACCGGTTCCGCCGCGATCTCCAGCCCGCGCAGCAGCGCGAGCAGCATCAGCGTCTTGGCCTTGCAGTCGCCATAACGCAGCTCCCACGTCTGCGCGGGGCTTTGCGGCCGGTAATTGCCCTGGTCCATGCCGTTGAACAGATAGCGGACCTGATCCTGCACCAGCTGCAGCGCGGCGGCGGTCCGTTGCATCGGATCGGTCGACGCTTCCTTGATGCGGGCGAGTTCGCCGGCGAGCGGGCTGCCCGGCGCGATCAGCCCGTCGGTGGCATAGAGCGGCGCCATCACCGCAGCGACGCTTCCCCAGTCGGGAAAGCTGGTCGCCTCCAGCACGTTGAGCTTCTGGTAGCGGGCGGGCACGTCGGCGGGCAGCTCGGGCTGTTTGGCGAGCGGCAGCGGGATGCTGATCTCGCGATAGCCGCCGGCGACGGTTTCCGCCGGCCGCGGCGCGTCCAGATACAGCTTCCATTTCACCGCATCGGCGGCGGGCCACAGCAGGCGCGCGCGGGCATAGCCGATCTTGAGCGGCGCGGCGGGCAGCGGCTGGAACCCCTGCACCTTGCCTGCCAGCACCGCATCCCGGCGCGTCACCGACGACGTCACGTGCAGCACGTCGCCGACGCGCAGCCCCTCCACCGCCATCGTCGCGGTCAGCATGCCGTCGAGCGTGCGCTGTTCGAGCTGCTGTTCGCGCCGCAGGACGTCGAACCCCTTGCCCGCGGCCAGCAGGTCGATGTGCTGGGCGCCGCGGATGATCTCCGCCCGGTGGACGATCAGGTCGCCCGCCGCGGGTTGCCATTGCAGGCTGACCGTGCCGGCCTGCCCGAGCATCTCCGGCGATGCGATGCGCGTCGCGGTGTCGCTATATTGCCAGACCTCGCCCGCCTCGAGCCGCTGCTGGTTGTCGAGCAGCAGCAGCACCGGCGCGTCGGCGGCGATCCCCGTCGCATCGATCGGCGGCGCCGGCTTCACCCATGCGGGCACGGGCCGATAGACGACCTTGTCCGCCGCCTGCGCGGCCCAACTCGCAGACCCGAACAGCGCCAGAAGCGCCAGCCGCCGCATCGTCATATCCGAAACACCCCCAACCGTCGCACGCAGTCTAGCGCCGGGCGGTGCAGCGGCAATGCAGAAACGGAGGCCGTTCAGCGCGCGTGATAGAAGTCGTAGACCTGTTGCGCGACACCGGCGGATACCCCCGGCGCCTTTTGCAGGTCTTCGAGGCTGGCGTTGCGCACCGCGCGGCCCGTCCCGAAATGCATCAGCAGCGCCTTCTTGCGCGCCGGGCCGATGCCCGGCACCTCGTCGAGCGGGCTCGCGCCGATCGCCTTCGAGCGCTTGTCGCGATGCGCGCCGATCGCGAAGCGGTGTACCTCGTCGCGCAGCCGCTGGAGGTAGAAGAGCACCGGCGCGTTGACCGGCAGCTGGAATTCGCGCCCGTCGAGCATGTGGAACACCTCGCGCCCGTCGCGGCCGTGATGCGGCCCCTTGGCGACGCCGACCATGCACACGTCCTCGATGCCGAGATCCTCCAGCACGGCCTTCGCCGCATGCAGCTGCGGCTTGCCGCCGTCGATCAGCACCAGATCCGGCCAGGTTCCGTCATCGCGATCGGGCGCCTCGTCCAGCTGGCGGGCGAAGCGGCGGCGGAACACCTCGCGCATCATGCCGACGTCGCTGTCGGTCGCCGCCTCGTTCCCCTTGATGTTGAACTTGCGATACTGGCCCTTGCGAAACCCTTCCGGCCCGGCGACGACCATCGCACCCAGCGCGTTGGTGCCCTGGATATGGCTGTTGTCGTAGACCTCGATCCGGTCGGGCGGCTCGGGCAGGTCGAACAGCTCGGCAACCTCGCGCAGCAGCCGCGCCTGCGTCGTGCTCTCCGCCAGCCGCCGCTCCAGCGCCTCGATCGCGTTGCGCTTGGCCTGTTCCATCAGCCGCCGCCGGTCGCCGCGCTGCGGCACCGACAGCGCGACCTTGTAGCCGGCGCGCTCCCCCAGCGCCTCGCCCAGCAACGCGCCTTCCGACAGCTCGCGATCGAGCAGGATCGTCTTGGGCGGGGGCAGCTCCTCGTAGAACTGGGTGAGGAAGCTCGCCAGCACCTCGTCCTCGGGCACCTCGTTGGTGTGCTGCGGAAAGAAGCTGCGATGCCCCCAGTTCTGGCCGCCGCGGATGAAGAACGCCTGGATGCCCATCGTCCCGTCCTTGCAGGCAAGCGCGAACACGTCGGCGTCGCCGACCCCTTCCGCGTTGATCGCCTGCGTTCCCTGGACGAAGGTCAACGCCTTCAGCCGGTCGCGCAGCAGCGCGGCCAGTTCGAAGTCCATGTTCTCCGCCGCGACCTGCATCTGCGCGCCGAGCTTGCCCTGCACCTTGGTCGACTTGCCCGCCAGGAAGTCGCGGCAATCGTCGACCAGTTCCTTGTAGCCCGCGACGTCGATCCGGCCGACGCACGGCGCCGAGCAGCGCTTGATCTGGTAGAGCAGGCACGGCCGGTCACGCGTCTTGAAAAACCCGTCGGTGCACGAGCGCAGCAGGAACAGCTTCTGCAAGGCGTTGAGCGTGTTGTTGACGCTGCCCGCGCTGGCGAACGGGCCATAATAATTGCCCGCCGCGCGGCGCGCGCCGCGATGCTTCTGCACGCGCGGGAAATCGTGGTCGCCGCGCAGCAGGATGAAGGGGAAGGATTTGTCGTCGCGCAACAGCACGTTGTAGGCGGGGCGGTAGCGCTTGATGAGCTGCGCCTCGAGCAGCAGCGCCTCCGCCTCGTTGTTGGTGGTGACGATCGTCATCGACCGGGTCTGCGCGATCATCCGCTGGAGCCGCTTGGTCAGGCCCTTCACCTGCGTGTAATTGGCCACCCGCTGCTTCAGCGACCGTGCCTTGCCGACGTACAGCACGTCGCCCTTGGCATCCTGCATCCGATAGACGCCGGACCGCGTCGGCAGCGTATTTAGGACGTTGCGGATCGCGGCGATCCCTGCGTCGAGATCCGGCGTATCGGACCCGCGGACGGTATAGGTGGCGCGTTCTTCGTTGAATCGATCGGGCGGACCGTAGGACGACATGCCCGCCATGTAGGAGTCGCAGCGGTGCGGGGCTAGGGGGATGGTGCGGGGCGAAGGGGCAGACTCTGCGCCCGGCCCGCCCCAATCGGCCCGTCATTCCCGCGAAGGCGGATGCCCACATGCGTGCGTTCCCGATGGAGTCGCGCAGCCAGCCGGTATGGATCCCCGCTTTGGGGGGGGATGACGTGTTCGAACGGGAAGGATGTCGCCCGCCCCCGTCGTCCCCACGGGAACCGGCCTCAGCGCCCGACCGGCAACGCCCGCCGGCTCTCGACCTTCTTGATTGGCGGCGGCGCACCTTCGATCGCGGCGAGGTCGCGCTCGACCTGCGCGAGCAGCGTCGCGGTCATCTGGCCGCCGCTCAGCGGCGCGAGCTTGCGCAGCGACAGGCCCTCGAACTTCGGGAGATTCTCGTCGCTGCTCAGGCCGGGCACATCGCGGTCGAGCACCGCCTTGGCGCGCGGATCGGCGATCAACGTGGCGATCGGCGTATCGAGCGAGAATCCCGTGGCCGCCGCAGGCGCTACCGGCACCGGCGCCTGCGCCGCGGGCAGGTCGAGCGCGAACCGGTCGGCCGCGGCCGCGGCGGCGGAGGGTTGCTGCTGGCCGGCGATCAGCAGCAGGGACAGCAGGATCGGCATCGGATCACCTCGTCGGGGCGCCGCCCGACCGGGGTGCGCGCAGCCTTGTACCACACCGGCTCCGCCGCGAAAGGTCCCGGTCGGCCGCTTATGCCTGCGCGAACATCTTGGTCCCGACGATGCCGATGACGGTCAGCGCCATGAAGCCCGCCTGCACGGCGCCGACCCGGTCGCCGAACAGGAAGATGCCGCCGATGATGACGCCGACGGCGCCACAGCCGGTCCACACCGCATAGGCGGTGCCGGCGGGCAGGCCGCGCATCGCCAGCGCGAGCAGGCCCATGTTCACGAACGACAGGACGATCGGCACGCTGGACGCGGTCCACGTCCCCAGCGTCGCCGCCCATTTCAGGCTGAGCGCCCAGCAGATTTCGGTAAAGACGGCGACGGCGAGGATTGCCCACGACATGGATGTGACTCCTTCGCGGGCTCGTGATGACAGGACCGCGCCGGAAACCCGGGAAGAGACGCGCGTCGGTAAGGCACTGTCACGCCCGTCGGGGGACATGCGCTGATCGGTGGAGAGGAGAGCCCTCGGGGAAGTCCCCCCTCCATCACCGCTTCGCGGTGCCATCTCCCCGTGCCGGGGAGGATCGTGAGCTCAGTTGGGGCGGCCGAGCCCCGTGATCGCGCGGTCGATCATCGACCGGTCGGCGCCGGCGTCGTGATGCTCGGCGATCAGCGTCGCCGCCGCCCGCGTCGCGGTTTCGGCGGCGAGCGCGCGCACTTCGGCGATCGCATTGCGTTCGGCGGCGGCGATCTTGTCCTCGGCGCGCTTGGTGCGGCGGGCCATCAGATCCTCCGCATCGCGCTTCGCCTTGGCGATGATCTGGTTCGCCTCCTGCTGCGCATGCTGGCGCATGGTCACGGCGTCGGCCTCGGCAGCCTTCGCCTTGGCCTCATACTCTGCACGCAGCCGCTCGGCATCGGCACGCAGCGCCTTGGCCTCGTCGAGCTGGGCGCGAACGCCCGCGATCTGCTTGTCGAGCGATGCCGCGATCTTCGCGGGTACCTTCACGATCAGCATCCCCACCAGCACGACGAGCGCGGCGATGCCGACCCAGCCGGTGGTGTTGAAGCCCAGCGCGGTCGCTTCCGCGACATGCTCCGCACCGGGTTCGGACACGTTCGCGGTCAGCTGGCTGCCGTCGCGCACGTCGCGCGTCTGCAGGCCCTGCGTCTCGGTCGCGTCGGCAAGGTTTGCGGCGACGGCGGCATCGCCGTTGACGACGGGATTAGCCATGAGCGCTGGTCCTCCGTACCGCATCCGCGGCGGCATCGATGCCGACGGTCAGGCCCGACACCTTGGTCACCAGTTCCTGCGCGACGTCCGCCGCGACCGACTGGAGGTTGAGCATCGCCGCCGCCTTGGCGTTGCCGACGGCGAGGTCGTGATGGGCCATCCGCTCGGCGAGTTCCGCATCGGCGGACCGCATCTGGCTTTCGGTGGTCTTGGCGGCCTGCGCCTTGGCGGCGCTGGTCTCGGCGAGCGCGGCGGCGCGCGCCTCGTCCATCTTCAGGCGCCATGCCGCCTCCACCGTGTCGGCGGACAGGCGCGCCTGTTCGGCCGCGGCGAGGTCGGCCGCGATCTGGCCTTCACGCGCGTCGACGGTCGCGATGACCCTGGGCACCATCATCTTGCCGATCCCGAAGTACAGGATGCCGAAGGTGATGAGCAGCCAGAAGATCTGCGAGGCGTAGGTGGCGGCGATCTGCGAAATCTGGGGCATGGTGACCTCGAGCTGTCCACCGGACCGCCCCCGCATGCACGGGGACGGTCCGGCCGGACGGCTTGTTGTTAGGCGACGAACAGCAGGATGATCATCGTCACGAAGGCGAGCAGACCGAGCAGCTCGGCGCCCGCGAAGCCGATGAACAGGCGGCCCTGCTGGCTGTCCGCGGCGCCCGGATTGCGCAGCGCGCCCTCGAGGAACTTGGCGAACACGTTGCCCACGCCCAGCGAGGCGAGGCCCATGCCGATCGCGGCCAGACCGGCACCGATCATCTTGGCGGCTTCTGCGTCCATTTCAAAACTCCCGTATCAATTCAGTGGTTAACGAAGAAAACTCAGTGCAGGTTGACGGCGTCGTTCAGATAGACGCTCGTCAGCAGCGCAAAGACATAGGCCTGGATCGCGGCGACCAGCAGTTCGAGCAGCGTGATCCCGATCATCAGCAGGAAACTGGGCAGCGACACCAGCAGGCCATAGCCGATGCCGAGGTTGAGGCCGCTGATGACGAATGCCGCGAGCACCTTGAGCAGGATATGCCCCGCGGTCATCGCCACGAACAGTCGCAGGCCGAGGCTGAACGGGCGGACCAGGAAGCTCATCAGCTCGACGACGAAGATCAGCGGGATCATCAGCGCCGGCGTGCCGTGCGGCACGAACAGGCTGAAGAAGTGGAAGCCGTGCTTGCCGAAGCCGACGATCAGGACGATCGAGAAGCTGATGATCGCCAGCACGCCGGTAACGGTCAGGTGGCTGGTGATGGTGAACGGATGCCAGCCCGGCACGACACCGACCGGGGTCAGGCCCCAGATGTTGGCGAACAGGATGAACATGAACAGCGAGAAGACGTAGGGGACGAAGCGCTTGCCCTGCGGCCCGATGTTCGACGTCAGCATGTTGGAGACGAAGCCGGTGAACCCCTCGACCGCGGCCTGCCAGCGGCCGGGGACGAGCTCGCGCTTCATCCCGCCCAGCATGAACAGCCACAGGCTGACGAGCGTGATGACCATCCACAACGCCGAGTTGGTGAACGAGATGTCGTAACCCGCGACGACCCAATGCCGACCGAACAGAGGTTCGATCAGGAACTGGTGCATCGGATCGATCTTGCTGCCCGATTCTGCCGCCACGTGGCTCGCTCGCTCCCTGATAAGCAAAACGCCCGGTTATTCCGGGCGTTCGCCTGCAATTCGAATGATCTGCCTGAACGCGACGGCGATTCCGAGGAACAGCATCACGATCAGCGCCCACGGCGTCGTGCCGAACCAGCGGTCTATACACCACCCGATCAGCGCGCTGCCGACGAGGCTTCCGATCAGGGCGGCGAGCACGCGATTGCCGAGCGAATATCCCGCATCGGCCGTCGGCGCCCCCTGCCCCGTCCGCAACGCTTCCTGATGCCGGGCTTCCTTCAACCGCTCGTCGAGCGCGGAAAGCCGCGGATCCTCCGCGCTGGTGAAGTCTCGTCCGGTATCGTCTTCCGCCACGCGCCAACCCTCGCCTGTTTCGTTCAGCCGGGGGAGAAAACGCGCAAGGACGAGCGATCCCGCCAAGGCGTGGCCCGTTTAGGTAAGGGGTGCCGGGGTGTCAACCGGGCAGAACATAGTACCTTGATACCGCCCCGGCACGGCGCGGATGGCGCGGTTACTTGCAGCGCGCGTCGAGTTCGGGCGTGCCCGTGTTCTCCTTCCACTGGCCCGCGGGGGTCCGGTACATCTCGCCCTGCCCGACCTTGGCGACCAGGTTGCAGCCACTGGTGAAGGCGAATTGCTCCACCGTCGCGCCGCTCGCCTGCGCGCTCGCGGTATAGGCCGCCTTGCGCTTGATGTTGATGTCGCGGACCAGTGCCTGCACCGCGGGACCGCCGCTGACCACGCCGAGATAGCCGTCGGGCTGTTCGCCGACCTGCTTCGCCTCGCGCGCGGCGGCATAGGCCGGGTCGCGCTGCGCGAAGGCGGCGGCGGACAGGCCGGCGAGCGCCAGCACGCCGGCGGCGATCGCGACGCGGCTGGTGGTGAGAAGCATGTTCATCTCAGAATATCCCCGGATTCTGCTGGATCAGCGTCTTCGCCTCGCCATCGAGCCGATAGACCACTTCCTGCGTGACGCTGATGTTGAGGTTGATCTCGATCGGCTTGTTCGGCGCGGACACGTTGATGCACCCGCCCAGCCCCGCCGTCGCCAGCCCGATCCCGATCGTCCCCGTCATACGCGCCGAGGTCGTGATTCGCTCCAACATCGTCAATCCTGTCTGGGTCATGGCATGGGTCCGGTTGCGGGAGGCTGAATGAGCGGCGTCGCCTTTTCGCGTTCGAGCAGCTCGGGCAGGTGCTGGCGAATGAGGCGGCGGGGATCGTAGAAGGCCTGCGCCGAATCGAGCAGGCCCCGGAACGGCGCCCTGATCCGGATATTGAACACGAACGGCAGCTTTTGCAGCCGCCGGACGATGACGTTGCTCTTCGCGCCCTGCCCCTGCGTCACGCCAGCGAAGCGCACGTCGGTCACCATCTCGCCGGCCAGCGGCCCGTTCATCGCGATCGTCAGGTTGCGGTAGCGCAGCGACTTCAGCGCCTGGAAGGCGATGTTGCCCCACAGCCCCAGGTCCTTCTGTGTCAGATCGCCGACATAGGCGAGGCTGCCGCCGCCGGCGCGCACCGCCAAGCGGCCGTTCTCGATCCGCCCCCCGGCGACGTCGAAGACCATCGGCAGCTCGCCGTCGAAGATGCCGGTCGCGTCGAGGTTCTTGAAGTCGAACTGCCCGAGGAACCGGTCCGCCTGCACGCCATCGAGCCGGAACGTCATCCGTCGCGCCCCCGCCTCGGTAAAGTCGAGCGTCGTCGGCAGCAGCGTCATCGTGCCCCCCGCGAACGGCCAGCGCCCGCTGTCGACCTGCACCCGCTGGCCGGCGAGCAACCGGTAGACGATCGTGCCGTCGGTGACCGCGATGCCCGGGTTGACCGTCGCGACCGTCGCGACCTGCGCCGGCGCGCTCTCCAGCGCGAGCAGGTCGGTGAAGTCGATCGTCGTGGTGATCCCCGACACCGGCCCGAACGCGGCGGCGAGCGCGGCGTCGCGCGTCGCGAACCGGCCCGACGAGGTCACGCCCCGCGCATCCCAGGCGATATGCCCGGCGCCGGTGACGGTGCCGCGCACCTCGGCGACGACGCCATAGGTCAGGCGCGTGAGCCGATCGGGCTGGAACGCCTCGGTGAAGGCGATGCCGGGCACCGTGATGTCGGCGGTGCCGCTGCCCGACGCCAGCCGGTGGCCGATCGCCACATCGGCGACCTTCACGCTGCGGGTCGGTTCGTACAGCGTGCCGCTCGCCGCGATCGCGCCATCGGCGAGGCGGAAGGCGACGTCGCGCACCGCCAGCGTCCGGAAGCGCGGGTCGGGCGCGGCATCGTCCACCGTCATCGCCGCGGTCAGCGCGACGGCGCCGCCGTCGAGCGACCAGTCCCCCGCCGCCGCGCCGAGCAGCAGCGGAACGTTGGCGATCTGTCCCGAGCCGCCGGTGAAGGTCCCCGAGACGCCGCCACCGGCGATCGAGCCGGTCAGCCGCTCAAGGTCGATGCGCGTCACCCGATCGGGACCGCCGAGCCGAGCCGACACCCCGTCGATCGCGAAACCGCGCGCGCCCAGCCGCAGCTGCGCGCCGCTCGCGGCGATCGCCAGCGGCGTTTGGCCGAGCCGCCCCGCGAGCCGGGTGGCGGCGATCCGGGCGCCGCCGTCGATCCGCCCGCGCGACAGCGTGACGATCGGCCCCGACAATGGACACAGGCTGGTCCGCAGCGGATCGAGCGACAGTCCCGCGACGCGCAGCCCGCGCAGGGCGAGCGGGGTGCAGGACGGATTGGCGACCAGCGTGCCGCGCGCGTCCCAGCGCAGGTCGAGCGGCAGCGTCAGCGCATCGACCCGCCCGTCGCCGAGCGGCCCCGACAGCGTCATCCGCGTCGCGATCCGCGTCGCGCCGCCCGGCATCGCGGTGAACGCGACCGGGGCGAGTGCCAGCCGCGCCGTGCCGGCGGCGAACGGCGCCATCGTCGCCCGCCCGCGCACCGGCGCACCGGGCCGCGCCTGCGCCAGCGACAGCGTGACGGCGGGCAGGCCACCACCGGACGTCGCAAGCCTGGTATCGAGGCGAACGCCCGCACCCGGCCAGCCGAGCGCGATCCCGCTGCCCCCCGCGATCCGCACCGTCGCGCCGCTGGCGGCGGTCACGTCCGCCGCCGATACCTGCACCCGGCCGTTCGTGCCCGCCTGGCGGATCGCCACCGTCGCGGTGGCGTCGAACCGCCGCGCCGCCAGCCGGGCGGCGCCGGTCGCCGCGTCGATCAGCGGCGCCACCGGCGTGCCGACTCCGACGTGGCCCGGGTCGAGCGCAGCGATCAGGGCGGGCCGGGCGCTCGCCCCGCCGAGCCGCACCGCCCCGGCGAACTGCCGGTCGTTCGCGATCCGGTATCGGCCGACGACCCCGACCGTATCGGCGCGGCCGATCGTCGCGGTGGCGCCGGTCGCGGCGAGATCCATCGTGCCGCCGGTGGCGCTGAGGCCGCCGTCGAACCCGATCGTGCCCCGCAATGCCGCGGCCCGCTGATCCGCATGGCCGATCGCCGCAGTCGCCAGCCGTGCCGATCCGCGCCAGCCGTCGAGCGCCGGGGTCAGCCGCGCATCCACGTCCGCACCAAGGCGCGCGACGGTCGCCCCGGCACAATCCCCGCGCACGATCCCGACCGGGCCGACGACGTGCGGCGCGCCATCGGTGACGGTGACGCGCAGCACCGCCGACACGCCCGCCGCGGCGCAAGTCTCGCGCGCGAGCCGGTCGGCGGCGATCGCGACGGTGCCGGCGAACCCGTCGTCGAGCCGCCCCCGCCCGGCCATGCTAATCCCGACGACGCCCACGGGCGTTTGCAACCGCATACGGGCGTCCGCCACGTCGACGTGCAGTGCGGGCAAGGCGAACCGCGCGCCCGACGGCGGTCCCATCAGCCGGTCGAGCTGGCCGAGCGACAGCCGCCCGTCGACCAGCCGGCCGCGCAGCCGGACGTGTCCCGCCCGGACCCCGATCACGCGCGCCCCGTCCAGCCCGATGCGCGTATCCGCCTCCAGCCAGTCGGCGACGAGGTCCGGCGCGGCGGGATCGCCGATCACGACGTCGGTCAGCCGCTGGCGGCCGGGCCCCAGATCGCCGATGCCGTAGCGGGCGGCGATGCCGCGCTTCGCCAGTTCGGCATCGATCACCCGCGTCGCGATCGGCCGCCGCGCCAACCACGCGCCGGCGACCAGTACCAGCACGACGATCGCAAGACCGATGACGATCCTCGCGGCCACGCCCGGACGGGTACGCGGCGCAGGGCGCGCAGGGGGCGTCTCGCTCGACTGGTCAACGCCCTCGGCCATCGCCGCCACCATAGCCACGACCGGCCCGCGCGCGCAATTGCGCCCGCATTGGACCGGCCCTAGGTTCGCGCGCGATGCCGTCGCTTCCCCTCCTGCCCGACGCACCCGCGACCCCGCCGCCCGACGATACCGCGGGTCACCGCGACCGGCTGCGCGGCCGGTTGCTGACCGGCGGCGGCGATGCGCTGCTCGACCACGAGCTGATCGAATATCTGCTGATGCTCGCGATCCCGCGGATCGACACCAAGCCGGTCGCCAAGGCGCTACTGCGCGAATTCGGCGGGATCGGCGGGGTACTGACCGCGGACGCGGCGGCACTCACCCGCGTCAGGGGAATCAGCGACCGCTCCGCCGCGGCGATCAAGATCGCCCACGCGATCGCGATCCGCCTGCTGAAGGCACGGGTCGCCGAGCGGCCGGTGCTCGCCAACTGGCAGGCGCTGCTCGACTATCTCCGCGCGGACATGGCGCATCACGCCATCGAACGCTTTCGCGTGCTCCACCTCAACACCCGCAACATGTTGATCCGCGACGAGGTGATGAGCGAAGGCTCGATCGATCAGGCCGCCGTGCACGTCCGCGAGGTGATCCGCCGCGCGATCGACCTGGGATCGGCCGCGATCATCCTCGTCCACAACCATCCTTCGGGCGACCCTTCGCCCAGCCGCGCCGACATCACCATCACGCGCGCCATCGCCGTCGCCGGCGAGCCTCTGGGAATCGTGCTGCATGACCATATCATCATGGGCATGCACGGCCATGTCAGCCTGAAGGCACAGGGACTGATCTGATCCCGCCGTCGCGACGGAACGCGAAAAGGGCCGCCGGATCGCTCCGGCGGCCCCGTCGTCACGCATATTGCGCGACGTGTCGGATCAGGACTGACCCTGGCTCAGGAAGCCCACGAGTTCGGGCTTGGTGATCGACTGGCTCTTGTCCTTGTCGGCCTGCGCAAAGGCGGCGCTGACCCAGGATTTGGTTGCCGCGCTCGTCGCGCTCGCCTTCGGGTCGCTTGCCTGCTTCAGCTTGACCATCCAGCTGGCGAATTCGGCCTTTTCGAGCTTGCCGTCCTTGTTGGCGTCGTAGGTCGGGAATTCGGTGTCGACCACGCTCGCCACCTGTCCCGCGCCGGCTGCCGGCTGCGCCGCGGCGGTATCCGTTGCCGGGGCGGTCGCCGAGTCCATCGGCGTCGGCGAGGCCGGCTGCGCATCGGCGACCGGTGCCCCCTGCGGGACAGATTGAGGAACCTGTGCCTGCGTCGGAGCAGTCGTCGACTGCGGAGCAGTATTCGTCTGGGTCTGCGCCATTACCGGTGCAGCAAACGTCATCACTCCGGCGAGAAGAGCATATTTCAGCATTGCTTGTCTCCCATCGTTCTACATGAACCAGGCAGCGACTGGATTATTCCCGTCGCCACGCTTGCTTCAAATGGGGAATGATCCATTCGATGCAATGGTTCCGGATCGGCAGGTTTGTGGCGGAGCCCCCGCACTGCTACGTGCGCCGCAGAAATCCGCGAGTCGTGCCGAAACGGACACGACGACCCGTGCGCCCCGCAGGACGAAGGAACATCATGGTCCCCCGCTATTCCCGCCCCGAGATGACCGCGATCTGGACGCCGGAGAACCGGTTCCGCATCTGGTTCGAGATCGAGGCGCATGCCACCGACGCGCTCGCCGCGCTGGGCGTCGTGCCGAAGGACGCCGCCGCCGCCCTCTGGGCGTGGTGGAACACCAATCCCGCGATCGACGTGGCCGCGATCGACGGGATCGAGGCGGTGACGAAGCACGATGTCATCGCCTTCCTCACCTGGGTGGCGGCCAATGTCGGCGATCAGGCGCGCTTCATGCATCAGGGCATGACCTCGTCCGACGTGCTCGACACCGCGCTCGCGGTGCAGCTGGCGCAGGCGTCCGACATCCTGCTCGCCGATCTCGACCGGCTGCTCGACGTGCTCAAGCGCCGCGCGATCGAGCACAAAATGACGCCGACGATCGGCCGCAGCCACGGCATCCATGCCGAGCCGGTGACCTTCGGACTCAAGCTGGCGCAGGCCTATGCCGAATTCGATCGCTGCCGGACCCGGCTGATCGCGGCGCGGGCGGACATCGCGACCTGCGCGATCTCGGGCGCGGTCGGCACCTTCGCCAACATCGATCCCTCGGTCGAGGCGCATGTCGCCGCGAAGCTCGGCCTGTCGGTCGAGCCCGTCTCGACGCAGGTCATCCCGCGCGACCGCCACGCGATGTTCTTCGCGACACTGGGTGTCATCGCCGGCTCGATCGAACGGCTCGCGACCGAGGTGCGTCACCTCCAGCGGACCGAAGTGCTGGAGGCGGAGGAATATTTCAGCCCCGGCCAGAAGGGCTCGTCGGCGATGCCGCACAAGCGCAATCCGGTGCTGACCGAGAACCTGACCGGCCTCGCCCGCATGGTGCGCGGCTACGTAACGCCCGCGCTGGAGAACGTGGCCCTGTGGCACGAGCGCGACATCTCGCACTCGTCGGTCGAGCGCTACATCGGCCCCGATGCGACGATCACGCTCGACTTCGCGCTCGCCCGCCTGACCGGCGTCATCGACAAGCTGCTCGTCTATCCGGAGCGGATGGAAAAGAACCTCAACAAGATGGGCGGGCTCGTCCATTCGCAGCGCGTGTTGCTGGCGCTGACCCAGGCGGGGGTCAGCCGCGAGGATTCGTACCGGCTGGTCCAGCGCAACGCGATGAAGGTGTGGGAATCGGACGGTCGGCTGTCGCTGCTCGAGCTGCTCAAGGCCGATGCGGAGGTCACCGCGGCGCTGTCGCCTGCGCAGCTCGAGGAGAAGTTCGACCTCGGCTATCACCTGAAGCACGTCGACACGATCTTCGCCCGCGTCTTCGGCGCGTAACCAGTCCTCCCCGGCACGGGGAGGTGGCACGCCGCACGCCGCAGGCGTGACGGAGGGGCAGCCCAGCAGCGCCAAACACCTGTGGGCTACCCCTCCACCAGCTTCGCTGGTCCCCCTCCCCGTGCCGGGGAGGAATTTAGCGGTAGGTCACACCCATTGCGCCAGCCAGTCGGCCAGCCCCTGCGGCGACAGCGAGCGCGCGTCGGCCAGCGCGGTTTCGCGCCGGCGGTTGACCACGCGGTCGGTCTTCGGATCGACGATCAGCAGCGCGGGCACGCCGGCGAGCCGCCCCTTGATCCCGTAGCGCGCCGGGATGTCGAGGTTCCGGTCGAACCGGCCGATATCCACCGTGACCACCTCATAATGTCGCGCGATGAAGCCGCGCATCGCCGGCAGGTCCATGACGCCGGCGAGCAGGCGGCAATCGAGGCACCAATTGCCGCCGAGGTCGATCAGCAGCTTGCGATGCCCCTTCAGCGCGCGCGCCTTCGCCGCGGCGACCGCCGCCTTGGCATCGGCGTCCGGCGCGTAGGGCAGCGGCAGGGGCTGCGGCAGCGCGTCGAAGCTCGCCACCGCAACGCGGGGCGCGGTCACCCCGGCGGCGGCGAGCGGCACGGACGGCGACGCGAGCGCCAGGGCAAGCATGGCAAAGGACAGGGCACGGATCATCAGCGTCTCCGGTGAAGGTGCCGGATCAGAGCGGTTCCGCCCCCCGAACGCAAGATACGAACGCTCGCCCGCCCAGCAGCCAGGCTTTGCGGCGTGCCGCAGTCCGAAGCCCGCGCGGTCGGGACGATCCTTGCGCTTCGTGGTCAGGACCTTCCCCGCGGGACCCCGGCCCTCGCCGGAGACGCGATACGGGCTATTTCGGCCTGCTCGGATCACCCCCAATCCCGCGACGATTGCGTCGGACGCACGCGCGCGTGCAAGCAATAATATTGCGCGCAACAGCAATAAAAGAGATAGCGCGCTTGCCGGATATTCCTCCGGCATCGGAGACCCTTCCATGCGCATGTTCGAAACCGCAGCCAGCAGCATGCTGGCGATCGCGGCCCAGGCGCTGGTGGTCGGGGTGATTATTTCCACCCTCTGACCCATCGGCCCGCCCGCCCATTCCGCCAACCGGCCGAACGGGCGCGGCTTGGGTCAGCGCTCGCGCGGATAGCGCGCGGCGAAGTCGCGATCCGACATGACGAGATAGCGGATCGTATCGACCAGCGCCCAGGGCGCCGAGATCAGCAGGCCGATCACGGTGATGCTCATCACCAGCATCACGATCCCCGAACCGGTCCTCCTCAGATAGAAGCGGTGGACCCCCAGCGTCCCGATGAAGAAGGCGAGCAGCGCGGCGACATATTTGTTGCGGTCGGTCACCGGCGCGCGCGGCGGTGGCGGCGCTAGGACGTGACACCCGCCGCCGGCGCCAGGCATCGGGAAGACGCTCAGCGCCCGATCGCCGTCCGATTCGAAATCGACCTGAAGACCGATCGCGGGTTCGCCGCGCTGCGCCCAATCCTCGGGCGTGAAGCGATAGCGCTTGCCGTCGTCGCCCGCGACCAGCCCCTCGCCGGTCCGCGTATCCACCCCCAGCACCTGTCCGCGCATGCAATTCCCCCGTTCGTCGCGGTGTATTGTGCCGATCGGACGCGTCGGCGCAAGACCGGCCCTATTCCGCGGCGATCCGACCGGTGAGATTGGCGAGTGCGGTGAGTGCGGCGACATGCGCGACGAACGCCTTGCGTCCGGCGCGCGTGGCCGACGCCCATGTCCGGCTGCGCCCTTCGCTTGCCGCCTTGCGCAACGCGACATAGCCCGCCTCGCCCAGCGCGGCGAGATGCTTGGACAGCACCGAATCGCTGACCTGCGTGGTGGTGCGGAGCAGCGCGAACTCGGCATCCTGCACCTCGGTCAGCACCGCCATGATCTGCAACCGCGCCGGGGGATGGATGACCGGATCAAAGCCGCTCATGCCAGCGTGCCCAGCATCTCGCGCCGGAACACGCGGCACCACCACAGGCTGCCGGCATAGGCGATGGCGGCGGCGAGCACGCCCAGCGCCAGTGGTGCCCAGCCGATCCCGCGCTCGGTCGCCAGCCAGACGCCGGCGACGTGGATCGGCAGGATGACGGCGAGCAGGGTCAACGCGACCCACCGCGTCCGCCCGGCGCGATAGCCATTGACGAACATCCCCGTCCGCCGCCGGTCCCAGCGCACCACCCAGGCGATACCGGCGAACAGGCCGACCATCAGCGCGATCCGCAAGGGGAAGGGCGCGGCGGAACTGGCCACCAGCGTCCCCATCATCGCCGCGAAGACCGCATGACGGAGCGGCGGCACGTCGGACGCGGCGGCAAGCCGGGTCCGCGATTGTTCGATAAAGGCCAGCGCCTCGGCGGCGCTCTCGCTGTTATGGTGCACGACGGTCATCCCCTTTCCACTATGGAAAGACGATGACCGTCATTTTCCGATTCGGCAAGTCATAACTTTCCGTGATGGAAAGTGGGGTTCACTCCGCCGCGAACACGCCCTTCAGCTTGGCGAAGAAGCCCTGGCTCGCCGGGCATTCGTCGCCCGTCTCGGTTTCGCGGAACAGTTCGAGCAGTTCGCGCTGACGCACCGACAGCTTGGTCGGCGTCTCGACGTCAATCTGGATGACGAGATCGCCCTGCCCGCGTCCCTGCAACACCGGCATGCCGGCCCCACGCTGGCGCAGCTGCTTGCCCGACTGGATGCCCGCCGGGATCTTGATCTCGTGCGTGCGGCCATCGAGGCCGGGGATCGACAGCGCGCCGCCGAGCGCGGCGGTCGTGAAGCTGATCGGCGCGCGCGCGAACAGCGTCGTGCCCTCCCGCTCGAACAGCGCATGCCGCTTGACGTGCAGGAAGATGTACAGGTCGCCCGCCGGCGATCCCCGCGGCCCCGCCTCGCCCTCGCCGGACAGGCGGATGCGCGTGCCCTCGTCGACACCGGGGGGCACGTTGACCTCCAGCGTCTTGGTCTTTTCGATCCGGCCGTCGCCGCGGCATTCGGCGCACGGGTCGGCGATGATCTCGCCCGCGCCCTGGCACACCGGACAGGCGCGCTCGACGACGAAGAAGCCCTGCTGCGCCCGGACCTTGCCATGGCCGTTGCACTGGCGGCAGGTCGACGCATGCGTGCCGGGCTTGGCGCCCGATCCGTGACAGGTGTCGCATTGCGCCGATACGTCGACGGTGATCTCGGTCGACTTGCCGTGGAACGCCTCTTCGAGCGTCACGTCCATGTCGTAGCGCAGGTCGGCGCCGCGGCGCTGCTGCGAACGCCCGCCACCGCCACCGCGGCCGCCCATGAACTCGCCGAACACCGATTCGAAGATATCGGAAAAGCCGCCGAAATCCTGCGCGCCGCCGCCACCGCCGCCACCGTTCTGGAACGCGGCATGGCCATAGCGGTCGTAGGCGGCGCGCTTCTGCGGATCCTTCAGGACCTCATAGGCTTCGCTGACCGCCTTGAAGCGCGCCTCGCTGTCCTTGCACCCGGCATTCTTGTCGGGATGGTACTTCATCGCGAGCTTGCGATACGACGACTTCAGCGTCGCGCCATCCGCGTTGCGCTCGCATTCGAGCAGTTCGTAATAGTCGACTGTGGTGCTCATGCCGGCCCTCTAAACCCCGATCGTCCCCCTGCCGGAAAGTCACATGAGTCGCAGCGAGGCGACCCCTGTCGGCAGGGGGACGGGAGCCGTTCCTACGCCTTGTGGTCGTCGACTTCCGAGAATTCGGCGTCGACCACGTCGTCCTTGGGCGCCTCGCCGCCGGCGGCATCGCCCTGCGGACCGGCTTCGGTCTGCGCCTGCTTCTCGTAGATCGCCTGGCCGAGCTTCATCGCGACCTGCGCGAGCGCCTGCGCCTTCTCGGTCATCTGATCGACATCGCCGCTCTCGACCGCCGCCTTGGCGGCGTCGATCGCCGACTGGATCTCGCCCTTCAGGCTATCGTCGACCTTGTCGCCATTGTCGGCGAGCTGGCGCTCGGTCGTGTGGATCAGCGATTCGGCGTTGTTCTTCGCCTCGGCACCGGCACGACGCTTCTTGTCCTCCTCGGCGAACTTCTCCGCGTCGCGGACCATCTGGTCGATGTCGCTGTCCGACAGGCCACCCGATGCCTGGATGCGGATCTGCTGCTCCTTGCCGGTGCCCTTGTCCTTGGCGGACACGTTGACGATGCCGTTGGCGTCGATGTCGAACGTGACCTCGATCTGCGGCACGCCGCGCGGCGCCGGCGGAATGCCGACCAGGTCGAACTGGCCCAGCATCTTGTTGTCCGCCGCCATCTCGCGCTCGCCCTGGAACACGCGGATCGTCACCGCGCCCTGGTTGTCGTCCGCGGTCGAATAGGTCTGCGACTTCTTGGTCGGGATCGTCGTGTTGCGGTCGATCATCCGGGTGAACACGCCACCCAGCGTCTCGATGCCGAGCGACAGCGGCGTCACGTCGAGCAGCAGCACGTCCTTGACGTCGCCCTGCAGCACGCCCGCCTGGATCGCGGCGCCCATCGCGACGACCTCGTCAGGATTGACACCGGTGTGCGGCTCCTTGCCGAAGAACGCCTTCACCGCCTCGCGCACCTTGGGCATGCGGGTCATGCCGCCGACGAGCACGACCTCGCTGATGTCGGCGGTCTTGACGCCGGCGTCGGCGAGCGCCTTCTTCATCGGCTCGATCGTGCGCTGGATCAGGCCGTCGACCAGCTTCTCGAGGTCGGTGCGGGTGATCGTCTTGACGAGGTGCTTCGGACCGTTCTGGTCGGCCGTGATGAACGGCAGGTTGACCTCGGTCGAGGCCGCCGACGACAGCTCGATCTTCGCCTTTTCCGCGGCTTCCTTCAGACGCTGAAGCGCCAGCTTGTCCTTGGCGAGGTCGATGCCCTCGTCCTTCTTGAAGCCCTCGGCGAGATATTCGACGAGCTTGTTGTCGAAATCCTCACCGCCCAGGAAGGTGTCGCCGTTGGTCGCCTTCACCTCGAACACGCCGTCGCCGATCTCGAGGATCGAGACGTCGAACGTGCCGCCGCCGAGGTCGTAGACCGCGATCGTCTTGCCGTCCTGCTTCTCGAGGCCATAGGCCAGCGCCGCCGCGGTCGGCTCGTTGATGATGCGCAGCACTTCCAGCCCTGCGATCTGGCCGGCGTCCTTGGTCGCCTGGCGCTGGGCGTCGTTGAAATAGGCCGGCACGGTGATGACCGCCTGCGTGACCGTCTCACCCAGATAGGATTCGGCGGTTTCCTTCATCTTCTGAAGCGTGAAGGCGCTGATCTGCGAGGGCGAATAATCCTTGCCGCCCGCCGACACCCACGCATCGCCGTTCGACCCGCGCGCGATCTTGTAGGGCACCAGTTCGGTGTCCTTCTTGGTGATGGGATCGTCGAAGCGACGGCCGATCAGGCGCTTGACCGCGAAGATCGTGTTGTCGCCATTCGTCACCGCCTGGCGCTTGGCCGGCTGGCCGACCAGCCGCTCGCCGTCCTTGGCGAAGGCGACGATCGACGGCGTGGTGCGCGCGCCTTCCGCATTCTCGATCACCTTGGGCTTGCCGCCCTCCATCACAGCGACGCAGCTGTTGGTCGTGCCGAGATCGATACCGATTACTTTAGCCATGTGTGCCTGCTTAGCCCCTCACGTACAAAAACATTAGCAACACGAAGGAACCTTTGCCCCGTTACGGCAGCAACGGTTCCTCTGTATGGCCGCGATATAGGTGGGGTTCCGCTTGCCGCAAGACGGGGCCGGCCATAGGACCGCACGTCGAAACGATGGCATCGTCGGGAAGGTCAAGGATGATGAAACGCTGGTGGGTACTCGCCGCGGCGACGGCGGCGGCGGGATGCGGCGGGCCCGAGCGGGTGACGGTGGACGATGCCTGGGTCCGCCTGCCCGCGGTGGCCGGCCGCCCCGGCGTCGCCTATTTCACGCTGCGCGGCGGCCCCTCGCCCGCGACGCTGATCGACGTCAGCGCCGACATCGCGGTCCGAGCCGAGATGCACGAGAGCATGACGGGCGCGGGCGGCATGGCGGGGATGAAGCCGCTCGCCAGCGTCGCCGTGCCCGCCAGGACCGACACCGTGTTCGCACCCGGTGGCCGCCACGTCATGCTGTTCGACATCAATCCCAAGGCGAAGGCCGGACGCATCTATACGCTGACGCTCAATTTCGCGAACGGCGGGCGCATCTACGCGCCGGCGATGGTGGTGCGCGCCGCCGACCCGCCGCCGAGCTTCTGACCGTCGGTCGGGCCGCGCCATGCGCCTCTTCGCCCCCGCCGTGCCGCCTGCCGCGCGCCCGCTGACGACGGGCGAGCGGGCGCTCGCGGCCAGCGTGTTCCACGACACGATCGACTACGACGCGGTGCATCTGTCGCGCACCAAATGGGCGTTCTTCCAGCCGCGCGACACGGTGATGGCCCCGCGCGGCTGCATCCACTTCCACCCGCACGGCCAGGGCTGGCGCGACGATTTCGCCGACGCCGCGCTGTCCGACCAGGGATTGTTCATCCACGAGATGGTGCACGTCTGGCAGCACCAGCGCGGCATCTGCCTGCCGCTCGCGCGCCACCCCTGGTGCCGCTACGATTACGCGCTCAGGCCCGGGCAGCCGCTGGCCCGCTACGGCATCGAGCAGCAGGGGGAGATCGTCCGCCATGCCTTCCTGCTGCGACATGGCGGCCATGTCGCCGGTGCGCCGCCGCTCTCGCAATATGAAACGCTGCTGCCCTTTGGTTAAAGCGCGCGCGGTTCCAGCGACTTGGCGTCGGACAGTGCGATGATGTGACGTTACGGAACGCATCGATCCGCCGACGCCGGCGCGCACTGGGCATCTTTCGGACCTATTAACCTTTGTCCTCATAGGGGGCCAGCGTTCCGAACGTTTCCCAAGGTTTTCGATGCACGCCGAATCGCTGTCCTGTCAGGCCCATCTTCCCGGCGAACCGACGCTCGCGATGGCGCTCGCCGACATCTGGTCGCTGCTCGGGACGCGCATCGAGCGGGAGACGCGGGCATTCTGTCGTCATCCGCTCGCCCGGACGTTGTATGCCGACCAGGCGCTGACGGCGATGCAGATCGATGCGCAGGAACTCGCCTATACGCGCGGCAAGTTCGTCGGCCCGTTCGATGCGGCGCTGGATGCGCAGATGGCCGAACGGGGCTCGACCTTTGTCGCCAACGGCGGCGACGACGACGATTATCTGAACGGCCTGTCCGCCAATTACCGCGCGCAGGACGCGATGCTGCGGCAGGCGCTCCAGCACGATCCGGTGCGCTATGCGACGCTGACCAACGCGCTGCACCGGCTGGCGGCGATCGACATCCGCGCCTTCGCCGCGGGCGCCGCCGCGCATCGCCACGCGCGCGAGACCGCGGTGCGCCAGCACCTTGCCGACACGATGACGCAGGTGACGCGGATCGTGGCCTCGATCGGCACGATCAGCAACCAGACCAACCTGCTCGCGCTCAACGCGACGATCGAGGCCGCTCGTGCGGCGGAACACGGCCGCGGCTTCGCGGTGGTGGCGCAGGAGGTGAAGCGCCTCGCCCAGGCGAGCCGTGCCGCGACCGAACAGGCGGCGGCGCTGCTCGCCGCCGCCTGACCCGCGTGGCTACAGCGCGCCGAAATCGATCGGTGCGTGCCGGTCCAGCGCCTGCGGCGCCGCGGGCATCGGGTATTTGAGGCCGGTCGCGCAGTTGAACAGGACGACGCGCTCCTCCTCGTCCACCTCGCCGCTGCGCAGCGCCTCGCGATAGGCGGCGAGCGTAGCCCCGCCCTCGGGACACAGCAGCAGCCCGTCGCGCCGCGCGCAATCGTCCACCGCCTGCAGGATCGCGGGATCGCCGACGCCCAGCGCCTTGCCGCCGCTCTGGCGTACCGCGCGCAGGATCAGGAAATCGCCGACCGCGCGCGGCACGCGGATCCCCGCGGCGACGGTATGCGCATCCTCCCACCGGGCCGCATGCTCGACCCCCTCCTCGAAGGCGCGGACGATCGGCGCGCAGCCCGACGCCTGCACCGCATACATGCGCGGCCGCTTCGACCCGATCCAGCCGAGCGCCTCCAGCTCGTCGAATGCCTTCCACATCCCGATCAACCCGGTGCCGCCACCGGTCGGATAGAAGATCGCGTCGGGCAGCTCCCATCCGCATTGCGCGGCGAGCTCCAGCCCCATCGTCTTCTTGCCCTCGATCCGGTACGGCTCCTTCAGCGTCGAAAAGTCGAACCAGCGCCCCTCGGCGGCGCCCTGCCCGACGATCGCGCCGCAATCGTCGATCAGCCCGTTGACCCGCCATACCCGCGCGCCCTGCATCGCGATCTCGCGCACGTTCACCTCGGGCGTGTCCTCGGGACAGAAGACGATCGTCTCGATCCCGACGCGCGTGGCATAGGCGGCGAGCGCCGCGCCGGCATTGCCGTTGGTCGGCATCGCGATGCGGGTGACGCCCAGTTCCTTCGCCATCGCCACCGCCATGACGAGCCCGCGCGCCTTGAAGCTGCCGGTGGGCAGCCGGCCCTCGTCCTTGACGAGCACGTTGGCGCTGCCCGCGCTGCGCGGGATCGGGATCAGCGGCGTCTCGATCTCGCCCAGGCTGACGACGTTGCCGGTGTGCCGCACAGGCAGCAGCTCGCGCCACCGCCACATGTCGGTCGCACGCGCCGCCAGCGCCTCGCGCGACAGCGCCGCCTTCACCCCCGCAAGGTCATAGCGGACCAGCAGCGGCCGGCCGGCCCGCGACAGGCCGTGCAGCCTGTCGGCCTCGTACCGCTCGCCGGTGATCGAGCATTCGAGATGCGTGACGAACGTCGGGCGATCGGTGGTGAGATTGGGGTTCATGCTGTTATCTCGCTTTTACAACACCGTCCGCGATCGTCGTTGATCGATCGGAAACGGCCGTTACGCTTCACCTGTGCCGGTAACGTTCGACCCTGCGAAAGACGCGATCAATCGGCACAAACACGGGCTGTCGCTCGCCGACATTCGGCCCTTCGATACCGAACCGACGGTCCGTGTCGACGACCGGATCGAGTACGGCGAAACGCGCTACCAGGCATTCGGCCGGATCCACGGCAAGGGCCATTGCCTCGTCTTCACCTTCACCGATGACGGCATCCGCGCTATAAGTTTCCGGCGAGCCCACGAAAAGGAACTTCGCCGCCATGGATAAGCCCGGCCCCGCAGCGCGCTTCGAGGACGATCCCGACTTCGACGACAATCCCGAATGGACCGCCGAGGATTTCGCGAAGGCCCGCCCCGCCAGCGAGGTGCTGCCCCCGCACATCGCCGCGCAATTGACGCGCGGCGACGACGTCGCCCTCGACCCCGACGTCATCGCGAAGTTCCGCGCCACCGGTCCGGGATGGCAGGCGCGGATCAACGCGGCGCTGCGGGCGGCGCAGGTCTAGCGCCCGCGCCACCCGCCGTCGCTCAGTCGGGCTTCTTCGCCACGCCGACCAGCGCGGGGCGGAGCAGGCGGTCCTTTATCATGTAGCCCGCCTGCATCTCCTGCACGATCGTGCCCGGTTCGGCATCGCTCGCCAGTTCCATCATCGCCTGGTGCTTGTTGGGATCGAGCGGCGCGCCCATCGCCTCGATGCGGGTGATGCCGTTGCGGGCAAAGACGCTTTCCAGCTCGCGGCCCGTCGCCTCGAGACCGGTGACCAGCCCCTTCAGCTTCTCGTCCTCGCGCAGCTCGGCGGGGATCGCCGACAGCCCGCGCGACAGATTGTCCGCGACCGACAGGATGTCGCGCGCGAACGACGTCGTCGCATAATTGCGCGCGTCGGCGACGTCCTTTTCGGTGCGGCGGCGCACGTTCTGGATCTCCGCCTGCGCATACAATGTCTGCTGCTTCGCCTCGGCCAGCTGGTTCTCCAGCTCGGCCACCCGGTCGTGTTCGGCGACTTCGGGCGCGGCCTCCGCCGTTTCCTGGCGCAATGCTTCGGCGTCCGTCTTCGTCTCTTCGGTCATTCGAATCCCTGTATGTTCAGCTGGGGTCAGCCCATCAAGCGGGCGAGCGTTGCCGCCGTAAAATCCACCATGGGCACGACGCGGGCATAGTTCAACCGCGTCGGGCCGATCACGCCGACCACGCCGACCACCCTGCCGCCGGCGCCGCGGAACGGCCGCGCGATCACCGACGAGCCCGACAGCGCGAACAGCTTGTTCTCCGCGCCGATGAAGATCCGGGTCGCATCGCCCGCGCTCGCGCTGTCGAGCAATTGCGCCACTTCCTGCTTGCCCTCGAGGTCGTCGAGCAGGTCGCGGACGCGATCGAGGTCGGCGGCGGCGGCGGCATCGATCAGCCGGCTCTGGCCGCGCACGATGAACACCGGCCGGCGCGCGCCGTCCTCGCTCCACACCGCGAGCCCGCGCTCGACGAGGGCGCGCGCGGCCCCGTCCAGCGCCGCCCGCCCCTCAACCAGTTCGCGTTCGACCCGTGCCCGCGCCTCCGCAAGGGTCAGGCCGCCGAGCGTCGCGGTCATGTAATTGCCCGCCTCGACCAGCGTCGACGACGCCATGCCGGCGGGCAGCTGGATGACGCGGTTCTCGACGCTGCCGTCGTCGCTCACCAGCACCGCCATCGCCTGGGTCGTGGACAGGGCGACGAAGCCGATCGAGCGCAACGCGAGTTCGCGCTTGGGCACCATCACCAGCCCCGCGCAGGACGACAGGCCCGACAGCGCCGCGGTGGTCGCCGCCAGCGCCTCCTCGACGGGTCCGTGATAGCCGACGCGCGATTCGATTGCCGCGCGTTCCTCCGGCGAGGGTTCGAGCGCCTGCATCATGCCGTCGACGAACAAGCGCAGCCCCCGGTCGGTCGGGATGCGCCCGGCGCTGGTATGCGGGCTGGCGAGCAGCCCCAGCTCCTCCAATTCCTGCATCACCCCGCGGATCGAGGCGGGCGACAGGTTGAGGCCGGATGCGACCGCGATCGTCTTCGATCCCACCGGCATCCCGCTCTCGACATAGCCGTCCACCACCGCGCGAAAGATGTCGCGCGCCCGGTCGGTCAGTTCGGTGACGGGAGCAGCCATGGCCGTTTACTTAGGTGTCTGGCCGTCGCGGATAAAGGCCGCGATCGGCAGCGCGTCGGGCGCGGCGCGCAAGGCGGCGCGCATCGCCTGCGGCCCGCAGCCGTAATAGGCGTTGAGATGCTGGCGCCCGCCGCTCGCCTCGCTCCAGACGATATCGACGCTCGGCATGTCGGTGGGTGCGTTCGCGCAGCCGGGGCTGCCGGGCTGCAACAGCGTTTCCGCCGCCTTCGGCCGGTAGGGCGCGAGCGCGGCGGCGAAGGCGCGATAGGCCGCGGGCGTCGCCCGGAATTGCCGCACGCCGGTGACCGCGGTGAAGCGCATCCCCTCGAACGTGCCGCTGCCGTCGGGCGCGATCGTCACCGCATAGACGGGACAGGTGCCGTAGCATGGCGCGGTTTCGTAGCGGATCGTCTCGCGCTCGATCGCCACCGGAAGGCCCGCATCCGTCGTCGTCGCACAGCCCGTCAGCACCATGGCGGCCAGCGCCGCGATCGTCGTCCTGTGCATGCCTGTGTCCCCTTTGCTCACCACTGGCGCCGTCGCGCGCCGCCGTCTAGGGCGTTGCCGCATTGGACCTTGAGGAGAGTTGAATGCGCCCCAGCGGACGCGCCCCCGATCAGATGCGCAGCATCGCGATCGAGCCGAACTTCACCCGCCACGCCGAAGGATCGGTGCTGGTCGGCTTCGGCGACACCAAGGTGCTGGTGACCGCCAGCCTGGAAGAACGCGTGCCGCCGTTCCTGCGCGGCAAGGGCGAAGGCTGGGTGACGGCCGAATACGGCATGCTGCCGCGCGCCACCCACACCCGCGGCAGCCGCGAGGCGGCAAAGGGCAAGCAGTCGGGCCGCACGCAGGAAATCCAGCGCCTGATCGGCCGCTCGCTGCGCTCGGTGGTCGACATGAAGCTGCTCGGCGAACGCCAGATCACGCTCGATTGCGACGTGATCCAGGCCGACGGCGGCACCCGCACCGCGTCGATCTCCGGTGCGTGGGTCGCGCTGCGCCTCGCCGTCGACACGCTGCTGCAAAGCGGCAAGCTGACCACCGATCCGATCCTGCAAAAGGTCGCCGCGGTCAGCTGCGGCATCTATCAGGGCACGCCGGTGCTCGACCTCGACTATGTCGAGGATTCGGGCGCGGACGCGGACGGCAATTTCGTCCTCCTCGAAAACGGCAACATCGCCGAGGCGCAGGCGACCGCCGAGCATGCGACCTATGACGAGGAAGCGCTGCTGCGCCTGCTCCGCCTCGCGCGGATCGGCTGCGCGGACATCTTCGCCGCGCAGGAGCGCGCGGTCCGATGAGCGGCGAGGGCAACGGCCGCCAGGCGATCCGCAAGCTCGCCCCCGGCCGGCTGGTGATCGCCAGCCACAATGCGGGCAAGGTGCGCGAGATCGCCGAACTGCTCGGCCCCTATGGCATCGAGCCGGTGTCGGCGGGCGAGCTCGACCTGCCCGAGCCCGAGGAAACGGGGACGACCTTCGTCGCCAACGCCGAGCTGAAGGCGTTGCAGGCCGCCGACCTGTCCGGCCTGCCCGCGCTCGCCGACGACAGCGGGCTGTGCGTCGACGCGCTGGGCGGGGATCCCGGCATCTTCTCGGCGCGCTGGGCGGGAGAATCCAAGGACTTCGGCCATGCGATGCGGCTGGTCGAGGACCGGCTGACCGAGGAACCCGACCTCGCGCGGACCGCGCATTTCGTCTGCGCGCTGGCGCTGGCGTGGCCCGACGGCCATGTCGAATGGTTCGAGGGCCGCGTCGACGGCACGCTCGTCTGGCCGCCACGCGGCGGCAACGGCTTCGGCTATGACGCGATGTTCCTGCCGGTCGGCACCGACGCGACGTTCGGCGAGATGGATCCCGCCGCCAAGCATGCGGTCAGCCATCGCGCCGATGCCTTCCGACAGCTGGTCGCCGCCGTCCTGTAGCACCCGGATCGCGGCGGACGTCAGGCGTAGGCGGCGGTCCACATCAGCGTCGCGATCCGATCGGCGGTCAGTTCGTCGGCCGCGACGGTTGCGACGCCCTCCGCCACCGCGGCGGCGGCCACCACGACCGCGATCCGCAATGCGACCGCGCGCAGCTGCGCGATCGGCGGCAGCAGCGTCTCCCCCGCGCCGCCCATGGCGCCGAGCGCCCGCGCGGCGGCCATGAACATGCCGTCGGTCACCGTCCGCGCGCCCGCGGCGATGGCGCCCAGCCCGACGCCGGGAAAGATGTAGACGTTGTTGACCTGCGTGACGCCGGCGACGCCGAACGGGCTGCCGGTGCCGACGATCGCGCGGCCGCCGGTCCAGGCGAGCAGGTCTGCGGGGTGCGCCTCGGCCCGCGACACCGGGTTGGAGAGCGGAAAGACGACCGGCCGCGCGCAGCCCGCCGCCATCGTGCGGATCACCGCCTCGGTAAAGGTGCCCGGCTGGCCCGAAGCGCCGATCAGCACCGTCGGCTTCACCGCGGCGACGGTTTCCGCCAGGCCGATCGCGCCGTCGGCGTCGCGTGCCCAGCCGGTCACGCCGGCCGGATCGTGCGCCAGCCGCGCCTGCGACGGCGTCAGCTTCGCCGTGTCGGACAGGATCAGCCCGTCGCGATCGACCGCCCAGATGCGCGCGCGCGCCGCGGCCTCGTCGAGCCCCTCCGCCCGCAGCGCGCGCACCAGCAGTTCGGCGACGCCGCTGCCCGCCGCGCCCGCGCCGAACAGGACGATCCGCTGGTCCGCCAGCGACGCGCCGGTCCGCGCGATCGCCGATAACAGCGTGCCGACCGCGGTCGCCGCCGTTCCCTGGATATCGTCGTTGAAGCTGAGCAGGCGGTCGCGATAGCGGCCGAGCAGGTCATGGGCGTTGTGGCCGGCGAAATCCTCCCATTGCAGCAGGACGTTGGGCCAGCGCGCCGCGACCGCGGCGACGAACCGTTCGACGAAATCGGCATAGTCCTGCCCCCGCACCCGCGGGTTGCGCCAGCCGACGTAGAGCGGGTCGTCGCGCAGCCCCGCATTGTCGGTGCCGACGTCGAGCAGGATCGGCAGCACCTCCGCCGGGTGGATCCCGGCACAGGCGGTATAGAGCGCCAGCTTGCCGATCGGGATGCCCATCCCGCCCGCCCCCTGATCGCCGAGGCCGAGGATCCGCTCGCCGTCGCTGACCACGATCACCTTGACCCGGTCGAGCGCCGGATCCGACAGGATGTCGTCGATCCGCTCGCGGTTGGGATAGCTGAGGAACAGCCCGCGCGGCTTGCGCCAGATCTCGCTGAACCGCTCGCAGCCCGCCCCCACCGTCGGCGTGTAGACCAGCGGCAGCATGCGCGGCAGGTCCGCATGCACGAGCGCGTGGAACAGCACCTCGTTGGAATCCTGCAATTCGCGCAGGAAGGCGTAGCGGTGGAAGTCGTCTGCCATGCCGTCGAGCACGCGGCGGCGGCGCGCGATCTGGCTGTCGAGCGTGCCGACGTGCGGCGGCAGCGGCCCGTGCAGGTTCAGACGGTCGCGCTCCCCCTCGGTGAAGGCGGTGCCCTTGTTGGTCAGCGGATCGGACAGCAGCGCACGGGCGGCGGCATGGACGGCGGGGGGCATGCGGGATCCTTCTAGAAGCGGAAGCTGAGCCAGCCGGCGAGGAAGTCGGAGCTCCTGAACCCCGCCCGGGTCAGCGACGGGCCGGCGGCGAGATGTTCGTAGCGGCCGGTGAAGGACAGCCGCGGGCCGATCGACCACACCGCCTGCAACCGGGCGACGTCGCCGATCTTGGCATCGCCGATCCGCTGCGTGCCCGCGAACGGCTGGCCGTTGGCGCGGTAGACCGCGTCGGTGACGCTGTCGCGCCAGGTCAGCTGATATTCGGCGGTCAGCCGCACCGACGTCAGCGGGGAAAAGGTGACGTTGGGCGCCACCGCGATCAGATTCGACGGGGTCAGGAACAGGCCATAGCTGTAATAGATGTTGTTGCCGAACGGCGCATAGGCATCGCGCAGCTTGCCGTCGCCATAGCCGCCGCCGCCGCTCGCATAGTCGAGGTGCACGCCGATCCGCGGCGCCGTCTTCGACGCGCCGATGCGATAGGTCTGCGCCAGGAACACCTGCCAGGCGTCGATATCCTGATCGATATAGTGACCGGACTGGTGGTTGACCGTCCAGTCGATCGTCAGCGGCCCGGCATCGCCCCAGATACGCGTGCCGACGTAATAGCGTGTCGCCGGCCCGATCCGGCCGCCCCAGGCGCCGACCGTGTTGCGCCGCCGCCAGAGGAACGGATCGACGTACAGCTTCGATCCGCCGAACCATGTCGTCGGCATCGCGAAGCCCAGCGTCACCCCCGAAAAGCGCCGGGCGGGATCGCTGATGTCGTCATCGGTGCCCAGGTCGCCATATTGCGTCGGCTTGAGGTCGAACAGGTCGACGCGTGCGCGCGCCCCCCGCGCCCAGGCGCGCACGCCGTTCAGCGTATAGCGGATCGTGTTGTTGTCGCGCTGCGACACGAGCAGATTGGGGCCGTCGGTGAATTCCTGCCGGCCGTAGCGCGCGCCGATCGCGACGCCGTCGATCTCCGCATTGCCTTCGACGAACGCCTGTTGCAGCACCAGGTCGTTGCGCAGCGTCGCCGCCGGTGCGCCGAGCTCGACGCCCGAGATGCCGCCGTGCGCGACCTCGGCGAAAGCGCGGACATGCGGCCCGACGTGAAGGTCGGCGCCGCCGACGATGCGGTTGATATCCTGGCGCTGCGCGCGCGCGTCGCGCAGGTTCGGGTTGGTCGTATGGTTGACGCGCAACCGCAGCTCCCCCGACAGCGTCAGATAGACCTCGCCATCCGCGGCGATCGGCAGGAACTTGAGCCGGTCGAATATGTCGCGGCGCCTGGCGGGATCGCGCATCACCCGCCAATCCTCCGCCCAACGCGACAGGTTGAAACCGTTGGTGGTGGCGCCGTCCCCCGCCGCCGCCGCGGGGAAGGAGGTGACGGTCGGGGTGGCGGGATTGCGCGTCTGGCCGCTTTCGCTGGGCGCGACGCTGGTCTGCGCCCGTGCCCCGGCGGCGGTGGCGAGGGTGAGCAGGACGGTGGCGCCGCAAAGCGCACTGGCTCGATGGAACATCGTGTGGATCCTTTCAGGTCGGCGGCCCCGCGTCCGTCCGCTCCGGTACCGGCCCGGACGGACGCGGGGCGCCGCGGGCGTCAGGCCGCCGGGACGGCGTCGGCGGGCAGCTGGTCGACGCGGAGCGCCTCGCCCCGCAGCGCCGCGTTCAGCCGGTCGATGTCGAGCGCGCCTTCCCAGCGCGACACGACCACCGTCGCGACCGCGTTGCCGATGAAGTTCGTCAGGCTGCGGCATTCGCTCATGAAGCGGTCGACGCCGAGGATCAGCGCCATCCCCGCCACGGGCACGCTCGGCACGATCGACAGCGTCGCCGCCAGCGTGATGAAGCCCGCACCGGTCACCCCCGCCGCGCCCTTCGACGACAGCATCGCGACCGACAGCAGCAGCAACTGCTGCCCCAGCGTCAGGTCGACGTTGCACGCCTGCGCGATGAACAGCGCCGCCAGCGTCATGTAGATATTGGTGCCGTCGAGGTTGAACGAATAGCCCGTCGGCACGACCAGCCCGACGATCGACTTGGGACAGCCGGCGCGCTCCATCTTCTCGATCAGCGCGGGCAGCGCGCTTTCCGACGACGACGTGCCGAGCACCAGCAACAGCTCCGCCTTGAGATAGGCGATCAGCCGCAGGATCGAAAAGCCGCACAGCCAGCCCACCGTGCCCAGCACCAGCAGCACGAACAGCAGCGAGGTGAAATAGAAGGTCCCGACCAGCACCGCGAGATTGGCGAGCGTGCCGACGCCATATTTGCCGATGGTGAACGCCATCGCGCCGAACGCGCCGACGGGCGCCGCCTTCATGACGATGCTGACGACCTTGAAGAAAGCGAGCGACACGTCCTCGAGCATGTGCAGCACCTTGTCGCCGCGGTCGCCGATCAGCGCCAGCGCGATGCCGAACAGGATCGAGACGAACAGCACCTGGAGGATGTTGCCTTCGGTCAGCGACGACAGGAACGTGTCCGGGATGATGCCGGTCAGGAAGCCGGTGATCGTGCTTTCGTGCGCCTTGGCGGCGAATTCGCTCACCTTGCTGGTATCCAGCGTGGCGGGATCGATGTTCAGCCCCGCGCCGGGCCGCACCACGTTGGCGACGATCAGCCCGACGATCAGCGCCAGCGTCGAGAAGAACAGGAAATAGACGAACGCCTTGCCGGCGACGCGGCCGACGGCGGCAAGGTCGCGCATGCCGGCGATGCCGGTGACGATCGTCAGGAAGATGACCGGGGCGATGACCATCTTCACCAGCTTGATGAAGGCATCGCCGATCGGCTTCAGCGCCTCTCCGGTGGCGGGCGCGAAATGGCCGACCAGCACGCCCGCGACGATCGCGACGAGCACCTGGAGGTAGAGTTGCGCGTACCACGGCCTTGCCGCGGGCGGCGTAGCGGGCGCTTGGGCGATGCTGATGGTCATGGGCAGCCTTTCATCCTCTATGGCGACGCGGGTCCGGCTCTTGCTGGCCGTGTGCGTCGCCGGACGATGCCGTGTGCGACCGGGGGGCGGCAATGCTGCGGGAGAGAAATTATATCTGTTGTTTTACAGCTGCTTATCTGTTCGTTGCATCGCCGGTCGTCCGTTGCCGGACCGCGCCGCGGCGCGAAGTGTGCCGAAAGTTGCACACTTCCGCCCGGCGATTTACAGCGGCAGTTCGCCGCTGCGCCGCTCCAGCGCGAGCAATAGCGCCTTCGCCGCCAGCCCGCCCGCGAAGCCGGTGAGCTGGCCGTCGCCGCCCACCACGCGATGGCAGGGCGCGACGATCGAGAGCGGGTTGCGGCCGTTCGCCGCACCCACCGCGCGCGCCGCGCCCGGGCGGCCGATCGCGCGCGCGATAGCGCCGTAGCTGCGCGTCTCGCCATAGGGGATGGTGAGCAGGGCCGCCCAGACGCGCTTCTGGAATTCGGTGCCGCGCCAGTCGAGCGGCAGGTCGAACGTGGTGCGTTCGCCCGCGAAATAGCCGCGCAGCTGCGCCGTAGCGGCGACCAGCACCGGGTGCGCGGCGTCGACGACGAGCGGGCCTAACCGCACCCGCAACGGATCGTCATCGGCCCACAGGATCGCGACCAGACCTGCATCGCTCGCCACCAGCGTCAGCGGGCCGACGGGCGAATCGATCGTGGCGGAGCGGAGCGAGCGGACCATCGGACGGGCATATCGCCACGCGATGGCCGCGGCCACAGGCCCCAGATCGGACGCCACAGGCGCCCCCCGGCGCATATGCAAATTTGTCTTACTTAATCGACGATCCGATGATAGCGTCACCATCGAGAGCGCAGCGCGAGGCTGCCGCAGGGAGGGGACCGACGGCCGATGGGCTGGACATCACGCTATTTCGCGGCGTCGCTGGCGGCGCTCGCGCTGCCGCTCACGATCCCGGCCATGGCCGCCGCCCCGCAGGCGACGGCGCAGGCGTCCGCGCCCCTGCCCCGGATCGTGTCGCGCGACGGCCGGCACGCGCTGATGGTCGACGGCGCGCCGTTCCTGATGCTCGGGATCCAGGCGAACAACAGCAGCAACTATCCCGCCATGCTGGACAAGGTGTGGCCGATGGTCGCGCGCATCCATGCCAACACGCTGGAAATCCCGGTCGCGTGGGAACAGGTCGAGCCGGTCGAGGGCCGGTTCGACTTCGGCTATGTCGACGCGCTGCTCGCCGGCGCGCGCGCGCACGACACGCGGCTGGTGCTTCTGTGGTTCGGGACGTGGAAGAACACCGGCGCCGCCTATGTCCCCGCGTGGGTGAAGACCGACGGCAAGCGCTTCCCGCGGATGCGCAAGGCCGACGGCACCGCGCATTACGCGCTGTCCCCGCACGCGCGCACCACGCTGGAGGCGGACAAGCGCGCGTTCGTCGCGCTGATGCGGCACCTGAAGGACGCCGATCCCGATCACCGCGTCATCATGATGCAGGTGGAGAACGAGACCGGCGTCTACGGCCAGGGCCGCGACCTGTCGCCGGCGGCGCAGGCGCTGTTCCGCCAGCCGATCCCCGCCGCACTGGCGAAGGCGAGTGGTCGCCGCGGCGACTGGACCGCGGCCTATGGTAAGCTTGCCGATGCGGCGTTCAACAGCTGGCATGTCGGCCGCTACGTCGACGAGATCGCCGCCGCCGGGCGCGCGATGCTCGATCTGCCCACCTATGCCAATGCGGCGCTGGGCGATCCGTTCGCGACGCCGGGCGAGGGCGGCGGCGCAAGCGGTGGTCCCGACTGGTCGACGATCGACGTGTGGAAGGTCGCGGCGCCCCACATCGACGTGGTCGCGCCCGACATCTACAATCGTGACCCCAGGGCCTATGCGGCGTATCTGAGGCTGTACGCCCGGCCGGACAACGCCCTGATGGTCCCCGAAACGGGCAACGCGGCGGACTATGCGCGCTTCCTGTGGAGCGTGCTCGGCCGGGGCGGCATCGGCTTCGCGCCGTTCGGCTTCGACGACACCGGCTACGTCAACTATCCGCTCGGCGCCAAGGTGGTCGATGCCGCGACGATGGCGGCGTTCGCGGACAAGTTCGCGCTGATGACACCGAACGCGCGCGGCTGGGCACGCGCCGCCTTCGACCATCCGACCTGGGGCAGCGCCAAGCCCGCCGATGGCAGCGACGAGAGCGGCACGCTCGGCCGGTGGAGGGTGACCGCGCAATACGGCCTGTGGGCGTTCGGCGAAAAGGATGCGCCGTGGCTGAAGGCCGATCCCCATCCCAGCCGCACCCAGCCGGTGGGCGGTGCGGCGGTGGTGCAGCTGGCGCCCGATGAATTCCTCGTCGCCGGATCCGACGTCCGCATCCGCTTCGACGCGGCCCGTCCCGCCGCCGGCGAAAGCACGCAATGGCTGCGCGTCGAGGAAGGCGGCTTCGATGCGGCCGGTCGCTGGACGATGATGCGCCTCTGGAACGGCGACCAGACCGATTATGGCCTCAACCTCGCCGGCCCGACGCTGTTGCGCGTGACCATGGGCACCTATCGCTGATGCCGCCCTGCCCTCAAGGACCCTCGATGATGCGTCTGTTCGCCCGTCTTGCCGCCGCGCTGGCGCTCTCCACCTCCGGCATCGCGCTCGCCGCCGACGTGCAGCGGATCGACCAGGGCGTCATCGTCACGCCCGATGCCGGCCCGGCGAAGCGGGTGCGCGTCGTCGCGTATGGCGACGGCGGCTTCCGCGTCACCGCGGTGCCCGGCACCGACCTGGCGCTGCCCGACAGCCTGATGGTGATCGCGCGGCCGCACGGCGCCCCGCGGATCGCGCAGCGGGACGGCATCGTCACGCTGACGCTGGCGAAGGCGAGCGCGCAGGTGCGCCTGTCCGACGGCCACGTCCGCTTCCTCGACGCGGCGGGCAAGGTGGTGCTGGACGAGGCGGCACGCGGCGCGTTCGCCCCCAGCGGCGAGGGCAAGGGCTATCTCGCCACCCGGCAGCAGTTCAACCGCGGCAGCGACGAGGGCTTCTACGGCCTCGGCCAGCATCAGAACCGCCAGATGAACTACAATGGCGAGGACGTCGAACTCGCCCAGCACAATATGGACATCGCGATTCCCTTCGTGGTGTCCACGCGGAACTACGGGCTGTTGTGGGACAACAATTCGATCACCCGCTTCGGCAACCCGCGCCCCTATGCACTGGCCGGCACCGACATGCCGGTGACGAGCGGCGGCAAACCGGGATGGAAGGCCGATTACTACCTCGGCGATCGGCTGGCGATCAGCCGGCAGGAAGCGACGATCGACTATCAGTTCATCCGCGACCAGGCGCGCTGGCCGGCCGAGGCGAAGGCGCAGACGGTCGCATCGGCCGACAGCGGCCAGAACACCGCGGGCAAGGTGGTCGGCAAGCAGCGCGTCGTGTGGACCGGCACGCTGGCCCCCACCGTCACGGGCGTGCACAAGTTCCGCGTCTACGGATCGAGCTATTTCAAGGTCTATGCGGACGGCAAGCTGGTGCTCGATCGCTGGCGCCAGAACTGGAACCCGTGGTTCCACAACGTCGACCTGCCGATGACCGCGGGCAGGCCGGTGGCGATCCGGATCGAATGGGAGCCCAATGCGGGCTATATGGCCCTGTTCCATAACGATCCACTGCCCGCGCCCGACCGCCATTCGCTATGGCTGTCGTCGGAGGCGGGCAAGGCGCTCGACTATTATTTCGTCGCCGGGCGCGACATGGACGACGTCGTCGCCGGCTACCGCGGCCTTACCGGCAAGGCGCCGATGATGCCGCAATGGGCCTATGGCTTCTGGCAGAGCCGCCAGCGCTACGAGACGCAGGATCAGCTGCTGGGCGTCGTGCGCGAATATCGCAAGCGACAGATCCCGCTCGATACCATCGTCGAGGACTGGTTCTACTGGCCGCAGGATCAATGGGGCAGCCACCGGTTCGATCCCGCCCGCTTCCCCGATCCCAAGGCGATGGTCGACGAGGTCCACAGGCTGAACGCGCAGCTGATGATCTCGGTCTGGCCGAAATTCTATCCCGATACCGACAATGCCAGGGAACTGGCGGCCAAGGGGTTCCTGTATCGGGGGAACCTGACGATGGGGAACAAGGACTGGGTCGGCCCCGGCTATCTCAATACCGACTACGACCCCTATCAGCCCAAGGCGCGCCGCATCTATTTCCGGCAGGTGCGCGATGCTCTGGTGAAGCTCGGCATCGACGCCTGGTGGATGGACGCGACCGAGCCCGACATCCATTCGAACCTGTCGATCGACGAACGCAAGTTCGTGATGGGGCCGAACGCGCTCGGGCCGGGCGGCGCCTATTTCAACAGCTTCCCGCTCGTCCATGCGCAGGGCTTCGCGCAAGGGCTGCGCGGCGCGACGCCCGGCAAGCGCCCCTTCATCCTGACGCGCTCGGGCTTCGGCGGCATCCAGCGGACGAGTTCGGCGCTATGGTCGGGCGACGTCGCGGCGCGCTGGGACGACCTGCGCGACCAGATTTCGGCGGGGGTCAACCTGTCGATGTCGGGCGTGCCCAACTGGACGCACGACATCGGCGGTTTCGCGGTCGAGGATCGCTACACCAACGCCGAACCCGCCGCGCAGCCCGAATGGCGCGAGCTGCAATTGCGCTGGTTCCAGTTCGGGGCGCTCAGCCCGCTGTTCCGCAGCCACGGCGAAAAGCCCAAGCGCGAGATCTACGAACTGGGCGCGGACGATCCCGCGATGATGCGCTCGATGCTGTGGTACGACCAGCTGCGCTATCGCCTGATGCCCTATATCTACACCGTCGCCGCGGACACGTTCCACAAGGACGGCAGCATCATGCGCGGGCTGGTGATGGACTATGCCGCCGATCGCCGGACGTGGGGGATCGACGACGAATATCTGTTCGGCCGCGACCTGCTCGTCGCGCCGGTCACCGTCTACAAGGCGCGGTCGCGGCAGGTGTACCTGCCGGCGGGAGCGGACTGGTACGATGTCGCCAGCGGTCGCCACTATCGCGGCGGGCAGGACATCGCCGCCGCCGCCCCCTACGAACGGATGCCGCTGTTCGCGCGCGCCGGCGCGATCCTGCCGACCGGCCCGGCGCTGCACTATGCGCGCGAACGGCCCGACGGCCCGATCGTGCTGCACGTCTTCACCGGCCGCGACGGCGCATTCTCGCTGTACGAGGACGACGGCGTCACACCGGGGTACGGAACGGGGCAGTTCGCCCGAGTGCCGCTGGCGTGGGACGAACGCGCGAAGACGCTGACGATCGGTGCGCGGCAGGGCCGCTATCCCGGCATGCCGGCGCGGCGCGCGATATCCGTGCGTTTCCACACGCCGGGCAATGCGACGCCGCTCGACTTCGCCGAGAACGCCGGCAACCGCGTGACCTACGACGGGCGGCCGGTGACGATCCGCCTGCGATAGGCGCCGCCGCCGTCCCGGATCGCGCCGGGACGGCGGCAGGGCGTCACGCCGGAAACACGCCCTTGCGCGCGGCATAGGCGGCGAACAGCGTCGGCCAGGCGGACGCCGGCGTCGTCTTCGGCAGGCGGGTGCCGAAGCCATGCCCGCCCTCGTCGAACAGGTGCATCTCGGCGGGGCGCTTCGCCGTCAGCAATGCCGCGTACAGCGTCAGGCTGTTGGCGACGGGCACGGTGCCGTCGTCGCTGGCATGGACCAGGAACACGGGCGGCGTGTCCGCCCCGACGCGCCGCTCGACCGACGCCGCCTCGACCTCCGCGGCCGCCGGCGTCGGGCCGAGCAGGTTGTTGCGCGACCCCTGATGGGTGATCGCGGCATCCATGCTGACGACCGGATAGATCAGCCCGGCAAGGTCGGGCCGCGCCGACAGGCGATCGGCGGCGTCGACCGGCGCATAGACCGGCTCGGCGAAGCGCGTCGCCAGCGATCCCGCCAGATGCCCACCCGCGGAAAAGCCGATCGTCGCCACGCGGCGCGGATCGATCCCGAAGCGCGCGGCGCCGGCGCGGATCACCCGCATCGCGCGCTGCGCATCCTGGAGCGGCACCAGCCGCCGCTCGCCCCAGCCCTCGCTCGGCAGCCGATAGAGCAGGATGAAGCAGGTGACGCCGAGCGCGTTGAGCCAGCGCGCCTGTTCCGTCCCCTCGTTGTCGTAGGCGAGGAAGCCGTAGCCGCCGCCCGGGACCAGCAGCACCGCTGCGCCGTTGGGCTGCGCCGGCCGCCGGACCACCAGCGCCGGCACGTCGATCCCGGTCGTCCAGCGATCGGGGGCGCCCGGCGTCTTCGAGCGGTCGTTGACCTTGCGGACCGGCCGCTTGCCGAGGTCGCCGGGGATCCGCCCCGGCCACAGCGGCACCCGTTCGTCGGGCGCGCCGCCTTGGGCGGTGGCGGCGCGGCCGGCGACCGCCAGTGCCGCCGCGCCACCGATCAGGGACCGCCGGGTCAGTTCGTCCATCGTCACTTCGTCCCGCATGTGACCGGGCCGGCCGGCGCGCTGCCGATCCGGATCGCCGATACGTCGATACCCAGCGCGCCGCTGCTCGTCAGCACGAACGGCTGCGTCACCTTGCCCATCGCGATACCCTGATCGGCGAAGCAGCGCAGCGGCACCGCCGCCGTCGCCCAATCGTCGTCGACCAGTGCGCCGGTCAGCGGCACGCTCGCCGCCTTGCTGCCGTCCGCCATGCCCAGTGTCACTTGCCCCGCCGGCTTCGCGGTGACGCGATAGTCGAGGATCAGGCTCAGCTGGCCGTTCGATTCGCGCGTCAGGTCGATCGGCATCGCCTGTTCGATCGCGACCGACCCCGCACCCTTGTAGGCCAGGCGCAGGCTGTCTTCCTGCCCGCGCCGGTCGGTGCGCGTCATCGCCGCGCCGCCGTTGACGTTGATCCGCGCGCCGCCTGCGACGCGGCCGCGCACGAACAGCGCGTTCTGGTCGCCTGCGGAAACCTTCGGCCGGGTTTCGTCGAGCGGGGCCAGCGTGGTCTTCGCGGCATAGGTCAGGCCATAGCCGATCGGGAACAGCGGGTCGTAGCCCGGATCGCGCCTGTTGAGCACGGTCTGGTCGATCCGCTTCGGCCAGCTGAACGACAATTTGCCGTGGAAATCGGCGACCGGCCGCCCGCCCTTGCCGGCGAGCAGCACATCGGCGACGCCGCCGCCCTCGGTGCCCGGCAGGAACGCCGCGACGAAGGCGTCGGCGGCGTTCAGCTCGGGATTGACCCACATCGGCCGCCCCGACAGGAACACCGCGACGGTCGGCACGCCCGCCGCCTTCAACCGCTTCAGCAGATCGAGATCGCTCTTGTCGTCGGGGCTGTATTCCAGCGTCGGGCGGTCGCCGGTGAATTCGGCATAGGGCGTCTCGCCGAACACCACGATCGCGACGTCGGGCTTGCGCGTGAAGCGGCCATCGGCCGCCAGCGTCGCGGTGCCGCCGCTCGCGCGCGCCGCCTGGTCGATCCCCGACCAGATCGACTGGCCGTTGGGGAAGTTCTTGTTCGCGACGTCGGTGCCCTGCCAGGTGATCGACCAACCGCCCGATTGCTGGCCGATGTCGTCCGCGCCGCGACCCGCGACGAGGATATTGGCGCCCGCCTTCACCGGCAGCACGCCGCCGTTGTTCTTGAGCAGCACCAGCGATTCCCGCACCGCCTGGCGCGCGATCGCGCGATGCTCGGGCGCGCCGAGCAGGTCGAACTTGCCCGACATCGGCCGCGACGACGGACGCCCCGCCTCGAACGTGCCGGCGATGGCCTTGACGCGCAGGATGCGCCGGACGGCGTCGTCGAGGCGTGCGGCGGGGATCACCCCCGTCTTCGCCTCGCGCAGCGTATTGGCGTACAGGTCCTTCCACTTCGGGCCGGAGTACATGAACATGTCGAGCCCGGCGTTGATCGCCTGCGGACAATCCTCGTTGGTGCAGCCGGTGACCTGGCCGTGCGCGTTCCAGTCGCCGATGGTGAAGCCCTGGAAGCCCCAGCGCTCCTTCAGCACGCCGGTCAGCAGGCTCTTGTTGCCGGTCATCTTCTCGCCGTTCCAGCTCGAGAAGCTGGGCATCACGGTCAGCGCGCCGGCGGGCAGCGCGGTCATATAGCCCGCGGCATGGACGTCGCGCAGCACGCTTTCGGATACGCGGGTGTCGCCCTGATCGTGGCCGCCGGTGCCGCCGTCGCCGAGGAAATGCTTGACCGACGATATGACGTGGCCGGGCTTCATGAAGTCCTGCCCAATCGTGCCCTGGATCCCGGCGACCATCTGGCCGGCGTAGGAGGCGACGATCGCCGGATCCTCGGAATAGCTTTCGTAGGTGCGGCCCCAACGGTCGTCCTGCACCACCGCGACGGTCGGCGCGAAGCTCCAGTCGATGCCGGTCGCCGCCGTCTCCGCCGCGGTCGCTGCGCCGATCCGCCGGATGAGCGCGGGGTCGCGCATCGCGCCCAGCCCGATGTTGTGCGGAAACAGCGTCGCGCCGACGATGTTGTTGGCGCCGTGCACCGCGTCGGTGCCCCAGATCACCGGCACCACCGGCCGGCCGTCGCTGCGCTTCACCGATGCGTCGTAAAAGGCGTCGAACAGTTTCAGCCATTCGGGTGCGGGCGCGAATTCGTCGTTGTTGGGCGCCGAATTGCCGCCGTTGAGGATCGAGCCGAGCTTGTAGGTTTCGAGGTCCTTCGGCGTGATGCTAGCGATGTCGACCTGGATCAGCTGGCCGACCTTGTCCTCGATCGACATGCGCAACAGGATCGATTCGACCCGCGCCTCGATCCGCGGATCGCGCTTCAGCTGCATCGGCAGTACCGGCCATTGATCGGGGTGCGCGGTCGCCGCCGCGGGCGCCGTGGCCTGTTGCGCCATCAGCGGCGTCGCGCCGATCGCCAGCGCGATTGCCGCACACGCGGTGCCGAACCTCAGACCCATCATTCTCTCCCGACGTCGCTGGGCCTAGCCGCCCCGTTTGCCGGCGCAGCCGTGCCATGGCTTGGACGCCACGCCAATACATATTTCAATTTGGCTTTTTCTGTGTCCTGTGCTTCCTGTGCGGCAACGACGACGCCCGTGCGGGCGCTGACCGATTGGGGGACGGGCGATGAGGGCGACGGGCAAGACGGCGGTGTCGATCTGGACGATGGCGACCGCGCTGATCGCCGCAGGGGCCGCGGCGCAGACGCTCGGGCCGATCAACGCCGATCTGCCGGCGGGTGGCGAGGCGGTGCGTCAGGCGATCGGCGGCGACGGCGCGGCGCCGGTCGCAGCGGCCGACTGGACCCTGTCCGCCTGGGTCGAGGCGCGGTCGAGCGCGCCCGGGCTGGTCCGGATCGCCGGCTTCGGCAGCGACGGCGACGGGCCGCGCCGCATGCTGGCGTTTCAGGACGGCCGCCCCGCGATCGCCACAGAAGCCGGCACGGTCGCGGGCGGCGACCGGATCGCACCCGGCGGCTGGCACCTGATCGCGGCGACGTCGCGCGGCGGCATCGTGCGCCTGTTCGTTGACGGCCGCCCGGTCGCGGGCCGCGCGCTGGCGAGCGCCGCGGTCGCACCGGTCGCGACGCTGGCGCCGCGGATCGCCGACGCGCCGGTCTTCGCCGGCCGCGTCGCCGGCCTGCGCCTCGAATCCGACGCGGCCTCGCCTGCCGCATTGCGCGAGCGGGCGCGCGAGCGGCCCGATCCTGCACTGATCGCGTTCACACAGGGGAGCCCGCGCTGGCCCGTACAGGTGCGCCAGATGTACGGACAGGTGGCGCCGCAGGACGCATGGACCCTACCGCGTTCGCGCGCGCCGATCCCCGCGCCGGTCGCCAGACCGTTGCCGGTGGTGCGCGGCCCGGTCCGCCAGCCGGACGGCAGCTGGGCGATCGACGGCTGGCGCCTTGCCGAGGCGCCGAAGGTCGCCGCCGCGGGGGCGACGATCAGCCGCGCCGGGTTCGACGCCCGCCGCTGGTATGCGGCGACCGTGCCGGGCACGGTGCTGACGACGCTGGTCGATCGCGGCGTCTATCCCGATCCCGCCTATGGCCTCAACAACACCGTGATCCCCGAAGGGCTGGCGCGGCAAGATTACTGGTATCGCACCGAATTCGACGTGCCCGCGGAGGCGGCGGGCAAGCGGCAGACGCTCGTCTTCGACGGTGTCAATTACGCCGCGCAGATATGGGTCAACGGCGTGCCGGTCGGCACGATGCAGGGCGCGTTCGTCCGCGGCCGCTTCGCCGTGACGCTGGCGCCGGGACGCAACGCCATCGCCGTCCGGGTCTCTCCCCCGCCGCATCGGGGCCTGGCGCACGAGGAATCGATGACCGCGGGCGTGGGCGAAAACGGCGGCATGCAGATGCTCGACGGCCCGACCTTCGTCGCGACCGAAGGGTGGGACTGGATCCCGTCGATCCGCGACCGCAACACCGGACTGTGGCAGGGCGTGCGGCTGATCGCGACCGACGCCGTGGACCTCGGCGATACCCATGTCGTCACCAGCCTGCCCCGCGCCGACAATTCGATCGCGAACGTCGAGATCACGACGCCGGTCACCAATCGGTCGGCACAGGCCGTGACGGCGACGGTGCGGGCGGCATTCGACGACGTCGCGGTCGAACGGCAGGTGCGGCTGGCCCCCGGCGCGAGCGCCGACGTGGTGATGTCGCCCGCCGACTTTCCCGCGCTCGCGGTCCGCAACCCGAAACTGTGGTGGCCCAACGGCTATGGCGATCCCGCGCTGCACGCGTTGACGGTCACCGCCAGCGTCGACGGTGCGACCAGCGACGTGAAGACGACCCGCTTCGGCATGCGCCAGGTCACCTACGACCTGTCGCTGATGGACCGCGCCGGCGTGCTGGAGCGCGTCGGCATCGACCTGACCCGCGCCCGAGCGCTCGGCCAGCGGATCGTCGACGGCAGCCACGACGGCATCCGCAAGGTGCCGAACGGCTGGGCGGCGAGCCTCGTCCCCGGTGCGGAAACCAGTCCGGCGGTGACGCGGGTGAGCGACGCACCGGGCCTGTCACCGCATCTCGTCATCCGCGTGAACGGCGTAAAGATCGCCGCGCGCGGCGGCAACATCGGCATGGACGATTTCATGAAGCGGGTCGACCGCGCCCGGCTGGAACCGATGTTCCGCCTGCACCGCGACGCGCATCTCAATATCGTGCGCAACTGGGTGGGGCAGGACACCGGCGACACCTTCTTCGACCTCGCCGACGAATACGGGCTGATGGTGCTCAGCGATTTCTGGGAATCGACGCAGGACTATAACATCGAGGCGCAGGACGTCGCGCTGTTCATGACCAACGCGACCGACGTGGTGAAACGCTATCGCAACCACCCCTCGATCGTCGTCTGGTTCGGCCGCAACGAGGGCGTGCCGCAGCCCTTGCTCAACGAACGGCTGGAGGACCTGATCGCGACGGAGGACGGGACGCGGCTCTACATGGGCTCGTCCAACCGGGTGAACCTCCAGAATTCGGGACCCTACAACTGGCGCCCGCCGGTCGAATATTTCACCGAGCACGCCCGCGGCTTCTCGGTCGAGAGCGGTACGCCGTCGCTGCCGACGCTCGAGGCGTGGCAGCGCACCATGGCCCGGGCGGATCAATGGCCGATCGGCGACGCTTGGGCCTATCACGACTGGCACCAGACCGGGAACGGCGGGGTCAGGACCTATATGGACACGCTCGACGCCCGCTTCGGCGCGGGCACCAGCCTGCCCGATTTCGAGCGCAAGGCGCAGATGATGCAGTACGAAAGCTACCGCGCCATCTTCGAGGGCATGAACGCCGGACTGTGGACGGTCAATTCGGGGCGGATGCTGTGGATGACGCAGCCTGCCTGGCCGTCGTCGGCGTGGCAGATCTTCTCGTCCGACTACGACACCCACGCCAGCTTCTACGGCGTCAAGAAGGCATCCGAGCCGGTCCATGTCCAGATGAACCTGCCCGACGGCAAGGTCGTGCTGGTCAACAACAGCCTGGCCGACATCGCCGGCGCGACGGTGACGGCGAAGGTGGTCGACCTTGCGGGCCGCACGCTCGCGGAGCGTACGGCGACGATCGACGCACGGCACGAGGCGGCGAACCCCGCCTTCGCGCTCGACCTGCCGGCGCTGACCGCGAACGGCATGGTGCTGGTGTCGCTCAAGGCGACCGACGCGCGGGGCGAGGCGCTGTCCGACAATCTCTATTGGCAGGGCGCGAACGACGCCGCCTATCGGGGCCTGACGACATTGCCCGCGGTCGCGCTCACCGCCACCGCCGCCGGCCGCGCGATCGGCGACGAGACCGAGGTGCGCGTGACGCTCGCCAATCGCACCGCGACCCCGGCGATCGAGACCAAGCTGACGGTGATGAACGCCGACGGCAGCCAGGTGCTGCCCGCCTATTTCAGCGACAATTACGTATCGCTGCTGCCCGGCGAGACGCGCACGGTATCGGTCCGGTACCCCTCGGCCAAGGCGAAGGCGTCGCGCATCGCGTTGCGCGGCTGGAACGTCGCGGGCCAGGCGGAGCCGGTCCGTTGAGGGCGCTGCTGCTGCTCGCCGCCGCCGCCATCGCGGCCCCCGCCGCGGCGCAGACCGTCGCGTCCCCCGACGGGCGGCTGGTCGTGACGCTCGGCACCACCGCCGACGACCAGCCGAGCTATACGCTGCGCGTCGCCGGGCGCACCGTCATCGCCCCCTCGCCGCTCGGGCTGGAATTCGAACGCTACGCCAAGCTGTCGAACGGGCTGCGCGTCACCGCGACCGACGCGACCACCGGCGAGGACCGCTATGCGCTGACCGCCGGCAAGGTCGCGTCGGTGGCCGAACGCTACCACCAGATCGTCGTGCACATGGCGGAACGGGACGGCAGACACCGCCGCCTCGACCTGATCGTCCGCGCCTACGACACCGGCATCGCGCTGCGCTATGCGGTGCCGCGGCAGCCCGACCTGACCAGCCTGCGCCTCGTCAACGAGCTGACGCAATTTGCCTTCGCCGGCGATTACGCCTGCGCCGGCCTCAACCTCGGCAGCTTCGGCACCAGTCACGAGGGCGAATACGATCCCGTCCGCGCCAGCGCGATCCGCCCGCACAATCTGTACGAGCTGCCGCTCGTCTGCGACACGGGCGCGGGCGGCCCGACGATCGCCATCGCCGAAGCCGCGGTCGAGGACTGGCCGGCGATGTACCTGACCGGGATCGAAACGGGCGCGACCGGCGTCGCCGCCCGGCTGACCCGCCAGCCCGACGATCCCGCGGTCGCGGTGACGCGCGCGGTCGGGGACGGTGCGCTGTCGCCGTGGCGGGTGGTGATGGTGGCGCCGTCCGCCGGCACGCTGATCGAGAACACGCTGCTCACCAGCCTCAACCCCGCGCCGAGGGGGGATTTCAGCTGGGTGAAGCCGGGCAAGACCGCATGGGACTGGTGGTCGGGCCCGCTGCTCGCGGGCGTGCCGGTCGCCGGATCGAACGCCGCGACCGAGCGGGCCTTCATCGATTTCGCCGCGTCGCTGCGGCTGCCCTACATGATGGTCGACGAGGGCTGGTACGTGAACAGCGGCGGCGGCGGCACGCTGTACCCCGGTGCCGATCCGACGCGCCCGGTCGACGGTATCGACCTGCCCGGCCTCGTCGCCTATGGCCGGCAGCGCGGCGTCGGACTGATCCTGTGGATCCACTGGGCGCTGCTCGACCGCGACATGGAAAAGATCCTGTCCTACGTCGCGCGGCTCGGCGCGAAGGGGATCAAGGTCGACTTCATGAACCGCGACGATCAGGCGATGATCGGCTTCTATCATCGCCTCGCCGCCGCGACCGCGCGGCACCACCTGCTGCTCGACCTGCACGGGGCGACGCATCCCTGGGGGATGACGCGGACCTGGCCCAATTTCATCACGCAGGAAGGGGTGCTGGGCGCCGAATACAACAAGTGGACGCGGCGGATCACGGCGCGGCACAACATCACGCTCGCCTATACGCGGATGCTCGCCGGGCCGATGGACTATACGCCGGGCGCCTATCGCAATGCGGCGCCGGCGGACTTCCGCATCGCCGCGACGGGGCCGCAGGTGCAGACGACGCGGGCGGCGGAACTCGCCAAATACGTCGTCTTCGAAAGCCCGTTGCAGTCGGTCGCCGACAGCCCCGACGCCTATCGCGGCCAGCCCGGCCTCGACTTCCTCGCCGCGGTGCCGGCGAGCTGGGACGAGACGCGCTTCGTGTCGGGCACGATGGGCGAATCGATCGTCGTCGCCCGGCGCCGGGGCGACACCTGGTACCTCGGCGCGATGACCGATGCCGCGCGGACGGTGACGGTGCCGCTGTCCTTCCTTGCCCAGGCGACGCGCTACAGCGCGCGGGTCTGGGGCGACGGCGCCGCCGCCACCGACCTGGTGTCCACCGCCCGCCCGGTCGATGCCGCCGCGACGCTGACGCTGAAACTGCATGCATCGGGCGGCGCCGCCGCTATCCTCGCTCCCGTCCGCTGATCGCTCCCCCGGAGATTGTGCCCATGAAACTGATCCTCGCCGCCGTGATCCTTGCCGCGCTCGCCGGCCCCGTGCTGGCGCAGACCCAGCCGACCGCCGAACAGAAGGCGCAATGGGAGCGCGAGGCGGAGGAGCGGCTGCACCAGGACTTCGCGTGGCTGGGGCGCTATCGCGACGCCAACGCCGGCGTGACCGGGCCCGTCAATGTGGTCTTCATGGGCGATTCGATCACGCAGGGGTGGTTCGACATGGTGCCAGGCTTCTTCACGCCGGGGCGCCTCGGTCGCGGCATCGGCGGCCAGACGACGCCGCAGATGCTGCTGCGCTTCCGCCAGGACGTGATCGACCTCCACCCGCAGGTCGTGCAGATCATGGCCGGCACCAACGACATCGCCGGCAACACCGGCCCGATGACGCCCGAACAGACCAAGGCCAATCTGATGTCGATGGCCGAACTCGCCCGCGCGCACGGCATTCGCGTCATCCTCGCCTCGATCCCGCCGGCGGATCATTTTCCGTGGCGGCCGGGCCTCGACACCGCGACCAGGATCGCCGCGCTCAACGCGTGGATGAAGGATTATGCGGCGCGCACCGGCGCGACCTACGCCGATTACTGGACGGCCCTGCACGACGGCCCGGCGCTGAAGGCGAGCTGGACCTATGACGGCGTCCACCCGAACAAGGCGGGCTATGCGGTGATGGCGCCGGTGGCGGAGGCGGCGATCCGCAGCGCGATGGCGAAGCCCGCGCCGGCCGCGACCGCGCGATGAGCATCGCGCTCGCGCTGGCGCTGGCCGTCGCGGGGCCGGTCGTACGCACCGACGACGGTCCGGTGCGCGGCGAGGCCGCCGGCACGGGCGCGGTGTTCCGCGGCATCCCCTTCGCCGCTCCCCCGGTCGGTGCGCTGCGCTGGCGCGCGCCCGAACGGCCGCGGCGCTGGACGCAGCCGCGAAACGCGATCGCCACACACGCCGCCTGCCCCCAGGTCGTCTACGGCGACTGGAACCGCGCCGCGGCGGAAGCGAGCGACGAGGATTGCCTGTTCGTCGATGTCCGCACCCCCGACCTCGCCGGCAAGTTGCCGGTGCTGGTCTGGATCCACGGCGGCAGCAACCGCGCGGGCGCCGGTGGCGGCACGGTCGAATCGCGGATCACGGACAAGGGCATCGTCCTGGTCAGCGTCCAGTACCGCCTCGGCGCGCTCGGCTTCCTGTCGCACCCCGCGCTCAGCCGCGAACAGGGCGGGCACAGCGGCAATTACGGACTGATGGACCAGCAGGCGGCGCTGCGCTGGGTCCGGCGCAACATCGCGGCCTTCGGCGGCGATCCCGACCGGGTGACGATCGCCGGCGAATCGGCGGGGGCGATGGACGTCGGACTGCACCTGCTCAGCCCCGGCTCGCGCGGGCTGTTCCGACAGGCGATCGCGGAAAGCGGGACCGCCGGCTTCGGCACCGCGCCGCGCAGCCTCGCCGCCAACGAGGCGCTGGGCGCACGGATCGCGACGCGCGCCGGCCTGCCCGCGAACGCCACCGCGGCGCAGCTGCGCGCGCTGCCGATGGCGGCGGTGCTGGCGGCGGACGACAAGGTCGACGCACCCGGGCTCGACGACGACAGCTTCGTCTGGTTGCAGGCCGTCGTCGATGGCCGCGTCCTGCCCGATACGCCGGCACGGCTGCTCGCGCGCGGCGGCGCGGCGCCCGCGCCGCTGATGATCGGGGTCAACGCCCGCGAGCTGGGGCTGCACGGCGGCCTGTCCGCGGCGCGCGCGACGGTCCTGCGCGAATTCGGCGCCAATGCGCCCGCGGCGCTGCGGCTGTACGGCCTGCAACCGGGCGGCACGCCGGTCACCGATGCCCGGCTGGGCGACGTGACCGCGCAGCTGGCGACCGACCTCACCTTCCGCTGCCCGACGATCGCGGTGTCGGACGCGCTGACCGCGCACGGCGGCCGGGTCTGGCAATATCAGTTCGACTACGCCCCGCCCGGCGGCACGGTGAGCCATGCGAGCGAGCTCGGCTATCTGTTCAACCCGCCGCAGCCGGGGCAGCCGCCGCTCCAGGCCTATTGGGTCGATTTCGTGAAGACGGGCGACCCCGATGGCGCGGGCCTTGCCCACTGGCCGGCGTACGACCGCGGCCGCCGGGCCTATATGGCGTTCGACCAGGACGGGCCGGTCGTGAAGACGGGCCTGCGCCGCGCGATCTGCGCGCTGCGCGAGGCGCCCTGACGGCCGGCGATCAGTCGCCCGTCCACAGCCGCGCCGCGCCGCGGACGCCCGAACTGTCGCCCCATTTCGCCGCGACGATCCGCCCCTCCCAATCCCCGCCGAAGCTGTAGCGGTCGATCACCGCGGGCAGGCGATCGTAGATCTCCGCGACGTTGCTCATCCCGCCCCCCATCACGAACACGTCGGGATCGACGATGTTGGCGATCATTGCCATCGCCCGCCCCAGCCGGTCGACATAGGCATCGAGGGCCGCGACCGCCGGCGCGTCGCCCGCGCGGGCGGCGGCGACGATCGCCGGCCCCGCCAGCGTCCGGTCGGCGCGTGCCGCCATGTCCTTCTGCAGGCCGGTGCCCGATACCAGCATGTCGAGGCAGCCGTGCTGCCCGCACCAGCAGGCGGGACCGGGATATTCCGCCGCGGTCATCCACGGCAGCGGCACGTGGCCCCATTCGCCGCCCATGCCGTTCGCGCCCTCGACGATGCGTCCTTCGACCACCAGCCCGCCGCCGACGCCGGTGCCGACGATCACCGCGAACGCCGATCGCGCGCCCGCCGCCGCGCCATCGACCGCTTCGGACAGCGCCAGGCAGTTGGCGTCGTTCGCCATGCGGACGTCGCGGCCGAGGGCCGCGGCCAGGTCCTCGCGAAACGTGCGGCCGTTGAGGAAGGTCGCGTTGGCGTTGCGCATGCGCCCGTCGCGCGGGTTGATCGATCCCGGCGTGCCGATGCCGATCGTGCCCGCGGCGCCGGCCTCCGCCTCCGCGCGCGCGATCAGGTCGCGCACGTCGCGGATCGCGCGATCATAGTCGCCCGGATTGGGTGCCCGCACCCGCGCCAGAAATAGGCCGTCCGAATCGAGCGCCGCTGCCTCGATCTTGGTGCCGCCGAAGTCGATCCCGATCTGGATCATCCGTCATCCCCTTTCCTGCCGCCGGAACCCGCTGCAATGGTGGGAACTTCGCGCGGTGACGCCGACAGGACAGCCGACATGAAGATGCGGATGGCCTGCACGCCTCAATTGATATACATTGGTATGATACCTCGTAAATAATAAACGCAAATTGAAATAATTCCACTAGCTTGAGGCGACAATCGTCGTACCCATTCGGGTGACGAACGCTGCAAGCCTCTCTAGGGGATGCAGGACGCCATAGAGGATGGGGATGGAAATCAGCTTCGGCACCAAGGCCGGCCGGCGCGCCGAGCCGGTTCCGGCGGACGGGCGCGACGCCCGGCTGTCGCGCAGCCTGTCCGGGACCAACCTGGAACGGGCGGGCGACTATAACCTGCGCACGGTGTTGCAGGCGGTGCGGCTGAACGGCGACACGACGCGCGTCGCGATCGCGCAGCAGACGGGGCTGACCGCGCCGACGATCGCCAACATCACCGGGCGGCTGATCGACATGGGGCTGGTCCGCAACGCCGGTCGCATGCAGGGCGGTCGCGGCCAGCCGGCGCTGCGCCTTCAGATCAACCCCGATGGCGCGTTCGGCATCGGCCTCAACATCGACCGCGATCACCTGACGCTGGTGACGCTCGATCTCGCGGGACAGGTGCGCAGCCGCGCCAGCCGCGAAATCGCCTTCGCCATGCCCGACGACGTCGTCGCCTTCGTCACCGAAGAGATCGACCGCGTCATCGCCGAAGGCGGGGTCGACCGCGACCGCGTGCTCGGAATCGGGGTGGCGATCCCCGACGACCTCGGGCGGATCTGCCTGCCGCATCGCCCGGCGGGCTACGACCGCTGGACCGGCGTCGACCTGCCGGCGCTGCTGTCGGTGCTGCCCTGGCCGATCCATTGCGACAACGATGCCGCCGCCGCTGCCCTCGGCGAGGCCGAATATGGCACGGCGTTCGACAACCCCAGCTTCTTCTACCTGCTCATCAGCGCAGGGCTCGGCGGCGGGCCGGTGATCGACCGGTCGTACCATCGCGGCGCCAACGCGCGCAGCGGCGAGATCGGGCTGATGCCCGACACCACCGGCCGGCCGGGCGCAACGGTGCAGGACACCGTGTCGCTGTCCGCGCTGCTCGCCCGGATCGAGGATGCGGGGATCGCACGCCCCGATCTCGATACGCTCGCGGGCGACGATCCGCGGATGGCGGCGGTCGTCGACGGCTGGCTCGCGGACGCGGTGCGCGCACTGACCGCGCCGCTGGTGGCGATCAACTGCCTGCTCGATCCCGATGCGATCCTGATCGGCGGCCGGCTGCCCATGCCGCTGATCGAACGGCTTGCCGAGGGGCTGACCGCGGCGCTCGACGCGGTGCCGCAGCCCTCGCGCGCGGCGATCATGCCGGCGGTGATGGCGCAGGACGCCCCCGCGATCGGCGCGGCGATCCTGCCGTTCCTGGATCATATCCTGCCGTCCGATTCGATCCTGATCCAGAGCGGCCGGCAGTGACCGCGCGCGCATTGCTCGCGGCCGTCGCCGCCGTCGCCCTGGCCGGCACTGCGCCGGTGCCGGAACCCGCCGCCAGCACGATCCGCGTCAGCCAGATCGGCTATGAGACGGGCGGCGCGAAGGTCGCGGTCGTCGCCGGCCTTTCCGGACCGCAGCCGTGGCGCCTGCTCGATGCCGCCGGTCGCGCGGTCGCGCATGGCGAGACGCGGCCATTCGGTACCGACGCCTCGTCGGGCGAGGACGTGCAGCGGATCGATTTCGGCGCGGTCGTCGCCCCGGGCGCCGGCTACCGCCTCGCGATCGGCGACGTCCGCAGCCAGCCGTTCGCGATCGCCGAGCGCCCGTTCCTCGCACCCGCGACCGCGGCGATGGGCTTCTTCTACCAGCAGCGCAGCGGCGTGCCGATCGACGCGCGCTACGTCCCGCGTCCCGATCTCGCCCGGGCGGCGGGGCAGCCGCGCGAGCGGGTGACCTGCTTCGCGGGTACCGACCAGCGCGGCGTGCGCTGGCCCGGGTGCGATTACCGGCTCGACACCACCGGCGGATGGTATGACGCGGGCGATCACGGCAAATATGTCGTCAACGGCGGCATCGCGGCCTGGACGCTGCTCGACCTGCACGAACGGCTCGCCGCCTGGGGGGATTCCGGCGCGTTCGCCGACGGACGCCTCGCGCTGCCCGAGCGCGGCAATGGCGGCGACGACCTGCTCGACGAGGCGAAGGTAGAGGTCGCCTTCCTCCTGTCGATGCAGGTGCCGGCGGGCCAGCGGCTGACGGTGGCCTTCAGCACCGACACGGGCAAGCCGGCGGGCGACTTCCGCACGATCGATGCCGGCGGGCTGGTGCATACCAAGGTCGCGGACGAGCGGTGGACCGGGCTGCCGATGGCGCCGGCGGACGATCCGATGCGGCGCTTCCTCTATCCGCCCTCGACCGCCGCGACCTGCAACATGATCGCGGTGGCGGCACAGGCCGCGCGGATCTGGCGCGAGCGCGATCCCGCCTTCGCCGCCCGCGCGCTCGACGCCGCCCGCAGGGGCTGGGCCGCGGCGCAGCGCGTGCCCAACCTGTACGCCAGCTCCGATTTCACCGGCAGCGGCGGCTACGGCGACCGGCATATCGACGACGAACGGTTCTGGGCCGCGACGCAATTGTTCGTCACGACCGGCGATCCGGCGCTGGCGACGGCCATCGAGCAATCGCCCTTCCTCCGCGACGACAGCGTGGACTTCGGCTGGGGCGGCACCGCCCTGCCCGGACTGATGACGCTCGCCACCGTCCCCAATGCCTTGCCGCCCGCGACCGTCGCCGCGATCCGCGCGCGCATCGTGACGCTCGCCGACCGGCTGCTCGCCGAACGTGCGCGCAGCGGCTATCGGTTGCCGATGGCCGGCGCCAATTTCGGCTGGGGGTCGAATTCGACGCTGCTCAACCGCGCGATGGTGCTGGGCGTGGCGTGGCAGATCACGCGCAACCCCGCCTATCGCGACGCGGTCGCCGACGTCGCCGACTTCGTCTTCGGCCGCAACGCGCTCGACCGGTCGTTCGTCACCGGCTTCGGTGCACGGACGGTACACCAGCCGCATCACCGCTTCTGGGCGCATGCCGCCGACGCCCGCTATCCCGAACCGCCGCCGGGCGTGCTGTCGGGCGGGCCGAACGCGGGCGCGCGCGAGGACGATACCGGCGGGCTGAAGGGCCGGTGCGTCGGCCAGACCTGCTGGCGGGACGACTGGCGCGCGTTCACGATGAACGAGGTCGCGATCAACTGGAACGCGCCGCTGGTCTGGGTCACCGCGTTCATCGACGCGACGCGGGTCAGGCGCGCCCCAGCGCCCGCATGAGATAGCCGCGGATCAGCTCGCTCCGCTCCCGCGAGGGCGTGTCGAGCACGCCGCGCGCCGCGGGTGGAAGGTGATCGGCGGCGGATGCCGCGTCGCCTCCGAAGACATATTGGTCGAACCATCCGCGCACCGCCTCGCGCTCCCCCGGCGGCAGGTCGCGCACCGCGAGCAGCGCGTGGATCAGCGCCGCGAACGGCGACGCCGCCGCCTGCTGCCCCCACCAGTAATTGACCAGCAGGTTGAGCGGCCCGGTCGCGGTCACGTCGTGCCACCACAGTGACGGCACGAAGATCGCGTCGCCCGGCGCCAGATCGGCGACCTGCATCGCCGCCTGCGCCGCGGCGAAGCGGGGATAGCGCGCGAGGTCCGGCGCCTCCAGATCGACCATGCTGGTCGGCTGGCCCGCGATCGTCCGGTCGAGCGGCCCGACATAGAGGTTCGGTCCCTGATCGGGCGGGAACAGCACGAAGCGTCGCCGCCCCGCCACCACCGCGGCGATGTTGCTCGACACGTCATAGTGCGTCGACACGCGGCTGGCGTTGCCGATCCACAGCCGCGGCACGGCGTCGGGCGTGGCGAGCGGCAGCGGGTTCGCCTCGACCCAGCCGGGAAAGGTATCGGGCGCGGTCGCCGCGCCGGCATAGAGCGCGGGCGGCGCAGGATCGTCCGCCTGCGCGACGAGCTGGTCGAGCAGGATCGGCAGCAGGATCTGCGCACGGGTGAAATTGAACCCCGACAGGTCGGGGGTGTAGAAGAACCGCCCGCGCTCGTCGGGCGCGGCGACCATGACATTGGCCGGCCGCCCGCCGTCGAACCGGCGGAGGTAGGCCGCCATCGCCGCAACGCCGCCCAGCCCCGCCGCGACCGCCGGCCAGTGGCGGACGAGGCCGCGCAGGACGACGGGGCGATAGGCGGGCACGACCTCCGCGGCGAATCGCTCCGGCGTGACGTCGTGCAGTTCCGCGACGCGTGCCGCGGCGGCGATGGCGCTGTTCATGACGGACCCCGTGCTGGCGATGGCATGCCCCACCCTAGCCCGGCCCCGCCGCGTTGCCGATACAAGGAAGGGTGGGCGGCCGGGAAAGGCCACCCACCCTTCAGGGGAGGAACCTTGGGGATCAGAACGTCAGGCGTGTCGTGATCGAGAACTGGCGGTCGCTCTTGAAGTAGGAGCGCGGCGCGGTCAGCCCCTTCGAATCAAGCAGGAACACCGTCTTGGTCGTCGTATCGAGCAGGTTCTGCGCCTCCACGCCGATCTTGAAGTTCTTGTTCACCGTCAGGAACACCGATCCGTCGAGCTGGCCGTTGCCCAGGGCGTAGACCGGCAGGAACGGGAAGCAGCAGTCGCGGTTGGTGAGCAGGAACTTCGAGCGCCAGCTGTAGGCGAATCGCGTGTAGATCCCGCCCTTGTCGTAGAAGGCGGCGACGTTGAAATTGTACTTCGACAGGCCGGCGAGCGGCAGGTTGGCGTAGATCCCGGTCACGTCGAGCGGCGGACGGGCACCGTCGGCGGATCCATTGGTCGGCACACCATTGGGAATATTGCTCGGGTCGACATAGGTGAAGGTCGCCTGCGTGCCCAGGCCGGACAGGACGCCCGGCAGGAAGTCGTAGGTCTGCTGGTAGCTCAGCTCGACACCCTTGATCTTGCCGTGCCCGGGTGCATTCGCCGGACCGTTGACGGTGACGTCGTAGGTCTGGCCGTTGTTCGTGAACGTCCGCTGATAGCCGTAATTGTCGAGGATGATGTTCGACAGGTCCTTGTAGAAGACCGCTGCCGTCAGCGACCCGACTTTCGCGAAATACCATTCCGCCGTCAGATCGAACTGCTTCGCCTCGATCGGCCGCAGATACGGATTGCGGGCCTGCGCCTGGAAGTTGAAACTGCCCGCGACGTTGGAACCCGACGGGCTCAGCCCCGAATAGCTGCGCAGGTCACCGAAGTTCGGACGCGAGATCGCCTTCGATGCCGCGAAACGGAACAGCAGCTTGTCGTTGACCTGCAATTTTGCGTTCAGGCTCGGCAGCCAGTGACCGAATTCCTGCGTGACGTTGTCGGGGACAGACGCGCCGTTAGAGAATGCCAGCGCAGCGTTCTGCTGCGCCGCCGATACCGTGCAGATCACCGGCAGACGGCCGGTATTACTCGGATTTGCCGCCAGCTGCGCCGCCGAAAAGGCGCAATAGCCCGTGATCGTCGTGTAACGCGGCGGCAGCGGCGCGCCATTGGCGTCGACGTTGTTGTCGGGCGGCAGCACCGTATTCGTCTGCGGGAAGGTCGTCGCGCCGAACGACTGGTCCTTCGTGCGCACGTAACGGACACCGATGTTGCCCGACAGGCTCATGCCATTGCCGAAATCGTCAACGCCGAAGTCGGCACGCGCATAGGCGCCCCACGTCGTTTCCTTGTTGCGATAATATTCCCCGGCACGGAAATAATCGTCGACCAGACCGCTGCGGTCTTCGAGCGGGGTATAGTTGCCGCCCCCCGCCTTGGTCACCGTACGCAACAGGTTGGTCAGCGCGGCGTGATCGCGCATGATGTTGTCGGGAATATAATAGGTGGCCGGCGGCTGGACCGCCTGGTTGCGGTAGAAATCGTTGTAGGCGAACAACGACGCCTGATCGGCCGGCAGAGAGTTGAACCCCCGGGGGCCACCGCCGGTCCACGTGTCCGAAACGGCGCCCCAATTGTTGTAGTCGTTGGTCCGGACGGTCTGGTCGCGCTTCGCATAGCGTCCGCCGACGCGCAGCTTGCGAAGGAAGCTATCCTCGCTCAAATCGTACTGGAGGTCGCCGCGGAAAGAATATTCCTCGCCGTCATTGTCTGCGCGGTTGTTGAAGGCATCGCGGAAATAGGTCGACGCCTTGTTCCCGAAATAATCCGCGGTATTGCGCCCGTCCGGCCGCAGGGTGATCTGCGGAACCTTGCCACGCAGATCGATATCGACGCCCGAGAAGGTCGCCATGTCAACGATGTCGTCGACGTTTTCCGATCGGGATTTAACATACTGACCATCGAGGTTGATATGTAGGTTCTCGACCGGCTCGATCTTTGCGTTGAGCGAGAAATCCTGTGTGGTCGCCTTCTGGTAGAAGGCGCGATTCGAGAACGTCGTAAAAACGCCGTTCGGTGCGAACTGCGTCAGTTCGCCGAAGCTCCCGTCGGCACGATTGCCAAACACGGAACCGGAACGCTTGACGATCGATCCGCTGGTAAAGACGCCGTTCTCGTCATACGTGTTGGTCGTGCCGGCCCGCGGGAATGTCGTGGTCACGTCCGCATAGTAGACGTTCGGCTCGATCGTCTTTTCCAGCCAGTTCTGTTCGCCGGTTGTACGCAGATATTGCGCGGTCAGCAGGAAGGTCTTGGCCGCATTCTCGAACTGGGCCGCAGCCGACACGCCGATGCGCTTGCGATCGAAGCTCTGCGTGCGCGAGCCGCCGCCGACCGGGGCATAGACCGGGCCGGTGCCCCCGTTAGGAACGGGATAGGTGTCGAACAGCGAGGACGAGAAACCCGTGCCCGCGTTGATCGTGCGGCCCTCGCCCGCGTCCTGCACGCCGTTGCCATTGCGATCGTCGTTGTAGCGCGGCAGCATAGAGGCGAGGAAGACCGAGTCCGAGCGCGCATATTGCTGCGAATAGCTGGCGCTGGCGAGAATGCCGAAGCGGCTGCCGCCGGCCGTGTCCCACTGCTGGCTGTACAGGCCGACGACGGACGGCGCGCCGCGCCGCTCCATGTCGCCCCAGTTCATGCTGCCCGACAGGTACAGCAGGCGCTGGTCCTGGTCGAAGGGCTTGCGCGTGTTGATGTTGACGGTGCCCGAGATGCCGCCCTCGATCAGGTCGGCGGTCAGGTTCTTGAACACCTCGACCGATCCGATCAGCTCGCTCGGCACGTCGTTGAAGCCGATCTCGCGACCGCCGGACACGGCGAACGTATCGCGACCGTTGAATTCGCCGCGGACGTAGCTGAGCCCACGGATGACGACGCCCGAACCCTCGACCGAGAAGTGCTGCGAATCGTTGGGTGCCGCGAAGCGGCTGATCGCGACGCCGGGCACGCGCTGGAGCGCCTCGTTCACCGAACGGTCCGGCAGCGCGCCGATGTCCTGCGCGGTGATCGCGTCGACGACGGTATCGCTGTTCTTCTTGATGTTCTGCGCCGTCGCCAGGCTCTGGCGGACGCCGGTCACGACGATCTCGTCACGGTCGGTATCGGGCGGGGTCACCGACGCGTCCTGCGACGCGCCCGAGGTGCCGGTGGTCGCGCCGGCCTGATCCTGCGAGGTGGCGGCGGTGCCGGCGGCGACGGCGGCGGTGCCCGACGTCGTGCCCTGCGACCCGTCGCCCGCGGGCTTGGTCGGGGTGGCCGTATCCTGCGCCGTCTGCGCCAGCGCAGGCTGGCCCGCCAGCATCGCGAGCACGGATACGCCGAGACCCAGGTCACGCAGCTTGCCGCGACCGCTCGCGTTTGCACGATTCGTCATGTCTTCCCCTTTCAGTCCTCATCCCGAGACCGCCCTTCGGTGCGAAGCCGAAAGATCTGTCGCCGTATGCGTACGGGCGTGATTCCGCCCTGTCGGCGAGCGTGTTATCCCGCGTCCCCAAGTCGGACAAGAGGAATTATCGCAACTTGATATAAGTATTCGGCGGCATAGTTTTCGTGCAACAGGTATGGCCGAACGCGCATGATCCGGGCACAGCCCCGGCATGAGGGGAGAGGGTGTGCAGACCGACAATCGTATCCGGGTCGTCGTCGTCGGCGGCGGCACCGCCGGCTGGATGACCGCCGCCGCGCTCGCCGCGCTGGTGCCGGGCGCGGCGCACGTCCATCTGGTCGAATCGGCGGAGATCGGGATCGTCGGCGTCGGCGAGGCGACGCTGCCGCACCTGCGCGCGTTCGTCACCCGGCTGGGGATCGACGAGGCGGCGTTCATGGCCGCGACGCAGGCGACGTTCAAGCTCGGCATCGAATTCCGCGACTTCGGCGCGATCGGCGACCGCTACATCCATCCGTTCGGCACCTATGGCCGGCCGCTCGGGGGCGTCGGTTTCCACCATTATTGGCTGCGGCGGAACGAGGGGGCGGCGGCGGCGCCGATCGGCGAGTATTCGACCGGGGTGGTCGCGGCGGCGGCGCGGCGGTTCGTGCGACCCGGCGCCGACACCGACGATATCGCGCACGCCTTCGGCTATGCCTATCAGTTCGACGCCACCAGGTTCGCGCCCTTCCTGCGCGCGCATGCCGAGGCGCGCGGCGCCGAACGGAGCGAGGGCCGCGTGGTGGAGGTGATCCGCGACCCCGCCGGCGGCGACGTCACGGGAATCGTGCTCGACGACGGCCGGCGCATCGACGGCGACCTGTTCGTCGACTGTTCGGGCTTTCGCGCGTTGCTGATCGACGGCGCGATGGGCGAACCGTGGGAGGACTGGTCGCACTGGCTGCCGTGCGACCGCGCGGTCGCCGCCCCCTGCGCCTCGCCCGACGGCCCCATCGAACCCTATACGCGTGCGACGGCGATGCCGGCGGGCTGGCGCTGGCGCATCCCCCTCACCCATCGGGTCGGCAACGGCTATGTCTATGCAAGCGCGCACGTATCCGACGGCGCGGCGACCGATGCATTGGTCGCCGCGATGGAGAACCCGCCGCTCGCCGAACCGCGGCACCTGCGCTTCCGCGCGGGCCGGCGGCGGCGCAGCTGGGTCGGCAACGTCCTGTCGGTGGGACTGGCGTCGGGGTTCCTCGAACCGCTCGAATCGACCAGCATCTATCTGGCGCAGATGGCGATCACCCAGCTGATCGAGCATTTCCCCGACCGGGTGGTGGCGGACGCCGACCGCGACGGGTTCAACGCGCTGGTCGATGCCGAATACGACCGCATCCGCGACTTCCTGATCCTGCACTATCACGCCACCACCCGCGACGATTCGCCGTTCTGGGATCATGTCCGCACGATGGCGATCCCCGACAGCCTTGCCGACAAGATGGCGCTGTGGCGGCGGACGGCGCAGGTTTCGAAATACAGCCACGGCCTGTTCCTCGAACCGAGCTGGGTCGCGGTCTATCTGGGCCAGGGCATCGTTCCCGCCGGCTGGGATCCGCGCGCCGACCTGCCCGATGCCGCGGCGCTCGACCGGGCGCTGGCGACGCTGCGCGACGGGATCGCCGGCGCGGTCGCGGCGATGCCCGATCACAAGGCGTATCTGGGCCGAGCGGCATGAACGCACGGCGGAGCCTGCGCAGCGTCGTGGTCGTCGGCGGCGGCCTGACCGCGGTCAGCGCCGCGATCGGCTTCGCACGGGCGCTGCCGCAGGCGACGGTGACCTGGGTGACGCTGCCGCTCGACCCGGCGGCGCTCGCCGACCGTCTGCCCGCGGTCGGGCCGGAGGGGATGGCGCTGCTCGCCACGCTGGGGGTGAGCGAGGGCGCGCTGGTCGCCGCGGGGGCGGCGACGCACCGGGTCGGGACGCGTTTCGCCTGGGGCGCGGCGCCGTTCGCGATCGCCGAGGGCGACGGCGTAGGCATGATCGCGGGGGCGGCGCTGCACCAATTGTGGTGGGCGCACGGGGGCGAGGGCGCGTTCGACGCACTCGTGCCCGGCGCCGCGCTGGCGCTGGCGGACCGGTTCGTCCACCCCGTCGAGAACGCGCGCTCCCCCCTGTCGCGGATCGACTATGCGTTGCGGCTGGACGCCGAGCGCGCGTTGCCGGTCTTCGCCGAAGCGGCGCGTGCGGCACGGGTGCGGGCGATCGCCGCCGCGCGGATCGAGGTGCTGCGCGCCGGCGATACCATCGCCATCGCGGCCGGCGGCGAGCGGATCGAAGCCGACCTGTTCGTCGATGCGAGCGGGCCCGCAGCGGTGCTGGCCGCGGCGGACACCCGCTGGATCGACTGGTCCGCCACCCTGCCCGTCGACCGGTTGTTGCTGGGCACCGCCCCGCCGCGCCCGTCGCCGGCGGACGGCTATGAGGCCATCGCCACCGGCTGGACCGCGCGCTGGCCGCTGGCGACGCGGACGCTGACCGGCATGGGCTATGCCGCGGCGGTGACCGGCGACGCGCGCGCACGCAAGGCCGTCACCGGGGACATGGAACGGATCGTCGTGCGACCCGGGCGGCAGGCCGCGGCCTTCGTCGGCAACGTCGTGGCGCTGGGCGATGCGGCGGCGAGCGTCGGTCCGCTGGGCTGGCCGGGGCTGCCGCTGGCGCTGGCGCAGCTCAAAGTGGTGCTGGAGCTGATGCCGGCGCGCGACGACGAACCGCTGCTGCGCGCGGAATACGAACGGCGGGCCGGGCTGCTGGCGGACCGGGCGCATGCCTATGCGGCGGCCTTCTACCTGATCGGTGCGCGGCGCGGGCCGTTCTGGCATCCGCTGCGCACCGCGACCCCGCCGCGCGAGCTGGCCGACGCGCTGGCGCAGTTCGGCCGGCGCGGCACGCTGCCGCCGCTGGAGGAACAGCACATCGCCCGCGCCGCGTGGCAACAGGCGCTGATCGGGCTCGGCGTGCGCCCCGAGCGGCACGATCCGGTCGCGCTGTCGGTGCCGCGCGCGAGCGCGATCGCCGGACTGGCGCAGCTGCGCGCGGCGATCGCGGCGCTGCCCGCGACGCTGCCCCCCTATCCCGACTATCTGGCGACGATGATGCGAGGCAGACGATGAGCGGCGAACCGATCGGACGCGTGGTGATCGTCGGCGGCGGCACCGCGGGGTGGATGGCCGCGGCGGCGGCGGCGCGCTTCCTCGACGACGGGCGGCGCACGGTCACGCTGATCGAATCGGACGCGATCGGCACCGTCGGCGTCGGCGAGGCGACCATCCCGCCGATCCGCGGCTTCAACGCGCGGCTGGGCATCGACGAGGCGGATTTCCTGCGCGCGACCGGCGGCACGCCCAAGCTGGGGATCGAATTCGTCGGCTGGCGCGACGGCACCGATCGCTACATCCACCCCTTCGGCACGCACGGCCGCGATATCGAGGGGCTGAACTTCCACCAGCTGTGGCTGAAGCTGCGCGATGCCCCGGGGATCGGGGGAATCGAGGCTTATTCGATGTCGGCGGTGGCGGCGCGCGCGCATCGCTTCGCCCCCCCCTCGCCCGACCCACGCTCGCCGCTGTCGGGGCTGGAATATGCCTATCATTTCGATGCGGGACTGTACGCCGGCTTCCTGCGCGCCCGCGCGGAGGCGCAGGGCGCGCGCCGGATGGAGGGGCGTATCGTCGGGGTCGAGCAGGATGCGCGCGGCCATGTCGCCGCGGTCCGGCTGGAGGGCGACCGCCGCGTCGAGGGCGACCTGTTCATCGACTGCTCCGGGTTCCGCAGCCTGTTGCTGGGCGAGACGATGGGGGTGGCGTTCGAGGACTGGTCGCACTGGCTGCCGTGCGATCGCGCGATCGCGGTGCCGACCGCGCGCACCGCGCCGCTGCTGCCCTATACCCGCGCGACCGCGCACGGCGCCGGGTGGCAATGGCGGATCCCGTTGCAGCATCGCACCGGCAACGGCCATGTCTATGCCAGCGCCTTCACCAGCGACGAGGATGCCGAGCGGACGCTGCGCGCCCACCTCGACGCGGCGCCGACCGCCGAACCGCGTCGCCTGTCGTTCCGGGCCGGGCGCCGGATGCGAATGTGGGCGGGCAACGTCGTCGCGCTGGGCCTCGCCGGCGGCTTCCTCGAACCGCTCGAATCGACCAGCATCCACCTGATCCAGACCGGGATCTCGAAGCTGTTCGGCCTGTTCCCGGACATGCGCTTCACCGATGTCGAACGCGACGAATACAACCGGCTGATGGGCGATCAATATGCCTCGATCCGCGACTTCATCATCCTCCATTATGCCGCGACGACCCGCGACGACACGCCGTTCTGGCGCCACGTCCGCACCATGGCGCTGCCCGACACGCTGAACCGCAAGATCGCGCTGTTCCGGGAAAAGGGGCGGATCTTCCGCTACGACGACGAACTGTTCGCGGTGCCGAGCTGGGTCGCGGTCCTGCTCGGCCAGGGGGTCGTGCCCGACGGCTACGACCCGGTGGTCGACGCGCTCGACGCCGACCGGGTCGCCGAGGCGATGCGCCAGATGCGGGCGAGCTATACCGCGATGGCGGCGCAGATGCCGCGGGTCGAATGACCGCGGGCTACGCCGCGCGTGCCAGCCGGGCCGGCAGCAGGTGGGCGATGCCCTCGATCTCGACCGGACGGCTGAGCAGGAACCCCTGGATGCTGTCGCAGCCCTGGCCGCGCAGGCAGCCGAGCTGGTCGGCGTCCTCGACCCCTTCCGCGGTGATCTCCATGTGCAGCGCCGCGGCGAGGTCGACGATCGCGCGCACGATCGCCGCACTGCTGGCATCGGCGGCGACGTTGGTGACGAACGACCGGTCGATCTTGATCTTGTCGAAGGGAAAACTGCGCAGATAGCTGAGCGACGAATAGCCGGTGCCGAAGTCGTCGAGCGCCACGCGGACGCCCAGCGCGCGCAATCGGTGCAGCACGTTGAGCACGTTCTCCTCGCCGTCGAGGAACACCGATTCGGTGATCTCGATCTCCAGCCGGTTCGCAGGCAGGCCGCTGCGCGCGAGCGCCTGGAGCACGATCGCGGCGAAGCCCTGGCTGCGGAACTGCAACGGCGAGACGTTGATCGCGACGCGGACGTGATCGGGCCAGAGGGTCGCCTGGCGGCACGCCTCGTGCAGCACCCATTCGCCGATCCCGACGATCAGGCCGGTGTCCTCGGCGACCGGGATGAATTCGACCGGCGACACCTCGCCCCGGGTCGGGTGATGCCAGCGGAGCAGCGATTCGAATCCGCCGATGCGATCGGCCTTGAGGTCGTAGATCGGCTGGAAGTTCAGGCGGAACTGCCCCGTCATCAGCGCTTCGCGCAGGTCGAGTTCGAGCTGGCGGCGCTTGCGCGCGGCGATGTCGAGCGCCTCTTCGAAGAAGCGGTAGACGCCGCGGCCGTCGCGCTTGGCGCGATAGAGCGCGAGGTCGGCGTTCTTGAGCAGCTGGTCGGGATCGGATCCGTCGGTGGGCGACAGCGCGATGCCGATGCTGAAGCCGGTCGCGATCTGGTGCCCGGCCGCCTCGACCGGGCGCGCCACCGCATCGAGGATCGCCTGCGCCAGCGCGCGCGGCCGGTCGGGCTCGACCCGCCCCGCCAGGATGATCGCGAATTCGTCGCCGCCGAGGCGCGAGACGAGCCCGTCCGGCGCGAGGCCCGACAGCAGCACGCCGAGCGCGCCGAGCAAGGCGTCGCCGACCGGATGGCCCAACGTGTCGTTGACGCCCTTGAAGCCGTCGAGGTCGAGGCAGAGCACGGTCACCTGCTCCCCCGCCTGCCCCGGCCGCGCCGCGCGCGCAATCGCCTGATCGAGCGCCTGGCGGAACGAGGTGCGGTTGGGCAAGCCGGTAAGCGTATCGTGGAAGGCGAGGTGCGAGATGCGGTTCTCGCGGTCGATGATCCCCTGCGACATGCGGTTGAAGCTTTGCGCGAGCCGGCCGATCTCGTCGTCGCCGGTCACGGTCACCTCGGTGCGGGCGCCTTCCTCCAGCGCCCGGGCGGCGTCGTCGAGCGCGTTGAGCGGCCGGGTGATCGTCCGTGCGAGCCGCAGGCTGCCGAGCACCACCAGCGCGATCCCGATCAGCCCGGCGAGCGCCAGGCCGAGTTGCAGCGGCAAATAGGGGGCGAGCGCGGCGCGGAGCGGATAGCGGACGAGGAGCGCGGCGTCGGCAACGCCATCGGGGCCGGTCAGCGGCTTGGCGATGGCGAAGGCGCGGCCGCTCGGCAGCGACAGCGTCGCCAGCAGGCGCGCGGCATGCGACCCCGCGACCAGCGCGTCGACGTCGGCGCCCGCAGGCACCGATCCGTCCGCGGCCTGCCAGTGGCCGGCGGGGTCGCGATAGAGCATCGTCGCGGTCAGCGGGATCGCCGACAGCCGCTCCAGACCGCGCATCTCGGCGGCGTCGAGCGGAAGGGCGAGCACGACCGATCCGATCCGCATCGGCGCCAGCACCGGCGAGACGATGACGCGATAGATCCTGCCCTGTACTACCAGCACCGCGTCGCGCCGTCCGTCGGGCAGGCGACCCGGCAGGGCCGCGATCAGCGGCGCGAGCGCCCCGGTCGCGCCGATGACCTGGCCGCCCTGTTCGACGACCATCGCCTGGCGGACGCCGGCACGGACACGCAACGTGTCGAGCGCGGATTCGATCGTCGGGCGATCGCCGGTCGCGACCGCGGTGCGGAAGCCGAAATCGTGCGCCAGCACGTCGGCGATTCCGCCGAGCGTACGGGCACGCAGCGCCCACAGGCCGTCGTAGACGCTGCCGCTCGATGCCAGTTCGGCGCTGACCGAGGCGCGCGCATGGTTGCGGATCATCACCTGCACGGTGATGCCGAGCACCGCGAGCGCGGCGGCGAACATGCCCGTGTACAGCACCGCCAGCCGTCCGCGCAGGGTGCGGAAGCGCAGCGGCGTGAGCGACCCGGGGCGGATCATCAGCGTCGGATCGTCAGCGTGGTGGCATAGCCCGCCGCCGGGACCGACGCCGCCTGCGCCAGCGTGTTGCCGGGCGCGCGGATCGCGGGCGAAAAGACCCGCAACGTCACGCCGCCGGCGGGCACGCCGGGGATGACGACATGGCCCTGTGCGTCCGCCGTCGCGAAGAACGGCGTCGCGCTCACGACGATGAATCCGTTCATCGTGTCGTGGATGTTGCAACCGAGCGCGACCACCCCCGCGGTGTCGAAGGTGACGCTGCGCTGGTCCTCGCGGCCGTACAGTTTCAGGTCGAACCGTTTGGGCTTGGAAAAGGAATAGACGTGGTGGCGCACGGTGTCGCGGTTGGGGAACAGCACCTGCGCACCCACCGGGACGACCAGCACGTGCGGCTGGAAGGCGATGTTCTTCTGTTCCATCACATAGGGTCCGCGCGGCATGGCGCGCGGCGCCGCGGCGCTTTCGACCATCACCACCGCATCGCGCAGCGGCGTGCCGTCCGCCTGGCGGACGGTCACCTGAACGGTCGCGGCCGATGCCGCCGTCGGCAGGGTCAGCAGGGCCGCGGCGATCGCGGCGCGGGGGAACGGGGTGCGCATCGCCCCGGTGTAGCGGCGGGGTGTTGCGACTTGCTGAAAGCGCCGCTTACGCCTCCTTTACCATGAGCGACTAGGACAGCGTTCATGCCCGTATCCCTGCGTCTCCGTCCGCTCGTCCTGCTCGCCGCCACCGCACTCGCCGTCACGCCCGCCGCCGCGAACCAGCGCCGCGCCGGTGGCAAGCTGTTGCTGACCAACGGCGTTTCGTCGCTCGAGGGGTCGGCGGGCGGCGGCCTCGCCACCTGGGCGGTCATCGCGGGCAACGAGACCGAGGACGGCAACGGCGCCACCGCCCACGCGACCTATGTCGCCCTGCCCGACTTCGACCTGACGAGCGCGGGTGCCGCGATCGGCCTGTCGGACCGGGTCGAACTGTCCTACGCCTATCAGCGGTTCGACACGCGGGCGGCGGGCGCCGCGCTGGGCCTCGGCCGCGGCTTCACCTTCGGCCAGCACGTGGTCGGCGCCAAGCTGCGCATCGCGGGCGATGCCGTCTGGGCGCAGCAGACCATGCTGCCGCAGATCGCGGTCGGCGTGGAGTATCGCATCGCCGAGCGCGCGCCCGTGCTGCGCGCCGTCGGCGCCGCCCAGACCAGAAGCGCCGATCTCTACGTCGCCGCGACCAAATTGTGGCTGGCGCAAGGGATCGTCGCCGATGCGACATTGCGCCTTACCAAGGCGAACCAGTTCGGCCTGCTCGGCTTCGGCGGCCCGCGCCAGGATGCGCGCACCGCGCAGTTCGAGGGCTCGCTGGGCAAGATGCTGACGCGCAGCCTCGTCGTCGGCGCCGAATATCGCACCAAGCCGGACAATCTGGCGTTCGCGGCCGAGGACGACAGCTACGACCTGTTCGCCGCCTGGGCATTCCATCGCAACGCATCGGTCACCGCCGCCTATGTCGACCTCGGCGCGATCGCGACGGTGCGGCGCCAGCGCGGCCTGTTCGTGTCGGTACAGGGCGGGTTCTGACCGCCGCCGCCCCTTCCCCATCCACGCCATCGCCGGCCCGCCGAGGACACCTTCCATGATCGCCACCCTCCTGTTCGTCGCGCTTCAGGTCGCGACGCCCACCGGCGAGGAGCCGGTCGCACCCTATGTCCATGCCGATGCCAATGCGGGCGCGGCGCCGTTCGCCGGCGACGCGATGTGGCGCGCCTTCCATGGCCGCGCCGGGGTCGAGCGGATCGTCGCGGACCTCGTCGCGCGCAATGTCGCCGATCCGCGCATCACCGATATCTTCAAGGGGCAGGACCTGGTGCGGCTGCGGCGGACGCTGACCGAGCAATTCTGCTACATCCTCAACGGCGGCTGCGGCTATAGCGGGCGCACGATGCGCGCCGCGCACGCCGATATGGGCATCCAGCAGGCCGACATGGCGGCGCTGGTCGAGAACCTGCAGGCGGCGATGGGGCGCGAGCATGTCGCATTCGGGGCGCAGAACCGCCTGCTCGCGAAACTGGCGCCGATGCACCGCGAGATCGTCAAGGTCCGCGGCGTCCGCGCCCCCGCCACCGCCACCGCCCCCTGAACCGGGGCACCGGGCGCACCGGCTCTAAAGGCGCCCGATTGCACTCGAAATGGTTTCGTTACATATCTTTAAGTGACAGCCGCCACCGTCCTCCACGCCACGAGGGATGACCGAAGGATGCGGTGTGGATCGCTGGAGTGACGGCCCGTTCGACCGGGACAGGGGATGCGACACGGACTGGTTCGACAGCCCGGTCGCGGTCCCGATTCCGGCCCCGGTCACCCGCCGCCGCTTCGCGATCCCGGTGCCCGCGGCGGTCGCGGCGCAGCCGTTGCCGCTCAACGACGTGCTCAGCCGCGCGCGGATCGGCCTGCTGCATCGCGACCGGCACCAGCGCGTCCTGAGCGTCAACGCCCGCTTCTGCGAGATGGTTGGCCGCGACGCGGCGGCGCTGTCGGGCCTGCCCGCCCCGGAATTCCTCCATCCCGACGATCGCGAGGCGGTGATCGCGGGCTATCGCGCGAAGCTGGCGCTCGCCCAACCCTATGAGATCGAGACGCGGTTCATCCGGCCGGACGGCAGCGTCATCTGGTGCGCGGTCAACATCGCCTTCACCTGCGACGCGGCGGGTGAGGCGGCGTCGACGATCACCGTCGTGCAGGACATCACCGCCCGCCGCACCGCCGAGGCCGAACTGCGCGAGAGCGAGGAACATTACCGCCACACCGTGGAGCTGAACCCGCAGATCAGCTGGACCGCGCGCGCCGACGGGCAGGTCGACGCGGTGAGTTCGCGCTGGACCGCGGTCACCGGCGGCGATCCCGGCGATGCGATGGGCGCGCAATGGCTCGCCGCCCTCCACCCCGAGGATATCGACCCGACCGAGGCGGCCTGGGCCCATGCCATCGCCACCGGCCACCCGGTCGACCTCGAATACCGGCTGCGCACGCCCCAGGGCGACTATCGCTGGTTTCGCGCGCGCGCGACCGCACGGCGGGGCGCGGACGATATGGTGGTGCGCTGGTACGGCACGCTGGAGGATATCCACGACCGCAAGCTCGCCGAATATGAACTGCGCGAGAGCGAGGAGCGGTTCCGGCTCGCCGCACATGCCGCCGGGCTCGGCATCTGGGACTATGACGCGCTGCGCGACCGGCGGGAGTGGTCGGACGAATTCAAGGCGATGCTGGGCCTGCCGACGACGACGCCGGCCTCGGTCCAGACCGCGCTCGACCGGGTGGTGCCTGCCGACCGGCACCGGTTGCAGGCGCTCGTCGCGGCGGTGGAGGCACGCGACGGCAACCACCGGTTCGAGACGACGCTGCGCATCCACCGCGCCGACACGGGCGAGGAACGCTGGATCAAGACGGGCGGCTGGCGGATCGAGGCACCGTCGGGCCGGTTGTCGCGCGTGCTCGTCACCACCCGCGACGTAACCGAGGAACGCACCGCCGAAGACCGGATCCGCTTCGCCGCGCATCACGACGTCCTCACCGGCCTGCCCAACCGCGCGGCGTTCGGGGAGCGGCTGGAGGCCGCGATCGAACAGGCGGGGCGGCTGGGCAACAGGCTGGCGCTGGTGCTGTTCGACGTCGATCACCTGAAGGAAACCAACGACACGATCGGCCACGATGCCGGCGACGTGGTGCTGCGCACGTTCGGCGAGCGGCTGCGCGGTGCGCTGGGATCGCATTGCACGCTGGCGCGGCTGGGCGGCGACGAATTCGCCGCGGTGATCGAGGGCGACGACGAACCGCATCAGGTGATCGCGCGCGTCCGTACCGCGTTGAAGGGCGTACGCGAGCCGCTGGCGCACGACGGCCGCATCCTCGATTGCCAGGCGACCGCCGGCGGATCGTTGTTCCCCGGCGACGGCGCCACCGCCGCGGAGCTGCTCAAATCGGCGGATATCGCGCTCTACGCCGCCAAGGCCAACGCGCGCGGCAGCATGCTGACGTTCCAGCCGCACATGCGCGCCGACCTGCAACGGCGCTCGTCGATGCTCAGCATCGCCCGCGACGTGGTGCGCGACGACCGGATCATGCCCTTCTACCAGCCCAAGGTGGCGCTCGACAGCGGCCGGGTGTGCGGGTTCGAAGCGCTGCTGCGCTGGCGACACCCCAGCGTCGGCACCCAATTGCCCGGCACGATCGCGGCGGCATTCGAGGACCTGGAGCTCGCCGTCAGCCTGAGCGAACGGATGCTCGAAGGGATCGTCGGCGACATGCGCGGCTGGCTCGACGCCGGCATCGACTTCGGCCGGATCGCCTTCAACCTGTCGCCCGCGGAATTCCGCCGCGAGGACCTGTGCGAGCGCATCCTGTCGCGGCTGGCGCGCGCGGGGGTGCCGCCGCAGCGGCTGGAGCTGGAGGTGACCGAGACGGTGTTCGTCGGTCGCGGCGCCGAATGCGTCGGCCACACGCTCGAGACCTTCTCGTGCGCGGGGGTCCATATCGCGCTCGACGATTTCGGCACCGGCTATGCCTCGCTGACGCACCTCAAGGCGTTTCCGGTGCACACGATCAAGATCGACCAGAGCTTCGTCAGCCATCTCGATCGCGACGCTGGGGATGCGGCGATCATCGATGCGGTCGTGGCGCTCGGCCACCGGCTCGGCATGACGGTGGTGGCGGAGGGGGTGGAGACCGCCGCGCAGGCCCGGTATCTGGTCGCGCAGGGGTGCGACGTGGCGCAGGGCTATCTGTTCGGGCGCAGCGTCCCGCGCGACGCGGTGCCCGCCGCGCTCCACCGCATCCACGATATCGCACGCGCGCGCGCGGACTAGCCGGACGGGGCGACCGCCCGGCCACCCCGCCGGCGGACGCGATCAGTTGCGCAAACTGTCCGGCACGATCCCGCCGTTTTCCGCGAGCTTCGCCATCACCGCCTTGTGCAGCGCGATATTCTGTTCGGCGCTGCCGTCGTCGCCGGCGTGCACGCCCAGCTCCTGCCCCAGCTCCTTGCGCGCCGACAGGCTCGAATCGAGGTCGAGCAGCTTGAGCAGGTCGACGATCGACGTCTGGTAGTTGCCGCCGCCATCCTTCATCGCCGCCATCTCGCCGAGCACCGCGCCGACGTCGACCGGCTGCGCGGGGGCTTCGGGCGCGGACGCAGGGGCGGGGGCAGCCGGCGCGGCGGGTGCGGGCGCCGGGGTCGCTTCCGCCTGCGTCGTCTGCGGCGGGGCCGGCGCGGCGGCCGCCTTGTGATGGAAGATCTTGCCCATGATGTTACCGAAAATGCTCATGATGTTCGCTCCTCGAAGGGGTTGGACGAGACGCTAACGTCGGGGGTCCCGGATCGCTCCGCCACCGCACCATCGCTCCCGGCGGAACGCCTGGTGGTTCCGGCACGTTGACGCGCGCGCAGCAAGGGAGATGAAAATGTTGAAGAAAACCATGGTGATCCTGTCGGCATCGACGCTGGCACTCGCCGCCTGCGGTCAGAAGACCGACACCGCCAACACGACCGACGCCAGTCTCGTCACCAACGACGGCGGCGCCTTCGACGCGGGCAATGCCGGGATGGCCGGGATGAACGCCACCGCCCCCGCGAGCGCGGGCCAGGCGTTCGCCAACACCGCGGCGGCCAGCGACGCGTTCGAGATCGCGACGTCGCGTCTCGCACTCGACATGAGCACGTCGGCGGCGGTGAAGAAATATGCGAACCAGATGATCGCGGCGCATACCGCGTCGACCGACAAGCTGAAGGCGACGACCGCCGGTCTGACCCCGGCGATCACGCCCGACGCGACGCTGACCGCGGCACAGCAGGCGACGCTCGACGCGCTGAAGACCAAGACCGGTGCGGATTTCGACGCGGCCTATATCGCCGGCCAGCAGTCCGGGCATCAGCAGACGCTCGACGCTCTGAAGGCCTATGCCGCGACCGGCGACGTGCCGGCGCTCAAGACCTTCGCGAGCGGGCTGGTGCCGACCGTCTCCGCCCATCTCAACATGGCGAAGGGCCTGAAAGCCTGATCGCCACGGCGACGCGGACAGGAAAAAGGGGGCGCCGGTCGCGAGACCGGCGCCCCCTTTTCGTTCGGCGACCGCGGTGGCTTACGCCTTCTTGCCGCGCAGCGTGTTGAGGATCGCCAGTCCGACGACACCGGCGAGCGCCGCGGCGGCGAAGGGACGGTCGTTGGCGAACTTGCGCGCCTTGTCGGCGAAGGGCGCAGCGGCGGCGGCCACGGTTTCCCTGGTATCGCCGATCGTCTTCTGCACCTTGCCGCTGATCTGGTCGGCGACGCCGGCATTCTGCGTCTGCGTGTCGCCGGTGGCGCTGCCGATCGTTTCCTTGACCTTGCCGGTAAGGTCGGTGGCGGTGCCGGCGATCTGGTCCTGGTTCATCTTCGTTGCTCCTGTGGAATGAGTGCGTCGGTCAACGCGCGGGACGGCCGGGGTTTCCGCAGGTGCGAAATCATCCCCGCGGATAGCGCCGCGCGAGCGCGTAACCGGCGAGGTTCTTCGAGCGGCGGACGTGGCGGACGTGCACGCGCGGGATCGCGGCGACCGCCCGGCGATAGGCGTCGAGATGCGGTTGCAGCTGCGCGCTGCGGCAGGCCCAGCGCCCCAGCGCCTGTTCGACGATCGTTCGTGCGTCGCCGACGAACAGGACGTCCTGCGCCCCCGCGGCCAGCGCGATCTCGGCGGCGTAGCGCAGCGCCAGCCATTCGGCGGTGCAATTGTCGCCCGCGCCGACGTCGTCGCGGATGTGGCTGCGGCCGCCGGTCACCACCGCGATCTCCATCCGGCCCGGGTTGGGCCGCGCGCCGCCGTCGAAATACAGCGTCATCCGCCCGCTCACGCCGCGCGCCGCCGCGGTTCGACCAGCGTCGCGACGAAATTGGCGAGTTCGGTCCGCCGGCCGTCGGCCCGGGCGAACTGGCGGTCGAGCCCGAGCGCCCACAGCACCGCGCGGTCGTCGGGCGCGTCGTGCAGCCGGTCGAGCAGCGCCGCCTGCCGTTCCACCCCGGCCTCGTCGTCCGCCAGCCCGGCGGCGACCAGATCCTCCGCCTGGCGGCGCAGCGCCACGGCGATCTCCCCCGGCGCGAGTTCGGGGTGATATTGCACGCCCCAGAAGATGCCGCCGTCGTGGCGGATTTCCGCCGCCTGCACGCGGGTGACGGCGTTGCCGGCGAGCAGCACGCCGCCCGGCGGCAGCGTCTCGACCTCGTCGCCGTGGATCGCGGGTGCGTCCCACGCCGGCGGCCGCCCGGCGAGCAGCGGATGGTCCCGCCCCGCGTCGGTGCGCACGATGCGGCGCGCGACCCCGGCCTCGATCCGCTCCGGCATCCTGCGGACGCGCCCGCCCGCCGCCGCGACCGCGAGTTGCAGGCCCGCGCACGATCCGAACGCGGGCGTTCCGCTGGCGAAGACCGCGCGCATGAAGGCAAGCTGGCGGCGGACCTCCGCCGTATCGTCGTAGACGTGGAGCGGCGAGCCGGTGACGAACACCGCATCGTAGCGCGCGAGCTGATGCGGGGTCGGCGCCTCCGCATCGGCGTCGGCGGGGGCGATGCGGGTGATCCGCGCACCCGCATACATCTGTTGCAGCGTCGCGCCGTAGCTTTCGCCCGAACTCCTGCCGGTATGGGCGCGCCGGGCCGCGCGTTCGTCGGGCGTTTCGCTCTCGGCGACGAGGAAATGGTACAAGGTCATGGGACTTTCGCTGCTGTGCGCATGCCAACGCACCAGCATCGATCGGGTCCATGCCGCCGACCCGAACGGCGCGCGATTGCGACGATCCGATCGCCCGACGCGCCATCCGTGCTCTTCGCTGGCCGTCGCCGCGATCTGCGGGCACAATCGCCGCTCTGGCGCGTGACCGCGCGCATGACGACGGAGGCGATGATGCGGACGACCCGGCGGGACCTGTTGCGCGCGGGCGGTGCGGCGTGGCTGCTGGCGCAGGCGCCGCGTGCCCTGGCCCAGTCGCGCTTCGCCACCGTCGATCCGGAGATGCGCGACGATCTTGCCCTGCTGGTGCCGATGGACGCCACCGCCGCGACGCTCGCCGCCTTCCGCCACCGGCCGGCGGCCCCGCACGCCCATCCGGCCCCGCCGTCCGCGCTCGCCGCGCTGCGCCTGCCCGCGGTCACGATACCGGGCCTCCCCGGCGAACCGCCGGTGCGGACGGTGCAGTTCGACGGCGCGCCGGGACGCACCGGCCGCGGCGCGGTCGTGTGGCTGCACGGCGGCGGCTATGTCGCCGGATCGGCGGGCATCCCGGTGCCGCTGCGCGAGGCGGCCCGGGCGCATGGCTGGCTGGTCGTCGCGGTCGATTACCGGCTGGCGCCGGAGGCGCGGCTGGCGGCGTCGCTCGCGGACAATTACGCCGCCCTGCGCTGGGTGCACGACCAGGCCGCGTCTCTGGGGGTCGACCGCACACGCATCGCGATCGGCGGGGCGAGCGCTGGCGGCGGCCATGCGGCGATGTTGGCGCTCCACGCACGCGACCGTGGCGAGGTGCCGGTGCGCCATCAGGTGCTGATCTATCCGATGCTCGACGACCGCACCGGCAGCAGCCGCGCGGCGCGGCCGGGAACGGGGACGTTCGTCTGGACCGCGGCGTCGAACCGCTTCGGCTGGACGGCGCTGCTCGGTGTGCCCGCGGGCGGCACTGCGGTACCGGCGCGCCTCGTACCCGCGCGGCGCAGCGACCTCGCCGGCCTGCCGTCCGCCTTCGTCGGCGTCGGGACGCTCGACCTCTTCCTCGACGAGGACGTCGCCTATGCCGGCGCGCTGGCGGCGGCGGGCGTGCCGGTCGACCTGGCGGTGGTGCCGGCGGCTTTCCATGCGTTTGACGGCGTGGCGCCGACGGCGCGCGCGTCGCGCGATTTCACCGCGCGCTGGGTCGCCGGACTGGTCGCCGCCCTTGCCTGACGGAACGGGTGCGACGCTGCGGCGCTTTACTCCGCGAACGCGAGCATCCGCTCGCCCACGAGGAACGATCATGGCCGAAACCCGCGAAGCGACCCTGTACCGCATGGTGCTGCCCGACCACATCTGTCCGTTCGGCGTGCGCGCCAAGCAGATTTTGCAGGCGGAGGGGTTCACCGTCGACGACCGCATCCTGCGTTCGCGCGAGGAGGTCGATGCCTTCAAGGCCGAACATGGCGTCGACACCACGCCGCTCGTCTTCATCGACGGCGAACAGGTCGGCGGCAGCGACGCGCTGGAACGCTATCTGGCGTCATCCGCCGCCTGACGCGATTCAGTCCCGGCCGTTGTCCTTTTCACGGTGGCGGCCGGGCGTATCGGGCGCGACGATGGGCGTGGCGTCGAGCGCGGCGGGCACCAGCGCCAGCGTCTGGATCGCCGCCAGCCCCCATTGCGCCGCGGCATTGGTCGAAACGCCCGGCCATTCGACCACGCCCCCCGCCTCGTGGCGTGGATCGCGCGGCCAGGTGCCGAGGCCGGCATCGCCCGACAGGAACTCGCCCGCCGCCCGCGCCGCGAGCGCGGCGTCCCTGTCCTCGAACGCGGCATAGGCGGTGAGGCGAGAATGCCCCTCGCGCAGGTTGCGCGGCCCGAACGGCGGGCCGAAGCGGGCGAGATACGCCGCCTGCGGCGCGTTGTACCAGCGGCAATAGTCGAGCCACGCGGCCCGATAGCGCGGCACGTCGAGCAGGCGGATCAGCTCGCTGCTGACCTCGACCGCGCCGAAGACCGCGTTGAGGTGCGACAGCGTGATCTTGCGGTTCTGGTCGACGAAGCGGCCCGATGCCATGTCGAACGGCGCGCTGCCCGTCATCCAGCCGTGCGGCAGGCGCCCAATGCTGTCGAGCCCGGCGAGGATCCGGTCACGCCAGCGCACGTCGCCGGTCCGCTCCCATTCGGTCAGCCATGCCGCGGCGAGCGGGCACCAGGTGGTGCCGAAGGTCATCTCGATCGTGCCCGCGGGCAGGACGGGACGTTTCGCACCCGGCACCTTGCGGCCGATCTCCACATCGGCAAGCGTCCGGTCGGAATCGACGAGGTCGTGGAGCAGGTCGCCGACCCGCTCGTCGGCGGTCAGGTAATAGAAGATGCGGCGATAGCTCGCGTTGCTGACCCGCGGCTGTTTCGAACTGTCGCTCCAGTGCTGGACGCCATGGCGCGTGCCCATCCCCCGGAACCGGCCGGTATGATAGACGTCGACCTCGCCGGTATGGCGCGTCATCGCCTCGGCGAAGCGGAACGCCTGCGGGTCGCCGGTCCGCAGCACCTGCGTCCACAGCCACAGGTCGGGCGACAATTCGCTGTTCGCCCAGGCGAACCCGCCGATGTCGTAGCGCCATTGATGCCGGTCGGCGTCATAGGTGTGCATGACGTCGCCGTGGTTCCAGAATCCGTACCACGACCGCCGGTCGACCTCGCCCGCGTAGAAATCGATCAGGTTGACGAGCTGGTCCTCGATCGCTTTGCGATTGGGCGTCGAACGGTCGGGCAGGCCCCAGTCGCCGAACACCTGCGCCGCATGCAGATGGTCTGGTGCTGTCATCAGCTGCGGCGGCTGCGCCTGCATCGTCGCCATCGCCGCCAGCGTCGCGGTGGGCGGCGTCGCGGGCAGCGCCCACAGCATCAGTTCGCTGGTGCGCGCGATCCCCGACGCATCGTCCCAGCCCGGCTCGTAATCCTCGTAGGTGACCGACAGGCCCTGGTTCTGCGCGTCATAGCCCTCCATCCCCATCGTTCCGTGATAGGGGCGCAGGTCCATCGCCGGTGCCTCGGGCGACCACAGCCATGCGGTCAGCTGCGCGGTGTCCCCGGTGGCGCCGTCGATGTGGAGCGCGCTCGGGTGACGCTGCCAAAAATAGCGGACGCCGATCGCCGCGCCGCCGGCGGGGCCGCCGACATAGGCGAGGCCGGGCGCACGCCGCCCCTCGCCCCCGTCGATCCAGCCCTGTCCGGGCGCGGTCCGCTTGGTGATCGCGAAGCCGTTGGCGTTGGGCTGTTCCAGCCGGAAATCGCCCCATGCCGGTATCCGCTCCAGAACGTCGCGGACCGCGGGCGCCATTTGCTCCAGCGGCGGCACCGCCTGCCCCGCCACCTGTGCGTCGCGAAACGCCTTGCCGGGATCGCGGCGCAGGCCGGTGAGCGGCCGGACGCCCTCGGCGAACATCTGGCGATCGGTGGCGATACGGACGTGGCGGTCGTGCAGCGCCCCCGTCATCGGCACCGCCGCCCGTATTCCGAGCGACGACAGGAAGTCCTTCGCCGGATCGCCGTCGAACACCACGCTGTGGACGATGCGCAGGCCCGCCGAACCCGCATAGGCGTACAGGCGGACGGTGAACGGCATCCAGGCGCGCGCGCCGGCGGTGTGCCGCCCCTCGATCTTCACCACGGCGCGTACCGGCCCGCGCTGTTCGACGGTCACGCGCTCGATCGTGCCGCCGAACGGCGTCGGCTCGCCGTGCAGCGGATCGGCGCGCACGCCGCCTACCAGCGTGACCGGGCCGAGCAGCGCGCGGCCGTCCCGGCTTGCAGACCGGATCAGCGCCGCGCCCGCAGGGGCGATATCCCAACGCAGATCGCCGACCCGGATCGTGACCGCATCCGCACTTTCGGTCACGCGGACCGGTTGCGCAGGGGCGATCTCGCGACCCTGCACGACCGTCACATCCGTAGGCGCGACGTCGGCGGGGATCGCATGCGCGCTCCATTTGATCGATCCGTCGGGCCAGGTCGCCGTCGTCCAGCTCTGGGCCGGCACGCCGACGCCGCCCGCCCGGACCGACAGGCGCGCGTTGCGCTTCAGCGTGCCGCGCGGCCAGGCGGCGCCGAAGGTCTGGCCGGCATGCATCGCCGGGGCCGCGCCGTCGATCCACCGCACCGGGGCCGCCACGAACGCCGGTGCGGGCGCGGCGCGGACCGTCGCGGGGAACAGTGCGGCGGCGCCACCGAGCAGGCCGGCGCGCAGGGTTTCGCGGCGGTTGGGATGCATGATCGTCTCCATCAGCGGCGCGTCACCGTCACACGGCGGATGCGCAGGTGGCTCCAGGTCGTCCGCAGCGCCCAATGGCCGCGCGTGTAGGGCCGCGGGTCGGCGAGCGCGAACAGGGGCCGCCCGTCGCGCATCACCGCGATCCGGCCGCCGTCGGCGATCAGTGCGATCCGCGTCCAGACGTCGGGACGCAGCATCGCCGCGGGCGTCGCCAGATCGTGTTCGGGCAACAGCGGGCGATTGCCGGGCTCGCCGACATAGCGGCGCAGCCGCGTCGTGGTGTTCCCGTTGCCGCCGATCCCGACGTAATAGGTCTTGAGGTCGTCATAGGCGGCGAAGGCGCCGCTGCGGCGATGCGCCAGCACCGATCCGCCGTCGCGATTCGTCGCCATCCAGAAGGCGTTGAGGTCGCTGACCCGGTCGTTCGCGCCGCCGGCTGCGACCGCCATCGCCTCGAACCGGATCGTCACCGGTCCGACGACCGGGCGCCGCCACCACAGGGTCAGACCCTTGGGCGTGTCGATGTCGATGACGCCGTCCCGCTCGGTGACGTGCGCATCGGGCGATTCGCCCTCGATGCGCCAGTCGGACAGGCGCGCCGCCGCGGGTGCGGAGGTGGTGAGCGCGATCAGCATAGCCATTCGTCCGACCATCGGCCCGCCTCCTTCCGCGCGCTCTGCCGGCGCCCGCCCTGCCTACGCCGCCCGACGGGGCTTGCCAAGGCTTTCCCGGATAATCGCTCGGTATCTCACATAATGGCAGTTGCGTGGACCGTCGGACGGACGCATGATGCGGAACGAAAGAATATCATGTGGAGAGCGTCATGAAAGCTGCCCTGTTCGCGATTGCGGCGATGACGCTGCTTACCCGTGCGGCGGATCCCGCGCCGCCCCGCATCGTCATCGCCAGCGATTCGACCGCGCAGGACTATAAGGCGGAGAAATATCCGCAGTCCGGCTGGGGCACGATGCTGCGCTGCGCCGTGCCCGGCGTGACGGTGGAGAATCGCGCGATCGGCGGTCGCAGCACCAACAGCTTCATCCGCGAGGGCCGGCTCGACGCCATCGCCAGCGACCTGCGCAGGGGCGACACGCTGCTGATCCAGTTCGGCCACAACGACGCGAGCGCCGACAAGCCCGAACGCTACACGACGGTGCCGCAATACGAACAGAACCTCGTCCGCTTCCTCGCCGTCGCGAAGGCCGCTGGCGCGAAGGCGGTGATCCTGACCCCCGTCGCGCGCCGCGACTTCAAGGACGGCGTCGAACAGCCGAGCTTTCCCGCCTATGCCGATGCGGCGCGCAGGGTCGCCAGGCAGACGCATACCCCGCTGATCGACCTGGGGCGGACGTCGCAGGCCTGGGTCCAGGCGGCGGGGCCGGAGGCGGCCAAGGCCTATTACCTGCACTATGACGGCGCGGCGGGGGCGCCGGGCTATCCCAACGGCGTCGCCGACGACACGCATTTCAGCGAGCTGGGGGCGCGGCGGGTGGCGGATCTGGTCGCGACCGGACTGAAGGCGACGCGCCTGCCGATCGCCCGGCGGGTGACGCCGCACGTCCCCGCGCTGACGCGGACGACGCCGGCGGGCGGGCCGTCGTGCGGCTGATCGCCATGGTCGCGCCGCTGGTGCTGTCGCCGGCCGCGCTTCATGCCGCGCCGCCATCGCCGCCGGCGGCGATAATCGCCGCCGATACCGGCCGTCCCGCCGCCGGCGCACGCCGCTTCGTGCTGGCCGGCAAGGCACCCGCGGGCAGCATCGCGGTCGCGGCCGGCCGCCATTACGCCGATGGCTATGGCTTCGAGGACGGCGGCCCGACGCTCTTTTCCGTCGCGGCCACGCCGGGCAATTACCGCGTCACCGTGACGGTGGGCCGGCGGGACGCGCCGACCCGCAGCACGATCAAGGCCGAATCGCGCCGGCTGATGCTGGACGACGCGACCGTCCCCGCCGGGCACAGCATCACCCGCAGCTTCATCGTCAACGTCCGCGATGCCGCGCTGACCCCGCCGCCGCTCAACGCCCCCGGCGGCACGCATGTCCTGCTGAAACCGCGCGAACAGGGGTCGTTCGGCTGGGACGACCGGTTGACGCTCGAACTGCTCGGCGATGCGCCCTCGGCGATTCTCGTCGAACCGGTCGCGGTGCCGACCATGTTCCTGCTCGGCGATTCCACCGTCACGGATCAACAGGCCGAACCGGCGGCGAGCTGGGGCCAGATGCTGCCGGTGTTCTTCAAACCCGATATCGCGGTCGCGAACCATGCCGAATCGGGCGAGACGCTGAAGTCGTTCATGTCGGAGCTGCGCTTCGCCAAGGTGCTCGAATCGGTGAAACCCGGCGACGTCGCGCTTATCCAGTTCGGCCACAACGACCAGAAGGCGCAATGGCCGCAGACCTATGCCGCCGCCGACACCACCTATCGCGACTATCTGCGCGCCTGGATCGCCGAATTCCGGCGTCGCGGCGTCACCCCGATCCTCGTCACCTCGCCCGAGCGGCGGATGTGGACCGGCGCGCGCATCCGCGCGACGCTGGGCGACTATGCCGCGGCGGCAAAGGCGGTGGCGGCGGCGGAAGGGGTGGCGGTGATCGACCTCAACGCCGCCAGCGTCGCCTTCTACGAGGCGCTGGGTCCGGCGCGCGCGCCGCTCGCCTTCAACGACGGCGGCAAGGACGCGACGCACCACGACAATTACGGCGCCTGGGTGCTCGCGCGCGCGGTGGCGCAGGGGCTGGCGGCGCTGCCGGTCGGTGCCCACCTGCGCGACGACATCGGCCGCTTCGATCCGGCGCGCCCGCCCGATCCGGCGACCTTCCGCCTCGCCCCGAGCGGGAAGCGCGACGCCACCAGACCCGACGGGAACTGACATGACCGACCGACGCACCGTGATCGCCGGCGGACTCGCCGCCCTGCTGCCCATGCCCGCCTTCGCGCAGGGTGCGCCGACGATCGACCGCTTTGCGCTATGGCCCAAGGCGCCGCCGGGTGGCGAAGGGCGTGCCATTGCCGATGCCTGGGTCAAACGATCGCCGACGGGTGGGGCCGACGACATCGCCTGGCCACACGTCGCGACGCCGATGCTGACCGTCGTGCGCCCCGCCCGGCCCAGCGGCGCGGCGGTGCTGATCTGTCCCGGCGGCGGCTATGCGCGGGTCGCGGTCGGCCGCGGCGGCGGCGGCATCGCCCGTGATTTCGCCGCGCGCGGCGTCACCGCGTTCGAGCTGCTCTATCGCCTGCCGCACGACGGCTGGACGGCGGGCCCCGACGTCGCGTTGCAGGATGCGCAGCGCGCCATGCGGGTGATCCGCGCCGGTGCGGGGCGCTTCGGCATCGATCCCGCCCGCGTCGCGGCGACCGGCTTTTCCGCCGGCGGCCATGTCGCCGCGCGGCTCGCGACGCGCGCGGCGACCCCGACCTACGCCGCCGTCGATGCCGCCGACCGGCTGTCGGCGCGCCCCGACGTCGCCGGCCTGTTCTTTCCCGTCGTCACGATGATGGACGACGGCGTCCACGCGCAGTCGCGCCGCGAGCTGCTCGGCGTGCATGCCGCCGATCCGGCATGGCAGCGGCGCTATTCGGCGCAGCTCGACCTGCCCGCCGACATGCCGCCGACCTTCGTCGCCGCCAACGCCGACGACCCCGTCGTCCCGCCACGCAACGCGATCCTGATGTTCGAGGCGTTGCAGGCCGCCCATGTGCCGGCCGAGCTGATGGTCTTCGAACGCGGCGGTCATGGCCCACCCGCCGCGCATCGCGACGGCACGCCGGTGCCCTGGATGGACCTGTTCGTCGGCTGGGCGGGGGATCACGGCTGGCGCTGACCGGCGCGACGTACCGCGTTGACCGGCGACCGGCGCGGCGCGCATGAGCGCCGCCATGCCGCTGCCCACCGGATTCTTCGACCGCGACGTGGCGCGCGTCGCCCACGACCTGATCGGCACCATGCTGCTGGTTGACGGCGTCGGCGGGATCGTGGTCGAGACCGAAGCCTATGACGCGGCCGATCCCGCATCGCACAGCGCGCGGGGGCCGACACCGCGCAATGCGGCGATGTTCGGCCCGCACGGCCATGCCTATGTCTATCGCAGCTACGGCATCCACTGGTGCCTCAACTTCGTGTGCCGACCGGGCAGCGCGGTCCTGATCCGCGCGATCGAGCCGACGCACGGGCTCGCCACGATGATCGCACGTCGCGGCCTGTCCGATCCGCGCCTGTTGTGCGCGGGTCCGGGGCGGCTGTGCCAGGCACTGGGGATCGATGCCGGCCACGACGCCGCGCCCCTCGATCGCGCGCCGTTCGCGCTGGCGGTGGGGGCGGATCCGGGCATGGTCGTGGCCACGACCCGGGTCGGCATCACGCGCGCGGTCGAGACGCCGTGGCGCTTCTGTCGCGCGCAATCCCGCTTCCTCAGCAAGCCGGTGCGCACCGCCTGACATCTGGCGGATTGCGCCGATGATCGGCAGATCCGCCCAGCCGTCCCCACGGACCGATCGCCTCTTCCCCTCGTGCAAGTGTTTGGCATGACTAATGCACTAACACGGTCACAGCCCGCCCCGGGCTGCTTCGTCAGGGAGAGATGTCATGCTCATCGCCACCATCGCCGCCGCACTCGTCGCCACCGTCGCACCTGCCACCGCCGACGCGACCGCCGCCCCCGCGCCCCGGATCGAGCGGCCCGCCGCCAACCCGCGCGTCTGCGTCGTCCAGCGCATCACCGGTTCGATGATCCCGTTGCGCCAGTGCAAGTCGCTCGCCGACTGGCGCGCCGAGGGCATCGATCCACTCGCCAGGCGGTGAGCGCGGATCGTCGCCCGGAACCGCCGCGTCGCCGCCAAACCGGCTACGCGGCGCCGCGGCGACGACAATCGGCCGGTGCCGAAACCTTCCATGCTGCACCTGCGTTCTCGGGCGGCATTGCCAATGGGGGTTTCCACACGTGCATTCTCTGCCCGACCGGCTCGATCCCGGCTCGCCCTATCCGCTCGGCGCGACGTTCGATGGGCTGGGGGTCAATTTCGCGGTCTATTCCGCCAATGCGGATGCGATCGAACTGTGCCTGTTCGATCCGTCCGGCAAGCGCGAGTTGCAGCGCATCCGCCTGCCCGAATGCACCGACGAGGTCTGGCACGGCTACCTGCCGGATGCGGCGCCGGGCCTGCTTTACGGCTATCGCGCGCACGGCCGTTACGAGCCCGAGAACGGCCACCGCTTCAACCCGAACAAGCTGCTGCTCGACCCCTATGCGCGCAAGCTCTCCGGCCAGATCCGCTGGACCGACGCGCTGCACGGCTACAAGGTCGGCCACGCGCGCGAGGACCTGAGCTTCGACAAGCGCGACAGCGCGCCTGCCATGCCCAAGGCGGTGGTGGTCGACGATCACTGGGACTGGTCGCGCGACACCCGGCCGAACACGCCGTGGTCGGAAACGGTGATCTACGAGGCGCACGTCAAGGGACTGACCAAGCTGATGGAGCTGGTGCCGCCGCGCGAGCGCGGGACCTATGCCGGCCTCGGCCATCCTGCGGTGATCGCGCATCTGAAGCGGATCGGCGTCACCGCGCTGGAGCTGTTGCCGATCCAGAGCTTCACGCAGGACCGGTTCCTTCAGGAAAAGGGCCTGCGCAACTATTGGGGCTACAACACGCTCGGCTTCTTCGCCCCCGAACAGGCATATATGTCCACCGACACGCAGGACGAGTTGCGCCGCGCGGTTCACCGCCTGCACAAGGCGGGGATCGAGGTGATCCTCGACGTGGTGTACAACCATACCTGCGAGGGGTCCGAAAAGGGGCCGACGCTGTCGTGGCGCGGGCTCGACAATGCGAGCTATTATCGTCTGGTCAAGGACCAGCCGCGCTACACGATCAACGATACCGGCACCGGCAACACGCTGAACCTCAGCAAGGCGCGCGTCATCCAGATGGTGACGGACAGCCTGCGCTACTGGGCGACCAGCTTCGGCATCGACGGCTTCCGCTTCGACTTGGGGCTGACGCTGGGGCGCGAGGAGCACGGCTTCGATCCGGGTGCCGCCTTCTTCGACGTGGTCCGGCAGGATCCGGTGCTCGGCCGGCTGAAGCTGATGGCGGAACCCTGGGACGTCGGTCCCGGTGGCTATCAGCTCGGCAATTTCCCGCCCGGATTTGCGGAATGGAACGACAAGTATCGCGACACGGTGCGCCAGTTCTGGCGCGGCGAACCCGGCCAGCGCGCCGATCTCGCCGCGCGGCTGGCGGGGTCGGGCGACCTGTTCGACCGCCGGTCGCGCCGGCCGTGGGCGAGCATCAACCTGTTGTCCGCGCACGACGGCTTCACCCTCGCCGACACGGTGAGCTACGAAGAGCGCCACAACGAGGCCAATGGCGAGGACAATCGCGACGGCCACGACAACAACCATTCGCGCAACTGGGGTCACGAGGGCCCGACCGACGATCCCGCGATCCTCGACGCGCGCGGCCGCGTGCAGCGATCGATGCTGACGACGCTGCTCGCCTCGCTCGGCACGCCGATGCTGGTCGCCGGCGACGAATTCGGCCGCACGCAACAGGGCAACAACAACGCCTATTGCCAGGACAATGCGATCAGCTGGCTCGACTGGGACGCCGCCGCCACGCCCGAGGGGCAGACGCAGATCGACTTTGTCGCGCGGCTCGCCGAGCTGCGCCGCCGCTATCCGGTGCTGCGCGCCGCGACGTTCCTCTACGGCCAGAATTCCCCCGGCCACGGCATCGACGACATCGAATGGTGGGATGAGCGCGGCCAGCAATTGAGCGCGGACGACTGGCAGAACCCCGAAGGCCGCGCGCTGATGATGCGCCGCGCCTTCAGCAATGCCGCGGGCGAAGTCGAGGCGGTGTCGCTGCTGGTCAATGGGTCACCCGACCCGGTCACCTTTCACCTGCCGCCCCCGCACGAACGGCGGCGCGTGCTGATCGACAGCGCCCGGCCCGAACAGGGCGAGATCGCGATCGAGGACAGCTATGTCGTATCGCCGCAGGGCGCGGTGCTGCTCACCTGGACGGGAGCGTTCGAGGAGCCCGGCGCGTGACGCCGCGCTGGGGGGCGACGCCGCGCGACGATGGCCGCACCCGATTCGCGCTGTGGGCGCCCGATCGCGATGCCGTCACGCTGGAGTTCGACGGCGGCGCGCCGCTGCCGATGACCGCAGCGGACGGCGGCTGGTTCGTGGCCGATGCCGCCGCCGGCGCCGGCACCCGCTATCGCTATCGCCTCGCCGACGATCTGGCGGTGCCCGATCCCGCCAGCCGCGCGCAATCGGGCGGCGTCCATGGCTGGAGCGTCGTGCCGGACCCGGCCTATGCCTGGACCGCGACCGACTGGCGCGGGCGCCCGTGGGAGGAAACGGTGCTGATCGAGCTGCACGCCGGCGTGCTCGGCGGGTTCGCCGGGGTGCGCGAACGGCTGCCGGCGCTCGCCGCACTCGGCGTCACCGCGATCGAGCTGATGCCGGTCAACGCCTTCGGGGGTACGCGCAACTGGGGCTATGACGGGGTGCTGCCCTATGCACCTGCGGAAAGCTACGGCACGCCCGCCGAGCTGAAGGCGCTGGTCGACGCGGCGCATGCGCTCGGCCTGTCGATGTTCCTCGACGTGGTCTTCAACCATTTCGGCCCCGACGGAAACTATCTCGGCGCCTATGCCGGCGACTTCTTCGACCGCGACGTCGATACCCCCTGGGGCGGGGCGGTCGCGGTGCGACAGCCCGCGGTGCACCGCTTCTTCGTCGACAACGCGCTGATGTGGCTCGACGACTATCGCTTCGACGGGCTGCGTTTCGACGCGGTCCATGCGATCGCCGACACCGACTTCCTCGATGCCATGGCGGGAGAGATCCGTGCCGCTTTGCCCGATCGCCACATCCACCTCGTCCTCGAGAACGAGGGCAACGACGCCGACCGCCTGCATGCCGACGCCTATGACGCACAGTGGAACGACGACTTCCACAACGTCCTCCACGTCCTGCTGACCGGGGAGACGAGCGCCTATTACGCCGATTTCGCCGATCGCCCGGCAGAGCGGCTGGCGCGGTGCCTGGCCGAAGGCTTCGTCTATCAGGGCGAGGGCTCGCCCAATCACGACGGCCGGCCGCGCGGCCGGCCCAGCGCGCACCTCGCGCCGACGCGCTTCGTCGCTTTCCTCCAGAACCACGACCAGGTCGGCAATCGCGCGATGGGCGAGCGGCTGACGCTGCTGACCGATCCGGCGCGATTGCGCGCCGCCACCGCGCTGCTGTTGCTCTGTCCGCAGATCCCGATGCTGTTCATGGGGGACGAGGTCGGCAGCCGCTCGCCGTTCCTGTTCTTCACCGACTTCCACGACGAGCTGGCGGATGCGGTGCGCGACGGCCGCCGCCGCGAATTCGCCAGGTTCGATGCCTTCGCCGATCCCGCGGCGCGCGAACGCATCCCCGATCCGAACGCGCGCGCGACGTTCGACCGTTCGCGCCCTGGGCCGGGCCCCGATGCGGATGCGTGGACCGGCCTGTTGCGCGACCTGATCGCGCTGCGTGCGCGCGCGATCGTGCCGCACCTTCGCGGAACCGTGTCGGCGGGGGCGGACGCGACCGGCGATGCCGCGGTGGTCGCGCGCTGGCGTCTCGGCGACGGCAGCCTGCTGACGATCGCGCTCGACCTCGCCGCCGATCCAGCGCCGCTGCCGGTCGGCGAGGGGGAATTGCTGCACGCCGAGGGCGACCGGTTCCGGGCATGGATCGCGCGATGAGGGCGCGCGCAGCGGCTTTTTTCGAATGCCCGGCATCCGGCGCGCGCAGGCCGGGAAGCCACCGCGACGGCGCGCGCTCCGCCGGCCACCCGCAGCGAGCGGGATCGGTCGCTGTCGCACGTCGCTCCGCGGCGGCGGTCCGGCGCGACACTCGCGTTTCCGCGCGAACCCGACCTGCCATGACGCGGCCGGGCGTGGGGGCACCGGCATGAGCATCGCCGCCGAAGCCGCCGCCGTCGGGCTGCAGGTCGAATGGGAGGACGCGGACGGCCTGCCGCATCGGGTCAGCGACGCCGTGCTGCGCGCGATCCTCGACACGCTCGATACCCGCACCGGCGGCGAGGCGTTCGTTACGGCCGACGCAGGCCGGCGCATCGCTGTCGCGGCCCGTCCCGGGTCCGCCGATCTCGTGCTGGAGGACGGCACGCGCCGACCCGCCGCCATCGCCGACGATGGGACGATCGCGGGAATCGACATCCCCGGATACCACCGGCTCGACACCGTCGACGGCGCCGTGACCCTCGCGGTCGCTCCGCTGCGCTGCATGGCCCCGCCGCCCGGGCGCTGCTGGGGACCGGCGGTGCAGATCCCGGCGCTCCGCGGCCCCGCCCCTGCGCCGTTCGGCGATCTCGGCACGCTCGCCGACGCCGCACGCGCCTTTGCGCAGGCGGGCGCCGACGCGCTCGCGATCAGCCCGACGCACGCGCTGTTCCCTGCCGATGCGAGCCGGTTCAGTCCCTATGCGCCCTCGACCCGGCTCTTCCACAACGTGCTGCTCGCCGATCCGGCACGCGCCGGCGCGACGCGGTCCGACGTGGATGGCGGCGACCTGATCGACTGGCAGCAGGCGCTGCCACGGCGCCTCGCCCAGCTCCGCGACGCGTTCGACCGCGCGCCCGCCGGGCTCCTCGCCGGTTTCGACGCGGCATGGGCCGCGCGGCCGGACTGGACCGCGCAGGCGCGCTACGACGCCCTGCACGCGCATTTCTTCGCCACCGGCGCCCATGGGTGGCAGGATTGGCCGGCGGAATATCACGACCCCGCCGGCCCGGCGGTCGCGCGCCATGCCGCCGCACACCCCCGGGAGGTCGCGTTCCACGCCTTCCTGCAATGGCTCGCCGACGACAGCCTCGCCGCCGCGCAGGCCGCCGCGCGTGGGGCGGGGATGCGGATCGGGCTGATCGCGGACCTCGCCGTCGGCATGGACGCGGGCGGCAGCCATGCGTGGAGCCGGCGCGGCGACCTGTTGACCGGGCTGTCGATCGGCGCGCCGCCCGACCCGCTCGGGCCGCTCGGCCAGAATTGGGGGATCACCGCGCTGTCGCCCTTCGCGTTGCGGCGGACCGGGTTCGACGGCTTCATCCGCACCGTCCGTGCCGCCATGCGCCACGCCGGTGGGCTGCGGATCGACCATGCGCTCGGCCTCAGGCGGCTGTGGGTCATCCCCGATGGCGGCCGGGCGAGCGACGGCGCCTATCTCGCAATGCCGTGCGACGACCTGTTGCGGATCCTCGCGCTCGAATCGCACCGCGCGAGCGCGATCGTCATCGGCGAGGATCTCGGCACCGTGCCACCCGGATTTCGCGATACGATGGCGGCGCGCGGGCTGCTCGGCATGCGCGTGCTGCCGTTCGAGCGCGACGGCAACGCGTTCACGTCCAGCCGCGACTGGAGCCCGCACGCGGTCGCGATGACCGGCACGCACGACACCGCGACGCTGGCGGGGTGGTGGACGGGCCGCGACATTACGCTCAACCACAAGCTCAGCCGCAATACCGGCGACGAGGCGGGCGAGCGTATCCGCCGCATCGGCGAACGCAAGGCGCTGTGGACGGCGTGCGAGGCCGCCGGCGTGGCGGCGGGGCCGCTGCCGAACGATCCCGCCCCGGCGGTCGATGCGGCGATCGCCTTCGTCGCACAGGCGCCCTGCCCGCTGGCGCTCGTGCCGCTCGAGGACCTCGTCGGGCTGGAACAGCAACCCAACCTGCCCGGCACCACCGACGAACATCCCAACTGGCGCCGCCGCATGCCCGATACGACCGCCCGCCTGCTCGCCCGCCCCGACGTGGCGCGTCGCACCGCCACCCTCTCCGCACGGAAGCCCGCATGATCCCCCGCGCCACCTATCGCCTGCAACTTCACGCCGGCTTCACCTTTGCCGATGCCGCGGCGCTCGTGCCCTATCTCGACGCGCTCGGCATCAGCCACGTCTACGCCTCGCCGATCACCGTCGCGGCGGCGGGGTCGACGCACGGTTACGACGTGGTCGACCCGACGCGGATCGATCCCGCATTGGGCGGCGAAGAGGGGTTCCGCCACCTCGTCGCGGCGCTCAGGGCGCGCGGCATGGGCGTCGTCATCGACATCGTGCCCAATCACATGGGCGTCGCCGGCGGCGGCAATGCATGGTGGAACGACGTGCTGGCCAAGGGTCCGGCGAGCGACCACGCGCGCGTCTTCGACGTCGACTGGTCGCGGCGGCTCGTCCTGCCGGTACTCGGCGACACGCTCGCCGCGACGATCGCGAACGGCGACCTCGCGGTCGAGGACGGCCATGTCGTCGCCTATGGCGAGCACCGCTTCCCGCTGCGCGCCGACCACCATGCCGACGACCTCGCGACCCTGCTGGACGGCCAGCATTACCGGCTGGCGAGCTGGCGCGTCGCCAACGACCAGCTCAACTGGCGCCGCTTCTTCACCGTCAACGACCTCGCCGGTGTCCGGATCGAGGATCCGGCGGTGTTCGCGGCGACGCACGCGCTGTATTTTCGACTGCACGACGAGGGGCTGATCGACGGCGTCCGCGTGGATCATGTCGACGGGCTCACCGATCCGATCGGCTATTGCCGCGCCCTGCGCGAGCGCCTCGGCCCCGACGCCTATATCGTGGTCGAGAAGATCCTGGGCGCGGGCGAGGCGCAGCCGGTCGGCTGGGGTGTCGACGGCACCAGCGGCTACGACTTCATGGAGCAGGTCGCGACGCTGATCCACGATCCGCTCGGCGCGCTGCCGCTCGAGGAATTGTGGCAGGACGTCAGCGGCCGCTTCAAGGGGTTCGAGACGGAGGAGTTCGAGGCACGGCAGGATCTGCTCGCCTGGCAATTCTCGGCGCAGCTCGACGCCTGCGTCGCCGCCTTCGTCGCGCTGAACCGCGACGAGGCGGTGACGCCCGCAATGCTGCGACGGGCGATCGAACGGTTGCTGTGGGTGTTCCCGGTGTACCGCACCTATGGCACCGGCGACGCCGCGCCGGCCCGCGACGCGCCCATCCGCGGCACCGTCCGCGAGCGCGTCAGCTGGCTGATCCCGCCGGGCGAGGCGCATGTGGTCGACCGCATCCTCGCCTGGCTCGCCGGCACCGGACCGGGCGACGCCGCCGACGCGGTGCGGCGCTTCCAGCAGCTGTCCGCGCCGATCGCGGCGAAATCCGTCGAGGATACCGCCTTCTACCGGTCGGGCCGGCTGCTCTCGCGCAACGACGTCGGGTTCGACGCGACCATGCTCGGCATCGGCGTCGACGCATTCCATCGGCTGATGGTCGCGCGTGCCCGCGACATGCCGCATGCGATGCTGGCCACCGCCACGCACGACCACAAGCGCGGCGAGGACGTGCGCGCGCGGCTGGCGGTGCTGAGTACGATGCCAACCGCCTGGCGCACGCGGGTCGAGGCGTGGGCGGCGCTGTCGTGGGACTGGGATCACGAGGTCGACGGCGGCGATCGCTACATGCTGCTCCAGACCATCGTCGGCGCGTGGCCCGGGCAAGGCACGAGCCCCGACTTCGCCGACCGGATCAAGGCCTGGCAGCTGAAGGCGCTGCGCGAGGCGCGGCTGCGCTCGTCGTGGGAAGCTCCCGACAGCGACTATGAAGCCGCCGCCGCGGCGCTCGCCGACGCCTATCTGGCCGATGCGCGCTTCGTCGCCGAGGTGACCGCGTTCGTCGCCGACCTGACCCCCGCCGCCACCGCCAACACGCTCGTCCAGACGCTGCTGCGCTACACGCTGCCCGGCGTACCCGACCTGTATCAGGGGACGGAGCTTGCCGACCTCAGCCTCGTCGACCCCGACAACCGCCGGCCGGTCGATTATGCCGCGCGCATCGCACTGGTCGGCAGCAATGCCGCCCCCGCCAAGTTCCGGCTGATCGCGGACCTGCTCGCGCTGCGCCGGGCGCATCCGGCGCTCTTCGCGGATGGCGATTACACCCCGGTCGCGGTGGAGGGCAGCGAGCGGGTGGTCGCGTTCACGCGGCAACGGGACGGCCGGACGCTGAAGGTCGCCGCGCTGATCCGCGGCACCGACGTGCCGCCGGCGACGGTCGGATTCGCCGACGGCCCGGTCGAGGCGGCGATGCTCTTCGCCGATCGTCCGGTCTGGTACGCGCTCGACTGAGCGGTCAGAACCAGCCGCGCACCCCGACCACCAGCGCCGGACCGCCGACGTCGCGACGGTCGGCGCGGGCGAGGCGTGCGGTGCCGCCCAGCCGCCGCTCCCACGTCACGCCGATATAGGGGGCGAATTCGCGGCGGACCTCGTAACGCAACCGCAGGCCGAGGTCGGCGTCGGTCAGCCCACTGCCCAACCCGATCGCGCGCGTGCCGCCGGCGGACAGGTTGAGCTCCACGCGCGGTTGCAGGACCAGCCGCTGCGTGATCCGCTGGTCGTAGTAACCCTCGAGCCGGCCGAGCACCTCGCCCCGGGTCGAGACGAACGCCGACGCCTCGACCTCGAACCAATAGGGTGCGAGCCCGGCGACGCCGATCGTCGCATAGGTGCGCGCCGGGGTCGGGCGGATGTCCTGCCGAACGCCGCCCTGCAGATTGAAATAGGGGCCGATCGCATGGCTGTAGAGCGCGCGCAGCTCGGCCGATCCGAGGGCGCCGCGAGCATCGCCCTCGCCCTCGCTTTTCAGCACCAGCCGGTCGATGTCGCCGCCGATCCAAGCCTCGCCGTCCCAGCGATAGCCGTCGCGGCCATTGCGCGCGGCATATTCGGCAAGGTTGACCATGACCTGAGCGAACCGCCGGCCGCCGCCATCGTCGTTCATCATGATAGCCCGGCCGCGCGCCATCGCTGCGGGATCCCAGATCCGGTCGGCATAGTGCGGCGCGGGCGGAACGGGCGCCGGCGTGTCGCCGGGCGGCAGGTCGGTGCCGAGCTTCGGGGCCAGCGGCGTGGCGGCATCGCCCGTCATCGCGCCATGCCCCATCGCGGCGTGATCCATCGGTGCGGCCGCCGGGTCGGACGCCATCGTGCCGTGCCCCATCGCGGCGTGATCCATCGGTGCGGCTGCCGGGTCGGACGCCATCGTGCCGTGCTCCATGGCGGCATGATCCATCGCCATCGGCGCGGGCGCCGCCACGGCCGCGGCGGGGCGTCGCGCCCGCCGCGGAGTGGGGACCTTGCGCGGCACAGCCTTGCGCGCCTCCGCCTTGCGCGGCGGAGCCTTCGCGCCGGGTTTGGCCTTCGCGGGCATGGGCATCGTCATCCCCGCCATGCCGTGCATCGCATGGTCCTGCGCCCCGGCGGCGAGCAGCAGCGCGATCGCCCAGCCGCTCATGCCGCGTCCCCGCGCGGCCGGACGCTGACGACCCGCATCATTCCGGCCATCATGTGGTAGAGCATGTGGCAGTGGAACGCCCAGTCGCCGACCGCATCGGCGGTCAGGTCGACGCTGACGATCCCGCCCGGCTGGACGATCACCGTGTGCTTGCGCGGCGCATAGGCACCATGGCCGGTGACGAGGTCGAAGAAATGGCCGTGCAGGTGGATCGGATGCGCCATCATCGTGTCGTTGACGAGCCGTAGCCGCACGCGCTCGCCCTCGACGAAGGCGAAGGGGACGTGCGTGTCGGACATCTTCACCCCGTCGAACGACCACATGAAGCGTTCCATGTTGCCGGTCAGGTGGATGTCGAGCTGGCGCCCCGGCGCGCGGACGTCGGGATTGCGCGCCAGCGCGACGAGGTCGCGATAGGTCAGCACGCGGTGGCCGACATCCTCCAGCCCCTGTCCGGGGTAGCCGGTCCGGTCGACCGGCATCGGCGATAGCGTCTGCACGCCCGGCCCCTTGGCGACCCGCGGCGCGAGGCTGAAGTCGCGCATATCCATGCCGCCATGGTCCATCCCCGCCATGGCGTCCGGCGGCGCAGCGGCGGCATGGTCCACGCCCGCCATCGCCCCGTGACCCATCGCCGCATGGTCCGTGCCCGCCGTCGCCCCGTGACCCATCGCCGCATGGTCCATGCCCGCCATGTCGCCCGCCGCGCCCATGCCGCCCATCCCCATGTCGGTCATCGTCGCGATCGGCCGGGCGCGCAGCGGCGGCACCGCGGCGGTCATCCCCGGACGCGGCGCCAGCGTGGCGCGCGCCATGCCCGACCGGTCGACGCTTTCGCCGACCAGCGTATAGGCGCGGTCGCCGGTCGGCGTGACGATCACGTCGTACGTCTCCGCGACGCCGATCTGGAGCTCGTCGACCGTGACCGGCCGCACGGCGAGCCCGTCGGCCGCGACCACGTCCAGCGCAAGGCCGGGGATGCGGACGTTGAACGTCGTCATCGCGGACGCATTGACGAGGCGCAGCCGCACCCGCTGTCCCGGCACGAACAGCCCGGTCCAATTGTCGCGCGGCCCGTGACCGTTGACCAGATAGGCATAGGTGGCACCGGTTCCGTCCGCCACGTCGGCGGGGTCCATCCGCATGCCCCCCCAGCGCAGCCGCTCCGCCGCGGGCTGGTCGCGACCCGCGATCAGCCCGGCGAGCGTCTGGCGCTGGTAGTTGTAATAGCCCGGTTGCAGCTTCATCCGGCGAAAGATCGCGGCGGGGCTCGCCTGGCTGTGGTCCGACAGCATCACGACGTGTTCGGCATCGAATCCGACCGGATCGGCGCCCGCGGGATCGACCACGATCGGGCCGTACAGCCCCTCCTGCTCCTGCCCGCCCGAATGGCTGTGGTACCAATAGGTGCCGCTCTGGCCCAGGCGGAAGCGATAGGTGAACGCCTCCCCCGCGCGGATGCCCGGAAAGGAAATCCCCGGCACGCCGTCATACTGGAAGGGCACGAGCAGGCCGTGCCAGTGCAGCGAGGTATCGGTATCGAGCGCGTTGACGACGCGGATCGCCACGTCCTGCCCCTCGCGCAAACGGATCAGCGGCGCGGGCGCATGGCCGTTGATCCCGATCGCGCGCGACCGGCGGCCGTCGATCGTCATCGTCGTGCGCGCGATGCGCAACTCGATCGTGTCGCCCGACAGCGTTTCCCGGCCGGCGGCAAGGTCGCGCGCACCCGCCCGCGCCCAGCCCGGCAACAGCAGGCCGCCGCCCGCCGCCGCCGCGCCGCGCAACAGGCCGCGTCGGCCGATCGTCGTCCCTTCCGTCATCGTCGCTCCGTACGGCCGCCGGGCCGCGCGCCCTGCATATAGGGCGTGATCGCCGGACGGACAGCCCGGCGAGCGGGGCGGGTCAGGCGATCTCGAGCGTTGCGGTCTTGAGGTCGACCGAATTCGGCCCGACCGATATGTCGAACAGCCCCGGCTCGACGACCTCGCGCATGTCGCGATCGAAAAAGCGGAACGCCTCCGGCCCCAGATCGAACCGCACCGTGCGCGTCTCGCCGGGGGCGAGCGTGACGCGTTCGAACCCCTTCAGCTCACGGACCGGGCGCACGATGCTCGCCACCCGGTCGTGGACGTAGAGCTGGACCACCTCGTCGCCGGCGCGCGCGCCGACGTTGGCGACGTCCACCTCGACCCGCACCGTGCCGGCGATGCCGATGCGCGGGCTGGACAGCCGCGGCTCGCCGATCGTGAACCGCGTGTAGGACAGGCCGTGACCGAACGGGAACAGCGGCTTGCTGTCCGCGAACAGATAGCCGCGCCCGGTCGAGGGCTTGGCATTGTAGTAGAGTGGCACCTGCCCCACCTCGCGCACCACGGTCACCGGCAGTTTCGCGCCCGGATTGATCCGGCCGAACAGCGCCTCCGCCATCGCGGTGCCGCCCTCCTGCCCCGGATACCAGCATTCGAGCATCGCGTTGGCGCCGGCGACGACGCGCGGCCAGCTCGGCGGGCGGCCGTTGATCGCCACCACGACGACGGGCTTGCCGAGCGCCTTCAGCGCGAGGAACAGCTCGGTCTGCTCGCCGACGAGGTCCAGGTCGGTGCGATCGCCCAGGTGGTTGCGCGCGAAGCCTTCGCGGCTGGTCTGTTCGGTATCGCCGATCGCCAGCACGATCACGTCCGCGGTGCGCGCGAGCGCCACCGCCTCCGCGATCAGCGCGCGGTTGCGCGCGGGATCGGCAAGGATCACCGCGTCGCTCGACCGGTCCTCGTCCTGCGTGATGACCACGCCCTGCGCGTGGACCACCTCGCCGTCGCGGCCGATCAGCGCGCGGATGCCGTCGAGCAGCGTCACCGCCTGCCGCGGCGGTGCGGAATAGCCGCCCAGCCGGGCGACCGCCGCATTGGGGCCGATCACCGCGATCCGCCCCCGCGGCTGCAACGGCAGCGTGCCGTCGTTGGTCAGCAGGCACAGCGACTTGCGCGCCGCCTCCAGCGCGAGCGCCCGCGCCTCGGCGTTGCCGGTCAGCCGGTCGGCGCGGGCACGATCGGCGAAGGGCGCCTCGAAGAGGCCGGCGCGGAACTTCAGCGCGAGGATACGCGCGCAGGCGGCATCGACCGCCGCCTGCGCCACCGTGCCGGCGCGCACCTGATCGGCGAGCGTGCGATAGGCGATGCCGTCGGGCAGGTTCGAATCGACCCCCGCGGCCAGTGCGGCGCGCGCCGCCGCGTTGCGGTCGGCCGCGACGTGGTGGATCGTCTCCAGCTCCTCGACCGCGCCGTAATCGCTGACGATCACGCCGTCGAAGCCCCATTCGCCGCGCAGCACGTCGCCGAGCAGCCAGCGGTTGGCGTGGCTGGGGACGCCGTCGATCTCGTTGTACGACGGCATCACCGCCGCGATCCGGGTGCGCTCGACCACGGCGCGGAACGGCGGGAAGAAGCTTTCGCGCAGTTCGCGTTCGGCGATCGGCGCGGGCGCGATGTTGTTGCCCGCCTGCGGCTGGCCGTGCCCGGTCATGTGCTTCAGCGTGGCGTAGACCTTGCCGGGCTGGAGCACGTCGCTGTCACCCTGGAGGCCGCGCACCGCGGCGACGCCCATCTCGCCGCACAGATAGGGGTCTTCGCCGAACGTCTCCTCGATCCGGCCCCAGCGCGGATCGCGCGCGATGTCGACGACGGGCGACAGCGCCAGCTGGCTGCCATGCGCGCGCACCTCGCGCCCGATCACCGCCTGCGCGCGGTGCATCAGGTCGCGGTCGAAGCTGCCCGCCATCGCGATCGCCTGCGGAAACATCGTCGCGTCGGGCGCCATGTAGCCGTGCAGCGATTCCTCGTGGAACAGCACGGGGATGCCCAGCCGCGTGGCCTCGCGCGCCCAGCGCTGCACCGCATTGACGAAGGCGATGGTCGACGCCCCGCCGCGCCAGCGCGCGCCGCTGCCGCCCGCCACCGCGGCGACCTGCGGCCCGCCGCGGCGATCGGACGGCCGGGTGACCTGGCCGATGCCGTCGGGAAAGGCGGCACTCGCCCTGGCCGGATCGAAATCGAGGCCGCCGTCGACCATCATCCTGGCCTTGTCGCCCCAGATCGCGGTCAGCTGCGCGACCTTTTCGTCCAGCGTCATGCGGCCGATCAGGTCGGCGACGCGCAGGTCGACGGGGGCCCGCGCATCCCTATACACCGGCGCCGGCACCCGCGCGGCGGCGGGCAGGAACGCGATCAGCGAGACGCCCGCCCCCAGCCGGAGCAGGTCGCGGCGACTGGCGCTCGCCTGGGTCGTCCGGCCTGCGCTCACGATCGTCACTCCCGTTGCGATAAGACAAGATGCCGGGTGCGTCACCGACGCACCCGGCAGGTCCGGGCGACGCTGCGAAAGGACCAGACGCCGCCCGGGGGGAACCTATTTCATGCTGAACCGGACCGAGAAGGTGAAGCGCCGGTCGTTGATGAACCAGTTGCGCGGCCGCGTCAGCAAGGCGTCGTTGAGCACGTAGGACGTCTTCGTCACGGAGTTGGTCAGGTTGACCCCCTGGAACCCCATCCGGATCGACGGCGTCACCGCATAGAAGACCGACGCGTCGAGCTGGCCGTATTTCTCCGCGATCACCGGCGAATTGGGCACGATGACGTCGCGGATGGTCAGCAGGTTCTTCGAGCGCCAGTTGTACGCCGCGCGCAGCTCCAGCCCGTTGCGCTGGTAGAAGGGCGCGAAGTTGAACTGGTACTTGGACAGGCCCTGCAACGGCAGGTTGGACGTGTTGACGTTCGAGATGATGCCCGCCGTGACGTTGGGATCGCTCGGATCGAGCTGCTGCTGCGACACACCCTTCGAATCGACGAAGGTGAAGTTGCCCGACAGCCCCAGCCCCGACAGGAACCCCGGCAGGAAGGTGAAGACCTGCTGGTACCCGACCTCGAACCCCTTCACGCGGCCCGTCTCGGTCGAATTGACCGGGGTCGTGACGATCGCATCGAAGGTCGCGCCGTTGTTGGTGAAGCTCAGCCGCTGGAGGCCGTTCGACTGGACGTTGTAGATGTCCTTCTTGAACAGCGACAGCGTGAGCTGCCCGACGCTCGAGAAATACCATTCGGCGGTGACGTCGTAATTGTCCGCCTCGACCGGCTTCAGATACGGGTTGCCGACCTGGAAATTGGCGATCGGCGCGCCGTTGAACAGGATCGTCTGGTCCGACGTGTTGAGCGCGATGTTGTAGAACGACCGGGTCAGCCCGAATTCGGGCGGCGCGACGCTGCGGTTGTAGGCGGCGCGGAACTGGATGCCGCCGCCGACCTCCAGTTTGGCGTTGAAGCTCGGCAGCCAGTAATCGTAGCTGAACCGGGCGTTGTTCGGCACCAGCGCGCCGTTCTGGAAGCGCACCGCATTGTCGCGGACGGTCTGCGGCAGCGCGCAGAAGCGCGACTGCGTCTGGCCGTTCGCCGGCGGCGTGCAGCTGAAGCTCGTCTGCGGATAGGAGAAGAAGCCCGACGAGATGCGCCGCGTCGTCGTGTAGCGCACGCCGACGTTGCCGCTGAGGTTCCAGCCGTTGCCGAACGCATTGCCGAAGCGGGCGACGACATAGCCGGCGTTGTTGCGCTCGCTGACCGGGTTGATCTCGCCCGGCAGGAACGGCGTGCCGGCGACGACGCCCGCACGCGAGGCGAGCGGCACCCAGCCGTTGGCGCCCGACAGGTTGCTGGTGAAGTTGCGCCATTCCTGCGCGATCTGGCTGATCTGCGTGACCGCCTGGCCGTAATCCTGCAACGCCGCGCCGGGGAAGAACAGCCGCCCCTCGCCCGCCGGATTGTTCGCCTGGCCGCGGAAGAAGTTCTCGTAGAAGAACGCCTGCTGCGGTGCCGTCGCGCCGGTCGTGCGGGTGCCGGGATTGCCGTCGATCGGGCGGTCGAACCACACCGGGCCGCCCGGCCCGAGCGATGCCCCCGCCGCGTCGGTGCCACCGCCCCAGATCTCGCTCAGCACGCCCCAGTTGTAGGCGGTCGATCGCGCCTCGTTCTGGCGGTCGGCGAAGCGATAGCCGGCGCGGATCGAGGTGAGGAAGCTGTCCTCCGGGAAGGAATAGTCGAGGTCGACGCGGAACGCGTCCTCGTCGCCCTTGCTGTCCTCGATATGGTCCATCGCCGAGCGGTAGAAGCTGTTGTAGGGATCGAGATAGCTCGGATGCGCGGCGTTCTGGTAATTGGTCGCACCCTTGTTCGCGGGCGGCACGAAGTCGACGAAGGCGACGTCGCTGCCGTTCAGGCGGATATCGGCATTCTGGTAGGTCGTGCCCCACACGGTCAGGTCGGTGACGTTCACCTTCGACCAGACGTGCTGGTAGTCGAGGTTGACGCCCAGCCGGTCGGTCGCCTTCCACTTCATGTTGAAGCTGATGTCGTTGGTGCGGAACCGCGACTGGTTGCCGCGCGAGATGTTGTTGCTCTGCAGCCCGTTGATCGGGGTGCGCATGTCCGCGGGCGCGTTCTGGTCGGCGCGATAGCCGTTCGGGCCGGTGATGAGGCCGCCGGTGAACACGTTGTCCGTGTCGTAGGTAAAGCTGGTGCCGGGGAAGGGCTGCGAATCGCCGGCGGCAAGGACGTTGTCGGTCGCGACCTCGATCGAATTCTCGGTCCAGTTCTCGCGGCTGTCGGAGCGCAGGAACTGCAGCGTCGCGGTGATCGATTCGTCCGGGCTGCGCCACTGGCCGGCGGCCGAATAGCCGTAGCGGACGCGGTTGAATTCCTGACTGCGCGCCGCCGCGCCGCGCGGCACGTAGACGGTCGTGCCGACATTGGGGACGTTGTTGGCGTCGACCGGCTGCAACAGCTGGCCACCGGCGGTCAGCACGCGCCGTCCGTAGTTCGAGATCTGCACCGAATCGGCGCGGCTGCGCACCTGCGAGCGGACGAAGCTGCCGAGCAGGCCGAATTCGCCGATCCCGGTGCTCCAGCGGTGCGAGGCGAGCGCCGACACGGTGGGTGCCGACTTCTTGACGAAGTCGCCGTAATTGTTCTCGATCGTGCCGCCGAAGGTCGGTGCGCCGGGATCGAACGGCAGGCGGGTGCGCAAATTGACCGTGCCGGCGATGCCGCCCTCGATCATGTCGGCCGACGGGCTCTTGAACACGTCGACGCCGCCCAGCAGTTCGGCGGGCACGTCGGCGAACGACAGGCCGCGGCCGTTGTTGGCGCTGAACGTGTCGCGGCCGTTCAGCTCCGACCGCGTGTAGGTGAGGCCGCGGACGACGACGCCCGATCCCTCGGTCGCGAAATGGTCGGGGTCGGAGCCGGCGGCGAAGCGGCTGATCGAGACGCCCGGCACGCGCTGCAACGCCTCGGTCACCGAACGGTCGGGCAGCGCGCCGATGTCCTCGGACGAGATCGAATCGACGACGACGTCGGAGTTCTTCTTGATCGCCTGCGCGCTCTGAAGGCTGCGGCGGATGCCGGTGACGACGATGTCGCTCGCCGCCGCCTCGTCCTGCGGCGTCGCGGTCGCCTGTGCTGCGGTGGTCGCGGCCGGCGTGGACTGGGCCTGGGCCACGACCGGCGCGGCGTGCGCCATCGACGGCGCGGCGACCAGCGCCAGCAGCGAAACGCCGCCCAGCAGCGCGAATTCGCGACGAGCGGACGTATTGACGGTGTCGATCATGTGCCTTGCACCTCCCCTGACTTTTTTATGTTAGCGCTATCACACGGTGGCGTGCGCTTTCCTGAAAACGGGTGGTAACCGGCCACCCCGAGCTCCGCTAGTCGAAAAATGCACCCCTTCGCAGAATGACTTGAAAGCGTTGTATCGGTACCACAATCCTACGGTGGCCGTAGGGTTACCGCTATCGCCGTTGCAGCACACCGAGCAGGTAGGCGCGGATCTGCTCGGTGCGGCGCTCGCTTGCCGGCCCCATCACGCCGCGCGCCGATTCGGGCAAATGGTCGCCGACCCGATCGGCACCCTCGTCGAAGACGAAATGATCGAACCACGCGCGCCACGCCGCCTTTTCCGCCGCCGGCCGGTCGCGCACCGCCATCATCGCATGCACCATCGCGTGGAAGGCGGAGGTCGCGCCGTCGAACGCCCACCAGTAATTGCACAGGACGTTAAGCGTACCGAACGCCTGCACGTGGTGCCACCACAAGGCCGGGATGAACACGGCGTCCCCCGGCCCAAGCTCCGCCGACTGCGCCTGGGCGAGTGCGGCCGCGAAGCGCGGATAGCGGACCAGATCGGGCGCGGTCGGATCGACCATGCTGGCCGGCGGACCCGCCAGCGTGCGGTCGAGCGGACCGACGTACAGGTTGGCGATCTGGTCGGGCGGAAACAGCGTGAAGCGCCGGCGCCCGGCGACGACGCAGGCGAGGTTGGTGGAGCCGTCGTAATGCGTCGCGGTGTGGCTGCCGTTGCCGATCCACAGCCGCGGCGTCGCGTCGCCGACCGGCAGGCCGAGCGCATTGTCGCGCGACCAGCCGGGCAGGTGTTCGGGCGCGGTGGCGGCATTGGCGTAGAGCGTGTGCCGCTCGCCCTCCGGCATCTGCGCCAGCCGGAGCAGTTCGCCGAGCAGCTGATCGAGCGATGCGCGCTCGCGGTTGAAGTTGAACCCCTCGAGCGCATCGCCGCGGTAGAAGAAGCGCCCACGGATGTCGGGCGCGCCGACCAGCACGTCGAGCGGCCGGCCGCCGCCGCCCAGCCCATGCAGATAGGCGGCGACGGCGCGGTCGCCGCCGCCCGCCGCGGCGACGCTGGCCCAGGACGCCACCTGCCCGCGCAGCACCAGCGGCCGGTAGCGCGGCGCGACCTCTGTCGCGAAGGTCGCCGCGTCGACGGCCCCGCGCTCCTCGATGGGGGGCAGGGCCGCGCGCGGATCGTCGACGGGCGTGTCGGTGCTCATCGGCTGCCGGCGGGCATCAGCCCGCCATGTCCTCCAGCTCGCGCCCGCGCGTTTCGTTGACCATCGCCTTCACGAAGAAGAACGAGACCGCCGCGAAGAACGCATAGCCGAAATAGGTGACGGCGAGGCCGGGCGACACCGCCAGCGCGGGGAAGCTGACCGAGATCGCCGCATTGGCGATCCACTGTGCGAACCCCGACACGGCGAGGCCCGAGCCGCGGATCTGGTTGGGGAACATCTCGCCCAGCATCACCCACATCACCGGCCCCCAGCTCGCGTTGAAGAAGATGACGTAGAGGTTCGCCGCGACCAGCGCGACGATGCCGTTGTTGCCCGGCAGCGACACCGCGCCCGCCGCGTCGGTGACCGCGGTCGAGAACGCCCAGGCGACCACGGCGAGCGTCACCGCCATCCCCGCCGACCCGACGAGCAGCAGCGGCTTGCGCCCGATCCGGTCGACGGTCGCGATCGTGAACAGGCAGGCCGCGATCGACAGCACGCCCGACAGGATGTTGATCTGAAGCGCATTGTCCTCGGTGAAGCCGACCGCTTCCCACAGCACCGCGCCATAATAGAAGACGACGTTGATGCCGACGAGCTGCTGGAACACGGCGAGGCCGATGCCCGCCCACAGGATCGGACGGATGCGGCCGGTCGCCTTGTCGCGCAGGTCGGACAGCTTGGGCTTGTGATGGTCGGCGGCGAGCGAGTTGCGGATCTCCACCACCTTGCGGTCCGCCTCGGCGGCGCCGAACAGGCGGGTGAGCACCGTGTGCGCCTCCTGGTCGCGACCCTTGGCGACCAGGAAGCGCGGGCTTTCCGGGATCACGAGCAATGCGACGAGGTAGATCGCGGCGGGGATCGCCTGGAGCCAGAACATCCAGCGCCATGCCGGGAAACCGAGCCAGAATTGCGCGGTCGAGCCGCCGGCGTAGCGCGCGAGCGCGAAATTGGCGACGAACGCGCCGGTCAGCCCGGTGATAATCATGACCTGCTGCACGCTCGACAGCCGGCCGCGGATCGAGGCCGGCGTGACTTCGGAAATGTAGACCGGAGAGATGACGCTCGCCGCACCGACGCCGAGGCCGCCGACGATGCGCGCGAAGATGAAGATCGCCGATCCGGTGGCGGCGCCCGCGAGCACCGCGCTGACCAGGAACAGCGCCGCCGCGATCATCATGACGTTGCGGCGGCCGATCGCATCGGCCAGCCGCCCGGCGCCGAACGCGCCGATCGCGGAACCGACGAGGATCGCGCCGACGTTGACGCCGATGCCCAGCCGGCCGAGCCCGAAGGCAGCCTCCAGCCCCTTCTGCGTCCCGTTGATGACGCCCGAATCATAGCCGAACATGAAGCCGCCGATCGTCGCCACCGCGACGATCGCGGCGATGAAGCCGAAGTTCGTGGCGGTCCCCTCCGCCCCCCTGATGCTGTCCGTCATCGTCTCTCCCTTGCCCGGTCGCTGCCGGCGTTGATTCGTCAGTGATTGTGTCGCGGCGTCCGTGCGGCGATGCCCCGGTACTTGAGCGCGAAGTCGAGCACGCCGCCCTCGCCCAGCTGACCGGTCTTCTCGCGGTACAATTCCTCCCACGGCGTGTGGCTCTCGGGCACCGGCGGCGACGGCTCGCCGCGACGACGCGCGATCTCGTCCGCCTCGACCAGCGCGTCGCAGCGCCCGGCGGCGAGATCGATGCGGATCACGTCGCCGGTGCGCAGCCACGACAGGCCGCCGCCGACCGCGCTTTCGGGACTGGCGTTGAGGATCGAGGGACTGTCCGACGTCCCCGACTGGCGGCCGTCGCCCAGCGTCGGCAGCGTCATGATCCCGCGCTGGATCAGGTGGTCGGGCGGCTGCATGTTGACCACCTCCGCCGATCCGGGCCAGCCGATCGGGCCGGCACCGCGGATCACCAGGATCGAATCCTCGTCGATCCGCAGCGCGGGATCGTTGATGCGGTGGTGATAATCGTCCGACCCTTCGAACACGACCGCGCGCGCCTCGAACACGTTCTCGCGCCCCGGCATTTCCAGATAGCGCGCGCGGAACGCGGGCGAGATGACGCTGGTCTTCAGGATGGCGAAGTCGAACAGGTTGCCGGTCAGCACCAGGAACCCCGCCTGCTCCTTGAGCGGGCGATCGAACGGGCGGATGACCTCGCGGTCGGTCGCCGCGCGGCCGGCGATGTTGTCCGCGACGCTGCGTCCGGTGACGGTCAGGCAGTCGCCGTCGAGCTTGCCCGCCGCCAGCAGCTCCGCCATCACCGCGGGCACGCCGCCCGCCCGGTGGAAGCGTTCGCCGAGGAAGCGCCCGGCGGGCTGGACGTCGACCAGCAGCGGCAGGTCGTAGCCATGCTCCATCCAGTCGGTCGGCCGCACCTCGACCCCGGCATGCGCCGCCATCGCCTGGATATGCGGCTGCGCGTTCGAGGACCCGCCGATCGCGGTGACGATCCGAAGCGCGTTGAGGAAGCTCGCGCGGGTCAGGATCCGCGACGGGCGCAGGTCCTCATACGCCATGTCGACGATGCGGCGACCGGTTTCGTAGGCGAACTGGCCGCGCTCGCGATACGGCGCGGGGATCGCGGCGCATCCGGGCAGCGACAGGCCGAGCGCCTCCGCCACCGCATTCATTGTCGATGCCGTGCCCATCGTATTGCAATGGCCCGCGGACGGCGCGCTGTCGGTCGCGCGCTGCAGGAACTCCTCCTCGTCGATCTCGCCCGCGGCGAGCTTGCGGCGCGACCGCCAGATGACGGTGCCCGATCCCACCAGCTCGCCCTCGTGCCAGCCGTCGAGCATCGGCCCGCCCGACAGTACGATCGCGGGGATATCGACCGTGCTCGCCGCCATGATCCCCGACGGCGTCGTCTTGTCGCACCCCGTCGTCAGCACGACCGCATCGATCGGATAGCCGTACAGCGTCTCGACCAGCCCCAGATAGGCGAGGTTGCGGTCGAGCGCGGCGGTCGGCCGGCGGCAATTCTCGAAGATCGGATGGACGGGGAATTCGAGCGGGATGCCGCCCGCGTCGCGGATGCCGTCGCGCACCCGCCGCGCGAGGTCGAGGTGGATGCGGTTGCAGGGGCTGAGATCGCTGCCGGTCTGCGCGATGCCGATGATCGGCCGGCCCGAGCGCAGTTCGGCCGGGGTCAGTCCGTAGTTCATGAAGCGTTCGAGGTAGAGCGCGGTCATGTCCGCGCGCGCGGGATCGGCGAACCAGTCACGCGAGCGGAAGGGACGAACCGGTTGGCGTGACACGCTGCACTCTCCATCGCACGGCCGTGACGTGGGGCCCCGCGTTATTCTGGTAACGCTATCACGTTGCCGCCGCCCGTCAAGCGCCGGCGTTCATCCGTGCCGCGCCCGCGGGCGCCGGCGCGGGGGCGCGTCGGACTGACGGCGGATCAGCGTATAGTCGAGGACATGCTGTTCCGCGGCGCCCTCCCCCCCCTTCTGCCGGCGCAGGCTGCCGACGAGCAGGTCGACCGCGGCGCGCGCCATGTCGGCGATCGGCTGGTGGATCGTCGTCAGCTCCGGCCAGATCGCGGTGGCGAGCGTCGTGTCGTCGAAGCCGCACACCGTCAGGTCGCCCGGCACGTCGAGCCCGCGCCGGTGCGCCATCGCCACCGTCGCCGCCGCCATGTCGTCGTTGGACGAAAAGATCGCGGTCGGCGGATCGGCGAGGTCGAGCAGCAGTTCGGCAGCGTCGAGGCCCGAGCGATAGGTGAACAGTCCATCGACGATCAGCGCGGGATCCTCGTCGATCCCCGCGGCCGCCAGCGCCGCGCGATACCCCTCCAGCCGCTGTGCGCTTGCCGACAAATTGGGGTTGCCCGCGATGAAGCCGATGCGGCGATGCCCAAGGTCCATGATGTGCCGCGTCATCGTCGCCGCGGCCTCGCGGTCGTCGATGCGGATCGCCGGCTGGTTCTCCGCCGGAAAGCCGGTGGCGACCGACACCGTCGGGACCCGCGCCGCGGCGAGCAGCGCCAGCAGTGCCGGCGCCTCGCACAGCGGCGGCGGCAGGATGATGCCGTCGATCCCGCCGTCGACCAGATGCTGCGCCACTTCGAGCTCGTGGTCGCCCAGCTCGCATTTCTCGACGACGATCTGCACGTCGCTGCGACTCGCCTGGTCGAGGCTGCCGAGCAGGAATTCGCTGAGGAATCCGGCGCTGGGGTTGCTGTAGAGCAAACCGATCCGCACCTGGCCCGCGCCCGCCAGACTGCGCGCGGCGCGGTTGGGCGCATAATTGAGCGTCGAGATCGCGGTATTGACCGCCTCGCGCGTCGCCGGCCGGACATTGGTCTCACCGTTGATGACGCGCGAGACCGTCATCGGCGATACGCCGGCCAGGCGGGCGACGTCGCTGATGGTGGGCGCCGATCCGGATCGGCGGGACGAGCGCGGCGGCGCGGCGGTGGTCGGATCCATAGGGCGAATGGGAGCGGTCCAGAGATGAGAGCGACAGGCATGGACGCAAGCCGCGACGTTCACAAGTGGGGGCCGTGCGCGCAGGTGGCGGCCGCCCCGCGGCGTGCGGGATTTCGGGCGGCTATCGCCGTGCGGACGGGGGCGGCTCGCGATCCGGCGCGGCAACGACGCCCCGCGAACCACGCCACGCCGGACAGCCGGTCAAGCCAAGCCGGGCGCGCCTGCACACGCGCCACGGCCCGGCCCGACACTTTACCGCATGGTTCCGCGTCCCTGCGGGCAGGACGGCGGCGGAATCGCGCTTGCGGACACCGGAAAGCGGCCATATGGTAGCGCTATCGAGGTCGGATCGACGACCATGCAGGCCTCAGCAGAAGGCCGTCGTACAGGAAGGATGCAAAGGCCCATGCCACGTCGACCGAACACCTGGTTCGCCATCGCCGCGCTCGTCGCGAGCGGCGGTGCCGCGATCGCCCAGACCGGCAAGCCCGAACCGCGCAGCCCCGATGGCCGCCGCTATCTGTCGCAGCCGCTGGTGACGGACATCTATACCGCCGATCCGTCCGCGCATGTCTTCGACGGCAAGCTCTACGTCTATCCCAGCCACGATGTCGATGCCGGCATTCCCGACGACGACCTCGGCAATCAATATGCGATGCACGACTATCGCGTGCTGAGCATGGACCGTGTCGGCGGACCGGTCACCGAACACCCGGTCGCGATCGACGTAAAGGACATTCCCTGGGCGTCGAAGCAGACCTGGGCACCCGATGCCGCGTACAAGGACGGCACCTATTTCCTCTACATGCCCGCGCGCGACAAGGCGGGCGTGTTCCGCATCGGCGTCGCCACGTCGAAATCGCCGACCGGCCCGTTCAAGGCGGAAGCCGAGCCGATCCGCGGCAGCTTCTCGATCGATCCGGCGGTCTTCACCGACGCCGACGGGCGCAGCTACATGTACTGGGGCGGCATCTGGGGCGGCCAGTTGCAGCGCTGGGCGAGCGGACGCTACGATCCCAAGGGCGGCGACACCGACCTGAAGCAGGACGACCGGCCCGCGCTGATGCCCAAGGTCGCGCGCCTGTCCGCGGACATGAAGCAGTTCGCCGAAGCCCCGCGCGACGTCGTCATCACCGACGCGGCCGGCAAGCCGCTGCTCGGCGGCGATCACGACCGCCGGTTCTTCGAAGCGTCATGGACGTTCAAGCGCGGCGGCAAATATTATTTCACCTATTCGACCGGCGACACCCACTTCCTCAACTATGCGATCGGCAGCACGCCGTACGGTCCCTTCCGCTATACCGGACATTTCCTGTCGCCGGTGCAGGGCTGGACGTCGCATCATTCGATCGTCGAGTTCAAGGGCAAGTGGTGGCTGTTCTACCACGACACGCAATTGTCCAACAAGAACCACCTGCGCTCGGTGAAGGTCACCGAACTGTCGTTCGATCCGGATGGCACGATCCGCCCGATCGATCCGTTCAAGGACTGATCGATGTTCCTCGGGATCGACATCGGCACCTCCGGTGTCAAGGCGGTGGTGCTCGACGTCGACGGCGGCGTCGTCGCGCAGGGCGTGGCACCGCTCGCCGTGCAACGCCCCCGGCCGCTCTGGTCGGAGCAGGACCCCGACGCCTGGTGGCGGGCGACCGAGGTGGCGGTGCTCGCGATCGATGCGGACGTCCGGCGCGGCGTCCGCGGCATCGGCCTCGCCGGCCAGATGCACGGCGCCACGCTGCTCGACGCCGACGATGCGCCGTTGCGCGCCGCTATCCTGTGGAACGACGGCCGCTCCTTCGCCGAATGCGCCGAGCTGGAGGCGGCGACCCCCGACTTCCACCGGATCGGCGGCAATCAGGTGATGCCCGGCTTCACCGCGCCCAAGCTGCAATGGCTGCGGCACCACGAACCCGCACTGTTCGACCGCATCGCCACCGTGCTCCTGCCCAAGGATTACGTGCGGCTGCGGATGACCGGCGACAAGGCATCGGACATGTCCGATGCCGCTGGCACGCTGTGGCTCGACGTCGCCGGCCGACGGTGGAGCGACACCCTGCTCGCCGCAACCGGGCTGACCACGGCGCAGATGCCGCGGCTGGTCGAAGGCAGCGCGGTTGCCGGCCGGTTGCGCGCCGACGTCGCCGCCCGCTGGGGCATGGCACCGGTGCCGGTCGCGGGCGGCGGCGGCGACAATGCCGCGGGCGCGGCGGGCGTCGGGGCGGTGCGCGACGGCGATGCGCTGCTGTCGCTCGGCACGTCGGGCGTAATCTTCGTCGCCACCGACGGGTTTCGTCCCAACGTCGCGGGCGCGGTCCACGCCTTCTGCCATTGCGTCCCCGACCTGTGGCACCAGATGGCGGTGCACCTGTCCGCCGCGGCGTGCATCGACTGGGTGGCGCGCCTCACCGGGGCCGGGGGCGCCGCCGACCTGTTCGCGCAGGCGGAGCGGGCCGGCCCGGCCTCCGGTCCCGAGCTGTTCCTCCCCTATCTGTCGGGCGAGCGGACGCCGCACAACGATGCCCAGGTGCGCGGCGGCTTCCTGCGGCTCGACAACGACACCGGGCCGGAACGCCTGGCGCAGGCGGTGCTGGAGGGCGTCGGCTTCGCGCTCGCCGACGGCCTTCGCGTGCTGCGCGACGCGGGAACGCGGATCGAACGCCTGTCGGTCATCGGCGGCGGCGCACGCTCGCGCTATTGGGGCGAGACGCTGGCGGCGGCGATGAACGTCGAGCTCGTCTATCTGCACGGCGGCGAGGTCGGCCCGGCGCTCGGCGCCGCGCGGCTCGCGCAGCTGGCGGTCGACGGCGGCACCCCCGCCGAGGTCTGCCGCCCGCCCGCCGTCGCCCACGTCATCGCGCCCGATGCCGCGCTCGCCGCGCGCCTCGCCCCCAAATACGCCGCGTTCCGCGACGCCTATCCCCGCATAAGGAGCCTCTGATGGCCGATTTCTTCGCCGACATCCCGACGATCCGCTACGAAGGCCCCGACAGCGACAACGCGCTGGCCTATCGGTTCTACGACAAGGACCGCGTCGTGCTCGGCAAGACGATGGCCGAACACCTGCGCTTCGCGGCGTGCTTCTGGCACACCTTCTGCTGGCCGGGCAGCGACGTGTTCGGCGGCGGCACCTTCGACCGCCCCTGGCATCGCGGTGCCAACGATGCCGCCGCCGCCGCGCAGAAGCGCAGCGCCGCATTCGACTTCTTCCAGAAGCTCGACGTGCCCTATTATTGTTTTCACGACGTCGACGTGATGGCCGACGCCGGCACCGTCGCCGAACACCGCCGTGCCTTCGCCGAGGCGGTCGACCATCTCGAACAGCTTCAGGCGGCAAGCGGCCGCAAGCTGCTGTGGGGTACCGCCAACCTGTTCAGCCACCCGCGCTTCGCCGCCGGCGGCGCGACCAATCCCGATCCCGAAGTCTTCGCGTTCGGCGCGATGCAGGTGCGCGACGCGCTGGAGGCGACGCATCGCCTGGGCGGCGAGAATTACGTGCTGTGGGGCGGGCGCGAAGGCTATGAAACGCTGCTCAACACCGACATGGCGCGCGAACTCGACAATCTCGGCCGCTTCCTCAATCTCGTCGTCGCGCACAAGCACAAGATCGGCTTCACCGGCACGATCCTGATCGAACCCAAGCCGCACGAGCCGACCAAGCACCAGTACGACTTCGACACGGCGACGGTGTACGGCTTCCTGAAGCGCTACGGCCTCGAGAACGAGGTGCGCGTGAACATCGAGGCGAACCACGCCACGCTGTCCGGCCACACCTTCGAGCACGAGATCGCGACCGCAGGCGCGCTCGGCATCTTCGGGTCGATCGACGCCAATCGCGGCGATCCGCAGAACGGCTGGGACACCGACCAATTCCCCAATTCGGTCGAGGAGATGACGCTGGCGATGCTGGAGATCCTGCGCGCGGGCGGGTTCACCACCGGGGGTTTCAATTTCGACGCCAAGGTCCGCCGCCAGTCGATCGACGCGGTCGACCTGTTCCACGGCCATATCGGCGGCATCGACGTCGTCGCGAAGGGCCTGCTCAACGCCGCCGCGCTGATCGAGGACGGCCGGCTGGATGCCGCGCGGACCGAGCGCTACGCCGGCTGGACGGGCGACTTCGGCACCACGATCGCCGACCTGGACCTCGCCGGCATCGCCGACCTCGCGGTCGAGCGCGCGATCGATCCCAGGCCGCGTTCGGGCCGGCAGGAACGGCTGGAAAACCTCGTCAACCGCTTCCTCTGAGGGCGGCAGGACGCGAACCGCTCGTAACCACACGACATGAAACGGCCGCGGATCCATCGATCCGCGGCCGTTCTCGTCTGGGCTGCCGGTCGCCGCCGCTCCCCCGTCACCGGGGGAGCGACCGGTCAGAAGCGGCCCCGGATGCCGACCAGCACCGTGCGACCCGGCTGGTACTGGTTGAAGGTCGCGTTCGGATACTGGAAGTAGCTGCTCTGCGCTTCCTTGTTGATGTTGATGACGTTGAGCACGACCGTCGGCAGGTAGGGCTTGCCGAACACCTTGCCCAAGTCGACGTTGCCTGAAAAATCGAGCTGGCCGTAGTCGCGTCCGAAGATCGCGGCGCCGGGGATGCCGTTCTGGTTCAGGCCGGATGCCTGCGACCCCTCGTTGAACGTATAGGTCAGCCGCGCCGACAGGCCGTTGCCCTCGTAATAGCCGGTCAGCGTATAGGTCGTCGGCGCGACGCCGAGCGCCACCGCGGGCGCGCCGCTGCCCTCCCCCTTCTGGTCGATGATGGTCAGGCTGCCCTGAAAGCCGAAGCCGCGCACGCCGATATAGTGCGTCAGGAAGTCGAGCGGCTGGGTCAGCTGGAATTCGAGGCCGTTGACCTTGAGCTTGCCGTCCGAATTGACCTGTTGCTGGATGACGACGTTGACGTCGCGCAGCGCCTGCCCGGGATTGGCGCGCGAGGCGAGCGCGTCGCGCTGCGCCTGGGTCAGCGAATCGATCGTGATCCCGTACGGCTCCAGGAACGAGAAGGGCACCGTGTTGAGCCCGTTGACGGTGAAGCCGGTGATCGACTTGCGGAACGCCGCCACCGCGATCACCCCTTCGCCGCCGGTGTAATATTCGAACCCGAGATCGATGTTGTTCGAGATATACGGATTGAGCGCGTTGTTGCCGACCGTGCCGACGTCGGCGGACGGCTGGACGAAGCTGGCGCCCGGCAGCAGCGCGTTGGGATCGGGCCGCGTCATCGTCCGCGACAGCGACGCGCGCGCCACCGCCTTGCCCGCGAAGTCGATCGATGCGGTCGCCGACGGCAGGAAGTTGGAATAGAGCCGCGTCGTTTCAGGGAAGGTGATGAAATTGGGATAGCGACCGCCGTCCGCGATCGGCGTCGCGGTCAGCGGCCCGGCGCCGTCGGGATCGCGCCCCGCGTTGCGCGGATCGGGCACGCTGACCCGCCCGCCGACGATCTGTTGCGTCCGCACGTAGCGCAGCCCGCCGTTCAGTCGCAGCGTAGTGTCGCCGAATTCCACGATGCCGTTCATCTCGGCGAAGGTGCCGGTCACCTTTTCGCGGATCAGGCCGCCGTTGGCGCCGCTGCTGCCCGCCCCCGTCTCGGTCGCGCCGGCGAGCAGCGCGTCATAGTTGGTCGCGCTCCTGAACTTGTTCCAGTCGACGGTGATGAAGCCGGTCTTGGCATCGGGCAACAGATAGCCCGGCACCGCGGCGGTCGGCACCAGCGACCCCGCATAGACGATCGGCGTCCCACCGACCGTGGCATTGGTGCCGTAGCCGGGAAAGGTCGGGAAGCCCGCGGGCGTCGCGCTTCCCGGCTGGTTCAGCCCGGTGCAGGGCGTCGTCGCGGTGTTCGGCGCCGCGAGCGTGACGCTGGGACCGTTGCCGCAGATCAGGTTCTGCCAGACGTTGGTGTTGTCGAACGGCGTGATCCGCCGCTGCGTATCGTCATAGGCCGCGCCGACGCGTACGCTGAAGCGCTTCTCGTCGCCGAACAGCAGGCTGCCGCGCACGCCCCGGTTCTCGGTGCGCCGCTCCTCCCCGTTCAGATTGACGCGGCCACCGCCCGCCCAGCCGAAATTGGCCGGGTTGTTGAGGTCGACGTTGGTCGTGATCGACGGGATGCCGCCGTCATTGGCATAGGTGACGGTCGTGCCGCTGCTCGGCGGGGTGATGACCAGCACCGTCGGGCTTTCGCGACGGAAGGGGCTTTCGTTCCAGTTCGCCTGGATGTCGCCCTTGATCCAGTCGTTGACGACGAATTCCGCACCGGGATTGACGCCGTAGAAGTCGACCGTGTCGCGATAGGGCCGGAATTCGAGAAAGAACTGCGCGTTGGCATAGGTGCCGCCGGTGACGACGCAGCCGGTCGTGCAGTCGCTGCGGTCATAGGTCGTCTTGAGCGGGATCGACGCGCCGTTGCGCACCGCCCAGTTCATCGCCGACCGGTCGAAATCCGTCGTCCGCTTGCCGTAGATGCCGTCGACATACAGGTGGAAGGCGTCGCTGGGACGCCATTCCGCCGATGCGATGAAATTGTAGCGATCGCGCTTGCCGTCCTCGTAGCGCGGCCGGCCGAGCCGCGGCAGCAGGCCATTGTCGATCTGGTCGATCGTCGCGCCGGGGTTGTTGGCGAGCAGGAACGCCTGGTTGATCGTCGTGCCGGTGACCAGGCCGTTGCCGGCATTGGCGGGCACCGTGCCGGGAATGGTGAAGTTGCCGCCACCGGTCGGGTTCAGCGTGCCGCCGGTGCGCTGCGTCGCGGTTAGGTTGGGGTTGGTCCAGCCGATCGTCTCGAACCCGTCGACACGGAAGCGGTTGCGCACCCCGGCGGCGCCGACCAGCAGACCGAAATCGCCCTTGCTCGCGCTGGCGAGCAGGTAACCGCGATAGCCCCAGTCGCCGTCGTGCTGACCTTCGACGCCTGTCCGCCATAGCTGACATAGGCCTTGGGATTGTCGAACGGCCGGGCCGAGCGCAGGTTGACGGTACCCGCCGCGCCGCCTTCGACCTGGCTTGCCACCGGCGACTTGCTGACGGTCAGCTGGGTGAACAATTCGGTGGGCAACAGGTCGAGGTCGACCTCGCGGTTGGTGCTCTGCGCGTCGAAGCGGACCGATGCGGTGGCGACCGGCGCGCCGTTGAGCAGCACGCGCGTGAAGTTGGTGCCGAGGCCGCGGATCGCGACGCTGGTGCCCTCGCCCGTCACCTCGCGCGCGATGGTGACGCCCGGGATGCGGTTCACCGATTCGGCGATGTTGGTGTCGGGAAACTTGCCGATATCCTCGGCGAAGATCGAATCGGTGAAGCCGACGGCGTTGCGCTTGGCGTTCGTCTGGCTTTGCAGCGAGGCGCGATAGCCGGTGACGACGATATCGTCGTTGCCGGTCGCGGACGGATCTGCGGGCGGCTGTGCCGGCCCGTCGATCGCGGTCGGTGCGGTCTGGCCCGCGCCGTCCTGCGCCGGCGGCGTGGCGGGTTCGGCACTGCTGCTCGACAACGATGGCGTGGGCGCGCCCGGCGTGGCGGTCTGCGCGAGCGCGGGCCAGGCGGCGCCGGCGAGCAGCATCGCGGCCATCGCGTTCACGCGGCGAAACGGAGTCATGGTGCGCTTCATCACAGTCCTCTCCCTGTCGGGCGGGGACCGTCATTCATCCCCTACCCGCAAGCCGAAGATTATTGATAGCGCTAACGCGGTCAATGGCCTATTTCTGGCAAAACTACTGTCCCATTGTCTTGCGGTCATCCCAGAGTAACTGCGATGTTAGCGTAAACCCATCATTCGATACGACAAACTGCCCGGCTGATCGATCGCACCCTGCGCAGGAATTTTTCGCTGGCATCGTGGTATCGCACCACTTGCGACGGGCGCCGGCCTGTGGGTAGCGCGATGGACGCGCGCCACGCACGTCATCCACACCGATGGGTCGGAATCGGTCAGCCGAGCAACCCCGCGCCGATTTTTGCGTTCGGCACGGGATTGGGGGACCCGCCAGGTATGAGTACGCATGTGGAAGACCGGATCGCGGCGCTGGAGCAGGCGGTGAGGGCGCTGTTGCGCTATCTCGACGGCCGCGAGGTCCTGAGCGTCGGCGAGGTGGATGCCGTATCCGCGATCCTCGGCGAGCGCGACCCGAGCGCGCGCTAGCGCCCCCGCCCGTCGATCCGGCCGGCCCTGCGCGTCAGCGCAGCAGCGCCAGCGGCACCGCCGCCGCCATCGCGCGATAGCCGGCCTCGCTCGGATGCAGGCCGTCGCCGCTGTCATAGGCCGGGGCGAGATAGGCGGGGCGTGCGGGATCGCGCATCGCCCGGTCGAAATCCACCACCGCGTCGAACCGGCCGGGCGTGCGGATCCACGCGTTGATCGCGCCGCGCATCCGCTCCGACCCCGCATCGGGGTGGTAATAGCCGTTGGCCATGAACGGCATCACCGTCCCGCCATAGATGCGGATGCCGCGTTCGTGCGCGCGTGCGATCATCTGTGCATAGGCGCCGGTGACCTGGGCCACGAGCGCGTCCTGCTCCGCCACGCTTGCGGGCGCGTCGCGTTGCAGGACGCCGATGTCGTTGATCCCCTCCAGCACGATGACGTGGCCGATGCCGGGTTGCGACAGGACGTCGCGGTCGAACCGCGCGAGCGCGTTCGGCCCCAGCCCGTCGCGCAGGATGCGGTTGCCGCCGATCCCCTGGTTGACGACCGCCACGCGCCCGCCGAGCCGGCGCGCCAGCGCGTCGGTCCAGCGTGCGTTGGTGTCGGGCCTGACGCCATAGCCGTCGGTGATCGAGTCGCCGAACGCGACGACGCCGCGCGCCGCGCCGCAGTGCCGCACCTCGATCCCGGCGAGGAAGAACCAGTGTGCGGTCGGCTCGGCCGCCGACAGCGCGGCATCGCCCGCGCGCGCACCCCTGGCGAGCCAGGAGGTGGCGCGCGAGCCGGGATGCCCGGTCTGCCCCTGCGGATCGTCGGGCAGGTCGAGGCTGACGGCCAGATCCGCGAAGGCGGCGACCGGCATCGCCACCGGATCGCTCCACCAGTCGGCGCCGGCGGGGATCAGGACGTCCGGCCGCCCCGCGAAAGTCAGCGCACGCGCATCCGCAGCGACCGGCGGCGTCCGGCCGCCGGTCACGGTGCGTCCGATCGCGGCGGCGGCGATGCGCAGCGGCTGGTGGCCGAAGGCGTTCGAGAGGCGGACGCGCACCGCGTCGCCGCCGATGCTGACCCGCGCGACCTGGCGCAGCGTCGCGCCGGCGAGCCGGCCCGCGGCCAGCGCATTGTCGGTGCCGGGCTCCATCTGCGACGAGCCCCACGTCGCCGCCCACGGACAGGCGGCGGGCGCCGGGGCGGCGGGATGGGCGGCGAGCAACAGCGCGGTCAGCAGGTAGGACGGCATCGTCGAATTCCTTCGGGCGGTTCAGCGGTAACGGTAGAGGCGCACCTTCTGGATGCCCCATTGCCCCGGCGGCAGGCGGATATGGCGGCCCTGATGCGTCTGGTCGCCGTTGAGCACGCGGCCGCGGACCCAGCGGCCACCGGCATCGAACACGCCCTCCTCGGCGCGCTCGATGCCGACGAGCGGCGGCCCGTCGCCGCTGCCCGCGAACGTGACGGTGATCCCCTGCCCGGCGATCAGGAATTCGTCCGGACCGGTGCCGATCACCATGCCGCCATAGCCGGCGGTGTCGGCGGTCATCGCCGGGCGTTCGATGTCGGCGAAGGCGACGGTGAAGCGATAGCCGCCGATGCCGCGCACCTGCGGTTCGTAATCGAGCGATTCGTCGTAGCGCTGGCGCGGTTTGAAGCCGGCGATGCGGTCGCCGCCCTGCGCGGCGAGGATATGCGGTTCGAGCTGGCGCAACACCGCATAGGCGTCGGCGAGCCGCCCAGGCGCATCGTCGACCGAATCGATCGCGAAGGGGCCGAAGCCGATCGCGCCGCGCTCGCCGAACGCGTAGAAGGCGTTGGCCGGCACGACCGGATTGTCGGCATTGTGGGCTTCGGGCACGAACAGGGGATTGTCGGGCCGCGCGTAGCGATCGACGATCCGGGTGAAATCGGGGAAATAGATGTCGGGCGCGATCAGGTCGATCGCCGGCGCCCCCGCCTTCCACACGTCGATCAGATGCGGCAGCGGTCCGCCGCTGGGATATTGCCCCGGCGCCCGGCCGGGGCGGTTGAGCGCGACGTTGACGTACATCGGCAGCGGATAGGCGGCCTTGCCCGCGCGGGCGAGCGCGTCGGCGAAGCGCGCGTAATGCCACGCGGCGAAAACCTCCGCCGCGGCGTCGCCGTCGCCGAACAGCTCGGTCCAGCTGCCCTGCGTGCGGGCGCCGCGGTCCGCCCATATCGCCTTCATCTCCGGCACCAGCGTGTCGCGATGCTGCGTCAGATAGGCGGTCAGCGCCGCCGGCACGGGTTGCGCGAAGGCCGCGTCGGCGGGTGCGGAATGGTCGCGCGCGACCGGCAGCATGCCGATCTCGTTCTCCACCTGCACCATCAGTACGGTGTTGCGGGTCCCGTCGACCGCCTTCAGATGCGCGAGCATCGCCGCATAGGCGCGCGCTTCGGCACGGATCGTCTCGGCCCCGAAGGTCGACAGGATCTCGACCGACGGCCCGTCGGGCAGCGCCGCGCGGGGAAAGCGCGTCTGGTCGCGCTTCACCCAGCCCGGCACGTAGGTGGACATGGAGTTCTTGTAGGCGCCGAACCACAGCAGGACGAGCTTCAGGTCCGCGGCGCGCGCGGCGCGCAGCATCGCGTCGAGGCTCGACCAGTCGTAATGTCCCTCGACCGGCTCGATCAGCTCCCACGACACCGGCGCCAGCACGGTATTGAGGTGCATCGCGCGCAGCTTCGCCCAGTGCGGCGCCATATAGGCGGCGCTGGAGGCGGAGGAATTGCCCAGCTCGCCCGCAATCAGCAGCATGGGCCTGCCGCCGACGACGAGCTGCGACGTCGTCCCCTGCCGCCGCAGGTACGGCACGTCGGCGCAGGCCGGCGTGGCGACCGCGAGCGCCGCCGCCAGCATCAGCGCGGCGCGCGGCGTCACCAGCTCCATAATGTCCCGTCCTCCAGCCGGTTCACCGGCAGATAGGCGCGGCGATAGGCGTGGGTCGCCGCGCGCGCCTCGTCGATGTCGACCCCTAGCCCCGGTGCGTCGCCGGGATGCATGCCACCGTCCGCGAACGTATAGGCGTGCGGAAAGACCGCGTCGGTGTCCGCGGTGTGCGGCATATGCTCCTGGATGCCGAAATTGGGCACCGAGAGGCCGAAGTGCAGCGCCGCCGCCATCGCCACCGGCGACAGGTCGGTCGCGCCGTGGCACCCGGTGCGCACCTGATACAGGTCGGCGAGCGCGGCGATGCGGCGCAGGTGGGTGATGCCGCCGGCATGAACCACGGTGGCGCGGATATAGTCGATCAGCTGGTTCTCGATCAGCTGCTTGGCGTCCCAGATCGAATTGAACACCTCGCCCACCGCGAGCGGCGTCGTCGTGTGCTGGCGGATCAGGCGGAATGCGTCCTGATTCTCCGCCGGAGTCGCATCCTCGATCCAGAACGGGCGATAGGGTTCGAGGTCGCGGCCCAGCCGCCCCGCCTCGATCGGGGTGAGCCGGTGGTGGACGTCGTGGAGCAGGTGGACGTCCCAGCCGAGCGCCTCGCGCGCCGCGGCGAACAGCGCGGGAACGATGCGCAGATAGGCCGCGGTCGACCAGACGCTTTCCGTCGGCAACGCCGCATCCGCGGGTTCGTAGGTCTGGCCCGGCTTGGCGACGCCATAGGTGGCGGCGAGCCCGGGCACGCCGCATTGCAGCCGGATCGCCCTGTAGCCGTCATCGCGACAGCGCAGCGCGGTCGCGATCGTATCCTCTATCGTCGTGCCGTTGGCATGGGCGTAGACGAGGCAGGACGTGCGGCTCGCCCCGCCGAGTAACTGGTAGACGGGCAGGCCGGCGACCTTTCCCTTGATGTCCCACAGCGCCATGTCGACCGCGGCGATCGCGGTCATCGTCACCGGGCCGCGCCGCCAATAGGCGCCCTTGTAGAGATATTGCCAGATGTCCTCGATGCGGTGTGCGTCGCGGCCGATCAGGCAGGGGACGACGTGATCGGACAGGTAGCTCGCCACCGACAGTTCGCGACCGTTCAGCGTCGCATCGCCGACGCCGGTGGTGCCGTCGTCGCAGACGAGCTTGAGCGTCACGAAATTGCGGTTCGGACAGGTCACGATGACGCGGGCGTCGACGATATGCGGCACCGTCAGGACACCTTTGCCGGCACTGCCTGCCCACGGCCGTCACGCCAAAATCGGTCGTCCATGTCCCGCTCCCGTCACGGCGGCCGTCTCGCGCGGCTTGCCACTGGATCTGATAGCGGTAACATGATCGCGACGGGACCGACTTGTCAATCGGCGAGCGGCGATGACGACGGGAGAGGGTGGATGCGGGTGTTGGCGATGGCGGCGGCGCTGGCCGCACTGGGCTTCGGCCTGGGCGGGGCGGGGGCGGCGCGCGCGGACGACGGCTACGACCTGTGGCTGCGCCCGCGCGCGCCGGCCGGGACGCCGGCGCAGGTCGCTCGCCGCGGCGACACCGCGACGCTGCGCCTTGCCGAAGCCGAACTGCGCCGGGCGCTCCCCGCCGGTGCGACGTTGCCGGTCGTGGTCGCGACCGCGGCCGATCCGGCGGTCGTGGCGGCGCGGCTGCCGCTGACGGGGCTGGGCGACGAAGGGTATCTGGTGCGCGCGGCGACGATCGGCGGCCGGCGGGTGATGCTGGTCGCGGGCCATACCGATCGCGGCGCGCTGTACGGCGCATTCGCCCTGATCCGCCACGTCGCGACCGGTGGCGTCGCCGATGCGGCCCTGCTGCGGTCGGCGCCGCGGCTGGCGCTGCGGATGCTGGATCACTGGGACAATCTGGATGGCACGGTGGAGCGCGGCTATGCCGGGCAGTCGCTGTGGGACTGGTGGACGCTGCCCGACTTCCGCGATCCCCGCTACACCGATTATGCACGCGCCAACGCCTCGATCGGGATCAACGGCACCGTCCTCAACAACGTCAATGCAAAGGCGGACAGCCTGACCGCCCCGTATCTGGCGAAGGCGGCGGCGCTCGCCGACGTGTTCCGGCCGTGGGGAATCCGCGTCTACCTGTCGGCGCGCTTCTCCGCACCGATCGAGCTCGGCGGGCTGAAGACCGCCGATCCGCGCGACCCCGCGGTCGCGGGCTGGTGGCGCGCGAAGGCGGACGAGATCTATCGCAGCATCCCCGATTTCGGCGGCTTCCTGGTCAAGGCCAACAGCGAGGGCCAGCCCGGACCGCGCGACTATGGCGCCAACCATGCCGATGGCGCCAACATGCTCGCCGCGGCGCTGCGCCCGCACGGCGGTCGGGTGATCTGGCGCGCCTTCGTCTATGCCGAAACCGATCCCGAGGATCGCGCCAAACAGGCCTATAGCGAATTCCGCCCGCTCGACGGCCGCTTTGCCGCCAACGTGCTGGTGCAGGTGAAGAACGGCGCGATCGACTTCCAGCCGCGCGAACCGTTCCATCCGCTGTTCGGCGCGATGCCGCGCACGCCGATGGTCGCGGAATTCCAGATCACCAAGGAATATCTCGGCTTCGCGACGCACCTTGCCTATCTCGGCCCGTTGTTTGCCGAAACGCTGCGCGCGCAGACCGGCCGGGGGCGGCAGGACGTCGCCGACACGCTGACCGGCATGGCGGGCGTCGCCAACATCGGCCGCGACCGCGACTGGAGCGGATCGACGTTCAACCAGGCCAATTGGTACGCCTTCGGCCGGCTGGCGTGGGACCCGGACCTGCCCGCGGACCGCATCGCGCGCGAATGGGCGGCGCAGACCTTCGGCACCGATGCACAGGTGATCGCCACCACCAGCGCGATGATGGCCGGATCGCGCGAGGCGGTGGTGGATTACACCGGCGCGCTGGGTCTCGCGCACCTGATGGCGACCGGTCACCATTATGGGCCCGGGCCCTGGGTGAGGGATCTGGCGCGGCCCGAATGGAACCCGGTCTATTACCACCGCGCCGACGCCGCCGGCATCGGTTTCGACCGCACCGCCGCGGGCAGCGACGCGGTGGCGCAATATGCCGCGCCGGTCGCGCGCGCGCTCGCCCGGCCCGACACCACGCCGGAACGCGAGCTGCTGTGGTTCCATCACGTCGCCTGGGACCGCCGCATGGCCGACGGGCGGACGCTGTGGGAGGACCTGGTCGCGCATTACGACCGCGGGGTCGGCTATGTCGCGACGATGCGGACGCAATGGGACACGCTGCGCACGAAGATCGATGCGGACCGCTGGACGAAGACCGCGACCTATCTCGCGGTGCAGCAGCGCGAGGCGCAATGGTGGCGCGACGCCAGCCTCGCCTATTGGATGTCGGTCAACCACCGCCCGCTGCCCGCCGGCGTCGTGCCGCCGGCACACGATCTGCACTGGTATCGCGCGCAATCCTTCCCGCACGCGCCCGGCAACCCCAAATAGGCGCGCGGCGTGCGGGGGCGGGTCGTCAGCGCCGATACTCGGCGTCGGACACCGGCTCCAGCCATGTGACGTTGGTCCCGTCGACGCTTTCGGTGATCGCGATGTGTGTCATGCCGGTGTCGATCGTGGCGCCGTGCCAGTGCTTCTCGCCCGCCGCGAAGAACACGGTGTCGCCGGGCACGATGTCCTCGACCGGGCCGCCGACGCATTGCGCCCAGCCGCGGCCGGCGATCACGATGATGGTCTGTCCGGCGGGATGCGTGTGCCAGACCGTGCGCGCGCCGGGCGCGAAGGTGACGGTCGCGGTGCCGACCCGGCTGGGCGGCTCGGTCGTGCCCGGATTGTCGATCCGCACGGTGCCGGTGAAATAGTCCGGGGTCTTGCCCGGCATCGACGGGGCGGCGGCGTTCCTGGTGATCTTCATGGCGGAGCGATCCTGATCGGGGTCGGCTGCCAACGCGCGACCGCGCCGATCCTCTCCATCGCCTATCCCGCGACGCGTGCGGCGAAGGCGTCGGCGCTCGCCTGCAACGCGCGCAGCCGGTCGTCGAGCCGGTCGAAGCCGTGGCCGACGTCGTCGACCACCGTGGTGACGGTGGCGATGTCGCCGTGGATCGCGGCGATCGTCGCCGACATCGCATCGGCGGCCTGAGCCGTGTCGTCTAGCGACGTGGTGATCGTCGCCACGGTCGTCGCCTGTGCCCCCATCGCCAGGCGGATGCGGCCGGCCGAACCCTGCACGTCGTCCACCGTGAGCTTGATCGACGCATTGTGATCGACGGTCGCGCGCGTCGCGCGTTCGATCGCGGCGATCTTCAACGCAACGTCCTCCGTCGCGGCGGCGGTCTGGTGCGCGAGGGCCTTCACCTCCTGCGCCACCACCGCGAAGCCGCGGCCCGCGGAGCCCGCATGCACCGCCTCGATCGTGGCGTTGAGCGCCAGCAGGTTCGTCTGCTTGGCGATCTGGCGGATCAGCGCCAGGATCGAATTGATCGATCCCACCTGTTCGAACAGCGTCTGCGAGATGACGACCGCCTCGTTCGCCTGCGTGCCGGCCCGTTCCGCGACCGCCGCCGCGCGTTCGACCTCGTCGCGCGTCTGGCCGATCGCACGGATCAGGTCCGCGGCGAGCGAGGCGGCGTCGCGCATCGTCCCCGCCGACCGTTCGGCCGCGGTCGCGACGTCGGATGCCTTGTGCCGGACGCCGCGTACCGCCCGGGCGCTGGCCCCGGTCTGATCGCGCAGTGCATGCCCCTCCCCGCCCGCGGTCGTCACCAGTTCGGCGATGCCGCCGCGAAAGACGGTCGCAAGGGCGTTGCGTTCCCGGCGTGCCGCGTCGCCCAGATAGGCGGCATGGATCGTCGCATAGACGTCGCATTCCAGCGTCCGCAGCCGGAACAGGAAATCGGTCACCTCGCCGCGCTCTTCCAGGGACAAGTCCAGCCTGCCGCACACCAAGTTCAGCATCAGCAACGCGTTGCTGTTGCCCATGGCGAGCATGCGGGTCAGCGATATGCCGGCGGCATAGGCGACGCCGATCCGCACCACCCCGCGCCGGACCCAGCCGACATCGGTCAGGTCGCAGAAGCGCCGGCGCAGCTGGTCGACCCCGCGCGCGACCAGCGCTTCGCGATCCTCGTCGCCGCCAGCCGGGAAGACGCGGAACCAGCCGTCGACCTGCGCCGCCGCGACGCGTCGCGCGTCCCCGTGCCCATCCGCGTCGAGCAGCGACCAGACGCGGCGTGCGATCGCATGGTCGTGCGCGGTGAATGCGAACAGGCGCAGCCGCTCGCCCAGATCGATGGCGGCGACGACATCGTCGATTGGAAAGTCGCTGTCCTGCGGCATCAGCTTGCGGCGCACCTCTTGCCCCGCGGACTAGCCGATGCGGGTTAAGGGCGCGTTGACGGTGCGCCTGACGCCGCTGGCGATGACGCGATGCGCCCTACGCCGGGCGGGCGCTCGCCCCGTCCCTGCGCAGCCATTGCACGCCCTCGTCGATGACCGTCAGCATCGCGCGCGCCGCGCCGGCGGCATCGCCGGCCGCGACCGCGTCGGCGACATCCCGATGCCGACGGACGATCGTCGCGATCGTGTCGGCCCCGGGCGGCGCGGTCAGCGACAGCGATGCGTCCAGCGCCGTCTCGACCACGCTCGCGAACGACCGGAACAGCGGGTTGCCCGATGCGGCCCCCAGCGCGACGTGGAACCGCAGGTCGGCCTGCGCAAAGGCGTGCCGGTTGACGCCCGCCGCGGCCATCGCGTCGAGCGCGGCCCGCATCTCGTCGATCTGTGCGGGCGACGCCCGTTCCGCCGCCAGCGCGGCCGCGGCGGGTTCGACCGCGCGGCGCATCTGCGTCAATTGGTCCATGAAGGCGGCATCCAGCCCGACGCGCACGCGCCACGACAACAGGTCGACGTCGAACCAGGCCCAGCGTTCGGGCGGCAGCACGAGCGTGCCGACCCGGCTCTTGGCCGCCACCAGTCCCTTGGCGGTCAGCGTCTTGGTGACCTCGCGCATCATCACGCGCGACACGCCGAACCGGTCGAACATCTCCTCGACCGACGGCATGCGGCTGCCCTGCGGCCGTTGGCCGGAGATGATCTCGCATGCGAGGATACCGGCGACCTCATCATGTCCGACGTGGATCGTACCGCTGTCCCGCATATCGTGGGTCTAGGCCCATACCTCCCCATCGTTCAAGCGATACACGCGCAATCCCAATCGCTTGGCGCGAGCCCGAACGCGCCGTGGCGGGGGGCGGACCCAGCAACACCCGCCCCCGCCGACCGGTCAGAAGGCGAAGCGCGCGCCCGCGATGAATTGCCGGCCGCTGTGCGTCAGGACGTTGAGCCGGTTGGTCGCGTCGACATATTGATCGTTGAACTGGTCGGTCAGGTTTATCATTTCGAGGCTGAGCTTCAGCGCGTCGGTGATGTTGTAGCTGATCTGCGCATCGACGTTGGTCGTCGAATTGGTGCCGTTGTAGCTGTTGCCTTCCGTCCCCGGCACCGCGGTCAGATACTTGGAGCGATAGGCGACCGACCCACGGATCGAGAAGCGCTTCGTTTCATAATAGAGCGTCGCGTTCGCCGCGTTTCGCGACAGGCCGACGAGCGGCTGGGTCACCGTCGCCGAACTGGTCGCCGACAACAGGTATTTGATGTCCGATTTCACGTAGGTGTAGTTCGCCAGCACGCCGAAGTCGCGCAGGAAGCCCGGCAGGAAGGTGAAGGGCTGCTGCACGTTCACCTCGAACCCGCGCAGCTTGCCGCCGCTCGAATTGACCGGCTGCGTCACCGTGAAAATATCGGTCGGCGACGCGGCGCTGCCCGCGAGCAGCGACGCCGGCAGGCCGAGGTCGGAGAAGGGCACGTTGACGCTCAGCGTCTGGACGAAGGTGCCGATGTCCTTCTGGAACGCGGACACCGCATAGACCGCGCCCTTGGTCGGATACCATTCGAGGCTGGCGTCGAGGTTGGTCGATTCGGTCGGCTTCAGGTCGGGATTGCCCGAGCTGAAGCCGCGGTTGCCGCCCGAGATGTTGAGGTTGCCGCCCGGCGTCAGCGCGGCGATGCCCGCCCGCGACAGCGTCTTGGCCGCCCCGAACCGGACGAGCAGAGTGTCGGTGAGGTCGTAGACGAGGTTGGCGGACGGCAGCCAGCGGTCGTAGCTGCGGTCGGCGGTGATGAGGCTCACCGACGTGCCGACGCCGGTATAGCCGGTCGAGCGCTGCTGGGTGTGGACGTAACGCACGCCGGCATCGCCGCGCAGCCGGATGCCGGCGTCGGCGAGGTTGAATTCGGTCATGCCCCAGGCGCCGGTGTCGCGTTCGCGCACCGTGATGTACGATCCGCGCGCGGTGGCGTTGTCGAGCCGGCCGACCGCGTAGAGCGGGTTGGTGTAGATGCCGTAGAGCTCGGCGAACTTGTTGATGTCCGGCACCAGCCACGACGTCGGCGTGCCGGTCGGCAGGTCGATGCCGCGCCCGAACCCCGAATAGAGCGTCGTCGCCGCGGCGATCTGCGCCGGGGTCAGCGTCTGCACCACCGTCTCGCCGGCGTTGCGGCGCCCTTCCGTCGAGGAATAGGTGAACTGGCGCCAGTCGAGCCCGGCCTTCAGCTTGACCAGCCCGCTCGCGGTCCATTCCAGATAGCCCTTGGCGGTCCTGAAGCTGTTGTCGACCGTCTGCGGCCGGACGCGCACTTCCGAATTGCCGTTGGTAAAAGTATAGCTCGCCGAATTGGTGACGTCGAAGCCGGGGCGGATCGTCGGGAAACGCGTCGAGAAATCGTAGTAGAAATTGTTCGAATTGACCGCGTCGATCGTAACCGTGGTCTGCGTCGGATTGGTGAATTCCGACTTGGCATAGCCGACGGTGCCGACGAACTTCAGCGCGTCGCCGAACTTCTGTTCGAGGTTAGCGGTACCCTGGTAGAAATCGGTGCGCAGGATGTCGTAGCGGCTCTGCGAGCGGACATCGACGTTGTCGAACGTGCCGCTGATGATGTTGCGATTGGCATCGACCGTGCCCGACCGGATGATCGTCTGCGGCTTGCCGGTACCCGAGCGGCTGAAGCTGATCGCCTGGATCTGCGATTCGGCGCGCGTGCCGTCGAGCCGCGAATAGAGGCCGTCGATCGACAGCAGGGTCGCGTCGGTCGGCTGGAACTGCACCGATGCCGCGGCGCCGAGCCGCTTCTGGTCGATCGCATAGCTGACGAGGCCCGGGATGCGCGGGTGGAACAGCGCCTGGCCGGCATAATCGGTCTGCGTCGCCGACGCGCCGTAGTTGATCTGCGCCAGCGTATAGCCCGCCAGCGTCGAGGCGGCGTTGAACCCGCCGTTGAACCCGCCATAGGTCCAGCGCGTGATGTTCGCGCCCTCTTCGCGCAGCTTGCGCTCTTCATAGGCGACCGACAGCAGCACGCCGAAGCGGCCGTCGGGCGTCGAGGCGGTGACGAGGCCCGACACCCGCGGCGTCGCCTTGCGCGCCAGGTCGTTGTAGCTCGCCTGCGCGGAGATCACCGCGGTCGGCTTCTTGTAGTCGAACGGCCGCGACGTCTGGAGGTCGACCGTGGCGCCGAGCGAGCCTTCCTCGACATCCGCCGTCGCGGTCTTGCGCACCGCGAGGCTGTTGAACAGGTCCGAGCTGAAGATGTTGAAATCGAAGCCGCGGCCGCGATTGACGCCGCCCGAATTGTCGGTTCCGCCGGTGGTGCCGATCGCCTCCATCCCGTTGATGCGAACGCGGGTATATTCCGGCCCCAGGCCGCGCACCGATATGTTGCGCCCTTCACCGTTGACCCGGCTGATCGCGACGCCCGGAATGCGCTGGAGCGATTCGGCGAGGTTCAGGTCCGGGAATTCGGCGATATCCTCCGCCTTGATGACGTCGATCGTCGCGGTCTGGTTGCGCTTGATGTTGATCGCGCTGCTCAGGCTTTCGCGGAAGCCGGTGACGACGATGTCCTGCGCCCCGGCATCCGGACCGTCGGTGAGCGGCGGTGCGTCGGCGACCGACGGTTCCGGTGCGGCGGCCGGCGAGGCGGGCGGCGAAACCGTGTCCTGCTGGTTGCCGGGGGCGCGCGCCGCCTTCTCCGCATTGGTTTCGGGCGAGGTCTGCGCGATCGCGGGCGAAGCGCCCAGTCCGATCGCCGCGGTGGTGAGCCCCAGCGCGATCTTCAGTCCACGGATGCCGGACATGGCCATCATCGATCCCCTCGTCGTGTGCGTCCGACCTTCCGTGACCGGGGTCGGTTCTGTCATGCTGGGGTAGCTTGGGCGGGGGCGGCGACGCCAATCCCAATCGGGCATGGATCGTTGCGCGTGGCGCATGGGTCGCGATCCGCCGTCGGCGGCGCGGGATCGCATCGAGCCACGAAAGGACTGGATCGTCCCGCTTTTCGACTTGGACCGCCCGGCCGCCGCCCGCTAGCGTTCCGGCCTTCCAAGCCCGCGCCAGACGGGCATGTCCCCCGAGGAGAGCGTCCCGATGATCGCCGCCGACCAGCGCCCGACGCGCGTCCGTTACCGGATCATCGCGCTCATCTTCCTCATCACCTCGATCAATTATGCCGACCGCGCGACCTTTTCGATCGCGGGGACGCAGGCGTCGGGCGAACTCGGCCTGACGCCGGTGCAGACCGGGTTCGTCCTCTCCGCCTTCGCCTGGGCCTATGTGCTCGCGCAGATCCCCGGCGGCGTGCTGCTCGACCGGTTCGGGACCAAGCGCATCTATGCCGGGGCGATCCTGCTGTGGTCGGCGATGACCGCGATGCAGGGGTTCGTCGGCTGGCTGCCGTTGCTGTCGGCGGTGGCGACGCTGTTCGTGCTGCGGTTCCTGGTCGGGCTGGCGGAGGCGCCGTCCTTTCCCGGCAACGCGCGGCTGGTCGCGGCGTGGTTTCCCGGACCGGAGCGCGGCACCGCCTCCGCCATCTTCAACAGCGCGCAATATTTCTCGCTGGTCGCCTTCGCGCCGCTGATGGGCTGGCTGGCGCACAGTTTCGGCTGGCGATCGGTGTTCTGGGCGATGGGCCTGCTGGGCATCCTCGCCGCGCTCGCGTTCGTCCGCTTCATCCACAGCCCGGTGCGGCACCCCGCGATCAACCGGGCCGAGCTCGACCATATCGAGGCGGGCGGCGGGCTGATCCGGATGGAGGAGGCGAAGGCGGGCGCCAGCACCTTCACTTGGGACAACGTGCGCATGCTGCTGGCCAACCGGATGATGCTGGGCATCTACCTCGGCCAGTATTGCATCAACGTGCTGACCTATTTCTTCGTGACGTGGTTCCCGATCTACCTCGTCAAGGAACGCGGGCTCAACATCATGGAGGCGGGATTCGCCGCCGCGGCGCCGGCGATGTGCGGCTTCGTCGGCGGCCTCGTCGGCGGGTTCGCGTCGGACGCGATCCTGAAGCGGACCGGCAACCTGGACCTCGCGCGCAAGGGTCCGCTCGTCGCCGGCATGCTGCTGGCGACGCTCATCATCGCCTGTGTCTGGGCCGAATCCGAATGGCTGGTGATCGTGCTGATGGCGGTCGCGTTCTTCGGCAAGGGCGTCGCCTCGCTCGGCTGGGCGGTGATGGCGGACGTCGCCCCCAAACAGCTCGCCGGCCTGTCGGGGGGCGTGTTCAACATGTTCGGCAACATCGCCGGGATCGTCACCCCGATCGTCGTCGGCTTCATCGTCGCGGGCACCGGCTCGTTCGACCTCGCGCTGGTGTTCGTCGGCGCGCATTGCCTGCTGACCATCTTCGCCTTCCTGGTGATCGTCGGGCCGATCCGGCGTCTGGAGTTGCCGGCATGACGATCGACCGCCGCTCGCTGCTCGGCGCCGGCGCCGTGCTGACCATGCTGCCCGCCGCGGCGCGGGCGCGGCCAGGCGTGCTGGTCGTCGATACGCCGATGGCGGCGCCGCGCTGGGCGCTGCTGCAACGCCGGCTGCTCGCCGCCAACGCCGCCGCGTGCGAGGCGTTCTTCGCCAAATACGTCGGTCCGGGCGACGCGTTGCAGGTGTTCGAGCGCTGGGGCGCCAACGACGGTCCCGACGATGCCGCGGAGGCGGCCAACGACTGGGTGACGCTGCACGCCCTGGGGGCGCCCGACCGGCTGCTGACGCTCGCGCAGCGGTTCTGGGAAGGGCATCTGAAGCAATATTCCGCGGCGCGGACGGTGGACGTGCCGATCGCACGCGCAGGCATGTATTACCGCGAATTCCCCGTCCAGATGGACTGGCAGCACAACAGCGAAGGCCTCACCAGCTTCAACGTGATGGGCCTGAGCGCGCCGCACGATGCGATGCTGATCGAGCGGACGCGGCGCTATGCCGATTTCTACACGGGGCGCGACCGCAGCGTCGCCAATTACGATCCGCGCGCCCGCGTGATCCGCAGCGTGCTGAACGGCAGCCGCGGGCCGATGCTGCGCCGCGCGACGCCGCTCGACTGGACCGGCGACCCGTTCGACACGCGCGCCTTCCACATGGAGCATGGCGAGCAGGATTATGCGCAGACGCTGCGCCATTACGACGACTATGGCGACGTCGCGGGCGACAATCCGCTCAATCTGCAGGCGACGACATTGGGCGTCAACGCCTATGCACTGGGCGCGGGCGAGCGGTTCCGCGGCTGGGCGCTCGACTATCTCGACGCGTGGATGGAGCGCGCGCGCGCCAACGGCGACATCGTGCCGAGCCGGATCGGCACCGACGGCCGGGTCGGCGCCGACTGGTGGCAGGGCGTCTATGGCTGGGGTTTCTCGCCGCTGGTCCCGCAGACCGGCGTGCGCGAGAACCGCAATCGCGTGCCGCGATCGATCACGGCCTTCTACAACGGCCTGCTGCTGACCGGCGACCGCGAATACATCCACCTGTGGCGGCGGCAGACCGCGCGGATCAATGCGGCGTCGAGGCGCATCGACGGGGTGATGTCCGCCCCGACGATGTACGGCGCACAGGGCTGGTACGGGTGGAAGCCGGGGCCTTACCGCACCAACGGGTTCGAAATCTGGTATGCGACGCAGGACGCCGGCGACCTGGCGGCGGCGGGCACGCATCCGTGGATCGATTTCCTGCACGGGCGCAACCCCGGCTTCCCCGAAGCGGCGCTGACGGCCGACCTGGCGCGCGTCGCGGAGCGGGTGGCGAAGCGGGCGGCGGATAGCACGACGCGGATGCAGCGGCTGGCCGACTGGACGATCGACATCAACCCGGCGAGCGCCACCGCGCTGATCGAGACGATGACCGGCGGGCTGCACATCGCGCGCCCGCCCTGGTCGCCGACCAGCCCGCCGCAGGGCGGCGTGGTGCTGCACTGCCGGCTGCGCTATTTCGACGCGGACCGACGGCGCGCGGGGGTGCCGGAGGACGTCGGCGCGCTGGTGCACGCACTCGGCGACGGCTCGACCGAGGTGACGCTGGTCAACACCGGCCGGAGCGCGCGGACGGTCGTGGTGCAGGGCGGCAGCTATGGCGAACATCGCATCGACGCGGTGACGCTCGCCGGCGCGACCCGCCCGGTCGGCGGCCGCGACGTGACGCTGCGGCTGGAGCCGGGATGCGGCGCGCGGCTGACGCTGGCGATGACGCGCTACGCCAACCGGCCGACGCTGGCCTTTCCCTGGGACCGGTAGGCACTGCCCCCGTCATGGCGAGCGGAGCGGGGGCATGACGAACGGGGTCAGCCGCCCGGCTTGATATAGGGCGCGACCGCGAACAGCAGGCGCTCTTCGCGCCGGGGATCGTCCTCGACGCGGATGTCGCGATCGAAGATCATCGTCCCACGGCGCGCCAGGTCGTACCGTGGCCATGAGGGCAAGGCACCGCCGTTCGGATCACCCGTCCGCGCGAGCCGGATGAAGGCATCCGCCATCTGCCCGGCCAGCCGCCGGGCCGCTGCATCGTTGCCCGTCCGCGCGCCGGGCTGCGCGGTGTTGTCGAACACCAGTCCGATGTCGAGCGTGTGGAACGCGCCGAGCACGCCGCCGGCCTCGGGCGAGGGAAAGTCGAGCTGGTACATCCAGGTCGGCGCGCCGATCCGGGCGCGCTCCTCGGCCTGGATGAGGTGCCCGGGCCAGGAGCGGCCCGCGGTCGAGGCGGCGAGCAGGATCTGCCCCGGCGTGCGCTGCGGGTAGAGCTGGCGGTAGCGCGCGATGACATGGTCGACGCCGACGTCCTTCGTCATCTGCGCGAGCAGCCGCCCGGGCAGGTTCGACCAGGTCGTGTCACCGCGCTTCAGCGTCGCCTCGATCCACAGGCCGGTCTCGTCATGCGTGTTGCCGATCACCAGCGGGATGGGCGCCGCCTCACGCGGGGCGTCGGGAAAGAAGGGGTGACGCACCAGCACGTCGTGGTCGAGCGTCGAGGTGAAGCTGATCTCGCCCTTCCCCTCCAGCGGGTCGGTCATCGCCATCGCCGCGACGAGGCGCGCGACCGGCAGCGTCGCGAGCTCCGCGGCGTCGCGCGCGCCCGCCCTTGCCATCCACGCCCGCGCCCGCGCCGTCGCGTGGTTGGGCCCGGCGGCGGTGACGTGCTGGCCGCTCATCGTCGCGGCCGCGTGGAACAGCGGGCGCGCCTGCGCCATCGCCATCAGCGTCACGACCTTCGCGCCGCCCCCCGACTGGCCGAAGATCATCACCCGGCCCGGATCGCCGCCGAACCGCGCGATCGAATCGCGCACCCATTGCAGCGCGAGAACGATGTCGAGATTGCCGACGTTGCCGCTCTCCGCCGGGCCGCCGGCCTGCGCCAGATAGGCGTAGCCGAGGCCGGCGAGGCGGTGGTTGAGCGTCACCACGACCACGTCGCCGCGGCGGACGAGGCGGGTGCCGTCGTACAGCGGGTCGGATCCCGACCCGTGGCTGTGCGCGCCGCCATGCAGATACACCATGACCGGGCGTCGGCCCGCGTCGAGCGCGGGCGTCCAGACGTTGAGGAACAGGCAGTCCTCGCTGGTCGGCCCGTCCGCCCCGGTCTGCGGCGCGGCGGCGCCATAGCGGGTGGCGTCGACGATGCCGCGCCATGGCTGCGGCGCGACCGCACGGCGGAACCGCCGGGGGGCGGTGTCGCCGCCATAGCGGATGCCGCGAAAGACGAGCACACCGTCCTCTCGCAGGCCGCGGACGCGGCCGTACGGGGTCGTGGCGACCGGGTCCGCGGCCGTCACGCCGGCGGCCGGGAGCGCCGCCATGCCGGCGAGCACGCCGCGCCGGTCGATCATTGCCCCATCTCGGCGCACAGCCGCCGCATCGGCGCGAGCGCGGGGTTATGGTTGTCGCGACGCCACGCCATGAACAGCTCGACCGGGCGTTCGGGTTCGGTCGAGAGGCGGCGGTACTGGACGTCCATCAGGTGCAGGCCGGAAGCGGATTCGGGGACGATCGCGGCGGCGAGGCCGGCGTGGACGAGGCCGAGCATCGAATGGATCTGGGTGACGTGCTGGACGTAGTGCGGGCTGACCCCCGCCTCGTCGAACAGGCGAATGAGCATGTCGTGGAAGTAGCCCGCCCCCTGCCGCGCGTACATGATGAGCGGCTGGCCGTCGAAATCGGCGGGTTCGAGCACCGACTTGGCGGCGCGCGGATCGCCCGCGGGCAGCGCCACGACCAGCGGCTCGTGCAGCACCAGCGCGGTGTCGAATTCCTGGCGGGCGAGCGGCGGACGGACGAAGCCGATGTCGATCAGCCCGGTCAGCAGCGCATCGACCTGTTCGGTCGTCACCATCTCGCGCAGCTCGAGATCGATGTTGGGCAAAGCGGCGCGCGCCTGGGCGACGATCTGCGGCACCAGATTGTAGCCGGAAACGGCGGTGAAGCCGATCGCGACCTTGCCCGCATCGCCCTTCGCCACGCGGCGGGCGGACAGCTGCGCGCTCTCCGCGAGGCGGACGATGCGCCGCGCCTCGATCAGGAAGACGCGGCCCGCCGGGGTCAGCGCGACGTTGCGGCTGGTGCGTTCGAGCAGCGTTACGTCCAGGATGCGCTCGAGCAGCTGGATCTGGCGGCTGAGCGGCGACTGCGTCATGTTGAGCCGCTGCGCCGCGCGGCCGAAGTGGAGTTCCTCGGCGGCGGCGACGAAGCAGCGGAGCTGGCTGAGTTCGAACATGGCCCAGCCTATCGCGGTCAGGCGGCGGCGGCGAGCGCCTGCGGGCTGACCCGTTCGATCAGGACGCGCAGGCGGTCGTGCTCGGTCGCGCTGAGGTCGGTCAGCGGCGAGCGCACCGGCCCCGCGTCGCGGCCGACGATGCGCATGCCCGCCTTGACGATCGACACCGCATAGCCGCGCCCCTCGTTGCGCAGGCTGATATAGGGCAGGACGAAGTCGCGCAGCTGGCGCAGCACCTCGGCGCGGTCGTCGGCGCGGACCGCCTTGTAGAAGGCGAGCGCCCATTCCGGCATGAAGTTGAAGATCGCCGACGAATAGGTCGTCACCCCCATCGTCAGATACGGCACCGCGAAGGTTTCCGCGGTGGGAAGCCCGCCGATATAGGTCAGCCGGTCGCCCATCCGCGCATAGATGCGCGTCATCAGTTCGATGTCGCCGACACCGTCCTTGTAGCCGACGAGATTGGGGTTGCGGTCGCACAATCGTGCCAGCGTCTCGTCGTCGACCACCGCATTGTCGCGATTGTAGACGATGACGCCGAGGCCGGTGGCGCGGCACACCGCCTCGATATGGCGTTCGAGCCCTTCCTGCTTGGCGCCGACCAGATAGGGCGGCAGCAGCAGCAGACCGTCCGCGCCCGCCCGTTCGGCATCGCGCGCGATGCCGGTGGCGATCGCGGTGCCGTAGCCGCAGCCCGAGATGACGGGAAGCCGCCCGCCCGCCTCCGCCACCGCGGCGGCGACGACGGTCGCGACCTCGGCGGGGGTGAGCGAGAAAAATTCGCCGGTGCCGCCGGCGGCGAACAGGCCGGTCAGCTCGTGGCCCAGCATCCAGGCGCAATGTTCGCGATAGGGGCCTTCGAGGAAATCCCCCTCCGCGTCGAAGTGGGTGACCGGGAAGGACAGCAGGCCGCCGCCCAGGTGGCGCGCCATGTCGGTGGGGCTCATCGTCGTCACTGGGCTCTCCTGTCGTCCCCGCGGTTCGTGGATCGCGGATCTTGGCAGGGTGGTACGGGTCGACGGGAGCAGCGTCCAAACCAAAGGCGCGATGGATCGATGCGCGCCTTGGCTGGATGCCCCCCGCCGGGCACGCGCGACGGGGCGCATCCGGCGGGGGCGGGATCCGGCCCGGTCAGCGGATGTCGAGCATCACCACCGACTTGGGCGGCAGCGTCACCTGCACCGTGCCGCCCGACAGCGCGGCACCGGTGAAGGCCACCGGCACGACCGCGTTCGGCGCATCGAAGGTGTTGTGCGCGTCCATCGTCGCGGCGGTGACGATCCGGCCGGTCACCGCCGCGCCGGCGACGCCGTCCAGGCGGACGGTGACGCTGGCGGGCTGGTTCGGATCGACGTTGGTGAGGCCCATGTGCACCGCGCCGTCGACGCCGCGCACCGCGCTGGCGCTCACCGCCTTCAGCACCCACTGGTTCTTCGAATACCAGCGCGACCGGACGTCGACCGGCAGCACGATGCCGTCCTGATAGTCCTTGTACAGGTCGAACACCCAATAGGTCGGCGTCTTCACCATGCGGTTGCCGTCGGTCAGCATCATCGCCTGGAGCACGTTGACCATCTGCGCGATGTTGGCGCCGCGCAGCCGGTCGGTGTGGCGGGCGAAGATATCGAAGTTCAGGCTGGTGACCAGCGCGTCGCGCAGGCTGTTCTGCTGGTACAGGAAGCCGGGATGGCTGCCCGGTTCCTGGTCGTACCAGGTGCCCCATTCGTCGACGAGCAGCGCGACGCGCTTCTTCGGATCGTATTTGTCCATGATCGCCGCGTGCCGGGTGATGAGTTCGTCCATCTTCACCGTCTTGGCGAGCGTGCGCGCCCACTGGTCCTCGTCGAAGCCGGTCGCCGATCCCTTGTGTGCCCAGTCGTTGGGCACGGTATAGTAATGGACGCCGATGCCGTCGAACTGGCGGCTCGCCTCGCGCATCATCACCTCGGTCCAGGTGTAATCCTCGGAATTGGCGCCGCTCGCGATCTTCATCACGGTCTGCCCCTCGGGCATCTTGATGAAGGTGCTGTAGCGACGGGTGACGTCGGCGCCGTATTCGGGCCGCATGTTGCCGCCGCAGCCCCACAATTCGTTGCCGATGCCGAACATCGGCAGCTTCCACGGCGCCTTGCGGCCATTGGCCGCGCGTTCCTTCGCGAGGCTCGATCCGCTCGGCGAGGTCATGTATTCGACCCATTCCGCCATCTCGCTCGGCGTGCCGTTGCCGACGTTCCCCGAGACATAGGGCTCGGCGCCGACCAGCTCGGAATAGTTCATGAATTCGTGCGTTCCGACCGCATTGTCCTCGGTCACGCCGCCCCAGTTGGTGTTGATCTTGACCTTGCGCTTGGCGGGCGCGCCGATGCCTTCGCGCCAGTGATATTCGTCGGCGAAGCAGCCGCCGGGCCAGCGGATCACCGGCACCCGGATCGCCTTCAGCGCGTCGAGCACGTCGCGGCGATAGCCGTCGACGTTAGGAATGCGGCTGCCCTTGCCGACCCAGATCCCGCCATAGATGCCGGTGCCGAGGTGTTCGGCGAACTGGCCGAACATCCGCCGGTCGAACTTCGGCGCGGGCCGGTCGCCATGGACGGTGACGGCGTCGCCGCCGCCGTCGGGCGCCGGCGCGGCCTGCTGCGCGGACACGGGCGCGGCGAGCACCAGCGCGAGGGCGGTGAGGATCGTTTTCATCGTTCGGTCTCCGTCGCGCGGGGCCGCCGCGCCTGGTCGGGGGTGATGCCGTCGCCGGCCGGGAAAAGCAGCGGGGGCGCGACGTCGGCCGGCACGGGCATCGCCGATGCGATCGTCGCAAGCGCGGCGACGCGGCTAGACCAGCCCAGGTGCACGATGATGCCTCTCCCCTATATTCAATATCTTGTCAGACATGAAGCCGGAGAGGTCAACCCCGATCGCACGGCGGGGGATACCATGCGCGATCTTCCCCCGGCGGCCCGATTGCGCCAAATGGCCATGGCCGCCCGACCGCGTCGGGCGCGCCTTCGCATCGCTGCGCCGACCGGGTGCGATCGGGGAACGAATCGCACGGGTCGGCGGAAGAGCGTGCCGGACCCGTGACGTCGATCGAACTGGCGCCTGCCCGCCTGCCTGCCTTTGCCTGTACCGCCTGCGGCCGCTGCTGCCACGGGCTGCGCCTGCCACTGTCGGTCGCCGAGGCGCGCGACTGGGCCGCGAACGGTGGCACGGTGGAATTGCGGTGCGAGGCCGCGCCAGACCTGGGGCCGCCGGGCGACGCCGCCGCGCTGCACCGCTGGGCGATCGGATTTCCGGCGCACAGCGGCGGCCTGGCGATCCGGGTGGCACTGACTCCGGTCGCGGCGTTCGACGGCGCCTGCCCGCGGCTGCTGCCCGACCGGCGCTGCGGCGCGTACGAGCGGCGGCCGAATGCCTGCCGCATCTATCCCGCAGAGGTCCGGCCGGACCGCGCCGTCGACCCCGCCGACAAGCTCTGCCCGCCCGAGGCGTGGAGCGCGGCGCCCGGACCGGCGAACGATGCGGCGACGGCCGCCGGCACGGCGATCCGCGCCCTGACCATTGCGCAGCGCGACGACCGCGCCACGAAGGCGCGTCTGGCGCACCGGCTGGGTCTGACCGATGTCGCGCTCGCCAACGAGGGCAGCGTGGTGGTCGTGCTCGCCGCCGACCGTCTGCTCGCCGCGATCGCTGCGGTGGCGGGGGAGGACGACGAGGTGCCGGCGACCGACTGGCGGTTCGTCACCGCATCCGCGACCACCGCGGCGCTGGTCGCCGATGCCGGCGGCACGGTCGCGCGCGCCGGGGCCCGCGCCGGAGCCCGCTACGAGCCGTTCGTCGCAGCACACGACATTGACACGGCCGCACCACCTGCGGTCAGGTCGCGGGGATGGCAGGGAGTGACGTGATGGTGCCGATACCGCCGCCCGAGCGGCCCGCTCCATGCTGAGGACAGAGGGGATCATGCCGTCCGTACCGACCGCCGACGATCACCTGCTCCACCTGCTGACGGCGTTGCAGGCGCGCGGCTATGCGTTCGTGACGCCGACGCCGGCGACGCACGCCCGCGTCGTCGCGCGCGCCGAGCGGCGCGAGGCGCGGACGGTCGAGGACATGCTCGGCTGGAGCCTGCCCTATCGGCCCGGCCAGTGCGATCCGGCGATCGAGGCGATCCTGGAACAGGCGGGCGTCGTCGTATCGACGGGAGCGTCGCATCGCGCGACGATCCGCGTGTCGTGCCTTCACGACCGCCTGTTCGTCCATTCCGCCTATCCCACCGATGCGCCGGACGCGGTGTTCTTCGGACCCGACAGCTACCGCTTCGCCGCGTTGCTGGACGACGCATTGCGCGCAGCGCCGCTGCGACCCGACGCGCGAATGGTCGATATCGGCACCGGATCGGGAGTCGGCGGGATCGTCGCGGCGCTCGCCTGGCCGGACCTGCGCGTGCATGTGACGGACGTGAACCCGGCGGCGCTGCGCTTCGCCCGGATCAACGCGCGCGCGGCGGGCGTCTCGATCGTGACGCACGAGGCGGCGACGCTCGACCCCGTGCCGGACGCCATCGACCTCGCCACCGCCAACCCGCCGTTCATCATCGACCGCGAGCGCCGGTTGTATCGCGACGGCGGCGCGATGCACGGCGGGCAGGTGTCGTTCGACATGGCGGCGATGGCGGTGCCGCGCCTGGCGCCGGGGGGACGGCTGATCCTCTACACCGGCAGCGCGATCGTCCGCGGCGGCGATGCGCTGCGCGCGGCGCTGACCGGTCTGGCGCACGGGCACGGCTGCGCGATCCGCTATCGGGAGATCGATCCGGACGTGTTCGGCGAGGAACTCGACGCGCCCGCCTATCGCGACGTCGATCGCATCGCGCTGGTCGCGGCGATCGTCACCCGCCCGACCCGGACGGGCGACGGCTAGCGCACGTAGACGGGGTTGCCGATCAGCCACAGCCGCCCGTCGGGCCGGCGGACGTCGACGCGGAACCAGCGCTGCGCGCCATGGTCGAGCCGCAGCGGCACGTCCGCGCGCGCACCGGCGACCGGGACGCCCGGGCCGGGCCGGACGACGCCGTCGACGACCAGCGACACGCGGCCCCCCGCCACCCCCTCGACATGCGCGACGGCGGCGATCGGGCCGCGCCGGCGCGGCAGCGTGCCGCCCATTGCCGCATGGTCCCGCCCGCGTGTCGCGATCAGGTCGAGCACGCGCCCGCGGCCCTCGTCGAGATCGACGAACACCCGCCCCGATCGCAATCCGCGCAGGATCGCGCCCTGCGAAAGGTCGTCCGCGCGGATCACCGTCGCCAGGCTGCCGATCGCCGCCTGCGGCCCGACCGGCGACGCCCCCCGATACTGGAGTGCATCGTGGTTGTCCGATCCGGCGATGCCGGTGAGCCGGTAGCCGCGATCCAGCAGCGCCTCCCAATAGCGTAGCTGACGGTCGATGGCGGCCTCGCGGTCGCCCGGCGTCTCGATCGTGGAGCCGCCGTTGACCACCTCGATCGCGTCGACCCCGGCATAATCGGTGTCCCGCGGCGCCCAGCCGCAGCCCAGGCAATCCTCGCCGGTGGGGCGTGCGGGATGGTTGATCGTCAGGAACCCGCCGGTGGCATGCGCCGTCGCCAGCAGCGCCGCGACGCTTTCGGCGCCCGTGCGGCCGATGTCGGTTTCCAGCGGCCCCATATAGCCGAGCAGGTTCGCATGGCCGTCGCGCGTCGTCAGCTCGCGCCCCGGCATCAGCAGCAGCGTGTCGAAATGCGGCTGGAGATAGCCCATCTCAATGAAGTGCGAGGTGACGTTGTGATCGGTCAGCGCGACCACGTCGAGCCCGTGGTCCGCCGCTTCCTGAAAGGTATAGAGCGGCGGACACCCGGCCGCGCGCCCGGCGAGGCTGCGGCAGCGCGCGTCGCTCTGGCCGCTGTGGGTGTGCAGGTCGGCGCGATACCAGCCGGGCCCGTCGCGGATCGGATCGGCGGAAAAGGCCACCGCGTCGAGGTCGGTTGCGCGCGCGAACCAGATTCGCGCGCTCCAGCCGGCGCTGTCGCCGGCGCGGATGCCCGGCACGGTCATCAGCAGGCGCCAGCGGCCGGGGGCAACCGGCCCGGGCAGGAACGAGGGCGTGGCGAACGCCTCGCCGATCGTAAAGTCGTATTTGGTGCCGCCGCCCCAGCCGCGGACGCGCTGCGGGTCCGCGACGCCGAGCGTGATGGTGACGCCGCGGTCGCGCCCGTCATAGGCGAAGGCGACGCGGACCTGCGCGGTGCCGGCGGGCACGTCGAACGCCAGGTCGCGCGTCGTGGCGCGATCGGCGCCGCCGATCCGCCCGGCGAGCACGACGTCGGGCGCAGGCCGGGGTGCGGCGGCAAGCAGCGTGGCGAAGAGCGCCAGCCAGAGGAGGATCGTCCACCGCATCCCGTCCGCTCCCGTTACATCTTCATCGTCAGGCTGAACTGGAACACGCGGCCGGTCTTCATATAGCCGCCGTTGCGGTCGTTGGAGATATAGGTCCGGTCCTTGCCGACCGTCGCCCAATAGGTGTGCTGGTCGAGCAGGTTGCGCGCCGACACGCCCACTTCCAGGTTGGCGGTCACCTCATAGGCGAGTCCGAAGTTCAGCTCGCCCACCGGCTGGACGTAGATGTCCGGCTGCGTATCCTGCACCGCGGCGAGCAGCCGGCCGGTGTAATTGTACCACAGGTTGGTGCGGAACCCGTCGCCGGCGTAGAAGATCTCGGCATTGTAGATGAGGTCCGGCGCCTGCGGCAGCGAGGTCGTGCGCACCGGGCGGGTGGCGCCGACCGGGATGACGAACGTCGCCTTCGTGTTCTGGTAGGTGATGTTGCCGCCGACCCCCAGGTTGCCGAGCATGCCGCCGCCGACCATGTCGCCGAGCGTGAAGCGGCCCGACGCCTCGATCCCCTTCACCGTGCCGCTGCCGCCGTTGACCGGGCGGGTATAGACGATGCCGTCGATCGTCTCGCCCGCACTGCGCGTAGCGGTGCTGACGACGAAGTTGCTGAGATCCTTGTAATAAGCGGCGAGCTGCACGTAGCGGCCGACGCCGCCGTAATAGTCCACCCCGGCGTCGTAGCTCCACGCCGACACCGGGCGCAGATCGGGGTTGGGCTGGGTGATCGCGATGATCGCGTTCGTGCCCGGATCGCGGGTGATCCGCGTCGGGCCGGCGATCAGGTCGAACGACGGCCGGGTATAGCTGGAACGCACCGCGGCGCGCACGACGAACCGATCGTCGGGCTTCCAGGCGGCGAGCAGGCTGGGGTCGACATGATCGTAGCTGCGCCCCGCCGACACGAAGCGCGCGCCATCGGCATCCGACAGAAAATAGCGCGCCGAGAAGCGGTTGTCCTCGTAACGGATGCCCGGCATCACCTCGAGCGTGCCGATCCTGAGCGTCGCGGTGGCATAGGCCGCCCTGCGCGTCTCGTTCCCGTCGAGCAGCCCCTGGTTGATCGTCGCGACCGGCACCGCGGCCTGATTGACGAACTGGCTGACCTGCGAATCGAGCTGGCTGCGCGAGAGCACCTTGATCGGGCGGGCGGGATAATAATCGAGGAACCCGGTCAGCACGTCGCCGAAATATTGCGCGACGCTGGGCCCCTGCACGCTGCCCGACTGGAGCGGCGTCAGGAAGCGGTAGCGCGTGGCGTCCGGAGCGAGCGTGCGGCCCTTGCGATCCGCATCCTCGTACAGGCCGCCGACCGACACCTCCGCGAGGACGCCCGTGCCGGTCCAGCCCAGGCTGCCCTTCACCGTCTTCTTGGTTTCGGACAGATAGTCGTAGCCCTGCTGGACGTAGAGCTGCGTCGGCCGGTCGAGCGTCGCGACATAGGCGATCGCGCCCGACGACAGCACCGGCCGCGGCGAACGGACATCGGACAGGTCGACGACGACGCCCTCGCGCGCCGCGCCGGTGTTCCCCGCCGCGCCGTTATAGGCGATGCCGCGGAACGCCGCCTCGATCCGCTGCGGCTGGTCGAAGCGGCCGTCGGCATAGGCGCCCTCGAGCGATGCGGTGAAGCCGTTCCAATGCGCCTTCGCGCCCGTCTGGATCGACAGCAGCTCCTGCTCGACATCCTCGGTGCGGAAATAGCTGGCGGGGTTGATGCCGAGCGGCGTGTAGACCCCCGCCGCAGTATAGGCGCCGCCGTTGGGATTGGTCTGGCCGCGCGTCAGCTCGTTGCGCAACGCGGTCTGGTTCATCGTGTTGGTGTTGCGATAGGTCGCGTAGTTGACGCGGGCGAAGACGTCGACCGGATCGCTGCGGACATCGAGCGAGCCGGTCGCGCCGTAGCGCTTGATCTCGTTGCTGTAAAAATTCCACTGGACGCCGTCCGCCGCGAGCCTGCCGCCGGCGTCGAGCACGCTGCGCACCGTGCCGGTGGTCGCGTTCAGCACCTTGTAGTCGTTCTGCACCGCGGTCGATTCGGCGGCGTTCGCGCGCTCCTCGTAATAGCCCGCGACATAGACGCCGAAATGTTGGTTCGCGCCGAAACGTCGCGCCGCATCGATGCCGATCGCGCCGCCCAGCCCCTTCTGCTTGCGGTCGAGCGCCAGCTGGGCGCCCTGCGCCAGCACGCGCGCGCGGGTGAACGCGCGGCTGAAGTCGAATGCGGTCGGCGTGCGCAGGTCGATGATGCCCGCGATCGAATCGGCATCCTTCGCCGCGCCGGGCGTCTTGTCGACGGCGATCGCGCCGATCGCGAACGGCGAGAACAGGTTGAGCGAGATCGCGCGCGACGTGCCCGCAACCTGCGGCAGGCGGAGGCCGTCGAGCGTATAGGCGTTGTAGCTGGTGTCGAAGCCGCGGATCGAGACATATTGCGCCTCGCCGGTCGCGCTCTGGTTGCGCCCCTGGTCGCGACTGACCGACACGCCGGGCAGCGCCTTGGCGAGATCGGCGACGCTGGTCTGCGAATTGATCGCGACGTCGCCGGTGGTGACGATGTCCACCGTCGCGATCGCGTCATGTTCCTCGCTGAGCGCGGTCCGCTGGCGCTTGCCGTTGACGACGATGTCGTCGGTCAGCGCCTGGCTGGCCGTCTGCGCGCCGTCCGCGTCGGTCGCGGGATCGGCCGCGGGGACGGTCTGCGCCCGCGCCGGCACGGCAGCCGCCGCGATGCCGATCGCGCCGGACAGCAGAAGGAACTTGTAGGAAAGACGTCGCATGAACTGGCCCCCGCATGGTCGTGCGGCGCCGTCGTTGCGGCACCGGTCGAGGGCGCGCCTAGGGGTGGCGTCTTACACTATTAAGGCAATTTGAATTATTTATACGAAATGGACGGGGTCGGCCGCGGCCGGCCCCTAACGCCACGCCCGCACGCCGAGCATCCCCAGCCCGCCGCACAGCGTCAGTGCCCCGAGCGTCAGCATCACCGCGCTGAAGTCGCGCGGCGTCGCCAGCATCCACGTCAGCGGCGGCCCGAGCAGCGACGGCAGCGTGTTGGCGAGGTTGAGCAGGCCGAGGTCGCGTCCGCGGTGGCGGGGGCTCGGCAGCAACTGCATCGCGAACGCCGCGTGCAGCGCGACGAACACCGACGACCCGGCGGCATAGACGGCGAAGGCGATCGCGCCGCCCGTCCAGTCGCGCGCCGCCGCCATGCCGACCAGCCCCGCGGTCGCGACCGACGCCGACAGCAGCAACACCGGCTTGCGCCGCCGGATCACGTCCGACAGCCGGCCGAGCAGCAGCGCGACCGGCAGCGGCAGGACGAAGGCGAGCGTCAGCAGGTGGCCGATCCGCACCGGCAGGTCCGGCCGGGCGCCGGCGGCGACGATGCTCTCGAAATAATAGAGCAGGTACGCCTGCGTCACGACGCCCGCGACCTGGACGAGCAACCGCGAACATCCCGCCACGGCAAGGTCGCGGCGCGCGAACGCGGTGCCGGCGGGCGCCGCGGGATCGGTCGGTCCTGTCGCGACGGCGCGCCCGCCGAGCAGCAGCGGCAGCACGCACAGGCCGACCGCGCACGGCACCAGCGCAAGGCGCGCCGCCTCCGGCAGCGTGGCGAGGCCGATCAGCAGCGTCGACATCGCCGAGGCGACCGGGCTGCCGAGCGCGAGCAGGCCGCCCGCGACGCCCTTTTGCGCATCGGGTATCTCTTCCGACATGATCGCCATCATCGGCGCGAGCAGCGCGTTGACCGCGAACTGGAAGACGACGATCGCCGCGACGATCTGGACCGGCGTCGCGGCGAGCGCGACCAGCGCATAGCTGGCCGCGGTGGCGGCGAATCCACCCGCCATCCAGCGCCGCCGCCCCGCACCGCGGTGCAGCGAGCGGTCGCTCAGCCAGCCGAACAGGATATTGGACCCGCTGGCGGTGATCGCCCCCGCCGTCACGCAGGCGGTGAACACGCCGATCCGCGCGCTGCCGCTCAGCACCTCGATCTTCAGCGGCAGCAGCAGCGTCAGCAGCGGCAGATAGGCGATGACCCCGCCCACGTTCGCCAGCGCGAAGGCGATCAGGAAGATCGGCGAACGACGCGGCGACGCGGCGCGTGACGGGTCGGGGGGCGGGCGCATCTGAAAAAGGCCCTGCGCCCGATCCGCGCCCGCGGCAACCGCCGCGCGCGTCGTCAGGGCTTCATCGTCGCCGCCTCCAGCGTCGCCGACGACACCATCGTCCGGTCGCCCGCGTCCCGCGCCAGCGCGACGCGGTAGCGGCCGGCGTCGATCCGCCAGCCCGGCAGCTTCACGTCATAGTCCGCGACGATGCGGGGTTCGGCGGTCAGCGTGACGCGGCGGCTCTCGCCCGGCTTCAGCGTCACGCGGGTGAAGGCGGCGAGGCGCATCGGTCCATCGCCCCGCTCGCGCGCGACATACATCTGCGGCACGTCGGCGCCCGCCCGCGCGCCGGTGTTGACGACGTCGAAGGTCACGCTCAGCGTCTGCCCGCCGGTGACGACGGGGTTGCGATAGGCGAAGCGGGTGTAGCTCAAACCGTGGCCGAACGGGAACAGCGGCGTCATCCCCTTCTTCTCGTACCAGCGATAGCCGACGTCGGCGCCCTCGACATAGTCGACCGGGAAGCTTTCGGGCACGCGCCCCGCCGCGGCACCGGGGTCGGCGGCGGCGGCCGCCTCCTGCGCGCTCAGCCGATCGAGCCCGACGGGCCGCGGCCGCACCGGCTGGCCGGCACCGGCGGGAAAGGTGATGGGCAGCCGTCCGGATGGATTGACCTTGCCCGTCAGGATGTTGGCGATCGCCTCGCCGCCGCGCTGGCCGGGATACCAGGCCTGGACCACGACCGGCACCTGGTCGATCCACGGCATCAGCACCGGCCCGCCCGTCTCCATCACCGCGACCGTCCGCGGCTGCACGGCGGCGATCGCGGCGATCAGCGCGTCCTGCTGGTTGGGCAGGCGCAGGTCGGGGACATCGTCCGCCTCGGTCGTCCATTGCGTCGCGAACACGATGGCGAGGTCGGCGGTCCGCGCCGCCTCGACCGTCGCGTTGAGGTTGCGGCCATCGACCCATGTCACCTGTACCCCCGGCAGCGCCTTGCGCAGCGCCAGCAGCGGCGAGGAGGCGTGATAGGTGATGCGCGCGAACGACGCCGAGCCGCCATAGGCGAGCGGGATCTCGACCGGCGCGCCGCCGACCGAGCGCACCTGCGACGATCCGCCACCCGACAGCACGCCGACGTCGGCGTTGCCGCCGATCACGACGATCCGCCTGGCGCTGCGCGCGATCGGCAACAGGTCGCCGCGATTCTTGAGCAGCACGATCCCCGCCTCCGCGGCGCGTTGCGCGACGTCGGCATTGCGCGCGTAGGGCGGCGTCGTCGCGGCGGCGGGGACCGGCGTGTCATAGGCGCCCGTCTCGATCAGCCCGGTCAGGTAGCGCGCGACCATGTCGTCGAGCCGGGCTTGCGACACGGCACCGTCGGCGACCGCCGCCGTCAACGGCGCGGAGAAATACAGCCCCTTGTCGAGTTCCTGCCCCGATTGCTGGTCGAGCCCGGCGTTCGCCGCCTTCGCGGTCGAATGGACCGCGCCCCAGTCGCTCATCACCCAGCCGCCATAGCCCCAGTCGCGCTTGAGCACGTCGTTGAGCAGATGGTCGTTCTCGCACGCCCAGTCGCCGTTGACCTTGTTGTACGCGCACATCACCGATCCCGGCCGGCCACGCTCGATCGCGATCTCGAACGCCAGCAGGTCGCTCATCCGGAACGCCGCCTCGCCGATCCGGGCGTCGACGATCATCCGTCCCGTCTCCTGGGCGTTGAGCGCGAAATGCTTGACGGTGGACACGATGCGGTTGCTCTGCACGCCGGCGATGTGCGCGCCCGCGAGCGTACCGGCGAGCAAGGGGTCCTCGCCGAGATATTCGAAGTTGCGGCCGTTCCACGGATCGCGGGTCAGGTTGACGCCGCCGGCCAGCAGGACGTTGAACCGCTTCGCGCGCGCTTCCGACCCGATCATCGCGCCGCCGGCGCGTGCGATCTCCGGATCGAAGCTCGCCGCGGTCGCGAGGCTGGACGGCAGCGCGGTCGCGACGTCGCCCTTGCGCTGTTCGACCTGGTTGGCGACGCCGAGCGACGCGTCGCTCTCGCGTACCAGCGGCACGCCGAGCCGGGGCACGCCGTCGATATGGCCGGCCGACGGGACCAGCGGGTTGGTGCTCTTGCCCGCCGCCATCGGGGGGAACAGGCCGTGGACCAGCGCGAGCTTTTCCGCCCTGGTCATCCGCGCGACGATCGCGTCGGCGCGGGCGCGGGCCGCCGCGGTCGTCGCGGCGCCGTTCGCCGCGGGCGCCGCCATCTGCGCTTCCGCCGGCGCAAGCGCGAGGGCGGATGCGCCGATCAGCGCGAGGTGCAGCAGTTTCGGCATCGTCTCTCTCCCACATGATCGCCGCTGCGCGTCGCAGTCGGTCGTCCCGCGCGCGCCAACCGGCGCGGCGACGGACGGGCGATGCGGATTTGTCACACCACCCGCCCCATCAACAGCATAACCGGTGAACGTTCACAATAGCCGTTCCATCCGCTTGACAACATTCTGCAAACGATCAAGTGAACGTTCCCATGGAAGGCACGAGCCATGCGTGCCGCGACAGGGAGGATTCACGATGGGCTTCACGGCTCGTTCGCTTTCGCGTTTGATTATCGGCACCTCGGCGATCGCCCTGGCGGGCGTTCCGGCCGCGGCCTGGGCGCAGGACGCCGCCGCGACGATGGGCAATACCGGCCCGTCGCAGATCGTGCCGCCCTCCCCCGCCGATGCCGCACAGGCCGCGCAGGCGCCCGACGCGACCGAGGTCAGCGACGACATCGTCGTCACCGGCATCCGCGCCTCGCTGCGCGCCTCCGCCGACATCAAGCGCGACGCGCAGGGCATCGTCGATGCGATCTCGGCCGAGGATATCGGCAAGTTCCCCGACACCAACCTCGCCGAATCGCTCCAGCGCATCACCGGCGTGTCGATCGACCGGTCGAACGGCGAAGGCTCGTTCGTCACCGTCCGCGGCCTCGGCCCCGAATACAATCTGGTCGTCCTCAACGGCCGCCAGCTGCCGACCTCGGTCATCGGCGACGGCAACAGCGCGCCGGGTTCGCGCGCGTTCGACTTCGCCAACCTCGCCTCCGAAGGCATCGCCTCGCTCGAGGTGTACAAGTCGGGCCGCGCCAGCATCCCGTCGGGCGGCATCGGCGCGACGATCAACATCCGCACGCCGCGCCCGCTCGACAAGGCCGGCACCCGCGGCTCGATCGCCGCGCGCGGGGTGATCGACACCTCGCAGAACGGCAAGAACGACATCACGCCCGAAGTGTCGGGCATCTTCTCGACCACCTTCGCCGACGATCGCATCGGCATCCTGCTGAACGGCGTCTACCAGAAGCGGCGCGCGTCGGTGAACCAGGCCAACGTCGGCTGGCGCGACGGCTATCTGGGTTCGGAGAACAACTGGGGCTCGCTGGCGCAGCCGGGCGATCCGCGCGCGGCCAACATCACCAACCGGCCCGATCCCACCGACGTCTACGAAGTGCCGCAGAACGCGTCCTACGACGTCAACAACATCAGCCGCGAGCGTATCAACGGCCAGCTGGTGTTGCAGGCGAAGCCGACCGACAGCCTGACCGCGACGGTCGACTACACCTATTCGCGCAACGAGGTGAAGACGCGCAACGCCAACGTCGGCATCTGGTTCAACCACAACGACACCTCGTCGGCGTGGACCGACGGCCCCGTCGCCGGACCGAAGTTCTACACCGAGCGCTTCACCGCCGCGGAAGCCAAGGACCTGTCCTATTCCAGCGCGCTGACCGCCTATCGCACCGAGAACAAGTCGCTCGGCGGCAACCTGACCTGGGAAGCGCCGGGCGGCGTCACCATGTCGCTCGACGCGCACCATTCGACCGCGGAATCGAAGCCGACCAACAAATACGGCAACAGCAATTCGCTGGGCACCGCGATCTTCGGCGTCGCCAACCAGACGATCAATTTCGAAAACGACCTGCCGGTCATCTCGTACCAGATGCAGCCGGGCATCAACCCGCTCAACGCGGCGCTGATCGTGCCCACCGGCAACGCCTTCCGCAATTCCTACTTCAAGGACCTGATCAACCAGGTCCAGCTGAAGGGCCATTACGATCACGAGGGCAGCTTCCTCGATTCGATCGACTGGGGCTTCACCTATACCGACAACAAGGTCCGCTCCGCCTATGGCGTGCTCCAGAACGACACCTGGGGCGGCACCGGCGGCGACAGCGCGGCCCAGCGCGCGGCGGCGGCGGCGCTGCTGCCCGACGACATCTTCAAGCTGATCGACATCCCCAGCAAGTTCAAGGGCGTGAGCGGCGTCGGCAGTGCGGACATCGCCAAGCAATTCTACGGCTACAGCTTCGAACAGGTCGTCGGCCTGCTCGACCAGACGTACAAGATTTGCGGCGGCGACGGCGACTGCCTGACACCCTACACGACCGACCGGCGTATCCGCGAAAAGACGGTCGCCCCGTTCATCCAGATCAACAACACGTTCGACCTGTTCTCGAACCCCGCGCACCTGATCGGCGGGCTGCGGTACGAGAACACGACGGTGAAATCGTCGGCGCTGGTGCCGATCCCGACCGGCACGCGCCAGAATTCGCAGAACGAATTCAACATCGTCTATTCGGGACGCAGCGACTTCACGACCTTTTCGGGCAGCTATGACGAATGGTTGCCGTCGGTCGACTTCGACGTCCAGCCGATCCGCAACGTCAAGCTGCGCGCGTCCTACAGCCATACGATCACCCGCGCCGATTACGGCTCGCTGCAGGGCGGCCTGACGCTCGACCAGCTGTTCCGCGTCGGCGGCGGCACCGGCGCGCAGGGCAATCCGAACCTCGTGCCCTACAAGTCGAAGAACATCGATCTGTCGGCCGAATGGTATTACACGCCCGAAAGCTACATGTCGGTCGGCTATTTCCGCAAGACGGTGTCGAACTACATCGGCAGCACGCAGGTCAACGGCCCGGCCTTCGGCCTGACCAACCCGGCGAACGGGCCACGCTATCGCGCCGCCGTCAACGCGCTCGGCGCGAACGCCACCTTCGCGCAGATCCGCGACTATATCGGCGCCAACTATCCCGGCAGCGTCGTGAACGGCACGATCCTGGGTTCGCCCGACGACGCGCCGGTCAACTTCGTGATCTCGACGCCGTTCAACAGCGACCAGACCGCGACGATCAACGGGTTCGAATTCGCGATCCAGCACAGCTTCTGGAACACCGGCTTCGGCACCCAGCTGAACTACACGATCGTCAACGGCAACAAGGACTTCAACAACGCGCTGCCCGCCAGCGTGTCGCAGTTCGCGGTCAACGGCCTGTCCGACAGCGCCAATGCCAGCGCCTATTACGACAAGAACGGCTTCCAGGCGCGCGTGTCGTACAACTGGCGTGCCGAATTCCTGGCGGGTGGCGGGATCAACCCCTTCTACACGCAAGGATATGGTCAGGTGGATGCGAGCGCGAGCTTCGAGTTCGTCCCCGGCGTCACCCTGTTCGCCGAGGCGATCAACCTGACCGGCGCGGACCGGCGCGGCCATCGCCGGTCGGACCGCAACGTCACTTTCGTGGTCAAGCAGGACGCGCGCTACTCCGGCGGCGTACGGTTCAGCTTCTGACCGGCACCCGCCCGTCCAAGGCATGCGGAACGAGCCATCTCCGCGAGGAGGTGGCTCTTTTCGTCTTGCCGGGACGGCGGCGACCGATAGGACGGCAGCATGGCGTCTGAAGCAACGATCGACCGGGTCGTCGTCGTCGGTGGCGGCACCGCGGGCTGGCTCGCCGCGTGCCTGATCGCGGCGCGCGGGCCGGCGGCGGCGGGGCGACCCATCGCGGTGACGCTGGTCGAATCCCCCGACGTGCCGACCATCGGCGTCGGCGAGGGCACGTGGCCGACGATGCGGCGGACGCTGGAGCGGATCGGCATCGACGAGGCGGACTTCCTGCTCGCCTGCGACGCGGCGTTCAAACAGGGATCGCGGTTCGAGGGCTGGCGGACCGGCGCGGGCGACGACGGTTACGATCACCCCTTCGTCCCCCCCGCGGCGGGCGATCCGCACGCGCTGGTCGCCGCATGGCGGGCCGTCGCCGCCGATCACAGCTTCGCCGATGCGGTGGCGGCGCAGCCGGCGGTGTGCGCCCACGGCCTCGCCCCCCGCCAGCGGGCGATGCCGGGCTATGCCGGCGCGCTCAACTACGCCTATCACCTCGACGCCGGAAAGTTCGCGGCGCTGCTCGCGGCGCATGGCGTCGGGCGGCTCGGCATCCGTCACGTCCGCGACCATGTCGTCGCGGTGGCGAAGACGGCGGACGGCGACGTCGCCGCCGTGCGTACCCGCGACCACGGCGATATCGCCGGCGACCTGTTCCTCGATTGCACCGGCCAGGCGGCGCTGCTGATCGGCGACACGCTGGGCAGCGGCTTCGTCGACCGGTCGGACGTGCTGCCCAACGATCGCGCGCTGGCGGTGCAGTTGCCGGTCGCGGCCGACAGCCCGATCGCGACGCAGACGATCGCGACCGCGCATGCCGCCGGCTGGCTGTGGGACATCGGCCTGCCGACCCGGCGCGGCATCGGCTGCGTCTATGCCTCGGCCTATATGGACGACGAAGCCGCGCTCGCGACGCTGACCGGCTACGTCGCGCGCGTCGCGCCCGGGGTGCCGCTGCCGCCGGTCCGGCGCCTCGCCTTCCGATCGGGGCATCGCGAGCGATTCTGGGTGCGCAACTGCCTGGCGGTCGGGCTGTCCGCGGGTTTCCTCGAACCGCTCGAGGCCTCCGCGATCGTGCTGGTCGAACTGTCGGTCGAGGCGTTGCTCGCCGGCTTCCCCGCCGACCGGACGGCGATGCCGGTCCACGCGCGCCGCTTCGACGCGCTGTTCCGCTATCGCTGGGACCGGATCGTCGAATTCCTGAAGCTGCATTACGTGCTGAGCGCGCGGCCCGAACGCTATTGGCGCGACCATCGCAACCCCGCCCGGCTGCCGGAGCGGCTGGCGGACCTGCTCGCGGTGTGGCGTCACCATCCGCCCTCCGCCGCCGACCTGCCCCATGCCGACGAGGTGTTCCCGCCGGCGAGCTATCAATATGTGCTGTACGGCATGGGCTGGCCCGCGCCGGCAGCACCCGCCGCGGCCGAACCGACGATGGTCGAGGCGCTGACGCAGGTCCGCCGCCGCGGCCGCGCGCTCGCCGCGGGCCTGCCCGCCCATCGCGACTATTTCGATGCGCTCCGCCGGGAACGTCCCGCCGCGGCGCACGCCACGGGACGATCCTGACATGCCGCATCACGCCATCCTCACCGCCGCCGCCCATGCGAACGTCCGCGTCCGCCACGAGCGCGGGCCCGACATGGGCGATGCCGTGATGAGCTGCCTCGTCGTCCCCGACGAATTCCGCCGCGTGCAGAACGAATATCCGATCCTGTTCCGCCGCAACCTGGAGGACGGCACGACCGTCGCGGTGGCGCTGTTCGGCTTCGACAACGGCGAGAACCTGTACCTTGCGGGGGACCGCTGGGACGCGCGCTACGTGCCCCTGGCGATGGAGATCCAGCCGCTGCTGATCGGCGCCGATCCGAACGGCGGCGAGGGCGGGCAAGTGCATATCGACATGGCCAGCCCGCGGCTGAGCGAGAGCGAGGGCACGCGGCTGTTCGACGCCGACGGCCGCCCCTCGACCTTCCTCGAGGACCGGATCGAAAAGCTCGGTGCGCTCGATACCGGCTATCGCCAGAGCGCCGGCTTCTTCGCCGCGCTCCAGCGCCACGACTTGCTCGAACCGCTCAGCGTCGAGGTGACGCTGGACGACGGGTCGACCAACCGGCTGGTCGGCTTTCACGTCATCGACGAGGACCGGTTGCAGGACCTCGGCGCCGCGGCGCTCGACGACCTGCACCGCGAAGGGCATCTGATGCCGATCTTCATGGCGCTCGCCTCGCACGCCAACCTCACCGCGCTGATTGCGCGCAAGAACCGGGCGGCGGGTCTTGGCTGATCCGTTCGCCGCCCTGCCCCGCGTCGCGGAGGTGACGGTGGCCGACGCCGCCGACCTCGACGTGCGGCTGCGCGATGCGGATGCGCCGTTCGTCGTGCGCGGGCTGGTGGCCGACTGGCCGCTGGCGCAGGCGGGGCGGCGGTCGGCGCAAGGAGCGCGCGACTATATCCTCGCTCACCGCCGCGACGTGCCCTTCACCGTCTCGGTCGGAGCCGGCGGCAGCGACGGGCGGCTGTTCTACGATGCCGCGATGGGCATGAACTTCGCCACCGTCCAGTCGCGGCTGGACGAGGTGTTCGCGCATATCGCCGCCAACGAGGCCGCGGCGGATGCGCGGCCGATCTACCTCGCCTCGATCGACATGCGCGGCTTCTTCGACGGGCTGCACGAGGCGAACCACGTCGACCTCGGCGACCGCGATCCGCTCGCCAGCATCTGGATGGGCACGCGCACCCGCATCGCCGCGCACAACGACGTCCCCGACAACCTCGCCTGCGTCGCGGTCGGGCAGCGGCGGTTCACGCTGTTCCCGCGCGACCAGTTCCGCAACCTGTACCTCGGGCCGATCGACAACACGCCGGCAGGCCGCGCGGTCAGCATGGTCGATTTCCACGCGCCCGATTTCACCGCCTTTCCCCGTTTCCGCGACGCGCTCGACCATGCGCAGGTCGCCGAACTGGACGCGGGCGACGCGCTCTACATCCCGGCGATGTGGTGGCACCATGTCGAGGGGCTGGCCGCGTTCAACGTGCTCGTGAACTATTGGTGGCGCACCACCCCGCGATGGCTGGGCCAGCCGCAGGACGCATTGCATCACGCGATCCTCGCGGTGCGCGACCTTCCCGACGACCAGAAGAGGCATTGGCGCGACATGTTCGACTATTACGTCTTCGGCGACGGCGGCGCGCCCACCGCGCACATCCCGGCGGCGGCGCGCAGCGTGCTCGCACCGCTGACGCCGGAAAGCGCCGGTCGCCTGCGCGCCTTCCTGCTGCGGGCGCTCAGCCGGTGAACGGCGCGATGAACGGCACGACCAACGGCGAGGCACCGGTGCGGCGCATCGTCATCGCCGGCGGCGGCACGGCGGGATGGATGGCGGCCGCCGCGATCGCGCGGACGATGGGGCGGACGGTCGACCTGACGCTGATCGAATCCGACGCGATCGGCACCGTCGGCGTCGGCGAATCGACGATCCCGCCGCTCGTCACCTACAACCGGCTGCTCGGCATCAACGAGGCCGAGTTCATGCGCGCGACGCAGGCGACCTTCAAGCTCGGCATCATGTTCGATCACTGGAAGGACCGCGGCCACAGCTATTTCCATTCGTTCGGCCTGACCGGCCGCGACCATTGGTCGGCCGGCTTCCAGCATTTCTGGCTGCACGGCCGCACCAGGGGCCATGACGCCCCCTACGACGATTATTGCCTGGAGCTGCTCGCCGCGGCGGAAGGGAAGTTCGCACATTTGCCCGACGAGCGGATGAACTATGCCTATCAGCTCGATTCGACGCTGTACGGTCAGTTCCTGCGCCGGATGGCGGAAGCGGACGGCACCCGCCGGGTCGAGGGGCGGATCGCGCGGGTCGAACTCGATGGAGAGAGCGGCGACATCGCTGCGCTGACGCTGGAATCTGGCACGCGGATCGCGGGCGACCTGTTCATCGACTGCACCGGCTTTCGCGCGCTGCTGATCGAAGGGGCGCTGCACGCCGGCTTCGACGACTGGTCGCACTACCTTCCCTGCGACGCGGCGATCGCGGTCCAGACCGACAGCGTCGGGCCGCCGCCGCCCTTCACCCGCGCGATGGCGCACGACGCCGGCTGGCAGTGGCGCATCCCGCTCCAGCACCGCACCGGCAACGGCATCGTCTATTGCAGCCGCTACCTCGATCACGACGCCGCGCTCGACCGGCTACTCGGCAACCTCGCCGGGCCGGTGCGGACCGAACCCAACCGCCTGCGCTTCGTCACCGGCGCGCGGCGGCGGCAGTGGCATCGCAACTGCATCGCCATCGGCCTGTCGGGCGGATTCATGGAGCCGCTGGAATCGACCAGCATCCACCTGATCCAGCGTGCGATCCTGCGGCTGATCCGGATGATGCCGGCGGGGCCCGTCAGCCCGCGCGACATCGCCGAATTCAACGACCAGCAGCATCTCGACATGCTCCAGATCCGCGATTTCCTGATCCTCCACTACAAGGTCACCGACCGGCGCGATTCGCCGTTCTGGCGCCAGTGCGCGGCGATGGAGGTCCCCGACACGCTGGCGCAGAAGATCGAACTGTTCCGCGAAACCGGCCGGGTGTTCCGCCGCAACGAGGAACTGTTCGCGGAGAACAGCTGGGTCCAGGTGATGATGGGCCAGGGGATCCTGCCGCGCAGCTGGCACCCGATCGCCGCCAAGCTGCGCGACGACGAACTGGCGAAGCTGCTCGCCTCGCTGCGCGACACGATGCGGCAGACCGTCGCCGGCCTGCCCGAGCACGGCGCCTATATCGCGCGCTATTGCGGCCAGGCGGCGGCGGGCGGAGCGCGCTGAGCCGATGGCGGTCGCGAAGCGCCGGCGGTCGGTGACGATCAGGCACGTCGCGGCGGATGCCGGCGTGTCGCTGCAAACCGTCAGCCGCGTCGTCAACAAGGCGCCCAACGTCCGGCCCGAGATGATGCAACGGGTGCAGGAGTCGATCGACCGGCTGGGCTACGTCCCCTCGCTCGCGGCGCAGCGGCTGGCCGGCGCGCATTCCTATTTCATCCTCGCGCTCAACGACCGCGAACGCACGATCGCCGACTGGCGTTCGCGCCAGGGCACCGACTGGGTCGACCAGATGCTGCTCGGCGGCATGCTGACCTGCGCCGAACACGGCTATCGCATGATTATCGAGCTGATCGACACGCACAGCGACCAGCTGGAACGCGAGCTGCTCGCGGCGATCGACGCGGTCCAGCCCGACGGCATCGTCCTGACGCCGCCGCATTCGGGCAATCCGCGCATCGTCGGCCTGCTCGAGAAACAGGGGATCAGCTTCGCCCGCATCGGTTCGACCAGCCCGGGCGGCGGCATCCGGCTGACGATGGACGACGAGCGTGCCGGCCGCATCGCCACCGAACATCTGATCGACCTCGGCCATCGTCGCATCGGCTTCGTCGCGGGCCCCGCCGATTACGAGCTGAGCGGCTGGCGCGTCGCGGGCTGGCGCGCGGCGATGGCGGCGGCCGGACTGCCGGCGGCGGGCCTGCTCGCCACCGGCGATTTCACCCACGCATCCGGGCGTGCCGCCGCCGAAACGCTGCTCGGCCTCGCCGACCGCGTGACCGCGCTGGTCGTCAGCAACGACCAGATGACGCTCGGCGCGATGGAGGCGGCGCGCGAGCGGGGCGTGGCGATCCCCGCGGCGCTGTCGCTGGTCAGCTTCGACGACACCCCCGCGATGCGCTACACCGCGCCGCCGATGACCGCGGTGGTGCAGCCGATCGCGGAAGTCGCCTCGCGTGCCGTACAGCTCATCATCGCGCAGCGGCAGGGCGGCGACGTGCCCGCGACGCCGGTCACCGTCGCCGCCGGCCTCGTCGTCCGCGATACGACCGCGCCGCCGCCGGCCGCCCGCTGATACGGGGACTTGCGGTCCGCCGCGCCAGCGCCGAGGGAGTCGGGCATGGCCCATGTCGACATAGCCGGACTGAGCAAGCGCTTCGGCAGCGCAACGGCACTGGCGCCGACCGACCTGTCGATCGCGGACGGCGAATTCGTCGTCATCGTCGGGCCGTCGGGTTGCGGCAAGTCGACCTTGCTCCGCCTGATCGCCGGGCTCGAGGAACCCTCTTCCGGCAGCATCGCGATCGGCGGCCGCGACGTCACCCATGCCGCCCCCGCCGACCGCGGGCTGGCGATGGTCTTCCAGTCCTACGCGCTCTACCCGCATTTGACCGTCGCGGAGAACATCGCCTTCCCGCTCAAGGTCGCGCGGCGACCGAAGGCGGAGGTGCGCGCGCGGGTCGCCGCGGTCGCCGCCTCGCTGGACCTGACGGCGCTGCTCGATCGCCGGCCCGCCGCGCTGTCCGGGGGCCAGCGCCAGCGCGTATCGATCGCGCGCGCGATCGTGCGCGAGCCGCAGGTGCTGCTGCTCGACGAGCCGCTGTCGAATCTCGACACCGAGTTGCGCGTCCGCATGCGCCACGAATTCGCCCGCCTGCACGCGCAATTGCAGGCGACGATGATCTACGTTACCCACGACCAGCTGGAGGCGATGACGCTCGCCAACCGGATCGTGGTGATGAGCGAGGGGCGCGTCGAACAGGTCGGCGCACCGCTCGATCTCTACGCCGCGCCGGCGACGCTGGCGGTGGCGCGCGCGATCGGATCGCCGGGGATGAACCTGATGCCCGCCACCGTCGCCGCCGCCGACGGCACGGGTGCCCAGGTGCGGCTGGCCGACGGCCGCCACCTCCATGCCGCGGTCCGCGCGCGGCCGGGCCAGGCGGTGACGCTCGGCATGCGGCCCGAACATCTGGTGCCGCAGGACGACGGCCCATTCGCCGGCGCGGTCGAGCTGTTCGAGCGGCTCGGCCCGCTGTCCTTCGCGCATCTGGGCGTGCGCGGGCAGGCGGGGACGGTCGTCGCCCAGCTGCCCGGCGATCGCCGCGTCGCGCTGGGCGAGCGGCTCGCCTTCGGGATCGCGCCCGCGAACGTCCACCTGTTCGACGCGGACGGGATCGCGCTGCCGCGCACCCAGCGGAACGCGCCTAGCCCTTGACGCTGCCGCCCAGCAGGCCGCGCATGTAGAAACGCTGGAGCGCCACGAACAGCGTCAGCACCGGCAGCGTCGTCACCACCGCCGCGGCCATCATCAGCTCGCCATCGGCGGCATGTTCGCGCACGATCCCCGCCACCGCGACCGGCAGCGTGTATTTGTGCTGATCGGACAGGACGATCAGCGGCCACAGGAAGTCGTTCCAGCTGCCCAGGAACAGGAACAGCGCCAGCGTCACGACGATCGGCATCAGCAGCGGCAGCACGATCGAGGCGAAGATACGCGGCTCGCTCGCCCCGTCGAGCCGCGCCGCGTCGAGCATCTCGTCGGGGATGCGCAGCGTCGCCTGTCGCACGAACAGGATCGCGAAGATTCCCGCGAGGCTCGGCAGGATCACGCCGGCATAGCTGTTCACCAGCCCCAGTTCCCTGAACATCAGGAACAGGGGCAGCATCGCCACCTGTCCCGGCACCACCAGCGCGGCGATCAGCAGCCGCAACAGGCGTTCGCGCCCGGTGAAGCGCAGCTTGGCGAACGCATAGCCCGCCGGCACGGTCAGCAGCAGCCCGAGCGCGGTCGATACCACCGCGATCAGGACGCTGTTCCACAATGCCGGCATGATCCGGTAATCGAACCACGCGCCGTCGATCAGCCGCCGCACCAGCAGCTCGTAATAGTTTTCGCCCGACCAGCGGCTCGGCCAGAACGGCGGCGGGAAGCGGCTCGATTCGCCGCGCGGCATGAACGACACCGTCACCATCCACGCGAGCGGCAGCAACGTCACCGCGGTCAGCAGCGCGACCGCGCCATTGACCAGGATCGTGCGGAGGCGCTTGCGCCGGTTCACAGCCATTCGTAGCGCCGCCCGATCCGCGTCTGGACGATCGTCACCGCCAGGATGGCGAGGAACAGGATCAGCGCCACCGCCGACGCCTGGCCCAGGTTCCACCATTTGAACCCCTCGTCGAACATGAAATACAGCACCGTCACCGTGCTCTGCGCCGGCCCGCCGAGCGTCATGACATAGGGTTCGGCGAACAGTTGCAGGAAGCCCGCGACGCTCATCACCGCGGCGAGCAGCAGCGTCGGCCCGATCGCGGGCAGCGTGACGTGGCGGAACCGGCCCCAGCGCGACGCGCCGTCCAGCCGCGCCGCCTCCATCAGGTCGGCCGGCACCGCCGACAGCGCGGCGATGAAGACGATCATGTTGTAGCCGAAGATCTTCCACGTCACGAACAGCAGGATCGCGGGGATCGAGGCATGCGGATCGCCCAGCCAGTCGACCGGCCCCAGCCCGACCAGCCCCAGCGCATAATTGATGAGGCCGAACCGCGTGTTGAGCAGGAAGCGCCAGACGATCGCGGTCGCCACCACGCTGGTGACATAGGGCGCGAACAGCGCGACGCGCCAGAACGGCGCCCAGCGCACCGTCGTGTCGTGCAGCAGCAACGCCGCCGCAAGCGACGCGCCGACCGCCATCGGCACGCCCAGCGCCGCGAACAGCGCGGTGTTGGCCAGCGCCCGCCAGAACAGCGGCGTCGACAGCAGCCCCGTGAAATTGCCCAGACCGACGAAGCGCAATGCCGACCAGTCGGCGAGCGCATAGATGCTGTAGTCGGTGACGCTGAGGCCCAGCGCCAGCGCCGTCGGCAGGACGAACACGAGCGCGATGACCGCCAGCACCGGCGCGGTGAACAGCCAGGCGGTGCGTTCCTGCCGCGTCATGTGATCGCCCCCGCCTCGACCAGCGCGCGTCGCTTGGCGAGGATCGCGTCGACGCGCGCGTCGATCGCGGCCAGCCCCTGGTCGATCGTCGTCAGGCCGCGGACGATACGTTCGGCGACCAGCTGCACCTCGATCTGGATGCGTTCCCACTCCACCACCATCGGCACCGGCGCCACCGACAGCATCTGCGCCGCGAACGGCGCGATCACCGGGCCGGCGAGCCGCGGCACGTGCCAGGCGCTGGCGCGGGCGGGCAACGTGCCGATCATCCGCTGGAATCGCAACTCGTTCGCCGCGGACGTCAGGTGCCGCACCAGCGCCCAGGCCGCGGCGGGATGCGCCGTGGCTGCCGAGACGCACAGGCAGGCATTGATGGCGGGCACCGGGCCGGGGCCGCGCGGACCGGCGAGCTGCGCCGTCCCCCAGCGGTCGGGCGGTATCTCCGCCTGGCGGCGGCTGAGGTCGAGCAGCGTCGTCGGGCCGCTCGGCCAGATCGCGTAGCGGCCCTGGCCGAAGGCGGCGAGCGGATCCTGAACCTCGGTCGACAGCGCGACCGGGGCCAGCCCTTCGGCATAAAGCGACAGGTAGAAGGCGAACGCCGCGCGCGCCTCCGGCGTGCGGAAATTGCCGCGGGTATCGTGGTCGCGCAACAGCCTCGCACCCGACTGGAACAGCATGCCGAGCAGCGCGCCCGGCCAGTTGAGCAGCATCAGAAAGACGAATTCGTCCGGCCGCCGCCGCTTGAGCGCATGGCCCATGCGGCGCCATCCCGCCCAATCCTGCGGCGGCGCGTCGTAGCCAACCTCGGCGAGCAGGTCGCGACGATAGAATTGCACCTGCGGCGCGACCGACCAGGGCACGGCATAGGTCCGTGCGCCGACGCGGGCCGGCGCGAGCACGCCCGGCACCAGATCGGCGACCAGCGCCGGCGCGGGCACGGGCGCGATCGCGCCGATCATCGCGAATTCGCCGATCCAGCCCGCCGGCAGCATGAACACGTCGGGCAGCGATCCCCCCGCCTGCGCGGTCAGCAGCTTCTCGTGCGCCGCGGTCCACGGCACCGACTGGACGTCGACGTCGAGCCCCGTCGCGCGGGTGAAGGCGGTCATCAGCAGCGGGGCATAGTCGCCCTCGTAGCTCATCGCCCAGAAGCGCAGGCCGCGGCCGCCGGACCGCGGTACGCAGGCCGCGGTGGCCAGCGCCCCCGCCCCTGCCAGCACCCCCCGCCGGCTCACACTTTCCCCTCGTTCGACCGCCGCCGTCATTCCTGCTCCCGGCCGGTCGAATTGTGCCGCACCCTCGTGCAACCATTTGCGTCGGCAATGATTTTCCGCTGGTATCACAATCGAAGAACGATGCGCGGAACAAACCGCGCAAAAGGGGACTGCCTGATGATTTCGCCGATCGCGTCGCGCGCCGCATGGC
>NZ_JAJLPA010000040.1 GCF_025548555.1 Sphingomonas sp. A2-49
ATCGCGGGCCAGTGCTTCGGAGGATTGGAATGGCGACGCAGACCGCGACCGGCGAACAGGGGCTGACGCTCACCCCGCCCGATCCCGTGCCGACCGTTGCCGCGGAACGCGCCGCGGGCCTCGTCCCGATCGACGAAGGCAAGAAGACGCAGCTCGAGGCGCGCGTCGACAGCTTTGTCGCCGAGCTGGTGGCGGAGGACGTCAACAGCCCCGAATTCGGCCGCCGCGTCGATGCGATCACCGCGATGGGCGCGAAGGAGATCCGCGAGGCCGCGGGCCAGTCCAATCGCTTCCTCGACCGGCCGATCCGGGCGATGGACAAGGACACCGGCGTCGGTGCCGACCTGGCGCAGCTGCGCCGCGTGATCGAGGACCTCGACCCCGGCCGCAAGGGCGCGCTCAGCGGCCCCAAGAAGCTGTTCGGTATCATTCCGTTCGGCTCGAAGATGCGCGACTATTTCGACAGCTACCAGTCGTCGCAGACGCACATCAGCTCGATCCTCAAGAACCTCGCCAGCGGCAAGGACGAGCTGCTGATGGACAATGCCGCCATCGATACCGAGCGCGCCAATCTGTGGGCGGCGATGGGGCGGCTCGAACAGATGATCCACCTCAGCAAGGCGATGGACGCCAGGCTCGAGGACAAGGCGAACGAACTCGACCACACCGATCCGGCCAAGGCCAAGGCGATCCGCGAAACCGCGCTGTTCTACACGCGCCAGCGCACGCAGGACCTGCTGACCCAGATGGCGGTGACGGTGCAGGGCTATCTTGCGCTCGACCTCGTCAAGAAGAACAACGTCGAACTCGTGAAGGGCGTCGATCGCGCCTCGACCACGACGGTATCGGCGCTGCGCACCGCGGTGACCGTGGCGCAGGCGCTGACCAACCAGAAGCTCGTGCTCGAATCGATCACCCAGCTCAACACGACGACCGCCAACATCATCGATTCGACCGGCAAGCTGCTGCGCTCGAACACCGCGGCGATCCACGAACAGGCCGCCGCCTCGACGATCCCGCTCGAAACGCTGCAGCGCGCGTTCCAGAACATCTACGACACGATGGACGCGATCGACAGCTTCAAGCTGAAGGCGCTCGATTCGATGAAGACCACCGTCACCGCGCTCGGCAGCGAGGTCGAGAAGTCGAAGGGCTATATCGCCCGCGCCGAAGGATCGAGCCAGGCCGCGCTGAAGGGCGGCGGCGGAGATCAGTATCGCCTGGAATCGGTGTGACCGCATGACCGAGGTCGACCAGCAGATCGAGCGCGCGCGCGCCGCGATGGCGCGGATCAGCGAGGATTATCGCGGCCAGGCGAGCACCGTCTATCGCGCCCATGGCAAGCGACTGAAGCGCAAGGCGCGCGGGGTGGGCACCCGGCTGGCGATCATCTGCGCCGTCAATGCGGCGATCCTGATCGCCGCGGCGGTGCTGGGCATGGTCGTGCCGCTGGGGCTGTTCGGTGGCCTTGCCGTGCTGCTGCTGATGGCCGCGGTAACGATCGGCATCGCCATCGCCCCCGCGGCGCGCGCACCGAGCGAAAAGACGCTGCGTGAGGTCGACATCAAGGCGCTGCCCGCCAAGACCGAACGCTGGCTCGACGCGCAGCGCCCGGCACTGCCCGCGCCCGCGCGCGGACTGATCGACCAGATCGGCGTGCGGCTGGAGACGCTGTCGCCGCAACTCGGCCGGCTGGAGGGGCGCGAGGAGGAAGCCTATGAGGTGCGGCGCCTGATCGGCGAACAACTGCCCGCCTTCGTCAACGATTATGCCCGCGTCCCCGAACCGCTGCGCCGGGTCGAGCGCAACGGCAAGACGCCCGATGCCGAACTCGTCGCCGGCCTGCGCCTGATCGAGCAGGAGATCGCGGACATGACCGCACGGCTGGCGCAGACGGACCTCGATACGCTCGCCACCCGCGGCCGCTATCTTGAGATCAAATACCGCGACGATACCGGCGGCTGACACGGGAGGCACGTCGGCATGGCGGCCGGCGCATGGTCCGATGTCGACAGTTCCCGCTGCCGCACGGTCCGCCCGGCACCGAAACGCGATGAAAAGTCCGCAGGCCCTGGACTGCGCCGATGGTGTCGCGGGCCGGCGCCCTTACATCGGCGGATCGCACTACTCGCATCTGAATCGCCGCTATAGTGTGCGTCGCGGCAGCCCGCGCCCGATATCTCTTAAATACTCTTCAACGCCGTTTTGATACAGCGCCGCGATGCTGTGGCTGCGGATCATCGTTATGGCGTGTCTGGCAGGGTCGGGCTGGGCGCTCGCGCTCGCCCCCGCCGGCCCGGTGCGATCGCGCACGCCGCACGCCGCCGCGCCGGCTGCCGATCCGTGGCGATCCGCCGCCGATCTGTTCTTCAAGGTCGCCGCGCGCGACGACGCCATCCCCGACGCCGGCCTGCCCCGTGCCGTGGCGCAGGATCGCGCGGGGTTCATCTGGCTCGCCACCGACGCCGGTCTGGCACGCTGGGATGGCACGGGGTTCAAGACCTATACTACTGATCCGGCGCCGGCCGCGGGCGCCCTGCCCGAGCTGCTCGTCAACCTGCTGTTCGCGGATCGGGCGGGCACGCTGTGGCTGGGCATGAGCGCGGAGGGGCTGTTGTGGCATGACCCCGCCTCCGAGCGATTCCGCCGCCCGCCCAACCGGACGGCGCTCGACCATGCACACGTCCAGTCGGTCGCGGACGATGGCGCGGGCGGATTGTGGGTGGGCAGCGATACCGGTCTGGCGCATGTCCGCGCCGGCGACCGGCGCGTGGCGCTGGTCGCTCCCGATGCCCGCAACGGCGTGCCGCCCGGCGCGATCCAGGCCGTGCTGGCCGACCCCGCAGGATCCGTGTGGATCGCCGCCGGTGCGCGCCTGCTGCGCCGGCCGGCGGGCAGCGCGACGTTCCATCCCGCCGGCCTCGGCGTGACGCCCCCGGCGATCGGTGCGATCGCCGCCCTGCACGCCGACGCCGCCGGCCGGCTATGGATCGCCACCACCCGCGCCGGACTGTTCGCGGTCGGTGTCGACGGCACCGTCGCCCACCCGCCGATCGGCACGCCCGGCAACATCCCCGCGCTCGGCACGATCATCGATGCGGGCGACGGCACCTTGTGGGTCGCCTCGCGCGCCGGCATCTGGAGCATCGATCCCGCCACCTTCCGCGTCCGCCGCCTGGCGCACGACCCGCTGTCCCCCGGCAGCCTCGCCGAGGACGGGCTCAACCACCTGATGCGCGACCGGTCGGGGATGGTGTGGATCGTCGGCGATGCGAGCCTGTCCTATGTCGATCCGGCGCCCGGCCGCGTCCTCGGCCTGGTCGGAGCCTTGCGACCCGATCGCGGCGCATCGCCCGATGCGGCGTGGTCGGTCGGCACCGCGCCCGACGGTGCGATCTGGTACGGCACCGCCGATACCCCGGCCTCGCGCCTCGCGCCCGCGGGGCATGGTGTCGCGCCCGCCCAGCGCCTGCCCGGCGCCCGGCGCGGGGTCCACGCCTTCGCCTTCCCGCCCGGCCGCGGCGCGTTCGTCGCGGCGGAGGACGGGCTGTTCCACCTGTCGGTGGCGGGCGGTGACGCACGACGGCTGACGCCCGTCCCCGCGATGCGCCTGCTGGTCGATGGCGACACGCTGTACGTCGGCGGCGGCAGCGGCGTCGCGACGCTCGACGTCCGACATCCCGCCGCGCCCGTCGCCGCCCCCTGGTCGCGCGCGCTGACCGATCCGCGCGTCCGCGCGCTGGCCGTCACCGGCGACGGCTCGCTGTGGATCGGTACCGCGCGCGGCCTCAACCGCATCGATCGCGCGACCGGCACCGTCACGCAGCTGCGCCCGCGATCCGGGGCGGCGACGGCATTGCGCGCCAATTTCGTCAGCACGCTGCTCGCCGACGCGCAGGGGCGGCTGTGGGCGGGCACGCTCGGCGGCGGCATCACCGTGTTCGAACGCGGCCGCGACGGCTGGCGCGCGACGCGCCACCTCGGCCGCCGCGAGGGCGTGCCGCACGACACGATCGACAAGCTGCTGCCCGGCGACGACGGCGCGATCTGGGCGAGTACCGACGGCGGCATCGTCCGCATCGATCCGGTCCGCTGGACCGTCACGGCGTTGCGCGCGGCGGACGGCGTCGCCTTCGCCGCCAACTGGACCGGCGCGGGCGATCGGCTGGCCGACGGACGGCTCGTCTTCGCCGGGTTCGGCGGCCTCACCATCATCGATCCGCTGCTGCCCCCCGCTGTCGCGAACCGGGCGCCGCTGCGCTTCACCGCACTGCGCAGCGGCGGCGCGGCCGTCGTCGCCGCACCGGGCACGGCGCATGTCGCGATCGGATCGACGGATCGCAGCCTGACCGCCGAATTCGCGCGGCTCGACTATGCGGCCAGCCACGACCAGGCCTATGCCTATCGCCTGTTTCCGCTGGAGCGCGAGTGGACGCGCGTCGATGCGATGCACCGCGTCGCGCGCTACACCAACCTCGCCCCCGGCCGCGCGACGCTGGTCGTGCGGGCGATCGCCCCGGTCGCGGGCGGCGGCGTCCGCACGATCGGCGCCCCGCTGGTGCTGCGCATCGACGTCGCGCGCCGCTGGTTCGAAACGCTCGCCTTCCGCATCGGCGTGATGCTCGCCAGTGTTGCGGCGGTGCTCGCGCTGGTCCATCTGCGCATGCGCGGCGCGCGCCGGCGCGAGCGATTGCTCGAACGCCTCGTCGAACGCCGCACCGCCGAACTGATGGTCAGCCGGTCCGAACTCGAAAAGCTTGCCTATTCGGACACGCTCACCGGGCTGGGCAACCGGCGCCTTTACGGCGAGGTCGTCGGCCGTCACCTCTGCGATGCGGCGGCGCGCCCGTTCGCACTGCTGCTCCTCGACCTCGACCGCTTCAAGCAGGTCAACGACGAACTCGGCCACGACGTCGGCGACGCGCTGCTGGTCGAGGTCGCCGACCGGCTGACCGCGACGACGCGCCAGTTCGACAGCATCTTCCGCCTCGGCGGCGACGAATTCGCCGTGCTCGTCGCCGGCGTCGCCGATGCGCATGCGGTGGAAGAGGTCTGCCGGCGGCTCTATGCCGTCTTCGCCGCCCCGGTGGCGATCGGGGAGCACGCATTGCCGGTCGCGCTGAGCATCGGTGCGGTCATCGCCGACCGCGCCGACCGGTCGATCGAGGCGCTGTACAAGCACGCCGACCTCGCGCTCTACGACGCCAAGCGCGCCGGCCGTGGAACGTGGCGGCTGGCGCCCGCCGGACCGGGCTGATCCCGCGCCGGCACGCGACGGGGGCGCATGGGGCCGCTATAGGCGGTCGCTGGACGGCGGAGTGGCGGACGTGACGGGACTGACGGTGTTGCTGGTCGAGGACGATGCGCCCTTCGCGGAGGCGCTGGCGGCGGAGCTGCGCGCCTGCAACCATCAGGTGACGATCGCGGGCGACGGGCGCGCGGCGCTGGCCTGCGTCGACCGCGACCGGTTCGACGCGATGATCCTCGATCGCATGCTGCCGCGGCTCGACGGCATCTCGATCCTCGAACGGCTGCGCGCCGACGACCGCACGCTGCCCGTCATCATGCTCAGCGCGCGCGGCGCGCCCGGCGAAAAGGTCGAAGGGCTGGAGGCGGGCGCGGACGATTACGTCGTCAAGCCGGTCGCCACCGCGGAACTCGCCGCGCGACTGCAGGCGGTGGTGCGCGGCCGACGCTGGCCCGCCGGCGGCGGCGCGGCCGGTGGCGCGGCGAGCGCCGACACGTTGCGCGCGGGCGATATCGTCGTCAGCCCCAGCCGCTTCCGGGCGTGGCGCAACGACGAACCGATCGACCTCGTCAACCTCGAACTGAAGCTGCTCGCCGAATTCGTCCGCAACGCCGGCAGCGTGCTGACCCGCGCGATGCTGATCGAGCGCGTCTGGGGCTATGATTTCGAACCGACGACCAACCTCGTCGACGTCTACGTCCGCCGCCTGCGCCAGAAGCTGACCGCCAATGGCGCGGACGACCCGATCACCACGATGCGCGGCGTCGGCTATATGTTGCGCGGCTGACGCTCATGCCCCGGCTGCGCTCGCTCCGCATGCTGACGCTGGCGTTCTGCGCCGCGATCATGGCGGCGACGGTGGGCACCGGGCTGCTGACGCAGGCGGCCACCGACCGCACGGTCGCACGGCTGGTCGACGCCCGGATCGCCGCCGCCGCGGACGCGGTGGCGGCACGCGGCAGCGCGCTGCCGACCGCGACGCTGGCGCAGCGGATCGGGGTACTCGACGCCGATCGCGATACCGGCGACCTGGGCGTCCTCCTGAGCGACCGCGACGGGCGCCGGCTCGCCGGCAACGTCGCGCCGCGCCGCGCGCTGCCACCCGGCTTTTCGTCGGTCGAGCTGGGCGACCGGATCGCGGGGCTGACCGCGGGCCGCGCCTATGTCCGCGACGTCGGCGACGGGCGGCGGCTGACCGTGATCGCGGAAACCGATCCGTTCGACGATGACGCCGGCGCACGGCGCCGTATCGCGCTCGCCGGGTTCGCGACGATCCTGTTCGTCACGTTCGCCGGCATGCTGCTGTTCGCGCGACTGATCGCCGCCCGCATCGCCGCGACGCGCGGCACCGCCCGTGCGATCATCGCCGGCGACCTGCGTCGCCGCGTGCCGGTGCGCGGCGACGGCGGCATCTTCGATGCGCAGGCCGAAACCTTCAACCTGATGCTCGATCGCATCGCCGGGCTGATGCAGACGATGGCCAACGTGTCCGGCGACATCGCGCACGACCTGCGCACGCCACTGGCGCGGCTGCGCAGCCAGCTGGAGGCGCTGGTCCGCCGCGCCGACGACCCCGCATTGCGCACCGGGATCGAGGCGGCGCTGGCGCAGAGCGATGCGCTGCTCGCGATGTTCGCCGCGATATTGCGCATCGCCGAGGTCGAGGGCGGCGCCCGCCGCGCCGGCTTCGCGCCGCTCGACCTCGGCGAGCTCGCGCACGAGGTGGCGGAGATGATGGCGCCCGTCGTCGCCGAATCGGGGCGCCGGCTGACGGTCCCGGCGCCCCGGGCGGTGCCGGTCCGCGGCGACCGGCAGTTGCTGACGCAGCTGCTCGTCAACCTGATCGAGAATGCGATCCGGCACACCCCGCCGGGCACCGCCATCGCGGTCGACGCAGGCGGCGAGACCGGTCGCGCGACGCTGACGGTCCGCGACGACGGCCCCGGCATCGCCCCGGCGCAGCGCGTGCGTGCGCTGCGCCGCTTCGGCCGGCTCGACCCGAGCCGCGCGGGCGCGCCGGACGGCGCCGCCGGCCACGGGCTCGGCCTCGCGCTGGTCGAGGCGATCGCCCGGCTGCACGACGGCGGCGTCCGGCTCGAGGACGCCGCGCCGGGGCTGCGGGTGGCGGTGGACCTGCCGGTCCGCCCCCCGCGCCAGTCCTCCCGTTAGAACTTCACCGCGACATCGCCACCGAACGTGCGTGGCGGGTTGAAGTTGGCATAGGCGCCCAGCGTCGCGTTATTGGCATTGGAACGGCGATAGATATGCTGTTCGTCGAGCAGGTTGCGCGTCCACAGCGAGAAGGTCACGCGATTGGCCCCGCCCAGGTCGACATCGGCGAGGGCGAGCCGGCCGTTGACGATGAAGCTCGAATCCGTCTTCACCGCCTCGTTCTGGAAGCTGTACTGCGCGTCGGCATAATTGGCGTCGAGGTGCAGGCGCACCCGCGCGTCGCCGCCGCCGACCGGCACCTCGTAATCGGCATAGGCCGATGCGGCATGCGGCGGCGTGTAGACCGTATAGACCTGCGTCAGCACGCCGAACGTCGGCCCCGGATTGGGGTTCGCGGTCGCCGGGATGCGCGTGTACGTATAGGCGTAGGACGCGCCCAGCGTCAGCGCGTCGAACGGCCGGGCGGTGACGTCGGCCTCCAGCCCGCGGATCCGCGACGTCCCCGGGGCATTCGCCGTATTTTCGGTATGCAGGTTGAAATTGGGGTTGGGAATTGTCGTTCCCGGCACGAACTGGTTGATATCGACATTGTCGAAGTCGATCTGCGTGTTCCGCCGATCCATGACATAGCCGGCGAGGTTCAGGCGGATGCGATGGTCCAGGAAGTCGGTCTTCGCGCCCAGTTCATACGCCTTGACCGATTCCGGACCGAACGCGCCGAAGTTGGACGACCGCGCATTCGCGCCGCCGGCGCGGAAGCCGCTGGAATATTTGGCGTACAGATTGACGCCCGGCGCCGCATCATAGGCCAGCGTGACCATCGGATCGAACCGCCCGCGGTCATAGGCGAGCCGGTAGTTGGTCGCCACGCCCGACACCAGGTACAATGTACCATTGCGCTTGTCCTTGGTGTAGCGGCCGCCGCCGGTCAGGTGCAGCGCCGGCGCCCAGTCGGGGGTGTAGGTGGCCTGGCCGTAGGCGGCATAACTGTGCGCGCGCGCGACACTGCCGCGTTGCAGGAAGCGCGAATTATAGTCCCAGCCCTGGTTGCCCGACGTGATCGTGCCGAACACCTGCGACGGCAGGATCGTATAGGCGGTGCCGGTCGCGTTCCACTGGTTGGAGGACGGTGTCGCCGCGGTCTCGCGCGCCTGTTCCTGGAAATAATAGAGGCCGGCGACGTAATCGATCTGCGACACGCTGCCGACCGCCTGGAATTCCTGGCTGAACTGGCTCTGGTGCAGGTCGGACAGGCTGTAACGACTGAACTTGCCGTTGGGGGTGAAGGGCGTGCGCGCCGGACCGCCCGAATTGTCCCACTGGTCGGTCGACACGCGCCGCCATGCGGTGATCGAGCGCAATTCCAGCGCCGGCGCGACCGCATAGCGCAGGTTGGCGCTGACGCCCTGCGTCTGGTCGACCGAATATTGCTGCGGCACGCCGATGTCGGCGCGGTCCTGCCGGTCGGGATGGACGCCGACCAGCGCGGGCAGCGCGCTGATGTAACGCGTCGTGCCATTGCTCGCGGGCAGCGCCGACTGGCCCGCGGCGACCCGCGCCGCCTGGTCGGCGGTCGAGACGACGGTGTAGCCGAGCGGGTTGAAATTGATGAGCTGGCTGAAGAACGGCGTGTTCTGGTCCTTCGCCTTGTCGAACGCGACGTCCGCGGTGAACGCATCGGTCGGCTTCCAGCGCGCAGCGATTCGGCCGCCGACCCGGTCGTAGGCGTTCCAGCCGACCGACCCGGCGAGCGGGTCCTTCACCGTCGGCCCCTGATGCTGGTAGACGCCGTCGAGCTTGACCGAAATGTCCCGGTACGACGGCAGGTCGAGGTGCATTTCGGCATTGTGCTGGCCGTAATTGCCGACCCCCGCCGACATCCGGCCCTCGAACCGGCCGCTCGGCGGCTTGGTCACGACGCTCAGCGCGCCGCCTTCGGTATTGCGGCCGAACAGCGTGCCCTGCGGCCCCTTCAGCACCTCGATCCGGGCGACGTCGAACAGCGCGGCGTTGAGCCCCTGCGACCGGCCCAGATATACGCCGTCGACATAGACGCCTACGCCCGAATCGCGCGCTGTCTGGTTCTGGTCGAACGGCACGATGCCGCGGATGCCGATCGTCAGCGCCGACTGTCGCGCCTCGAACGTCGCGACACGCAGGCTCGGCACGCCGCCGTCGGCCAGGTCGAGCAGGCTCTGCACGTGCCGGTCGGTGATCGCGGTGGAATCGAGCACCGAGATCGCGATCGGCGTCTTCTGCAGGTTGGTTTCGCGCTTGGTCGCGGTGACGACGATGTCGCCCAGCCGGGAATCGCCGCCCGCGGTCGGATCGGCGGCGACCACCTCGGCCGGGTCGGTCGTCGAGTTGGTCGCCGGGGCGACCTGCGCCCGCGCCGGTGCGGTGGCGGCGATCGCCAAGATCGCGGCGCCCGAGAGCAGCAGCGACCGCCCAGCAAAATTCATCGTCATCGTATCTGTCCCCATCGAGGCCATCGCCTCGACCGGGTCCCTAGGCGCCCGGCACGTCACGCCGGTTGCAGTTCGATGACGACCGTTTTCGCCCCCGCTTCACGTTGGCGTCATCTGCGCGCGGGCGATCCGCACGCCGACGGGCCGGGATGCCTGCGCACCCCGACCCGCCTGCCGTACGGATGTCCGCGTCAGTAGGACGCGACGCGCGACCGCCGCGTGTTGTGGCCGCCGTTGCGGTAGAGGATGTCGGACGCGGTGTCGTGCGACACGCCACCCTCGTTCGCATCCACCGTCACCAGGACGCCACCCTTGCCCAGATGGTCGCCGTAGTAACCGGCATCGTCGCGATCGATGCCGTGCTTCGCCAGCGTCTCGTTCAGCGTCCCCGCAGCGGCACCCGCCACCGCGCCGATCGCCATCGCGCCGGGCACCGCGGACGCGGCGATCGCCCCGGCGGCGACCAGCGGGCCGACCCCCGGAATGGCGAGGGCCGCGACGCCGAGCCCGGCCCCGAGCGCACCACCGCCCAGGATGCCGCGGACCACGCTGCCGTGATCCTCGTCGGTCACTTCACCGTCCGCGTCCGCGGTGGTCGTCACGCCGCCACGCTGGGTCAGCACGGACAGCGCGCCGTCGGGAACGCCCGCCGCGCGCAGGTCGGCGACCGCGCGTTGCGCCTCCGCCTGCGTGTCGAACATGGCCGAGGCCGGCTGCGCGGACATCGCCGATCCTTCGCCGATCAACGGACTGCACCGCGGCGAAACAGGTTGATGAGCGCGAGCAGGACGATCGCGCCGACCAGCGACACGACGACCGACTGGATGCTGATGACGCCGCTGGTGATCGGCGCGCCGCCGATCAGCGGCGTGACGATGAACCCGGCGAGCAGCGCGCCGACGATGCCGACGACGACGTTGAGGATGATGCCCTGCTGCCCATCGGTGCGCATGATCATGCTGGCGACCCAGCCGATCAGGCCACCGACCACGAGGAGTACGAGAAAGCCCACGGTCGTTTCCTTCACATCATGATTGACGGGGCGAAAACGGGTGGCGGCGCGCGGATGTTCAAACCGGTCGCCGGACGCCGCCGGTCGACATGGTGCTTCTGCACCAGTTGCATGGGTATCGATGGCGGAACCGGGCGGCGCGTGCGGCGCTTTGTCGGGCATGTCCGACCCCGCATCCGCCGCCCGGGCGCAGCCCACGCTCCGCCATCTCGACCAGCTGATGGCGCAATTGCTCGATGGCGTGATCCTGCTCGATCCCACCGGCGTCATCCTGAGCGCGAACGCGGCGGCGCTCGCCATGCACGGCGTCAAACAGGTGGCGGCGCTCGGCGCGACCGCGGAAGACTATGCCGCGCGGTTCGCGATGTGGTCCGCCGATCACCGTCCGCTGAAGCTGCGCGACTATCCCGTCTTCCGCCTGCTCGCCGGCGCGCCCCTCGCCGACATGGTGGTCGAGGTCGCACCGGCGGGCGAGGACGATGCGCGCTGGGTCCATCAGGTGCGCGACGTCGTCATGGACGTCGACGGCGGCGAACCCGATTATCTGGCGCTGGTGCTGAGCGACGTGTCGCAGCGCTTCGACGCGGAGGCGCGGTTCGCCGCGATGTTCCGGTCGAATCCGGCCCCCGCGATCATCGTGCGCCTGCACGACCTGCGCATCCTGCGCGCCAACCCCGGCTTCCTGTCGCTGACCGGCTTCGCCGCCGACCAGCTCGAGGGGCGCTCGCTGTTCGGGCTCGACCTGCTCGGCGACCTGCCCGACGCGGGCGCGGTGCGGCGGCGGATGGAGGCGGGCGCGGTCGTGCCGCAGACCGAGGCCGGACTGCGCGTCGCCGACGGCAGCCGGCGGCTGGTGCTGTTCGCCGGCCAGCCGATCGACGTGACGCAGGAGGATGCGCTGCTCCTCACCTTCGCCGACCTCGAACCGCGGCGACAGGCGGAGCGCGAACGCGCCGCCAGCGAACGCCACTTGCAGGCGGTGTTCGACATGGCGCCGGTCGCGATGGCGATCACGCAAGGGGACGATCACCGGATCGTGCACGTCAACGCCGCCTTCCGCCAGTTGACCGGCCACGACGACGACCGCGCGTTGCAACGCACCGCGGACGAACTCGCGCTGTGGGACGATGCCGCCCAGCGGATCGCGATCGAGGCGGACCTCGGAACCGCGCAGGGCGTGCGCGGTCGCGAGGTGCGGCTGATCGCGCGATCGGGCGCGGTGGTGGAGACGCTCGTATCGGCCGAAACCGTGTCGATTCAGCAGGCGGCGTGCGTGCTCTGGGTCTTTCACGACGTCACCGAGCGGCGGCGCAGCGAGGCGGAACTGGGCGCGGCGATCGACGAGGTGCTGAAGGATGCGAGCTGGCTCAGCCGCTCGATCCTCGACAAGCTGGCGACGCTGCGCCGCCCCGCGCCGCACCCGGTGGCGGTGGACCTGTCGCCGCGCGAGCGCGAGATCCTCGACCTGATCTGCGACGACCTCGACGACGGCGCGATCGCCGACCGGCTGGCGATCGCGCGCAACACCGTGCGCAATCACGTCGCCCGGCTCTATGCGAAGATCGGGGTCAACCGGCGCAGCGGTGCCGTCGTCTGGGGGCGCGAACGCGGCATGGGCTCGCGCCGCGACTGACCGCCGTGGCGGGCGGTCAGCCGACCATGCGGAAGGTGTATGTATAGTCCGCCTGCGGCGCGCCGGTGACGCCGGTGATCCGCACCGTATAGCTGGTGTTGGGCTGCAACCCGGCCACCCGCCACTGCACGTTGTTGGCGAGGCCATAGCCGTCGTTGTCGCTGCTGACGTTCGAGACGGCGAGCGCGCCGGCGGGGCCGGTGACCGTGATCGTCGCCGCGCCGAAGCCGACGCCCGCATTGGCGCCGAAGGCCGAAGTCCGCCCCGCCACGACCGAAAAGGACAGGTAGCTGCCGGCGGTGAAATAGCGCGCGGGATAGTCGCCGAACGGATAGGCGACGAAGGCGGGCAGCGTCGTCGGCACCGGGCCACCGACCGCAAAGCCGAACACCCGCATCGACGCGGCGCTCGCGCGGCTGCCGTCGGGCAGCACGAGCGCGACCCGGCCGTAGGAGGTCTTGCCCAGGAACGGATCGAGGATCCAGCGGCGATGGCCGATCGCCGCGCTGCCGCCCTCGGTCAGCCACAGCCCCAGGTAATCGTCCTCGCTGTCGAAGCCGAGCCCGGTGCCCCAGCCCCCGATCAGGTTGCTCGATCCCGCCGCGGTGGCGCCGGTGGCGGTGTAGCAGGTCCAGCTGGTCGGTGGCGTGTGGCTGAGCTGCTTGTTCACCGCCATCATCAGCGACGAATCGGCTTCCTGCGCATCCTCCGCCTCGGAATAGGTCACCGCGGGCAGCTGGTGCAGCGCCCGGATGGCATTGAGCCGCGCGAGGAAGTCGGCCTTGACGGCGGCCTTCAGCACGCCGGGACGACAGCCGGCGGCGTCGGGCAGCGTGTCGTACAGCGCCGCCGCCGCCGCGGCCCAGCTGGTCGGGGTCGCGCTCGGCGTCGGGGTGGGGGTCGGCGTGGGCGCCGGCGTCGGCGTGGGCGTGGGGATCGGCGTCGTGGTCGGCACCGGCACCGGCGTCGGCGCGGCGGCGGGAACGACCGCGACCGCACCCGATCCGCCCTCTCTACCACCGCCGCACCCACCCAGGGCGAGCGCCAGTGCACAGGCCGTGCCGATCGTCTGCTTGTTCATCGCTGCCACCGTCGAGACGCCGGAAGGGCGATCCGGCCTTTGCTGCGCCTCTACCGGTCTTTGCTTAACGACCGGTGTCCGGCGGCAGGCTGGCCGACGCGCGGCAACTGCCACCAGGGCGTCCACGGGCTCAGGTGATGTTCGTGATGATAGGCGCCGAAGTGGAAGCAGGTCGCCAGCGACGCCAGCCGTGGCCAGCCGTTGCTGCGGGCATTGTGCGCGTCCGCGAACGGCGTGTCGCCGTGGCGATGCGGCAGGAAGGTGCCGAAGACGAACAGCTGCGCCAGCGCGATCAGTGCCGGCAACGCCCAGAACACGACGATGTTGAGCAGCGACGCACCGAGCAGCATGTACAGCACCGCCGCCGCGGTGATCCGCAGGATCTGGCCGTGCGTGTAATAGCTGGTGAAGAAGCGCGCGAACCACGGCAGTGCGGATCGCGGCGCGCCGGCATGGAAATCGGGGTCGGCGGCGGTGCCGGGCGCATCGTGATGCGCATGATGCTTGGGATGGAGCTGGCCATAGGACAGTCCCGCATAGGCGCCGAGGCACAGCGTCCCGACGGTCCGGTTGACCGCGGGCCGGCCGGGCGCGAACGATCCGTGCATGCAATCGTGCGCGACGATGAACAGGCCGGTGCTCAGCCACGCCTGTACGAGCACGACGGGGATCGCGAGCACCGCCGTCGCCGGGCTCCATCGCCACCACACGATCGCCCCGACATGGATCGCCAGCCACGCGGCGCCGATGGCTGCGGCCAGCAGCAGGCTGATCCGTGCGTCGTGATCGACGGTCATGGCACCGCGCAATCGCGGGCGGCGCGCGGCGCCGGGGCCGACCGGTGAGTCGGGGCAGGAAAGGGATCTTGGCATGGGCACATCGGCGTATTCAACGCGGCGGCGACCGGCAAGTGCCTGACCTGTCGCAGCGATTGCGAGGACACGGCCGAAGGGGCGGTTCACCGCGCCCCGGCCCGTTCGCGCTCGCGGGGCGCCGACGCCGCACGAAAACGCCGCCGTCCCGGGGTGCGGGACGACGGCGCATCGCGTATCGGAACGGGATCAGTCGTCGGCGCCGGCGGTGATCCGCTTGATCTTGGCGTCGAACCGGGCGTTCGAGCGGCGCATGGCGTATCCGATCGCACCGATGCCCAGGATCATCATAATCCAGCTCGCCGTCTCCGGCACCGCGCCGATGTTGATCGTCACCGTGTCCGCCGCGCTGCGGAAGACATAGCTGCCGGCGGTCAGGCCGAGGGTGGCGAAGGTACGGCCCGCGAACAGCGCCGTGCCGGCAAGCGACGATCCGCTGACATAACCGGTCGGCACGAAGACCAGGGGGGCGCCGAACGCCGACGCATTGAGCGCGAAGCCGAGGCCGGTGCCCGACGTGGCGGACGTATCCGCGCCCGTCCCGAATGCGGCCGGGCCGATCAGCCCGCTGTAGCCGGTCACGCCGGCGTTCGCCGTCGCCCCGGTCCCGATATAGCCGGCCGTCGGACGCAGCGACAGGGCGAGCGCGAAGCTGCCGACGTTGGTCAGGCCGGACAGGTCCAGCGTTCCGGACGTGGTCGCGACGACGTTGCTGCCGACCTGGTTGATGGTGACGACCACCGCGGCATCGGCGGCGGAAGACATGCCGAACAGCGCGGCCGCTGCAAGCGACAGATTCCGGAACAGCTTCATCTCAGTTACCCCTTGTCGACCCCTGCGCATCGCGCGATTGACGAGTCCCTGTTAACCCGATGTTCACCGAATTGGGAGTCCCGATTTAGACCAGTCCCGATCCGTACCAAATCGGGGCATCGCGCGATCGGCCTGCCAAAGGTGAAAGAGCCGCCGCTCCCAGCCAAGCAGCGGCGGCTCCTCGATTCACCCGATCATGCGGTCAGGCGAAGCGGACCTTGGTCGTAATCGACGGGCGCCGGCGCAGGGCGAACCCCATCATGCCGACGCCGACCAGCATCATCGCCCAGGATGCGGGCTCGGGAACCGCCGCCGCGAGCGCGGTCGCCGAGAAGGACGTGGCGACGTTGCCCTGCGCGCTGAACAGGAAGCTCGCCGGTGTCGCCTCGAACCCGTCGTAGCGGATGTTGCCGAGCGCCCGGAACGTCAGGAATTGCGCGTCCGACCGGTTGACGCCGCTGATCGCGGTCAGGTCGAAGGCGATCGGCAGCGCGTTGTTGCCACCCGACAGCGTGAAGAAATTGGCGATATTCAGCGCGCCGACCGCAAGCACGGGAATGTCGCTGATCGTGCCACAGGCACCGCCCATGCAGGAAAAGCCCGCGAACGTGCCCGTACCGCTGCCGTAATTGGCGATCGTTCCGGCCGTGCCGGGGCTCGCCGTGCCGCCCGTACCGCTGACGAAGTCGATGAAGGTCGCGTTGCCCAGAGTGCCGTCGCCGCCACTGCCCTGGATATAGCCGCCGAAGTCGATCGAACTGCCGGCCGCCAGCGGTGCCGCGGTCGCGGCGGATGCCATCATTGCGGCCGAGCCTGCGAGCAGGCAGCCGAATACGAACTGTTTCATGGAGTTACCCCGATTACGCGAGGCCCACCACGGACCCCGGACGAAAACCGGCCATCCGCATTAACGTTCCGTTAATCCGACGCGTTTCGTTTCCGTCCCAGAATGATACGGCCGGCCGCCGCACGCTCGCGACATGATAAAGGCCGACAGCGGGAGTAGTCGCTGCCGGCCTTGCCGTGGTGGGCATATAGTTAACCCGCCAGCGTGCCGGTTCGTTCCGTCGATCAGAACAGGCCGATCGCGGACCCCAATGCCCAGATCATGCCACCGAAGCCGGCGACGAACACCATGGTCGCGACCGCGGCGCCGATGTCCGCCCCGCCCCGACGCCCCTTTGCCGCCCGATGCCGATCGCGTTCCATGGACGGGACCTAGCGCCGCGTAACCCGTGCGTCGAGCGCCGCGCGGGCCGAACGGGACGGCGGACCGGCGCTGGCGCAGGTCACCACCCGGACCGTATAATATTTCCGGTCCGTTTCGGAACGCTATTGGCATGTTGCGCGATTAGGCGATGATTATCCGGAGGTTGGACATGCCACGCCTACAGTCGATCGGCCTCGTGGCCGGCCAGGTCCCCGGTGCGGCACCGCCGATCGCAAACCGAACCTGAACCCGCCCGTTCATCCTGCCGTGGCTGCGTCGCGCTATCGCTGCTGCCCAATTTCTGTTCTGCCACGCCCTTATCCGGAGAGATGTGATGGCTTCTGCGGCCGCGATGCCCGGCGACACCCGCACCCCGCGCAGCCATCCGCCGACCCGGACGCTCGATGCGCTCAACTTCTTCCTTGCCGACGTCCGCGACGGCCTGGGGCCGTATCTCGCCATCTATCTGCTGGTGGTACGCGGCCCGTCCCGCGGCTGGAACGAGGCGACGGTCGGGCTGGTCCTGACCATCGCCGGGATCGTCGGCCTGCTCGCGCAGACGCCCGCCGGCGGGCTGATCGACCGCGCGCGCAACAAGCCGCATATCGTCATCGGAGCCGCGCTGCTGGTGACGGTCGGCAGCCTGTCGCTGCCGCTCGTCTCGGGCTTCACGATGGTGACGGTCACCCAGTCGATCGCCGCGGCGGCGGGCGCGATCTTCGCACCGGCGATCTCGGCGATCACGCTCGGCCTGGTCGGGCCGAAGCTGTTCGCGACACGCGTCGGCCGCAACGAGGCGTTCAACCATGCCGGCAACGCCGTCTCGGCCGCGCTCGCCGGCGTCCTCGCCTGGTCGCTGGGTCCGGTGGTCGTATTCTGGCTGATGGGGGCGCTGACCGTCGCCAGCATCGTCGTCGCGAGCCGGCTCAGGAACGACGATATCGACAATGCGGTCGCCCGCGGTCTCGACTGCGAACCCGACGACGGCTGCGAGGCGCCGAGCGGATGGCGGACGCTGGTCGAAAACCGGCCGCTGATGATCTTCGCCATCGCCGCCTTCACCTTTCACCTGTCGAACGCGGCGATGCTGACCTCGGTCAGCCAGCTGCTCGGCCGCACCGTCGGCACCGACAAGGCGACCTCGCTGACCGCCGCCTGCATCGTCGCGGCGCAGCTGGTGATGGTGCCCGTCGCGATGCTGGTCGGCCGCAACACCGAACGCTGGGGGACCAAGCCGATGCTGCTCGTCGCGTTCGGCTTCCTCGCCGCGCGTGGCGCGCTCTACACCGTCTCGAACGATCCGTGGTGGCTCGTCGGCGTCCAGGCGCTCGACGGGGTCGGCGCGGGGATCTTCGGGGCACTGTTTCCGGTCATCGTCGCGGACCTGACCAAGGGGTCGGGCCGGTTCAACGTCAGCCAGGGCGTGGTGTCGAGCGTGTTCGGGCTGGGGGCGGCGTTGTCGGCGACGCTGGCCGGCGCGATCATCGTCCGAGCGGGCTATGGCGCGAGCTTCCTGACGCTGTCGGCCATCGCCGTCGCGGGATTCGTCCTGTACCTGACCGCGATGCCGGAAACGCATCGATGACCGGCACGCGACCGCCGCTCCGGTTCGCCGTCGGCGATGGCGGCAGCCCGGCGGCGCCGGGCCACGACGCGCAGGGACCGCGCCGGTGATCGCAGCGACCGGCGCCACCTGGGGGATCTGCGCCGCCGCCACCGCGGCGGTGATCGCGCGACCGTTCCGCTGGCCGGAGGCGATCTGGGCAGTGGCGGGCGCCGCGGCCTTGCTGATGCTCGGACTGATGCCGCTGCCCGCGGCGCTGGGCGCGGTCGCCAGGGGCCTCGACGTCTACCTGTTCCTGATCGGCATGATGCTGCTCAGCGAGGTCGCCCGCGCCGAGGGGCTGTTCGACTGGGTCGCGGCCACCGCGGTGATCCACGCCGGGGGGTCGCCCGTGCGGCTGTTCACGCTGGTATACGTCACCGGTATCGTGACGACGACCTTCCTGTCGAACGACGCGACGGCAGTCGTGCTGACCCCGGCAGTCTATGCCGCGGCGAATAAGGCGAAGGCCGATCCGCTGCCGCTGCTGTTCGCCTGCGCGCTGATCGCCAATGCGGCCAGCTTCGTCCTGCCGATCTCCAACCCCGCGAACCTCGTGCTGTACGGGGGCAGGATGCCGCCGCTCGGCCAGTGGTTCGCCTCCTTCGCGCTGCCGTCGGTCGCCGCCATCGCGGTCACCTTCCTCGTGCTGCGCTGGCTCGAACGCGAGCGGTTGGCCGGCAACTGCACGCGTGCCGTCGAACGCACCCCGCTGACGGCAGGCGGCAAGGCGGCGTTCGTCGGCATCGTGGCGACCGCAATGCTGCTGCTGGCGGTGTCGGCGCTCGATATCGAACTGGGCCTGCCGACCGCGATCGCCGGCGTCGTCACGACGCTGGCGGTGTGCGCGATCGCGCGTTCGACGCCGCTGGCGCTGCTCGGCGGCATTTCATGGAGCGTGCTGCCGCTCGTCGCCGGTCTGTTCGTGCTGGTAGAGGCACTCGACCTGACCGGCGTCATCGGCCGGGTGGCGCAGGCGATCCGCGTCGCGTCCGCCGATCCGGTTCAGGCGTCGGCGACGGCGGGCACTGTGCTCGCGTTCGCGTCCAACCTGATGAACAACCTGCCCGCCGGCCTCGTCGCCAGTACCGCGGTCGCGCAGGCGCAGCCGCCGCGGCTGGTCGTCGATGCGCTGCTGATCGGCGTCGATCTCGGCCCCAATCTGTCGATCACCGGCAGCTTGGCGACGATCCTGTGGCTGCAGGCGATCCGGCGCGAGGGCGAGGACGTCGGCTTCTGGCGCTTCCTGAAAGTCGGCGCCATCGCGATGCCGCTGGCGCTGGTCGCTGCGCTGGGCGCGCGGATCGCGCTCGGATGACGCGCGGCGGGTTCCGGCGACGGGGCATCGTCCCGGTTTGGTGTTCGTCGTCGGTCTAATCGGCTGTCACGCGGCGCGCACCATCAGGGTGTGCCCCACTCTGGACAGCCTGATCGCGACGAACCCAGCCAGCGGGATGACGATCGGCTATATCGCGCACGCCTGAATAGCTCCCGCCACACGTTGTGCACCGCGCCCTGGGTTTTAGTTGCGCAAACGCATCTCTGACGCTTGTGCTTCACTGGTGATCTCCGCTGAGATCGGTTGGAGCAATGGGCAGCCTGTCGCGTGACTTGCCGCGCCTGTGGAGCGAGGTGTCCGCGGCGGTTTGGCCATTGGGCTGCTCAAGTAAGCTCACGAGGCCACAGCCGGAGTGTACCAGAACGCAGGAAAGCCCCGGAGCCGATGGCTGCCGAGGCGCTAGACGCAGCGTCGCTGGGTTGTGGGCGGCGCGATCATGACACGCGGCAAGCCGCGGTTTGAAGCGTCCCGGGTTTTCCGGAGGCAGTTTAGTTTGGGTCATGCCGCCATATCGAGTTCCTTCTGTGCGGCATAGTAGTTCGCCTCGGCTTCGGCGGGGGTGACGTAGCCGATGGGACCGAAGAGGCGATGGTTGTTGAACCAGTCGATCCAGCGCAGCGTCGCCATCTCGATGGCGGCCAGGCTCGGCCAGGACCGCTGGCGCCAGATGACCTCAGCCTTGAACAGGCCGTTGATCGTCTCGGCGAGGGCATTGTCATAGGAATCGCCGACGCTGCCGACGGAGGGCACCAGCTTCGCCTCGGCCAGGCGCTGGGTGTAGCTCATGGCAAGGTATTGCGAACCCCTGTCCGAGTGATGCACGAGCGCGTCCTCTTCCGTTGGCCGCCGGGCATGGATGGCCTGCTCCAGCGCATCCAGCACGAAGCCAGCGGTCGCGCTGCTGCTGACCTTCCAGCCGACGATCCGGCGGGCGAACGCATCGATGACGAACGCCACGTAGACGAAGCCCGCCCAGCTATGGACGTAAGTGAAATCGACGACCCACAGCGCGTTCGGCCGCTGGACCTTGAAGCCGCGGTTGACCTTGTCGAGCGGGCACGGTGCCTTGCGGTCGGGAACGGTGGTGACGCAGGATTTCCCGCGTCGGACACCGACCAGCCCCATCGCCTTCATCAGCCGCTCGACCGTGCATTTGGCGATGGTGACGCCATCGCGCAGCAACTGCCGCCACACCTTGCGCGAACCGTACAGGCCAAAGCTGTCCTCGTGGACGCGCCGGATATGCTCTTTCATCTCGTCGTCCCGCCGGGCACGGGCAGACCGTTTGCCCGGATCAGCGAGGCGTGCGGCATGTTGATGATAGGAGGAGGGGGCGACCGCCAGTTCCCGGCAGATCGGCTCGATCCCCAACTCCTCCCGATGGGCGTCGATGAACGCCATCGTCATCGCCCGTGGCGGTCGAGCTCCGCCATCGCGAAATATGCCGACGCCTTGCGCAGTATCTCGTTGGCGCGGCGAAGCTCCTTCACTTCCCGCTCGAGCAGCTTCAGCCGGGCACGGTCATCGTCGCCCATCGCTGCCGGTCCTGCACACCGGCCAGCCTCGGCACGACACCAGCGCCGCAGCGTCTCTGCCGTGCAGCCGATCTTGCCGGCGATCGACACCATCGCCTCCCATTCCGAACGGTGATCCGCCCGGTGCTCGCTCACCATCCGGACCGCACGCTCGCGGACCTCAGGCGAAAACTTGTTCGTCGTCTTGCTCATTTCCGATGCTCCTACTCAAAAGTGGGAGCCTCCGGAAAACCCGGGACGCTTCAGTTTCACCATTGATCTGCACTGATAGGGTCAACAGACCGCAGGTTTCATGCGCTTGGCCGGAAACGCAAGAAGCCTCCGCGGCGGAGGCCGTGGAGGCTGTGTGTGGATTGGTTGGTTGCGGGGACAGGACTTGAACCTGTGACCTTCAGGTTATGAGCCTGACGAGCTACCGGGCTGCTCCACCCCGCGACATTGGGCGCCATCAAAGTACGGCTTCGATGGGTACCGGCATTGGGTCCCGTCGAGGTATGACTTCTATGGATAACCGTGCGCTTTGCCGCGTTGGTGGCACGCGCTA
>NZ_JAJLPA010000041.1 GCF_025548555.1 Sphingomonas sp. A2-49
GCCGGAGGATAATACATATTCCGAGAGCGGCCGTGCCACTCTATCCCGCCATGCGATCGTTCGTGACTGCCATTGGCCGCGTCCGAAAACTCGACTGGTGGTATCGAAATGAGGGTGTCATCCGCCGCGGTCACGCGGGACTGACGGTCTAACGCGGCGACCTGGGAGAGCCAGACGCCCCCCACGTCGGTTATCGGGCTTCAAACGGTTCGCAATTTTTTCGGACAATAGGGTGCGGATGCTGCCATTCCGCGACGTCATAGCTTAAGACCCCCGCCTCAGAGACGCCGCCTAATATGCCAGATGCTCTACGCCCCCCACCTGCCCAATATCTGCGGGACGACGTTATCCGTGGCGGAATGGACCTCCTTCTCTTCGCTCACAGATCGCACTTGCGCCATTCCGACGAGGAACTTGCGGCCCTGGGGCTCGGGCGCGCCCACCATCGATGCCTTTATTTTGTCGGCAGACAGCCGGATCTGACCGTGTCAGATCTCTTGGCGTTGCTTGGAATCACCAAGCAGTCGTTAGGCCGTGTTTTAAAAGGCCTCATAGATCGTGACCTGATCCGGCAGCGACCGGGACTCAAGGATCGGCGTCAGCGGCTGCTCAAGCTGACGCCATCCGGCAAAATACTCGAGCAAAGACTTTTTGCCGGACTTCACGACAATATGAGCCGCGCTTACACCGCCTCCGGCGAAGAGGCTGTGCACGGTTATTGGACGATGATGCTGAACCTGATGAGTAATGATGCCCAGCGTCAATTCGCCGCATTCCAAGGTGCCGACAAATTGGAACGAGGCACACAAGCGACGCAACGGCGCTGATGGCGGTAGCTGACGCACGTACCGGCTGCAGCAGGTAGAAGGGTCAATCTTGCGTACCTGACGGGGTCAGCATAAAAGCCGCCCGTGCAGAGCGTCCCGTTGCGTCAGATCTTCTACCACAGCCGGGCGGCCGAACGGGTCGATGTCAGCGCGATCATGGCATCGTCGAAGCGGAACAACGGCATGGACGGGATTACCGGCGTGCTGGTGTTCGATGGCCGCACCTTCCTGCAGGTGCTCGAAGGACCAGAAGACAGCGTCGCCGCGGCGTTCGACCGCATCCAGGCCGACCCGCGACATACCGATGTGACGGTCATCAGCGATCACGCCGTGACCGAACGTGATTTTGCGTATTGGAGCATGGAGCTGCGCGACCCAAGCCATCCTTCGGACGACGCCATGTGGCGTTTGCGTCGTCGGCTCGAGCATTTCGACCCGGACCTGCAGCGCTATTTCTTCGATCAGCCGTCTGCCTGAATAACCGCCGTATGTTCCGAAGGGCACCGAACGGTGTCTGAGCGGTTGACGTATCGTCGGGAGATTTGACGTGTCATCGGACAGGATCGTCGCTGTAGGATTTTTAACGCAACACGACCTTGCTCGGCTGGGCCAGGGGTTCACGCGGCTGTTCCCCGTGAAGGACGACGCATCGTTCGACGACCTGCTGGCAAAACTCGATTTGGTCAGTGCAACGCCGGTCGGACCTGATCAACGTCGCGATCATCGCTGACGCTTCGGTCGCTTTGCAAGGAGGCATTGGTCCCCTTGGCAAGTGACCTGGCATCAAGGCCGGACGGTGCACATTCCATTCGACTTCGGCGCGCGAGCGAGCGACAGCGTGGTTACACGAACCGCGGGGGTTAAACGCGCCCCGCATCGCCCCGGGTGAGCCCATCACCGGGGCTCTGGCTGGTGGGGCAGCATGATGCTGACCCAAGCCGGAGAACAGACCCATGATTAAGCTCAGTGAGGTGCTGTCAGTCTAACGCGAACCGCTCTCCACATGATGCACGTCGGTCTTTGAACGTCGCGGCCTAGCTCGCGAGGATCTGCCACTCCGCCAGCGCGGCGGAGCGTCGTTCTTTGTAGGTCTGGCGATCAATGAGGTGGCGTTCCAGGCTGAAATGGTTGTGGACATTGGCGTGGACGGAAGCGAACTTCTGCAGCGTCTTCATTTGCCGGAACCGCAGCATCGCCCGCTCTCGTCGTCGGAATGGCAAATGACTGTTTTCCACCCGGTTGTTCGCCCAGCGGCCAATCTCCTGACGCTCGCGACAGCCAAGCTCGTCCATGGCAGCGCCGTAGCTGCGCAGACCGTCGGTCGTGATCGCATCCGGTGAACCGTGGCGCTTCAGTGCCTTCTTCATGAAGCGGAGCGCTGCCGCCTTGTCGCGGCTCCTGGTGACGTAGCTTTCCAGCACCTCGCCCTCATGATCCACCGCTCGCCACAGATAGACCATCTCACCATTCAGCTTCACGTACATCTCGTCTAGGTGCCAGCGCCAGTGGCGAAACCCCCGCATGCGGTTGACCCGCTGACGGCGAATGTCACCGGCGAATAACGGCCCGAACCTGTTCCACCACAACCGCACCGTCTCGTGGCAGATGTCGATCCCCCGCTCGAACAGCAGGTCTTCCACGTTGCGCAGCGACAGCGGAAACCGCACGTACATCAGCACCACCAGCCGGATCACCTCGGGCGAGGAATTGAAGTACCGAAACGGCGATGTGGGTTTGCTCGGGCGGGCCATCCCGCCGCCCTACCCTGCCCTCATTACCGGCAGGTGTATTTGGTTTGACGGAGCCATGCGCACTGCTGCCGAGGTTCAGCGAGGCGGCCACCGAGCGGCAGCGCCTCAAAAGGCTGTTGTGGCCGCACCGGCGTCGGAGGGCGCATTCGTTGCACGAGACGATTTGATCCCTCGGGTCGCAAATCGCGTCGCTGTTAATCTTCCAGCAACTTTTCTTCATGGTCCGTCGTAGCTGTTGCGACCGCTGCATTACGGCGCGGCCAATGGGAGGAAACGACATGCAAATGACGACTTTCGGGCGGGTAGCGGTCTGCGCGGCACTGGCGACGGTTTCAACCGCGATGGTGCCATCGGCTCAAGCCGCGACGACATTCACAACGACCATGCTCGGTGCCAACGAAAACCCACCTGTAACAACCGCCGGCATCGGCTTCGGCCAATTGACCCTCGCCGACGACATGAACAGCTTCAGCGTGCTCATCAACTTTAGCGGCCTTAGCTCGAATGCAGTGGCAGGTCATGTGCACTGTTGCTCAGCAGTCGGCGTGAACGCTCCTGTTGCCATTGGCTTCACGGTACCGAGCACAACAGCGGGCACCATCATGGGCACCTACGATCTCACTCTCGCATCCACGTATACCAGCGCGTTTCTCACGGCCTCTGGGGGCACCGCGGCGAACGCGCGCTCGACGTTCCTAGGTGGCCTCAGTAGTGGGCTAGCCTATTTGAACGTTCATACCGTCGCCAATCCCGGCGGTGAAATTCGCGGTCAGCTTGCGGGCGCTGTCCCAGAGCCCGCCACATGGGCGATGATGATCCTCGGCATGGGAGCGGTCGGCTTCGCCATGCGTCGCCGCCATAAGAACGTCACCACAACGGTCGCTTACGCCTGATAGACTTTGCCCGCTTCCTCTTGGCGGGCTTGAAGGGAGCCGTCGTCCCGGATTTGGGGCGGCGGCTTTTATGTGACGAAGAGTACCCCTCCGTTGATCGCGCGGGCGAGACAGCTGCCATTCCGCCGCCCTCTCCTCGCCGACTTACCCCGCCGATGGCGCTCAGGCGCCTTACCAGCATTCCGAGGGGGAAGAGCTATGGCCGGATCAGCCCATTAAGGCCAACCCCGCCGCCGCCAGGATCGCCGCACCGAGCACGCCGAGAACTCGCTTACGCCGGGTGCTCACGCTTTCGTGATAGCGTGGAATGTCGATGAACCAGCGATTGTCCGCCGCCGCGACAAGCACGCCGTCACGCTGCAGGCGGTCGAACATGCGCCGCTGGACCCGTGTCGAAGGCTCGTAAGCGATCGCACTGGCCGGGGAGACCGCGTTGCACGTCATGAAGTGACCGACGACGTCCCGCCGTGCCTTCGCCAAAATCGCCGCCGCCGCCGTCGCCACCGCTTGTCTCCCGAGGTTCGCGGCGGATGGTGCGGCCGAGGCGCTGTTAGAGCAAGCGGGGAAGCGTGTGGACTGTCGATATGCGTCAACCCGGGACCCCACCGGTCGACCGCGTAAGTACTTATTTTTGAGATAAAATTTTGGTTTGAAGGGGTCCCGATCGGCGCCGATCAAGACCCCCTCAAGAGCAGATTCTCGTGCAAACTAAGAGGGATGAAGCGAGATAGGGTGGGGTCCCGTTTCGACGCCTATCTTCACCGCACGTACATCAGCACCACCAGCCGGATCACCTCGGGCGAAGAGTTGAAGTACCGAAACGGTGAGGCGGGTTTGGGGGGGCGAGGCATCGGAATGCCTTACCCTGCGCTGATTACCGGCAGGTGCATTTGGTTTGACAGGGCCGCTCAAATCAGTCTGCAGATGCCGACCGCCGATCGTCGAGGCGCACGATCTTGCCTAGAGCATACGTTCGCGCGACAGCCTGGGCGAGCGCGGTGCGGTCGAACGGCTTATGTAGGAATTCGAACCGCGCCAAGTGCTGGCCGTCCAGTTCGGCGAACCCGCTGACGAGGAGTACAGGTAGGCCGGGCAGGAAGGCACGCGCTTCCGCCCCTACCTGCACGCCGGTCATGTTCGGCATCAGCTGATCGGTGACCAACAGGTCGCAGTGCGACATGGTCTTGAGATGTCGGAGCGCCTCCGCTCCGCTCGTGGCGGTCATCACGTGATGGCCCAGGTCCTCCAGCATCGCTGCCGTGTTCGCCAGCACCAGCTCGTCGTCGTCCACCGCCAGGATCGACAGAGGCGGGACGTCCGGGATGAGGTTCGAGGGCCCGTCCGACCTGCGACGATCGACCGCACTTGCCTGGGGAAGCCACAGCGAGATGGTGGTCCCCACGCCTGCCGTGCTGTCGATGCGGATCCGACCGCCGGACTGGGCCGCGAGCCCGTGCACCATGCTCAGTCCCAGCCCCGTGCCCTTGCCTAAGCCCTTGGTCGTGAAGAAGGGCTCGGCGGCACGACGAAGGGTGTCCGCATCCATCCCCACCCCGTCGTCGGTCAGCTCCAGCCTGACGAACCGTCCGCCTTCGAACGCCGCGTCGGCCGGAAGGATGTCGTCAGCAGCGGAGATCGTCAGCGTTCCGCCTTCGGGCATCGCATCGCGGGCGTTCACCGCCATGTTCAGCACGGCAAGCTCGAGTTGATGGGCGTCGACGTGGACGGGAGGAAGTCGAAGCGGAAAGCGCGTGTCGATGTGGACCAAAGGCCCCAGCGAACGCTCCAGCATGTCCGACAGGCCACGCACCAGGGCAGGAACGTCGACCCTTTCCGGGCGCAGATCCTGCCGGCGGGCAAACGCCAGCAGCCTCTGCGTCAGCGACGCCCCCCGCTGAGCCCCCGCCATCGCGTTGTCCACCAGACGGCGAGCCCTCGACCCCTCGTCGACCTGCCGCGAGAGAAGATCGAGATTGCCGATCACGACCGCGAGAAGATTGTTGAAGTCGTGGGCGATGCCCCCCGTAAGCTGCCCGATGGCCTCGACCTTCTGTGCTTGGCGCAGCCCCTCTTCTGCTATTTTTCGATCGGTGACGTCCGTCAATCCCCCAAGGATATGCTGAAACACGCCATCTTCCGTCATCTCGACACGAGCCGAGGCGACGACGTCCCTGACGTCTCCACCCTTTGTCACGATACGATATTCGCGGTCCGTCAACGCGCCATCACGCATGAGCATCGGACGATCCTCCTTGCGTGCCTGACGGGCCGACGCCTCGGTCAGGAAGTTGATGAGTGGGCGACCGACTACTTCGGCCCGATCGTAGCCCGTAAGCCTCAGCCACGCATCGCTGACGTGTTCAATGCGGCCTGCCTCGTCCAACGAATGGAGCGGCAGCGGCGTGCCCCGATACAAAGCCTTAAAGCGCTCCTCGCTGATCTTCAGCGCCTCGGCCTCCCGCGCCGCCATGGCGGCGAAGCGTCGATCAAACATGGCGGCGATCAAGGCGAGAAACAGGATCAGAAGAGCCGCGGCCGAGATCGTCAACGCGATCGTCGTCGAAGAGAGACTGGAAGCCTCGGCAGCCAGGCTGGACGGAGCAGACATCATGAAGGTCGCAGCCTTCATCCCGGCGAAATGCATGCCGGCGATCGCGACGCCCATCACGATGGCCGCGCTGACCCGGTGCGTCACGCCATCGCTCCGGCCCGACAGGAAGAGCGCGACGGTCGACGCGCAAACGGCGATTGCCACGGAGGCGGACACCCAAAGCCCATCGTAAGCTATGGTCGCATGCATCCTCATGCCCGCCATGCCGAGATAGTGCATGGCAGCTACCCCAATGCCCATGAACGTCCCTGCGGCGAGGAGCTTTGCGACTGACGCCGCACCGGCACCTATGACGGCGAAGCTGATGCCCGTGGCCAAAATGGCGACGAGAAGAGAAGCGAGCGTCAGCGCGGCGTCGTAACTGACGGAGACGCCAGCCATGCGGTAGGACAGCATCGCGACGAAGTGCATCGCCCATATCCCGCCGCCCATCGCCAGAGCGGAGGTAGTCAACCATGCGTGCCGAACCGACCCTTCCGAGGCGCGGATCCGTCCGGCGAGATCGAGCGCGGTGTAGCTGGCCACGATCGCTATCAAAATCGACAACGCGACCAAGCCCTCGTCATAAGTCCCCGGCATGTCGTCCCCAATTCGTTCTCGACCCGATACGATGCGTCGGAACGCCTTGAGCGGCAACGGCTTTCGCGTCGGCACCGTCGCGCGCCGGCGAAGCCACCTCACACAATCAAGGCACCGAGGCTTTCCGATTGTCCTTGCTCGGAGAGCCATTGCGGAATGTTGTTTCTCCGGGCATTCTCGACCATCGAGGGAATTCACGCTCGACTAGCCGGAAAGCCGATCCCGGAAGCCGGCGTCTGCCTTGGGCCGATGCCGTCCGGCGGACCGCGGTCAGGTGTGTAGGACCAGCGGTCAGCGCAAATCGTCGAGGTCTAGCTCAGCTTCGCACTGGTGCGCGTCCGCATCGCAAAGACCGAATTGGGAAGCCGGGATCCCCGGCCATGTGGCGATCGTCGCAATCGACTTGTTCCATGCTGCTGCGCTGTCGCGTCGGCTAGTCTAGGTTCGGCGGTTTGGATGCAGAAAACTCCGCTCGCTGCCCGGTGTCGCACATGGGAAGCGGCGACATGATGCCGGCGCTCACGCGACAATGATCGCTATCGGAAAATGCACATCGCGCAGTGGTCATCCGAGGCCGAGATGGCACCCTCAAACGAGTTTCCGACGTCGCGGCCTTAGGTCCTTCGACCTTGACGCGAGCGGCCCAAACAAAAGAACGCCTTTTGAACGAAGTTTCCGCACGAGAGCGACCTTCCTCATCCGTGATGAAGATCATCGTTGTCCAAAGTCGCGCGGCTTTACCGGCTCTCATCCCCCCGTCGAAGCATAGGACGTCCCGAACATGCGCAACAACTCGTGCCCGGGCATCGGACGCCCGTAGCGGTATCCCTGCGCTTCGTCGCAACGCAGCTGCCGAAGCACCTCTTCCTGCGCAGCGGTCTCAACCCCTTCGGCGATCACCTGCAGACCAAGCTGTTGCGCCATCGTGATGATCGCGCCGACGATCGCGGCATCGCCAGCCCGGCGGTCGATCCGTGCGATGAAGCTGCGATCGATCTTCAGACACGTCAGGGGATACTTCTGGAGCAGGCTCAAGGAAGCGAAGCCAGTGCCGAAGTCGTCGAAGGCCACCTGAACACCCAGCAACTTCAGTCGGCGGAGGGCCTTGGTGGAATTGGTGTTGTGTTGCAGGACCGTGTTCTCGGTGATCTCCAACTCCAGAAGCGATGGTGAAAGCCCATGCGCGTCCAGCGCGGTCGTCACGACGTCGAACAGTCGTTCCGAATAGAGCTGACCGGCGAACAGGTTCACGCCCACCCGCACAGGAGGCAGTCCGGCGCTCTGCCAAGAGGCGGCAGTCTTGCACGCCTCCTGGATTATCCAGTCGCCGACTTCCGCGGAGGCGGGGCTCCGCTCCAACGCTTCCACGAAGATCGCCGGCAGCAGCAGTCCATGGTCGGGATGCCGCCAGCGCAGCAGCGCCTCCACGCCGGCGACCGCACCGTCGCCGACCCGGACCTGCGGCTGATACCATAGTTCGAACTCCTCGCGCGCCAGCGCGCCACGCATGTCCATGCTCAGCCTAAGCCGTCTTTCGGCACTGGTCTGCATGGCACGCATGAAGAAGGTCCGGGCGCCACCGCCTTTCGCCTTGGCGGAGTAGAGCGCGAGATCCGCATGAGCCAACAGCTCCTCGCCGTCACGCGCGTCCTGCGGAGCGAACGCGATCCCGATGCTGGCGTCGACGAAGACGGACTGCGCCGCGAGCTCGAACGGCTGCGACAGCGCACCGAAGATGCGCTCCGCCAGGCCGTCCAGCCTGCAGGGATCCTGACAGGACGGAACCACGATCGCGAACTCGTCGCCCCCGATGCGAGCGAGGAACTCGTCGCCCTCGGCGGCGTCCGTCAGACGCTTCGCCACCTGCGCGAGAAGCCTGTCTCCGATCGAGTGGCCCAAGGTGTCGTTGACGTGCTTGAAGCCGTCCAGGTCCAGCATCAGCAGGGCGACGGGGCCCTCGGCGATCGCTGCCTGCAGCCTGGCCTGCATAGCGTTGCGATTGGGAAGGGACGTCAGCGTGTCGCAGTGCGCGAGGTGCTCCAGCCGCCGCATAGCGCGAGCGCGGTCTGTGACGTCCCGCACCAAGGCTCCGAACATGGGCTTCCCGTCTTCGAGCCACATGGAAAGGGACAGTTCCACCGGCAGCTCGTTTCCATCGGCGTGAAGCGCGAGGATCTCCACGGCCTGGCCGGCAAGGCGAGCCTGGCCGGATCGAACGGCTCGTGCAAGCCCCGCCTCGTGAGATGCGCGGAAGCGTTCGGGGATGATAATCGAGAGCGGCCTGCCGATGACCTGGACGGCGGCGTGACCGAAAAGAGCCTCGGCCGCCGTGTTCCACGAGACGATGCGATTGTCGGGATCAGCGCAGATCGCCGCCGTGGCCGAACGCGACAACATCTGGTCGAATCGATCACGGCTCGATGGCGGGTTCATCTGATCAGTCGATTCCTTGCATCGTCGTCGCCCTACAGGAAACCTATAAAGTTTTGGTGATCGACCCCAGGGGGCGTCCGGCTCCGTCCGCGGCCGCCGGTTTCGCATCCCTTCTCGACACACCGGGTCGCGGGGCGACCAGCGCAGCGCCAGGGGCGTCGCGCGGACACGCAATGGACGGCGGCGGCCACGGTGGCCTGCTCAATCAGGATCCTCCGGCGGATCCGGCCATCCTGCCGACCGCCAGAGGCGCCGCCTATCATGCACCGTCCGGTCCAAACGTCGGATCTGCGCCGGACGAAGGGATGGACCATCCGGGCATCGTCCCGCAACGCACCGATATCAAGCTCTTCCATTGTTCCGTTATGGATGGCGTGCACGTCGCCCCAGGCTGCCGTCCGTGTCACCCTTTGCAACCCGCGCGCCAAGTCTGGCGGCCCGCTCCCTCGCCTGCGGTCCGACGTGCCGAAGACCGGCACGACCGCGATGTTTTTTGACCCCGAAGACTTCCTCGACCGGCCCGTCGCGAAAGACTATCTGATCGGTGCTGTCAGTCTAACGCGATCCGCTCTCCACATGATGCACGTCGGTCTTTGAACGTCGCGGCCTAGCTCGCGAGGATCTGCCACTCCGCCAGCGCGGCGGAGCGTCGTTCTTTGTAGGTCTGGCGATCAATGAGGTGGCGTTCCAGGCTGAAATGGTTGTGGACATTGGCGTGGGCGGAAGCGAACTTCTGCAGCGTCTTCATTTGCCGGAACCGCAGCATCGCCCGCTCTCGTCGTCGGAATGGCAAATGACTGTTTTCCACCCGGTTGTTCGCCCAGCGGCCAATCCCCTGACGCTCGCGACAGCCAAGCTCGTCTATGGCAGCACCGTATCTACGGAAGCTGACGTCCGCGATCTTGACGGCGCGACGAAATCACACGAGCAAACTGCCGTTATTTGTACGCGCATCAAGGCGAAGGACGGGCGCATGAACAGGCACCGGCGTGAGCCGCGCAGGTACCTATCAAACACAAATGACGGATACGTCCGCGCCTAAGCGCCGAGATGACGTCCGCGTTCATCGCCTCACACTCTGTGGGCGTCACACGTCTGAGGAACGTTCGGACGCGCTGCTGCGCTACCTGCAGCGTCTTATGCCGCACCTCACGCGTAGCGTTGGTCCGCCCTGATCGACCCCGGCGAGCAGCCCCGCCAGTTTGACTTCCTCAGCCTAGAGAATCGCCGGCACCATCCTCAATCTGTTTCGCCGGAGCCTCGCACATGCAGCGAAAAGTCCCGTCTCTGTCGGGCAACAACTCTCGCTGCTGCCCGACAGAGGCGTTTACACGCCGCCCATGCCCTTGCCGGCCTGCAGCTTCATCGCAGCGGCGATGTGCTTCTTGACGATCGGCACGGCGGCCCTGGCAGACATGCGCAGCGGCGCCTTGCCGCCGCTGGCGGCATAGCTCTGGTGCAGGTCGAGCGCGGCCTGGTGTGCCGGGATCTGCTGACCGACATAAATCCGATCGAAATCGCCGGGCGCTGCGGCCTGCAACTCGGCGATCGACGCGGTGGCGCCGGCATCGAGTATCGGCGGCGTCGGCGTCAGGCCGGCCTTTTTCGCGGCCTTCATCGTCGCGATCGTCGTCATCTTATGATGCTTGATCAGCATCGTCGCGAAACTGCGGATCGCCGTGGTCTGCGACTTCTGCAGCGCGATCTCGCTCGAATTGATCTCGTACAGGTCGCTCATGCCCGCGGCCATGACATAGGGCATCGCCGAGGTCTTGGCTTCGGCAGGCGGCGGTGGTGGCGGCGTCTGCGCGAACAGCGGCGTGGTCGTCGTCATGGCGGCTAGGAACAGCCCCAAATGCTTGATCGTCATAGTCTCTCTCCTGAAGAATGTTGGTCATGGCCGACGCATGCGCCGCAGGTCGATGCTGCGGAACTCGGCCGACGGACAACACGCCTGCGCGAAGCCCGCCGCTGTCCATCGCGGAAGTCTCCGTGCTGGTGGGCGCAACGGCCGCCGAGGTCGAACAGTTCGAGACGACTGGTGAGGGAAGCGTCGTCCTGCTCATCGCCATGTCCCAGACGCTCTCGAGCGGCGGCGAGGAGGCGACGACGATGACCATTCCCAGATCCCATAGCCTGGACGACGTCGTGGCATACGAGCTGCGTCGGAGGAACACGCGCTGAGCCGCTGCAATAACCGCCCTTCCCTGTCGAGCAGAACGTCCGACTCCCCGGACCTATCTTAAACGAAGCGTCAATCTGCTCGCGATAGGCACGGATCAGGGGGATCATCCATGCCAATCAGTGACTTCGCGCGCGCCGCCGGCGTGCACCACCTCATCGAACGGGCGGCCGCCGAATTGAAGACGACGCCAGAGGAACTGATGCTGCGGATGGTCATCTACGCGACCGATGGCGCCGATGGTGACGGGGAACCGACTGCCACACCTGGCGGACCGCAGATGCGCCGCAATCCGGTAGATTCCCCGTCGTCGCCTGGGATACCGATATAGGGTTAACGGGCCGTGCCAATCAGCGACGGCGCAAACGCCATCGCTGAAACAGAACCGGCCGCCCGCACGGATTGGATCCGCCGCACATCTTCGTCCGTTCTGCACGCTTCCGGGATTTATCCCGATCGGAGTCATGCAATGGTCGAAGGTGATGAAGCGGCGCGATGCGCCGCCAAGGCGGAGGTTCACCTGACGCGCGCAGCCAAGTCGGCCAGCCTCCCCGCCCGCGTGGCAAACCTGAACCTGGCGTCGATCTTCGCCGCCCAGGCTGAGCGTCTTCGCCGCGCAACGATGGACGATTGACGCCGTTTCACTCACAGATTTTTTTGTCGTGAGACCGCAACTTCGGGAACGATTTCCCGATTGTTCCGAATTGGTGCACGAGCCGATTTTGTCTATTAATCGGCTGTTAACAGGACCTTGGACGCGCCCTAGTTCCCGGCTATCTCGCTTCTCGGGGCGGGTAAGCAACAGCAGCGCGTAACAGGAGTTCGAACATGAAGAAGACCATTCTGGCAACGATGGCGGCGGTCGCCGCCTTCGCCGCAGCACCTTCGGCCTCGGCGACGACGTTCCCGGTCGGCAGCCCCAACTTCACCGGCACGCCTGGTCCGGGCGGCACCTTCTCGGCGAACTTCGGCAACTCGGGCATCGCGACCGGCGACTTCTCCGACAGCTTCACCTTCACCCTGCCGGCCAACGGCCTCGGCAGCGGCACCGTCACGACGAGCGCATCGATCTTCGGCAGCCCGAACGATCTCGACTTCACGTCGGTGACGATCAACAACATGATGGCGACGCTGACCAAGCTGAACGGCGGCCTTTACGAGGTCGCGTTCGCCGGTGGCGTCCCGATCACGGGCGGCGTGCTCAACACGCTGACCGTCACCGGCGTGTCGCGCGGCAGCGGCGCCTACGGCGGCCAGCTGAGCTTCATCCCGTCGGCGACCGCGGTTCCCGAGCCCGCCGCATGGGCGATGATGATCCTCGGCATGGGTGCGGTCGGCTTCGCCATGCGCCGCTCGAACAAGAAGTTCGACGCCAAGATCAAGCGGATGACCGCAGCGGCATAATCCCGACGGACGGTCCGGCTCGCCGATCGACTGGCGGCGAGTTGGACGAGGTCATCGGCTAAGTGGGGAGCCGTCGTCCGAGAAATCGGGCGGCGGCTCCCTCATTTCAGCGCCGGTCGCATCCCGCCCTAGTGCCAGTGCATCAGCGGCACGCCGTTTCATCAAGGGATCATGGTTAATCGAACCTTGGCGGTTCGGGCCTCCTCGTATATGCGGCCCGTTGCTGCGACGCAGCACGGAACGACAAGAGGATCCCATCATGAATAAGACGATCGTCACGACGCTGGCGGCGGTTGCCGCGTTCGCCGTCGCACCCTCGGCCATGGCCACGACCTTCCCGGTCGGCAGCCCGAACTTCACGGCGTCGCCGGGTCCGAACGGCACCTTCTCGGCGAACTTCGGCAACTCGGGCATCGCCGCAGGCGCCTTCACCGACATGTTCACCTTCACCCTGCCGACCAGCGGTCTGGGCAGCGGCACGGTCACGACCAGCGCGTCGATCCCGGGCAGCGTCAACGACCTCGACTTCACCTCCGTCTTCGTCAACGGCACGCTCGCCGGCCTCACCAAGCTCAGCGGCGGCCTCTTCGAGGTCGCGTTCGCCAACGGCGTGGCGATCACCGGCGGCCAGATCAACACGATCACGGTGAACGGCTTCTCGCGCGGGGGCGGTGCCTACGGTGGCCAGCTGAGCTTCATCCCGTCGGCGACCGCGGTCCCCGAGCCCGCCGCATGGGCGATGATGATCCTGGGCATGGGCGTCGTCGGCTTTGCGATGCGCCGCCGTCGCAAGAACGTCACGACGACCGTCACGTTCGCCTGAAGTCACGGACATCCAAGCTTTGGAAGGCCGTCGCCCCGGACGCGGGGCGGCGGTCTTTCGCTGTCAGCGCGCGCTCGAGGGGCGGCCGCAGTCACGAGCCAGCGTCGCAGACGGAGTCGCGCCCCGCAGAGGCTTGGAATGACCCTGCGGGGCGCGAGCCGCGAAATAAGCGGTTGAGGCCCAACCATCACGACCGCGGCATCAGACACGCAGGCCGTTCGATCCGCAAGGACGATCATGGACCGTAATCCCGCCGAAATCGGTCTGGCAATTCCGGCGGGATGAGGGTCGCGAGGGATGCGTCCCGCCCCGAATGTGATCCGAACGCGATCCGCTGACAAGGTCGATCAGGAATTGCACCCCGCCGGCTTCGCTTTAGCGGACCGAGGGGGCGCAAGACGCAAAGCACGTCGCGACCTCTAGGTCGCGACAGGGAACGCGAGCGCCAAGCTGGCACCCGTGAAGACCGTGCCCTTTCTGCAAATAGTGTTCGGTCGGCGATCTGATGCAGGAGGCGTTGACTACATTTCTACCTGTCTGTGGGCAGGAACCACGCGTGACTGGAGGGTCGTGGGCATGCTGAAGCAAATGAACGAAACGGGAAGCCGGATCGCCGGACGCACGGCGGATCTCGCCGGCGCCCCGCTGTCGATCGTCCTGGTCGCCGTGTTCTGCGCGGGGTGGTTCCTGCGGGCCGGCGCGGCCGGCGAGAACACGCTGACGCTCATCCTGTCGGTGGCTTCGATTACCCTGACGCAGATGGTGCTGAACGGCCAGCGCCGCAGCGAGCAGGCGCTGCACCTCAAGATGGACGAGTTGGTCTATGCCGTTCAGGGTGCGCGAAACGAGGTAGCGGGCATCGAGACCAGGACGACGGACGAGCTCGACGCGCTCCGCCGCACCGTGGAGGCGGCCGAGGACGCTCCGAACGATGGCCAGCAGCCCTGAACACGTGCCGCCGACCGTTCGTCGACGATCAGACGGCCGGTTACCGCCTGTTCGGTAGCTGGACGAAGATGATCCCCGCGACCAGCGCCACGAGTGCCGTGTAGAGGAGGATCTGGACGGTCTGCATCGGGCCGAGCTAGCTGCGGATACGTTAACCGCTGCCGAATGCCCGCTATACGTCTTCCGACATCAGGCGCGCGGCGACGAGTCTTGCTTGCGCTTCGTATCCATCCGCCGTCTTCGACAGGCTGTCCCTCATCACGCCCGGGGGATATTCATCGGTCAGCCGCCGGTAACTGGCTGCCTTCCTGACCAGATGCTCCACCAACGGAGCTGTCAGTTTAATGCGGACGCGTCTCTGGACGGCGCATGTGGGTCTTTGAGGCGTATGCCTAGCTGACGAGCGTCTGCCACTCAGCCACTGCGGCTGAGCGTCGTTCCTTGTAGGTTCGTCGGTCGGTAAGATGGCGCTCCAGGCTGAAGTGGTTGTGGACGTTGGCGTGGACGGAGGCGAACTTCTGTAAGCTCTTCATCTGCCTGAACCTCAACATCGCCCGCTCTCGTCGTCGGAACGGCAGATGGGAGTTCTCGACCCGGTTGTTCGCCCAGCGGCCAACCTCCTGGCGTTCGGCGTTGCCCAGCTCGTTCATCGCCGCTCTGTAGCTGCGCAGACTATCGGTGGTGATCGCTTCTGGTGAGCCGTGGCGCTTCAGTGTCTTCTTCATGAAGGTCAGAGCCGCCGCCTTTGAGCTGCTGTCGGTTCCGTGGACACCGAGATAAGGTGTTTTTGGAACCGGAGGATAGAGATGCAACGACGGAAGTTCAGCCGCGAGTTCAAGATTGAGGCGGTGAAGCTGGTGCGGGAACGTGGGGTGTCGGTATCGCAGGCGGCGCGCGATCTGGATTTGCACGAGAACGTGCTGCGCAAGTGGGTGCGCGAACAGACGGCTGACCCGGGATCGGCGTTTCCCGGACACGGCGTGCTGAAGCCCGAGCAGCAGGAGATTGAGCGGCTGCGCCGCGAGTTGGCTAGAATGAAGGCCGAGCGCGACATCCTAAAAAAAGCGGCGGCCTACTTCGCCAGGGACTCGCTATGAGGTTCGAGTTCATCGCGAAGCACCGAGGGATCTGGCCGGTGTCGTGGATCTGCGAAGCGCTCGGTGTTTCGCGCAGCGGCTTTCACGCCTGGCTAGTTCGGGCGCCCAGCAAGCGCGCCCGTAGCGATGAGGAGTTCGGCGCCAGAGTCCGCGCGAGCTTCATCTCCAGCTATCGCACCTACGGCGCGCGGCGCGTCTGGCACGACCTTCTGGCCGAAGGCCTTTCATGTGGTCTGCATCGCATCGAACGGCTGATGCGTGTCCATGGCCTGAGGGCCCGTCCGCGACGTCGTGGCTTGCCCAAGGACGACGGCCTGCGGTCGGTCATCGCCGACAACATCCTCGACCGCCAGTTCACCGCCGAGGCGCCCAACCAGAGGTGGATCGCCGATTTCACCTACATCTGGACGGCCGAAGGATGGCTCTACGCCGCTGTCGTCATCGACCTGTTCTCGCGCCGCGTGGTCGGATGGTCGATGAGCGACACCATGACCGCTCAGCTCGTGACCGATGCGCTGATGATGGCGATCTGGCGACGCGGAAAGCCCGACGCCCTGCTGCATCACTCGGACCAGGGCAGCCAATATACGAGCGAGCAGTTCCAGCGGTTGATGGCCGACAATGGCGTCACCTGCTCGATGAGCCGGTCGGGCAACGTCTGGGACAACGCGGCAATGGAGAGCTTCTTCTCGTCGATGAAGACCGAACGGATCGGCCGGAAGACATATCGAACGCGCAATCACGCGAAGGCGGACGTGTTCGATTATATCGAGCGCTTCTACAACCCGACACGCCGGCACTCGACGCTGGGCTATCTCAGCCCCATGGACTTCGAGCGGCAAGCGCAGGTAGCCTAACTTCGTGCCCATGGGACCGGCAGCAGCTCAAAACCGCCCTCAGCGCCCATGTGGGAGCCGGCTTACACCGGCTGTCTAGTTTCGTGCCGTTTGGCTACGGCGCTCTGAATGCCTCACCGTTCCGCACCGTGCAAGCCCTTTTCTCTGCACGGCGCGGTTTTTCTGCGGTTTTTCTTACCCGCTTTAGTCAACAACTAGCCAGATACTTCAATCTAGTAGCCAACGTGCTACGGCTAAAGCCAAGGGTAAGGCTTATGGTCAGGCTGAGTTACCCGCCTGGCCACGAAAGCCAGCATTTCTGCCAGTGTGGGGCGGACTATTTAGAAGCCGAACCCCACATATCGGCTGCGTAACGGCTTGATCCTGCCAGCTTTGTCCCCATCATAGCAGGCAACAAGGGAGTAGTTGAATGGACGAGGAAGCCAAGAAGGCGATGGACGCGCTGTTTGCTGAGGATAAGCAGCGGGTTGAGAAGGTGGAAAAGGCGCGCGACTTGGAAGCTGAAGCGCAAGCCAAGTTTGTCAGCGATTTTGTGGAAGTGCGGGATAGTGTCATCATCCCGGCCATGAAGGAGTTTGCCGACTACATTAAGCCGCACGGTTGGACGGGCGAACTCGAGGTGGCTGAAGACACGCCAGAACATCGCGGGTATCAAGGGAAGGTCGATAGACCCGCGACCGCCGCCGCAGCGGGAATGGTATTCTATCGTGGCGATACGCGAACCAGCTTGGGAGCCGGGCGGACGTATCCTCACTTTCGCATTGCTGCCGTCAAGCGCGCCAAGAACGTATGGTTCCACGAAAGCACTATGGGGCCAAACCACGGCGGTTCAGCCGGTGGTGCCGGAACCGCCACTCTTGACCAATTCAACGCCAGCTTTGTGCAGGACCGGATGGTCAAGCATTTCAAGAAGCTGATGGAAAATGCCAAGCCATACGACCAGCGCTAAGCAGCGGGCACGGTCTTTCGCCGCGCCAACAGATTAACTAGATGCCGGTCGCCTTTGGGGGTGATGCGCCAATAACTAGCTTTGTCGTTGACCCCCCGCTTTTTTACGCCTTGATCCAGCAGCCCTAAGGCACGGAATTGCACTAGTACTTCATTCCAGCTTTCAGGGGCTAGCTTCTCAAATCCCCTGTGCGAAACACCAGCTTCCAATTCATCGTAACTGTGAAAGCGTGCCAAGATGCGCTGCAATTCTGGCTCAGTTGTTTCGTTTATTAAAGCCGGCCCAATATCGCGAAACATATCATCCCAAGTTACCAAGGCGGACCAGCCTTCTGTATAGCTGCCACCCCGCTCCTTACTGTAAACCATCCGCGAGCCATGAACCTCTATTTCATCGCTGCCGGACTCAAGAGCTTCGTCAATCTCAAAGCCAGACTGCGCAGAGACTTCATCGCGCAAGGTCCGATTTTCCTCAGTAAGAGTATTTATCCGCTCTAACAATGCGATCGGGCTAGACCCATCATTCCTAATCCATCCCGGCCTAGGATTGACTTTGATTTCGCGTACCACTGAGCGCGAAACCAAGCCGCCAAGCTCTGAGGCAGAAGACCAGCTTCTAACCGGGTAATCCGCCATGACCTCGCTACGGAACGCCTCAAGCTTAAGCCGGTTGGCTTCGACTTTCTCAGTTTTTCCTACGGCAATCGCTTCAGGATTACCGTGGACGAACGCTAAGACAGGCAAGCCAATCTTCTTGGCGTACCTATATTCCTTTTCCGTATAGCTTACGCCATCATCTGTAACGGAGCCGTAGCGGCCACCAATGATGAGAACGTAATAGTCACACTCGTCAATGACCTTGCGGATGACTTCCCATTGGCTGTCATTGGATGCGACAAAGGCTTCCATGCCAGTCGGTATGCAATCCAATTCCCACAGAGCTTGGATAACCTCAGTGCGTTCTTCAATCAGGTCAGTGAACGTGGAACTGACGAAAACCTGATGCCGAACGCTGTAGGACATTATGACCCCTGTTTGCCGCCTATTGAACCGCCCCGGGTTTGCCGGAGGCCATGGGTTGTGAGTTACGCTGCCATATCGAGGTTCTCCGCGGCAGCATAATATTGCTCTTCGGCTTCGGCAGGCGGGATGTTGCCGATGGGCTCCAGCAGGCGACGATGGTTGAACCAGTCGACCCATTCGAGCGTGGCGTACTCGACCGCTTCGAAGCTGCGCCACGGTCCACGCCTGTGAATCACCTCGGCCTTGTAGAGGCCGTTGATCGTCTCGGCCAAAGCGTTGTCGTAGCTGTCGCCGACGCTGCCGACCGATGGCTCTATCCCGGCTTCGGCGAGGCGCTCGGTGTACTTGATAGACACGTATTGCGACCCGCGGTCGCTATGATGGATGAGACCGCCCCGATGGGCCGGTCGGCGGTCGTGGAGAGCCTGCTCCAGGGCATCGAGGACGAAGCTGGCATGCGCCGTTCTGCTAGCCCGCCACCCCACGATCCGCCTGGCGTAGGTATCGATGACGAAGGCGACGTAGACGAAGCCTGCCCAGGTCGCGACGTAGGTGAAGTCCGACACCCACAGCATGTTCGGCGCTGGCGCGTAGAACCTGCGGTTGACGTGATCCAGCGGGCACGGCGCTGCCTTGTCGCTCATTGTCGTGCGAACCGGCTTTCCCCGGATCACGCCCTGTAAACCCATGTCGCGCATCAGCCGCTCGATAGTGCAGCGGGCGACCGGAAAGCCCTCGCGCATCATCTGCCGCCACACCTTGCGCACGCCGTAGACCGCAAAGTTCTCGGCGAACACACGAGCCACCTCGGGCTTGAGTGCCTGATCCCGCCGCACCCGCGCCGACAGGCGCATTGGATCCTGTCGCTGCGCGACACGCTCGAAATACGTCGATGGGGCGATCGGCAAGACGCGGCAGATCGGCTCGACCCCATAGGCTTCACGGTGATCGTCGATGAAGGCGATCATCGCCGGAACGGGCGGTCGAGCTCCGCCTGGGCAAAATACGCGGATGCCTTGCGCAGGATCTCGTTGGCCTGTCGCAGCTCGCGGATTTCGCGCTCCAGCGCCTTCATCTTGTCAGCGACCTCGGTCGGAACGCCAGCGCGCTTGCCGCTGTTCACCTCCGCCTTCTTTACCCACTCATGCAGCGTCTGCGGAACGCAGCCGATCTTCTCGGCAATGGAAACTACCGCTGCCCATCGCGATGGTTGATCGCGCTCGTGATCCAGCACCATCCGTACCGCTCGCTCGCGGACCTCAGGCGCAAACTTGTTCGTCGTCTTGCTCATACTGGCTCCACCTTCTCAGGAGTTGGAGCCTCCGACAAACCCGGTGCGGTTCATATCGCTCGAAGTGGTACTTTCGAAGTCAATGCTCTGGCCCCAACAAGGGCGAGTTGCTGCCTCGCTAGCCTGCT
>NZ_JAJLPA010000042.1 GCF_025548555.1 Sphingomonas sp. A2-49
CTCTCGGCGTGCTCCCCGATTTACTCGAATCGCAGTTCGAATTTGATAGGCCTCACGCATCGGCGACGAATCTGTGTGATGCCGGTGCCGACGAACCCCAAACATTCTCAGTAGAACTTCGTCGGCGCAGACATGCAATCTGCTCGCCCCCGAGGATCGGTCTGCTATGGCAGATCCATGTTAAGCGACATCAGCTCTGCAGGCGGGGGCTCCGCTCGAAGAGCGATGGTCGCGGACGACCATCCGATGTGTCGCGAGGCGGCCAAGCACGCCCTGCGGATAGCCGATCCGGATCTCTTCCTGGTCGAGGCGGCCACGCTGCGGGACACGCTGGACGATCGGATGCCGCTCGACCTCGTCATACTCGATCTCCGGCTGCCGGACAGCAACGGCATTGGAAGCCTCATCGATGTCATGCGGGCGCGCCCCGGCACGTCGATCCTCGTCGTCAGCGCGACCGAGGACGCCGACACGGAACGTCAGGTCGCCGCGCTGGGTGGCTCCGGCTTCGTGTCGAAGGCCGCGCCGATCACCGAGCTGGTCGAGGCGGTGCGTGCGATCCTGGCCGGCAGGCGATGGTTCGGTCCGGGCGCGACCGTGCAGGCGCCGGAAGGAACCGATCGTGCCTCGCGTCTCGCGGCGCTGACCGCGGCGGAGAGCCGCGTGCTACGTGCGATGTCGGACGGTCGCCTCAACAAGCAGATCGCGTTCGATCTCGGTCTATCCGAGATCACGGTGAAGCAGCACGTCAAGGCGATCCTACGCAAGCTCGACGTGTTCAACCGCACGCAGGCTGTTCTGCTCTTCCACGGGACGGCGGGCTGACCCTAAGTAGTGATATGCGGCGTCAATCCAGTCCCTTAGCTACGGACCTGTCGGCGAACCGCCCCCGCCGCCGACCGGCGGCCCAGCCTTCCTTCCGCGCGAGGATCGCCCGGTCCTCCCACCCCCACCCGGGAAGGCAACAGGCAGCGTCGGCAGGATGCTCGGGCCTCTTGCCCGGCATCTCACCGGCGGCTGCATCGGGACGCCGTCGAGGGGGCAGGGCTTGGGCATGCGCCGCGGGGAGCGGGGCGTTGCATTCGAGCGAGTGGGAAGGGGTCGATGCATGTTTTCCGGTGCGCATAAGGCGCTGACCGCGGCGTGTGCCGTGGTCGGCACCGCCATCCTGGCCTACGCCGGGAAGACGCTTGCAGGCGCGGTGGAGGGCATGGCGCCTTTATGGCTCGCCAACGCCATCGTGCTTGCGCCCTTGATCCGGTTCAAGCGGATCGACCGACGCGCCGTCCTGGTCGGAGCCGCGACGGGGATGGCGGCGACGAGCCTCCTCACGGGCACCTCGCCCTTGATCAGTGTGCTGCTCGCCGGTGCGAACGTCCTCGAGATCGTCGTCGGTCTGCTCGTCTTCGAACGCTTTACCAGGCGCGACGTGCCCCTCTACGCGCCGAGGAACCTCGGCGTCTTCTTCGTTATCGCGGGTTTCGTCGCGCCCGTTCTTGGCGCGCTCGTGGGGGCGGGCACGCTGACGCTGCTCGACGGCGCCGCGTTCGCGCCGCTGGCGCTCCACTGGTTCGCCGCGGATGCCCTCGGCATGATCGTCGCCGGGCCGCTGATCCTCGTGGCGGCCTGCAGCGACTGCATGGGCATCCTGCGGTCCACGCGCAGGCTGGAGATCGTCGCCACGCTCCTGGGTATCGGGACTGTGACGTTCCTTGTCTTCGATCAGTCGCGTTATCCGGCTCTTTTCCTGATCCTTCCGGCCGTCACGCTCGCAGTCTTCCGGCTCCGATTCATCGGTGCCGCGGCGAGCATAGTGGCCGTCGCGACCATCGCCTCGTTCGAAACCATGCGGGGATCGGGGCCGATCGCGCACGCCCTGTCCGACACGGGCGAGCGCATCCTCTTCCTCCAAGCGTTTCTCGCGGTCGTGGTCGTCGCCAAGCTGCCTGTGGCAGCGGTCCTCGTCGAGCGGGAAGGGGTGATGCTGCGCCTGGCCGATGGTGAGCGGCGGTTCCGCCGCATGGCCGAGGGGGCGCCCGTGGCGATGTTCCGCACCGACGCGGCTGGCGTTGTCACCTACGGCAACGCGAGATGGCACCGCCTCGTCGGGGAGCGGGTCGGCGATGCGTGGCACGCGATCGTCGCACCTGAGCAGCGCGCGGTCGCTGAAGCCGCTTGGGAGCGGTCTGACGGCGTCCAGCGGTTCGTCGGCGAATTCGACTTCATGCGTCGCGATGGCGCGCCGGGGTGGGTCGACCTCGCCATGAGCGCGGACCTTGAGGGGGCCGGGGCGGCAGCATGGACCGGCACGGTCATCGACATCGAGGAGCGGCGTCGCGCGGACATTCGGGTGGCCGAGAGCGAACGCCAGTATCGCCTCCTCGCCGAGAATTCGAACGACATGATCGTCCGGATCGGGATCGATGGCGTTCGTCGCTTCGTGTCGCCGGCGTCGACGAAGATCCTCGGCTACGAACCGGACGAATTGTTGGGCACTACGCCGATCGCGTCGATCCACGCCGACGACAGGGCCATGGTCGAGGCGACGTGTCGCAGTCTGCTGGAGGGCGCGGTCGATCCCGTCTGCTCATACCGTCAGCGTCGGCGCGACGGCAGCTACGCATGGCTGGAGGCGACATACCGCCTGGTCCGGGACGAGGAGGGGCGTCCGGTCGAGTTCATCGCGAGCGTTCGTGACATCGGCGGGCGCCGCCAGGCGGAGCTGGAGACGGCGGCCGCCAAATCCCGGGCGGAGGAGAGGAACCGGCTCCTCAGCATGGCGGAGGCGCTTGCCGGCGTCGGCCACTGGCGACTGGACGCCGTCACGCACGAGGTGTTCTGGTCCGACGAGGTCTATCGCATCCACGGTCGCGAGATTGGTGACCAGCCGCCCTTGGACGAGGCGATCCAGGCATACCATCCGGACGATCGGTCCCAAGTGCAGCATCAGCTCGAAGAGGCTCTTTCCGTCGGGCGCCCCTGGACCTTTCGCGCCCGGATCTTGCGCGCCGACGGTTCGCTTCGGCACGTTGCGTCGAGCGGTCACGCGGAGCGCGCCCCGGACGGCACGATCATTGGGGTCGTCGGCGTATTCCGCGACATAACGGCCGAGGTTGAATCGGCGGCAGCGCTGACGGCCGCCCGTGACGAAGCGAGGGCCTCGGCGGAAGCGAAAAGCGCGTTCCTGGCGACGATGAGCCACGAGATCCGGACGCCGATGACCGGCGTGCTTGGCATGATCGAACTGCTTCGCACCGATCTCGCGCCGGAAGATCGCCTCCGGTTCTTCGATAACCTCGAGCAGTCCGCAACGCTGCTGATGACGGTGCTCGACGACATCCTTGACTTCTCGAAGATCGAAAGCGGCAATCTTTTGATCGAGCACATCGACTTCGATCTCGGTGCACTCGCGCTTGGCACGATCGACCTGTTCCACCACGCGGCGTCGAAGAAGGGGCTGATCCTTTCCTTGTCTGCCCCGCGCGGGGAGGACATGCGGGTCAAGGGAGATCCGGTCCGGCTTCAGCAGGTCATGTCCAACCTAATCAGCAACGCGATCAAGTTCACGAGCGCCGGGCGGGTCGAATTGCGCATCGGTCTTGCTGCGCTGGCCCGCCGACGGGAGGTCTCGATTGAGGTCGTCGACAGCGGCGTCGGGATCGACGCGGACGTCGTCGACCAGCTATTCGAGCCGTTCATCCAGGCGGACGCCTCCACCACCCGTCGCTTTGGCGGCACGGGACTGGGCCTCGCCATCTCCAGGCGGCTGGTGGAGGCGATGGGCGGAGAAATCGGCGTCGAAAGCCGCGTCGGCGAAGGAACGCGCTTCCACGTCGAGCTCGATATGGAGGCGGGCCGCCTCCTGACACCGACACCCCGTGCGGTCCCGCCGGGCCTCATTCGCGAGCTGTCGGTGCTGCTGGCCGAAGACAATCAGATCAATCGTGCGCTCGTCGAGGCACTGGTCCGGAAGGCCGGTCACGGTATCCGCAGCGTCGAGAACGGACGCCTAGCCGTGGAGGCTGCCGAACGGGAGACCTACGACGTGATCCTCATGGACATGCAGATGCCGGAGATGGACGGACTGGCAGCAACCCGTGCCATCCGTGCAGGGGACGGTGCGTGCGCGGATGTGCCGATCATCGCGCTGACCGCGGACGCATCCCCCGAGCGCCGGCGTTTCTATGAGGGCGTCGGACTTACGGGGTTCATGACGAAGCCGGTGGACAGCCGACAACTGCAGGAACAGCTGAACTTGATTTCCCTTGGGTCTTACCAAGACTGCGGCGAAGCTGCATCGGTCGAAACGCAGGACGATCTGCTCGACGAGGAGAAGCTGGCCGGATTGGAGCGGATGATCGGATACGGTTCCATGCACCAGCTCGTCGATATGCTCGCCACCGAGCTGCGGACGCGTCCCGCCGTCTTGACGCGGCTGATAGATCTCGACGCCCGCGAAGCCGTCTCCGCCGAGGCCCATTCGTTGATGGGGGCAACGCTGAACGTTGGCGCCGTCAGAGTCGGTATGCTGGCGCGCCGCATTGAGGAGGCCTGCGCAGCCGGCCGACCGCTCGAGGCATTGGGCGGCGAGCTTGTAGCGGCGGCGCATGCTACGCGAGCCGCGATAGACGACCGGGCAGAGCGGCGCAAAAGCGTATGACGGTGCGCGGAAAGGTCCTCGTCGTCGACGACGAGCGAATCAACGTCGCTCTGCTCAGCGCCTTGGTCGGGACGATCGACGGGCTTGAGCCGATCGGCTTCACGGACCCGGCTGAGGCATTGGGTTGGTGCGATGCGAATACGCCCGTCCTTGTGCTCGTCGATTATGCGATGCCCGGTTTGCGAGGGGACGAGTTCGTGACGCGGCTTCGTGCGACCGCCGAGGGCGCGATCGTGCCGATCGTGATCGTGACCGCAAGCGCGGACCGTGCGATCCTGCTCGACGCGTTCGCGGCCGGAGCGACGGATTTCCTGCGCAAGCCGGTGGAAGAGGTTGAGGCGATCGCCCGCATCCGCAGCCTTTCGCAGCTGGGGATTGCGTCCCGACGTCTGATGTCACTGGTCGCAACCGACGAACTGACCGGGCTCGACACGCGCCGTCGCTTCATGTCTCGTCTCGAGGAGGAGATGGTCCGATCGCGCCGGCATGGATCGGCGATCAGCGTCGTCATGATGGACGTCGACCACTTCAAGCGGATCAACGACGAAGGCGGTCATGCCGCCGGGGACGCCGTGCTGCGCGAGGTGGCCGACCGCGTCCGGGCAACGGTGCGCGACAGCGACTTCGTCGGGCGGATAGGGGGTGAGGAATTTGCTTGGGCATTGCCCTCGTCGTGTCTCGACCAGGCGACTGCAGCGGCTGAGCGGCTCCGCATGAGGATCGAAGCGCTTCCATTCATGGGTGGGCGCATGGTGACGGCGAGCTTCGGCGTGGCCCAAGCCTCGGTTCGCTGCACCGCGGGCGACCTTCTCAGGCTGGCCGACGAACGATTCTACGCAGCGAAGAACAGCGGCCGCAACAAGGTCGTAGCCGCGTCTTAATGGCGCGACTGTTCGTCTGTACGATACGACGAAGGCCGGGCTGATCACGCCGCTAACCGACGAGGCGTACCGCGCTGGGGCGGTGGCGTACGTGGGAGAGGGACAGATGCGCTGGCCCGCGACGCATGTCAGCGACGTGGTGAGGCTCTGTGTTCTCGCCCTTGAGAGGGGCGAGCTGGGCGCGCGCTACCTCGCTTCGGTAGCATGCGGGCACAGCGTTGGTGAAAGCGTCGTTCGACATAGCCTCAACTCGCGGACACGCGATATCAGTTTTTGCCGAGCTGAACGGACGGCCGGGATCGGGTAGCCAAGAGCTTGTCTCGAACGGCCGCAATTGGGTCTTGTCGCCGGCGACTGTACTGCACGCCGGCTCCTCGTTTATCGGCCAGAGATAGTTAGGGGACGAAGCGCCAACGTGGTAATGAAAATCATCGTCGCTTCCGCCCTGGGCACCGCGACGGCTGAGAGACCGTCAGCGCTCCCGCTTATCAACGGGAGACGGCTATGCCGATTATCCTCAGCAATCATCTCGCTCGCGCACGGTTCGAACGGAAGATGGCCGATCTGTCGGCTACCAACATAGCGCGCATCATCCATACCGAGCTTGCCGACCTGCACTCGGCGGCCGGCCACGCTCGAACAGCTAGAGCGTCGGCGGACGGCGGGTTGGCTTGAGCATGGACGCGCTGATCGAACGCTCGCCGCTCGGGAACCCTCACGCGGACATTCGCGCGGCAGAGGCGTCGCCGCTTCTGCCGGAGCTGCTGCGGCGAATGCACGGCTACTGGCGAGCGGCGAACTACCTCTCCGTCGGCCAGATTTACCTGCGGGCCAACCCGTTGCTGGAACGTCCCCTGACGCTGGCCGACGTCAAGCCGCGGCTGCTCGGCCATTGGGGCACCACGCCGGGGCTGAACCTCCTCTACGTGCACCTCAACCGGCTCATCGTCGCCCATGACCTCGACATGATCGCGATCATTGGTCCCGGCCATGGCGGCCCCGGCATCGTCGCGCAGACCTATCTCGAAGGGTCGTACACCGAGCGTTATCCAGCGATCGAGCGTAGCCGTGGGGGGATGGAGCGGCTGTTCCGTCAGTTCTCCTGGCCGGGCGGCATCCCGAGCCATGTCGCGCCGGAGACGCCGGGATCGATCCACGAGGGTGGCGAGCTCGGCTATTCGCTGGCGCACGCTTACGGCGCCGCTTTCGACAATCCCGACCTGATCGTCGCCTGCGTGATCGGCGACGGCGAGGCGGAGACGGGCGCGCTTGCGGCGAGCTGGCACAGTAACAAATTTCTCAACCCCGCACGGGACGGTGCCGTCCTCCCGATCCTGCACCTCAACGGCTTCAAGATCGCCAACCCGACGGTGCTCGCTCGGATCGGGGACGAGGAGCTGGCCAGCCTACTGCGCGGCTATGGGCATGAACCGTTCTTCGTCGAAGGCGACGATGCGATGCTCGTCCATCAGCAACTGGCGGCCGCGCTGGACACGGTGCTCGATCATATCCGCACGATCCAGCGCGAGGCACGATCCGCGACCTCGGACGGGATGCGGCCACGCTGGCCGATGATCGTGCTACGCACGCCCAAGGGGTGGACCGGGCCGAAGATCGTCGACGGCAAGCCGGTAGAGGGCACCTGGCGCGCGCACCAAGTGCCGATCGCCGACTTCGACGATCCTGAGCACCTCGTCCAGCTCGAGGAATGGATGCGCAGCTACCGCGCCGAAGAACTGTTCGACGTCACCGGCAAGTTCCGCGAGGAATATGCCTCGCTAGCACCGACCGGGCACAGCCGAATGAGCTCCAACCCGCACGCCAATGGCGGCGAGTTGATGCGCTCGCTCGCGCTGCCCGATTTCCGATCGCACGCCGTCGCGCTCACCGCACCCGGTGGCGTCAGGGCAGCGGCCACGGCGACGCTTGGCAGCTACCTGAAGGAAACGATGGCACTCAACCTGAGTGCCTCGAACATGCGGTTGTTCGGTCCTGACGAGACCGCCTCGAACCGCTTGCAGGCGGTGTACGACGTCACCGGCAAGACGTGGATGGCGGAAACAGAGCCGAACGATACCGACCTTGCGCAGGACGGCCGCGTCATGGAGGTGCTGAGCGAACATCTCTGCCAAGGCTGGCTGGAGGGCTATCTGCTGACCGGTCGTCACGGCCTGTTCTCGTGCTACGAGGCGTTCGTCCACATCGTCGATTCGATGGTGAACCAGCATGCCAAATGGCTGAAGACGACGCGCGCGATCCCATGGCGCAGGCCGATCGCGTCGCTCAACTATCTGCTAACCTCGCATGTCTGGCGGCAGGATCACAACGGCTCGTCCCACCAGGACCCGGGTTTCCTCGACCATGTGGCGAACAAGACCGCGGAAGTCACCCGCATCTACCTGCCGCCCGACGCCAACTGCTTGTTGTCGGTCGCCGATCACTGTCTGCGCAGCCGCAATTATATAAACGTCATCGTCGCCGGCAAGCAGCCCGAATGGCAGTGGCTGACGATCGACGAGGCGGTGCGCCACTGCACGATCGGTGCCGGCATCTGGCACTGGGCGAGCGACGACGGCGACCCCGACGTGGTGCTTGCCTGTGCCGGCGACGTGCCGACGCTGGAGACGCTCGCGGCAACGACCTTATTGCGCGAGTATGTGCCCGACATCCGCATTCGGGTGGTGAACGTCGTCGACCTCATGGTGCTGCAACCGCAGTCAGAACATCCGCACGGGATGGACGATCGTGCGTTCGACTCGATGTTCACCACCGACCGGCCGGTGATCTTCGCCTTTCACGGCTATCCTTCGCTGGTGCACCGGCTGGCCTACGCCCGCCACGGTCACCACAACTTCCACGTCCGCGGCTACAAGGGCGAGGGTACCACGACGACACCGTTCGACATGGTCGTCATGAACGACCTCGACCGATACCGCCTTGCGCTCGATGCGATCGAGCGCGTGCCGCGGCTGAAGGACCGCGTGCCTGCCGAAACTGCTCGCTACTGGGCGATGATCGAGCGGCACAAGCTCTACGTGGCCGAAGAGGGCGACGATCTGCCGGAGGTGCGGGATTGGCAGTGGACACGCTAATCCTGGCAATCAACGGCGGGTCGTCGTCGCTGAAATATGGTGCATTCGCCGTCGGGAACGACCGGGTGAAGACGGTAGTCTCTGGTGCGATCGAGACTGCGCTTGATCACAGCATCGACGAGATCGCAGCGAATTTAGACAGGTTGCCCGATGCAATCGGCCACCGCATCGTCCACGGCGGCTCAAAGCTGTTCCGGCCGACGCTGATCGACGACGGTGTCATTGCCGATATCAAGGCGGCATGCCCGTTTGCGCCCCTGCATGGGCCCGCCGCGCTGGACCTGATCGCGGCAGCGCGGCGCCGCTATCCGGGCACACCGCAGATCGCCTGTTTCGATACAGGCTTCCACGAACACCTACCGGCGATCGCCGCCGTTCTGCCCGTTCCCAAAGCGCTCCGGACGGTTGGGGTGAGACGCTACGGCTTTCACGGCCTGTCCTGCCAGTCGATCGTGCGCCAGCTCGGCGCCGACCTGCCCGAGCGGTTGGTGATCGCGCACCTTGGCAGCGGGGCAAGCGTTACGGCGATACTGGACGGCGTCTCGGTCGACACCTCGATGGGGCTGACGCCCTCGGGGGGCGTCGTGATGGCCACTCGCAGCGGCGATCTCGATCCGGGCTTGCTGCTGTTCCTGCTGCGGGAGCACGGGATGACCGCTGCTCGGCTGGAGGAGTTGCTCGATCGCGAGTCCGGCCTCCTCGGCATCTCTGATCGGAGTGGCGACCTGCAGACACTCCGTCGGCTGGCACCCGCCGCTCCCGACGCCCGGCTTGCCATCAACATCTTCTGCCGATCAATCGCCAAGCAGATTGCGGCGATGATCGCCAGCCTAGGCGGCATCGACCTGCTCGTCTTCAGTGGTGGCATCGGCGAGCATGATGCCGAGACGCGGAACACGATATGCGCCGATCTCGCTTGGGCCGGTGTCGCAGAGGGTGCAGATGCAGGGAACGTCAAAGTCTGCTCGCCCGATGAGGAAGAGCAGATCGCGTGGGATGCGTCGGCACTTATGCGGGCAGGCGTCACGAAAGACAGGGCGGCGTGACATTAACTGCTGGTTGCGCGTCAATTAACGAATGGCCGAAGTTGGGAAGCCGGTAAGTCGGCCTAAATGGCCGGGTATGGGTCCTTCCTGCCCGTGTTCGTCGCAACCTGGTGAGAGCGGTGAGATAGCTGCCTGCGGCAACGACGCCGCACCAAGCTAATTTCAACGTCCAAGCACAGGAGATTGTTATGCTGACATCACTCGAAATCGAGCGTCGAAAAAGCCGTAAAGTTTGTTCTGGTTGCGGCTGGAACGTTGTCGTGATGGAGCGGCATAGCGAGTGCGCAAACCCTCAATGTGTGTTGCTAGGCAAGCGACAGGTAATTTCAAGGTAAAGTGTTAGATCGGACTGAGTAGAAAATTGTAGTAATGCCACGTGTTGGTAACCCAGCGTGCGCTTATACATCGAGTTTCGTTACGCTATCCCGCTCGCGCTGGCGACTTGACCCAGAACCGGACGTCTAGAGCCCCCTGCCCGCTTCCCAGCATCCGACGTTCATTCTCACCCAAAGCAGCCGTCGATACCCCGGCGAAAGCTCGCACTTTGTCCTGAAGGGGATCGGAAGACAAGACACCTCAGGTTTTCCAGTATCCCGCCGCAAACGGCGCTAAGGAGACTTTAGAATGTCCCGCCTCCAAGCTCTGCCGGGCAGTCTCAAGGTGACGCCGAAACCGCTGTCGAACCGCGAAAGCGTAGCGTCGCCACCGTGCCCAACAGCGACGGCGCGAACCAGCGCGAGACCTAGGCCGTGTCCATCGGTAGTGCGAGATGCCTCCGCACGAGCGAACCGCTGGAA
>NZ_JAJLPA010000043.1:0-2500 GCF_025548555.1 Sphingomonas sp. A2-49
GTGCGCGCCATGGGGCGGTTCGGCGTCCCCGTGCGCGGGCGCGCGGGGTGTGTGACATGTGGATGGGTTCCGGGATGGTTTCGTATCCGCCGGCTGCAATGCCTGGCGACGACCTACTCTTCCATCGCTTGAGCGATAGTACCATTGGCGCAGTCGGGTTTCACGGCCGAGTTCGGGATGGGATCGGGTGGGACACCGACGCTATAGCCACCAGGCAATGAAGCGGGCGGATACGGGGGTATCACATCGAAGTGGTACTTCGATGTGGTTTGGGCTTGGGGACCCGTCGCAACTTTCATTGTGACGGGCTCCTAAAATCGATGCACCTTTGTGAGGATGTGTATTCAATCTGGCGTTCGACGCTAGTCATCCACGTCACCAACGACGCTTGGACCGAGGTCCAGTTTTGTCATTGATGGTGTGAGACTCTCAAGCGCGAATAGGACAATTAGTATCGGTTAGCTCCATGGATTACTCCACTTCCACATCCGATCTATCAAGGTCGTGGTCTCCGACCGTCCTATGAAATCTTATCTCGAGGGAGGCTTCCCGCTTAGATGCTTTCAGCGGTTATCCCGTCCGTACATAGCTACCCTGCTGCGCCGTTGGCACGACGACAGGTACACCAGAGGTACGTTCAACCCGGTCCTCTCGTACTAGGGTCAACTCCTCTCAAATTTCGACGCCCACGGCAGATAGGGACCAAACTGTCTCGCGACGTTCTGAACCCAGCTCACGTACCACTTTAATTGGCGAACAGCCAAACCCTTGGGACCTGCTCCAGCCCCAGGATGTGATGAGCCGACATCGAGGTGCCAAACAACCCCGTCGATATGAGCTCTTGGGGGTTATCAGCCTGTTATCCCCGGCGTACCTTTTATCCGTTGAGCGATGGCCCTTCCACGAGGGACCACCGGATCACTATGACCGACTTTCGTCTCTGCTCGACTTGTCAGTCTCGCAGTCAGGCGGGCTTATGCCATTGCACTCTAACAGCCGGTTTCCAACCGGCCTGAGCCCACCATCGCGCGCCTCCGTTACTCTTTAGGAGGCGACCGCCCCAGTCAAACTACCCGCCACAGAGGGTCCCTATTCCGGCTTACGGAACGAGGTTAGACATCAGAAAACAACAGGGTGGTATTTCACCTATGGCTCCACGACAGCTGGCGCCGTCGCTTCAAAGCCTCCCACCTATGCTACACAGTTCTTTCCTAATGCCACTCTGAAGCTGCAGTAAAGGTGCACGGGGTCTTTCCGTCTAACCGCGGGTACTCCGCATCTTCACGGAGAATTCAATTTCGCTGAGCATGTCCTGGAGACAGTGGGGAAGTCGTTACGCCATTCGTGCAGGTCGGAACTTACCCGACAAGGAATTTCGCTACCTTAGGACCGTTATAGTTACGGCCGCCGTTTACCTGGGCTTCATTTCAGAGCTTGCACCCCTCCACTTAACCTTCAGGCACCGGGCAGGCGTCAGGCCCTATACGTCGTCTTGAAGCCGACTTAGCAGAGCCCTGTGTTTTTGCTAAACAGTCGCTACCCCCTGGCCTGTGCCCCCTCAATATGCTTGCGCACGATGAGGGCCTCCTTCTTCCGAAGGTACGGAGGCAATTTGCCGAGTTCCTTCAGGACACTTCTCTCAAGCGCCTTGGTATACTCTACCTGACCACCTGTGTCGGTTTCGGGTACGGTCTATACGGTGGGGCTATTTCCTGGAACAGTTTCGAAGCACGGCCAATCCGATAAGGCCGTACAACACACACCATCCGTCACACACCACCAGGCCCACGAATATTAACGTGGTTCCCATCGACTACCCCCTTCGGGCTCGTCTTAGGGGCCGGCTCACCCTGCGCGGATTAGCCTTGCGCAGGAACCCTTGGTCTTTCGGCGAGAGGGCATCTCACCCTCTTTATCGCTACTCATGTCTGCATTCGCACTTCCGATACCTCCACGACCCATTACCAGATCGCTTCAACGGCTTACGGAACGCTCCGCTACCGCGTGACGTCTAAACGCCACACCCTAAGCTTCGGTGCATCACTTTAGCCCCGTTACATCTTCGCCGCAGAAACCCTTGTTTAGACCAGTGAGCTGTTACGCTTTCTTTAAAGGATGGCTGCTTCTAAGCCAACCTCCTGGTTGTTTTGGGATTTCCACATGCTTTCCCACTTAGTGATGACTTGGGGACCTTAGCTGTAGGTCAGGGCTGTTTCCCTTTTGACGACGGACCTTAGCACCCGCCGTCTGTCTCCCGGATATCACTCCTAGGTATTCGGAGTTTGGTTAGTGTTGGTAGATCTCGCGACCCCCGCAACCATCCAGTGCTCTACCCCCTAGGGTGTCCATCCGAGGCACTACCTCAATAGTTTTCGCGGAGAACCAGCTATTTCCCGGCTTGATTGGCCTTTCACCCCTAAACACAACTCATCCGGTAACTTTTCAACGTTAATCGGTTCGGACCTCCAGTGCGTGTTACCGCACCTTCATCCTGGTCATG
>NZ_JAJLPA010000044.1 GCF_025548555.1 Sphingomonas sp. A2-49
CGGGCCGTCAGGCGACGTACGTTCGCGTGGCGGCAGGGTTCCGCGCTTTCGTAGTCCGGCGTCTGGATGCCCGCGACGCGAACTTTCTCGCCCGAGCGGCACCACAGCGGGGCAATCGCGCTACAAATGGCAAGGGGGCTACCTGCCGACCGCTTCAGCGTCTCCGCGCCCTGAGTGTTGAATTGGTCAGGCCTGCGTTCGGCAAAAAGGGCACCCGAGTTGCCCCGGATGCCCTCAGTTCAAGCCGCTTGGGAGCAACCTGTCTTGGCCTCTAAGCGCTCAGGCTATCAGATGCCATTCGAAAGGTTGGTGTCCGCGTCGTTAGTGCGCATGTCGTCCGCCTGGTTCTGGCCGGTTGCACGGACCGCGTCCGCCTTGTTCTCAAGCGTCGCTTCGGCGGCGGCGTTGCCGGTGTTATCGGCGGCGTCCTCGAGGTTGTCGGCGACCGCTTCGGTATTCGACTCTATGTTATCGGCTGTCTGCTCGCGCGGGCTCGAGTTGCAGGCCGCGAGCGACAGGAGGCCGCTAGCGACGGCGACGGCGAAAATCTTCTTCATGGAACAACCCCTTCACTGGTGCCTCAGAGATACACGACGAGCAGTCGAGTTCAATCCCTATCCGACTGGTCGATTTTAGCTAATGCGCCTCGCTCCGCGAACGACAGGCGGGTTCTACCCGCCACTTTTGGAGAGCACGAAGGCGCCCAGGAAACCGATCACCGCAATCAATCCGGAATAGTCGTGCGTCGACTCTGTCGCCTCTGGGATCATTGTGTCCACGAGCATCGAAAGGATCGCACCGGCAGCGATTGCTGTGACGGCGGCGATTAGGTCCGGACTGGCATTGGCGAGCGCAATGTTGCCGATCATCGCGGCTATCGCGGAAGCTACCGCGATGCCCCCCCACACGCCGAAGATGTATCGGGCGCTCCGGCCCGCTCCCTTCATGCCAGCCGCGCTCGATAGGCCTTCCGGAACGTTCGAAAGGAACACTGCGGCGACAGTCACGGTGCTCACGCCGGTCCCGCTAACCAGGCTCACTCCGATTACCACGGATTCGGGGATCCCATCGAGCAGTGCACCGATGGCGATGGCAGCGCCGGACCCGCTCTGCGCGTCAGGTTGGCTCTCATTGGGGTTCGAACCCGAACGTTTGCGATGACGCGCGCCACGGCGTGAAACGATGATGTTTGCCGCCGTGTATACCGCCGCGCCGCTAAGAAAGCCGAGCGCGGTAGAGTCGAAGCCGCCCCGCTTGAACGCCTCATCCATCAGGTCGAACGCGACCGCGGAAATGAGCACGCCCGAGCCGATCGCCATGATCGAGGCGATCAGGCGCTGCGGCAAGGTCGCGAACCAGGCGATAGCGGCGCCGAGGATCAGCGCCGATCCGCCGACAAGGCCCCACAAACCTGCCGCCCAGATGCCGGTCACGTCGGTTTACCCGTCGCTCCTGTTGCCGTTCAGCCTCTTAGCTGCCTCGTCCAGCTTCGCTCGGTCATTGCCGACCCGCACGATCAGGTCACGGGCCTGTCCCCGCGTCAGACCATGTTTCAGAGCCAAATACTCGACTTCGTATGGCTCATCACCGGCTACCCGGCTGCGGTCCTGTCCGCTCTGCTTTGACTTGTCGTCGGGCATGTCGATCTCCTGGTCCCTGATGTGAAAAGTGCTCACGATTGCAATGCTCCGACGTGAGAGGCCACGAGCCTCAAGCTGTCGCTACCTCTGCGATCTGACCCTATGAGGATCAAGCATGGGAGAAGTTATGTCGAAGAAAATACTCCGTCCTCTATGGATCGGCGTTGAAGCGTAACCTCTGTCGGATCGAAGGTAAGTCGGATGATAATGAAATATTAAGACTGAAAGTGGGGGCCCGACCGGCGCCGATTGGGCCCCCCCTAAACGAGACATATCGAACAAAATCAGCGACAAGCGCCGAAAAAGTCGGGGATCATGCCTCGACGCCGATCCACACCTAGGCGTCGATGCGGCGATCAGCCATGGCTCAAGCCGTTCGAGACCGCTCTCTGCTAATGGGTGTGGAACTTTTGTCACCCAAGAGGACGATGGACGCAGATGGCGTATCAATGCAAGTGTCGCATTGACGTGACGATGTTCATCCTGACGCGCCATGCCTCGGCGATGCGCCCCGAGCTGTTACAAAGATTGAAGAGGCAAAAGCGTTGAGAAGACAGAAGCAGCGGTCGCGTATCGCTTGAGATTTTGCCGGGTTTGACCTTTGGGAACGACCAGGAGCTGCGGCTCCCGGTCGTCCAGTGCGGTCAAAGAGACCCGGTGCGAGGATTGCTTACGTTATGCCCGCCGTTGCGGCGCAGAATGCCGCTGACGTCCGCATCGCCATTGGCTGCGCTGCCGCTGACCGTCACCAGCACGCCGCCACCGCTGAGGTGGTCGCCGTAGTAGGAGGAGTCTTCATCGCTGATCCCATGATCTTTCAGCGTTTCGTTGAAGGTGCCGGCTGCAGCACCTGCGGCCGCTCCGATTGCCATTGCGCCGGGAACCGCGGAGGCGGCAATCGCGCCTGCCGCCACGAGCGGGCCTACACCAGGAATCGCGAGCGCAAGGACGCCAAGGCCGGCGCCAAGCGCACCTCCGCCCAGGATGCCGCGTGCGAGGTTCTCATGATGCTCGTCAGTGACGGTGCCGTTGACATCGCGTGCGGTCGTCGTTCCGTTGCTGCGTGCAATCACGGAAAGTGCGCTGTCATCGACGCCTGCGCTCCGCAGGTCGGCAACGGCGCGCTGCGCTTCGGCCTCGCTGTCGAACATCGCCGAAACGGTTTCGCCAGTTCCGCTATAGGATCCGCCGGTCGTGGTCGCTGCCACACCGCCGGCACTGCCAGTCACCGCATTCGCCGTACGATCGAGCGGGCCGCGGTTAGGGTCGTCGTGACCCATCGCGGCGCTTACCCCGCCGGTGCCGCCGGTGAGGGCATTTGCTGCCCGGTCGAGCGGGCCGCGGTTCGGATCATCAGTGCCGCTCATCGCGTTTTCTGCGCGGTCCAGCGGTCCCCGATTGGGATCATCGTGGTTTAACGCACTGCCGACGCCACCGGCGCCGCCGGTGAGTGCATTTGCCGCACGATCCAGAGGGCCGCGGTTCGGATCGTCATGTCCGTCCAGCGCACCAGCGGTGCTTCCCGAGAGGCCACGATCCGAGGCAGTGTCACCGTACCCGCTACGATTGCCATCACTCATACTGTCTCTCCATCCGATTATCTTCTGGTCGCACCTTTTCGACTGCGTAGGCACGCAAGCTTTAGAGCTGCCCAGGTCGGATCGAACGCGTAACGTCCAGCAAGGTTCACAAGGATAGCGTCGCGCGGATAGTGCCTAAGTACCAACAGCTACTAGCGCGGACGCCTTCCATAGCGCCGGCCGAAACTACGGGTTAGCTGCCGTTCCGAAAATTTGCTGCTGGCAAAAAATCGCCTGCTAGGAGAGCAGATAGGGACGTCAACCGGTTGTGGCGTCATATGGAGCAAACATAAATGTAATTGAGCCCAACGTTTGCGGTCAGTGGGGGCGCCCGCCGTCTTGGTATCCTGCGCGCCCACCCGGTCGTAAGCCATTCGACGTACCTCGGGATGGCGATTAGTGCTGCGGATCCGCTCGGCTTGTTCGAAAGCCTGACGCCGTGTGCCTGCCACAT
>NZ_JAJLPA010000045.1 GCF_025548555.1 Sphingomonas sp. A2-49
GGTAGCCTGTGGATCGGCGTGGAAAAGGGACCCCGGTAGCGGGGTGATCGGCGTCGAAAAAGGACCCCTCATTCCGGTGGTCTAGGCTGCACGCTTGGCGGTGTGTCAGGCGGCGAGATCGGGATGTTGGTATTGGAGACGGTGTTGAGGATCCGGCGCGAGCACGCGGCGGGGAAGGCCATCAAGGCGATCATGCGAGACCTGCATTTATCTCGCAAAGTGGTGCGCAAGGCGATCCGGTCGCCGGAGGCGGACATGGGCTACCGGCGCGAGGTGCAGCCGCTGCCCAAGCTGGGGCCGTTCCAGACGCGACTGAATGCGTTGCTGGAGGAAGACGAGGCGCGGCCGCGGCGCGAGAAGCTGCGCATCACGCGCATCCACGATCTGCTGCTGCGCGAGGGGTTCGATGGCTCATCCGATGCAGTGCGTCGCTATGCGGCCCGCTGGCGGCAGGCACGTCGTCGGGACGTGATGAATGCACCGGCGTTCATCCCGCTGCTGTTTCGGCCGGGCGAGGCCTATCAGTTCGACTGGAGCCACGAGGACGTCGAGATCGCAGGCAAGCCAATGCGCGTGAAGGTCGCTCATGTGCGGTTGTGTGCGTCACGCACGATGTATGTGCGGGCCTATCCGCGCGAGACGCAGGAGATGCTGTTCGACGCTCATGCGCGGGCGTTCGCCTTCTTTGGAGGCGTGCCGACGCGCGGCATCTACGACAACATGAAGACGGCAGTGACGAGCGTGTTTACCGGCAAGGAGCGGATCTTCAACCGGCGCTTCCTGGTCATGACCAGCCACTACATGGTTGAACCGACAGCCTGCTCACCGGCAGCCGGCTGGGAGAAAGGCCAGGTCGAGAACCAGGTGCAGACCGCGCGCGGCCGGTTTTTCCAGCCGCGCCTGCGCTTTGCCAGCATCGAGGAACTGAACGGCTGGCTGGAGGCGGAGTGTCGGCGCTGGGCTGAGCTACACCAGCATCCCGAGCAGAAAGAGCTGACGGTTGCTCAGGCCTGGGCTGCGGAGCGTGGCATGCTCCAACCGGTCGTCACGCCCTTCGACGGGTTCTACGAGAGCGAACACGCGGTGAGCGGGACGTGCCTGATAAACTTCGACCGCAACCGCTACTCGGTCATGGCCAAGGCGGTGCGGCGCGCGGTCCAGGTTCGTGCCTATGCGGACCGCATCGCCGTGCGCTGCGACGGCGAGGTCGTTGCCGACCATCTCCGGTTCTTCGGACGCGACCGGACCATCTATGACCCGTGGCACTATCTGCCGGTGCTGGTGACCAAGCCGGGCGCCCTGCGCAACGGCGCGCCATTCCAGGGCTGGGAGCTGCCACCCGCGCTGTCACGGCTGCGTCGCAAGCTCGGCGCCGGCGACGATGCCGACCGGCGGTTCGTGCGGGTGCTGGCGACTGTGCTCGACGACGGACTGGAGGCGGTGGAAGCGGCCGTGCGCGAGGCGCTGCTGGCCGGCGTCACCAGTGACGACGTCATCCTCAACATCCTGGCCCGCAGGCGCGAACCGCCAAGACCATTGACCATCGTCACGCCCGAGGACCTGGCGCTCCGCCATCCGCCGCGTGCCGACTGTGGCCGCTACGACAGCCTGCGGGGCCTCCATGCTGCGGCATGAGATGATGACGGCCATGGCGGGCCTTGGTCTGAAGGGCATGGCCAGTGCCTTCGACGAGGCGGTGACCACCGGCCTGCAGCGCAAGCGCACGACGATGGAGATCCTGACCGACCTGCTCCGTGCCGAGACAGCCCACCGCCATGCAGCCTCGGTCCGCTACCGGATGTCGGCTGCCAGATTGCCAGTGGTAAAGGACCTCGACGCCTTCGTCTTCGACGGCACGCCCATCAACGAGGGCCTGGTGCGTTCGCTGTACAGCGGCTCGTTTCTGGCGGGCCAGCGCAACGTCGTGCTGGTCGGTGGAACGGGCACCGGCAAGACGCATCTCGCCAGCGCCATTACCGCCAATGTCGTGCGGGAGGGCGCCCGCGGGCACTATTTCAACACGGTCGACCTGGTGAACCGACTTGAGGAGGAGAACCGCCTCGGCAAAGCCGGCGCGCTCGCAAAACAGCTCTCCCGCCTCGATGTCGTGGTGCTGGACGAACTCGGCTATCTGCCTTTCGCCCGCTCAGGCGGTCAACTGCTCTTCCATCTGGTGAGCAAGCTCTACGAACGCACCTCTGTCATCGTCACGACGAACCTCGCCTTTGGCGAGTGGCCCACCGTCTTCGGCGACCCCAAGATGACCACCGCGCTACTCGACCGCATTACCCACCATTGCGACATCGTCGAGACCGGCAACGACAGCTGGCGCTTCAAGCATCGCAGCTGACGCCCAGAGCGACCCGCAGAAGATGCTTCGCGCTGGTCGCGCCTCCGGTCGGGCTACGCCCGCCCTACGCCGCCACCAGCGCGAAAGGTGCGCCGGACATACCCGTCACGCTGCTCGACGAAGGGGGTCCCTTTTGGACGCCGATAGGGGGTCCTTTTTTGGACGCCGATTGACA
>NZ_JAJLPA010000046.1 GCF_025548555.1 Sphingomonas sp. A2-49
AACATTCTCTAGCTGAGGTCCCCTGCAGCAGGGGTGACGTCGGCGATCGCTACTTCATCACTGTTAGCCTTTTCCTGCAACGTCTTTCGTCGGTGATCGATCGACCCGGGGTGCAACAGTCTCTCCGGGGTCATGCGGTGGCTGTCGTCTCGCAGCCTTCATCGTCGCATGCCGCAATGGGGTTGGTTCGTATCGAAGGGTGGTGCTTCAACAACCGTAGCTCGGGGTCATCGCTGCCCCAATGTTCAAAGCGAAGTCACCGGTCCCTCCGCCTCCCGGGAGGATCGTACCGTCCGACGGGACGGATGGCGTGAACTCGTATCAGGCGCGGGCGGCCTGCATCATCTGGCGATGCGGCTCGACCGTCTCGGCCTTGAACTGGAAGTGGGTGCCATCGCGCCACATGTTGAACATGATGGTAGCCAGCTTGCGCGCGACCGCTACCTTGGCCTTGTTGAACCCGACCTTCTTCGCCAGCCTGAGGCCCCAGTCCTTCAGCGACGAGAACGTCTTGGTCGCCGAGAGGAGCACCGTCGCAGCGGTCACCAGATGGGTGCGGGTCAGGCGGTTACCCATCTTGCTGATCTTGCCGTGGGTGAGGCTCTCGCCCGACTGGTAGACGCGCGGCGTGAGGCCGAGATAGGCAGCAACATCGTCGGCGCGGCGGAACCGGGCCGGCTCCTCGATGGCGGTGAAGAACGACAGAGCAGTTAGCGCGCCAATGCCAGGCACTGCCATGAACCGGCGGCACACCGGGTTGGCGGCGGCAAGCATCTCCAGCTCGGTTCCGATCCGTTCTGCGTCGGTCTCGAGCCGCTCACACAAGTCGAGCACCGGCATGATGCGCGGCCGCAGGTTGATGCCTTCGTGATCCTGGATGAGCAGCAGCTGCTGGACGACGCGTTCGTGATAGGTCGCAGCAGCCTTAGCGCCGGGCTCGACCCGCCCGCCATAGACCCGCAGCAGCCCCCGGATCATGTTCTCGTTGGCAAGCCGCTGCTGTACCAGCCGGTGTCGCATGATGAGCTGCGCTCGCACCTCGTAGCAGGCGGCGCTCTTCACATAGACCTCGGTCAGATAGTCGCGACCGGTACGCGTGATCTCGGCGATCCCGCGCGCGTCGTTGCTGTCGGTCTTGTTGCGCTTGAGTGACAGCACACGATGCACCTGGAGCGCGTCCATCACCGCCACCTGATAGCCGAGCCGGCGCAACCCGCCAGACAGATGCACGGACATGGCGCCCGTCTCCATGCCGACAACCGCAACGTTGGAGGTAAAGTTCTTCGCCAGATAGCGGCCGATCTCGGTCGGATGCGTCTTCATCGAGCACTGGTGGACAACCTTGCCGTCGCCATCGAGCACGCACACCGCCGTCGACTTTAGTCCCACGTCGAGCCCGACCCATACGCGGCCGCGGGCCGGGTCAATCTCGGCAGCGACCCGGACCGCCAGGATCTCGGGGTTGGTGATCTTCTTCGTCATCGTGCCTTCTCCTTCCTAGACGCGACGTCATCGTGCGCTTCCTGGCAGGAGAGAAAAGACCTCAGCTAAACCACAACCGGCTTC
>NZ_JAJLPA010000047.1 GCF_025548555.1 Sphingomonas sp. A2-49
CCGCGATGTCGGTTAAGGGCATGCAGAAACGAGAGCCAGTGCTGGTGGCAGATAGCGCACTTGAAAGCGCCGCAATCATCGCGTGCGTATCAACGGACTGGGTGAAGCTCGGCGGGGACACGCCAAAGTCCGCGCCGCTCGAAAATGGCACCATGCTCGTGCTCGGCGACAGGGTCCCGATGTTGCTCGTAGAGACGACGCGAATCGCAACCGGCACCCATGTCGTCATGCGCCAGCTCAAGACATTCCATGCCGGGAGCGACCGCAGCCGTGTCGATGAGGTGCGCGCATGTCTGTGAACCGCACGAGCCATGGTGGCCGTCGCCTGCCCCGCCGCCAACAGATATTCGATCCGTATGAGGTGACCGCCATCTACGAGAACCCCGCGACCGGCTGGCGAGAAAGCGTTCCTCGGCGCGCCTGGCTCTGGATGTTTCTTTTCGGTCTCTTCTACATGGCCGCCCGCAACCTGTGGCGCCCCTTCACTTTCGTCCTCGTTGTGCTGATCGGCACCCTCCTCGTCGCCTGGCCACTAATCTTCATCGTAGCCCCAGGCTTCTGGATCCTGGCGGCGGTTCAGGCGCAACGGATGTTCCGCGAGCATTACTTGCGCCTTGGCTGGGACGAGATCGACCCGTGGCATCAAGAGGACGAACATGCCGACGCGATGGCATAAGCATGTGTCGCCACGGCTTTAGGCCCTTCGGCGAATGCCGTTGTGGATCTGCCTCGCAACACGCGGGGCGCAATAGCGTGTCCACATCTCGGCGACGTGCTTGCGGCATGCATTAAACGCCGCCAATTTCTCAACAAGGAGCTCGAGCCTGCGTTCGAGCTCCTCTTTGTAAAAGGTCAGTTCCGCCTCGGGATCTGACCTTCCGATGCCCACAACACGCACCTGCAATGTCACGTTGGCGTCGTCTAACACCGCCCGCAGCTCACGTTTATAGGGCTTCGTACCAGGGCCGATCGGCCAAAATGCAGCGTCCCCGGTATATTTCGCGGACATCGCAAACTCCGCGCGCCCTGTCGGACCCACCTTCTCGATCACGTCGCCCCAATCGCCTGCAATCCTTATTGGCCGGATCCGAAGGCGCTCCGCCAACATCGCAGCGAAGCGATCTCCGGTCACACCGCCTGAGCCCAGGATCCCTGCGCGTATTTCGCTGATAAGGCGTTCGCCCTGATCAGCTTTCCATTTTGTCAGCGAGGTCTCGAACCCACGATGCAGGATCAATGACCCGACAAGCTCGCCAGGAACCGTTCGCTCTGGAACAGGCGGAGCCGGCCGATAAAAGGCCAAGCCCGGCCGCACACCGTCCTCGTCCGGATCTTTAAATGACGTATTGGCCTCATCCGATCCCAAAGGGGTGGGAGCCCATTTGCCATCGTCTATCCATACCTGCTCGGTGCGGAACAGCAACTCCTGGGGAAGCGACGTCAGACCCTGCGTTTCCAGACTTCTGTTTATTCGGTCGAGATGCCGCC
>NZ_JAJLPA010000048.1 GCF_025548555.1 Sphingomonas sp. A2-49
ATCACGCTCGCGATGATGCTGGAGCGCCGCTGGCTGCGCCGGATCGGCGCGATCGAGGTGCCCTATGGCGTCGCGATCGCCGCCGCGGCGCTGCTCGCGCTGCCGGCGGTCCTTCCCGCAACGCTCTCACAAACCTGATCTTAACCACTGACCCGCATGATTACCGCCGGATCAACCACCGGTGCGCTGAAAGGCCCGATGAGACATGGATAGTCGCAAGATCGTTTTGCTGGTGGGCGCGTTGTTCGTCGCCGGCATCACGGCATTCTTCGCCCGCACCCTCATCGCAGGGTCGGCCGCGCCGGAAGCCGCCGCAATGGGCCAGCCCGCCCCGGTACAGGTCACCGGTCCCGAAGTGCTGGTCGCCACCCGCGCCCTGCCCGTCGGCACCATCCTCGACGCCACCGCGCTGAAGTTCCAGCCATGGCCAAAGGAGCTGGTCGACGGCGCCTATTACCTGAAGGCGGGCACCGACCTGTCGAAGCTGCAGGGCACCGTGGTCCGCAACGCGATCACCGCCGGCCAGCCGGTCACCAAGGGCGCGCTCGTCTCGCCCGGCGACCGCGGCTTCCTGGCGGCGGCGCTCGGGCCGGGCATGCGCGCGGTCACGGTCAGCGTGTCCAGCCAGGCCGCGGTCGCGGGCTTCGTCTTTCCGGGCGATCGCATCGACCTCGTCTTGACCCAGACGGTGACCGGCGGCGGCGACGGCCAGCCGCTCAAGGTGTCGGAAACGATCATGCGCAACGTCCGCGTGCTCGCCACCGACCAGCGTACCGACAATACCGTCGGCGAGGACGGCAAGACCCGCGTCAGCACCTATTCCACGGTGACGATCGAGGCGACGCCCAAGATGGCGGAGCAGGTCGCGGTCGCCCGCACGCTCGGCGAACTGTCGCTGTCGCTGCGCGCGCTCGCCGACAATTCGAGCGAACTGGAAGAAGCGATCGCCAGCGGCGCGGTAACCGTGCCCAACGGCGATCCCAAGGCCGAAAAGGCGATGATGATCCGCGTCGCTTCGCAGCCACAGAGCGGCAGTTCGAGCTTCGCGACGGGCGCCGACGTGTCGCGCTTCCAGCGCAGCACCGTGCCCGCCAAGGGCGCCATGGCAACCATGCCGGGCGTCCCCGCCACCACCACGCCGGGCGGCAGTACCCCGGGCGTGATCGTCGGACCCATCGTGCGCGTCGCGCGCGGCAACAGTGTGACCGTCGTTCCGGTCGGGGGGAAGAATTAAGATGCGCACCATCGTCACGTCTCGCAAGCGGGCGCCGCTGGCGCTGCCGATCGCGGTCGCGCTGGCCGCCGGCACGATCGCCGGCGCCGTCGCGAGCAGCGCCGACGCC
>NZ_JAJLPA010000049.1 GCF_025548555.1 Sphingomonas sp. A2-49
AGAAGCCGGGAAGCGAGATGGGCGATCGGGATAGCTGCCCCTGGGTAACGACAGACCGCGCGTGATTCGTCGTGCACCGCCCTCCCTCGGATGCGTGGGCGACGTTGAAAGTCAGTCTTGCCGCTTCATCCAGCTGAGCGCAGCGGCGGTCGCGAGCAGCGCTCCGCCGACCGGAGCGTGCCCTTTGCGCCGGAGCATTGCCAGCCCGCTTGTCGCGAGCACCGACGATAGCATTCCCACCTTCTGCAGTCCCGCCAATCCCCCCACTCGGCTGCTAGCTAGTGCGGCCAGGTAGTTTTTGATCTCGGACCCGTCGGCCGGAACTTGGTCCCCCTTGGCGCCACCATCTCCAAGCCCCGGGCTGTGGGTTGCCGTCTCGCGTTCGCCTGCCACGGTGTCGGCCGCATTCGCGCCGCGCTTACCGAGCGGCTCGTCGGCTCCGACCGTGGTATCCTTCGCGGTCTGTCGCTCGAGCTCGCAATTCACTTCCGCACCGAGCAGCAGGATGTAGGCAGACAGGTACAGCCAAGTCAGCAGTACTACCGCCGCGCCCAATGAGCCGTAGGTCGCGTCGTAACTGCCGAAGTTGGCAACGTAGATTGCGAACCCGGCCGTCGCGGCGAGCCACGCGAGCGTCGCGCCAACGGAACCTGGGCTGAGCCACTTCCATTCGGCCTTGTCGCGATTGGGAGCGTACCGGTAGAGCGTCGCCGCGGCGGCTGTGCCGGCTCCCGCCATGACGACGTAGGTCCCCATCTTGGCGACGACGAGTACCCAGCCAGGTGCCCAAGGCAGCATCGTGTCGAGGTGCCCGAGTGCAGCGATCGCGATCGTCGCCACGATTGCCAGCAGTACTGCGCCCGCGGTGATCGCCAGCGTGACCAGCTGGAGCCGTATGAAACCGCGCGTCTCCTCCTCGTCATAGGCAATGTTGAGCGCGGTGATGATAGCGCCCGCACCTTTCGTCGCCCCGTAGAATGCGATCAGCAGCGCTAAGAGGAGGCCGAAGCCCTTCTTGCCGCCGGACGTGGTGACCACATTCATAAGCTGCTCGCCGATGAGCTTGGCAGCCTCGCTCGGCATGACCGAGGTCAGACCCTGAACGTTGCGGATGACGGATTCGGGGCTGGCGACGAGCCCGTAAGAAAGCACAACCGCGCCGAGCATTGGCACCAGCGCCAGAACCCCGCAGAACGCGACGCC
>NZ_JAJLPA010000005.1 GCF_025548555.1 Sphingomonas sp. A2-49
TTGCCGGATCATCCGCTGCTCGGCCTGATAGGCGGCGATATCCGCCGCGACCACGGCGGTGGTGGGAAGGCCGGCGAGCGCGGGCGGCGACGGCCGATAGGCCGCGATCTGGCCCGCGAGCCACCGGCGCGGATCGGCGGGGGGCGGCTGGTCCGGCCGGGCGCCGAGGCCGAAACGGTTGATGGCGATGGCACTATCCGACATCGACGATGCTCCTTGCCCCCGTCACGCCGCGCTACACCCGATTTGTCGCAGAATTATGCCAGCCTGCGCGGCCCCGATTGCGCGCCTTGCATCCATCCCCCCGCGCCTTTGCATTTGAGCCCGTTGCTGCACTGCAATATCGACGGGCCACGAAAGTTGGGAAGGACCTGATCGACACGACGCACACATGCGGGAGAACGATCATGCGCAAGAGCTTTGCTATCCTGGCCACCATCGCGGCCGCCCTCACCTCGACGATCGGCATGGCCCGCGAAGGCCAGCGGACGTTCGAACACGACGGCCAGACGTACGTCTATACGACCACGGTCGCCAACGACCGCCAGATCATCACCGGCCGACGTTTCCCGTCGGGCGCGCCGTTCCGCCTCGTCGTCCGCGGCGATCGCGTGACCGGGACCGCGGGCGGCGTGCCGGTGTCGTTCCGGACCGCCGAAGCCCGCGGCGCGGTGCGCGGCACGCAGCTCGCCTCGCGCTGAACCGGCGACCGCCCTCCCCTGCCCGACGGGCGGGGAGGGCCGGTACCGGAAGGCCGGCTAGAACCCCTCCGGCAGGTCGATCGCGCCGACCATCTCGCGATAGCGGGCGACCGCGTAGCGATCGGTCATCCCCGCGATGAAATCGGCGATGTGCCGGCTGCGGCCGGGTTCGTCCGCAGGCACGTCCTCCACCCAGTCGGGACTCATCGCCGCCGGGTCGGCGCGATAGGCGGCGAACAGCCCGGTGACGATACCGTGCGCCGCCTCCGCCGCGGCGAGCTGCAGCGGATGATGGTACAGGTTGGCGTACATGAAGCGCTTCAGGTCGCGCTCCTCCTCGCGCATCTGCGGCGAAAAGCCGCACAGCGCCTCGCCCGCCTGCCGCACCTCGTCGGCGCTGCCGACCCCGGATGCAGCGATCCGCCGGCGCGTCTCCTCGATCAGGTCGTTGACCATCGTGCCGATCTGGCTGCGGACCAGTTCGCTCGCCAGCCGCTTGGGCGCGATATCCGGGAACCGCGCGCGCGCCGTGTCCCAGCCGCGCGCGACGATCGGCACCGCAAGCATCTGGTCGAGCATCAGCAGCCCCGCGCGCAGCCCGTCGTCGATGTCGTGATTGTCATAGGCGATGTCGTCGGCCAGCGCGGCGACCTGCGCCTCCAGACTGGCATGCGAGGTCAGGTCGAGCGGGAATGCGGCATCCGCCTCGCGCAGGGCCCAGCCGGGATGGCGCACCGGGCCGTTGTGCTTGGCCAGCCCCTCCAGCGTCTCCCACGTCAGGTTCAGCCCGTCCCAGCGCGGATAGGGCCGCTCGATCCGGGTCAGGGCGCGCAGCGTATGGCCGTTGTGGTCGAACCCGCCGGCATCGGCCAGTGCCGCCTTCAGCGCGTCCTCGCCGGCGTGACCGAAGGGCGGGTGGCCGATATCGTGCGCCAGGCACAGCGCCTCGGTCAGGTCCTCGTTCAGCCCAAGCACCCGCGCGATCGTCCGGCCGATCTGCGCGACCTCCAGGCTGTGCGTCAGGCGGACGCGGAAGTGATCGCCGTCCGGCGCCATGAACACCTGCGTCTTGTGGCGCAGGCGGCGGAAGCTGATCGAATGGATGATACGGTCGCGATCGCGCTGGAAATCGTCGCGCGGGCCGCGGGCGGTCCCGGTCTGTTCCTCGTGAAGGCGACCTTTGCTGCGCGCCGGGTTGGAAGCCCAGGGCGCGCGAAGGCTCATTTGCCGCGCGACCGCCCGGATCTGGACGATATGGCCGATGCCTTGCCCGTCGAACGTGCCGAAGGCTTGTCGGTCGAACGGGTGGACGCCCTGTCCGGCGCGTCGTCGTCGTCCCGGGTGGCGGATGCCGACTTGCCGCCCAGCTTCGACACCGCCTGCCCGGCGTCGCTGGTGAAGGTGGAGGCGGGCACGCCCTCCTTCGCCAGCTGGTTGACGAAGGCGCGCGCCTCCGCATCGGTCTTGAACGGGCCCGTCAGCACGCGATTGGTCGCGCGCAGCGGCGTCGACCAGCCGCCGCGGCTGCCGAACACCGCCGGCGCCCGGGCCTTCGCCGCGGCATAGGCCTTGGGCAGGTCGCCTTCATAGGCGCCGCTGGCGACCTGGACCCAGATCCGCTCCGGATTGGCGCGCGCCAACTTCTTTTCCTCGGCCGCCGCCCTGGCGTCGGCGAGCTTCTTCTCGTCGGCGAGCTTCTTCGCGGCGAGCGCCTTCCTGTCGGCGACCGCCTTGCGGTCGGCCGCGCGCTTGTCCGCCAGCGTCTTTGCAGCCAACGCCTTTTCCGCCGCGGCGTCGCGCGCTTCCTTGGCCCGCGCCTCGGCGATCACGCGCGCGGCGGTGTCGGGCGGCGGCACGGCGGCGACCGGGACGGCCGCCACCGGTTCCGCCACGCCCAGTTCGGATGCGGGGATCGACAGGCCCGCGACGATACGCGCCAGCACCGAATCCGCCTCGGCACGCGATGGCGGCGCGACGACGTTCGGCGCGGGCTGCGCAGCGGCGGGCGTCGGGACCGGGACGGAGGCCGGAATCGCTTCGGTCGGTGCCACGGCGGAAGGCACCGGCGGGACCGTCGCGGGGGACGTCGTCGCGACGGTCACGGGCAGCGGCTGGACGACGGGGGACGCCACGGCGACGCGTAACGGCGTGACCACGACCGGCGTGGTCGTCGCCGTCTTCGGCGGGGTGGTGGGCGACGGAACGGCGGCTGGCGGCGTGGCCCTGGTTGCGAACCCGGGTGCCGCGGGCGTGGTGTTCGGCGGCGCGGCCGCGGTCGCTGCCAACGTCACCGGCGCCGTGCGCGGCAGCGGCTGGACGCGCGCCAGCGCAGCGGTCGCATCGCGGTACGAGGGCGCAGGCGTCGCGGCGACGCGGGTATCGGCCGCGGCAAGGGCAACCCGGCCCGTGTCGGGCAGCGCCTCGCGCCGGCCGCGGCTGCGCCGGTCGACCCTGCCCTGCCGCGCGTTCGGCTGCACCGCCGCCAGCGCGACCGGCGACGGCTCTGGCGTCAGCATCGGCAACACCGGAGCGAGCCGGGCATCGGCCAGCCGCTCCGGCGTCGCATGGACCTCGCCGAAATGGACCGCGAACGCGCGGTCGGCGGCGGGCAGCGCCGGCAGCCGCTGGAAGAACGGCAGCAACCCCTGCGCCATCCCGGCGGGCAGCATCGTCGTCGCGATCTTTTCCGCAGCCGCCTGATCGCCGCCCATCGCCAGCACGAACGCGCGGACGCGCCACGCGCTGCGATCGTTCTTGCGCACCAGCGGATCGAGCTGTTCGAGCGCGGCGTCGCGCTTGCCGGCGATGCCCAGCGACAGCGCGTAGCGGCGCGTGATCTCGTCGTCGGGCCGGGTCTTCAGCGCCAGCCGGTAATCGCGCTGCGCCCGCTCCTGCTGCCCGATCAGGTCGTAGGCGAGGCCGCGGTCGCCCGCGAAGCCGCGCGGATCGTAGCCGGCGGCCTCCGCCTGCGCGAAATAGCGCAACGCCTCGCCCGGGCGTTCGGAGCGGACCAGGATCGCGCCCTCCCCCGCCTTGATCCGCGGATCGTTTACCGACACCTTTTCCGCACGCGCATACAGCGATGCCGCACCGCTCAGATCGCCGAGCATCAGCGACAGGTCCGCCGCCGCGATCAGCGCGCTGAGATCGCGCGGATTGGCGGCGAGCGCCCGCATCTGCTCGGCGAGCCGGTCGGCATCGGTGGTGCCGGGCAGAGCCTGCACCACCGCCTGCGCCGCCAGCGCGGCCGGGGCACACGTCAACAGGAGCGCGGCGGGCGCCAGGAGAGCGGGATGAAGGAAGCGCATGGGATGACGGACTAGAGCGCAGCCGCCTCGAACCGGCAATGTCCGAAATCGGCCCACGCGGTGAAAGGAGGCGGGCCGGCGACGAACTCGCCGGCCGCGCCGATCAGGCCGCAGTCCGGCCCCCGCCCGCGATCGGGAGGGGGCCGCCCTGACTTACTGGTTGTTCTGACGGTGCAGGAAGCGCGGGATGTCGAGCGGCTCCTTGCCGTCACCCTCCGCCTCGTCGCGTGCCGGGCCGCGCGCCGCGTTCGACATGCGTTCGAACAGCGTGCCACCCAGCTTGACGCGCGGCTGCGGCGTGGCGTCGGGCGCCGCCGCCTCGCTGCCCGGCGCGATCCACGGCCGGCGAGCGGCCGGCGCCGCCGCGGGCGTGGGTGCCGCCACCGGCGCGGCAGCGGGCGCCGGGGCCGCTGGCGCGCCACCGAAGGGTTCGTCGGAATAGGTCTTGGGCGCCTGCGGCACGATCGTCTCGGCGCCGAGCACGAGCTCGTCGTCCGCCGCATCGGCGGTCGCGGGCTGCGCATCCGCCTTCGCCGGGGCGGCCGGATCGCGCTCGACCGGCGCGGGTTCGACCGCGGGCGGCGGGGTGAACGATACCGAGGGCGCCGGTGCGGCGGGCGCCGCCTCGGTCGCGGCGCTCGGCCGGAACGAGGTGCTGTCGTCGGTCTTGCGACCCATACCGAAGCTGAACGACTTGGCCGCTTCCGGCGCGGTCGCCACGGCGCCCGGCCGTCCATCCGAATCGATGCCGGTCGCGACCACGGAGACGCGGATACGGCCCTCCAGCTCGGGGTTGAACGCCGAGCCCCAGATGATGTTGGCGTCGGGATCGACCAGGTCGCGGATGTGGTTCGCCGCCTCGTCGACCTCAAGCAGGCGCATGTCGTCGCCGCCGGTGATCGAGATGATGACGCCCTTCGCGCCCTGCATGCTGACGCCGTCGAGCAGCGGGTTGGCGATCGCCTTCTGCGCCGCTTCCAGCGCGCGGTTGTCGCCCGACGCCTCGCCGGTGCCCATCATCGCCTTGCCCATCTCCTGCATCACCGACCGGACGTCGGCGAAATCGAGGTTGATGAGGCCGGGCATGACCATCAGGTCGGTGATACCGCGCACGCCCTGCTGAAGGACCTCGTCCGCCATCTCGAACGCTTCCTTGAACGTCGTGTTGGCGTTGGCGATCAGGAACAGGTTCTGGTTGGGGATGACGATCAGCGTGTCGACATACTTCTGCAGTTCCTCGATGCCGCCTTCCGCGCTCTTGGCGCGACGGTTGCCCTCGAAGCTGAACGGCTTGGTGACGACGCCCACCGTCAGGATGCCCATGTCGCGCGCGGCCTTGGCGATGACCGGCGCCGCCCCCGTGCCGGTGCCGCCGCCCATGCCGGCCGCGATGAAGCACATGTGCGCGCCCTCGAGCCGCTTGGCGAGATCGTCGATCGTCTCTTCCGCCGCGGCGCGGCCGATCTCCGGCCGCGATCCCGCGCCCAGCCCTTGCGTGATCTTGGCGCCCAGCTGGATGCGGTGCGGCGCGATCGACGATTTCAGCGCCTGCGCGTCGGTGTTGGCGACGAGGAAGTCGACGCCCTGCACGTCGGCGCGCATCATGTTGGCGATGGCGTTGCCGCCGGCGCCGCCGACGCCGATGACGGCGATGCGCGGGGTCAGCTCGTCGACCTCGGGAGTGATGAATTCGATGCTCATGGCCTAACTTTCTCCGCCCCTTCCGGTGAACGCGCCGGGACCTTGATTAACCTTTTGCATCAACGACTGGCATCGTTCCACAGAAAACGAAGGCAAGCCGTCGACGCCGCTCAATAATTCGCGCGTGCCGCCTGGATCAGCTTGCGCATCATGCCCATGCCCTTCTGGCGGTGGACGGTGGTTTGCTGCGGCGCGACCCCGCGCAGATCGACGGGATCGGTCGCAGCATAGAACGCCAGCCCCGCCAAGGTCGCGAAGGCGGGACCGCCATGCGCTTCGGGCAGGGCGGTCAGCCCGCGCGGCCGGCCGATGCGCACCGAACGGCCGAGCGCCTGCTGCGCATAGTCGGCGATGCCCTTCAGTTCGGCGCCGCCTCCGGTCAGCACGACCTGCCGCCCCACCGGGCCTTCGAACTTCAGGTGCGCGAGCGCCTTGCGGATCTCGTCCATCTGATGCTCCAGCCGCTGGCGGACGATCCCGATCAGCTGCGCCTTGGTGATCTGCATGCCTCCGTGCACGTCGTCCTCGGCCGCGATCGGCATCACCGGGATCATCTCGTGGTTGTCGCGGGGGCTGGCATTGGCGCTGCCGTGGAAGCATTTCATCCGCTCCGCCTGCGCGCGGCGGGTGCCGAAGGCGCTGGCGATGTCATCGGTGATGTCCTGCCCGCCGAGCGGGATCGAGCACAAGCCGACCAGCATCCCCCCGGCGAACAGCGACACGTTGGTGATCCCCGCGCCGATCTCGACCAGCGCGACCCCCAGCTCGCGCTCCTCCTCCGACAGGCAGGCAAGCCCGGTCGCCACGGGAGAGGCGATGATCGACTTCACCTCGAGATGCGCCGACCGGACGCACAGGTCGAGGTTGCGGACCGGCGATCCGTCCGCGGCGACGACGTGGATGTGGACGCCGAGCCGGTCGGCATGCAGCCCAAGCGGCTTCTTGACCCCGGTCAGCCCGTCGAGCGTGTAGAGCGCGGGCTGCGCATGCAGCACCATCCGCCCCTGCGGATCGATCGAGTTGCGCCCGGCGGCGAGCAGCGCGTCGATGTCCTGCTGCTCGACGCGATGGCCGCCCAGCTCGAACTCGACCTCGGCGACGTCGCTGACGAGGCCGCCGGCGGAAAAGCCGACCCAGACGTTCTCGATGTTGATGCCCGCGATCCGCTCCGCCTGTTCGACGGCCTCGCGCACCGCTGCCTCGGTCGCGGCCATGTCGGCGATATAGCCGCGCTTGACGCCGCGGCTCTCGCGCTGGCCGGTGCCGAGCACGATCAGCTCGCCGCCGTCGCCCTTCTGCGCGATCATCGCCGACACCTTCGACGACCCGATGTCGAGCGCCGTAATCAGCCCCTCTGGTGCAACCTTCGCCATCAGCCCTCAGCCCCCGCTTGAGAATCCGCCGCGCCCGTGCCGGACGTCGACGGTGTCGTGACTTCGCTCGGGTCCGGCACGTTGTGCGCCATGCTCGCCCCCGGTTTGCGCGCGACCAGCTTGCTGGGATCGCGCATGTCGAACCGCAACCAGCCGCGGCCCAGCAACGGTCGCGCCCCGTCCAGCTCGGCGAACTTCAGCAGCGCGGTCGGCGCGCCGTCCTCCGGCAGCGCCAGCGTCTCGCCGCTGTCGAACGTCAGGTCCCAGCGGCGGTTGCCGATCCAGGTCGCGGCCTTCACCCGCGGCTTCAGCGCCGGCGCCGCGGCGAGCAGCGCCTGATAGCCCGGCTCCTGCCGGTCCGCGCCCGGGCCGATCACCAGCGGCAGGTCGGGGATCGCATCGGCATGCACCGGTTCCAGCAGTACCCCGTCCTTGTCGATCAGCGTCAGCTGGCCATTGTCCTGCCACACCGCAGCGGGCGTCCGCTCGACGATGTCGACCAGCAGCGTATCGGGCAGGCGGCGCGAGACGTGCGCATCCGCGATCCAGCCGTAGCGCAGCAGCTTGCTGCGCACCGCCTCCAGATCGACGAGCGGCATCGCCCGGCTCTGCTGGTCGAGCGCCACCGCATAGACGCTCATCCGGTCCATGCGCTTGAGGCCCGTGACCTCGATCTGCTCGACCCGGAACCCCGCCTTCCCCGCCCCTTCGGCTATGGCGGTGCCGATCATGCCCGGGATGCCGATCCACGTCACCGCGACCAGCGCCAGCGCGATGCCGCCGCCGGTGATCGTCCACGTCGCCGCCTTGCGGACCGTATCCTCGCTGACCGGCAGCGCGGCGATCGCGCGCGCGAACAGGCCGACCTTGCGCGCCGGCTGCTTGCGGCGCGCGGCCGGACGCCTGGGGGGCGGCCCGCGCTTGATCGTGCGGCTCATCCCGTGCGCGCCCCGGCATCGGCCAGCGCCTCGTCCACGATCGCCTGCACCAGTTCGGCATAGCTCATGCCGATATGTCTCGCCTGTTCGGGCACCAGGCTCAAGGGGGTCATGCCCGGCTGGGTGTTGACCTCGAGCAGGAACAGGCCGTCGACGTCGCGCTCGTCGTCCCAGCGGAAGTCGGACCGGCTCGCGCCCTTGCAGCCGAGCAGCCGGTGCGCCTCCAGCGCCAGCGACTTGCAGGCGTCGGCGATATGGTCGGGAATGTCCGCCGGGCAGACGTGCTCGGTCAGCCCGTCGGTATATTTGGCGTCGAAATCGTACCAGCCGGTCTTGGGCTTCAGTTCGGTGACGCCGAGCGCGCGGTCGCCGAGCACCGCGGTGGTCAGCTCGCGCCCGCGCACATAGGGTTCGGCGAGCAGTTCCTCGAATTCCTGCCACGGCCCCTTCACGTCGCGGCCGATCGGATTGCCGTAATTGCCCTCCTCGGTAACGATCGCGACGCCGACCGACGATCCCTCGTTGACCGGTTTCAGCACATAGGGGCGCTGGAGCGGGTCGCGGTCGTGGATCTCCGCCGACCGGACGATGCGGCCGCCGGGCATCGGGATGCCGGCGGGGACCAGCACCTGCTTGGTCAGCACCTTGTCGATCGCGATCACCGACGTGGCGAGCCCCGAATGCGTATAGGGAATGCCCATTAGGTCGAGCATGCCCTGCACGCTGCCGTCCTCGCCGGGCGATCCGTGCAGCGCGTTGAAGACGAGGTCGGGCGCCGCCTCCGCCAGCCGCGCGGCGACGTCGCGGCCCATGTCGATACGGGTGACGCGATGGCCTAGGCTTTCGAGCGCGTCGGCACAGCCGTTGCCCGACTGGAGCGAGACCGGCCGCTCCGCCGACCAGCCACCCATCAGCACCGCGATGTGCAGCGCGCTCATGCCGGCACCCCCACGCGCTGGATTTCCCATTCCAGCGTCACGCCCGCATGCGTCTTCACCCTGTCGCGTACCTCTTCGCCCAGCGCCTCGATCTCGGCGGCCGTCGCCGATCCGAGGTTGAGCAGGAAATTGCAATGCTTCTCCGATACCTGCGCGTCGCCGCGGGTCAGGCCGCGACACCCGGCGGCGTCGATCAGCGCCCACGCCTTGTGCCCCTCAGGGTTCTTGAAGGTCGATCCGCCCGTCTTCGACCGCAGCGGCTGCGACGCCTCGCGCTCGGCGGCGATCCGGTCCATCTCCGCGCCGATCGCGGCGGAGTCCGCCGCATGGCCGCGGAACGTCGCGGCGATCACCACCGCATCCGCCGGCAGCGCGCTGTGGCGATAGGTATAGCCCAGGTCGGCGAGCGGCATCGTCACGCGCGCGCCCGAGCGCAGCACGACCTCCGCCTCGACCAGCACGTCCTTCACCTCGCGGCCATAGGCGCCGCCGTTCATCCGCACGAAGCCGCCGACCGTGCCGGGGATCGAGCGCAGGAATTCGACCCCGCCGATGCCGGCATCGCGCGCCGTGGACGATACGAGGATGCCGCTCGCGCCCCCTCCGCAGCGCAGCGTCGTCGCATCCAGCCGCGCGACCTGCGCGAACGCCTTGCCCAGCCGCACCACCACGCCCGGCACGCCGCCGTCGCGCACGATCAGGTTCGATCCCAGCCCCAGCGCCATCACCGGCACCGCCGGATCGAGGCCGCGCAGGAAATCGGTCAGGTCGTCGGCGTCCCTGGGCTCGAACAGCCATTGCGCCGTGCCGCCCGCCTTGAACCAGACGAGCGGCGCCAGCGGCGCGCCCTGGGTCAGGCGGCCGCGCACGTCGGCGGGTCGGTCGATCACCAAGGCCCGACGCCCCATAGCCGCGTCCACGCCTGGAACGCCGCGAGGTTCGCCTCGGCCGCCTTGCGCGTCGCCTCCTGCGCCTGCACCATCGCCTCGCCCGCCCCGACCGCATGGCCGCCGGCGTCCAGCGCCTTGCGCTGCGCGTCGAGCATCTGCTTCTGGAGCTTCACGCTCGCATCGAACCAGTCGTTCATCGCCGCTCTCCGATCGCCGCGGCGAGGCCCGCCGCCCATTTGGTGATATCGCCCGCGCCCAGACAGACGATCATGTCGTCGGGCCGGATCGTCGCGGCGATCTCGTCCGCCAGCGCGTCCGCATCCGCGACCGTCGCGGCGGACCGGTGCCCGCGCCGCTTCAGCCCGTCGACCAGCGCCTGTGCATCGACGCCCTCGACCGGCGCCTCGCCGGCGGCATAGACGGGGGTGACCAGCACCCGGTCGGCATCGTTGAACGCGGTCTGGAAATCCTCCATCAGATTGCCGAGCCGCGAATAGCGATGCGGCTGCACCACCGCGATCACCCGCCCCCGCGCGCCCTCGCGCGCCGCCGCCAGCACGGCGCGGATCTCCACCGGATGATGGCCGTAGTCGTCGATGATCGTCGCGTCGCCGCCCGCCAGCGGCACCTCGCCCACCTTGGTGAAGCGCCGCTTGACCCCGCCGAACGCAGAAAAGCCGCGCTGGATCGTCGCGTCGGCGATGCCGAGCTCCAGCGCGACGCCGATCGCGGCGAGCGCGTTCTGGACGTTGTGCCGGCCGGGCATCGGCAATTCGATCGCGGCAATCGTTCGCACGCTGCCGTCGCGCTCGCGCACCACGCAATCGAAGCGGTTGCCGCCCGGCACCGGCGTCACGTCGATCCCGCGGATGTCCGCCTGCGCCGAGAAGCCGTAGGTGACGACGCGACGGTCGCGCACCCGCGGCAGGATGTTCTGCACCTCCGGATGATCGAGACAGAGCAGCGCCGCGCCATAGAAGGGCACGTTCTCGACGAACTCGACGAAGGCGTCCTTCACCCCGTCGAAGCTGCCGTAATGGTCGAGGTGTTCGGGATCGATGTTGGTGACGACCGCGATCGTGCCGTCGAGGCGCAGGAAGCTGCCGTCGCTCTCGTCCGCCTCGACCACCATCCAGTCGCTGGCGCCGAGCCGCGCGTTGCTGCCGTAGCTGTTGATGATGCCGCCGTTGATGACGGTGGGATCGATCCCGCCCGCATCGAGCAGCGCCGCAACCATCGACGTCGTCGTCGTCTTGCCGTGCGTGCCCGCCACCGCGACGGTCGACTTCAACCGCATCAGCTCGGCGAGCATCTCGGCGCGGCGCACCACCGGGATGCGCCGTTCCAGCGCCGCCTCGACCTCCGGGTTCGACCGCACGATCGCGGTGGAGGTCACCACCACCGCCGCATCGGCGACGTTCGCGGCGGCATGGCCGATCGCGACCGCGATGCCCTTGTCGCGCAGCCCCTGCACGACATAGCCGTCGGCGACGTCCGATCCCTGCACCGTATAGCCCAGGTTTTTCATCACCTCGGCGATGCCCGACATGCCGATCCCGCCGATGCCGACGAAGTGGATCGGCCCGATATCGGTATGGACGCCGCGGATCATGCGTAGGCCGCCTTGTGCACCGGCTTGCCGACGGGCAGCCGCGATACCGGCGCATCGAGGCTCTCGACCAGATCGGCGAGGTCGCGCACCGCATGCGGCCGGCCGACGCTTTTCGCGCGGCTGGCGGCATTTTCCAGCGCGGCGGGGTCGAGGCCCAGCTTCTGCATCTGCTTGGCAAGCTCCACCGCGGTGAATTCGGGCTGCGGGATGCAGCGTGCACCGCCCGCCTTCGTGATCTCGCGCGCATTGGCGGTCTGGTGGTCGTCGGTCGCGGACGGCAACGGCACCAGGATCGCCGGCCGCCCCGCCGCGGTCAGCTCCGCGATCGTCGAGGCGCCGGCACGCGCGATCACCAGATGCGCCCAGGCGAGCTGTTCGGGCATGTCGGGAAGATAGGTGGCGAGGTCCGCCGGGATCTGATGCTCCGCATATTTGGCGCGCACCGCGTCGATATCCTCGATCCGTGCCTGATGCGTCACCTGCAACCGGCGCCGGAACGTGACCGGCAGCATGGCGAGCCCGTCGGGCACCACCTGGCTCAGCACGCTCGCCCCCTGGCTGCCGCCGGTGACGAGGACGCGGAAGATGCCGTCCTCCTCCAGCAGCGGATAGGGCCGGGTGCGCAGCGCGAGCACCGCATCGCGCACCGGATTGCCGACCAGATGCACCTTGTCCCGATGTTTCGCGGCCAGCCGCTCGGTCGTCTTGTACGACGTCGCGATCGCCGCCACCCTGCCCGCCACCAGCCGGTTGACCCGGCCCAGCACCGCATTCTGTTCGTGCACCGCGGTCGGGATCTTGTTCGCGAAGGCGGCGAGCAGCGCCGGCATCGCCGGATAGCCGCCGAAACCGATCACCGCGGCCGGCTTGAACGTCGCGTACAGCTCGCGCGCCATCGCCCGCCCGCGCAGCATCTCGCGCACCGCACCCGGCCAGCCCGCCGGCCGCTTCGCCTCGAACCGGCCGGCGGGCAGCACGTGCGTCTGGATGCCCCCCGGTCCTTCGGCGAAGAGCCCGGGGAAGCGCACGCCGCGTTCGTCGCTGACCAGCGCGACGCGATGCCCGCGCCGGGTCAGCTCCTCCGCCAGCGCCGCCGCGGGGACCATGTGTCCGCCCGTACCGCCGGCGGCGAGGACGTAATGCTTGCTCAATTCGAACCCCACCTCACCACATACGGGCTGCGCGTCAGGAACGGGTTGCGCCGCGTGAACGCCAGCAGCAGCCCCATGCCGATCGACAGCGCGATCATCGACGACCCGCCATAGCTGATGAACGGCAGCGTCATACCCTTGGACGGCGCGAGCCCGGTGTTGACCGCCATCGATACCAGCGCCTGCGCACCGAATTGCACCGCCAGCCCCGACGCGGCAAGCAGCTTGAATTCGTCCTGCTCGTCCAGCAGCTTGACGAACACGCGCACCACGATCGCCAGAAATACCAGCGCGATGATCGAACAGGCGATCAGCCCGAATTCCTCGCCGATCACCGAAAAGATGTAGTCGGTATGCGCCTCGGGCAGGCCGAATTTGGCGGTGCCCCCGCCGGGGCCGGTGCCGGTCCAGCCGCCGCTGGTGATCGTCGCATGGGCGGCGTTGGTCTGGAAATGATCGCTCGCGCCTTCCCCCTCGACGCCGGGGAACAGGAACGCGTCGATGCGGTTGCGCGCGGTGCCGTAGAACATGTACGCCGCGCCGAGGCCGACCGGGACCATCGCGACGATCGCGCCCAGCACGCGCATCGGCGTGCCCGCGATCATCAGCAGCGCCATCCATACGGTGCAGAAGATCACCGTCTGGCCGAAATCGGGCTGCATCATCAGCATCACCGCGATCACCCCGGTCATCGCGCCGGTGATGAGCACCGTCGGCAGTTCCGGATCCTTCGCCTTCAGCGACAGCAGCCAGGCGACTGTCACGATGAACAGCGGCTTGAGGAATTCCGACGGCTGGAACTGCGCGAAGCCATAGCCGATCCACCGCCGCGCGCCGTTGATGCTGTTGCCCAGGAACGGCGTCAGCGCGAGGCAGACGATCAGCACCGCCGCCCCCGCCAGCGCCAGCCGTCGCGCGAGCGGCACCGGCAGCATCGACACGCCGAACAGCACCGGCAGCGACACGCCCACCCAGATCAGCTGCCGCCAGAAATAATAGAGCGCGGTGAACTTGTGATGCTCGCCCGAATAGCGGACCGCGGTCGCGGGACTGGCGGCGGCGACCGCGACGAGGCCGATCGCGATCAGGAACAGCGTCAGCACCAGCAGCATCCGGTCGATGTCCCAGAACCACGTGCCGAGCGGCGAGCTGTCGCCGCGTCCGCCGCGCCGCTTCACCTTGGCGATCAGCGTGTCGCGCTGCGCATCGGTCATGCTGGCGCCATTCATGCGAGACCCTCCACCGCCGCCCGGAATGCCTGCCCGCGATCCTCGTAATCGCGGAACTGGTCGAAGCTAGCACAGGCGGGCGACAACAGCACGGTCTCTCCGGGCCGCGCCGCGGCGGCGGCCTGCGTCACCGCGGTCGCGAGGTCCCCGGCGAGCGACACTGCGGGGACGCGGCCCTGGAGCAGATCGCGGAACAGCGGCCCCGCCTCGCCGATCGTATAGGCGGCGACGACGCGGTCGAAATGCGGCGCGCAGGCATCGAGGTCGTCGCCCTTGCGCTTGCCGCCGACGATCCAGTGGATCCGGGCGAAGGCGCCGAGTGCCGGTGCGGTGCTTTCGGGATTGGTCGCCTTGCTGTCGTCGACGAAGGCGACGCCGTCGCGCGTCCCGATCGTCTGCATCCGGTGCGGCAGGCCGGCGAAGCTTTCCAGACCGGCATCGATAGCCGCCTCCGCCACGCCCAGCGCCCTCGCCACCGCGATCGCGGCAAGCGCGTTCTGCGCATTGTGCGGGCCCTGCAACGCCGGCCAGCGCGACTGGTCCATGCAGACGCCCGGCGCGATCTTGGTCAGGTGCTCGCCGCGCGCCGACAGGCCGCGCGCGATTGCCGCGGAGGGCGCATCGCCGATGCCGATCACCGCATCATGCGCGGGCGACTGCATCGCGAACAGCCGCGCCTTGGAGGCGGCATAGGCCTCGAAGCCGTCGTAGCGGTCGAGGTGGTCGGGCGTGACGTTGAGCAGCACCGCGACGTCGCAGTCGAGCGTCTGCGTCAGGTCGACCTGGTAGCTCGACAGTTCGAGCACGTAGACGCCGCCCGCGGGCAACGGCGCCTGTTCGAGGATCGGCAGGCCGATGTTGCCGCCCATCGCCGCGGGCACGCCGGCGGTATCGAGGATGTGGTGGACCAGCGCGGTCGTGGTCGATTTGCCGTTGGTGCCGGTGATGCCGACGACCCGGTGCGGCGGCAGTCCGGCACGCGCCTGCGCGAACAATTCGATATCGCCGATCACGGGCACGCCCGCGTCGCGCGCGCGCGCGGCCAGCGGATGCGTGTTGAGCGGTACGCCCGGGGACACCACCAGCCCCGCCGCGCCCTCCAGGTTCAGCCTGGCGATGTCGTGGACGATGACGCCGTTGATCCCCGCCGCGCGATCGCGGGCCGCGAGGTCGCTGTCCCACGCCACGACGTGCGCGCCGCTCTTCGCCAGCGCGCGCACCGTCGCCAGCCCCGATCGCGCCAGCCCGAGCACCGCATAGCGCCGCCCCTCGAAGGTCTGCGAGACGATCATCGCAGCTTCAGCGTCGACAGGCCGGCGAGCGCCAGCACCAGGCTGATGATCCAGAAGCGGATGACGACGGTCGGCTCGCTCCACCCCAGCTGTTCGAAATGGTGGTGGATCGGCGCCATGCGAAAGATGCGCTTGCCCGTCCGCTTGTAGAAGAACACCTGGATGATGACCGACAGCGCCTCGGCGACGAACAGGCCGCCGACGATGCCGAGCACGATCTCGTGGTGCGCGACGACTGCGATCGTGCCGAGCGCGCCGCCGAGCGCCAGGCTGCCGGTGTCGCCCATGAACACCGCCGCGGGGGGCGCGTTGAACCACAGGAAGGCGAGGCCCGCGCCGATCACCGCGCCGCAGAAGATCGCCAGCTCGCCCGCACCCGGCACGTGGGGAATGCCGAGATAGGTCGCGAACTTCACGTTGCCCGCGAGGTAGACGATCAGCATGAACGCGACGCTGGCGATGATGACCGGCATCGTCGCGAGCCCGTCGAGCCCGTCGGTCAGGTTCACCGCATTGCCGAACGCGACGATGGTGAACGCCGCGAACAGCGGAAAGAAATAGCCGAGGTCGAGGTACATGCGATCGGTGAACGGCAGGTACAAATGCGGCCCGTTCTGGCCCATGATGATCCACGACGCCGCACCGGCGATGGCGAATTCGAGCAGCAGCCGGGTGCGGCCGGACACGCCCGCGGTGCTCGCCTTGGTCACCTTGTCGTAATCGTCGAGGAAACCGATCGCGCCGAAGCCCAGCGTGACGAACAGGCACGCCCAGACATAGGGGTTGGCAAGGTCCATCCAGATGAGGATCGACAGCGCCATCGCGGTCAGGATCATCAGTCCGCCCATCGTCGGCGTGCCGCGCTTGGCGAGATGCGTCTGCGGACCGTCGGCGCGGATCGGCTGGCCCTTGCCCTGCCGCACGCGCAGCCAGCCGATGAAGCGCGGCCCGATGATGAGGCCGATCAGCAGCGCGGTCGCCACCGCCGCACCGGTCCGGAAGGACTGGTAGCGGATGAGGTTCAGCAGCCCGGTGAAGCCCAGGTGCTCGGCGATCCAGTACAGCATGTTACGTTCCGCCCCCCAGGCCCGCGATCACCCGCGACAGCCCCACTCCGTTCGATCCTTTGACGAGCACGGCGTCACCGGCCCTGGCCAGATCCTGGAGACGGCCGAGCGCTGTCGCAGCGTCGGGCACATGGACGACATTGATACGCGCCTCAAGGGCCTGCGCGAGCGGCGCCATCGCTTCACCGACGAGCAGCGCCGTTTCGACGCGCGCCGCGAGGATCGGCTCGGCGAGCCCGGCGTGATAGTCGGCGGCGGCATCGCCCAGTTCGCGCATCTCGCCCAGCACCGCGACGTGGCGGCCCGGCTCTTCGGCGAGTACCGCGAGCGTCGCGCGCATCGAGGCGGGGTTGGCGTTGTAGCTTTCGTCGATCACCAGCATGTCGCCACCGTCGACCCGCGCAAGGAAGCGCGCGCCGCGACCCGACAGCCCGCCCATTTCGGCAAGCGCGAGGCCCGCGCGGGCGAGGTCGGCGCCGGCGGCATCGACCGCGGCGAGCACCGCCAGCGCGTTGGACACCCAGTGCATTCCCGGCTGCGCCAGCGTGAAGGACAATTCGCGGTCGCCCAGCTTCGCCGTCACGAACGACGCGCCCGACGGCAGCCGCATAGCCTCCACCGCGCGCACGTCTGCATCGCGCCCCATCCCGAACGTCACCGTCCGCGCGGCATAGGGCGCCGCCGCGGCGATCAGCCGGTCGCGATGCGGGCTGTCGAAGGGCACGATCGCCACGCCGCCGGGCTCCAGCCCCTGGAATATCTCGCCCTTGGCATCGGCGATCGCTGCCTCGTCGGGAAAGAATTCGGTATGCGCGGGGGCGATCGCGGTCACGATCGCGACGTGCGGACGGACCAGCCGGGTCAGCGCGCTCAGTTCGCCGGCGTGGTTCATCCCCATCTCGAACACGCCGACCCGCGTCTCGCGCGGCATCCGCGCAAGGCTCAGCGGCACGCCGGTGTGGTTGTTGTAGCTCTTGACCGACCGGTGCACCGCGTCGGCCAGCGACCGGTCGAGCGCGACGAACAGCGCCTCCTTGGCGCTGGTCTTGCCGACCGAGCCGGTGACGCCGATCACCGTCCCCGCCATGCGCGCCCGCGCCGCACGGCCAAGATCGTTGAGCGCGGCGAAGGTGTCGTCGACACGGACATGGGGATGCGCCGTCCCGGCGGAGACGATCGCCCCCGCCGCGCCTTGCGCGAACGCCTGGTCGAGGAAGCGATGCCCGTCCGTGCTGTCGCCGGTGAGCGCGACGAACAGGTCGCCCGGCCCCACCTCGCGGCTGTCGAAGGCGACGCCGGTCGCGGCGAAGTCCGCGGATGCCGTGCCGCCGGTGGCGGCGGCGATCTCGGCGGCGGTCCAGAGCGGCGTCATCGCCCCCCTCCCGCTTGCGCGAGGGGCTGGGGGTGGGCCTGTCCCCATGTGCCGGTCTCGATGGGATTCGCGCCCACGCCCGACCCCTCCCGCAAGCGGGAGGGGAGAAGAATGCCGCGCCTCACGACGCGCACTCGCGTGCGACCGCGACGTCGTCGAACGGCAGCACCAGATCGCCGACGATCTGGCCCTGTTCGTGGCCCTTGCCGGCGATCAGCACGATGTCCTGCGGCCCCGCCTCGGCGATGGCGGTGCGGATCGCCTCGCGCCGGTCGCCGATCTCGCGGGCATGCGGCGCGCCCTTCAGGATCGCGGCGCGGATCGCGGCGGGATCCTCGGTGCGGGGATTGTCGTCGGTGACGATCGCGACGTCGGCCTGCATCTGCGCGACCTGGCCCATCGTCTCGCGCTTGCCGGGATCACGGTCACCGCCGGCGCCGAACACCACGATCAGCCGCCCGCCGGCGTGCGGCTTGAGCGCGGCGATCGCCGCCTCCAGCGCGTCGGGCGTATGCGCGTAATCGACGTAGACCGGGGCGCCCGACCGCGCGATGACCGCGCGTTCCAGCCGCCCGCGCACCGGCTGCAACCGGGCAAGGTCCGCGATCGTGCGCGCGACGTCGCCGCCGGTGGCGATCACGAGGCCGGCGGCGACCAGCGCGTTCGCGGCCTGATAGCCGCCGATCAGCGGCAGCGTCACCTGATGCGTCCGCCCCTCCGCCTCGATCGTCAGCCCCTGTCCCAACAGCGTCGGGTCGCGCCCGACCAGCCGCAGCGTCTGGCCGCGTTCGCCCACCGTCACGAGCGTGTTGCCGCGCGCCTGCGCGAGGTCGATCACGCGGCCCGATTCGACGTCGTCGGCCCAGACCACCGCCGTCCCCGTCGGGCTCAGCACCTCGGAGAACAGGCGCAGCTTGGCGGTCAGATACGCGCCCATGTCGCCATGATAGTCGAGGTGATCGCGCGACAAATTGGTGAACGCGGCGACCGACACGGTCAGCCCCTCGGTCCGGTACTGGACGAGGCCGTGGCTCGACGCCTCGAAGGCAAGGTGCGTCACGCCCTCGCGCGCCAGCCCGGCGACGTTCGACAGGAAGGTGACGACGTCGGGCGTGGTCAGCCCGGTGGTGACGCGCTCGTCGGCGGTCGTCACCCCCAGCGTGCCGATCGAGGCGGCGTGCTCTCCCGCCATCCGCCACAGCTGGCGTGTCATCTCGACGGTCGAGGTCTTGCCGTTGGTACCGGTGACCGCGACGGCGACCGCGGGAAAGGGCGCGAAGAATTGCGCGGCGAGCTGCGCGAAGCGTTCGCGCGGGGTGTCGGCGTGGATCGCGACCGCACCGTCGACCGCGACGCCGGGGCGCACCACCACCGCGATCGCGCCCGATCGCACCGCCTCGGCGATATAGTCCTCGCCATTCACCCGCGCGCCCTCGAACGCGCCGAAGACGGTGCCGGGCGCGACCTTGCGGTGATCGATCGCGAACCCGGTGACGACCGCCTCCTCGTGGCCGCCGGTCAGCGCTCCCAGCCTCATGCCGCCGCGCTCACTGGCCGGTCGGCTGCGTGCGGCTCGGGTCCTGCCACAGCGTCGGCAGGATGTCGGACACGTCGATGTCGCGGTTCGCATCGGGAACGACGCCCAGCATCGCGCCCACCCGGCTGATCGTGCGCCCGACGACCGGCGCGGCGTTCCAGGCAGCGGTCTTCCACCCAGAGGTCTCCTTCGTCCCAAGCGGCGAATCGAGCATCGCCAGTACGACATAGCGCGGCTGGTCCATCGGGAAAGCCGCGGCGAAGGTGGCGACGTTGCGCGACCGGTCGTAGCCGCCCGCCACCGCGGCCTCCGCCGTACCCGTCTTGCCGCCGACGCGATAGCCCGGCGCGTCGCCCTTGCGCCCGGTGCCGCGCATCACGATCAGCCGCAGCATCTGGCGCATCCGCGCGCTCGTCTGTTCGCTGATGACGCGGCGTCCGACGGGCGCGTGCCCCGGCGCGACCTTCAGCAGCGTCGCCGGGCGCCAGACGCCGCCGTTGACCAGCGCGGCATAGGCGCTGGCGAGGTGCAGCGGCGTCACCGCGATGCCATGGCCATAGGCGGTGGTCATCGTCGTGGTCCGCGCCCAATAGGTCGGCAGCAGCGGACGCCCCTTCTCGCGCAGCTCGATATCGGGCTTGGTGTCGAAGCCGAGCTTGCGGAACATCGCCAGCATCCGCTGCGGCCCGACCTCGTCGGCGACGCGCGCGGTCGCGATGTTGGACGAATAGATCAGCGTTTCCGCCATGTTGAGCCAGCGCTTGGGATCGCCGCGCTCGTCATGGATGGTATAGCCGCCGACCTTGAGCGGATGCGTCGCATCGAACCGCCGCGCGAACGAGGTGACGACGCCGGTGTCCATCGCGGTCGCCATCGTGATCGGCTTGAACGTCGATCCCAGTTCGAACACGCTTTGCGTCGTGATGTTGCGCAGCTCCTCGGCACCCGCCATGCCGACCCGGTTGGGGTTGAACGTCGGCAGCGAGACCATCGCGATCACCTCGCCCGTCGACACGTCGAGCACGATGCCGCCGGCACCGCGCGCCGAAAAGGTGCCCATCGCGCGCCCGAGTTCGCTTTCCAGCGCCGCCTGCACCCGCGTGTCGAGCGACAGGGCGACGGGCTGCCCCGCCTTGGTGGGATCGAGCAACCGCTCGTCGAGCACGCGCTCCATCCCGCTCATGCCGTGGCCGTCGGTGGACAGGAAGCCGAGCGCATGGCTCGCCATCGTCGATTGCGGATACAGGCGCTGCGTCTCGCGCGCGAAGACCAGCGCGGGCTCGCCGATCGCGTTGACCTGTTCGACCAGTGCCGGGCTCGCCCGGCGTTGCAGATAGACGAAGCTGACCGGACGGGTCAGCTGGCCGTAGAACCACGCCTGGTCGCCGCGATCGGGCATCAGCGCGGCGAGCCGGCTGGCGATCTCCATCTTGTCGCCGATGATCTTGCGGGGATGGACCGCGATCGTCCACGCATCGATCGTCCGCGCCAGCGGCGCGCCGTTGCGGTCGACGATGTCGCCGCGCGCCGCCAGCGTCGCCACCCGCGCCTCCGCCTCGCCGCCCGACAGCAGGCCGAGCATCGCCAGCCGCCCGATGACGAGGATCACTGCGGCGGCGAACAGCATCATCAGCATCATCAGCCGCATGTGCGACGTCGCGACCAGCGCATGACGCTGCGTGGCGCTGCGCCGTTGCGGCACGGGTCGGGCGACGACGACGGTCAACGTTTGCGGGCCTCGGCGCGCGCGCTGCTGAGGATGTCGCCGAGCGTCGTGTCGGACAGCAGCTTGCGGTCGAGCATCGCCACGGCCTGCGGCCGGACCTTGGCGACCGCGACCTTCGCGCGCGCCGCCTCGGCCAGCTTGGCGAGCAGCGGCGCGCTCTTCTCGATCGCGGCGACCTTGATGACGACCGCGCGCTTCGCCTCGGGCATCGCCGCGGCGACCTGCACGACGGCCGGCGTCACGGCGGGCGCGGCGGTGGTGGCGGCGGCGGGCGCCGCGACCGTGGCGAGCGACGGCACGACCAGCGCGGCGGTCTGCACGCCCGGCGCGGCGGGCACGCCCACCTGGTTGACGTCGAGGCTGGCGAGCGCACGCTCGTCGGTGACGAACTGGCCCGCGACCGGCGCCGCGAGCGCCAGCGTCTCGCCGTTCCACTTTTCGAGCTGGACGAGGTTGGCGCGCGTCTCGAATTCGGTCTCCAGCGCGCGGATGTCGCGCTGGGCGGCATCGATCTTGCGATCCATGCCCTCCAGCTTCTTGCGCTCCGCGGCGACCTGCAGCGAGACCAGGTAGAAACCGAGGACGATGGCGACGCAGCCACCGAACCATCCGATCCCCTTCAACCGATACGCCGCCGTCATGATCTCACCTCCGCCAAATCCGTGTTACGCCCGGCATCGTCCCATGCCGGGGCCGTCGTCCGTCGCGCCGTCCGCAACGTCGCGGAGCGCGCGCGCGGGTTGCGCGCCACTTCCGCCTCGCCGGCGCGCACCGCGCGACCGACTGCCTCGAAGCTCGGCGCCACCGGCGCGCCCGCCTGCGGCAGGTGACGCGATCCGCCCGGGGTGTTGCCCGACCGGTCGCGCAGGAAGCGCTTGACCAGCCGGTCCTCCAGGCTGTGGAAGGTCACGATCGCCAGCCGCCCGCCGGGCTTTAGCACCCGCTCCGCCGCGGCCAGGCCGTCCGCCAGTTCGCCCAGTTCCCGGTTCACATGGATGCGGATCGCCTGGAAGGTGCGAGTCGCCGGATCCTTCTTGTCGTGCGGCCGGTGGCCGAGCGCCTTGCGGACCACGCCCGCCAGTTCCGACGTGCGGGTCAGCGGCCGCGCGGCGACGATCGCCCGCGCCACGCGCCGCGACTTGGGCTCGTCGCCGTAATGGTAGAGGACGTCGGCGATCGCATCCTCGTCGGCGGTGTTGACGAAATCGGCCGCGCTCGCGCCCTCCTGCGCCATCCGCATGTCGAGCGGCCCGTCGGACTGGAAGGAAAAGCCGCGCTCGGCCTGGTCGAGCTGCATCGACGACACGCCGATGTCCATCGTCAGCCCGTCGACCGGCGCGTCGATCGCCGCCTCCAGCGCGGAAAAGTCGCTGTGCACCAGCGTCAGCCCGGGCATGTCCGCCGCCAGTCCCGCCGCGATCGCATCGGGATCGCGATCGAGCGCAATCACGCGCGCGCCGGTCGCGAGGATGGCGCGCGTGTAGCCGCCGGCGCCAAAGGTCGCGTCGACCACCGTCTCGCCGGGCGCGGGCGCGAGCGCGGCCAGCACTTCGTCGAGCAGCACGGGAACGTGGGGCGCCTCGCCGCTCACAGCGCGATCCCCTTGTCCTGGCAGTAATAACGGCAGGCGGCGACCATCTGCGGCGCGATTCCGGGCGTCGACAGCAGGGTTTTGGGGTCCCAGATCTCGATATAGTCGAGCGTGCCCCAGAAGAAGGCGTGCGCGCCGATGCCGGCATAGAAGCGGGGGAAGCCGGGCATGATGAATCGCCCCGATCCATCGAACGGCACCGCTTCGCCGTTCGCGCCGCCACGCTTGATGTTGTGGTCGATCTTGCCGTCGACGCCCCGCGACAGCGCGACGCGCTCGTTCAGTTCGCGCTTCAGCTCGGCGATATAGGCGGGGTCGTAGGCGATCAGGCAGGGCTGGTCCTCGTGCGCCGCGATGATGACGGTGCCGCCATCCTTGCCGTCGGCACGGGGCGCATTCTCGGCGAGCGTGCTGCGGAGCGCGTTGGGGATGGCGACCCGGCCCTTGTCGTCGACAAGAGCAAGTCCGCTTCCCTGATAATCGCCCCTTTCCGACACGCCCGTCTCGCACCCTGACGCGCACGGCCCACCGCTCCGGAAAGCGACCATCGTCGCCCTCCGGCATCTTGCGAATCCGCAAATCGGTGATGCCTGCCCCGTTGTTACCTGTTGGTATCAACAGCACATCGGGGAAGCAACGGGATTTTTGGGGATTGCCGGGGAAACTGCGCCGAACCGCGCTAGTCCGGCGGGGGATCCGCCTCGCCTGCCGACAGGAGCGGACGGCGCGGGACGGCGGAATCCGCCGTTGTCGCGCGCAGGGGCACGCCCGTCCCCGGATTTCCCCGGGAAACGGTCATCGCGCCGACTGGCTGTTGCTGGTGGAGGGCGCGACGCCCAGTTCGGCGAGCGGCTCGCCCGATCCATCGGATGCCGCGACCGCGCCGGTGTTGGTCATCGCCATGTTGGCGACCACGTCGGGCTGGGCCGATCCGGCGGTCGCGATCGGGCGTTCGCGCGTCGCAGAACCGAGGATGGCGCTCGCGACGGCGATCAGCAGGATGACGGCGACGAGGCCGATGATCCCGACCTTGATCCGCTGCATCGTCTGGTGCGTGTCTCTGACGGCTCTCATCTTGCCGCGCCGCTGTAACGCTTCGTCATTCGTTTGTCGAATTCGGGTACCATCTGCGGACTCAGGCCAGCCCCTTCGCGACCCGCCATGCCGGATCGTACAGCGTCGACAGGTAGCGGAAGCCGGTGTCGCAGAGGATCGTGGCGATGCGCCTGCCCGGTCCCAGCCGCTCCGCGAGGCGCACCGCACCGGCGACGTTGATCCCCGACGACAGGCCGAGGCACAGCCCCTCCTCGTCGAGCAGCCGGCGCACCCAGCGATAGCCTTCCTGGTCGGAAATGCGGAATTGCGTGTCGATCGGCGCGCCCTCCAGATTGGCGGTGATCCGCCCCTGCCCGATCCCCTCCGCGACCGAGCTGCCCTCCGACCGCAGTTCGCCGTGCGCGTAATAATCGTACAGGGCGGCGCCATGCGGGTCGCTCAGCGCGATGCAGACGCGCTCGTCCTTGGCCTTCAGCCCCAGCCCGACCCCGGCGATCGTCCCGCCCGTGCCCGCGGCACAGGTGAAGCCGTCGATCCGTCCGTCCATCTGTTGCCAGATCTCTTCCGCGGTGCCGACGATATGCGCGCGGCGGTTGGCGACGTTGTCGAACTGGTTCGCCCAGATCGCATTGTCGCGCTCCTCCGCGATCCGGCGGCTGGTGTGGACGAAGTGACAGGGGCTGGCATAGGGCGCCGCCGGCACCAGCACCAGCTCGGCCCCCAGCGCGCGCAGCGTGTCCATCTTCTCGCGGCTCTGCGTCTCGGGCATGACGATGATCGTGGCATAGCCCTTGGCATTGGCGACCAGCGCCAGCCCGATGCCGGTGTTGCCCGCCGTCCCCTCGACGATCGTGCCGCCGGGGTGCAGCACGCCCCGCGCCTCGGCATCCTCGACGATCGACAGCGCGGCGCGATCCTTCACCGACGCGCCCGGGTTGGCGAATTCGCACTTGCCGAAGATGTCGCAGCCGGTGGCCTCGCTCGGCCCCTTCAGGCGGACGAGCGGCGTGTTGCCGATCAGGGAAAGCGTGTCGGGTGTCGTATGCATGACCGCTAGATGGCGTGGCGGGTCGCCACCGGCAAGCAAAGCTGCGCTTCGCCGCCGCGAAGCCAGCCTGAACCGCCCGCGGCCCGCGGAGCCGTAACGGAAGGCAACCCGCCGCATTTTGCGACAATGTCTCACATAGATGGAGCAACCGCCTTGACGGTCCCCGCCGCATGCGCAAAGCGTTTTGCCGCTATGAAGAGCCCCCTCCTCCTCTCCGCCACCGCCGCGCTTCTCGCGCTGGCGGCCTGCAACTCCAAGCCGGCGACCCCCGACGTCCTGGATTCCAACCCCGACCCGATGGCGACCGAACTCGCCAACCGCGCCCCCGTCGAGCTGCCGCCGGCGATCAAGGCGGACAAGACCTTCCGCTGCAAGGACAACAGCCTGCTCTACGTGACGCTGTTCCAGGGCGACAAGCAGGCGTTCGTCAAGACCACGCCGACCGGCGCGATCAACCGCCTGACCGCCGCGAAGGCGGGCGATCCGCTGACCGCGGAGGGCGGCTGGAAGCTGACCGGCACCGCGTCGAACATCACCGTGACGCAGCCGGGCAAGCCGTCGCAGACCTGCAAGTCCTGATCCGGCGACGGACGACACCGAACCGAACGGGGCCGGCGGAGCGATCCGCCGGCCCTTTTCGTTGCGGACGCCGTCCGGGCGCGTCCCGATCCCGCGTTGCCGTTCCGGACCCATCGGGATAGGCACCGGCGATGGCCACGATCGCGATCTACAGCTCGAAGGGCGGCGTCGGCAAGACGACGCTGGCCGTCAACCTCGCCTGGTGCGCGGCGACGCTGTCGCGCCGGCGGACGCTGCTGTGGGATCTCGATCCGCAGGCGGCGAGCAGCTGGGTCTTGGGCGACGATCGGTCCGGCGACCAGGCACGGGCGATCTTCGCCAAGCAGGTGCGGGCCTCGGCGCATGCCCGCCCCACCGCGATCGCCGGGCTTGACCTCATCCCCGCGGACGCCTCGCTCCGCACGCTCGACCTGCTGTTCCACGACATCGGCAAGCGGCGGCGGCTCGACCGGCTGATCGAGCGGATCGGCGATTACGACCACGTCCTGCTCGACTGCCCGCCGGGCCTTACCGAAACGAGCGAACAGGTGATCCGCGCCGCGGACCTGATCGTGCTGCCGGTCATCCCCTCGCCCTTCGCGCAGCGTGCCGCCGACGAACTCATCCGGCACCTCGGCGGCAAGGTGCCCGTGCTGCCCGTCCACATGATGGTCGATCGCCGCCGCCGCCTCCACGCCGACGCGCTCGCGGCGCAACCCGACTGGCCCGTCATCCCGATGGCGAGCGCGATCGAGGCGATGGCCGGGCATCGCGCGCCGGTGGCGACCTTTGCGCCGCGATCGGCGGCGGCGACCGCGTTCGCGCAGCTGTGGACGCTCGTGGAGCGGCGCGCGGGCTGACGCCGCCGCGACCTTGCCATCGCCGGCGTGCGGCGCCACGTTCGTGCGCGATGGAGATGCTCGACCCGCAAATCGTGCTCGGCGCCTATGCGGTCGGCGTGTTCCCGATGGCCGACGATCGCGAGGCGGGCAGCGTCTATTGGGTCGAGCCGCGCACCCGCGCGATCCTGCCGCTCGACGCCTTCCATCTGTCGCGATCGCTGCGCCGGACGATCGTGCGCGACCGTTTCCGCGTCACCGCCGACACGGCGTTCGTGCCGATGATCCGGCTGTGCGCGGAAAGCGTCGCCGGCCGGCCCGAAACCTGGATCAACGGCGGGATCGAGCGGGTGTTCACGACGCTGCACCGGCTGGGGTTCGCGCATTCGATCGAATGCTGGGACGGCGACGAACTGGTCGGCGGTCTCTACGGCCTGGCGCTCGGACGCGCCTTTTTCGGTGAATCCATGGTCAGCCGCCGCACCGATGCGTCGAAGGTGGCGCTCGCCTGGCTCGTCGCGCGGCTGAAGGCGGGCGGGTTCGCGCTGCTCGACTGCCAGTTCCAGACCGCTCACCTCGCCTCGCTCGGCGCGGTGGAGATCGACCGGTCCGCCTATTGCGCGTTACTGGCGGGGGCGCTCGACGGGGCGACCGGTTCATCCGCCTCGGGCGCCGAGTCCGGGCTCGCGGCGGGCGATTTCTTTGCGCTCGACCGGCTCTTCGCCTCGCCCGCGGCCACCGATCCCGCGCCGACCGACGTCGTGTCCGGCCCGGTCGCCGGCCAGGACATCGTACAGCTCTTGGTCCAGACGTCGTAGACCGGGTGCTGGACGACGTTCAGCGCCGGACGCTCCCGGAACAGCCAGCCCGAAAAGGCGCGCCGCCAGTGCCGGTCGCTGCCGCGCACGTCGAGCTGGACGAAGGCGCCGGTCAGCTGGTCCTGCTCCCACGGCGCGGTATGTTCGCAGGCACGCAGCCGCACGATCGCATCGCCGACGCGCACCGCCTGCCCCGGCTTCAGCGTCAGGTCGCGGCTGACGCCGTTGCGCTTGTTGAGCAGGCCGACGACGGCGACGCGCTCCGCCATCGGCGTGCCGCCGGTCGGCAGCGCGACGTCGGTCGACGCCACCGTTTCGATCGTCTCGGCCGGGGGCGTATCGCCGGGGGTCAGGTCCTGCGCCACGACGACCCGGTCGGCGCTGTCCGTCGGATGCAGCGCGCGATAGCCGAATACGCCGGCCACGATCGCGGCCAGCAGCAGGACGCCGGCCGCGAGCCAGCGCCCGACCCGTGCGGGTATCACCCTTCGGGGGTCCACGCCTCGTAATCGCCGGTGGCGGCGGCACGCTTGCCACCCTTTTCCAGCGAGCCCGAGGGGCGATAGGCGAGCGGCGTGCCGGTCATGTTGGGCACCGCCGGCTTCTGCCACGCGCGCACCGGCGGCATCGCACGATCGGGCACGTCGTCGATCTGGTGGTGCAGCCAGCTGAACCATTCGGGCGGCACGCGGCTGGCGTCGTTCGCGCCCTCGTAGATCACCCAGCGCCGCACGCGGCCGCTGCCGTCCTTGCCGCCCTCGTGATAGACGTTGCCGAGCGAGTCGGTGCCCATCTGCTTCATGCCGCGCAGGCCGTAGAGCATCGTGCCCCACGACGCGCCGTTCCACCAGGTGAAGGGATTGAGGTTGATGCCCATGATGTCCCTGCGCTTACCCGGCCCGAGCGCCGCCATCAACCGCGTTCGTCGCCGCCGCCGTCACGCGCCGCCGGTCGGCGCTCGCCGACATCGATCCGGTTGCCGTCGGGATCGGCGAGCACGAAGGCGCGCTGGCCATAGTCCTTGTCCGCCAACCGTTTGACGATCCTCACCCCCGCCCGTTCGCAGACGGCGTAGAGCGCAGCCACGTCGCTGACGAACAGGTGCATGACGTTCGTCGTCGAGGCTTCGTGGCCGGGCTTTCGGCTGAGGTGGATTTCGGCACGGTCCTTCGCCATCACCATGAAGCCGACCGGATCGCCGTTCTCGAACACCTTTCGGAAGCCCAGAACGCCCGCGTAGAAATCATGCGCTGCATCGATATCCCGCACGCAGATCCCCGGCGCGGCGCGCCCGAACGTAATCCCGGCGGTAGCGGATTCGGTCATCGACCTGTTCCTGTCGGGCAGCGGCGGCAGTGCGCTTGCCGGTTGCGGAGCGGTGTCCGGGCGGGCCAATGTCCCTCTTGCAGGTGCCGGTGTCAACGGGACGGCGGCCGGCCGGCGTTTGCAGGGACCGCGACGGCGTGCGACATGCCGCCGCAAGGATCGGCGGCAAACGAAGGGAAGTGAATGGGCGAGCATCGCGGCGCCTGCCATTGCGGGCGTATCCGGCTGGTCCTGCGCGAGACGCCGGCGGAGGTGTCCGAGTGCAATTGCTCGATCTGTCGGCGTACCGCGGGGCTCTGGCATTATTGCGCGCCCGGTGCCGCGGAGGTGTCGGGCGACGGCATCGCCTATCGGCAGGGCGATTGCGCGCTCGACCTGTGGCACTGCCCCACCTGCGGCTGCACGACGCATTGGACGACGACCGACCCGGCCTATCCGCGCATGGGCATCAACCTGCGAATGTTCGACCCGGCCTTGTGGCGCGACCTGCCGCGCCGGGCGGTCGACGGCGCCAGCTACTAGACGACGGCGGTCGACCGGCGCGGCTGCGGGCCGATAGCGGCAGCACGCGCATCGACACGCAAGGCGCGATATCTCTGTACTTGCGGGCACCCCACATCCATGGTGCGGCTGCAGGACGGCCGGTCGCAACCTGCGGAGGTCACCACGATGTTCGGCACCCTGGCCATGATCGCCACTGCGCAGGCGGCTGCGGTACCGTCGGAACCCGCGGACTCCATCGTCCGGCAATTCGTCGTGGCGATCACCTCAGGGGATCGAAACGCTTTCGAGCGCCTGGCCCCGGAACTGATTATGATGGTGACACCGGATTTCGGTGTGCCCAGCGCGTTTGCCGATGTTTCGAAGACGTTCGGCGACTGCCAATTCGACCGCCCCGAACGACCGCAGGCCGTCGAGGGCATCGAATCCGTGTCTTCCGTGCACATCGCTATGACCTGTCCTGCGACGTCCCGCCTCAACGGCCGGCACGGACTGGTACTGCTGGTCAGCAACGGCAAGGTGGGCGGCATGGTCCCGCAGACGATCTGGGCGTCCTACAAACGCCACTGACCCGGGATCGTACCGACCGCCTTGGCCGGGCGCCTGCCGCTATTTCGGCCAGCTGACCCGGTCGCCCTCGGCGATGCCGAGCTCGGCGCTGCGGCCGCCGAGGAGTTCCAGCACAGCGGCGACGGGTTCGCCCGATTTCACCGCGGCCTCGGAGAACGGCACGGTGTTTTCGGCGATGGTCGCGATCGTGCCGTCGGCGCGGATGAACAGGATGTCGAGCGGGGTCGGCGTGTTGCGCATCCAGAAGCTCGCCGCGCGCGGCGGCCCGCCGTCGGCCGGATAGGGATGGAACAGCATGCCGCCATCGGGCGGCAGGTCGGTGCGGTACATCAGCCCCTGCGCCTGCTGCGCCGCCGTCACCGCGCGCTCGACGCGAAAGACGTGGCGTCCGTTCGCGCCGGCGATAGTCACGGGCACCAGCGTCGCCGCCGCCCGTTCGCCCGCGGCATTGCTACTGCCGGCGTCGCCGCCCGAACAGGCGGCGAGCGCGGCGACCAGCAGCGCGGCGGCGGCGGCACGGGCGATCGCCACGCTCACGCGCCCGCGTCGACGCTCACCACCAGCGGCCCCTTGCGCCCCGCGACGATGCGGGCACGCAGGCGCTGTTCAGGCTCGATCGCGGCGATGCCGGCGCGGCGCAGCGTTTCCATATGGACGAAGACGTCGCTGCCGTCGCTGTCGCGAACCAGGAAGCCATAGCCCTTCAGCCGGTTGAACCACTTCACCGTCGTATCCTCGAACGCGCCGGCTTCGTCGATCAGCGTCACCGGGTCGATGCGGTCGGCGTTGCGCGGCGGTCGCGGCGGCTCCTCGACGGCGTTGGACAGGTCGATCGTCAGCACCTCGCGCGCCTGGTAGCCGCGGCCGCGCTGGACCGACAGCGTCTCGACCCGCGCACCCTCGGGCAGGCTGCGGCGACCGTGCGGCTGGAGCACCGAGAAATGGATCAGCACGTCGCCGAACCGGGCATCGTCCGCCACCGCGAAGCCGAAGCCGCGGGTGACGTCGAACCATTTGACGACGCCACCGATCGCGGTCGCGCCGCCGCCGTCCGGCGCCACGGGATCGGCCTCCGCCGCATCCTGTCCGGCGGTCGCGGGCGCGGCCCGTACGGGCGCGTCGGAACCGGCGGCGGGCATGACCCCGACGTTCCGCTCGTCGCCCTCCCGTTGCGGCTCGCTACGCATGACTGCACCCCTGTTGACACCACGCTAGCACGGTTCGCCGCTGCTGCAATTGCGAAAGGTCCGTTTACTCTAATTCAGGCAATTCGTCCTCGCTGCGGGCGTTCACGATCCGGCGTGCGAGATCGAAGCCATGGCCTGCGCGCAGCATCGCGGCGAGCTGGCGGTCGCGCAGCGCCCGGTCGTCGCTTGGCGGGCCGAACGGCCCGATCCGCTTGCGCCGCGCGAAGACCAGCGCCGCATCGCCTGCGCGCGCCGCGATGTCGGGCGACAGCGCCTCCGCGTCCGCCGCGCCGACGCGGGCGTGGCGCAGCGCCATCGTCACCCGGCGTGCGCCGAGGCCGCGTCGCGCCAGCGCCGCCGCCTTGCTTTCCGCATAGGCGCGGTCGTCGACATAGCCCAGATCCGCCATCCGCTGCGCCAGCGCCGCCACCTCCGGGCCGGCCCCGTCCCAGCCGCGCTCGCGGATCTTGCGGGTCAGATAGTCCGCCAGCCGTCCCCGGGTCGTGGCGAACCGCTCGACGTAGCGGAGCGCCAGCCGCTCCAGCGCGGCGGTGTCCAGGGGGGGCGGTGGCGCGCGTTCCTGCCTCATGGCCATGTTGTTGCCACACTGGCACCGGATTTAGAACGTTGATGATGCGTTAAAGCGCCTAGTGAAGACAGCCGCGCATGCCGGCGAGCGAACAGGAATATCGATGACCGAGCAGTCTGCGCCCCCGCCGACGCCTCTTCCGGCCCCGACGCCTACGCTGGACGCGTTGCCCCGCCGCTTCGCCGACTTCGCGACGCTGGGCGAGGCGCTCGACTATGCCGCCACCGGCGTGCGCGGGCTCAACTTTCACGACGCGCGCGGCACGCTCGCGCGGCCCTATCCGTTCGCGGACCTGCGCGCCGACGCGATCGCGATGGCGCACCGGCTGATCGCCGCGGGCGTACGGCCGCAGGACCGGATCGCGCTGGTGGCCGAAACCGGCCCGGAATTCGCCGCTCTGTTCTTCGGCACCGTCTATGCCGGCGCGTGGCCGGTGCCGCTGCCGCTGCCGACCTCGTTCGGCGGGCGTGAATCCTATATCGAGCAGCTCCGGGTCCAGCTGACCAGCTGCGATCCGCACATGCTGATCTTTCCGCCCGAACTCGCCGCGATGGCGGCGGAGGCGGCGCGGCTGGCCGGGACCGAAGGGATCGACTGGTCCGAATTCGCGACGCGCGACGCGCCCGCGGCACCGCTGCCGCAGGCGGACGGACGGGACATCGCCTATCTGCAATATTCCAGCGGTTCGACGCGCTTTCCGCACGGCGTCGCGATCACGCACCACGCGCTGCTCAACAACCTCGCCGCGCACAGCCACGGGATGGAGATCGACGGGTCGGACCGCTGCGTCAGCTGGCTGCCCTGGTATCACGACATGGGCCTCGTCGGCTGCTTCCTGTCGCCGGTCGCCAACCAGGTGTCGACCGACTATCTGAAGACCGAGGATTTTGCGCGCCGTCCGCTCGCCTGGCTCGACATGATCTCGCGCCACGATGGCACCACCCTCTCCTATTCGCCGACGTTCGGCTACGACATCTGCGCGCGGCGGATGTCGTCGCAGACCAAGGCGTCGGACCGGTTCGACCTGTCGCGCTGGCGGGTCGCGGGCAACGGCGCCGACATGATCCGTCCGGACGTGATGCAGGCGTTCGTCGATGCCTTCGCCGACGCGGGCTTCAGGGCCTCCGCCTTCCTGCCGAGCTATGGCCTGGCGGAGGCGACGCTGGCGGTGTCGCTGATGCCGCCGGGCGAGGGCATCCGCGTCGAGCTGGTCGAGGAGACGCAGCTGTCGGGCGGCGGCACGACGCTCGCCGCCAACGACGGCCCGCGGCCGCAGCGCTTCCGCGCGATCGTCAATTGCGGCAAGCCGGTGCGCGACATGACTGTCGAGATCCGCGAAGAGGACGGCACGCCCCTGCCCGACGGCGCGATCGGCAAATTGTGGTGCAAGGGCCCGTCGGTGATGGTCGGCTATTTCCGCGACGATGCCGCGACCGCGGCGTGCATGACGGACGGCTGGCTCGACACCGGCGACATGGCCTATATGTCGGCGGGCTACATCTATATCGTCGGCCGCGCCAAGGACATGATTATCGTCAATGGCAAGAACCACTGGCCGCAGGACATCGAATGGGCGGTGGAGCAGCTGCCCGGGTTCAAGGCGGGCGACATCGCCGCCTTCGCGATCACCACGCCGGGCGGCGAGGAGACGCCGGCGGTGCTGGTCCAGTGCCGCAGCAGCGACGATGCCGAGCGCCAGCGCCTGCGCGAAGAGATCCGCGAGCGCGTCCGGTCGGTCACCGGCATGAACTGCGTCATCGAACTGATCCCGCCGCGCACCCTGCCGCGGACCAGCTCGGGCAAGCTCAGCCGCGCCAAGGCGCGCAACCTGTACCTCAATGGCGACATCAAGCCCTACGCCGCCGCCGCGTAATCCCGTGACGGGCGGCGCGAAAAACCCCGCCGCCCGGCGCCGCCCCTAACCATCCGTCAACCTCGTGGCCGTAATCATCGCGCCGTGAGCCAAGACAAGACCCCCGCTTCGGACCCCCAGGCGATCCGCTTCGCGCAACTGCTCGGATTCAGCGACGGCGCCGATGCGGCGCAATGGGCGCGGATCCGTTCGACCCAGCTCGACGCGGGCCGCCAGCTGGCGCTGTTCCTGCTCGCCGCCAACCTGATCGGCGCGGCGATGGCGGTGTCGGTGCTGGCGACGCACGTCTCGCACGTCATGCTCGCGGGCTGGGCGGGGATCGTCGGCATCGTCGCGGTCGGCGTGGCGGTGCGCCGCCTGTCCACCCGGCACCGCGACGGCGGCTATGCGACGCAGGCGGACCTGCGCGCGACGGTGGCCGAGGGCGTGGCGCTCGCCGTCGCCTGGTCGATCCCCGTCGTGGCGTTCGCGACGCATCCGGGATCCAACACCACCTATGTCCTGTGGATGATCCTGTCGGTGCTGATGACCGCGGGCGCGGTCGCGATGGCCCCGCTCGCGCTCGCCACGATCGCCTTCGTCGGCGGGCTCGGGCTCGCCGTCACCGCCAAGCTGGTCGTGATCGGCAGCTATGCCGCCGCCGGCGCCACGTCGGTCTTCACGTTGCTCCTGATCCTCATCTGCCTCAATCGCGCGCGCTCGCTGGTCATCATCCGCGCCGGCCAGATGGCGCTGGGCGAGCGCGACGAGACCGTCAGCCTGCTCTTGCGCGAATTCGAGGCGAGCAACGCCGACTGGCTGTGGGAAACCGATTCGGCCCGCCGCGTCATCAAGGCATCGCCGCGTTTCGCCTATGCCTGCGGCCTCGACCCGGTGGCGATCGAGGGCATGCCCTTCCTCCAGGTGCTGGCCGGCCCGGCGTGGGAGACGGGCAATTTCGCCGCCGGCCTGCGCACGCTCGCCGACAAGCTGAAGACGCGCGAAAGCTTCCGCGACCTGCGCCTGCCGCTGCTCGTCGGCGGCGAGGAACGCTGGTGGGAACTCGCCGCCAGCCCGCGCTTCGACGAGAATGGCGCGTTCTGCGGCTTCCGCGGCGTCGGGTCGGACGTCACCGAACAGCGTGCCTCGGCCGACAAGATCAACCGCATGGCGCGCTTCGACACGCTGACCGGCCTGCCCAACCGGCTGATGGTCAACGAAACGCTCGTGCGGGCGATGGCGGATGCGGAAAAATGGGGCGGCCGCTGCGCCTTCATGATGATCGACCTCGACCGCTTCAAGGCGGTCAACGACACGCTCGGCCATCCGATCGGCGATCGCCTGCTCGGCCGCGTGTCGGAACGGCTCGCGCAGCTGATGAGCGACAACGACATGTGCGGGCGGCTCGGCGGCGACGAATTCGCGGTCGTGGTGCGCGACGCGACCAACCTGACCGGGGTCGAGGAGCTGGCACGCCGCATCATCGAGACGCTGTCGCGCCCCTATGAGGTCGATGCGCACACGCTGTACATCGGCGCCTCGGTCGGGCTCGCGATCGGGCCGCGCGACGGCCGCACCGCCGAAATGCTGATCCGCTCCGCCGACCTGGCGCTCTACCGCGCCAAGGATGCCGGGCGCGGCGTGTTCCATTCCTACGAGCCCGAGCTGCACGTCCTCGCCGAGGAACGCCGCGTGCTCGAGATGGCGCTGCGCCAGGCGCTCGAAAAGGGCGAGATGCACCTGCATTACCAGCCCGTCGTCGATGCCGGCACCGGCCACCTGAAGGGGTTCGAGGCACTGTTGCGCTGGCAGAGCGCGCAGTTCGGCAACGTCTCGCCGGTCAAGTTCATCCCGCTCGCCGAAGAGGCGCGGCTGATCCAGCCGATCGGCGAATGGGTGCTGCGGACCGCCTGTCTGGAGGCGGCGAGCTGGCCCTCGAACACCCGCGTCGCGGTCAACGTCTCGCCCGACCAGTTGCAGAACCCCGGCTTCGTCGCGGTCGTCACCTCGGCGCTCGCCAATTCGGGCCTGTCGGCGGAGCGGCTCGAGCTGGAGGTCACCGAAAGCGTGTTCATGCACGAGGGGCTCGGCGCGACGAAGGTGCTGGAGCGCATCCTCGACCTCGGCGTCCGGCTGAGCCTCGACGATTTCGGCACGGGCTATTCGTCGCTCGGCTATCTGTCGCGCACGCGTTTCTCGTCGATCAAGATCGACCGCAGCTTCGTGCAGGGCGCGTCCAAGGGGGTGAAGGAGGCGATCGCGATCATCCGCGCCGTCGTCGCGCTCGCGCAGAGCCTCGGCATGGCGACCACGGCGGAAGGCGTGGAAACCGAGGCCGAGCACCGGATGGTCCAGGACCTGGGCTGTACCAAGGTGCAGGGCTATTATTTCGGGCGGCCGTTGCCCGTCGAGGAAGCGCGCGCGCTCGCCAGCCGCCGGTGGGACGACAGCGTCGCCGCCTGACCGGCCGGCGGGCTATTTCAGGGGGTCGTGACCCCAGTTCATCAGCGAATAGCGCCAGTCGCTATGCGCCTTGTCCTTGTCAGGACCGCCCTGCGCGAGGTGGCGGCGGACGTAGGCGACCACCTTGCGCATATGCGCATAATCGTCGTCGGACAGGTCGACCTTCTTCGTGCGCCTGATCGCGACGATCCGGCGGCCCGACCGGTGGCCGACGCTTTCCCCCGCGCCGTCGCCGTCCTCGCCCTTCCAGCCGACGCGCCTGCTGTCGTCGGTGTCGAGGAAATGCTCCAGCTCGGCGGGCGCCATGTTCACCGCCTCGGCGAAGTCGTCGTAGATCTGCGCATGATCGTCGGCCATCGAAAAGGCTCCCTTCATCGCGGGAACGATCCGCGACGGACCGGGTTGCGCGTCAGCCGAGCATGCCGTGATAGCTTTGCGGCGCCTCCGGCAGCAGCAGCCGCGCGCCCGTGCCGCCGAGCAGCGCGACCGCGAGGACCGCCCGGAGCAGCCGGCTGCGCGGCACACTGCCGACCAGCACCCAGCCGATCGCCACCGCCGCCATCGTCCACACATGATAGCGCAGGTCGGACGCGATGCTGATCGCGGCGAAGCTCGCCTCCAGCGTCAGCGCGGACACGAACAGCGCGCGCGCCAGCTGCCCGGCCGCATCGCGCGCGCGGATCGTCGCCGCCACGCCGCCGGCCGCCAGCACCAGCCACAGGACCGGCCAGCCCGGCGGCGTCTCGACCAGCCAGCCGGCGAGCCGCTGCCAATACCATGCCGCCGGTCCGGGCGCACCGAAGCCGAAGTCGTTCGCCTCGCTGCCCTCCGGCGGGGCGGCGCCGAACCAGTGCAGCGGCACCAGCCAGCGGCCGGTCGAATTGAGATGCGCCAGCCGGTGTGCGGCATAGGCGAGCGGGTGCCGCACGATTGCCGCCGCGAGCGTCCCGTACAGCTGCGCGACCGGCATCGCGCGCAGCCCGTCGACCTCCGCCGCGCAGCGCGCCGGCTCGCCCAAGGGATCCCAGAAGAACGGCCGTACGCACCCCTTCGCGGCCATTCCCGCGAGCGCAGCCGCCGGCATGCCGACGCGCGGGTCGCGGGTGCGCACGCCGATACCGGCCAGGTCGTAGATCGCCTGTGTCCGTTCGACGCCGCTCGGTGCGCCGCCGAACAGACGGTGGTTGATCGGGCCGGAGACGCCGATCGCCAGCACGATCCCGGCAAGCGCGATCCCCAGCCGCAGCGACCACCGCCTCGGCCGGTGCACCAGCATCGCCGCCAGCGGGACGACCGCGAACACCGCATTGGCGCGCACGAGCACGGCATAGACGAGCAGCGGCACGATCAGCGCCCGGCCGGCAGGCGGCACCGGCCGGTCGCGCAGCCGCCACCAGCCGACGATTCCGACCGCCCCGAGCAGCGGCCCGAGCATCTGCGTATCCTTCAGCACCACCGCCTGCCAGCCGAGCAGCGGTGGCCAGAGCGCGGCGATCAGCAGCGCGACGGCCGCGCGGCCCCTGCCCCCCGCCGCCAGGGCGGCGGCGAGCAGCCCGAACCCGAGCCAGTAGAGCGCCATCTGCACGACGAGCATCGGCCCCGGACCGGCATCGCCGAACAGCGACCACAACCGCGCCATCGCGGGCGGATGCCAGTCGTCGTACCGGCCGGTGAGCGCCTGTCGATATTGGGTGACGCTGTCATAGGCGACGTAGCCGGGCCAGAAGACCGCCAGCGCCAGCAGGCACAGCAGCGTGGCGGCCATCGCGCATCGGACCGCGCGTCGATCCAGCCCCGTCGTCACCGGTCCGATCGCCATGCCCCGCTCCCCGCCGCTCGCCGTCCCCGCCGACCGCGGTGCATACACGCTATCGCCCGCACGCCCAATCGGCCGGACGCGGGACCACGGACGATCCCGTCGCGCGGTTCGTCAGGTCACGGAGGGGGACGGTCGGCGTTGGCGATCGGGCCGGCATCCTCACCTCACCCCCGAACCCGTGCGGCGTGCCCGTTGCGCCGCGATCAGCCCGCCAGCGCCCTCGCATGCGCACGGATCACCGCCTGCGTGCCGGCATCGCTGTCGAACACGCCGTACCAGCCCTGAGGCTCGTGCGGCGGGTCGCCCATATAGGCAAGGTCGCCGCGGACGAAGCGATGGTCGGCATGACGGGTGCGAGCCTCGCCGTTCCACGCCCAGAAGTTGGACCCTGCCAGCGGGCCGCCCGCGGCGACGTCCGCCTCCACCGCGGCATAGATCTGGCGGTAGAAGCGGTCCTTGAACGTCGTCGGGATCGTCGGATCATAGGCGGTCGCGCCGTCGCGGGGATAGCCGAACTCCTCGATCACCAGCGGCTTGCCCAGCGTCTTCGCGAGGCGGACGTGCGTCGCGATATAGTCGGCGACCTTCGCCGCGCCGGCGTCGTAGGTGCCGGCGAGGTTGCCCGCGTCCATCCAGCTCCAGTTGTTCGGCCAGATGTGGGTCGTCATGTAATCGATCGCGGGCGATCGGTGCGCGTCGAGCACCACGTCCTCGCGCTCGATCGATCCCTTCAGCCCTTCCGATCCCGTCGTCACCAGATGATTGCGGTCGAGCGCCTTGATGTACCGCGCCGTTCCATCGATCCAGGACAGGAAATTCGGCAGGTTCGGCACCGCCACCCGGTCCGAGCCGCCGGGACGCGGCTCGTTGGCGAGCTGCCACGCCATGATCGTCGGATCGTCCGCGTAGCGCACGCCCGTGATGCTGTTCGTCCGCGTCACCACCGCCCGGATGTAGTCGCGCAGCAGCGTCTGCGCGCGCGGGTTGCCGTAAAAGGCCGCGGTCCGGTCCGGGAATTCGGGCCAGGGGTGCGCGGGATCGTTCATGTCGATGAACTTGCCGCCGTTCACCCACGACAGATAGGTCATCATCCCGCCCGACCATTCCCAGAAATTGGCGAGGTAGACGACCGCGGTCATGTCGCGCTTCGCCATTTCGGCGAGCGTGAAGTCGAGGCCCTTGAGCAGGTCCTGGTTATAGGCGCTGCCCTTGTCGCGGAACCCCGGCGTGATCGAATTGCGCAGCGGCGATTCCTCCGCCGACCCGATGATCCTGAGGTTGCGGATGCCGAGCGCGCGCAACCGGTCGAGCTCGCGGCGCAATCGCGCGCGGTCGCCATAGGCCGTATCCGCACCCAGCCACGCGCCGTACCAGAGGTTGGCGCCGGCGTAGCGATACGGCTTGCCGTCGCGGTACAGGTGCATCCCCCGCACCGCGACGAAACGCGACCGCGCGGGCGCGCCCGTCGCCGGAGGCATCCCTGCGGCGCAGCCGGCGGCGAGCGCCGCGCCCGCTGCGATGATCGAGCGCCGGTGGTACATGATGGTCCTTTCAGGAGGGCGAGGCGGCGGGTGCGCCCGCCTTGCCGAGGTCGATGACGAAGATCGGGCCGAATTCGAGCACCGCCTTGGCGGCGCCGAGATGCAGCGACACCATCGCGGCCCCGCCCGCCGCATCGGAGGCGGCGACGCCGGTCACCTGGTGTAGTTTCCAGTCCCGCCCGACCGCGGCGGAGCCGGTGACGAGCGGCGTGTACGGTGCCGCGGCGAGCGAAACCCCGGCGAACGGGATCGGCGTGGTCGCATCCGCCGCCAGTTTCGGCGCGCGCGCCCAAAAAGCGACGACGATCTTGTCGCCCTTCGCGATCGGCTTGGCGATCGGCGAGCTGGCGCCGACCTGCCACACGGTGGCACCGGGCGCCTCGATCGTCACCTGGAGCGCATGGCCGCCGGCGACATCGGCCTTTACCGGTTTGCTCGTCTGGCCCGGACCGTAAAAACTATAGGCGACCGCGGGCGTGTTGATCGCCTTTTGCAGGATATCGCCGCTCTGCGCCGCGGCGGCGCCCGCGACCACGATCGCCCCGGCGCCCAGCACGGCGCACCATCTTCCCTTCATCTCGCTCTCCCTGTCGTCCACGGTCTCGAGGCCGCGGCACGATTAGGAAAGCAAATTTCTTTAAGATGCAAGCACCGAACGCGTCAGCGTGCGATTCCCCCCGCGGCGAGCACCGCCAGCGTCACCAGTTCGCTCGCGGTCGAGGTCATCGGCGCGATCTGCACCGGCTTTTCCATGCCGATCAGCATCGGTCCGATCACGCTGTCGCCGCCCAGCTCGCGCAGCAGCTTGGCCGAGATGTGCGCCGATTGCAGCCCCGGCATGATGAGGATGTTGGCGGGCCCGGACAGGCGCGCGAACGGATAGTTCGCCAGCTGGCGCCGGTTGAGCGCCACGTCCGGCGGCATCTCGCCTTCATATTCGAACCCGACGTTGCGGCCGTCGAGCACCGACACCGCCTCGCGGATGTTGTCGACCCAGGCGCCCTTGGGATTGCCGAAGGTCGAATAGCTGAGCATCGCGACGCGCGGTTCGTGGCCCATGCGGCGCGCGACCTGCGCGGTCTGTTCGGCGAAATCGGCGAGCTGTTCGCCGGTCGGCCGTTCGTTGACCGTCGTGTCGGCGATGAAGACGGTGTGGCTCTGCCCGACGAGGACGTGAATGCCGAAGGGGGTACGCCCCGCCTCCGGATCGATCACGCGCTTCACCTGCCGCATCGATTCGGCCCAGGTGCGGGTGATGCCGGTAATCATCGCATCCGCCTCGCCCAGCTGGAGCAGCGCCGAGCCGAAGACGTTGCGGTCCTGGTTTATCATCCGCTCGACGTCGCGGCGCAGGTAACCGCGGCGTTGCAGGCGGGCATAGACGAAGTCGACCATCCGCGGGACGAGCGGCGAATGCCGGCTGTTGTGGACCTCGTATTCCTGCGGGTTGGCGACGCCCAGCGCGGCGAGCCGGTCGTAGACGTCGTCGCGCCCGACCAGCACCGGCGTGCCGTAGCCGCCCTCCTTGAACGCGATCGCGGCGCGCAGCACGACCTCTTCCTCGCCCTCCGCGAACAGCACCCGCTTGGGCCGGGCGCGTGCGCCCTCGTAGGCGAGGCTGAGCACCGACGTCGTCGGGTTGAGCCGCGCGCGCAGCTTCTGGCGATAGGCGTCCATGTCGAGGATCGGCTTGATCGCCACCCCCGAATCCATCGCCGCCTTCGCCACTGCCGTCGGCACCAGCTCCATCAGCCGCGGATCGAACGGCGACGGGATGATATATTCGGGGCCGAAGCTGTGCTGGACGCCATAGGCGACCGCAACCTCCTCGGGCACGCGCTGGCGGGCGAGTTCGGCGATGGCGTTGGCCGCGGCGATCTTCATCGCATCGTTGATCCCCGTCGCGCGCACGTCGAGCGCCCCGCGGAAGATGAAGGGGAAGCAGATGACGTTGTTGACCTGGTTGGGATAATCCGACCGGCCGGTCGCGACGATCGCGTCGGGACGCGCCGCCTTGGCGAGTTCGGGGCGGATCTCCGGCTCCGGATTGGCCATCGCGAAGATGATCGGCGACGGCGCCATATGGGTCACCATCTCGGGCTTCAGCGCCCCCGCGGCGGACAGGCCGAGGAACATGTCCGCCCCCTCCAGCGCCTCGGTCAGCGTGCGGCGGTCGGTGACCGCGGCATGCGCCGACTGCCACTGGTTCACGTCCTCGCGCCCCTGGTAGATCACGCCGGTGCGGTCGCACATGATGACGTTGTTGTGGCGCACGCCCATCGCCTTCATCAGCTCGGTACAGGCGATCGCCGCCGCGCCCGCGCCGTTGACGACGATCTTCACCTCGTCGAGCCGCCGCCCGGTCAGCAGACAGGCGTTGATGAGCCCCGCGGCGCAGATGATCGCGGTGCCGTGCTGGTCGTCATGGAAGACGGGGATGTTCATCCGCTCGCGCAGCGTCTGCTCGATGATGAAGCATTCGGGCGCCTTGATGTCCTCAAGGTTGATGCCGCCGAAGGTCGGCTCCATCAGCTCGACCGCGTCGATGAAGCGGTCGACGTCCTCGGTCTTCAGCTCGATGTCGATCGAATCGACATCGGCGAAGCGCTTGAACAGCACCGCCTTGCCCTCCATCACCGGCTTCGACGCCAGCGCGCCGAGGTTGCCCATGCCGAGGATCGCCGTGCCGTTGGAGATCACCGCGACGAGGTTGCCCTTGGCGGTATAGTCGTAGGCGGTGGCGGGATCGTCGGCGATCGCCTGAACCGGCACCGCGACGCCGGGGGAATAGGCGAGCGCGAGGTCGCGCTGCGTCGCCATCGGTTTAGATGCGATGATCTCGATCTTGCCCGGCCGCCCCTCGGAATGGAACAGCAGCGCTTCGCGCTCGGAGAATTGGACGGACGCTTCGTCGGACATGGGACCTCGCTGCCGGGCTGAGGCTTTCCCTTAGGGAACTCGGCCCGCGATGCAAAGGCGGCGGCGCCACGTACCGGATAGCACCGTATCGGAGGCGATCCATTGACTTGCGTGGCGTCGCTGCCTAGGTTTCCAGCGCGACTTGCGTTCGGCGATAAAAGCCCCTGGGCTTTTCCGTTTGGATAGCGGAAAGTGCGGTCGCACCCCATCTTCCGTCAGTAATAGAGCGTCGTTCCCTTGCGGAACGTGTCGTATTCGTACGTGATGCGATCGGCGATGATGTCGTAGGCGCGCGTATCCGCCCGCTCCCACTTCCGCTGGATCGCCCAGGTGCAATAATCGGTCAGTTGCAGGCACGGGTCCGACTGGCACGGCCAGAAGCTCGTGCGCATCCGCTGCTTGCCGGCCAGCTGCTTGACGACCTTGCGCACCGCCTCGGTAAAGACCGCCTGCCCCTTCTTGGTGCCGATCGACGCCGCGGTAACGTGCACCTCGTCGGCCTGCCGGAGCGGCGTCCTGAGCCCGTACAGGAAGTGATAGAACCAGCCATATTGGTAGAAGGTGGCGTCGGTCGTCCGCGTCTGCGGCGCGGCCTTCCACTTGTCGAGGATCGTCGCCTGCACGGTGAAGTCGTGGCGGATCAGCTCGGCGAACACGGCGTCGCGGATCGCCTGCGCATCGGCGGTCGCGTGGAAATAGTCGCCGAGCGGCTGCTGCTCCCACGCCAGCCGGCGCTTGAGTTCCAGCAGGTGGTTGGCCGCCTCGCACGACGGCATCACGACGGTGCACACGACGAAATACCGGCTGACGTTGTCGGCGCGGCGAAAGTCGAAATTACCCGCCTCGTCGGCGAAGACATGCAATCTGGTCATGCCCCGGCTTCCGGGCGGACCGGCGGAGCGTCAACGCGAGGCGCCTCCGAAACGGACGCGGTTGCCGGCCGCCGCGCTCGCCTTGCCTCGCCGCCCGCAGCGGCTATCAGGCGGACGATGGCGACTCCCGCGACCACCCCCACCCCGATGATGGCGCAATATCTCGGACTGAAGGCCGAGGCGGAGGATTGCCTGCTGTTCTACCGGATGGGCGATTTCTTCGAGATGTTCTTCGAGGATGCGCGCATCGCCAGCCAGGTGCTGGACATCGCGCTCACCTCGCGCGGCGAGCATGACGGCGACAAGATCCCGATGTGCGGCGTGCCCGTCCATGCCGCGACCGCCTATCTGCAACGGCTCATCAAGGCCGGGCACCGCGTCGCCATCGCCGAACAGACCGAAACCCCGGCGCAGGCAAAGGCGCGCGGCGGCTACAAGGCGCTGGTCGCGCGCGGCATCGTCCGCGTCGTCACCGCCGGCACGCTGACCGAAGAGGCGCTGCTCGACGCGCGCGCCGACAATTGGTGCGTCGCGATCGGCGAGGCGGCGGGCGGCGTCGCGATCGCCGCCGCCGACGTGTCGACCGGGCGGTTCGAGGTGATCGACTGTTTGCCGGATGCGCTGGATGCCGAGCTGGCGCGGCTGGGCGCGGCGGAGGTCGTCGCCGCCGACGGCGGGGACCATGGCGCCGTCGCGACGACGCTGCGTCCCCGCGCGGCGTTCGACAGCGGGGCGGGCGAGGCCCGGCTGAAGGCGCTGTTCGGGGTCGCGACGCTCGACGGCTTCGGCCAGTTCAGCCGCGCGGGCCTTGCCGCGGCGGGCGGCCTCGTCGCCTATCTGGACCATACCGCCAAGGGCGCCCTGCCGTTCCTGCGCCCGCCGCGGCTGACGCAGGCGGCGGAGACGATGGCGATCGATGCGGCGACGCGCGAAAGCCTGGAGCTGACCTGCACCACCGCCGGCCAGCGCAAGGGCAGCCTGCTCGATTGCATCGACCGCACCGTCACGGGCGCCGGCGCGCGGCTGCTCGCCGCCGATCTCGGCGCGCCGCTGATGGATGCCCGTACGATCGACGCACGGCTCGACCTCGTCCAGCATTTCCACGACGCCGGCGCCCGCCGCGAACAGGTGCGCGGCGCGCTGCGGGCGCTGCCCGACATAGGCCGCGCGCTCGGCCGGCTGGCGGCGGGCCGCGGTTCGCCGCGCGACTTGGGCCAGCTGCGCGACGGGCTCGACGGCGCGTGGCACCTCGGCGAACGATTGTCGGCGATCGACGCGCCGCTCGCGCTGCTCGACCGCCTCGCGCCGAAGCTGCGCGGGCATGGCGCGCTGATCGACCTGTTGAAGCGCGCGCTGGTGCCCTCGCCGCCGATCGAGGCGGGCGACGGCGGCTATATCGCCGCGGGCTACGACGTAGCGCTCGACGACCTGCGCGACGCGGGCGCGGGCGGGCGGCGCGCGATCGCGACGCTGGAGGCGGAGTTCCGCACCGCGACCGGGATCACCGCGCTGAAGATCCGCCACAACAACGTGCTCGGCTATCATGTCGAGGTGCCCGCGCGCGTCGCCGACCCGCTGATGAAGCCCGACAGCGGCTTCACCCATCGCCAGACGCTGGCCGGCGTCGTCCGCTTCAACACGCCCGCGCTGCACGAGGTCGCCGCGCGCGTGTCGCAGGCGGGCGCGCATGCGCTCGCCGCCGAGGCCGCGCATCTCGAGGAACTGACCGCCGCCGCGCTCGCGCAGCGCGAGGCGATCGCCGCGACCGCCGACGCGCTCGCCCGGATCGACGTCGCCGCCGCGCTGGCCGAGCGCGCCGCCGAAGGGCAATGGGCGCGGCCGCAGATCGCCGGCCATGCCTGTTTCGACGTCGTCGGCGGCCGGCACCCGGTGGTCGAGGCCGCGGTCGCACGATCGGGCGACCGCTTCGTCGCCAACGATTGCACGCTGGTGCCCGATTCGCGGCTGTGGCTGGTCACCGGCCCCAACATGGGCGGCAAGTCGACCTTCCTGCGCCAGAACGCGCTGATCGCGGTGCTGGCGCAGGCGGGCAGCTACGTTCCCGCGACGCGCGCGACGCTGGGCCTCGTCGATCGCCTGTTCAGTCGCGTCGGCGCCTCCGACAACCTCGCCCGCGGCCGGTCGACGTTCATGGTCGAGATGGTGGAGACCGCGGCGATCCTGGCGCAGGCGACGCCGGACAGCTTCGTCATCCTCGACGAGGTCGGACGCGGCACCTCGACCTACGACGGGCTGGCGATCGCCTGGGCGGTGGTGGAGGCGATCCACGGGGACAATCGCTGCCGCTGCCTGTTCGCGACGCATTATCATGAACTCACCCGCCTCGCCGAACGCTGCGAGGCGCTGACGCTGCATCACGTCCGCGCGCGCGAATGGAAGGGCGAACTGGTGCTGCTGCACGAACTGAGCACCGGGCCGGCGGATCGCAGCTATGGCCTCGCGGTCGCGCGGCTGGCGGGCATGCCACCCGCCACGGTGGCGCGGGCGAAGGCGGTGCTGGCGAAACTGGAGGCGGGGCGCGCGAAGACGGGCGGCCTTGCCGCGGGGCTCGACGATCTGCCGCTGTTCGCCGCCGCGCAGGTGGCGGAGGAGGAGACGTGCGACGCGATCCGCGCAGAAGTGGAGGCGATCGACGTCGATGCGCTGACCCCGCGCGCGGCGCTGGAGACGCTGTACCGGCTGAAGCAGCTGGCGCGGGACGGCTGACCCGCCCGGCGGACGTGCAGCCAGGTCGCGCAATCCCGGTGTCCCGTTAACCCGCGCGCCGCTATACCCCCGCGTCATGCAGGGCCGCTTCGATCACCTTCCCAACCGCCGCGCGATCGTCGACCGACGCGCACTCGCCGACCGGATCGCCGCGATCGACGCGAGCGACACCGCGCTGCGCACGCAGGCGACCGCCATCCTGAAACAGGCGCTCGCCGACGGCCGCGTCGAGATCCAGCGCCGGCTCGCGACGCATCCCTCGCGCGGGCTGGAGGCGTCGAACGCGCAGGCCTATCTGATCGACCAGCTCCTGCGCGTGCTGTTCGATCTCGCCACGCAGCGGCTGCACCCGGTCGCCAATCCCACCGCCGGCGAGCGGCTGACGCTGATCGCGGTCGGCGGCTACGGCCGGGCGGAGATGGCGCCCTTCTCCGACGTCGACATCGGCTTCCTGACCCCCGGCAAGCAGACGCCATGGGCGGAACAGGTCATCGAATCGATGCTCTATGCGCTGTGGGACATGGCACTGAAGGTCGGCCATTCCAGCCGCTCGCTGGATGAGATGGTCCGCCAGTCCAAGGCCGACGTGACGATCCGCACCGCCCTGCTCGAGGCGCGCTACGTCACCGGCGACACCGCGCTGTACGAGGAAGCGGCGAAGCGCTTCAAGGGCGAGGTGCAGCACGGCACCGAACGCCAGTTCATCGCCGACAAGCTCGCCGAGCGTGACGCGCGCCACCGCAAGATGGGCGACACGCGCTATGTCGTCGAACCCAACGTCAAGGAGGGCAAGGGCGGCCTGCGCGACGTCCATGCGCTCTTCTGGATCGGCAAGTACATCTACGACGTACAGCGCGGCGCCGATCTGGTCGGCGTCGGGCTGCTGACCAAGGACGAATACCGGCTGTTCCACCGCGCCGACAATTTCCTGCAAGCCGTGCGCTGCCACCTGCACAGCGTCACCCGCCGCGCCGAGGACCGGCTGACCTTCGACGTCCAGCGCGAGATCGCGACGCGGATGCGCTTTTCCGACCGCCCCGGCAAACCGGCGGTGGAGCGCTTCATGCAATATTACTTCCTGCAGGCAAAGACCGTCGGCGACCTGACCGGCGTGTTCCTCGCGCATCTCGACGAACGGTTCGCGGCGCGCGGGCGGCGGTTCGGCCTGCCGACGATCCGGCGGCGGCCGGGCAAGCTGCACGGCTTCGTGCTCGATCGCGGCCGGCTGGCGCTGCCGCGCGACGAGTATTTCGTCGAGGATCCGGTGCGGCTGATCGAGATCTTCCAGCTCGCCGACCTGCACGGGGTCGAGATCCACCCGCTGGCGATGCGCGCGGCGAACCGCGACGCCAAGCTGATCGGCGCGCATCGCCGCGACGCGCGCGCCAACGCGCTGTTCCTCGACGTGCTGACCAGCCCGCGCGATCCCGAGCTGGTGCTGCGCTGGATGAACGAGGCCGGCGTGTTCGGCCGCTTCGTGCCCGATTTCGGCCGTGTCGTCGCGCAGATGCAGTTCGACATGTACCACCACTATACCGTCGACGAGCACACGATCCGCGCGATCGGGCTGCTCGCCCGGATCGAGAACGGCGGGTTGAAGGCGGACCATCCGCTCGCCTCTGCGGTGGTGCGGCACATCGTGTCGCGCCGGGTCCTGTATGTCGCGGTGCTGCTGCACGACATCGCCAAGGGGCGCGGCGGCGACCATTCGATCCTGGGCGCGGAGGTCGCCGAGCGGCTGTGCCCGCGCTTCGGCCTGACGCCGGCGGAGACGGAAACCGTCGTCTGGCTGGTGCGCTGGCACCTGCTGATGTCGGCGACCGCGTTCAAGCGCGACCTGTCCGATTTCAAGACCATCCTCGATTTCTGCGAGATCGTGCAGAGCCCCGAGCGGCTGCGGCTGCTGCTGGTACTGACCATCGTCGACATCCGCGCGGTCGGGCCGGGGACGTGGAACGGGTGGAAGCGCCAGTTGCTCGCCGACCTGTTCGAGGCGGCCGAGGAGGTGCTGCGCCTCGGCCACAAGCAGCGCGGCCGCGCCGAACGGATCGCGACGCGGCAGGCGGACCTGAAGGCGACGTTGGGCTGGGACGATGCGCGTTTCGACGCATTCGTACGCCGCTTCCCCGAAGCCTATTGGATCGCCGAACCCGACGACGTGCTCGCCCACAACGCGCGGTTCATCGCCGCGGCGGGCGCCGCGCAGCTGTCGATCGACGCGCAGGTCTATGCAGAGCGCGGCGCGACGCTGGTGACGATCTATGCCGCCGACCATCCCGGCCTGTTCTATCGCATCGCCGGCGCGATCCACGTCGCGGGCGGCAACATCATCGACGCGCGCATCCACACCACCCGCGACGGCATGGCGATCGACAATTTCCTGGTGCAGGACCCGTTCGGGCGGCCGTTCGACGATCTGGGCCAGCTGCGCCGGCTGAAGACCGCGATCGAGGATGCGCTCGCCAACCGCGGCAAGCTCGCCGACCGGCTGGGGGCGAAGCCCGCGGCGCGGACGCGCGCGGACGCGTTCGAGATCGTGCCCAACGTGCTGATCGACAATCGCGCCTCGAACCGCTTCACCGTGATCGAGGTCAATGCCCGCGATCGCCCGGCGCTGCTCAACCAGCTCGCGCAGGCGCTGTTCCAGTCGAAGGTGACGCTCCATTCGGCGCATGTCGCGACCTATGGCGAACGCGCGGTCGACACCTTCTACGTCACCGACCTCACCGGCGACCGGATCACCGCCGCGGTGCGGCTGAAGACGCTGGAAAAGCGCCTGCGCACCGCCGCCGCCGGCGAGGCGATGGACGAGGCGGCCTGACCGGACCGGACGTCAGCGGACGGGTGCGCAAAAGAAAGGGCCGGCGCGCATCGCTGCGGCCGGCCCAGTGGTCGTTGCCCGTGAAAAGGGTCAGAAGCGCGCGCGGATCGTCGCGCCATAGGTGCGCGGTTCGGCGAGGAACTGCGAGAACAGCTGGCGGCCGCCCGGATATTGCGGGTCCTGGTACGCGGCGGACACACCGCCCTCCTGGAAGGGCGAGTTGAACGCGACCTGGGCATAGTTCACGTTCGCGAGATTCTGGCCCCAGAATTCGAGGCTGAACTTCTCGTCCGGCGTGCGCAGCCCGATGCGGGCATTGACGATCGCATAGCCGTCCTGAACCTTCTGCGGGAACAGGTCCGAACCCGTGTTGTAGTCGCTCGTCATGCGCGTATCGGCGTAGAACAGCGCCGAATAGCCGCCGCCGATCTGCGGCGTCCACGAGGCCGAGGCGGTGGTGACGATGTCCGACGAGTTCGACAGGCGCTGGCCGGGCAGCTTGCGCAGCGACTGGTTGAGCGGCGCACCCGCGCCCGTGCCCACCAGATTGTCGCGATAGCCGGTATCGGTGAACGTCGCGCCGAGCGAGATGCGCACGTCGCGCGCCGGGACCAGCGAGGCTTCGAGTTCGACACCCTGCGCCCGCACGCCATAGCCGACGTCACCCGCCGGGCAGGCGCCCGTGGTGCCTGCCGCCGCGCTGTAGTTGGTCGCGCCGGTGAACTTGCTCTGATCGCGATCCCCGCCATTCAGGCTCGACGAGCAACCGTTGATGTTCTGGACGATGAAGACGCTGCCGTCGAAGGTGTTGAGCTGGAAGTTCTTGAAGTCCTGGCGGAACGCCGCGACGCTCAGCGAGAACGGACCGGTGCCGTACTTGGCGCCGATTTCGAACGAATTGACCGTTTCGGGCGCGAACTGGAGGTTGCCGACCAGCGCCTGCGCCCCGCCCACCGATGCGAAGCTCGTCGTGATCGCGGTGACGCCATTGGTCGTCACCGGCTGGAGCGGCAGCTTCAGTGCCGAACGGTCGAGGTTGAACCCGCCCGCCTTATAGCCGCGCGAATAGCTGCCGTAGAGCAGCAGGTCGTCGATCGGCTTCCACGATAGGATCGCGGTGCCGGTGAACTGGTCTTCCTTGCGCTGGCTGTTGATCCTGACGCCGTTCAGTTCCGAGGTCGAATTGCCCTGGCACGACAGGCCGATGATGCCGCCGGCGACCGGCGCGAGGCCGGCGTTGGCGAGGAACGGGGTCAGTGCCTGCTGGTTGGCGACGCAACCCGTGTTGTCGTTGGTGAACGCCGCGTCGAACTTCTTGCGTTCGTTGGTATAGCGGACGCCCAGCGTCAGATCGAGCGTGCTGGTGACGTGGAAGATGTTGTGCGTGAACAGCGCCCAGTTGCGGCTGTTCTGGTTGTAGACGTCGCGGGTCGAGCCCTTGTCGTTGATCGCGTCGAGCGTATCGATCGCGCGCACGATCGTCGCCCCGGCGGCGCCGAACGGCGAATTGACCGCCGGTGCCAGTGCATTGCTGAGTACCGCACGCCCGGTCGCGCTGAGGCAGCCCGCGCTGCCCGGCGAATAGAATTGCGCGAGCGCGCCGCCCGAGATCAGGCGACAGGTGGCGAAGCGACCGTATTGGCTGCCGAACCGCAGGTTGTCGAGCACGCGCAGGTTCTCGTTGGCGAAGAAGCCGCCGACCAGCCAGTCGAGCTTCTCGTCGAACAGCGAGCCGTTGAGGCGCAGTTCCTGCGTGAAGGTGCGGAAGCGGCGCGCCGAGTTGCCGTTCGCGGCGCGATAGAGGATGTCGACGCGGCTGTAGTCGGTGTCCGACCCCTGCGACGAATCATAGTCGCGATAGGCGGTGATCGAGGTCAGCTTGGTACCGCCGAGGTTCCAGTCGAGCTGCCCCGACACGCCCCAATCCTTGGTCGTGCCCGCGAAGCTGCGCCCGGGGCTGACCGAGATCTCGCGGCTGTAGCCCGGACGGTTGACGAGGCTGAGCGGCTGGCCGAGATCGCGGATCACGTTGACGATGTTGTTGCCGGTGCTGCCGGCGATCCCGCTCGAATTGGCCGAGCCCAGCCCGGCATTGACCGAGGCGAGCGGTTCGTTGAGGCTGCCGATCGTCGGATTGACGCTGCGATCGACATAGGTCGCCGCGCAGCATTTCTCGTCGCGCTTGGTATAGTCGCCGATCAGGCGGAAGCTGATGTCGCTGCTCGGCTCGAACAGCAGCTGGCCGCGGACGAAATAGCGGTTGCGATCGTTGACGTCCGTATTGTTGGTGTAATCGTGGTAGAAACCGTCGCGCTTGACGTAGACGCCGTCGACCCGCGCCGCGATCGTCTCGCCGAGCGGCAGGTTGAGGTTACCGGCGACGCGGTAGAAATTGTAATTGCCGTAGGTCGCCTCGGCACCGCCGCTGAAGCCCGCGAACGAGGGCGCCTTGCTGACGATGCTGATGAGGCCGGCCGACGAATTGCGACCGCCCAGCGTGCCCTGCGGGCCGCGAAGCACCTCGATCCGTTCGATCTCGCCCAGTTCGGTCAGGCCGATGCCCGAGCGCGAACGGTAGACGCCGTCGATGAACACCGCGACCGAGCTTTCGAGGCCGGGGTTGTCGCCCACCGTACCGATACCACGAATACGCGCCGAGCCGTTCGCCTCCGACCCGGTCGACGACACCAGCAGCGACGGCGCGAGCTGGTTGAGCTGGCGGATGTCGTTGGCGCCCGAATTCTGGAGCGTTTCGGCGGAGATCGCCGACACCGCGACCGGCACGTCGGCGAGCGCCTGCGCACGCCCCTGTGCGGTGACGACGATGTCCGCCGCGTTCTGGTCGTCCTGGGTCACCGAGGCGGCGGCGGTGGCCGTCGTCGTCTGCGTCGCCGGGCTGGCCGGCTCGGGAGAGGTGTTCTGCGCCACGGCGGGCGTGGCAATCGCAATCGTCGCTGCCGACAGCAGGTACGCGGTAAGGCGCATGGTCATCTCTCTCCTGAACCGATCCGGTTTTCGAATATCGGGTTTTCTTTTCAGGCTAGGGCTGCACAGGCGTGAACGTCTACATTTTTATGCCGTAAGGCCGTGTTTTCGAATGGAGTGTCGCCAATGCGCAACACCGGGCCCGTTTCCGGACCCGGTGTTCGAAAAAGCCTTACGCTCCGGAACGGAACGGGTCGGCGAAACTGCGTCAGGGGTGTTGCCGCGCCTGTTACTTGGGCGCGAGCACCATAAGCATCTGGCGGCCTTCCATGCGCGGATAGGCCTCCACCTTGGCAGTCTCCGCGACCTGTTCGGCGACGCGCTGGAGCACCGCCATGCCGAGCTGGCCATGGCTCAGCTCGCGTCCACGGAACCGCATCGTGACCTTGACCTTGTCGCCTTCCTCGATGAATTCGGCGACCTTCTTCATCTTGGTGTCGTAATCGTGGTCGTCGATGTTCGGACGCATCTTGATCTCCTTGATCTCCTGCGTCTTCTGCGACTTGCGGGCGAGGTTCGCCTTTTTCTGCGCCTCGTACTTGAACTTGCCGACGTCGAGGAACTTGGCGACGGGCGGATCCGCGTTCGGGGACACCTCGACCAGATCCAGGCCCAGTTCCTGCGCCTGCGCCATCGCCTCGCGCGTGTACATCACGCCGAGATTCTCGCCCTCATGGTCGATCACGCGGACCTTGGGGCTCACGATCCACTCGTTGAAACGAGGGCCATTCATTGGCGGCGCCTGGTTCGGACGGCGCATCATGGGAGGACGTATGGGTGTTGCTCCTGTAGTGGTTTGAATCGCATATAGGCCATCGGAGAAGACTTTTGAAGACGCCGTTCAATGAGGCGGATTCGCCGCATCCAGAATGCCGCGGGCGACGAACAATCTAGGGTAGGCATCGGGGAATACGCTGAGAATGCCGACGTCCACGAGCCGATCTATGGTCTTGCGTACGGCCTGATACGATACCCCCAGGACATCGGCCGCCTCGTTCACGGTGACGGTCGGCTGACGGAAGAGATGATCGACAAGGGTGATCGCGCTGGCGGAGCGCATCGCGTCGCCCGCACGGCGCCGGTAATCGTCCTGCAATGCGATCAGCCGATCGATGGTGGCGATTGTTTCCCGACAGCTTTCCGCCACGCGCGCAAGAAAAAATATGATCCAGGGCGTCCATTCCCCACGCGTGGACACGCCAAACATCAGATCGATATATTCGTCCTTGCGATGCTCCATAGCGGGGCTGATGTACAATACCGGCATATCGAGCAGCCCGCTTTCCACAGCCATGAGCGCCACCAGCATGCGGCCGACCCGGCCATTCCCGTCGGCGAACGGGTGGATCGCCTCGAACTGATAATGGACTAAAGCCAGGTCCAGCAGCGGGAAGGGGCGCAGGTCGCGGTTGAGATAGCGTTCCAGCGCATCCATGCATGCCCGCGCCTCGACCGGTGGCGGCGGAACGTAGCGGGCCGTGTCGATCGTCCGCCCGCCGATCCAGTTCTGGTCTGGCTTGTACTCGCCAGGACGCTTCTGTGCGCCACGGCCGTGGCCCAGACCGCTCAGCAATGTGCGATGTGCATCGGTCAGGATGCGATGACAGATTGGCAATCGGCCGAGCGCGACGACGGCATCGTCCAACGCGCGCACATAATTGCGCACCTCGCGGGTCGCATCGTCGTCATCCCTTTCAATGCCGCGCTCCGCCAGGATCAGCGCGTCCTGCGTGCTGAACGTCCCTTCCATGGCGGACGACGTAAGCGCCTCGCGCCGTTGCAGCGGACGGATCAGGATACTGGGTTCCGCAAGGCGACGACACGCCCCCTTCAATTCGCCGAGCGCCTGCGTCGCCTCCAGCATGGCGGGGGCGACGGCGGCGATATCGACGACGGGTTCCAGATCGTCTGGGACATAAGCCAGCGCGTCATGAATTGTTGGCACCAGCCGGCCCGGTGCCTCATCGGCGAAAGCGCGTCTGTCCATGATCGTTCGGTTTAAACCTCCAGCGCACTTTAAACCAAAACCGGCTTTCGGTTTAAAGTGCGCGTACGCTTTAAACTTGGCGTACGTCCGGCGCCAGCGCCTCCTCGCGGAGCATGGCGACGATCTCGTCCACCGTCACGACCTGCTGCGCCTGGCTGCCGAGACGGCGGACGGCGACTTTGCCCTCCTCCGCCTCGCGCTTGCCGACGACGAGCAGCACCGGCACCTTCGCGACCGAATGTTCGCGGACCTTGTAGTTGATCTTCTCGTTCCTGAGGTCGGTTTCGACGCGGATGCCCGCCTTGCGCAGCGTCGCCGCGACCTCTTCCGCATAACCGTCGGCGTCGGACACGATCGTCGCCACCACCGCCTGCACCGGCGACAGCCACAGCGGGAAGCGGCCGGCATGATGTTCGATCAGGATGCCGATGAAGCGTTCGAACGTGCCGAGGATCGCGCGATGAAGCATGATCGGGCGATGCCGGTTGCCGTCCTCGCCGACGTAGCTCGCGTCGAGCCGTTCGGGCAGCACGGTGTCGGTCTGGATCGTCCCGACCTGCCACGTCCGCCCGATCGCATCGGTCAGGTGGAATTCGAGCTTGGGCGCATAGAAGGCGCCCTCGCCCGGCAGTTCCTCCCAGCCATATTCGGGCGTGTCGCGACCGGTCGCCTTCACCGCATCGCGCAGCGACTGTTCCGCCCAGTCCCACATCGCCTCGCTGCCGAAACGCTTCTCGGGCCGCAACGCCAGCTTGATCGCATAGCTGTCGAAGCCGAGATGCTGGTAGACGCTGTCGAGCAGTTCGCAGAACTTGCGCACCTCGTCGACCAGTTGGTCCTCGCGCACGAAGATATGCGCGTCGTCCTGCGTGAACTGACGTACGCGCATGATGCCGTGCAGCGCGCCGTGCGGCTCGTTGCGGTGGCAGCAACCGAATTCGGCCATGCGGATCGGCAGGTCGCGATAGCTCTTGATTCCCTGCTTGAAGATCAGGACGTGCGCCGGGCAGTTCATCGGCTTCAGCGCCATCAGGTCGCCCTCGCCGGACAGCACCGCGCCCTCGTCCTCGACGTTGGGCACCTCGTCCGGCACGACGAACATGTTCTCGCGATACTTGCCCCAATGGCCCGACTGTTCCCATTGTCGGGCGTCCATCAGCTGCGGCGTCTTCACCTCGGCATAGTCCGCCGCGTCGAGCCGGCGCCGCATGTACGCCTCCAGCTGCCGCCACAGGACGAAGCCCTTGGGATGCCAGAACACGGACCCTTGCGCCTCCGACTGGAGGTGGAACAGGTCCATCTCCTGCCCGATCTTGCGATGGTCGCGCTTGGCGGCCTCCTCCAGCTGGAACAGATGCTGGTCGAGCTGCTTCTTGTTGAGCCAGCCGGTGCCGTAGATGCGGCTGAGCATCGCGTTCTTCTGGTCGCCGCGCCAATAGGCGCCCGACACGCGCGTCAGCTTGAACGCATTGGGATCGAGCTTGCCGGTCGAAACCATGTGCGGCCCGCGGCACATGTCGAGCCACTGCCCCTGGCGATAGATCGTCAGTTCCTCGCCATCGGGCAGTTCGGCCGCCCATTCCGCCTTGAACGTCTCGCCCTGGCGCGTCCACGTCTCGATCAGCTGCTCGCGGCTCCACACTTCGCGCGTGAAGGGTTCGTTGCGCGCGATGATGTTCCGCATCTCCGCCTCGATCGTGGGCAGGTCGTCCTCGGTGAACTGGCGATCTTTCGGCGCGAAGTCGTAGTAGAAGCCGTCCTCGGTCGCGGGGCCGAAGGTGATCTGCGTCCCCGGGAACAGGTGCTGCACCGCCTCCGCCATGACGTGCGCAAGGTCGTGGCGGACGAGTTCGAGCGCGTCCGCCTCGTCCCTCGCGGTCACCAGCGCAAGCTGCGTATCGCCCTCGAACGGGCGGTTGAGATCGCGCACCTGCCCGTCGATCCGCGCGGCGAGCGCCGCCTTGGCGAGGCCCGGCCCGATCGCCGCCGCGACGTCCGCCGGGGTGGTTCCGGGCGCAACCTCGCGGACGGACCCGTCGGGCAGCGTGATACGGAACATGACGGACATGGGACACTTTCAGGTTGGATTGAGACGGTCCGAATACGGTGTCGAGACACAGATAGGCAAGCACGACGTCAATTCCTCCCCGGCACGGGGAGGTGGCGTCGTGCAGCGGTGACGGAGGGGCCGCCGGGCAGCGATTTCCCCGTTGCAGCCCCTCCACCGGCCACGCCGGTCCTCCTCGCCGTGCCGGGAAGAGGTTCAGGCGATGCCGAAGGGGACGACGGTATTCGTCTGCGTATGGCCGATGTCGGCCCGGCCCAGATAGGGCACGCCGAGGTCCCCGCACCAGCGCCGGATCATGAACTCCAGCCCGTCCGCCCATTCGGGCTCGTTCGGCGTCACCGCGGTGACCGCGCCCAGCCGGACGCCGGCGATGCCCTTCAGCTGCGTCGCATGGCCCATGTGGAACAGCAGCCGGTCGATATTGTACATCGGTTCGGACACCTCCTCGATCAGCAGGACGTGATCGGTCAGGTCGGGCAGGTAGGGTGTGCCGATCAGCGCGCCGAGGATCGACAGGTTGAACGCCGCCGCGGGGCGGCCGTCGAGCCCCGGCTCCAGCCCCTGCCGGTCGCCGCGCGCCAGCCAGCCGAGCGAGCGGGCGATGGTGGCGTCGCCGCGGTTGCGACGGACGTCGCTCGCCATCGGTCCGTGACAGGGCCGGCCGATCCGCCGCGCATAGAGCGCGCCGAGCAGGAACCCCATGTCGGAATAGCCGAGATAGCTCTTGTGCCGTGCGGCCGGCCCCAGCTGCGGCATCACCAGCGGCAGGATGCGGTTCGATCCATAGCCGCCGCGCAGGAACCAGATCGCGTCGAACCCCGGATCGTTGGCGAATTCCAGGAACGCGGCGGCGCGGCGGGCATCGTCGCCGGCGAAATGGCCCGCGACCTCCCAGCATTGCGGGTGCACGACCAGATCGACCTCGGGATAGGCCAGCGCGGCGAAGGCGATGAACGGCGCCTCGGCATCCTTGTTGCCGATGCTGGCCGGCGCCACCACTCCTATGCGCATCGCGTCGTCGCCCCAATCGGTCGGCGGCACCTTGCCCCTGCCCGCGCGCGTCGATAGCGCGGCGCGATGGCGAACGGCAACATCCACAGCTCCGTCGGGGGCAGGCGCTTCTTTCTCGTGGGCATCGGCGGATCGGGGATGATGCCGCTGGCCACCATCCTGCGCGGACGCGGCGGGATCGTCGCCGGCTCCGACCGCGGGCTCGACCAGGGCCGCGTCGCGGCGAAGTTCGACGCGCTGCGCGCGCGCGGCATCGCCCTGTTCCCGCAGGACGGCAGCGGCATCGATTCGGCGGAGCAGGTGGTCGTCGCCTCCGCCGCGGTCGAGGACGACACGCCGGACATCGTCGCCGCACAGCGGCTCGGCTGTTTCCGCGTCAGCCGTGCGGGGCTGCTCAGCACGCTGTTCAACCAGAGCGCGCTGCCGATCGGCGTCGCCGGCACCAGCGGCAAGTCGACCGTCACCGGTATGATCGGCTGGATCCTGCACGCGACCGGCCGCGATCCGACGGTGATGAACGGCGCGGTGATGAAGAATTTCGCCCACCCCGACGCACCCTTCGCCAGCGCGCTGGTCGGCGCCGGCGAGGCGTTCGTCAGCGAAGTGGACGAGAGCGACGGGTCGATCGCGCACTATCGCCCGCGCATCGCGGTGCTGAACAACGTCAGCCTCGACCACAAGGCTCTGGACGAACTGCGCGGGCTGTTCGCGGGGTTCATCGCGCGCGCGGAGACGGCGATCGTCAACCTCGACAACGACGAGGCGGCGGCGCTGGCGCAGGCGCTGCCGCGCGCGCGGCTCGCCACGTTCGGGCTGGGCCGTGACGCCGACTTCGCCGCGCAGGCGATCCGCGAGGCGCCCTTTTCGGTCGCGTTCGATCTGGTCGCGGGCGGCAATGCCGCCATCCCCGTCACGCTCCGGGTACCGGGGCGGCACAACGTCGCCAATGCGCTCGCCGCGATCGCCGCGGCCGTCGCGGCGGGCGTTCCGCTGGCCGAGGCGGCGCGCGCGATCGCGGGCTTCACCGGGCTGCGGCGTCGCTTCGACCATGTCGGCGATGCCGGCGGCGTCGCGGTCATCGACGATTTCGGCCACAACCCCGACAAGATCGCCGCGACGCTGGATACGCTGCACGCTTTTCCCGGGCGGCTGCTGGTGCTGTTCCAGCCGCACGGCTTCGGTCCGCTGAAGGTGATGCGGCGCGAGCTGGTCGACACGTTCGCCACCCGGCTGGCGGCCGACGACGTGCTGGTGCTGCCCGACCCGGTCTATCACGGCGGCACCGTCGCGCGCGAGGTCGGCAGCGCCGACATCGTCGCCGACGTGACCGCCGCCGGCCGCAGCGCGCTGCACGTTCCCGATCGCGGCGCGGCGGCGGCGCGGCTGGTGGCGATGGCGCGGCCTGGCGACCGTATCGTCGTCATGGGCGCGCGCGACGACAGCCTGAGCCTGCTCGCCGCCGACATGCTGGCGCAGCTCGCCGCGCGCGGGTAGTTTCCGGGCAGGAGGCCCCGCCATGAAACCCTTCACCACGCACCCCGCCTCGGTCGGCGAGAGCTATGGCCAGCATTTCGGTGTCGCGACCCGCTTCGGGTTGCGGATGATCGGCGGCGGCGTCGCAGCGATGCTGCACGGCGTCTTCCCCTTCCTCTTCACCACCACCGGCAGCCGCACGATCGAGGCGCTCCACGCCGAGATCGTCGCCAAGCGCGCACACGAGGCGGAACGGCGATCGGTCGAATTCGTCATCTGATGGAAAGCTGACTTGACGTAAAGCACGCTTTCCATGTAAAGCCTCCTTCACAACGATTGAAGGAGGTTCCGATGCGTTTCTCTCCCGCACAACGCCGCTACAACCGGCGCGTGCTCGTGCTCAGCGTCGTGTACGCCGCGCTGCTGTTCCTCGCCGTCTATCTGCTCAGCCGGCATCTGGTCGCCGGGCCGGCGGCCTATGTCGTCGGCATCCTGCCGGCGCTTGCGGTATCCGGCTTCTTCCTCCTGATGGGCCGCTACCTGGTCGAAGAGACGGACGAATATCTGCGGATGTTGCAGATCCGCCAGCTGCTCGTCGCCACCGGCATCGCGCTGACTGCCGCCACGATCTGGGGCTTTCTCGAAGGGTTCGACCTCGTGCGGCATGTCGTGGGCTATGTCTGGCCGATCGTCTATTTTGCGGGACTGGGGTTCGGCGCGTTCGTCAATTACGTGATCGAGCGGAGGGCGGCATGAACAACCGCCTGCGTGACTTGCGGGGCGAGCGCGGCTGGTCGCAGCAGCATCTCGCCGAGCGGCTCGACGTCAGCCGGCAGAGCGTCAACGCGATCGAGACGGGCCGCTACGATCCGTCGCTGCCCCTGGCGTTCAGGATCGCCGAACTGTTCGATCTCGCGATCGAAGACGTCTTCAACAGTCCATCGAAGGAGAAGTGACATGATCCGTTTCGCTCCCCGTTTCTGGGGCCTGCGCCTCGCCGCCTCGGCGCTCACGCTCGGCATCGTGCTGTCCCCGACGCCCGGCCATGCCGCGACAGCGGCAGCGGCGATGCGGATGCCGCACGTGTCGGTCGTCGCGACCGGCAGGGGATCGCCCGTGATCCTGATCCCGGGCCTGTCGTCGCCCCGCGCGGTATGGGATGGGGTCGTGCCCGGCCTCGCGAAGCACCACCGCGTCTATGTGGTGCAGGTCAACGGCTTCGGCGGCGATGCGCCCGGCGACAATCTGGGGCCCGACATCCTGGGCGGCATCGTCGCCGACCTGCATGCGCTGATCGGCCGGGAACGGATCGCGGGCGCCGCGGTGATCGGCCATTCGATGGGCGGGCTGGTCGCGCTGATGCTGGCAAAGGCGCATCCGGGCGATGCCGGCAGGCTGATGATCGTCGATTCGCTGCCGTTCCTCGGCACGATCCTGTCGCCCGCCGCCACGGTGGCGATGGTCGAGCCGCAGGCGAAGGCGATGCGCGACATGCAGGTCGCGAGCTACGGCAAGCCCGCCAGCGAGGCGATGGCGACCGCCACCGCGAACCGGCTGGCGCTGAAACCCGATGCCCGCGCGAAGGTGGCGACGTGGTTCAAAGCCGCCGACGCCCGCGTGTCCGGGGCGGCGATGTACGAGGACATGACGACCGACCTGCGCCCGGCGATGAAGGACATCGCGACGCCGATCACGCTCGTCTACCCCTGGTCGGCCGGCGGACCGACCAGGGCGCAGGCGGACGCGCTCTACAGGGCGGCCTATGCCGACGCGCCGCGCGTGACGTTCGTCGACATCGGCGACGCGGCGCATTTCGTCATGCTCGACCAGCCGGCCGCATTTGCCGACGCGGTGAACACGTTCGTGGGTGGATGAAGCAGAAGGCTCGTTCACGCGGAGACGCGGAGCGAAGACGGTGAGACGGATGTGTCCCCCGCCGGAGGCCGGGCAATTTCCGCAGGCAGGTTGATGCCGTGCTCCGCACCGAGCGTGACACTTCCGCGTCTCCGCGTCTTCACGTGAACTGCTTTTTCTCCACGACTTCGCACCGGTGCCTCCACACCCGCCCCGATGCGACCATTCGATACACTGGACATAGCCCGAAAATTTCGTTGACCCTGCCCGGCGCCTCGGCTCCATTGCGACGCAGGGGGACTTGCATGGACGACGATCGGGCGGCGGACGCGAAGGCGTTCCGGTTTACGGGGACGTGGCAGGAATTCGCCCCGATCGCCTTCACGAACCTGTTGCTGACGATCGTCACGCTCGGCGTCTATACCTTCTGGGCGCGGGCGCGGACGCGGCGGTATCTGTGGAGCCGGACACGCTTCATCGACGACCGGCTGGAATGGACCGGCACCGGGCTCGAACTGTTCGTCGGCTATCTGATCGCCTTCGTCCTCTTCATCCTGCCGTTCGGGGTCATCAACCTGGTGCTGCAGGGCGTGATGATGCGCGGGCATCAGGGCGCGGCGGGGCTGATGGTGTTCGTGCTCTACCTCGCCATCCTCTACCTGCTCGGCGTCGCGCGCTTCCGCGCGCTGCGCTACCGCCTCAGCCGGACGTTCTGGCACGGCATCCGCGGCGGCAGCGACGCGCAAGGGGTGCGCTACGGCTGGAGCTATTTCTGGAAGACGGCGGCGTCGTTCCTGACCGTCTACCTGATGACGCCATGGGCGATGGCGCGGCTGTGGAACGAACGGTGGAACGCGATGAGCTTCGGCTCGATCCCCTTCCGCAGCGACGCCCGCTGGCAGCCGGTGTTCGGCCGGTTCCTGCTGTTCTATGCGCTGCCGTTCGTGCTCACGATCGCCCTCGGTCTGCTGTTCGTCACCATGATGGGCGCGCAGATGGGCGGCGCGTTCAGGCCCGGCGCGCAGCCGACCGCGGCCATGCTGATCCTCTTCGCGGCGGTCGGCATCGCCTTCTACGCCTTTTTCTTCGGGGCGCTCGGGCTGGTGGCGATGATCTATTATGCCGCCTTCTTTCGCGAGGCGGTGGGCGCGACATCGCTCGGGCGGCTGGAATTCGGCTTCGGCGCGACGACGAAGGACTGGATCCTGCTCTACCTCGGCAACCTGGGGCTGGTGATCGTCACGCTGGGGATCGGCACGATCTTCGTCCCCTATCGCAACTGGGCGTTCTTCGTCCGGCACATGGCGGCGTATGGCGAAGTCGATCTCGACGGGCTGCGCCAGTCGGCCACGCGCGAGCCGGGTCAGGGCGAAGGGCTGCTGGACGCGTTCGATGTCGGCGCCTTCTGACTTGGCGCCGGTCTGGCACTACGACGGCATATCCGCGGTACGACGACAGGCGATGCTCGTCGCAGACGGCGACGGCTTCACGCTGCGCCACGGCGACCTGACCGGCGAACGCCACGCCTTCGCCGACCTGACGCCGGGCGACCGCGACGCGCAGGCCGCGACCTTCGGCCTTGCCGGCCGGCCGGGCTGGCGGATCGGCTTCACCGACGCGATCCCGCCGGACCTCGCCGCCCGCCTGCCGCGGCCGCAGCGCTACGGCCGCTGGGTCGATCGGCTCGGCCTGTGGCGCGCGGCGGCGGGGTTCGCGGTGGTGGCGACGGTGGTCGTCGTGGTCGTGCTGCGCACCCCCGCGATCGTCGCGCGGATGGTGCCCGCCTCGGTCGAGCAGCGGCTCGGCGAGGTGATGGTCGGCGATTTCGGCCGCAAGGGGTGTCAGGACGCGGCGGGCCGCGCCGCGCTCGCCACCTTGAAGCAGCGGATCGATCCCGACGATCCGACGCTGGAGATCCAGGTCGTCAAGCTGCCGATGGTCAATGCGGTGACCTTGCCCGGCGGCCGGATCGTGGTGTTCGACGGGCTGCTCAAGGCAGCGGACTCGCCCGACGCGGTGGCCGGCGTGATCGCGCACGAGATCGGCCATGTCCGCAACCGCGACGTCATGGAGTCGCTGTTGCGCCAAGTCGGGCTGTCGGTCCTGCTCGGCGGGCTGGAGGGGCATGTCGGCGGCTATACCAACGCGCTGCTCGCCACCGCCTATTCGCGCGAGGCGGAGGCGCGGGCGGACGGCCATGCGATCCGCCTGCTGTCGGACCAGCGGCTGTCGCCGATCCCGACCGCGCGCTTCTTCACCCGCCTCGGCCGGGGGGCGGACGGCGCGGAGCGGATGTTCGCGTATCTGGCGAGCCATCCGGTGTCGGCGGACCGCGCGGCGCGCTTCCGCCGCAGCCGGGTGGCGGGCGAACGCTATACGCCCGCGCTCGACGCGCCGGCCTGGGCGGCGCTGCGCGGCATCTGTCGCGGCGAGACCGACACGATCGAATGGCGGTTCTGATCGACGCATCGTTGCGCGGGCGCTCCCCATCGCGGGCGGGACGCGGTAGGGGCTGCGCATGAGCCAGCCCCGCCCCCGCCTCGCCTATCACCACAGCCCCGGCAAGGGGCCGACGATCGTCTTCCTGCCCGGCTATGCATCGGACATGACGGGCGCCAAGGCGACCGCGCTCGAAGGCTGGGCGCGCGACGCCGGGCGCGCGTTCCTGCGCTTCGACTATGGCGGCTGCGGGCAGAGCGAGGGCGCGTTCGAGGATCAGACGCTGGCGGGCTGGCGCGACGACGTGCTGGCGATGCTGGACCAGGTCGCGCCCGGTCCGGCGGTGCTGGTCGGATCGTCGATGGGCGGGTGGTTGATGCTGCTCGCCGCCAAGGCGCGGCCGGCGCAGGTCGTGGGACTGGTCGGCATCGCGCCGGCACCCGACTTCACCGACTGGGGCTTTTCGATCGAGGACAAGATGACGATCCTGCGCGACGGGCGGCTGGAGCGCGCCAATCCCTACGGGCCGGCGCCGACCGTCTACACCCGCGCCTTCTTCCAGTCGGGCGAGGCCAACCGGCTGATGTTCGGCACGATTCCCTTCGACGGCCCGGTCCGGCTGGTGCAGGGACAGGCGGATCCCGACGTGCCGTGGCACCGGACCGTGCGGCTGGGGGAGATGATCCGTTCAGCCGACGTGCAGACGCTGTTGGTCAAGGACGGCGATCATCGCCTGTCCCGCGATACCGATATCGCGGCGATCGTCCGGGCGACCGGGGACGTGCTGAGCCGCCTATGATCCTGATCCTCGCCGCGTTGCAGGCCGCATCCCCCGCCCCCGCCGTCACCACCGTCAAGGCCGCCGACCCGCGCGAGGCGCGCTACGACCGCTGCGTCGTGCTGGCGGCGAGCGATCCGGCGGCGGCACGGGCCGAGGCGCTGCGCTGGGGCGTCGACGGGGGCACATGGTTCGCGCGGCAATGCGCCGGCCTCGCCTATACGCAGCAGGGCGATTTCGCCGCCGCCGCGGCCGAGTTCGAGGCGGCGGCAAAGGCCGCGGCGGCGGCGCGCGACCGACGCGCCGCGAATTACTGGGCGCAGGCGGGCAACGCGCGGCTGGCGGCAGGGGACGTTCCCGCGGCGCGCTCCGCACTCGACACCGCGCTCGTCGCGGGGACGCTGGAGGGGCTGGCGCTGGGCGAGGCGCAGCTCGACCATGCGCGCGTCCTCGTCGCAGCCGGCGATCCCGCCGGGGCGCGGCGCGACATCGACCTTGCGCTGACCAATGCCGCCGACGATCCGCTCGCCTGGCTGCTGTCGGCGACGCTCGCGCGGCGCCAGGGCGACATCACGCGTGCGAAGACCGACATCGGCGAGGCGCTGAAGCGTTCGGCGGACGATGCCTCGGTCCAGCTCGAGGCGGGCAACATCGCCGCATCGGCGGGGGACGAGGCGGGCGCGCGCACCGCCTGGGCGGCCGCGGCGCGGCTGGCACCGGACGCGCCGGCCGGCCGCAGCGCCACCGCGGCTCTGGCGCAATTCGCCCCCGCCGCCGCCGGTCGATAAGGTTGCCGCCGCCGCCGCGGGCGGACACCCTCTGGCCCGTCGTGCGTTGACCGCATAGTTTCCCTCCACCGAGCCGCAGGACCCGCGCATGCAGTACCTCCACACCATGATCCGCGTCACCGATCCCGACGCGACGATCGCCTTCTTCGACCTGCTCGGGCTGAAGGAGGTGCGCCGGCTCGAAAACGAGAAGGGCCGCTTCACGCTGATCTTCCTCGCCGCGGACGAGGACATGAACGCGCCCGGCGAACGCGCCAAGGCGGAGGTCGAACTGACCTACAATTGGGACCCCGAGAGCTATTCCGGCGGCCGCAACTTCGGCCACCTCGCCTATCGGGTCGAGGATATCTACGCGACGTGCCAGCGGCTGATGGACGGCGGCGTGACGATCAACCGCCCGCCGCGCGACGGCAACATGGCGTTCGTCAGGACGCCCGACGGCATTTCGATCGAGCTGCTCCAGGCGGGCGAGGCGCTGGCGCCGGCGGAACCCTGGGCATCGATGCCCAACACCGGAAGCTGGTGATGTGATGCCGCTGGAGATCGTCCGCGTTCCCGTGCTGAGCGACAATTACGCCTGGCTGATCCACGATCCGGCGAGCGGCGGCACCGTCGCGATCGATCCCGGCGAGGCGGAGCCGGTACAGGCCGCGGCAGCGGCGCGGGGCTGGACGATCGACCAGGTCTGGACGACGCACTGGCACCCCGACCACACCGGCGGCAATGCGGCGTTGCAGGCCGGCGGCGCGCGGATCACCGGTCCCGCGGCGGAGGCCGCGAAGATCGCCGGCCTCGACGTGCTGGTCGGCGAGGGCGATACCGTGCGGATCGGCGCGGAGGCGGCGACGGTCATGCACGTGCCCGGCCATACCGCGGGCCACATCGCCTTCCACTTCGCGGGGGCACAGGCGGTCTTCACCGGCGACACGCTGTTCGCGATGGGCTGCGGCCGTTTGTTCGAAGGCAGCGCGGCGGACATGTTCGCCAACATGCAGCGCTATGCCGCGCTGCCCGACGCGACGCAGGTCTATTGCGGTCACGAATATACCCAGAGCAACGGGCGCTACGCGCGCGTCGTCGAGCCGGACAATGCGGCGATCGCGGCGCGGATGGAGGCGGTCGACCGGATGCGCGCCGCGGGCGAGGCGACGGTGCCGACGACGATCGGGCTGGAACGCGCGACGAACCCGTTCCTGCGCGCCGCCGATGCCGGCGAACTGGCGCGGTTGCGGACGGGCAAGGATGAATTTCGCGGCTGAACCGTTTCGGCCGCTGCGGACGACAGGAGCCAGGAAGATGCGATCGATGACGTGGGTTGCCGCCGTTACCGCCCTGGCGCTTGCGCCGGGCCTCGCCGGCTGTGCGCAGACGCCGCAACAGCAACTGGCGACGCAGGAGGCGAACGCCGCCGCGGCGACCGCGCTGGCGAAAGACCTCGCCGGGCTGACGCCGGACCGGTCGAGCAGCTGCATGCCCCGCTATCCGACGACGCAGGTCAAGGCCTATGGTCCGACGATTGTCTACACCGTCAGCCGCGGCCTCAAGTTCCGCTCCGATACCGCGGGCGGCTGCGAGCGCATCGGCCGCGGCGACATCCTCGTCACCCGGTCCAACCAGGGCCAGCTGTGTCAGGGCGACATCGCGACGACGGTCGATACGGGATCGCGCATGTTCAGCGGCAGCTGCTCGTTCGGCCCCTTCGTCCGCTACAGCAAGGCCGGCAAGTGATCCGCGCCCTCACGCTGGTCGCGCTCGCGCTGCCGCTGCTCGCCGCCAGGTCCGACCCGCTCGCAGGCCGGGTCGCCGGTGCGCCCGTCAACTGCATTCCCCTGTCGCAGACCAACGGGCCGTCGATCATCGATGCCCACACGATCCTGTACACGGAAGGCGCCGGACGGCGGGTGTGGAAGACCGGGCCGGTCGGCGCCTGCCCGTCGCTGGAACCGCTGAGCACGATGATCGTCGATGTGTATGGCGGCCAGCTGTGCCGGAACGACCGCTTCCGCATCCTGACCCCGGGGACGAGCATCCCGTCGGCCTATTGCCGCTTCACCGAGTTCACGCCCTATACGCGGGCGACGCGATAGGACGAACGGGCGGTCACCCCTCGGGTTGCTCAGGACCGATGCCAGGGCCGATCGGGATCCCTCCGTTACTCCAGACCCTTCGGGAGTGCGCGGAGCGATGAGGGAATAGCACAGCGGCGCCCAGCCCCGCCCCTGCCAGCACGGTGGACTTGGGAACCGGGCCGGGGTGGCAAAGCAATAGGCGATGTTTCCCCGGTACCCCGCTCTCGCTACAGCACGAACCGGCTGAGATCGGTGTTGCGCGCGATGCCGGCGAGTTGCCGGTCGACATAGGCGCGATCGACCGTCACCGCCTCGGTCCGGTCCTCGGCATCGAAGCTGACTTCCTCGAGCAGCTTCTCCATCACCGTCTGCAACCGGCGCGCGCCGATGTTCTCGACCTGCCCGTTCACTTCCGCGGCGATGCGGGCGATGGCGGCGATGCCGTCCTCGGTAAAGCGCACCTCCGCACCCTCCGTCGCCAGCAGCGCCTTGTATTGCACGGGCAGCGAGGCCTTGGTGTCCGACAGGATCGCGATGAAATCCGCCTCGGTCAGCCCTTTCAGCTCGACCCGGATCGGCAGGCGCCCCTGCAGTTCGGGCAGCAGGTCGGATGGTTTGGCGACATGGAACGCGCCGCTGGCGATGAAGAGGATGTGATCGGTCTTCATCGGCCCGTATTTGGTCGAGACGGTCGTGCCCTCGATCAGCGGCAGCAGGTCGCGCTGCACGCCCTCGCGGCTGACCGAGCCGCCGCGCACGTCGCTGACCGCGATCTTGTCGATTTCGTCGAGGAAGACGATGCCGTTCGCCTCGGCATCCGCCAGTGCGATGCGGCTGACCTCGTCCTGGTCGAGCCGCTTGTCGGCCTCTTCCTCGACCAGCTTGTCCCAGGCGGCGCGGACCGTCAGCTTGCGGCGCTTGAGCTGCTGGCCCCCGCCGAACGACTTCATCATCTCGCCGAGGTTTATCATCTGCGGCCCGGCACCGGGCACCTCGAACGGCATCGCGGGCGCCTGTTCCAGCTCGATCTCGATCTCCGTCGCGTCGAGGTGACCATCGGCGAAGCGCTGCTTGAAGCTCTCACGCGTCGCCTGGCTGCTGTCCTTGCCGACCAGCGCGTCGAGCAGGCGCTTCATCGCCGCTTCCTCCGCCTTGTCCTTCACGGCGACGCGGCGGCGCTCCTTTTCCAGCCGGATCGCCTCCTCGACCAGGTCGCGCGCGATCTGTTCGACGTCGCGGCCGACATAGCCGACCTCGGTGAACTTGGTCGCCTCCACCTTCACGAACGGTGCGTCGGCAAGCTTGGCGAGGCGCCGGCTGATCTCGGTCTTGCCGCAGCCGGTGGGCCCGATCATCAGGATGTTCTTGGGCGTCACCTCGTCGCGCAGGTCGGCGGACAGCTGCTGGCGGCGCCAGCGGTTGCGCATCGCGACCGCGACCGCGCGCTTGGCATCGGCCTGGCCGATGATGTGGGCGTCGAGCGCGGCGACGATCGCCTTGGGGGTCAGGTTCTGGTTCATGGTCTGCTCGCCCTCCCCTTCGCGGGGAGACTGGAAGGTCACAAAAGTCGCACCGCAGCGGGTGCGCGTCAGGTCGCGCTGTCGATGACCTCGATCGTCGTGCGATCGTTGGTGTAGACGCACACGTCCGCGGCGATCGCCATCGCCTTGCGGCACACGGTCTCGGCATCCGCCTCGTAATCGACCAGCGCGCGGGCGGCGGCGAGCGCGTAATTGCCGCCCGAACCGATCGCGGCGATGCCGTTCTCGGGTTCGAGCACGTCGCCGTTGCCGGTCAGGATCAGCGTCACGTCGCGGTCGGCGACGATCATCATCGCTTCGAGGTTGCGGAGATATTTGTCGGTGCGCCAGTCCTTGGCGAGCTCGACCGCGGCGCGCATCAGCTTGCCCTGATGACGCTCCAGCTTCGCCTCCAGCCGCTCGAACAGGGTGAAGGCATCGGCGGTGGCGCCGGCGAAGCCGCCGACGACATGACCGTCCGCACCCAGACGGCGGACCTTCCTGGCATTGGGCTTCATCACGGTCTGGCCCATGGATACCTGGCCGTCGCCGATGACGACGGCCTTGCCGTTGCGACGGACGGACAGGATGGTGGTGCCATGCCAGACGGGCATTGCGTGGGGATCGTTCATGGACGCGATGTAGGGTCGGTCGGGGGTGGGCGCAAAGGGGGCGCGCGCGAAGGCAGGAAGAGAAAATAGATAGTTCACGCGGAGGCGCGGAGGCGCGGAGGGGTCGTGCATGGCGCGAAGTGCTTTGCTCCGTCATGGACGGGGGCGGTGATGTTCGCGGCTGGCGCGGCGGCCCTCCCTTCTTCTCCGCGCCTCCGCGCCTCCGCGTGAAGCAGCCTTCGTAACGCCTTTGCGCGACACACGCCTCACCGCTCGACGCCCCGCGACTTCCCCCACGCGCGCGCGGCGGTGTACCCCAGGTAGCCGGTGCCGAAGAGCGCGTAGAGCGGTTCGGGGATCGCGGCGAAATAGGCGCCCATCGCCTGCGCCATCGCCCGCGCGACATCGGGGCGGACCGCGGCGACGAGGCTCATCGGGATGGCCCAGAGCAGCAGCGTGTACATGACATAGAGGAACGCCGGCCGGGCACGGCCGGCGAAGGCGTCGCGGACGGGCGGTCGGCGGGGCGGGCGGCGGCGGGCCGGGATCACGCGATCCGCTCCGCCAGCCAGCCGTACACGAACGCCTCGTTGGCCGGGCGCCGCTCGGCGAGCGCCAGATAGCGTTCGCCCTGCAACGCATCGACCGCCTTGACGAGCACGCCCTCGCCGGGCGCGCCGCGGCGGGCGAGGAAAGCGTCGAGCGCGGCGAGCGTGCGCGGGCCGATCGTCTGGTCGACGGCAAGGTCGGGATAGTCGCTCGCGCCGCGGTTGAGCGCGTTGAGCGCGCGCTGGAGGAAACCCGCCGCGACGCCCGTGCCCATGTTGACGCCGGTGTCGAACAGTTCGGCGGCGAGGCGCGGCGCGCGCGTGGCGATCCGGTCGAACCCGGGGGCGCGCCAGTATGCCGCGCGATAGATGGCGGCGGCCGCGGCGCGGGGGAGGTCGCGGATCGAACCTTGGTAGCCGTTGGCGCGCGCCACCGCGACCGTGATCCCCCAGCGCGTCGCGCCGCCGCGGTCGGCGGGATGATCGACATAATCGCCCTCGCGAACGATGAGCGCGTCGATCAGCGTGTCGATGGTCATGGCATGGTCTCCCCGGACTGGGCGCGGGGTGGATCACGCCATGCCCGCGTAGGACAGCGGTTTTTCCGGGCGGGCGGAATGTGCTGGTTTTGCTGGAGATGCGGGGTGGTTTGGCGGGGTGTCGTCCTACAGCGTGCGAGGTCGGCCAAGCGCCGGGTCCGGCAGGGGTTCACGCGAAGCCGCTCGGACGCGAAGACGAAATCGGGGGTCACGCGGAGGCGCGGAGGACGCGGAGGCAACGCGTTCGGTGCGGTGGCTGCGGGCCATCGAGGGTTCCGGGTCCGGATGCCTCGTCTTTCAGTCGCCCGGGCCGGCTCGAGGCATCGCCGAACGTCGCCACGCGTGCCCGGCGGAGGTCGGGCCGCGTGTTACGAGGTCCGTACGCTATCCATAAGCTGGACCCCGGCCTTCGCCGGGGGACAGGAAGGATCATGACTACCCGACAGGTGCCTCGTTGCGTTCCGGCTCTGCGGTGGATTCGGCGATCGCAGTGCGCAAGGCACCAGTGCGATCGACGCCGGGCAAACGCCGGATCGGGCCGCGCCAAAAGCCCAGCTTACCACCCCTCCGCGTCCTCCGCGCGACCACATCTCCGCTCGTCGCCCACATGCGATGGGCCTCCCATCCCGCGACGGACGGCAGGTCGCGCCATTGCGCCGACCAGCGAAGCACGGTATCGGCCCGCGCATTCGCATGGACCCGGTGCAATTCCGGGTGGCTATTCCGGCCGCCGATCCGCCGGACAACGTAAACCGCCCGTCCGACATCTTCCCACCGCCCGACGCGGTGCCCGTCGCGCGCGGTCAATGCGGACCATCCAATGAATCCTTCCCCCCTCTCCCGCTATCGTGCGGAATGGTATTGCGGTGCGGCCGCGGCGCGGCGCGACGTGCTCGCCGGCATGGTCGGCACCTTCGCGCTGATCCCCGAAGTCATCGCCTTTTCGTTCGTCGCCGGCATCGCTCCCGAGGTCGGCCTGTTCGCCTCGTTCGTCATCGGCATCGTCATCGCGATCTGCGGCGGCCGACCGGCGATGATCTCGGGCGCGGCGGGATCGGTCGCGCTGGTCGCGGCGGCGCTCGTCCACAGCCACGGCCTGTCCTACCTGCTCGGCGCGACGATCATCGCCGGCCTGTTCCAGATCCTGTTCGGGCTGCTCAAGCTCGACGTGCTGATGCGGTTCGTGTCGCGATCGGTCCGCACCGGCTTCGTCAACGCGCTGGCGATCCTGATCTTCTCGGCGCAGGTGCCGCAGATGCTGGGCGTGACCTGGCACACCTATGCGATGATCGCGCTGGGGTTGGCGATCATCTACCTGATGCCGCGGCTGACGCGGGCGATCCCGTCGCCGCTGATCTGCATCGTCGTGCTGACCGCGATCGCCATTGCCGTGCCGATGCCGCTGCGCACCGTCGCCGACCTGGGGCGGCTGCCCGCCGCGCTGCCGGCGTTCGCCTGGCCGGGCCTGCCCGTCGCGTGGCGGACGCTCAGCATCATCGCCCCCTATGCGCTGGCGATGGCGGCGGTCGGCCTGCTCGAATCGCTGATGACCGCGCGCGTCGTCGACGACCTGACCGAAAGCAACAGCGACAAGGCGCGCGAATGCACCGGGCTGGGGCTGGCCAACGTCGCGGCGGGGCTGTTCGGCGGAATCGCCGGGTGCGGCATGATCGGCCAGACGGTCGGCAACGTCCGCTATGGCGGGCGCGGGCGCCTGTCGACGCTGGTCGCGGGCGTGTTCCTGCTCGTGGTGATGGTGCCGCTGCGGCCGTGGGTGGCGCAGGTGCCGGTCGCGGCGCTGGTCGCGATCATGGTGATGGTATCGATCAGCACCTTTTCCTGGGGATCGCTGCGCGACCTCGGCCGGCATCCCAAGGTGTCGGGCGCGGTGATGCTGGCGACCGTGGCGGTGACGGTGGCGACGCACGACCTGTCGGCGGGCGTCGCGGTCGGCGTGCTGCTGAGCGGGGTGTTCTTCGCGTTCAAGGTGACGCGGCTGATGCAGGTCGTGATCGACTATGACGCGGCCGCCGACACGCGGGTCTATACGGTGTCGGGCCAGATCTTCTTCGCGAGCGCCGAGGCGTTCGCCGACCGGTTCGACCTGCGCGACGGCGCGGCGCGGGTTCGGATCGACCTGACCGCGGCACATCTGTGGGACGTGACCGCGGTCGCTGCACTGGAGGAGGTGGTCGCCCGGCTGCGTGGCCACGGCGTCGCGGTCGAGGTCGTGGGACTGAACGACGCCAGCGCGATCCTGGTCGACCGGCATGCGCCGCTGGTCGGCGCGCCCGGCTGAGGCCCTACAGGTCGAGCGCCCAGCCGTCGCGGCCCTTCGGGTCGAACGGCGCGGTGGGCATGTAGCGGGCCGCGCCGGCGGTGAGGCGCAGCACGGTCCAGTCGCCGCGGCGGTCGATCGCATCGAGCGCGCAGCCGCACGCGGCATAGGACGCGACCACCGCCTCGCGCTGCGTTTCCAGCAGCCCCGCGAGCACGATCGTCGCGTCCGGCGCCGCGATCGCGGCGAGTTCGGGTGCCATCGATACCAACGGCCCGGCAAGGATGTTGGCGATGACGAGGTCGTAGGGCGCTTGGCGGTCGATGTCGGGATGGCGCGCGCCATCCGCGACGAACAGCGCCACGCCCTCCACCCCGTTGCGCGCCGCATTGTCGCGCGTGACGTCGACCGCGATCGGATCGATGTCGGTGGCGACGACGCGCGCCGCCGGCCAGAGTTCGACCGCGGCGAAGGCGAGCAACCCGGTGCCGGTGCCGACGTCGATCACGCTGTCGAACCGCCTGCCCTCCGTCTCCAGCCCGTCGAGCATGGCGAGGCAGCCGCTGGTGGTGCCGTGATGGCCGGTTCCGAACGCCTGCCCCGCCTCGATCAGGAACGTCCGCTGTCCCGCGTCGGCCTCGACGGGGTGCGCGCTGGTGTGGACGACGAAGCGGCCTTCGCGGATCGGCTCGAGCCCGGCCTGGCTCATCGTCACCCAATCCTCGGCGTGCAGCCGCTCGACGACGGGGTCGTGCGCGGAGGCGCTCGGCACCAGCGCATGGATCGTCGCGAGCAACGCCGCGTCGGGCTCATGCTCGAGATAGGCGTCGAGCCGCCAGCGCTCGACGTCGTCCTCCACCTCCTCGGTCGTCATCAGCACGGCATCGATCGCGAGGTCGGACGCGCTGTCGATCGCCTCCGCCTCGGTACGGGTGCACGGCAGCGTGACCTTCCACGAATCAGCGGACATAGCTCGCCCCGTTCACGTCGAGCACCGCGCCGGTCATCGACGCCGGCGCCTCCAGCGCACAGAAGCGCGCGACCGCGGCGACCTCGGCCGGGTCGGCGACCTTGCCGAGCGGGATGTCGGCGAGCAGCCTGTCGCCGCCGCGGCTGGCCAGATAGTCGTCCGCCATGCCCGTCATCGTGAACCCCGGACAGATCGCGAAGGCCAGGATGCCCTGCGCCGCGTAACCGCGCGCGATCGTCTTGGTCATCGCGACCATGCCGGCCTTGGCGGCGGCATAATGCCAGTGCGCCGGGCTGTCGCCGCGATAGGCGGCGCGGCTGGCGACGTTGACGATGCGGCCGCCGCGCCCCTGCGCCTGCCAGTGGCGCACCGCGAGGCGGCAGAGTTCGGCCGACGCGGTGAGGTTGATCCGCATGGTGCGGTCCCAGTCGCCGACCCAGTGGTCGTGATCGCGGTCGAGCGGGTTCGCCTCGAACACGCCGGCGTTGTTGACGAGGACATCGATCGTGCCGCCGGCCTGCGCGAGCGCGGCGCCCCACAACGCCTGCGGCGCGGCGGGATCGGCGAAGTCGGCGGCGATGCCGCTGCGCGTGCCGTGGCCGATGACGGTCGCGCCCGCCGCGGTCAGCGCGTCGAAGGTCGCCGCGCCGATGCCGCGGCTCGATCCGGTGAGGAGTATTGCCATGGCGCACGGCTTTACGGAGCGGCGGAGGGACCGCCAACCCCATTCCGGCCGCCGCCCGACGCGCTAGCCCACGCTCGCCGAGAAGCCGTCGGCCGAGGCGCGCAGTGCGCCGAGCCGGTCGCCGACCTCGCCGACCCCCGCGCCCAGCGAATCGATCTGGCTCGCGACCGCCTGCGTATCCGCGCGGATCGCGTCGATCGTGGTGGACATCGAATCGGCGGCGAGCGCGGTCTCGTCGACCGCGGCGGTGATCGCGGTCACCGTCTGCGCCTGGGCCTCCATCGCCCGGCGGATGCGGTCGGCGGAATCCTGCACTTCGGCGACGGTCGACTTGATGCTGGCGTTGGTCGCGACCGTCGTCCGCGTCGCATGCTGGATCGCGGCGATCTTGGCGGCGATATCGTCGGTCGCCCGCGCGGTCTGGTTGGCGAGGCTCTTCACCTCCTGCGCCACCACCGCGAAGCCGCGGCCGGCGTCGCCGGCGCGGGCCGCCTCGATCGTCGCGTTGAGCGCCAGCAAATTGGTCTGGCCGGCGATGTCACGGATCAGGCCCAGGATCGATTCGATCGATTGCGCATGGTCGCTCAACAGCTCGCTCGCGCGGACCGCATCGCCGGCATGGTCGCTCGCCCGGTGCGCGATCTCGGCCGCGGCGTCCACCTCGCCTCGCGCGCCCTCGATCGCGCGGATCAGGCCGGCCGCGGTCTGCGCCGCCTCGCGCATCGCCACCGCGGATTGCCCGGCGGCCGCGGCGACCACGCTCGCCTTGCCCAGCACCTCGCGGGTCGAGGCGGAAGCGGCGCTGGCCTGGACGCGGATGCGCGAGCCCAGCGTCGCCGTGCCCTCGATCGACACCGCGATGCTTTCGCGGAACGCCGCCGATCGCGCCTGGCGCTCCTCGCGCGCGGCGGTCGCCTGCAACACGGCGAGGTGCCCGGTCATCATGTCGGATTCGACCAGCGCGGTCCGCTGCACCGCGTCGCACAGCCGCACGAGGCGCGCGGTGTCGCCGGCGCAGCGGCGCTCCAGCGTCTGGATGGTGAAACTGTGCGACTGCGCCAGCGCGGCCTGCAACGTCGGCAGCGGCACGCCCGATCGCGTCGACTGCTCGGCGTGCCGGGTCGCGACCCGGACCCACCCCTCGTCGAACGGCGCGCTGTATTTCAGATAGGCATAATCCGCGCTGTCGGCGATGCGGCGGCCGAGCCGGCCGGCATCGAACAGGTGGCGGATCGCCTGCGTGCCGGGCAGCGACAGGTAATGGTCCCAGAAGCGGGTGGCGATCTGGCGATAGTCGTCCGGCCCGAGCAGCGAACAGATATCGCCGCACGAATCGGCGATCGAACCGTCCCAGTCGTATTCACCCAGATGCTCGACGATGCTGCGACGGGCGAAAACCCGGTCGTTCAGCGCTGCGGATTTGGCCATGGCGTCATGTTTCCAGCGATCCTCTCCTGCCTCACGCAGCGACCTTTGCGACGAAGTCGCCGGCGCTGTTCTTGAGGGTGTTCAGCCGGCCGTCGAGCCGGTCGAAACCGCGGCCTACGCCGTCGATCTCGGCGGCCACCGCCTCGGTATCCTCGCGGATGGCCGCGATCGTGCTCGACATCGAATCGGCGGCGAGCGCGGTCTCGTCGACCGCCGCGGTGATCGCGGTCACCGTCTGGGCCTGGGCCTCCATCGCATAGCGGATGCGGTCGGCGGATTCCTGCACCTCGGTCACCGTGGTCTTGATGCTGGCGTTGGTTTCGACCGTCGATCGCGTCGCCGACTGGATCGAGGCGATCTTGGCGGCGATGTCGTCGGTCGCGCGCGCGGTCTGGTTGGCGAGGCTCTTCACCTCCTGCGCGACCACCGCGAAGCCGCGCCCGGCATCGCCCGCGCGCGCCGCCTCGATCGTCGCGTTCAGGGCCAGCAAATTGGTCTGGCCGGCGATGTCGCGGATCAGGCCGAGGATCGATTCGATCGATTTCGCATGATCCGACAGCGCCTCGGACATGCCGACCGCGTTGGTCGCCTGCGTGCTGGCGCGCGCGGCGATCTCGGCCGCGGCCTCGACCTCGGTGCGGGCGTCCTCGATCGCGCGGATCAGGCCCGCCGCGGTCTGCGCCGCCTCGCGCATCGCCACCGCGGACTGTTCGGCGGCCGCCGCCACCTCGCTGGTCTTGCCGAGCATGCCGCGCGCCGATCCCGAGCTGCGCATCGCCTGTTCGCGCAGCGCATGGCCTTCGTCGGTGGCGGTTTCGACCGCGCTGGCGATGCCGTCGCGGAATTCCATCGCGAGCCGGTCGCGGGCGACGCGCTCGCTATGGTCGGCGAAGCCGGCGAACAGCTCCACCGTCAGCTCGGTTTCCATGCCGAACAGGCGCATCAACGCATCGATCAGCGTGTGGTGGCGGGGGTCGTCGGCGGCGAGTCGGCCATGCAGCGCCTTCAGCGCGGCGCGATCGCTGGCGCAGGACATCGCCAGCACCTCCATCGTCGACACGCCCGCGGCATAGGCGGATGCGACCGCCCGCTCGAGCGATTCGACCCACAACCGTCCGTCGAGGTGGCAGCAGCGGTTGCGCAGATAGGCGATCCCTGCGGCGATGCGGCGTTCGTTTTCCAGCGGCGTCCATTCCGCGGCGCCAGGATTGGCGTGCCGCCAGTGCGCCCAATAGGCCTCGACGATGTCGCCGGCGTCGGGTTCGATGATCGTCCACAGTTCGGCGGCGCGTTCCACCAGGGTGTTCTCGCCACCGTCGAACGCCTTGATCCGGCTCTTGAGGTCGATCGCGGCGGCGATGCTGGCCGGGGGCGGCATGGCGATGTCGGACAAGGTGGTCTCCGGCTCAACTGCGTGTGTGTCAGCATCTCTACCCTTCGGTGGTTAATGGGGGGTTAGAGTGGGGTGCACGGGTTGCATCGCAGCACGGCAGGCCTAATAGGCACTGCAATCGACTTTGCCCGAGGACCGTTCATGGCATCCCGCAATCCGGCGCGTCCGCGCAGCCCGCATCTCTTTTCGGGCTTCCTGAAGCTCCACTACAGCTGGGGACCGCACATGCTGGTCTCCATCCTCCACCGTGCGACCGGCTCCGGCATGGCGACGGTCGGCACGGTGCTCCTGGTCTGGTGGCTGACCGCGATCGCATCGGGTGCGGAAGCCTATGCGACGTTCCGCGACGTCTTCACCACCGACAGCGGCGCGCTCAACGCGATCGGCTGGGTCGTCGGCATCGGCATGACCTATGCGTTCTTCACGCACATGCTCAACGGCATCCGCCACCTGGTGATGGACGCGGGCGCCGCCTTCGAATTGAAACGCAACAAGACGTTCAGCCTTGTCGTGATCGCGGGCGGGTTCGTCCTGACCGCGGCCTTCTGGCTCTACCTGGGGATGAAGTGATGGGATCGGGCACCAGCATCGGCCGCGTCCGCGGCCTCGGCAGCGCCAAGGAAGGCGCGCATCACTGGTGGCGCCAGCGCGTCACCGCCGCATCCAACCTGTTCCTGACCTTGTGGTTCGTGTTCGCGATCCTGCGCATGCCGTCCTATGACTATGAGGCCGTGCACGGCTGGCTGCGCAACAGCTGGGCGGCGGTGCCGATGGTCCTGCTGATCGTCTCGGTCTTCTATCACTTCCGGCTGGGGTTGCAGGTCGTGATCGAGGATTACCAGCATGGCGAGAAACGCGTGGCCTACATGCTGCTGCTGAACTTCTTCACCGTCGCGACCGCCGCGACCGCCATCTTCGCGATCCTCAAGGTCGCCTTCGGAGCTGCCGCATAATGTCGGACGCCTACAAGATCATCGACCACAGTTACGACGCCGTCGTCGTCGGCGCGGGCGGCTCGGGCCTCCGCGCGGTCATGGAATGCGCGCAGAACGGCCTCAAGACCGCCTGCATCACCAAGGTGTTCCCGACCCGCAGCCATACGGTCGCGGCGCAGGGCGGGATCGCCGCGAGCCTCGGCAACATGGGTCCGGACCATTGGACCTGGCACATGTACGATACCGTCAAGGGCTCCGACTGGCTCGGCGACCAGGACGCGATCGAATATATGGTGCGCGAGGCGCCAGCCGCGGTCTACGAGCTGGAACATGCCGGCATGCCGTTCAGCCGCACGGACGAAGGGCGCATCTACCAGCGCCCGTTCGGTGGCATGATGCAGAACATGGGCGAAGGCCCGCCGGCGCAGCGCACCTGCGCCGCCGCCGACCGCACCGGCCATGCGATGCTGCACACGCTGTACCAGCAGTCGCTGCGCTACGACGCCGATTTCTACGTCGAATATTTCGCGCTCGATCTCATCATGGAGAACGGGCAGTGCCGCGGCGTGATCGCGCTGTGCATGGAAGACGGCTCGATCCACCGGTTCCGCAGCCACAACACCGTGCTGGCGACCGGCGGCTACGGACGCTGCTATTTCTCCGCGACCTCGGCGCACACCTGCACCGGCGACGGCGGCGGCATGGTGCTGCGTGCCGGCCTGCCGTTGCAGGACATGGAATTCGTCCAGTTCCACCCGACCGGCATCTACGGCGCGGGCGTGCTCATCACCGAGGGCGCGCGCGGCGAAGGCGGCTACCTGACCAATTCCGAGGGCGAGCGCTTCATGGAGCGCTATGCCCCCTCGGCGAAGGACCTCGCCAGCCGCGACGTCGTCAGCCGCTCGATGGCGATGGAGATGCGCGAAGGGCGCGGCGTCGGCAAGAACGGCGACCACATCTTCCTGCACCTCGACCATATCGATCCCAAGGTGCTGCACGAGCGTCTGCCGGGCATCACCGAAACCGGCAAGATCTTCGCCGGCGTCGACCTGACCCGCCAGCCGCTGCCGGTGACGCCGACCGTCCATTACAACATGGGCGGCATTCCGACCAACTTCCACGGCGAGGTCGTCAACCTCAAGGACGGCAACCCCGACACGGTCGTCCCCGGCCTGTTCGCGGTCGGCGAGGCGGCGTGCGTCAGCGTCCATGGCGCCAACCGACTCGGCTCCAACTCGCTGATCGACCTCGTCGTGTTCGGGCGCGCGACGGGCAAGCGGATCGCCGAGATCTGCAAGCCAAACGGCACGCACAATCCGCTGCCCAAGGGGTCGGAAGAGCTGTCGCTGACCCGCCTCGACACGTTCCGCAACGCGACCGGCACGATCCCGACGGCGGAGATCCGTGGCCAGATGCAGCGGACGATGCAGAAGCATTGCGCGGTGTTCCGCGACAACGCCCTGCTGAGCGAGGGCCAGTCGCTGATGAAGGGCATCTATGGCCAGCTGGCGGATGTCTCGGTCAACGACCGCAGCCTCATCTGGAACACCGACCTGATCGAGACGCTGGAGCTCGACAACCTCGTCGCGCAGGCGGTGGTGACGATCGATTCGGCGGCGAACCGCAAGGAATCGCGCGGCGCGCACGTCAACGAGGATCATCCCGATCGCGACGACGCCGGCTGGATGAAGCACACGATCACGACCTTCACCGGCTGGGGCGGCGTCGGCGGGGCGACGGCGATCGATTATCGCCCGGTCCACGATTACACGCTGACCGACGACGTCGCGTACATCAAGCCGAAGAAGCGCGTCTATTGAGCGGAACTGCCTCGATACATTCCGTCATCCCCGCGCAGGCGGGATCCATACTGGCGAAGGGCAATGCCGGAAGCGCAAGGTCCGGGCGGATGGATCCCCGCCTGCGCGGGGATGACGACTTGGACGCGGGCGAGAGTTACTCCCCCGCCTTCCGCCTCGCATAGGCCTGCGTGCCCCGTGTCAGGACCTCGTCGCCGGGGACGATCGCGGCGACCGGAATATCGTCCTGCGCCTTCAATCGCTCGTACAGCGGCGCGAAATCGGTTTCGACGGTGATGCGCAGCAGTTCGTCGAAGCTGGGAATGACGAAATAGTTCTGCTGGAAATCGTCGATCCGGTATTCGGTGCGCATCACCCGCGCGATATCGAAGCCGATGCGGTTCGGACTGGGATCGTCGAGCGCGAAGCGGCTTTCGGCAAAGCTGGATACGATCCCCGATCCGTAGATCCTGAGGTCGCCCGCCTCGCGGATCAGCCCGAACTCCACCGTATACCAGTAGAGCCGGCCGAGATACTTCAGCGCATCCAGTCCCAGCGCGCGCTGCCCGCCGCGGCCATAGGCCTCCAGATAGTCCGCGAAGACCGGGTCGGCGAGCATCGGTACGTGCCCGAACACGTCGTGAAAGACATCGGGTTCCTGAATGTAGTCGAGCTGGTCCGGCCGACGGATGAAATTGCCCGCGACGAAGCGGCGATTGGCCATATGGTCGAAGAACACGTCGTCCGGCACCAGCCCGGGCACCGCCACCACCTGCCACCCGGTCAGCGTCATCAGCCGGTCGGACAATTCGGCGAAATCGGGGATGCCGGGCTTCGACAGCTTCAGCACGTCGAGCCCGCGCAGATAGGCGTCGGAGGCGCGGCCGGGCAGCAGTTGGGATTGGCGCGCGAACAGTCTATCCCAGGTCGCATGCTCCTCGGCGGTATAATGATGCCAGTCCTGATCGATCGTCCAGTCGGGTGCGACACCGGCCGGCGGCGTGTCGGAAGCGTGCGATTCATCTGCCATGACGCCAGCCTAGCATAAGGTTTCGGATGATACGACACAGCGCCCCACTGGCCACCGCGCTCCGTATCGCGCGCCGCGCGATCGTCGTCCTCGCGCTGCTGATCGGGGGCTATGCGACAGCCGGTCTGGTGGGCGGCGCGCTGCCCGCCAACGCCGGCTGGACGCCGCCGGCCGAGGGGGTGCGCATCTTCGTCGAATCGAACGGCATCCATGTCGGTATCGTTGTGCCCAAGGTTGCGGCGGGCGTCGACTGGCGCGGGTGGGCGCCGGGAGCGGACCTGCGCGACCCGCGTTATGCCCGTTATGACCATCTGGCGATCGGCTGGGGCGAACGCGCCTTCTTCCTCGATACGGCGACCTGGGCCGACCTCAAGCCACGCACCGTGCTGCATGCCGCGCGCGGCAGCGACGCGACGCTGATGCATGTCGAGCACGTCCCCGCGCCGCGCACCGGCGGCGACGTCCGCGCCATCGTGCTGCGCCCGGAGGAATATCGCCGGCTGGCCGCGCTGATCCGCGCCAGCTTCGCGCCCGGGCGGATCGCGCACCGCGGCTATGCCGACAACGACGCCTTCTATGCCGGCCGCGGCCATTACAGCGCGGTGCACACCTGCAACGCCTGGACCGGCGACATGCTGCGCCGCGCAGGCGTGCGGATCGGGCGCTGGACGCCCTTTCCGATCACGGTGATGGCATGGTTCTGACGCGATGGCAGGCCGGGCTGGCGCGGCGGCGCGCCGAACCTCCGCCGCATGCGCGGTTCGGCGACGGGTTCCTTGCGCCCCCGCCCCCGCCCAAGGCGCTTGCGGCGAGCGAGGTGCCGCGCGTCGCCTGGATGCTGGCGACGCGGTGGCGGTATGCGGCGGCACTGGCGGCGGTGCCGCAGGGGCGCGGCGGCGCGGTGATGATCCTGCCCGGCCTGTTCGACGCGGACGGATCGAGCGTGGTGCTGCGCCGCTTCCTGACGCGGATCGGCTATCGCGCCGAAGGCTGGGGCCTCGGCCGCAACCTGGGCATCAAAAGTGTCGGCGCGGAGGCGGAGCGGCTGATCGCGCGGGTCGCGGCCCTGCATGCGCAGGCCGGCCCGGTGACGCTGGTCGGGGTAAGCCTCGGCGGGATCATGGCGCGCCTCGTCGCGCATCGGCGCCCCGACCTGTTGGCGCGGGTGGTGACGGTCAGCTCGCCCTATGCGGGCGGCGGCCGGGCGACCAACGTGTGGCGCGCGTTCGAATGGGCGACCGGCGAGCGCGTCGACGATCCCGCGGTGATCGCGCGCAGCGAGGCGATCGCCGCGCCGCTGCCGGTGCCGTGCACCGCGATCTGGAGCCCGCGCGACGGCTTCGTCAACGGCTTCATCTGTCGCGATCCGAGCGCCGAGGCGGTGGAGGTGACCAGCGGCCACCTGGGCGTCCACGTCCATCCCGAAGTGCTGATCGCGGTCGCTGCGGCGCTGGCGCGCGACGCGGTGGCACAGGACCGGTAGGGATGATCCACGCGGCCTGCACCATGCCCTCACGCCCCCGGCGGGGGGCGAGGTCCCTTCAGCACTTCCCCGGCGAAGGCCGGGGGAGAAACGAGGGCTCCTTCCCTTCGCCGCTGACTTGGCCAAGCCCGGGGCGACGGATGATTCAGTATCCGGCGCGATACCCCGAATAGCGACAGGCGTCCGTGTCGTCGGGATGCTTGCGGCAGCGTTCGGCGGCCTGCTTGCGCTCGCGGCCTTCCTTCGCCTCCTGCTTGCGCATCTTGCGGCCATAGTTGCGGTCGGCCTCGTCCTGGCTGGTCGTCGTCCAGTCGATCGCCTTGCCGGCGACCTGGAACGGCGCCTTCACGATCGTCGCGGCGGTGCTGATGCAGCCGCTGGTCGCGAGTGCGAGCGGAATGGAGAGGAACGGGGCGATACGCATTTACCGATGATCCTTGGCCGCGCGGCGGGCTTCGACGCCGGTTAGCGGATAATCGGTGAAGAATCCGTCGATGCCAAGCGCCAGTGCGTCGCGCATCTCGCGCATGAGATCGCCATGGCCCGCGGGATCCTCGCCCCGGCGCAAGGCGGCGGGCAGGAAGGCGTTCTCCGCACGATAGGTCCAGGGATGGACGCGAAGGCCCGCGGCATGCGCATCCGCGACCAGACCGGTCGGCGTCACGCCGGCCCACAGCTGCGCCTTGTCGGGCCCGATGCCCCAGGCATAGCCCGCGATCGCGCGCAGCCCCGCCGGCGTCAGCATCGCGGCATAGTCGGGCGCCGCGCCGTCGGCCGGCCCGCCCTGCCCCGCCACCAGCTGGATCAGGCGGATACGGGTCAGCGTACGGATATGGCGCAGGTTTTCCACCTCGAACGACTGGATGAACACCGGTGCGTCGGCATCGTCCCAGCCGGCGCGGTGCAGTTCCGCGACGAGCAACGCGTCGGTCGGGTGGCCGATCGCGGCGAAATAGGTGGGGTGCTTGGTTTCGGGATAGATGCCGACGTGGCGACGCTTCGCCAGCGCGATGATGTCCCCCAGCGTCGGGATCGCGAACCGGCCGTCGAAGCGCGCATTGGCGGGGCGCAGTGCCGGCAGCCGCTCCTTGGCGCGCAGCGTCTTCAGCTCGGCGAGCGTGAAATCCTCGACGAACCAGTCGGTCAGCGTGCGGCCGTCGATCGTCTTCGTCGTCCGGCGCGCCGCGAATTCCGGGTGCGTGGCGACATCGGTGGTGTCGCCGATCGCATTTTCATGCCGCGCGACGAGGACGTCGTCCTTCGTCGGCACCAGATCGGGCTCGATGACATCGGCGCCCTGGTCGATCGCCAGTTCATAGGCGGCGAGCGTGTGCTCGGGGCGCGATCCGCTGGCGCCGCGATGGGCGATGACGATCGGCGGCGATAGCGGAGCGGCGGTCATCGCCCGATCCTGCCCGGTCGTGGGCGCCGACGCCAGCAGCGCGGCAGTGAGAGCGATTCGCAATCCGGAAACCATCATGGATACGGGCGTTAGGACGACAATCCTACACGGGTGCGACACCCGATCTTTGCGAGGCAGCGCATGAACTTCACGATCAACGGCCAATCGTTCGAGGCCGAACCGGATATCCGCACCTCGCTGCTCGACCTGTGCCGCGAGCATCTGGGCCTGACCGGCAGCAAGAAGGGGTGCGACCACGGCCAGTGCGGCGCCTGCACGATGCTGGTCAACGGCCGCCGGATCAACAGCTGCCTCAGCCTTGCGGTCATGCATCAGGACGACGAGATCGTGACGATCGAGGGGCTGGGCACGCCCGACGACCTCCATCCGCTGCAATCGGCCTTCGTCCGCCACGACGGGTATCAATGCGGCTATTGCACGCCGGGGCAGATCTGCTCCGCGGCGGGCATGCTCGACGAGGTGCGCAAGGGCTGGGCCAGCCACGTCAGCGGCGACCTCGACAAGCCGAAATTCGACGACGAGGAGATTTCGGAGCGGATGAGCGGCAACCTGTGCCGCTGTGCCGCTTATCCCAACATCGTCGATGCGATCCGCGAGGTCGCGGAGGCGGAGGGCGTCGTCGACATCGCGTTACGCCACAAGGCGGAGGTGGGCGCATGAAGACCTTCACCTATGCGAAAGCGGACAGCGCAGCCGCGGCGGTCTCCGGGTCGGACGCCGCCGGGGTCAAATATATCGCCGGCGGCACCAACCTGCTCGACCTGATGAAGCTGCAGATCGAGACGCCGGACAAGCTCGTCGACATCAGCCGCCTGCCGCTCGACACGATCGACGAACGCGACGACGGCGGCCTGACGATCGGCGCGCTGGTGCCCAACAGCGACCTCGCCGCCGATCCGCGCGTCATAGCGGGTTACGAGGTGCTGAGCCGCGCCTTGCTGGCCGGCGCGTCGGGCCAGCTGCGCAACAAGGCGTCGACCGGGGGCAACCTGCTCCAGCGGACGCGTTGCTATTATTTCTACGACACGGCGACGCCGTGCAACAAGCGCGAGCCCGGCAGCGGCTGTTCGGCGATCGGCGGCTACAACCGCATCCTCGCCGTGCTCGGTACGTCCGACCAGTGTATCGCGACGCACCCCAGCGACATGGCGGTGGCGATGCGCGCGCTCGGCGCGACGATCATCACGTTGAAGGCGGACGGCGACAAGCGCCGCATCCCGATCGACGACTTCTATCGCCTGCCCGGCACCACGCCCGATGTGGAAACGGCGCTGGAGCCCGGTGAACTCATCACCCATATCGAGTTGCCCGCGCCTCCCAAGGGACGCCAGACGTACCGCAAGGTCCGCGACCGCGCCTCATATGCCTTCGCCCTGGTGTCGGTGGCGGGCGTCGTCGACGTGCAGGACGACCGCATCGCCAGCGCCGCGCTGGCGTTCGGCGGCCTCGGTCCGATGCCGTGGCGCGATGCCGCGGTGGAGGCGGCACTGGTCGGCAAGGCGCCGTCGGATGCGGCCTTCGCGGCGGCGGCCGACGCCTTGCTCGCCGATGCCAGGGGCCATGGCTCGAACGACTTCAAGATTCCGCTCGCGCGGCGGGTCCTGATCGCCACCTTGCGTGAATTGACCGGGTCCGCCCCGGCGGGAGAATAAGCGATGTTCGGTTTCGGCAAGGGCGATACCCATTCGCTGACGATGAATGCGGCGCATCCCGACAGCCTGCTCGACACGAGCGTGCAGGACGTGATCGGCAAGCCGATCGACCGGATCGACGGGCCGCGCAAGGTATCGGGCACGGCCACCTATGCCGCGGAATATGCGCTCGACAACGTCGCCTACGGATATCTGGTGCGGGCGACGGTCGGTGCAGGCAAGATCCGGACGCTCGACGCGTCGCGGGCAAAGGCGATGCCCGGGGTGATCGACGTCATCACCGATTATGCGAGCTTCATCCGCAATCCGCAGCAGGGCGGCGAGACGACCGCGCCCGCGCAGGGGGTCGAGGACGTCGCCTATCACGGCGAGATCATCGCGATCGTCATCGCCGAAAGCTATGAGGTCGCGCGCGACGCCGCGATGCAGGTCCGCGTCGACTATGCCCCGGGCGAAGGACGCTACGATTTCGCCCTGCACCGCGACGAGGCGGAGAAGCCCAAGCCGCAGCAGATCCCGCCGCACCACAAGCAGGGCGACGTCGACGCGGCGATGGCCGCGGCGGCGCATACGATCGACGTCACCTATACGACGCCCAGCCAGAATTCGGCGGCGATGGAGCCGCATGCCAGCCTGGCTGTATGGGAGGACGGCGCGCTGACGCTGTACGGCGCCTATCAGATGCCCGCATCCGACAAGCTGCAACTTGCCAAGGCGCTGGGCGTGTCGGCGAGCAAGGTGCGGATCGTCGCGGCGTTCGTGGGCGGCGGCTTCGGATCGAAGCTGGGCATCGCACCCGAAAGCGTCGCTGCGGCGATCGCGGCCAAGCGGCTCGGCCGGCCGGTCAAGGCGGTGATGGCGCGCCAGCAGGTGTTCGACGCGACCGTGCGCCGTTCGAACACCGAACAGCGGATGCGGCTGGGCGCCGGCACGGATGGCAGGCTGACCGCGATCGGGCACGAGACGATCGTCTCCAACCTGCCCGGCGAGGACTTCTTCGAACCCTGCGGTGCCTCCACGCACTTCATGTACGACGGCGAGAACCGCCTCATCACCCACGACATCGTCCGGCTCGACTGGATGCTGGCGGGATCGATGCGCGCGCCGGGCGAGGCGGTCGGCCTGATCGCGCTGGAAGGCGCGATGGACGAGCTGGCCGAGCAGATGGGCATCGACCCGATCGAGCTGCGCAAGCGCAACGAGCCGAAGGTCGATCCGGAAAAGAACGTCCCCTATTCGTCGCGCGCGCTGATCCCGTGCCTCGAGGCGGGCGCGGCCAGGTTCGGCTGGCGCAACCGCAAGCCCGCCGGCACCGACCGGCGCGGCGACTGGCTGCATGGCATCGGCGTCGCCTCCGCCGCGCGCTCGAACATGCTCCAGAAATCGTCCGCCAAGGTATCGATCGACGGACAGGGCAAGGCGATCGTCGAGACCGACATGACCGACATCGGTACCGGCACCTATACGATCCTGGGACAGATCGCCGCCGAGCTGCTCGGGCTGCCGATCGCGGACGTCACCGTGCACCTCGGCGACACCGATGCGCCTCCGGGCGCAGGCTCCGGCGGATCGTGGGGCGCGGCCTCGTCGGGATCGTCGGTCTATCTCGCCTGCGAGGCGCTGCGCGACCAGATCGCGAAGGCGATGGACGTGGACGCCGCGGCCATGACGCTGAAGGACGGGCTGGCGATCGCCGACAACCGCAGCGTGCCGTTGCGCGCGCTCGTCGGCAAGGGACTCTCCGCCACCGGCGAGATCAACGCCGGCCAGCAGGAAAAGGCGTTCAACCAGGCAAGCTACGGCGCGCATTTCGCCGAGGTGGCGGTCCATGCGGTCACCGGCGAGGTGCGCGTCAAGCGGATGCTCGGCGTGTTCACCGCGGGACGCATCCTCAATGAAAAGACCGCGCGCTCGCAGTGCCTTGGCGGCATGACGTTCGGCATCGGCTGCGCGCTGACCGAGGATCTGGTCAACGATCACCGCAACGGCAAGGTGGTGAACCGCGATCTCGGCGAATATCACGTACCCGTGAACGCCGACGTGCCGCAGCTGGAGGTGGAATTCCTGCACGAACGCGACATCCAGGCCAATCCGCTTCACGCCAAGGGGCTGGGCGAACTGGGTATCTGCGGTGCTGCCGCGGCGATCGGCAACGCGGTCTACAATGCGACCGGCGTCCGCGTCCGCGACTATCCGCTGACGCTGGACAAGCTGCTGGGGGGCCTGCCCGCGATGTAAGTGGCCGCCGGCCTTACCCATGGGCCGGCGCCACCCTACATTGGCCCGGCCGACCGGGCAGCGAGGACCGACGCGATGAACGAGATGACGATGGACCGGGCCTATCGCCCCGCCGCGCTGACGCGTGCCCAACAAGGGGTGCTGGGCCGGCCGCTGCCGCGGATCGAAGGGCCGGCCAAGGTCGCGGGCGTCGCGACCTATGCGTTCGAAGGCGCACCCGACGGCACCGCCTGCGCGGCGATCGTCGGCGCGCCGATCGGTAGCGGACGCGTGACCGGGATCGACGTCGCCGCTGCCGAAGCCCTGCCCGGCGTGATCGCGGTGATCCACGACGACCCCCGGATGGTGACCGGCGGCGGCAATTCGCAGGGCCAGCCGCACAGCGGCACCGACGCGATCTTCCACTATGGCCAGCCGGTTGCGATCGTGGTGGCGGAGGATCAGGCGATCGCGCGGGAGGCCGCGCGGCTGGTCGTCGTGCATGCCGAACCCGGCGAACACCGCTTCGACCGCGATGCCGCCCCGGTCGACACGGATCACGGCCTCGGCTTCCTGCCCGCGATCGACATCGGCGACCTCGACGCCGCGCTGGCGGCGGCGCCGGTTACGCTCGATCGCAGCTATACGACGCCGGTGCATTATCCCGCCGCGCTCGAACCGCATGCCAGCACGGTGTCGTGGGACGCGGGAAAACTGACCGTGCGGACGAGCAACCAGGTGATCGGCGGCGCGCGCGGCACGATCGCGACCGCGCTGGGAATCGCGAAGGATGACGTGCGCGTGCTGGCGCCGTTCGTCGGCGGCGGCTTCGGCGGCAAGACCGGGGTCGGGCCGGAGGTGATCCTGGCCGCGATCGCCGCAGAGCGGATCGGCCGGCCGGTGAAGGTGGCGTTGCCCCGCGCGCAGACCGCCTATCTGGTCCACCACCGCAGCGCGACGACGCAGCGCGTCCGCATCGGTGCCGGGCGCGACGGGCGGATCACCGCGTTCGCGCACGAAGGCATCGCGGCGCAGAACGACGATGCCAGCTTTCTGGAGCCGATCCCGTTCGGGTCGCTGCCGCTCTATGCCGGCGAGGCGCGGCGGTTCCGCACCGACCTGATCCGGCTCGACCTGCCCGCAACCGGCGCGGTCCGCGCGCCGGGCGAGGCGATCGGCACCTTCGCGGTCGAATGCGCGATGGACGAGCTGGCGGAGACGCTGGGCCTCGATCCGGTCGCGCTGCGCCGGATCAACGAGCCGCAGGTCGATCCGGTCAGCGGCAAGCCCTTCTCCACGCGGCGCCTGATCGACTGCTACGACGAGGGCGCGCGGCGTTTCGGCTGGGACGCGCGCAAGGCCGCGCCGGGATCGACCCGCGAGGGCGAATGGCTGATCGGCCACGGCATGGCGGCGGCGTTGCGCGGCAACTTCACCGTCAAGGCGGAGGCGCGGGTGCGGCTGGAGGCGGACGGCCGCGCGGTCGTCGAAACCGACATGACCGACATCGGCACCGGCACCTATACGATCCTGGCGCAGACCGCGGGCGAGATGCTCGGGCTGCCGATCGCCGATATCGATGTGCGGATCGGCGACACCGATCTGCCACCCAGCGCCGGGTCGGGCGGGTCCTTCGGTGCGGGCAGCGCCTGTTCGGCGATCGTGCTGGCGTGCGAGGACATCATCACCGAGCTGGCGCGAAGGATGAACGCCGCGCCCGACGAGCTGTCGCTCGCGGATGGCTGCGTCACCGCCGGCGGACGCAGCGTCGCGCTCGCCGACCTGATGCGCGGGCAGGCGATCGTCGCCACCGGCAAGACGGCCCCCGGCAAAGAATCGCAACGCACCAGCCAGGCGAGCCACGGCGCGCATTTCGTCGAGGTCGCGGTGAACGCCGTCAGCGGCGAGGTGCGCGTGCGGCGGATGCTCGGCGTATTCGACGTCGGGCGGGTGCTCAACGCCGCCACCGCGCGCAACCAGCTGATCGGCGGCATGGTCTGGGGCCTGTCCTACGCGCTGGGCGAGGAAGCGGTCGTCGACACGCGCAACGGACATTTCGTCAATCCCGACTTCGGCGAGTATCACGTCGCGGTCCACGCCGACGTCCCGCGGATCGAGGTGCATTTCATCGAGGAGATCGACGACAGCGCCAATCCGGTCGGCGCGAAGGGTGTCGGCGAGCTGGGGATATCGGGCGCCGGCGCGGCGGTGGCGAATGCGATCTACAATGCATGCGGCGTGCGGGTGCGCGACTTCCCCGTGACGCTCGACAAATTGCTGGCGGGTTTGCCCGCCGTATAGAGCCGGCCCGGCGCGAGCCGGCAGATGAGAAAGACGAAGAGAATGGCCGAAAACGATTCCGTCATCGCCGCGGCGCGCAGCTGGCAGGGCGAACCGCTCGCGCTCGCGACCGTCGTGTCGACCTGGGGCAGCGCGCCGCGCCCGCGCGGCAGCCACATGCTGGTCCATGCGGACGGCCGGTTCGAGGGATCCGTCTCGGGCGGATGCGTCGAGAGCGACATCCTGCAGACCGCCGCCGACGTCATCGCCGGGGCGCCGTTCCAGCTGCGCAACTATGGCGTCGCCGATGCCGCGGCGTGGGAGGTCGGCCTGCCCTGCGGCGGCGAGATCGCGGTGATGGTGCAGCCGGTGTCGGCGGCGGGGTTCGACCCCGAGCTGTTCGACCGGATCGCCGAGGCGCGCGACCATGGCCAGGCGCTGACCGTGACGACCGACCTGTCGACCGGGCACAGCGACCTTCGCCCGGCCGAAACGGGCGAGGTGTTCGTCAACCGCTACGATCCGCCGCGCCGGCTGCTGATCGTCGGCGCGGTGCAGATCGCGCAGGCGCTCGCCGCGCTGGCGACGACGCTGGGCATCGACACGACCGTGATCGATCCCAGGGCGCGCTTCCTGACCGAGGAGCGCTTCCCCGGCGTGACGCTCGACGATCGCTGGCCCGACGAGGCGATCGCGGCCCGGCGGCCCGGCCCGTCGACCGCGATCGTGACGCTCAGCCACGACATCAAGATCGACGACCCCGCGCTGATCGCGGCGCTGGCAACGAACGCGCCCTATGTCGGGGCGCTCGGCAGTCGGCGCAGCCATGCCGCGCGTCGCGAGCGGCTGGCGGCGGCAGGGCTGGGCGCGGAGCAGATCGACCGCATCGACGCCCCCGTCGGGATCGACATCGGCGCGATCGGCCCGTCGGAGATCGCGCTGTCGATCGCCGCCGCCATGGTCGGCGCGTTCCATGATCACGGTTGAGGACAGCGTCCTCGTCCTGCTCGCCGCGGGGCGGTCGCGGCGGATGGGCGACGTCGGCAGCAAGCTCGACGAACCGTTTCTCGGCCGTCCGCTCGGCCTGCACGTCGCGGTGGCGCTGGAGGACATGCCGTTCCGGGAACGCGTCGCCGTCGTCGGACGGGCGGACTGCGACTATGCCGCGCACGGCTTCACGCTGGTCCGCAACGACGATCCGCAGCTGGGCATGGGCCGCTCGCTCGCGCTCGGCGTCGCCTGCGCGCGGGCGCATGGGGTGCGGGGGATCGTCGTCGCGCTCGCCGACATGCCGCGGGTGACCGCGACGCACATCCTGCGGCTGCTCGACGCCGCCGAGGGCGACGATGCGGTGGTCGCATCGAGCGACGGCCGCTCGCCCGGCCCGCCCGCGGTGTTCGGACGCGCCCGGTTCGATGCGCTCGAACGGCTGGAGGGCGATGCCGGCGCGCGGGACCTGGTGCGCGCGGGCCGCCATGTCGTCACCGCGCCCGCCGAACTGATCGACGTCGACACGGCGGAGGACCTTCAGCGGCTGCGCGCGCTGGTCCATGCGCCCGAGGCGCGCCGCCACCCGCGCTGACGCCCTGTCGGCGATGCAGCCCGAACCGGTCCGGGGTTACGACGACGGGGCCGTTCGCGCCCCGGGACCGGACCGGTCCTGGCGGCGGATCGGCAGCCGCCGCCCCTCGACCAGCGAGCGCCAGGCCCATTCGACTGGCGCGATGCGATAGCGGCGCAGGTACAGGATCGCGGCCCAAACCAGCAGTGCGTCGACGGCCAGCGCGAGCAGCATCATCGACGCCCAGCCCAATCGCCCGTACAGCCCCAGCCCCATCGGCGAAAAGACCAGCCACGACACGATCATCGTCTGCGCGACATACAGCGTCAGCGCGGTGCGCCCCGTCGCCGCGAACGGGCGCAGCCACGCCATCGCGCGCGGCGATGACGCCAGCAGCATGACGATCGCCAGATGGCCGGCGGTCATCGCCAGCCGCGCCGCATCCTCCCACACCCAGGCGATCTCGACCCGCGCGTCGAACCGCGTCGCCTCCCACGCGGCGTAGGTCCGCAGCGGCAAGCCGACGCCATATCCCGCCGCCAGCAACCACCCGTAGCGGCGCCGCGACCAGCCCCCACCCAATGCCCCCCAGCGGAACAGGGCCGCGCCGATCAGCATCGTCGCCGCCGCTTCCCAGATGAAGACCAGTTCGTCGCCGCCCAGCCGGGACACCGCGACCCGCCACTGGCCGACGGCCCAGGCGCGGGCGTCGCCGCGCCCCGCCGCATCTTCGCGCCGGACGGCGGCGGCATCCGCGACGCGAAAGCGCGCCCGCTCCGCCGTCATCGTCCGCAGCGTGGCGACGGCGGTGCGGTCGCCCGACCCCGCCGCGGCGCGGACGCCCGCCTCGTGCCCGATCGCGCCGACGCCGGTCGCCATCGTGAACGCGGCATAGGACAGGCCGATCGCAAGCATCGCGCGTGGCGGCAGCGCCCGTGCCGTACAGGCGAACAGCGCGGCGACGGCATAGGTGTGGAGGATGTCGCCCGGCCACAGCAACAGCGCCATATGCGCCATCCCGAACGCCCAGAGCACGATGTTGCGCCACCCGTAGCGCAACGGCAGCGCGAGCGCGCCGGCGGATGCGGTGGCGATCCGGTCGGTCAGGATCAGCATCCCCGCACCGAACAACATCTCCAGCAGCCCGCGCGCGGTGCCCTCGACCAGCAGGGTCCGCAGCCACCAGGCGATCCGATCCGCCTCGTTCCAGCCCAGATGCCGGATGTCCGACCAGTTGGCGGTCATCGACGCGCCCATCTCGCTGACGTTCATGAACAGGATGCCGAGGATCGCCAGCCCGCGCAGGATGTCGAGCGTCGCGAGCCGCGGCGCGCCGTCGGGTTCGTCGCGCGCCGCGATCACGCCGTCGCGCGTTCCAGCAGCCGGTCGATCGGGTCGTGCAGCGCCTCCTCGGTCAGCATCGGCGCGTGGCCGACGCCTGGCACGGTGACGAGCTCGCCGCGATCGAGCGCGGCCAGCATCCGCTCCGCTACCGCCTGCGCCAGCACGTCCGACCGGCCGCCGCGCACGATCAGCACCGGCACGTCGCGAAGCGCGGACAGCGCCGCCCACATGTCGGGCCCGGTCTCGTTGCCGGGCGTACGGAACGGTTCGGCGATCTTGAGGTCGTAGTCGAGCACGATGCGCCCGCCGCTGTTGAGGCGGTAGACGCGCTTGGCCATCGCCAGCCAGTCCTCGATCTGCCAGTCGGGATAGACGTCGCCGTTGGCGTCCGCCAGCGTCCGCGCGGCATGCATCCAGGTCGGGCAGCTGCTGCCCTTGCCGACATAGCCGCGGATGCGGCTGATCCCTGCGGGCTCGATCTCGGGCCCGACGTCGTTGAGCAGGGCGCCTGCGATCCCCGCCCCCGCCTGCGCCAGCAGCATCGTGACGATCCCGCCCAGCGACGTGCCGATCGCGACGACCCGCGCGATGCCCCGTTCCGCCAGCAGCGCCTGCACGTCGGCGACATAGGTCGCGGGCACGTAGGTCATCGGATCCTTCGCATGCTCGCTCTTGCCGCGACCGCGGAAGTCGACCGCGATCACCTGTCGCCGCCCCGCCAGCCGCGCGGCGAACGCGTCATAGTCGCGCGCGTTGCGGGTCAGGCCGGGCAGGCACAGCACCGGCGGCAACGCGGTGTCGCCCGGATACAGCCGGTAATGCAGCTTCAGCCCGTCGGCCGACATCCAGTAGCAGTCTTCGAAGGCAGCCATGGCTTGGGATCCTCGGGGTTGCGCGGCCGGGGCGGCAACCTCCATATCCACACATGCCCACCACCCCGCAAGCTTACCGCCCCGCCGCCACGCTGCTCGATCTCGGGCCCACGCTCTGGGATCCGGTCGCGGCCGCCGATTTTCCGGACACGCGGCTGCGCTTCCGCAACGATCGCGCCGCGTCACAGGTAGGGCTGGACGGGTTGACCGAGGCCGAATGGGTGGCGCATTTCGGCCGTTTCGCTCCCCTAGCCGGCACGCTGCCGCAGCCGCTGGCGCTGCGCTATCACGGGCACCAGTTCCGCCAGTACAATCCCGATATCGGCGACGGCCGCGGCTTCACCTTCGCGCAGGTGCGCGACGCGCAGGGGCGGCTGCTCGACCTCGGCACCAAGGGGTCGGGGCAGACGCCCTACAGCCGCTTCGGCGACGGCCGCCTGACCCTGAAGGGCGGCGTGCGCGAGATCCTGGCGACCGAGATGCTGGAGGCGCTGAACGTGCCGACCAGCCGCACGCTGTCGCTGATCGAAACCGGCGAGGAGCTGGTCCGCGGCGACGAACCCTCCCCCACCCGCGCGGCGGTGATGGTGCGGATGAGCCATGGCCATATCCGCATCGGCACGTTCCAGCGGCTCGCCTATCACCAGGACGAGGACGGCATGCGCGCGCTCGTCGGCTATGTGCTCCGCAACCTGTACGGCGAGGAATCGGACGATCCCGTCCAGCTGCTCGATCGCGTGGTCGATCGCACCGCGACGCTCGCGGCACGCTACATGGCGGCGGGGTTCGTCCATGGCGTGCTCAACAGCGACAACATCAACGTCACCGGCGAAAGCTTCGATTACGGCCCGTGGCGGTTCGCGCCGACATGGGACCCGGCATTCGTCGCGGCCTATTTCGACCATGCCGGCCTCTATGCCTTCGGTCGCCAGCCGGAGGCGATCCACTGGGACGTGATGCAGCTCGCCGCGTCGCTGCGGCTGATCGCCGAGAGCGACCCGCTGATCGCGCTGATCGAACAGTTCGGGGGCCGCTATGCCCCGCGGATCGCCGACGCGCTGCTGTGGCGGCTGGGCGTAGTCCCGCGCGGGACCGCCCCGGATCGCGCGCTGGTCCAGACGCTGGAGCGCGCGCTGCGCGCCACCGGCGTGGGGCTGGACCGGTTCTTCTTCGATGCGTTCGGCGGGCGGTTGCCCGAGAGCTATGGCGAAGAATGGGCCGCGCTGCGCGATGCGCTCGGCCCCTATGCACCGCGCAAGGAGCGCAGCCATCCCTATTGGCAGGGCGAACCCTGCGGCATGGGGATCGAGGAGGTCGAGGCGATCTGGGCACCGATCGCCGAGCGCGACGACTGGTCGGCGCTGCACGCCAAGGTCGCCGCGGTGCGCGCGATGGGAGACGCGCTGGCGTAGGGTCGGACCGGGCAGCCCCGGTCCGACCCTACGCGGATCAGAACGTCGCGCTGACGCCCAGGCTGAACACCCGGCCGAGGTTGTAGCGGTTGATGAACACCTCCTTGCCGCTCGCGAAGCTCTGGCTTTCGCGATATTTGGTGCGGGTGAGGTTGCGCGCTTCCGCCTTGATCTCGATCTTGCCGCCGAGCAGTTCGACCCCCTGACGCGCGACGAGGTCGAGGCGGATGCCCGGATGCTCGACGATGTCGGGCTGGAACGCATTGCCGCTGAGCAGCGACGGGCCGCGGTTGGTGACGCGGTCGCTGGCATAGTTGAACAACAGCGTGACCTGCGACAGCGAGGCGGTGTCCTCGATCCCGACCTGCAAATTGACCAGATGGTCCGACTGGCCGGTCAGCGGCGCGCCGTTGCGGAACAGGCTGGCGGCGGGCGCGAAGCCGACGCCGCAACCGCCCGATGCCTGGTTGGGCGCCGCGATCGACGGCACGCAGCTGCCGTCGGCGGTGATGCTCGACTTGGTGTAGGTGTAGTTGGCGACGAACAGCGCGCGCCGGGTCGCGAAGACGTCCCCGCCGAACAGCCCGCCGAGCGGCACGTATTTCTGCAATTCGACCTCGCCCCCGTAGAGCGTCGCCTTGGGCAGATAGGTGAAGCCGGTCTGCAACCGGTCGTCGGCGCCGGTGTAGAAGCCGACCTGTTCGATCGGGCGATCGATCCGCTTGTAGAAGCCCGCGAGCGTGAAGCGCTGGTCGCGCTTGAAGAACCATTCGTAGCGCGCTTCGAGATTGTACAGTTCGGAATCGCGCAGCAACGGGTTGCCGAAGAACAGCCGGTCCGAATCGGGATCGCGGAACTGCTGCGGCGCCAGTTCGCGGAATTGCGGGCGCGAGATCGTCTTGGCGGCGCTCGCGCGCAGCTGCATGTCCGCCGCGAAATTCCAGGTCAGGGTCGAGGCGGGCAGGAAATAATCGTTCCTCAGCCGCGTGCCGCCGGTGGTCGTGCCGAACGGCGTCACCCGCTCGTCGCCCTTTTCATAGCGCACGCCGATCACCGCGCGCAGGCCGTCGAACGCCTCCCCCTCGGCCTGGACGTAGCCGGCATGGACGTCGAGCTTCGCGTCGTAGCGATAGGCGCCCGCGGCGGTGTTGAACTGCAGCTGGATCGTGCACGCGCCGGTGCCGTCGAGCGGACAGGCGTTGTTGAGCACGTCCGGGCTCAGCAGGTAATCGGGCCGCAGCAGGTTGTACGGATAGCCCGGCGCGGTGCCGCCGCCGCGCGACGTCTGGTAGTTGAACACCAGCCGCGACGAGGTGCGGTCGGTGCCCTGGTAGAAATAGCCCGCCGACAAGGTGACCGGACGGTCGCCGTCGATCTTGTACGACGCATCCGCCTGGCCGGTCCACAGATCCTCGTTCAGCTCGCTGAAGATGATCGAGGCGAAGGGGGTGAAGCGCTGCGTCACCTGATAGGCGCCGTTGCACTGGAAGCCGCCCGCCTGCTGCACGCCGTCGCTGGTGATCGGATAGCCGTTGGTGGTCGTCGTCGAGCACAGATAGTCGAACTGGCGCTCGTAGGGCGCGTTGCGCTTCGAATTGGCATAGGCGCCGCGCGCGTCGATCTTCAGCGCATCGGACAGCTTGAACTCGCCGACCAGCTGCGTCTCGATCAGCTGGCGTTCGAACCAGTTGGTGTTCTGCTGGAAGCGCAGGCCGCTGGCGTTGTTGTACAGCGTCGCCGCCGATCCGCGCGCCTGCTTCAGCGTGTCGTGGATGTAGACGTTGGTCCAGCGGATCGTGTTTTCGCCGAATTCGAGGCCGAGGCCGATCAGCGCGTTGGCGACGATGCGGTTGTCGGTCAGCAGCGTGCTGAAATCGTTGCGCAGCGTGCCGTCGGCGGACACCGTATCCTGCTGCGTGGCGAAGCGCGTGCGGAAGGTGTTGCTGGCGCTCAGCGAGGCGATCACGCCCAGCCGCGACGACCCGATGTCGTAGACCGAACCGCCGCTGATCTCCGCCGACCAGTTCGCCGGCAGCTGGTTGTTGCGCTGGAGCAGCGTCGTCGAGGCGTTGGACAGCTGCGCGACCTGCGCCGCCGGGATGATGCCGCTGCCGTTGGGGGCGTTGCGGATGAACGCGGGCACCTTGCGCGTGCCGTCGTCATAGCCGATCCAGTCGGCGCCGCCGCCGTAATAGGTATAGCCCAGCTCGCTCGTCGTCGCATCGTCGGCGGAGATGGTCGCGCCGGCCGAGATGAAATTCCTGTCGGGGATCGCCTTGGTCGTGAGGTTGATGACGCCGCCGCCGAATTCGCCGGGATAGTTCACCGAATAGGTCTTCTGGACCAGCGCCGATCCGACGATCGTGGTCGGGAAGATGTCGAGCGGGACCGACCGGCGCAGCGGCTCGGGGCTGGGCAGCGGCGATCCGTTGAGCAGCGACGAGGAATAGCGGTCGCCGAGGCCGCGGACGTAGACGAAGCCGCCGCCGACCACCGACAGGCCGGTGACGCGCGTCAGGGCGCCGGCGATGTCGCCCTCGCCGGTGCGCGCGATGTCGGCGGCCGACAGGACCGACACGATCTGCGGCGTCGAGCGGACGACGTTGGGAATGTTGCGGCCGACGACGACGATGTCCTCGACGTCGCCGTTCATGCCGGGCGCGGACACCTCGACCGGCGCGTCGGCGGGGGCCGCCTGCGGATCGGAGGCGGTGCCGGGGGCAGGCGCGGCTTGGGGCGCGGCCTCGGGGGTGGCGGTCTGCGCCGGCGGGGGCGTCGCCGCGGCGGGCGATGCGGTGCCGCCCGCCGTCTGGGCGAGCGCGGCCGGCGCCACGAGCGTGGTCGACAGAAGAAGAAGGGTGGCGAAAGCGAGCCGTTGCGGCATGACCGTCAATCCCGGATCAGAAGGCTTTTACAAGCGTATCCGGGGCGGCGTTGCCGCCACCCCGGACGCGATGCTGTGGGCGGGAGCGCATCGGCCCCCGCACGGTCAGCGGCCCTGGCAGGCGAAGTAGACCGAGTTGAACGACGGCGGGCCGAAGTCCTGAAGCGCCGCGTCGGCCGGGCGGACCGTGCTGCGTCCGCCGCTGGTCTGTTCGCCGGCGATGATGTTGACGCAGGCGACGTTGCTCACCGTCTTCACCACGCCGTTGACGAAGCGCATGTCGGAGCCGCCACGCTGGCGGATCGCGGCGGGCGCCAGCGCGGTCTGGATGAAGGTGAAGTTGGCGTAGGTCGAGAAGGTGCGCGGCAGCAGGTCCTCGGCGTTGTTCGAGTCGATCTCGGTCGAGAAGCTGTCGACCGTGGCGCCGCCGACGCGCTGCGCCGCGATCATGAACTGCATGAAGCCGCGATAGCCGTTGTCGATGTCGAAGCCGTCGTCGTCCGCGCCGGTCACCGCGATATATTTGATGTTGGTGTTACCGCCGAAGATCTCGATGCCGTCGTCCGCCGAATTGTGGCTTTGGATATGGTCGATGATCGTGCCCGACCCGGTACCGCCCAGCGTCAGGCCCTGCAACTCGTTGCCGTCGCTGATCGCGATGCCCGAATAGCGGATCTGGACATAGGACATCTGGCCGGACGAATCGGCCGCGGTCGGCCCGCCGTAGAAGCGGCCGGTGACGCCCTCGATCGCCTGCTGGCAGGTCGTCGACGAGCCGGCGGCATTGTTGGGACCGGTGCTGCCCGCGCACACGCCGGTCGGCGCGCGGCCGAGCAGGATGATGCCGCCCCAATGGCCCTGGCTGGTTTCCGATTCCCCGGTCGCGGAGGTCACGTTCTGCTGCGAGGTGAAGACGATCGGCGCATCGCGGGTGCCGATCGCGACGAGCTTCGACCCTCGGTTGACGAGCAGCAGGTCGTTGGTCGATTCATTGGCGTTGGCGAAGACGGTGACGCCGGCCTCGACCGTGAGGGTCACGCCGCTCGCGCCGGTCGTGCCGAGATCGGTGCCGACCTCCGTCTGGCCGGTGAAGCGATAGGCGATGCCGGGGATGCGCGGCAGCGTCAGGCTGGTGGTGATCGCCTGCGGGATGTCGCAGACCTTGAAGCCGCCGATCGTCGCGGCGGTCCCGGTGCCGGCCGCGCCGGTCGGGGTGGTGGTGCCGGTCGGACAGGTGCCGCCGGCCAGCGTGCCGATCGCGGGCACCGCGGTGCAGCGCGCGCCCGAACCGCCGAATTCGGCCGCCGTCGAATTGCACGTCCAGCCCTGGAAGCTGGTGTCGGTCGGGCCGTTGAGCGCGCCGACGTAGTTGGTGCTGGTGAAGAAGCCGTTGATGGCGGAGGGATCGGCCGCCGTGGTGAGCGACGCGGCCCCGACCGGATAGACGCCGTTCAGCGTCGCGCCGGTGCCGCTGACATTGTTGTTCGTGCCGGCGTTGACGATCGCGAGCTGTTCGTCGGCGGTGACCGAGATGCCGTTGACCGCGGTAACGGCGGCGAACTGCGCCGCGGTGATCGCGGTCGGCGTCGGCGTCGGTGCGGTCGGCGTCGGGGTGGGGGCCGGCTGGACGATGGTCACGCTGCCCGCGCCCGGCGAGGCGACGTTGTCGGCACCGCCGCAGGCGGCCAGCGTCAGACAGGCGGTCGACGCCATGAGGAATGTGCCGATGCGCATGTTGCTCGCCATGATCGATAGCTCCCGGTCTCAGAATCGTTGCTGCGATCGGCCAAGGCTCCCCCTCTGCCGATCCGTGACCCGGCGGTTAGGAGCGTCCCGTGACTCCTGCATGAGGGTTTGGCGACGATATCGTGACGCATCGGCGACAGATTTGTGACGCGATCCGGGATCGTGCGGCCCGGATGCGAAACGGGCCCCCTTCCCGTCCGGGGAAGGAGGCCCGCCGCACTTGGTCGGGGTAGGGCGATCAGGCGGCGTCGAACCGCTTGCCCGCCTCGTCCCAGTTCACCACGTCCCACCATGCCTTCAGATAGCCGGGACGGTCGTTCATGTAGGTGAGGTAATAAGCGTGTTCCCACACGTCGTTGCCGAGGATCGGCGTGCCCGGCTCCTTGGCGTCGTCCATCAGCGGATTGTCCTGGTTGGGCGTAGAGGTGACCTTCAGCGCGCCGCCGGCATCCTTGATGACCCACGCCCAGCCCGAACCGAACTGGCCCGCACCCTTGGTGTTGAAGTCCTCCTTCAGCTTGTCGAGCCCGCCATAGGCGTCGATCGCGTCCTTCAGCGCGCCCGACGGCTGGCTCGACCCCTTGGGCCCCATGATCTTCCAGAAGAAGTCGTGGTTCCAGAAACCGCCGCCGTTGTTGCGCACCAGTGGCGGCAGCGTCGAGATCATGCCGAGGATCTCCTCGATCGTCTTACCCTCCAGCTTGGGGTCGGCGGCGACGCCCTCGTTGAGCTTGGCGGTATAGGCGGCGTGATGCTTGTCGTGGTGGAAGGTCATCGTCTCCTTCGAGATGACCGGTTCCAGCGCGTCATAGGCATAGGGCAGCGGCGGGAGTTCGAATGCCATGGGATGGGCTCCTCTTCAGATGGGACGATGCGTCCCGGCGTTAACGCGAGACGCGGCCTAACGCTCCCGCCCCGTTACGCAAGCGTCATGAACCCGATGCGTGGATGAGGTCGTGCCGGCGCAGCGCATGGCGCAGCTGGTCGTAGCTGAGCCCCAGCGCCTCGGCGGTCGAGCGCTGGTTGAAGCGATGCTCGGCGAGCGCGCGGGCCAGCAGCTCGCGCTCGAACCGCGCGACGCGCGACTTGAAGTCGGACGGCCCCGCATCGCAGGCGACGACCGGATCGTCCTCCGGCTGCGCCCGGTCGGGGGGCGGCGCGGCATCGCCCGGACCGGTCGCGGTCGGCGCCGCCTTGGGGCCGCCCGACATGGTGCCGCCGCCCGATCCGCCCTGCGGCCGGAACGGCGAGGCGAAGGGATCGATCTCGATCGCATCGACCGCGCCGTCCCCGTCCCAGCGATAGACCGCGCGTTCGACGACGTTGCGCAATTCGCGCACGTTCCCCGGCCAGCGATGCGTCAGCAGCTGGTCGAGCGCCCGCGGGCCGAAGCCGGGCCAGCGCTCCCACCCGATCTCCGACGCCATGCGTCGTCCGAAATGATCGGCGAGCACGACGATGTCGCCCGATCGCGCGCGCAGCGGCGGCAGCGTCACGACCTCGAACGACAGCCGGTCGAGCAGGTCGGCGCGGAATTCGTGCGCATCGACCTTGTCGGGCAGATGCTCGTTGGTCGCCGCGACGATGCGGACGTCGACGCGCAGCGGCCGCGACGACCCGATCCGCGTGATCTCGCCATATTCGACCGCGCGCAGCAGCCGGTCCTGCGCCGCCATCGACAGCGTCCCCAGCTCGTCGAGAAACAGGGTGCCGCGGTCGGCCTCCTCGAACCGGCCCGCGCGCGATTTGGTCGCCCCGGTGAACGCCCCCGCCTCATGCCCGAACAATTCCGCCTCGATCAGCGATTCGGGCAGCGCGGCGCAATTCATCACCACCAGCGGCTGGTCCCAGCGCGGGCTGAGCCGGTGCAGCCGCTCGGCGACCAGTTCCTTGCCCGTGCCGCGCTCGCCGATCACGAGCACCGGCCGGTCGAGCGCGGCGGCGCGGCTGGCGCGTTCCAGCGCATCCAGAAAGGCCCCCGATTGGCCGATGACCTGCGACGTCCGTTCCATCGCCAACATCTGGCGCATTCCACCAACGTTGCGCAAGCATTCATCCGTGGTTCATGCGAATAATACACTCGGAAACGTCGCTTTTCCGCCGTTTCCGCAATTGGCACGACCCCTGCAATGCCTGCTGCATACCGCCGCACGGTGGTGAAAAGGTTCGAGGTTCAGGAGGTTTCCATGTTCAATTCCGAGATCGGTCGCAAGCTCGCCGCCATCGTCTGCACCATCCTCTTCAGCGCCACCTGTGTCGCTGGCGCGGTGGGTCCGGCGACGGGCGGCGGCCAGACGGCCGTCGTGACGGCCGCCCGCCTGACGGCGTAAGCGGCCCCAAACCGGGGCGGGCCGATTTCCCTCGCCCGTCCCGGCCATGTTTCAGGAGCATTGATACCGATGGGCATATTCTCCCGCACCCGCGACATCGTCGCCGCCAACTTCGCCGACCTGCTCGAAAAGGCGGAGGATCCGGCGAAGATGATCCGCATGATTATCCTCGAGATGGAGGAAACGCTGGTCGAGGTGCGCGCCTCCGCCGCCCGCACGATCGCGGACCAGAAGGAAATGCGCCGCCACATCAACAAGCTGGACCAGCTTCAGGCCAATTGGCACGAAAAGGCCGAACTGGCGCTGTCGAAGGACCGCGAGGATCTGGCCAAGGCGGCGCTGGTCGAGAAACAGAAGGCCGCCGACATGGCCGACCAGCTGACCATCGAGGTGAAGGTGCTCGACGATGCGCTGCGCGCGTCGGAAGAGGACATCGCCAAGCTCCAGAAGAAGCTGTCCGAGGCGCGCGCCAAGCAGTCCAACGTGCAGACGCGGCTGGAAAGCGCCAACAACCGCTACCGCCTGCGCGAGATGTACGCCGGCCCCAAGACGAACGAGGCGTTCAGCCGCTTCGACATCCTGGAGCGCCGCGTCGACGATGCCGAGGGCCGCGCCGAGGCGCTGGGCCTGGGCGTGCCGAAGACGCTGGAGGAAGAGATCGCCGAGCTGCGTCAGAGCGACAAGGTCGATGCAGAACTCGCCGCGCTGAAGGCGCGGATGGCCGGCAACGCGAACCGGGAGGGGTGAGATGGGATCGGAAATCATCGTCATCCCCGCGATCTTCCTTGGGATGCCGTGGATCATCTTCCACTATATCACCAAGTGGAAGCAGGCGCCCAAGATCACCGACGAGGACGAGAAGCTGCTCGACGAGATGTTCAATCTCGCCCGCCGTCTCGAAGACCGGCTGAATACCGTCGAGCGCATCGTCGCCGCGGACAATCCGGACTTCAAGCCGAGCCTGACCGCACCGGCGCCGTCGTACGAACAACCCAATTATCAGCTCCGTGGGAGGAACTGACATGTCTGCCAGCCGCACGCAATTCTACCTCGACAAGCAGGACGCCAAGTTCAAGGGCGTCTGCGCCGGGATCGCCGACTATACGGGCGTCGAGGTCATGTGGGTCCGCATCGCCGTGGTCCTGCTGACGCTCACCGGGGTCGGCTTCCCCTGGCTGCCGATCGCCTACATGCTGATCGCCTGGATGGCGCCGACCCGGCCGCACGACCTGTACGACACCGCCGAGGATGCCAAGTTCTGGCAGGGCGTACGCTCCAACCCCAAGCGCTCGACCGCCGAGGTGCGCAGCAAGTTCCGCGACATCGACCGCCGCCTCGCCGACATCGAGCTGCACTATACCAGCCGCAACAGTCGCCTGGCCGAGGAAATCGACAGCCTGCGCTGAGCCGGGCCGACAAGAGGGGAACAGAACAATGTCCGACCTTGCCTTGATGATCCCGATTACGGCCATCGCCATCGGCCCGGTAACCTGGATCGCCAACAACTGGCTGCGTGCCAAGCATGGCTACCCGCCGCTCGACTATCGCAGCCGCCGGCGCCGCGGGATGGCGCAGGACGGGGGCGATATCGACGCCGAGCGCAAGATCATGCTGCTCACCAACGAGAACGACAAGCTGACCGGGCAGGTCAGCCGCCTGGAGGAACGGATCGCCGTCCTCGAACGCATCGCCACCGATCCCGCCGAGCGTACCGCCCGCGAGATCGAAGCGCTGCGCGACCGCTAGAAGGAACACGGACGATGGGACCCGATCACGTCTTCTTCATGGTCGTCGGCGCGGCGATCACGCTGGCGATCCAATGGTACGGCCGCCGCAAGGTGCGACAGGCGACCACCGCCCCCGATCTCGCCGCCCGGCACGACATCCAGTTGCTCGACGCCGAGAACGCCCGGCGCGTCGGCCAGATCGACCGGCTGCAGGAGCGGCTGGCCACGGTCGAGAGCATCGTGACGGACCGGTCGCACCGGCTCGACCACGAAATCGAACAACTTCGCGTCCGCTGAGGGAGGCCGACATGAACGGATTCACCATCTTCATGCTCGCCGTGGTCGTCATCGGCCTGCCGGTCGGGCTCGGCATCGCCAGCGAGATGTTCAAGAGCTGGCTGCGCCACAAGGAACGCATGGGCGAGGCGCTCAATGCCCAGACGGCGGAAAAGGCGGCGCAATATGCTGCGCAGACCGAACGGCTGGAAGAGCGCGTGCGGGTGCTGGAGCGGATCGTCACCGACCGCGGCGTCGACCTGGCGCAGGAGATCGAAAGCCTGCGCGACGACCGTCCTGCCGCCCGCCGCCTGCCCGTCAACTGACAACCGCATACGAGGACCAGCGACCGTGAACCCCGCCGAGATGATCATCATCGTCGTCGCCCTGATCGTGATCGGCGTGGTGCTCTCGCTCCGCCATGTGCGCGCCGGGCGCGACGCACCGCCGCCCGCGACCGCGGAGGACACCTGGCGCCTGGCGCTCGAGGTCCAGCAACTCAAGGAACGCATCCAGGTGCTGGAGCGCGTCATCACCGACACCCGCGGGCCCGCCGATCTCGACCGCGAGATCGAACGGCTGCGCGACCGCTAGAAGGAGGCGGACCATGATCGACCCCAATCTCTACGTCACCGTTTCGCTCTCGTCGCTCGCCGGGCTGGCGATGGTCACTACCGCCGGCCTGTCCGGCTGGCGCGGCTGGCTGGCGCTCAAGCAGCAGCAGCTCGACCATGCGCAGGAGGCGATGCCGCCGATGCCGTCCGCCGGATCGCGGATCGAGATCGCCGACCTGAAGGAACGCATCAGGAAGCTGGAGGCGATCGCGGCCGGCGTCGACCTGTGACGCCGGCGGTCGCCGTCGCCGCGCCGTCCACGACGCCGCGCCGGTTGCTCCCGCCCTTCCCCGCCTGTACCGCGCGGGCATGACCGACCTTGCCGACGTCCGCGACGAGTATGAATTCCTCGATGCCGATGACCGGTATCGGATGCTGATCGACCTGGGCCGGGCGCTCGAGCCCATGCCCGACGCGCTGAAGACCGATGCGACGCTGGTGCGGGGCTGTTCGGCGTCGGTGTGGGTCTATCCGACGCGGCGCGACGACGGCGTCCTGCATTTCCTGGCCGACAGCAACGCCGCGATCACCAAGGGCATCATCGCGCTCGTCCTGCTGGCGGTCCAGGATCGCCCGCCCGCGACGATCGCCGCGACCGACATCGCCGACGAACTCGCGCCGTTCGACCTGAAGAACCAGCTCAGCTCGAACCGGACGCAGGGTATTCCGAACATGATCGCGCTGATCCGCGAGACGGCCGCCCGCTACGGCTAACCGGTGCCGGACGGCATCGTCGGTGCCCGGTGCGCGGCGATGCCATCGACCGTCAGGAGCGCGCGGTCGCACCGGCCGGGACGCCCCGCTCCAGCCGCGCCGCGAGTTCTGCGACATCGGCATCGCGCGGCACGACCAGCCATTCGCCGGGCGTGCGGCCGTCGACCAGCACCACCCCACCGCGCGGACACACGCCCAGGCAGCGCGTCTCGACGATGCCGATCGCCGCCTTGCGGCCCTTCTTGAGACCCAGGATACCGCGCAGCACCTTGGCGAGCGGCGACCGGCCCTTGCGGCCGAAGCCGCCGTCGAGCTTCTTCGAGCATTTGCCGCAGACGAGGACGGTCGCGCCCCAGTCGCTGCGGACCCGCTTCAGCGCGGCCGCCACTCGCGCCGCTCCTCCGCCGCGCGCAAGACCTCATAGGCCGCCTGCACCGTCTGGAAGCGCACCGCAGCGTCCGCATCGCCGGGCGCGACGTCGGGGTGATTTTCCTTGGCGAGCCGCCGCCAGGCCGTCTTCACCGCATCGAAATCGGCGTCGCTGTCGAGGCCGAGCGCCTCCAGCGCGCGCATCTCGTCGCGCGAGCGGGTGCCGTCGCCCGACCCGCCCCACGCATAATGGCCGGCATTGGCATAGCCCGATGCGGTCCGCGTCTCCGACGCCTCGCGCTGCGCCGCTTCCTCGGCGGACAATCCCTCGAAATAATTCCAGCCGCGATTGTATTCGCCGGCGTGCGTCGCGCAGAAATACCAGCGATCCGGGCTGTTGGGCGATTTGGGCGCCGGACAGTCGCCGGGCGCGTCGCAGCCGTGGCGGTCGCATAACCGGACGGTCGTCGCGTCGCGGCCCGAGCCATAGCCCCGCCAGCGGGGAAATCCCCAATCGTTCGAACGGGACGTGGTGCGCGCCATGGCCGCTCACATAAGACCTGGACGGCAACGCGCAACCGTGACGCAGGCGTCAGGGCAGCCGGAACGTCACCGTGGCGGCTGTGCCATCGCGGCGCCGCCCGCCGGCGCGAGCGCCGTCTTTACCGTCTTCATTCCCGAATTCGCCCCCCGAACGCCACCCCGGTGTGGCGCGCGTTCGGGGGAAATGCCAGAGGGTCTGTAAGCCGGGTTCTGTCCACTCCCCTTGCGGAAAGATGGGCGACCATTCCTCTAGGACGACGCTTGCGCGCCGCCTCCAGCAACCAACCCGGACGACGAGCTGAAACGAAGCCCATGTGCCGTCCCTATTCGGTCTTGCTCCCGGTGGGGTTTACCATGCCGCTCGCCGTTACCGGCAGCGCGGTGCGCTCTTGCCGCACCCTTTCACCCTTACCCGCCCGAAGGCTTCGTCCCCGAAGGGACTGGGCGGTCTGCTCTCTGTGGCACTATCCCTGGGGTCGCCCCCGCCGGGCGTTACCCGGCACCGTCGTTTCGCGGAGCCCGGACTTTCCTCGCCCCCGGTTACCCGGGGCCGCGGCCGCCCGACCCTCTGACGCGCATGCCCCTAGCCGGGAACGACGGATTCGCAAAGCGCTCGCTGCGCCGCCGCGTCGCGCGCCGGCGTCACTCGTCGCCCTGCGGCTTGGGCAGCAGCAGCGCGAGCAGGATCATGCGGCATTCGGCGTCGATCTCGCCATCGATCAGCTCTGGCCGGAAACGGCGCTGGAACGCCATGATCGCCGCCATCGGGTTCTCGACGTCGTAGCCGAACCGCTCGAGCGCGAGGAGGAAGCCGCCCTGCGTCCACATCGGGTCCATCAGGTTGCGGGTCGGGCGCGGCAGCGCGAGGCGCAGCTTGGCGAGGCGGAACCAGGGGAACAGCTCGCCCGGATCGCGCTTGCGGGTCGGCGCGATGTCCGAATGGCCGACGACGTTGCCGCGGGTGATGGCGTGGCGCGTCTTGATCGCGGCGACGAGCGGCACCAGCGCGTCGATCTGTTCGTCGGTGAAGGGGCGATAGCCGAATTCGTGGCCGGGATTGACGATCTCGATCCCGATGCTCGCGGCGTTGACGTCGGTGATGCCGCGCCAGTGCGACCGGCCGGCGTGCCAGGCGCGCTTGTCCTCCGCGACGAGCCGGCAGACGGTGCCGTCCTCCTCGACCAGGTAATGCGACGAGACCTTCGCCGCGGGATCGCGCAGCCGCGCGAGCGCGGAGGGTCCATCCTCCATGCCGGTGTAATGGAGCACGATCATGCTGATCGGCAGCGTCCGCTCGTCGAAGTTCGGCGAGGGCGTGTCGAGGATGGCCATGAGCCGAGTCTTAGCCGACCCGGCGCCCGTACGTAAGAGGCGTCGGAAACGCCCCGGTCAGGCCGCCGCGGTGCGCCGTGCCGGGGGCGCCGCGATCCGTTCGTAGAAGCCGCGCAGCCGGCGGCTCGGCTCGAACAGGCGGGTCTGGCCGATCACCGTTTCGCCCGCGCCCAGCACCAGCGTGCCGCCGGGGCGCAGCGCCGCGGCGAAGCGGTCGAACACCGCCGCCTTGGTCGGCGTCGACAGGTACAACAGCACGTTGCGGCACAGAACCACGTCGAACTGCCCGGCCGGCGGCCGCTCGGCGACGAGGTTGTGGCGCCGCACCGAGACGAGCTTGCCGAGCTCCGGCCGCGCGACCCAGTCCGCGCCGTCGGCGTCGAACCAGCGCATCATCCGGCGGATCGGCAATCCGCGCTGGATCTCGAACTGGGTATATTTGCCGGCGCGCGCGCGCGCGACCGCGGCCTCGGACACGTCGGTCGCGACGATCTCCGGCATCGGGCTGCCGGCGTCGGCGCGCTCGGCGAACAGCATCGCGAGCGACAGCGGTTCCTGCCCGGTCGAACAGCCCGCACACCAGATGCGCGGGCGCCGGCCCTCGGCCTCGACCGCGGCGACCGCCTCGACCACCATGTCGAAAACGGGGGCGTCGCGGAAGAAGGACGTTTCCTGATTGACCAGCGCATCGACGACCTGGTCGCCGACGCCGGCGTCGTTGCCATCGAGGAGCAGAGTGACGAGCTGGTCGAGGGTGTCGAGCCCGCGCTCGCGCAGCATCGGCTTCAGCGCGGTGTCGATCCGCCACGAGCGATAGCTGGCGATCTGTTGCCCGGTGCGCGCTTCGAGCAGCGCGCTGAACACGTTGAGCGCGACCTGCGACACCGGGGCGGCGGCGGCGGTCACGGCCGCTGCCTCGCGCCGGCCAGCCGGCCGATCGCGTCGGGTGGCAGCACCGCATGCGCGCTGCCGCCCGCGGCCACCGCGCCGGGCATGCCCCATATCACCGAACTCGCCTGATCCTGGACGATCACGCATCCTCCCGCCTGATGCACCTGTCGCGCGCCTTCCGCGCCGTCGCGGCCCATGCCGCTCAACACCACCGCGAGCATGCGCGGCCCGAACACCGTCGCCATCGATGCGAACATCGGGTCGACCGAGGGCATGCAGCCGCTCTGCGCGGGCTCGGTGCCGAGCCGGATCGCCGCCGACCCGTCGCCCAATGCGACGCAGCGCATGTGCGCATCGCCGGGCGCGACGACGATCCTGCCCGGCCGCAGCCGCAGCCGGTCGATCGCGACCTCGCACGGGCGCCCGGCGATCACCGCCAGCTGGGCCGCGAAATAGGGCATGAACGACGCCGGCAGGTGCTGGGTGACGAGGATCGGCAGCCGGAATTCGGCGGGAATGGCGCGCAGCAGCTGGCTGAGGGCGTGGATGCCGCCCGTCGATGCGCCGATCGCCACCACGTCATAGGCATCGCCCGCCGCCAGCGGACGCGGCGGCGGCAGGCCGGCCGGGTCCTCCGCCACCGGCGGCGGCGGCGGCATCGCGGCGGGATCGTTCAGCCGGTCGAGCTTGTCGATCAACGCGGTGCCGAACGGATTCATGCGTTCGCCGCTGGACGGCTTGAACAGGGTATCGGCGGCGCCGAGCGCCAGCGCCTGGACCGTGGTGGCGGCGCCATCGCTTGCCTGGCCCGACACGATCAGGACGCGCGCGCCCTGCCCCGCGACGATCAGGTCCGGCAGCGCGGTCAGGCCGTCGACCCCCGGCATCTGCACGTCGAGCAGAACGAAGGCGACGCGTTCGCGCGCCAGAAAGGCGAGCGCGGCAGCCGCCGTGCTGACGCTCGCGGCGACCGTGAAGCGGCCGGTGGCGGCGATGATCCGTTCCATGACGGCGCGCGCGACCGCCGAATCGTCGACGATCAGGATCCGCGACGGCCCGGCGGCCGGCGACGGATCGTCGACCGGGGACGGATCGTCGGATCTGGGGGATGGAAGCGGCCGCGCCACCGGGGGCACTCCCGTCTCAGGCCATGCCGACGATCTGGAGTTTCGATTCCAGCGTGTCGCGGTCGAACGGCTTCATCACATATTCGTCGGCGCCTGCCTCGATCGCGGCGCGGATGTACGCCATGCCGTTTTCGGTCGTGCAGAACACGACCTTGGGCCGGGACGCGATCGTCGATTCGCGCAGCGCGCGCAGGAAATCCATCCCGCTCATCACCGGCATGTTCCAGTCGAGCAGCACGACGTCGGGTGCGGATGCCATGCAGGCATCCAGCGCCTCGCGGCCATCGCACGCCTCGGTCACGGTGAAATCGAGCGTTTCGAGGATATGGCGAGCGACCTTGCGGATCACTTTCGAGTCGTCGACGACGAGGCAGGTCTTCATGGATGAACCTTTGTACGAGCGGTAATCGCTCCACCGTCATGGCAGGGAAGCGTAAGCGTCGCGTTAAGCGGCGAGCGCGGGTTGGGGCACGAGCGCGGCGAGGTCGACGATCAGCATCGGTTCGCCGTCACGCTCGACCAGCCCGACGCCGACCGTCGCCCAGCCGCGATCCAGCGCCAGTCCGGGCGACAGCGGCTGGCGTTCGAACAGCGCCACGTCCTCGAGCGAATCGACCAGGATGGCGTAATGATGGCCGTCGATGCGGGTGATGACCGCCCGCCGCGCGGTGTCGGGCGTCGGGGCGAGGCCCAGCGCGGTGCCGGTGTCGATCACCGTCACCACCCGGCTGCGCAATGCGACGAGCCCGCGGATCGCGCATTCCGTCCGCGGCACCGCGACGACGTCGGCGATGTCGACCACCGAATCGACCTGTCCGGTTTCGATCGCAACGCCGCGCCCCGCGATATGGGCGATCAGGAACAATTCCATCAGCGGCCTCCCACCGCATGGGCCAGCGCGTCGAGCAGCGCAGGCCGGTCGTAGCGATAGACGCTGGCGGGATCGCCGGCCGCCGCCGGATCGGCGCGCTCGCGACGCAGCCGCACCACGGTGCGCGCCGCATCGGGCGCGACCGCGGCATCGTCCATGACGAGCGCGACGTCGACCGGCGCGCCCTGCGGCGGCCGGGTCACGCAGCGATAGCCCGACGCTTCCAGCATCGGTCGCAAAAAGGTTTCCATCCAGCCGCTGGCGTCGGCGTGCAGCCAGCACGAGCGCATGCCCGCGGCGGGCCGTTCCTCGCCCGCGAACAGGGAATGCGCGTCGAGCAGTTCGACCTGTTCGCCGGCGATGACGACGACACCGGCGATCGGTCCCGCGCCGCGCGCCGGCGCGATCTCGGTCGGCAGGTGGACGATCTCGATCGGTTCGTGGATCGCATAGGCGATCTCGGTCGCGCCGTCGGTCAGGCGCAGCACCGGAACCTCGTCCCGGTCGCCGATCGGCGCAGCGGAATAGAGCGGCACCAGGACGCCGCCGATCGCCATGCGCATCTGTCCGCCGGTCAGGCGGATCGCATCGGTCGCCACGGGCTCGACGCGGTCGATCGCGGCAAGCGGCATCGCGCGGCGCTGGCCGTCGAGGTCTTCGAACAGCAATGCGGGGATGCCGGCTGCATGCGGGTCGGCGGCGGCCTGCTCGTCCGCAGCGGCGGCGCGGTGGAAGCGCAGCCCCGCCATCGCCGCGATCCCCGACGCATCGAGCAGCAGCATCGGCAGCCCCGAATCGGGCAGCGTCTGCCCCGCATAGACGCCGGTCGCCATCACCGCCGGAGCGGCCGGCTTGACCACCAGTTCCTCGGTATCGATCACCCGGTCGATCGCCAGCGCATATTCGCCGTCGCGGGTCGATACGATGGCGAGCGTGTCTTCCCCGCCCGCCTCCACGCCCAGCAGGCGGCCGAGCGAGACGAGCGGCAGGCGGCGACCGCGGACGGTCGCGACCTCGGCATCGCCGACCATGTCGATCCGTACCGATTCGCCGCGGACGCGCAGGATCTCGTCGACCGACTGACGCGCGATCGCGAAACGCTGGCGGCCGACACCGACGACGATCGTCGACATGATCGACAGCGTCAGCGGCACATGGATGACGATCGTCAGCCCCTTGCCGGGCTGGTTGATGAGGTGGACGCGGCCGCCGATGTGCTCGATGTTGGCGCGCACCACGTCCATGCCGACGCCCCGCCCCGAGATCGCGGTCACGGTGTCGCGGCTCGACAGGCCGGCGTGGAAGATCAGATCCAGCTGCGCCGCATGATCCATCGCGGCGAGTTCGGCCGGGGTATACAGCTGCTGCGTCCGGGCCTTGGCGACCAGCCGCTCGACGTCGATGCCGCGACCGTCGTCGGCGACCTCGATCAGGATCTGGTTGCCCGATTGCCGCGCGGACACGATCAGGCGCCCCGCCTCGCGCTTGCCGGCCGCCTTGCGGTCCGCCGGCAGTTCGATGCCGTGGTCGACCGCGTTGCGGATGATGTGGACCAGCGGATCGCGCATCAGCTCGATCATCTCGCGGTCCAGCTCCACGTCGGACCCGTCGATGCTCAGCGCGACCTGCTTGCCTAGCTCGCCCGCGGTATCGCGGACCATCCGCGGCAGGGCGGAAAACAGCGCGTCGATCTTTTGCATCCGCGTGCGGGTGACGGTGTCGCGCATCTCGGCGACGGTCAGCGACAGGCGCTCCAGCGCCGCCTCGACCAGCGGATCGACCTGTTCGTCGCGCAGCCGGCGGGCGAGCTCGTTGCGCGCCAGCACCATTTCCGACATGCCGCTCATCATGCGGTCGAGCAGGTCGACGTTGAGGCGGACCGACCGGCTCGCCGCGCGCGCGATCGCGGTCGACTGCACGGGTGCCGCGGGCTGCGCGTCCTCGGCGAGCGCGGCGACCAGCAGGTCCTCGCTCGAATCGTCGAGCGCCGCGCCCGAATCGATCGCCTCGACGATCTCGCCGATGCGGTCGACGATCGCCAGCACGGCATTGACCAGGGCGGTATCGGGCACGCGCTTGCCGTCGCGGACCGCGGCCAGCACGTCCTCGGCAGCGTGGCTGAGCCGCGCGAGCCGCGGCAGGTCGAGGAAACCGCAGCTGCCCTTCACCGTGTGCACGAAGCGGAAGATCGCATCCAGCCGCGTGCGTTCGGTGGGATCGGCTTCCCACGCGACGATCTCCCCCGAAAGCGCTTCCAGCGTTTCGCGGGTCTCGGCGATGAATTCCTGCAGCAGGTCGTCCATGGGCCCCCGGATGTTACGGCGGGGTCATGCGGCAGCAGGGGTTAAGGGGCCGTTTACTGGCCAGCGGCCGAACGCGAAGGGTCGGCGCGTCAGCCCGCGTTGAACACCGCGCCGAAGATCATCACGTCCGCGGCCGGTTCGCTGATCTGCACCGCGCCGCCCGCCTGCGCCGCGAGCGTGTGGACCAGATAGGCCGCGGCCGCGCGCGGCGTCACCCCGCCCTCGCCCTCGCCCTCGGTCAGCGTCCGGCGCAATTCGGGGTCGAGGATGATCCGCGGCCCCTCGATCTTCACGACGATCTCGAGCTGGCCGCCGTTTTCCTCGCCGCCGACGTCGAGCGTGCCGCCGCGCACCAGCGCCTCGCTCGCGATCATCGCGAGGTTGAGCATGACCTTCAGCGCCGTCTTCGGCAGCGTCTCCGCCTCGACCCACCAGTTGAAGGTCGTGCGCTTGTTGTCGACGAGCAGCCCGTCGATCGCCGATTTCGCCTCGCGACTGTCGACGCGTTCGCCGAAGCCGCCCGCCGCGCCGAACGCCAGGCGAAAGAACTTCAGCTTGTTCGCCGACGCGCGCGCGCTTTCGCTGAGCAGCTGGAAGACGCGCGCCCGCATCTCCGGGTCGGTTTCGTCACCGAGCAGTTCCAGCCCGTTGTTGAGCGCGCCGACCGGCGACAACAGGTCATGGCACAGCCGCGAACAGAGCAGGCTGGCGAAATCGACCGGGCTGACGGACATGCAAATCCCCTGAATTCGTAAGCAACGTGCTTGCCGGCCCTGCTGTGGCCGAGCCGAATCGCGGTTGCAAGGCCGGCGGTCTCCGCCGGGCTCAAGTTGCGGTGTCGAGCGGGACCGGGTCGAACCGCCCTTCGACCGTGCCGTGCGCGACCGCGCGCCAGCCGCGCACCGTGCCCGCCGCCGCGATCAGCCACAGGCTGCCGTCGGCGACCGCCGCCGCCGCATCGCGCGGCGACGGCGTCGCCCGTCCGGTGGGATGGGAATGATAATGGCCGACCATCGCCGGCCCGCCCGCCCGGGCGCCGCGATGCGCGGCGAACAGCGCCGCCGGATCGAGTTCGAACCGTCGCGCCGGATCGGCCGCGACGTTGCGGCACGGGCGTATCGCGAGGATCGCGTCCGCCGATCCGAACAGCAGGCCGCACACCTCCGCCCGTGGCGACGCCGCCGCCTCGCGGAGGATACGGGCGATCAGGTCGCTTGCAATCGTCACCATGATGCCCACATCCCTAGGCCATGGACCGGGGGGTTTCCATCATCGACGCGACGATCGCGGCCAGTGCGGACGGCTGGCGGCTGGATCGTGCGCTGGCCGATGCCGTGCCGACGCTGTCGCGCGAGCGGTTGAAGGTGCTGATCGCCAGCGGAGCGGTGACGCGCGATGGCCAGATGGTGCGCGATGCGGCGAAGAAGGCGGCGGCGGGCGACCGGTTCGCGGTGACGGTGCCGATCCCGACGCTGCCGCACAACGTGGCGCAGGATATCCCGCTCGTCATCGCCTATGAGGACGAACATCTGATCGTCATCGACAAGCCCGCGGGCCTCGTCGTCCATCCCGCCGCGGGCAACCTCGACGGCACGCTCGTCAACGCGTTGCTGCACCATTGCCGGGGCAGCCTGTCGGGCATCGGCGGCGTGGCGCGGCCGGGCATCGTCCACCGCATCGACAAGGACACGTCGGGGCTGATGGTCGCGGCCAAGACCGACCGCGCGCACGAAGGGCTCGCCCGGCAGTTCCACGACCACAGCATCGATCGCCGCTACCGCGCGATCGTCGGCGGCGTCCCGCGCCCGGCGGAAGGCAAGGTCGATGCGCCGCTCGCCCGCTCCCCCGCCAATCGCAAGAAGATCGCGATCGTGCCCGGCGGCAAGCGCGCGGTGACGCATTTCCGGACGATGGAGCGGCTGCGCGACGCCGCGCTGGTCGAATGCCGGCTGGAAACCGGCCGGACGCATCAGGTGCGCGTGCACATGGCGTCGATCGGCCACGCCTTGCTGGGCGACCCGGTCTATGGTAGAACAAAAGGTGCTCAGAAAGCATTGCTCGAAACCCTGGGTTTCCGGCGGCAGGCCTTGCACGCCGCGCATCTGGGGTTCATCCATCCGGTGAAAAGCACCGCTTTGGCGTTCGAAAGCGATATGCCTGCCGACATGCAGGAACTGTTCACCGAGCTTCACGTATAGGTTCGAGCCGTTCGTCACCGCCCGTTCGCCATTCCGGGGCGGGACGAATGCCTCCGCAAGACAAGGGAGATCAGATCATGGCAGCCCGCAGCAACGTCCCCGCGACGATTCCTGCCCTCGGCGGGGAGCAGAGCCTCAACCGCTACCTGTCCGAGATCAAGAAATTCCCGATCCTGCAACCCGAGCAGGAATATATGCTCGCCAAGCGCTTCCAGGAGCATGGCGATACCGACGCGGCGGCGCAGCTCGTCACCAGCCACCTGCGCCTCGTCGCCAAGATCGCGATGGGTTATCGCGGCTACGGCCTGCCGACGTCCGAGCTGATCTCGGAGGGCAACATCGGCCTGATGCAGGGCGTCAAGAAGTTCGAGCCCGATCGCGGCTTCCGCCTTGCCACCTATGCGATGTGGTGGATCCGCGCATCGATCCAGGAATATATCCTGCGGTCGTGGAGCCTCGTGAAGATGGGCACCACCGCGGCGCAGAAGAAGCTGTTCTTCAACCTGCGGCGGATGAAGTCGAAGCTCGACGCGTTCGAGGACGGCGACCTGCGCCCAGAGCACATCACCAAGATCGCCACCGACCTGGGCGTCGCCGAAAGCGACGTGGTCAGCATGAACCGGCGCATGGCGATGGGCGGCGACACCTCGCTCAACGTCTCGATGCGCGAGGATGGCGAGGGGCAGTGGCAGGACTGGCTGCAGGACGACGCACCGTTGCAGGACAGCGTCGTCGCCGAGGCGCAGGAAGCCGACGTCCGCCACGGCATGCTGGTGTCGGCGATGGACGACCTCAACGACCGCGAGAAGCATATCCTGACCGAACGGCGGCTGACCGACGATCCCAAGACGCTCGAGGAACTGAGCCAGGTCTATGGCGTCAGCCGCGAACGCGTTCGCCAGATCGAGGTGCGCGCGTTCGAGAAGCTGCAAAAGGCGATGATGCGCATCGCCGGCGAAAAGCGGCTGCTCGCGGCCTGACGTGGCCGGCACCGTCGTCATCGGCGGCGGTGCGGCCGGCGTAGCCGCCGCGCGGCGGCTGCACGATGCCGGTGCCGACGCCCTGCTGGTCGAGGCAGGCGACCGGCTCGGTGGACGCGCGTTCAGCCTGTCGCTGCCGGCGCTGGCTGCCGGCCGGGTGGAGGCACCGGCGCTTCCCGGCGCAGCGAGGGGTGCCGGCGCCGCGGGGCCGGGCTTTCAACGCGCCGACGGCGACGCCCTGCGATCGGTGGCCCAGCGTTTTCCCGCCCCAGCGGTGGTCGACGCCGGGTGCGGCTGGCTCCATTCCGCGGGGCGCAACCCGTGGACCGCGATCGCGGAGCGCGACGGCTTCGCGATCGACCGGTCCTCGCCCAACTGGGGTGTGCAATGGCGCGACCTCGGCTTTCCGCCGGACCGCAAGGCCGCGCTCGCCGATGCCTATGCGCGGTTCGAGTGCGCCGCACATGCCGCGCTCGACGGCCCGGACCGGCCGCTGTCCGATTTCGTGCCCGCGGACGATCCGTGGCGGCCGATGATCGATGCTATCTCCGGCTATGCCAACGGCGCGCCGCTCGACCGCGTGTCGCTGCACGACTGGGCGGCCTATGAGCATGCCGCGACCGACGACAATTGGGCGCTGCCCGCCGGTTACGGCACGCTGGTGGCGCATCATGCCGCGGGCGTCGCCGTCCGCTTGAACACCGCGGTCACCCATGTCGACCATCGCGGCCGCGTGCTGCGCCTGACTACCGCGGCCGGCACGATCGAGGCGGATCGCATCGTTCTTGCGCTGCCGACCACCGCCTATGCCGCGCTGACCTTCGACCCGCCGCTGCCCGACAAGCAGGCCGCCGCCGCCGCGCTGCCGCTCGGCATCGCCGACAAGGTGTTCCTGGCGGTCGACCGACCCGAATGGCCGGCGCATGCGCATCTGACCGGCAAGCCCGACAGCGCCTGTACCGCCAGCCACCGCCTGTCCCCCTTCGGCCTGCCGATCGTCGAGAGTTTTTTCGGCGGCGCGTGTGCGGAAGCGATGCCCGACGCGCGCGCGGCGACGGACTTCGCGCTGGGCGAACTCGTCGCGCTGCTGGGGTCGTCCTGGGCCGCGCGCCTCACCCCGCTCGGCGCGACGCACTGGCGCGCCGCGCCGTTCATCCACGGCAGCTACAGCCATGCCCGCGTCGGCCACGCCCCGGCGCGCACGGCGCTGGCCGCCCCGGTCGACCAGCGCCTGTTCTTCGCGGGCGAGGCGTGTTCGCCGCACGACTTTTCGACCGCGCACGGTGCCTATGCGACCGGGATCGCCGCCGCCGACGCGATCCTGGGCTTGCTGGCGACGCCGCCGCGCCCGTAAGAGGCGGCGATGGCCGTTTTCCTCCGCATCCTGTTCAAGGCCGGGCTGATCTTCGTCGCGGTGTCGGTGCTGTGGGTCGGCCTCTACCGCTTCGTGCCCGTGCCGTTCACCTGGACGATGGCGGGCGATCTGTTCGCCGGCCGCAGCGTCACCAAGCAGTGGATGCCGCTGTCGAAGATGGACCCCGACATGGCGCGCGCCGCCATCGCGGGCGAGGATTCGCGCTTCTGCACGCATCACGGCTTCGATTTCCGCGCGATCGCGGGCGCCGCCTATCGCAACGCGCAGGGCGGGCGGATCCGCGGCGGATCGACGATCAGCCAGCAGACCGCGAAGAACGCCTTCCTGTTCCAGGGCGGCGGCTATGCCCGCAAGGCGCTCGAGGCGTATTTCACCGTCCTGATCGAAGCGCTGTGGGGCAAGCGGCGGATCATGGAGGTCTATCTCAACGTCGCGGAAACCGGAATCGGCACCTATGGCGCGGATGCCGCGGCGCTGCGCTATTTCCACCACGACGCGACGCGCCTGTCGCCGACCGAGGCGGGCCGCATCGCCGCGGTGCTGCCGCTGCCCAAGAAGCGCGCCGCGATCGATCCGCGCGGGTTCGTCCGCCGCCACGGCAACACGCTCGCCCGCTACGTCGGCACGGTGCGACGCAGCGGGCTGGACAGCTGTCTGAAATAGCGGCGGCGTCACCCCGGACCGGCGCGACGCCGCCGACCGCGTCAGAACGGCAGCTTGAACCCCGGCGGCAGCGACATGCCGCTCGTCATCTTCGACATCTCCGCGCCCGACACCGCATCCGCCTTGGTGCGCGCGTCGTTGAACGCGGCCGCCAGCAGATCCTCGAGCATCTGCTTTTCCGACACCTCGATCAGCGAATCGTCGATCGCGATGTTGATGATCCGGCCCTTGGCGCTCGCCTTCACCTTGACGAGGCCACCACCCGAGACGCCCTCGACCTCGATCGTGTCGAGCTGGTCCTGCGCCTTCTGCAATTCGCTCTGGACGTTCTGCGCCATCGCGAGGATTTCATCGAGATTCTTCATGCGATACTCCGTTTGCCCGGCCAGGCTTCCAGTTCGGCGTCGGGAAAGGCCGCCAGCGCCGCCTTCACCAGCGGGGTGTCGAGGATCGCCTGACGCGCCGCCTCTTCGTCCGCCCTGGCCTTCTCGCGCAAGGTAGGCGCGCCGGGCGCATCCTCCAAGGCGATCTTCCAAACCTGTCCGGTCGCCTTCTTTACCGCGTCGGCGACGTCGCGCAGCGTATCGGCGGACATCGGCCGCGATCCGCTGAGGATCAGCTCCTGCGGGCCGTAGCGGACCACCCGCGCGCCGTTGCTCAGCTGCGCGGCGACGGCGTGATGGCCCTTATCCTCCAGCAGCGTCACGAGGCCGGCGAAATCGTCGGGCGCACCCGGCCGCTCGGGCGCGGCGGGCGGCGCCGGCACCGGCGCGGCGGCGGCGGCGGCGGCGGCGGCGGCGGCGGGCGCGGGTATCTTGCCGCTGGCGATCGCCTTCGCCAGCTCGCCCGGATCGGGCAGCGTCGAGGCGTGGATCGCGCGCAGCAGCGCCATCTCCGCGGCCTCGATCGGCAGCGCCGCCTTCGCGACCTCGTCATGCCCCTTCAGGAACAATTGCCACAGCCGGTGCAGCGCCGGGAAGGACAGCTTGCCCGCCCATTCGGCCCGCGCGGCGCGCTCTTCGGCGGGCTGGCCGGGATCCTCGGCGGTGCCGACCTTGGCGAGCGTGATGCCGTGCACCGTCTCCAGCATCGACCGCATCACCGCCTGCGGATCGACGCCATAGTCATATTGCCGCCGCAGGCTGGCGAGCGCCCCCGCCGCATCGCCGGCCAGCACCAGCCCGAGCAGGTCGCGGACCGCGCCACGATCCGACAGGCCCAGCATCTGCCGCACCGCATCCGCAGTGACGCCGCCGCCCTCCAGCCCGGCATGCGCGATCCCCTGATCGAGGATCGACAGGCCGTCGCGTGCCGATCCTTCGGCGGCGCGCGCGATCAGCATCAGCGCCTCCGGCTCCGCCTCGACGCCCTCCTCGCGGCAGACGAAGGCGAAATGCGCCGCCAGTTGCTCGGCGGAAATCCGCCGCAGGTCGAAGCGCTGGCAGCGCGACAGGACGGTGATCGGCACCTTGTTCACCTCGGTCGTGGCGAACAGGAACTTTACGTGCGCGGGCGGCTCCTCCAGCGTCTTCAGCAACGCGTTGAAGGCGTTCTTGGACAGCATGTGGACCTCGTCCACGATATAGATCTTGTAGCGCGCCGATACCGCCGCATAGCGGGCCGCATCGATGATCTCGCGCACGTCGTCGACGCCGGTGTGGCTCGCCGCGTCCATCTCGATCACGTCGATGTGGCGCCCCTCCGCGATCGCCCGGCACGGTTCGCAGACGCCGCAGGGATCGATCGTCGGCCCGCCCTGCCCGTCCGGCCCGATGCAGTTGAGCGCCTTGGCGATCAGCCGCGCGGTCGATGTCTTCCCCACCCCGCGCACGCCGGTCATCAGGAAGGCATGCGCCAGCCGGTCGCGCTTGATCGCATTGCCCAGCGTGGTGACCATCGCATCCTGCCCGATCAGCTCGCGGAACGTCTGCGGACGGTATTTGCGCGCGAGCACGCGGTACGGGTTCGCCTTTGCCGCAGGCTGCGGCGGTTCGCCCAGATCGAAGGAATCGGCCATCGCACGATCCTATAGGACCCGCCGGCGGCCGTGTCGAAGGGCGAGCGTGCGCTGGCGCTCGCCGCGGCAAGCGGATATCCCGGCAGCATGGCACCGTCGTCGCACCTGCTCAACGCGTTCCTGTCCACCATGCTCGTCGCCGGCGCGGGCCATTGGGCGATCCGCGCGCTCGCGCCGCTGGCGCCGGCCCGGTTCGGCGCGTTCATGCTGGCGGTCGGCTATGCCATCGCGCGCTACAGCGGTTCCGCGCCGCCGTGGATGGCGGGCGCGCTGCTGCTGCGTGCCGCGGGGACGGTGTCGGCGCTCGCACTGCTCTGGTACTGTTGGTTCGGGCGGCGTATCGCCGCCGACCGGTGACGGGTGCATCCGGCCCGGTTCGCCGGCCCGGACGCCCCGCCCCCGCATATTGCCGCCGCGACCGGCGGCCCGACGCTTCACGGACATCCCGCTTCCCATGACACCCGTTCTCGGCATCACCGATTCGATCCTTGGCCAGCCCTGGCACTGGCGCGCGCTCGCCGCCGACGCGCGTGACGGCTTCGGCACCGACGACCTCGTCACGCAGCTGCTGCTCGCCCGCGGCGCTCCGCGCGAGGCGCTGGACCAGCATCGCGCGCCCTCGATCCGCGCGTTCATGCCCGATCCGTCGGTGTTCCGCGACATGGATCGCGCCGCCGAACGCCTCGCCGATGCCGTCCAGGCGCAGGAAAGCGTCGCGGTGTTCGGCGACTATGACGTCGACGGCGCGACCTCTGCGGCGCTGCTGATCCGCGTGCTGCGCGACCTCGGCCTCGCGGCGCGCGCCTATATCCCCGACCGGCTGCGTGAGGGCTATGGCCCGACGGGCGCGGCGCTGGTGCGGCTGGCGAGCGAGGGTGCGTCGCTGATCGTCACCGTCGACTGCGGCGCGCAGGCGTTCGACGCGCTCGCCGTCGCCCACGCGCATCCCGTCGATGTCGTCGTCGTCGACCACCACAAATGCGCCGCCGCGCTGCCGGTCGCGCATGCGCTGGTGAATCCCAACCGCCTCGACGAGGCCGAGGGCGCCGCCGCGCACGGTCACCTCGCCGCGGTCGGCGTCTGCTTCCTGCTCGCCGCCGCGCTGATCCGGACGCTGCGCGCGCGCGGCTTCTTCGCCGACCGCCCCGAACCCCGGCTGATCGACCAGCTCGACATCGTTGCGCTCGGCACCGTCGCCGATGTCGCGCAGCTGCGCGGCCTCAACCGCGCCTTCGTCGCGCAGGGGCTGAAGGTGATGGCGCAGCGCCGCAACATCGGCCTTGCCGCGCTGATCGAGGCGTCGCGGCTGACCCGCGCGCCGACGTGCAGCGACCTCGGCTTCGCGCTCGGGCCGCGCATCAACGCCGGTGGCCGCGTGGGGCGCGCCGACCTCGGTGTGCGGCTGCTGACCACTACCGATCCCGACGAGGCGCGCGCGATCGCCGGGGAACTCGACCGGCTCAACGAGGAACGCCGCGCGATCGAGACGGAGGTGCAGCAGGCCGCCGACGCGATGACCGGCACCGACCGCCGCATCGCGGTCGTCGCCGGCGCCGGCTGGCATCCCGGCGTGATCGGCATCGTCGCCGGCCGGCTGAAGGAACGTCTCGGCCGCCCCGCGATCGTCATCGCGATCGGTGAGGACGGGATCGGCAAGGGCTCCGGCCGCTCGATCGCCGGCGTCGATCTCGGCGCGGCCGTGCTCGCCGCCAGGGAGCACGGGCTGCTCGTCGCGGGCGGCGGCCATGCGATGGCGGCGGGGCTGACGATCGCCGCCGACCGGGTCGCGGCATTCGCCGATTTCCTCGAGGAGCGCCTGTCCGCCGGCGTCGAGCGCGCGATCGGCGCCCGCGCGCTGCTGGTCGACGCGGTGCTCGCCCCCGGCGGGATCAGCCCGGCGCTGGTCGACTCGCTCGAGGTCGGCGGCCCGTATGGGATGGGATGGCCCGCCCCCCGCGTCGCCGCCGGGCCGGTGCGGATCGTCAAGGCCGACGTCGTCGGCAACGGCCACGTCCGCGCCGTCGTGGCGGGCGACGACGGCCGCAGCTTCAAGGCGATGGCGTTCCGCGCCGCCGACACCGCGCTCGGCCAGGCGCTGCTCGGCGCCGCCCCGCACCGTCGCCTGTGGCTCGCCGGCCGTGCCAGGATCGACGACTGGGGCAGCCGCCCCGCCGCGGAACTGCATCTGGACGACGCCGCCTGGGCGAATTGACATATCGGCCCTTGACCGATCGCCGCCCCTCTTCTAGCAGCACCCCCGCTGGCCCCTTCGTCTAGCGGTTAGGACGCGGCCCTTTCACGGCTGAAGCACGGGTTCGATTCCCGTAGGGGTCACCAGCGCTTTTTGGGAAGCGCAAACATCTTCCAATCGTTAGAAGGGTATACCAATCGGGGGTGCGTCGGTTGGCCAATTTCATGTCTCGCTTTTGTCGGAATAACAGTCGACGATCCGAGCCATGGTATAGTCTGCCAGCTGCTCCTGCTTAGCGCAGGCGACGCAGATCGCGACCTCGGCGTCGCCCTTCCATCCGCCACTGCCGTGTCGCTGCGGTTCCGGCGATGCGTCGGGTGATCGGTTGGCGCCGCCCGTGCGCCCGCAGAGCCGGGAGCCGGCCCGATCGGACCACTGGCGCACCGTGTTGCCGAACCCCGGAACCCTGCACGATCGGCCCCATGCATTGATTTCGAACGCGTTCATGCCGGGTGTCGCGGATCGGCCTGGCCACCGTTCCGGGGAGGATGCCCGGTTGTCCGCAGCGGGCGTCGATCGGTCAGTCCCGGGCTCGGCGTGCGGCGCCGATGCTGCGAAACGGGGCGAGCGGACCGCCTGTCGACGATCCGCCCGCCATGTGATCGCGACCGGCGCTTCCCGGCGCGCCGGGCGGATACCGGCGGCCCGACCGCGCGCCCTCACAAGGAGGGGCGCGATGCGGACTGCCGGGTGCGCGCGTCAGGTGAACCGGACGACGGTCCGGACCGGGCGCCTGCGGCGCAACGCACCGCCCACCAGCGCGAAGCCGACGATCATCATCCCCCAGGCGGCGGGTTCGGGCACCGCACCCGCCTGATAGTCGCGGTAGATCGACGCCGTCGTCGCCTTGTAACCGGGGTTGAGCAGCGGGTCGAACGCCAGCTTCCAGCCGATCGCGTCGAACGCCACCAGATCGAGGGCGGTGACCGACGTGGATTGTCCGTAGGCCACGGTCGGGTCCATGAGGCCGAGCGGATCCTTCAGATCCTTCCAGTGCGACGCCTGTCGACCGTCGCCGTTCAGGATGCCGGTGGAAAAGCGGGAATCGCCGAAGACCTGGGTCTGCCCCCCGTCGATCGAGAAGTATGGCGTATCCTGCGTCGACCAGTCGAGCTTGCCCGGCGCGCTGTAGCGGAACAGGTCGAGCACGGTTCCGATCCCAAAGTCTTCCACACCCCCGGGAAACGTCTCGCCGGAGCCTGGTCCCGTATATTGATCGTAGGTGTCGACGCCGCTGATGAAACCCAATGAGTGGCCGATTTCATGGATTGCGACACCGATGAAGTCGATCGCGTCACTGGCGATGCCATCGGTCGGGTCGAAATCGAATTTATAGTCGGTGCTGAACGACACGACTGCGTCGGGGGCCGTGAAATCGACGGCATTTCCGTTGGCATCGCTGGTGATGCCGAGCGCCTTTACGAGCGAGTTGTTGACGTAGAGGGCCTGGTTGTTGAGCGAACGATTGTCGTCGAGCCGGGTCGCGGTGTCGACATAGCCATCGCCGGCCGCGTTGAACGCATTGGTCGTCACCGTCAGCGCCTGATTGCCGTTGAACAGCGTATCGCCCAGCGGCTGCAGATGTGCGAGTGCGAGCGCGTCGACGCTCGACGTCGCCGTGCTGCGCAGTCCGGCATAGACCTGCGAGTTGAAGGCGGCCGATGCATTCGACCCGGCCTGAGCGAGGATGTTACCACCCAGCGACGTGAAGCCGATCTGAAGATTGACGACCGCATCGCTTTTCAGCACGCTCGACCAATAGGCTGTCGCGATATCGAAGCCCATGCGGGCCTGGGAACCGGCGCCGGCGCCGCCGAGATCGATGAGGTTGAAGGTCAGCGCCGATGCCGGCGATGCGACGGCGGTCGCCATCCCGATCGCGCCGAGGAGAAGGGATTTCGAGAGTCTGGACATGGGATTTCCTGAACTTGCATGGAATAGGAAGTGGGCGTGGCCGGCCGGGATCAGGCGACCGGTGCAATGATGCGCCCGGACGCGCGACGCTGACGCAGCGCGGCGCCCGCCATCCCGACGCCGAGGATCATCAGCGCCCACGATGCCGGTTCCGGTACGGACGGGACACTACTGACGGTATAGTCGATGTTCGTATTGAAGGCCGAATTCCCGGCTTTCGTCCTGAACCATATGTACTTGATGTTGGCGGGCCGCGAAAACGGCGACGCTGTCTCACCCAGTGTACGGTCCTGCGTGATGGGCGCGAGCGGCGACGGATACCAACCCAATACCACGTTTGCCACCAGGTTTTCCGACGGCATCGGCGCCGAGAACGTCATGTAGCCTTGCGACGCATTGTCGTCATTGATCGTGCCAGCGTAATCGATCAGGGCAAGACCGAGCTGAACCTTACTGCTGAACTGCTCGCCGTTGATGTCGAATTCGATGATGCCGGATGGATCATCGTAGGATGCAACGGTCTGGTTGCCAAATTCGGAATTCAGCGTTTCCTTGTCCGTCAGGACAGCGCGGTCGTCGTACCTGATCCGTCCGGTTACCACGTTGGTGGCGAAGGGCGACGTCTTGGTTCCCGAGAAATCGATCGTCACTATGTCGGCATGCGCCGCCGACAGCGGCACGATCGCGGCCGCGATCGCAAGCACGGTTCTGAATGTCATGGATTACCCCCCTGTATCGCTCCCCGCCGGATCATGCCTACGACCCCGATGAAAGCTTAACGGGAGAGTAACAACGTGGTTAACAGTTACAATAATAATTATATTTGCTTATGCGCTTTCTATAATTAGTTTAGTTACAACTCCGCGTTTTATAATGTCACATTATGTCGTTTCTTTCAGATTACGTGGCTGTCGAATCGCCTTTTTTCTTTGATTGACAACCTTTTAAACTCGCTTTGCTTCGATCACTCACAAATGCTGTACGACCCAAGTCAGCCAAGCCAGATCTGATTTGGAGGCAGGCCGCACCCAACGGCACGGCGATCCGACTAAAAAAAGTGATACTGCGGCTTTTGCCGTTATTTTCCATATACATTTCGCGATATTAACCCAATGTCCGCTCGCTCCCGACATATCTGGGTTACCCACCTAAATGACAGGATATCGTTGCCGATGGAGCATGTTACGGCCGCCTCATGAAACAGACCGCACCGTCGGAAACTTGCATCGAATTGCCGCGCCGTACGCAATGTGCTTGCTGCACCCGGATGATCGTATCGGCGTCTTTCGGAGCGGCGCTCGTTACTTCGGAGTCCGGAACTGACGCGTCGCGGCAAGCCCAAGCGCGCGATGCGCCGTACCTGCTGCCCGTGTCGCCGGCGCCGGCGCCCTCGCCCCGGCACAAATGGCGCCGCTCACATCGGTGTAAGACGCGCAGGCGGCGACCCGGCCATCGCACGACCGGCAAGTATTGGCGGCACGCCCCTCCTCTGCAACGGCGCCGATGCTCCGACACGACGCTGGCTCGGTTCGATACCGCACCGATATGGCGCATACCACCCGTGCCCATAAAGGCGGTTCGGCAAGTATTGCGCATGCCGCGATCGTCTGTGACAGTCGCGCCGTGGAGCGAATACCGGCATGACCCATCAGGATCGGATCGAAAGCGGGGTCGACCTCGAATCGGTCTTTCTCGTCCATCGTGCCCAATTGCGTGCGTTCATATGCAGCCGGGGCGCCGCCGATCTGGCGGACGATATCTTGCAGGATTTGTGGATCAGAATGCCCCGCCAGCGGACGGATATTGCCTCTCCATTGTCGTATCTCTATAGAATGGCGACATATTTGGTGTTCGATCGGAACCAGAGCCGATCGGCAAGGCTGGTCCGGGACACCGCCTGGTTCGACGCCCATGGATCGATCGGGGAGGCGGGCTGCGCGCAACCGACGGCGGAGCGCGTCATGGAGGCACGGCAGACGGTGAGCCGTGCGCTGGAGGCGGTGTCCCGGGAGGGGGAACGGGTGCTGGCCATCTTTCGACGCCATCGCATCGACGGCTTGACCCAGCGCGAGGTCGCGAGCGAGTTCGGGCTCAGTATCGGAACCGTGGAGGGCGACCTTCGCAAGGCCTATCGCGCGCTGGTCGCGTTGGAGGAGCATTGAGGGACATCGCGATGGAGACGGTCTTAGCGGCATGAGAGCGACAGCACCGATCGATGGCGACCTCGCGTCGACCTGGGCCGGCCGGGCGTCCGAGCTTGCGTTCGACGACTGGGCGGGACTGGCCGCGTGGCTCGACGGGGATCCGGGTCGCAACGCCGCGTTCGAACGCGCGATGGCCGCGATCGCCCGCTTCGATGCGGCGGTCGCGGATTCGATGGGCGCCGGGACATTGGAGGAGCCGCCCGCGACGCCGCGACCGGTGGCCCGCGCGCGGTACGGGATCCGGCTGCGCCCGGGCATCGTCATCGCCGCCGCCGCCGGGGTCGGCGTGCTCGCGACCGCCCTCGCCGTCTCGCACAGGCCGACCGACGTGGCGCAATCACAGGTAGTCGCCGCAGCGGACGCGCGCGCGCGCAGCGTGCGGCTGGCCGATGGAACCCGCGTCGATCTCGCCTGCGGGGCCGCGATCCGGGTCTACGGATCGCGACGCCGGGCCGACCTGCTCCGCGGCCGTGCGGTGTTCACGGTACGCCACGACGATGCCGCGCCGTTCCGGGTGAGCGTCGGAGGCCGCGACGTCGTCGACGTCGGGACGATCTTCGAGGTCGAGCGCGCGCGCGGCGGCACGACCGTGAGCGTGGCGGAAGGACGCGTGATCGTCGATCCACGTCACGACGCGCTGACCCTGGACGCCGGCTATCAGGCGGAGATGGCGGATCGCGGACCGATGCTGCGCCGCCGCATATTGCCCGATAGCGTCGGGCAATGGCGGCGCGACCGGCTGACGTTCGCCGGCGCGCGGCTGGAGCGGGTGACCGCAGACCTGTCCGCGGCACTCGGCATGCCGGTCGCGATCGATCCGTCGATCGCGGACCGCCGGTTTACGGGCACGCTGGTTCCGTCGGCGCTCCGCGCCCGGCCGCAGGATCTGGGGGCGTTGCTGGACGTCAGGGTGATCCGGGAGGAGGCCGGCTGGCGCTTGCGGGCGGAATGATCCGGCGGACCGTCGCCGCCGCCGCCCTCGTCGTCCAGGCGCCGTCGCCGATCCTCGCCGGACCGCCGCGCGCGCAGGACCGCGTCGCCATCGATCTGCCGGCGGGGACGCTGGCGCATGCCGTCGACCAGCTCGGCCGCCAGACCGGCGTCAGCGTGACGATCGGGGATCCGTCCCTCGCAAGACGACGCGTCGCGGCGATACGGGGGCGGCTCGACGTCGGCGCTGCGATCGTGCGGCTGGCAACGATGGCCGGTGCGGCGCCGCGGCGGATCAGCCGGCTGGCATGGCGCCTCGATCGACCCGCAGCCGCCGCCCGCGGCGCGCGTGAAGGCCGCGCGAGGTCCATCACCCCGCCCCCTCCGGCGACGGCGGCGGAGGACCTGATCGTGATCGCCAGCAAGCGCGGCACCGCCGCCCGGTCGCTGGCGCAGGCGGTGGACGTCGTGTCCCTCGCCCCCGGTGCGGTCGAAGTCGGATCCGATGCCCTGGTCCGGGCGACCACGCTGCTGTCGTCGACCTATCGCGGTCCCGGCCGCGACAAGCTGTTCCTGCGCGGGATTGCGGATTCCAGTTTCGCCGGACAACTGCAATCGCCGACCGGCCAGTATCTGGGCGACGTGCGGCTGACCTATGCCGGCACCGATCCCGACCTCCAGCTCTACGACGTCCGGTCGGTCGAGATCCTGCCGGGGCCGCAGGGCACGCTGTACGGGGCGGGAACGCTCGGCGGCGTGGTGCGGATCAACCCCAATCCACCCGAGCGGGGCGTCGCCACCGGCGCGATCGGGGGCGGCGTCTCGGCGGTGGCGCAGGGGGATGTCGGGCGGGACGTGGACGCGATGGTCAACGTCCCCGTCGGCGACAGGCTCGCGCTGCGGGCCGTCGGATATTCCCGGGACGATGCGGGCTATATCGACCGGCTTGCGGATGGCCGCGACGATGCGAACCGCACCCGCATCGACGGCGCGCGCGCGACGGTGCGCTGGTTCCCGGCCGGCTCGGTCGCCGTGGACGTCGCGGGTGTGGCGCAGCGCATCCGGTCGGACGACGCCTTCTACGTCACCGACGGCACAGCCCCGCCGACCAGCGCCAGCCCGTTCCGCGAACCGGCCGGAAGCGATTATCTGGGGGGACAGATCGTGGCGAGCGGACCGATCGGCGACCTCGCGTTCGTATCCGCGACCGGGGTATCGCGGCAGCGATCGTTCGACCGGACGGTGTTCGGCGACACCCCGGTCGTCCGGCTCGACCGCCGCGAAGACCTGGTCACGCAGGAGGTGCGGGTGAACCGCCGCGGGCCGGATGGGCGCGGCTGGCTGCTGGGCTGGACCTATGTCGGGAGCGAGGGGCGCCTGGCGCTCGTCACGCCCATCGTCCCCCTCGACCTGCGCACGCGTGCGACCGAAGTGGCGGTGTTCGGCGAGGCCGGCGTGTGGGCCACCCGGCAGCTGCTGATCGGTGGCGGCGCGAGGCTCGCGCGCAGCGACGCCACGTTCCGGCAGCGGGCGGAGCCGGGCGGCACCGCGATCGCATCCGATCCGCTGCGGCGCCGGGACTGGTGGCTGCTGCCATCCCTGTCGGTGACCTATCGCCCGCTGCCGGCGCTGTCGCTCTTCGCCCGCTATCGGGTGGCGCGGCGCGCGCGCATCCCGGTGACGCGCACCGGCACCATCGCGGAGCCGCTGCCGGCGGGGCGTGGCAGCGAGGCGACCCGCTCGATCGAGGGTGGCCTGCGATGGGATGACGGCGATCGCCTGCACGTACAGGCGACCTTCGACGCCACGCGATGGACGTCGCTGCAAATCGAACGCGTCGAGGGGCTGAACGGCATCAGCAGTCGCACGGTCGCGGCCGCGACGGTATCGACCGCCTATCTGTCGGTCGACTGGCGGCCGGCACCCGGTCTGGACGTGCGCGCGTCCGCCGCCCGCACGTTCGCGCCGGCGCAGGCGACCCGCGCCGCCACCGGGGCATCGGACGACGTCGCCCCGCTGATGGCGCGGGTGGGCGCCCGTTGGAGCCGCCGCGTCGGCCGGACGCTGACGCTCGTCCTCGACGGCGCGGCGCGCTACGACGGGGAGCGGCCTGCGCCCAGCCCGCTGGCGGCGCCGCCCCGGCTCGGCGGCTTCGCCAGTGGCCAACTGGTCGCCGCGCTGCGCCGGGACGACAACGAGGTCACGCTCGCGATCGACAATGTGACGGACAGCCGCGCCGTGCGGTTCCTGGCGGGATCGAACGTCCTGCCGATCGGCGCATCGACGACCTTGCGCCCCCGGACCATCCGGATCGGCGTGCGCCGGCACTGGTAACCAAAAAATTTAACGGATCGTTTAGGGGAACCGCCCTCGGCTCCGTCTTATCGCTGCAACGACGCGAGGACGGGGGCGACTTCGGCACGGGCGGCGATCCAGGCTGCAGGGGGAGGAACAGCCCCCGGCATGGACGTCACGCGGCTTCATCGCCGCATCTCGTCACCCGAACCCCGCGCCGATCTGCCCGATGGGAGAAAGAGGGATGGCACAGATGACGAAGATTAGCGCTGATTACGCGGCATCGGCCGGCGCGGCGGGCGTTGCCGCCCCGACCGGGACGGCGGTGTCGACACCCCTTCCCTTCGGTCGATCCTACGATCTGCAGACGGGCAAGCTCGTCCAGGCGGACTTCGACTATTACAATCCAGGGTCGGCTGCGGAGCTCAATCGTCAGTGGCACCTCACCCGGCTGGGCGATCTGGGCAGGGTCTGGCAGGATTTCACCGGCAAGGGCGTCAGCGTCGGCGTCTATGATTCCGGCGTGCAATCGGCGCACTGGGACCTGTCCGCCAATTACGACCGGTCGAAGGAAATCTCGCTCGACGGCGTACAATATAGCGGCGAACCGGCGGCGGTCCTCGACGCGTCGTCGCCGCACGGAACCTCGGTCGCCGGCCTGATCGGCGCCGCCCGCAACGGGCTTGGCGGCGTGGGCGTCGCGTATGACGCGAAGCTGACGGGCGTCAATATCTTCGACGGCAGCACCGCGATTTACGTCAATGGCGGCCAGCAGGCATTTTTCGATGCGCTGAAACTCGGCAATCGCTTCGACGTGGTCAACAACAGCTGGGGCGCCGGGGATTCGGCGATATCGGCCGTGTCGCGCAAGACGGTCGGCTCGTTCAACTGGGGGCTGACCGACGCCTTCAGCTACACGGCCGCAACGGGACGCGGCGGGCTGGGCACGATCACGCTCGGTGCGGCGGGAAATAGCGGCCTGGATGGCCAGGTCGACAGCGTGAAGTCCGACCGCCACGTCATCGCCGTCTCGGCCTATCGCGCGGAGGATGGCGTCGCGTCCAACTACAGTTCTTCGGGCGCGCACGTGCTCGTCGCGGGTCCGTCGGACGACTATCCGATATTGAACGGGCGCGGCCTCGTTGCCACCGACCTGAAGGGTACGGATGGCTATAACATGTCGATCGATCCCTCCGCACCCTCCGACTATACGGACCGGTTCGGCGGAACCTCCGGCGCCACGCCGATCGTCAGCGGGGTCGTCGCGCTGATGCTCGATGCGAACGAAGGCCTGGGGTGGCGCGACGTCAAGAACATCCTCGCCGCGTCGGCGAAGATGCCGGTCGCATTCGACACGGGGCAGGTCGCGTTCGATCTCGAGCAAGACGGCAAGATGGTGAACGCGCGCATGAACGAAAGCCGGTTCCAGCTCGCCGGCCAGAACGCCGACTGGAACGGCGGCGCGATGCACCACAGCAACGATTATGGATATGGCGCGGTCGACGCCTATTCGGCGGTCCGGATGGCAGAGGTCTGGTCGCTGTTCGGCGCCGCGAAGACCTCGGCGAACGAACAGATGGTCGACACCGGCGACCTGACGGTCGGGATCACCAACGTCGATACCGACGCCCCGCGCGGCTATTCGGGTTTCGAGCTCTACGGCGATTTCGTGAAAACGCCCTCGCAATTCCAGTTCAGCGTCGATCAGAGCATCGACGTCGAGCATATCGATCTGTCGATGGTCTTCAACAGGCTGGTCGAAGGATATTCTTGCGGACCGAAGCTCCGCCGGCACAGCTCACCAACCCCTTTACAACGCGCAGATCAAACTGATCGCCCCCGATGGCACCGAAGGGTTCTGGGCTGCGGCGTCGGCGGGCCAGATGGGCGCGTACACCAATCTGGGCAAACCGAACGACAGCTTCGTCCTGGGTTTCTCCGGATTTCGCGGCGTCGAGACGAAGGGCACCTGGACGCTCGATTTCAGTGCACTCGCATCCTACTTCGACACGTTCTTTTTCGGCACGCTCGGCATTGATTCCTTCTTCACCATGGAAAAGATCCGGGTGCAGATGTACGGCGCCGCGCCGTCGAACGACGACGTCCACACCTACACCAACGAATTCTTCAAGATGACGGCGATCGATGGCGAGGCTGCGGGGCGGTCCGTCCTGACCGACACCAATGGCGGCCAGGACTGGATCAACGCCGCCGCGGTGTCTTCGGACGTGTCGCTGTCGCTGGTGTCCGGACAACGCACCACGTTCGGCGGCCAGACGGCCTTCACGATCTCGCGCGAGAGCACGATCGAGAATGCGGTCACCGGCGACGGCAACGACACGCTGATCGGCAACCGCTTCGACAACAGGCTTTACGGCATGCGCGGCAACGACGTTCTGAACGGCGGTGCAGGCAACGACATCCTGTTCGGCGGGGCGGGCAACGACCAGTTCCGCTTCGACACGGCGGGGGTCAGCGGCAAGGACACGATCCTCGACTGGTCGGCAGGCGATCTCATCGCCTCGACCAAGGCGTTGCGGGGCGCCGGCGCCGACGGCAAGGTGACGGTCGCGGCGAATGCCACGCTGCTGCTGGACGGCACCAGCGCGGGCGACACCGTGTTGCTCAAGGACGACGCCGGTGCGGTGTTGCAGGCGATGGGCGCCAAGAACGGCTATTATTGGTACGCCTATGTCTCGGGTACCGACGCGACGACCTCGTCCGTCATCCACGAAGCGTCCGGTTCGCCGGCGTCGACGGCCGCAGGGGCAGGCGCGCTGACGGCCCAGTTCACGGGCGACGCGCACGATGGCGTGTCGGCGCTGACCGCGACGGCCGGGTCGGCGGGGCATGCCGATCAGAACATGGCGTTCTTCCTCTACGACGCGATGGCGGGATCGATGGCGGGCGGCGTTCAGCTCTACGCCTGATGCCATCGGGGGGAGCGGTCGCAGGCCGCCCCCCCTTTCGTTCGAACCCGGATCCTTCCGGCCGTGCGGTTGCCCGGATGCGGCATCCGTTCGCCCTTCCCCAACCCTGTTGCACTTGGAGCGACGTCAGCCGTGTTGCGTTCCGCCAGCCTTCTTGCGCTCTGCGTCCTCGCTGCGGTTCCCGCGCGGGCGGAAACGCTCGTGGATGCGATCGTCGACGCCTATCGCACCAACCCGCAGCTTCAGGCGCAACGCGCGGAGCTGCGCGCCCTCGACGAAAGCGTCATCCAGGCCGGCGCGCCGTACCGTCTGGGCGCGGACGTCAGCGCGACGCTGGGGTACAGCGACCGCCTCCAGCGCAGCGCGATCGCGGACGGGTTCGCCCGCTTCGAGCAGCGTTCGATGGGCGCGTCGGTTTCGCTGACGCAGCTGCTCAGCAGCGGCGGCCGTACCGCGGCCCAGGTGTCCGCCGCCGAGGCGGACGTCCTCGCCGGCCGCGAACGGCTGCGCAATGCCGAAAACCAGATTCTCTACACCGTCGTCGAGGCGTATATGGCCGTGCGGCGGGACGAGGAGCTCGTCGATATCCAGGGACGCGCCGTCGCCTCCTACGATCGCCAGGTCGCGCAGACCCGCGCGCGCGAACGCGAAGGCGACCTGACCCGCACCGACATCGCCCAGGCCGAGGCGCAACTGCTCATCATCCGCGCCGCTTTGGCACAGACGCAGGCCAGCCTCGAACAGAGCCGGTCCCGGTTCGCCGCGGCGGTCGGGCGCAATCCGGGCCATCTGGAGATGCCGCCCACGCTCGCGGGCCTGCCCCCCTCGGTCGACGCGGCCTATCTGCGGGCCGGTCGGGAAAGCCCGATCCTGTGGCAGGCGATCATGATCGAGCGGTCGAGCCGCCACCGCATCGCCGCCGAACGTGCCGAACGCAATCCGTCGATCAGCGCGCAGGGCAATTTCGGCTATGTGAACCCACTGGGCTATCAGGTCCGCGATCTCGGCCGCACGGTGTCGGGCGGCATCACGGTCACCGTCCCCATCCTGACGCGGGGCGTGGTCGGCTCCCGCGTCCGGGCGGCGATCGCGGACCAGCAGTCCGCGGCCTTCCAGGTCGAGGATGCCCGGCGGACCGTCGATGCCGGCGTCCTCAACGCGTGGAACCAGTCCGTCACGGCGCACCGGCAGATCGATGCCGGCGAGGCCGCGGTGGCAGCGGCACGCACCGCGCTCGACGGGGTGCGCCGCGCCTTCGCCGAAGGCTTCCGCTCCAGTTTCGAACTGATCGATTCCGAACAGCGCCTGCTCAACGCGCAGGTGATCGTCGCGAACGCCCGATACGGCGGCTATACCGGCGAGGCGTCGCTGCTCGCGCTGCTCGGCCGCCTCGATCTGGCGAGCCTGTTGCCCGATGCGCCGCGATACGATCCGACCGCCGGGTTGCGCACGCATCGCGCGTGGCAGTTCGGCCCGTTCGAACCCCTGCTCGAAGTGCTCGACCGGCCGCAAATGCCGTCCGACCACGCGCGCCCCGCGCCCGCCATCGCGGCGCCGGGCGGGCATGCCAGCCTTGCGCCGTCACAGTCCGGCGCCTCCGCATCCGATCTGGCCCGCGGTCTGCCCTTGGGCACCCACGCCGGGTCCGGCGCGACCGTATCGACTGATATCAAAGGGAGAAGACCATGAAATACGCAATGCCGCTGTACGCCGCCGCGATCGTCGCAGCCGCAAGCCCTGCCGCCGTATCGGCGGAGATGCTGCAATTCACGCTGAGCGGGCCGACGACCGGCTACAGCGCCAGCTGGTCGCTCGACGATGCGATCACGCCGGATCAATGGACCGATGGTCAGGGCTTCGAGCTGGAACGCGTGGCCGGCAGCTTCCCCGGTTCGACCGCGAATGAGGCCTATATTGGGTTCTTCGCGCTCTCGAACGACGGCGGCCTGTCGCTGGCGGACGCGGACAGCCCGGCGCTGCTCGTCACCCTGCGTGGCGATCAGCTCTATACCGGCCCCGAAGCGGCCCCGACGCTGCGACGCGGGGTGTTCGCCCTGACCGATGGCAAGGGGCTGGCCGGTTACACCCTGACCGTCGCCCCCGTGCCCGAGCCCGCCGTCTGGCTGACGATGATCCTCGGCTTCGCCGTCGTCGGCGGGGCGTTGCGGACGCGCCGCACGACGGTTCGCTTCGCCTGATCGCGGTGCACGATCGGCGGTGGCTGCACCCCGCCGATCGTGCGTCCGTGCCCCTTCCGAGGACCTGCACCCGATGATGCTCGACGAGGGTTCGCTGCCCAGTCCCGTGGATACCGCGCTGCGCGACGCGCGGCGCCATTTCCTGTTTGCGGCGCTGTTCAGCGGGCTCGTGAACCTGCTCTACCTCGTCCCGTCGATCTTCATGCTTCAGGTGTACGACCGCGTCGTGCCCACCCGTGGCGGCACGACGCTCGTGTTCCTCATCGTGATCCTCGCGATTGCGCTGGCGGCGCTGTCGATCCTCGACCTGTCGCGCATGCGCTTGTTGCTGCGCGCCAGCGTGCGGCTCGAAAAGCGCGCCGCGCCGCAGGTGCTGCAACGGATCCTGGCGGCGACGGCGGCGTCGCCGGCGATGCGGACCACAGCGATCCGCGACCTCGATACCTTGCGCGGCGTGCTCACCGGTCCCGCGATCCTCGCGCTGTTCGACCTGCCATGGGCACCGATCTACATCGGCGTCTGCTTCCTGCTGCATCCCTGGATCGGCGGCTTCGCACTGTTCGCCGCGATCCTGCTCGTCGGCATCGCCCTCGCCGGCGAGCGCGCGACCGGTCGCGCCGCGATGGAAACGCAGTCGCGCGCCACCGCGAAGGGCCGGATCGCCGACTATACGGTGCAATCGGCGGAAACCGCGCGCGCGCTGGGCATGCGCGAGGCGCTCGTGCGCCTGCAACTCACCGCGCGGGCGGACGTGGTGGCGCGACAGGGACGCCTGGCGCAGACGTCGGGCACGTTCCTGGCGGTGACCAAGTTCCTGCGGCAATTGTTCCAGTCGCTCGCGCTCGCGCTCGGCGCCTGGCTCGCGATCCATCAGTCGATCTCGATGGGGTCGATCTTCGCGGCCTCGCTGCTGGTCGGTCGGGCGCTGGCGCCGGTCGAGCAGATCCTGGGATCGTGGAAGAACGTGCTGGCCGCCCGGGCCGCCTATGGCGGGCTGCGCGCGTTCCTGACCCTCCCCGACGACGCGGCACCGCGGACCGCCCTGCCGCGGCCCCGGGGACAGCTCGTCGCGACCGGGGTCACCGTGCTCGCACCCGGCACCGACCGGGTGTTGCTCGACGCCGTGGACATTTCCGTTTCGCCGGGGGAAATCGTCGCGCTGATCGGCCCCAGCGGCGCGGGCAAATCGACGCTGCTGCGCGTCCTCGCCGGCGCGCTCGCGCACGACCGCGGCGAGGTCCGGATCGACGGCACCAGCCTCGCCGACTGGGATCGCGAGGCGCTGGGCCTGCACATGGGATACATGCCGCAGACGCCGACGCTGTTCCCGGCCACCGTCACCGCGAATATCGCGCGCTTCGTCTTCGCCCGCGCAGGCGACGTGCCCGATGCGGCCGCGCTCGACGCCATGGTCGTCGACGCCGCCACACGCGCCGGCGCGCACGAAGCCATCCAGCGCTTCGCCAACGGCTATGACACCATGCTGACGGTCCGCGAGGCGGGGGGCCTCTCCGCCGGCCAACGCCAGCTGGTCGCATTCGCGCGCGCCTTGTTTGGACGGCCCGCGCTCCTGGTGCTCGACGAGCCGAACGCGCATCTCGACCTCAACGGTCAGGCCGCGCTGATGCGCGTGCTCGCGGCCTTGCGGGCGGAGGGGGCGGCAATCGTGGTGTCGACGCATCGGCCCGAACTGCTTCAGATCGCGGACCGCGTGATGATCGTTCGCGATGGCCGGCTCGACGCGATTACCGCGCCGGGCCGCGCCCCGATCGCACAACCCGCCCAAGCGGAGACAGGTGCATGACCGCCGCTGCATTCATCGCCGCGCCGCCCGCGACGCTGCCGCCCGCGACTGCGGCGCTCAACGATTCACCGCGGCGATCCCTGCTGCTGGGCGGTATCACGGCCGTATTGTTCTTCGTCGTCCTGCTCGGCTGGGCCGCGCTGACCCACCTCGACGCCGCCGCCTTCGGTCGCGGTCAGGTGGCGGTCGCCGGCAACCGGCAGCTCGTCCAGAACCGGGCAGGCGGCAATGTCGAGACGATCGCGGTTCGCGAAGGGCAGCACGTCCGGGCGGGCCAGGTCCTGCTGCGATTGTCGGCGGCCGAAGCGGTCGCCGCGGAGCGGGCGCTCGCCGCCACGATCATCGACCTTCGCGCGCAACGTGCCCGGTTGCAGGCCGAGATCGAGGACGCGCCCATCCGCTGGCCTGCCGAGTTCGCGACGGCGGACGCGGCCGACCGGATCCTCATCGATCGCGCCAAGCGGCTGCAACTGGCGCAGCTGCGCGTGCGCCATGCCCTGACGGGCGCCTCCCGCGGCGTGTTGCGCCAGCAGGAGGAGCAGCTGGCAGAGCAGCGACGCGGCATGGACGCCCAGATCGACGCGACGGACGCGCAGCGCGCGTCGCTGCGCGCGCAACTCGACGGCACGCGCCGGCTGGCCGATCAGGGCGTCGTCTCGCGCAACAGCGTCCGCGCCCTGGAACGCTCGGTTGCCGAGATGGAAGGGGGGAATGCCGACTTCGCCGCCCGCAGCGCCGCAACCGGGCAGCAGATCGCCGGTGTGCGGCAACAGGTCGCCGAATCCCGGCGCCGGTCGGCGGACGATGCCGCAGCGTTGCTTCGCGACACCGAGTTCCGCCTGAACGAGGCGTTGCCGCGCCTTGTCGCGGCACGCGACCAGCTGGACCGCACCATCGTTCGCGCGCCCGTGACCGGGCGGATCGTCAACCTGCGGATCTTTTCCGCCGGCAGCGTCGTGCAACCCGGACAACCGCTGCTGGAGATCGTGCCCGACGCTGCGCCGCTCGTCATCAATGCGCGTTTCCTGCCGGAGGATATCGACGGCGTGACGGTCGGACACCAGGCCGAGGTACGGTTCCTGTCGCTGCACGATCGCAACCTGCCGCTCCTGCTCGGCGTGATCCGCACCGTGTCCGCCGATAGCCTCCACGACGAAGCGTCTGGCGCGACCTTTTTCACAGCGGAGATCATCGTTCCGCCGTCACAGGTGGCGCTGCTCCGCGACGCGCGCGGACCCGATACCGGCATCCGCCCCGGCGTGCCGGTACAGGTGACGGTCAAGCTCAAGCCGCGGACGGCCCTCGCCTATCTCCTCGATCCGTTGCTCGAGGCCGCTCAAACCTCCCTGCACGAGCGCTGATGCTACCAGCGTCACGGCGTCGGCCAGGCTAGCTATCTTGGGACATCGCTCGGGAGACGCCGTCGCGACCCGCGGCACCGCGTCGTCGGGTGCCCCTGCGGCGTGGCCACCGCGGCTGCGCTAGGGAACGGAACAGGACGAACTCGACCATGGCGGGACAAGCAGCCGCTTACAGGATCACCAACCTGACCCGGCGAGCCTATACCCACCGTTCGCGGCGGATAACGACGCGGACCGATCCAGGCATGTTTGGCAATCCCGCCCCCCCCCCTCCCCGTCCGTCTCGATCGCCAAGCGCGTGACGCGGACGCCCAACGGCAGAATCTCGCCAAAGGGGCTAACGAAGGCGTGAGCCGGCAGCCGTTCCTGTGTCCACTTTCGCGTTAACGGCAACCGGCGTTGACCGATACGAGCCCTCCCTGCCGTCGGTTACGCGCGACGCCTCGAAGCCTGCGCCGCGCTCTTGGCTGGCTGTCGCTACCCCGTGACGTGCAAGATTTGCCGCGAGGGAGGCGCACCGCGCTTCCGAAGCTCCGAAGGACAGCCACGTCATGACCCGGGATGCGGAGCCGGCGATCTGGCGGCAGATTGAGATTCAGGCATGCTCCGCGCCCGACCGACATGTCCCAGTATCGGGTGAGGTCTGCATGACTGCGAACGCGGTCCCCCTCGTTGGAATGATACAACCAATCGGGGCGGATCGACGAATTCGCCTACGCAGATCACTCCAAGTGCTCTTCACGGATGCCCGAATTCGCAGCAGCGTGCGTCTATATAGGACGCACCGGACACGGTCGGCCAGCAGAGATCGCCGGCACCGCCGTCTTCATCTCCGACCCAAGCGAAGCTCTATGCACTGGGCTCGAAAGTGCGGGCCGGCTGGTGGCGGTGCACGAGCGTAACCGTCGCAGGCCAATCATCATAGGCCTTCGCATTGATCCGTCGTCTCTCGGGGGCACCACCGTGATATCAATCACCGCCTGTTGCATCGTTAAACCGGAATCTGAACCGCGGGCCTGGCGCGTGCAGACTTCGATGATCTTGCGGCGACAATACGTGATATAATCGCCCCTCATAATCTGGGTTATGGCGATCCCAAGGAGACGGATAGATGCCGACGCGAAACCGGCCCGCCGCGCGGCATCCGCCGTCTCACGGACGATATCGCCCTTTCCACCCTTGTAGGGAGCGTTGCGGATGCAGAGGTCGGTCAGGCACGTCTGCCACAGACAAAAGCCATCGTGATGCTTTGCCGTCAGGATGATCCCCCTACATCCCGCCCGAATGCGCCGCCGCAGTAATCTGGTCGGTGGCAAAAGTGGGTTTGATCGAACACCAACGGCTCTCGTCGCCCTATCCCGCTCCTTGCCTGCGAAGGTGTGGTTCGAGAAATGCACCAACGCAATCGCTCGCGCCCGTGCCAGACGAGCTGTCCCGGCGACGGTGTCGCCTCCCATGGCGACGGCTCGCCGATAGCTGCATCTGGCTCTCAGCCCGCCGCCTTTCCGCCGAGACATCGGCTCCACCAGCGAGAAAGGTCGGCGGTTGAAACGCATGTCCAACCGACCGTACCGAAGAACTGACGGCGCCCGTGCCGTCGGAGCCGCGCCGCAGGCACGGCTCCGATCGTTTGTCAGAACGCGAGGGTTGCCCCAAGGTTAATCGACCGCCCGAGCGGATCATAGAGCGATGCGATCGTGTTGACCTGCTCCAGTGGCTGAAGCGGTGGCTGCGGCCGGATCGGGGGCGTGACGTCGAACAGGTTGTTGACGGTGAGCCGCAACGTCAGTGTCTTCTGGATCGTAACACTCGTCGAGAGATCGATGTAGCTGAAAGCCGGCAAATACTTGAACCGATCCGGTATCGGCGTTCCGTCCGTTCCGAATACCTTCTGACCTGAAAGGCGCGAATATCGCTCCTTGCCGATGTATCGCCAGTTGAGCGAGATGCTGCTGGCGTGTCCCTCCTCCATATCCGGGGACAGCGTGAAGCGCAGGTTGTGCTGATACTTGCGTACGCCGGCACCGGCGAACGGACCGAACAGGCCGACGAGATCGAAGTCGGTATTGGGTACCCCGAGGTCGCCCCCCTTCTTGGTCAGGATGGTACCGTTGTAGCTGACGTCGGCGCGACCGAAGCCAAACCTTCGGGTATAGCTCCCCTGAAGGTCGAAGCCACGCGTCCACGTCTTCCCGACAGTATTGCGGGTCCCCGCGTACACGAAACCGGTCGACGATGTCGGCGATCCAAACAACGTTCCATCCGGATTACGGACGATCTGGCGGCAGTAAAAATCTACCTGCGTATTGACGCACGTATCCACGAAATCGCTTGCGTAAAAGTATCCGATACCTTGGTCGACGTTGATCGTGAAATAATCGACGGATAATGCCAAGCCCGGCACCACACGTGGCGTAAAGACTGCTCCATAGGTTGCGGTACGGGCGGTTTCCGGCAGGACCGATCCCGCGCCGCCTTCGCGGGTTCCGCACGTAAGATCGGCGCACTGCGCGATCTTGCCATATTGGGCATCGGTGACACCGGTCAGGCGGCAGATCGCCAAACTCGCCGCGGGATTGGTACCTGCGCATGGATCGCCCACCGACAGTCGCTGGGTGCTGCCGCGCAGAACGGAATCGCTGGACAGTTCGAAAATGGTCGGCGCGCGCGTCGCCTTGTTGTAACTTGCGCGAAACATCAGGTCCTCGACCGGCCGATAGGTCGCATCGAATTTATAGGTCGACTGCATCTTGGGAACGAGCGAATATCGCGACCCCCGCACAGCAGCCCCGACACTCAGTTCGCGGAAACCCGCCCTGTCCGACGCGATCGGCAGCCGGACTTCTGCGTAGATATCGTCGGCGAAAGTGTTGATATCCCGAACCTTATCGTCGAACAGGTCCTGGTAGACGGCATCCGGGCGGAACTTGACCGTGCTGTAGCGATGCTCGTAACCGGCAGCGACGCCGACACCGGTGCTCGCCCACGGACTTTTGATCCCATAGTCGCCAAGATTACCGGCAACGTTCGCATTGCCGACGTAATAGTCGTAGTTCCGCCGCTGCACGCCCGTGCCACCGGTATAGCCGACATAATTGATTGCGGCGGCGCTGGGACCCGCCAGGCTGAACACGTCCAGTGGCACACACGTCGGATCTTTGCCGTCAACGACCGAACGGCAGGTCGGCGTACCGTTGACGTTGACCACCTGGAGCGCGCGAACGACCTTTGCGGGATCCTGAAGGCTCGTCTGCGTGTTCGCATAGCGGTTGCTCGCGAAGACCCCGCCGATGTCGTAGTGCCAGGACTTTCCGAATTCACCTCGCAGCCCGCCCGTGAAGCGATAGGCTTCGTTGATGAGGCGCTGCTGCTGCGGAGCGCCGAAGCGGATCCGCAAATCCGTCCGCACATCGGTGTTGCTGCCTGCCGCCGCACCGCACAGAGCCTGAGCCTGCGATGCGGACAGGAAGGGATTGTTGCAATTCACCAGCGTGTCGCCCTGACCGTTGGCGGTGAGTGCCAGCACACCTCCGGGCGCATATTGGTTGGCGGATTCGTCACGTTGGAACAACACCGTGGCGAACAATTGCGCCGCGCGGTCGAAGGTGTAGTTCATGAAGCCGCCGCCGTTGTATCGGCGGCCGCCACGCTGGAAGTAATAGCTGTCGTTGCGATTGAAGCCTGCCGTTGCGGCATCGCGTAGCGCGAATGCGCGGCTGCCGTCCGCAGCCAGCGTGTAGATGGGGCCATTGGCGGCGGGCCCGTTCAATGCGCGGAAATAGCCCTGCGCGCTGATCGACGATGGGGGCTGGCAGACCACCGTGCTTCCGTTCAACGTGATCGGGCAGACCGAAAAGGACCGGTCCCCGGCCAGAACGGCGCGACGATCGCTGTAACCGCCGTAGATGCTGATATTGCCGCGCCCGCCATCGAGATTCTTGCCGATCGCGATGTTACCGTCGAACCGTCCTCCATCATTGGTCCATCCGTTAGGGACCCGATAGCTGAAGTTGCGTGCCGCCGTAGCCGCGATGTTGTCGGTGTTGCGGTGGTTGTAAAATCCGTAATTGACGTTCGCAACGACCCCCTCGAAATCCTTTTTCAGAATGAAATTGACGACGCCAGCGATCGCATCCGAACCGTAGACAGCCGATGCGCCGCCGGTGAGCACGTCGATCCTGTCGACCAGGGCGACAGGTATCAGATTGACATCGTTGCCTTCCGATTCGCCCAGCCGTTGGCCATCGACGAGTGTCAATGTCCGGTTGAACCCCAGCGCCCGAAGGTCCAGGCGCTGCCGCCCCTCGCCGTTGTTATACGTGTTGGTGTTGTCGCTCTTGACCTGCGGCAGACGGTTCAGCGCGTCTTGCACGTTGAACGCAGACTGAAGCGTCAGTTCCTGCGAGGAAACGGCAAGGATCGGCGCGCTCGACGTTCCGTTCGGGTCCCTGATTCGGGACCCCGTGACCAGGATATCGTCCGATCGCCCGACGGAACCGTCCGCGCTGACAGTTTTGGCGTCAACGTCCGCCTCAGCCCGTTGTTCGCCGTTCGTATTTTTTAAGGAATTTCCTTGCCTTATTGGCCTTTCTTCAGTTCCTGAAGCTTGCGCACCGGCAGTCATCGGCGTCATCGCCGCCAATACGCAAACAGATCCCGACCACAACAACGCCCTCTTCATGATGCTCCCCTTTTTGTTCCCGCATCAGACTGACAGGAATAATTGTGTTGTAAATACCCATTGCGTACCACTAGCATACCTCGCGTAGAGCAAAATTCGTTGTCATTGTTTTGCTTGAAGAATATTTGATCGCACCTCGGGGATCTCCGACGAGCGCGATCGCACACGGCGTTGCGGAGGGTGGACGATGAACGGCAAGCGACGGAACGATGGTGACCACGCCCGCCTCTCGTCCGCCGCACAGGCGGCCGCCAAACGTGGACTGATCGAAGAGGCGGAGCGGCTCTATCGTGAAGCACTCGTCACGATGCCGGATGACGTTTTTGCCCGTCACGGTCTGGCGATATCGCTCTACCGGCAGGCGCGGGCATCGGAAGCCTTGCAAGAGATCATCCGTCTTCGAACGCGCGATTCGACACGATCCGATTTCATCGGCCTCGAAGCTGCGATACGAGCGGCGACCGGCGATCATCACGCCAGCCTGGACCTCTATCGCGCCCTGGCGGCCACAGGCCGGATATCGGCGCGACAATCGCTGGGCATGGCACAGCAATTGAAGACTTTGGGGCAGTTCGCCGCCGCGACGTCGCTCTTGCGATCGATGATCGCTTCCGATTCCACCGGTGACGTCGCCCTGCGTGCGGAGACCTGGTGGACGCTGGCAGATCTCAAGACCGGGGCACTTACGGCAGGGGATCGGCAGATCGTCGCTGCCCTGCTGGCCTCACCCGACTCACGCGGCGACGCAAGGGTCCACCTGCATTACGCACTCGGCCAGGCGCTCGATTGCTGCGAAGAACCCGACGCGGCCTTCGACCATTTTCGGAGCGGCGCGGACCTGCTTCGCCGGCGCTCGCGCTATCGCGCGCAGGACACGACGGATCGGGTCGAGACGACCATGAAGGCATTGTCCCGCATGACGTTCGCGCAGCGACCTCCTGCACCACAGTTGCAAGCCACGCCGATCTTCGTCGTCGGCCTGCCCCGCGCCGGCTCCACGCTCGTAGAACAGATATTGGCGTCCCACCCCGCCGTCGAGGCAACGATGGAACTGGTGGAGCTGCCGTTGCTGGCCCGTTCTATCGGCCTGGAGCCGCCCGACTGCCATCCCGAACGGCTCGCGTTGCTGACGACCACACAACTGCGCCGCCTTGGCGAACAGTATATCGAGCGGACCCGGATCTATCGAAAGACGGCGCGAACCATCTTCGTCGACAAGATGCCGAATAACTGGTTCCACGCCGGATTGATCCTGGCGGCGCTACCCCACGCCCGCATCGTCGATGTGCGCCGGGCGCCTTTGGCTACGGGGGTATCGGCGTTTAAGCAGCTCTTCGCGCGCGGACAAGCGTTCAGCTACGACCTTGCCGACCTTGGTCGCTATTATCGCGACTATGTCCGACTGATGCGTCATGTCGACACGGTCGCGCCGGGGCGCGTCCACCGGCTCGTCTACGAAGATCTGCTCGACGATCCGGAAGGTACCATTCGCGCCCTGCTCGAGGCGTGCGACCTGCCGTTCGCCGACGCCTGTCTCGATTTCCAAGCGACGGTCCGACCGGTCTGGACGCCCAGTGCCGCGCAGGTACGCCGTCCGCTGTACGCCGATGCGCGCGAGGCGTGGCGCGCGGTCGATGCCCATCTGGAACCGATGTGCGCCGCACTCGGCGCGACGTTAACCGACTGGCGCTGATCGATCCTATCGGGCAACTGGCCGGCATACCGCTCTTGCAGCAAGCCGTACCGATCCGGTCTGAAAAGGCGCCCTCCCGTCGCGTCGGCCCGCGCGTATACGATATATGCTGGACACCCTGCTACATTTGTGGCACATGCTACAAATGTAGCATCAAGAGGCACCGCATGACCGCTATCCCGCGACGCGAGAAGGAAATCCTCGCCATCCTGTGCGATGGTGGCGAACTGACGGCAGCGGAGGTGAAGGACCGGATGGTGTCCGCGCCGGGCTATTCCGCGGTTCGCACGCTCATCGCCCGGCTGGAAGACCGCGGCTATCTCAGCCACGAGTTGCGCAACGGTGCCAACGTCTATCGACCGACGCCGCTGGCGCAGGATGTCCAGTCGGCGACCCTGCGCGAAATGGTGCAGACCTTCTTCAAGGGCTCGTCGATCAGTGCCGCGACCGCGTTGCTGGGATTGTCGGAGCGGCCGTCCGCCGACGAACTCCACGCGCTCGAAGCGGCGATCGCCGATGCGAAGAAGCGGGGTGGGGCATGACCGACGTACTGGTCCTCGCGCTCAAAAGCTCGATCCTCATGGCACTCGCCCTCGGCGGCTGCCGGCTCCTGGCGCGGGGGTCGGCGGTCGAGCGCGCGGCCATCATCAAGATCGGCCTGATCCTGAGCATGGCGTTGCCGCTGCTCGCGCTGCTGCCCCCGCTGACGCTGCCGCCGCTCCCGATCCCGCGCCTGCCCGCGGACGTGGGATCGACGCTGCGGGTCGCGCCGGCCGCCGCATCCGGGGTGCCGCGCGACGAGCACGGTCCGGCCATGGAATACCTCCTCGACGGAATCGTGACGGTCTATCTTGCCGGGGTCGCGATCCTGTCGGTGCGGCTGGTCACGGGATTGCTGCACCTGTCCCGCGTGTCGCGGGCGTCCGCGCCGCTGGCCGACCCGATCTGGACGCGCATCGCCCACGGCGTCGCCCTGCCGCGCCGGACGAGGGTGCGGACCAGCGACGGGATCGACGGTCCCCTCACCTGGGGCGTGCTGCGTCCCGACATCCTGATCGATCGCGCGACCGCAGCGTCGCCCGGAGCCGCGCAGATGGTCCTCGCGCACGAGGCGGCGCACATCCGCCACGCCGACTGGGCGTTTCTGATCCTCGCGCGCGTGCTGGTGATCCTCCTCTGGTTCAATCCGCTGGCCTGGCACTTCGCGCGGCGCCTGTCGGAGGCGTGCGAAACCGTCGCCGACATGGCGGTCCTGCGGCATGGCGATCGGGTGCCCTACGCGGAGTTGCTGGTGCGGAGCGCGCGGCGCGTCCATGCGCCGGCTCTGCCGGTCAGCGGACTGGCGTCGCCATCGGCGCTCGTCCGCCGGGTCCGTGCGATCCTGCACGACGAGGCCGATCCCGCCCGGCCGACCCGCTGCGTCCCGATCGTCGCGGCACTGGTGGGTGGCGTGGGACTGTGCTGGATCGCCAATGCCCACTTCGCCCCCGCCGATGCCGCACCGCCCGGCTGGCGGGTCGCGAACCGGTCCGGCGGATCGCTGGTCGGCGAGGCCGGGCGAGCCGGCGACGGCACTTCTGCCGGCAGAGAACGGGCATCGCCCGCCCGACGCACCCCGATGTTCCGCCCTGCGTCGGCACCGCGCGACGTAGCCCTGCGCAGCGTCGGCCTTGCCGTCGACATGACGGGACAGCGATCGGCGGTCCTTGCCGGCCCGGCGACCGGCCGCCCCGATGCCAGCGACGCCGGCGCGCCGCTGGAGGACGGACCGCCGCCCGTCGCGGTCCCGGACGATCGCGCCTCCGTCCCGATGACCGACCGGCAACGCGATGCCCTTCGCGATGCGGCGCGAGGCCGTCTCGAGGCGGCACGCGACGCGCAGCGGGATGCCGAACTGGCCGCACGGGACGTCGCACGCGACCGGTTGCTGGCGGCGCGCGATACGGAACGCGATCGCCGGCTGGCCGAGCGCGACGCGCTGCGGGACCGGCACCGGTCCGAACGCCAGGCCCGGCAGGATGCGACCTGATCCCGACGACGACCAACCGCTGACCGCAAACTTCCGGGCCGCGCGATCGCGGCCGCTGCGTCCCGTCCGCGGGACCTGACCGATCCATCACGTCCGCGCCTTCGCTGCCCCGTGCAGCCACGGGCGCGCTCAACCTCGAAAGACACGGTGAACCCATGCGCCCCCACGATCGCGCCCACGCGCGCAAATGCCCGATGCCCGCACTCCTATTCCGCCTGTCGCTGCGGAGCGCCGCCTGCGTGGCAGCGCTGGCGCTGCCCCCGGCACCGGCGCTCGCACAACGAACCGGCGAGAATGCCGTGACGTCGGCCGAGGACGCGTTCGGCACCGTGGTCGGGCGGGAATCGATCGGGATCTACAGCGAATATGGCGTGCGGGGCTTTTCCCCCGCGGTCGCGGGCAACATCCGGCTGGAAGGCCTGTATATCGACGCGCAGGGCGCCATCACCAGCCGCATCAGCGACGGGGAAACCGTGCGCGTCGGTCCCGCGGCGCAAGGCTATGCCTTTCCCGCACCGACCGGCATCGCCGACCTGACGCTCCGGCCGGGCGGCACGCGCTTCGTCGCCTCGCCCTTCGTCTCGATCGACGGCCTCGGCAGCCGCGGGATCGAACTCGACGTGCAGCTTCCCGTGTCCGCATCGCTCGGCGTCGCGGCGGGCGCGGGTCTGGTCCGCGACGCCTTTCAGGGCGGTGTCTCCGATCGTCGCTGGAATGTCGGCCTGGTGCCGCGCTGGCACGTGTCGGACACCGTCGAGCTGACGGCATTCTACACCCGCGAACAGACCGGCGACCAGCGCGCGCAGCCGATCTACATCCCGCTCGGCGACGTTCCGGTCGGCCGGGTCGAGCGGCAGCGGTATCTCGGCCCGGGCTTTGCCGCGGCCGATTTCGCGACCGAGGCATATGGACTGCTGGGACGCGCGGCGCTCGGCGCCTGGACCGTCCGCGCGGGCGCGTTCCGCACGTCCGCCACGGCCGGCGAGTCCTATGCGAACCTCGTTCTCGTCGATCCGGACACCGTCACGACGAATCGCGAGGTCGATGTCTCGCCACCCTCCCGCAGCGATTCCTGGAGTGGCGAGGCGCGGGTGTCGCGCCTGTTCGCGGATGGCCCGCGCCAGCATCTCGTCACCATCGCCATGCGCGGGCGCGACAACGTTTCGGTCTACGGCGACAGCGTGAGCGTCGACCTGGGTACGGCGGGACTGCGCGACGTCATCGCCGCGGCCAAACCGGCGCTGGCCTTCGGGGCATCGACCCGCGACGTGACGCGCCAGGCCACGGCCGGGCTGTCCTATGGCCTCAACTGGACGGGTGTCGGCCAGACGACCATCGGCATGCAACGGACCGCCTATACCAAGGACGTGACCCTGCCCGATGTCGGCCGGATCCGGGGAACCGATTACCGCTGGCTGCCGTCGATCAGCACCGCCGTGCCGGTCGCCCGCGGACTGTCGGCCTATGCCAGCTACGTCAGGGGCCTCGAGGATTCGGGTGTCGCGCCGAGCTATGCGGCGAACGCGAACCAGCTGCTGCCGGCGATCCCGACCGAACAGGCCGACGCCGGCCTCAAGCTGACGCTGCCGCTGCGCACGAGCGTCATCCTGGGCTATTACCGTATCGCCAAGCCCTATATCGCGCTGGACGCCGCCGACATCTATCGCGTGCTCGGCGCCGAAACGCATAGCGGGATCGAGGCCAGCGTGACCACGTCGCCCCGGCAGGGACTGCGCGTCGTGTTCGGCGGCTTCTTTTCGCGGCCCCGCGTCGAGGCCGACGCGACGACCGCGCAGGCGATCGGTACGCGTCCGGTGAACCAGCCCGCGCGCAGCCTGCGGCTGAGCGCCAACTACACCTTGCCCTTCGCGCGCAAGGTCTCGGTCGACGGCAGCATCGGCAACGACAGCGCGGTCGCCGCGAACGTCGCCAATACCGTGTCGGTGCCGGGGCAGACCGTGCTGCGGCTGGGCGCGCGCTATCAATTCGCGCTGGCGGGCAAGCCCGTCACGCTGCGCATCACGGGTTCGAACTTGACCAACGTCTATCGGCTGCGACCGGTCGGCAGCAACGTCTATTCTCCCAACATGCAGCGCAACGTCGGCCTGTATCTCACGACGGACCTGTGACCTGCGCGGGCCGGGCGGCGACGAGACCGTTGACGAGCCGGGCCGATACCCGCTCCGTCAGCTCGTCCGTCCCGATCAGGGTTTCGAGCTGACGCAGGCGTTCGAGTTCGAGCAGGGTGTAGCCGTGCAGCATCGACCAGACGGCGACGACGGCCGCCGACAGGTCGTCGGCATCGTCCGGATCGATGGTGAAGACGCCGGCACGCGCGCCCCGGTCGAGCAGGTCCTTGAGCACGTGCCGCGCGCCATCGGCGGCGCGACGGAGATCGGGCGCGATACTGCCATCGGCGGCACGCACGTCCTTGCCGACCATCAGGCCGTATTGCGGGCGGTTGCGCAGGGCGAACCCGACGAACGTCCGGACGAGGGCGTGCAGGCCGTCCACGGCCCCCGCCTCCCGCGAGACGGCCCGCGCGATATCCTGCCCGAGAGCGTCATACCCGGCCGCGCCGATCGCCGCGAGCAACGCCGCCTTGTCGGCGAAGTGGCGGACATGGGCGTTGTGGCTGACCCCTGCGCGCCGCGCGACCTCGCGGAGGGAAAAGCGCCATGTGCCGGTTTCCTCCATCAGGGCGAGCGCCGCGTCGATCAGCGTTGCGCGTAAACCGCCGCTGCGCGGCCGGGCGGGATCGGTGGCTGACATGACCCCTTCCTCGCCCGACCTGTTGACATTGTCAACGCAGGCAGGTTAGTTGGCAGTGTCAACAACGGAGTCGCGACGTGATCGACCAGCGCAATCCAACGCCGTCCGTCCGCAAGCTGCGCATGCCGGTGCGGGAGACGGCGATCGCCTCCTGGTATCCGGGTGCGGACCTCCTCGATGCCTATGCGGTCACCATCGACCGGCCGGTCGCCGCGACGATGCACGCGCTGGTGGCACCGACGCTGGCATCGCCACCGCCATGGTTGCGTGGCCTGCTCGGGCTCCGCGACGCGCTCGTCCGGCCGTTCGGCGTCAGGACGACGACGGCGATGAGGGACGCCGCCGGACCGCATCGGCACATCGACTTCTTCCGCATCCGGAGCGAGACGCCCGACGAGATCGTCCTGGGTGACGACGACCGGCATCTGGACTTCCGGGTGTCGTTCCTGAAACGCAGCGGCCCGCATGGCACGGAGGTGGTCGCGACGACCGCGGTCCACGTCAACAACGCCTTCGGCCGGGTCTACATCACCCTGATCGCACCCTTCCATCATATGGTCGTCCGCACCTCGCTGATGCGTCTTGCGGCCGCCATGGCGTCCGGACGGACGACGTCGTGACCGCCACGCCCGTTCCATCCGCCGCGGGCATCCACGCGCCGCTTCGCCATGCGGTCGGCGACTATATCGTCACCGCACTCTCCGACGGCCATGACGACCTGGGTCCCCCCCTGCTGGTCGACGCCGACGGGGCGACGCCGCCCGGCGCAGACCGTCCGCTGCGGGTGGAGGTCAACGCCTTCCTGATCCAGGGCCGGGGTCGCACCGTACTGGTGGATACCGGCGCCGGCCATTTCATGGCCCCGACGCTCAATCGGCTCGCAGGCGGGCTGCACAGGCTGGGCGTCACGCCGTCGGCGATCGACACGGTGCTGCTGACCCACCTCCACCCCGACCATGCGGGCGGCCTCGTCGATGCGGCGGGCGCCGCGGTGTTCGACGTGGCGGAGATCCGCGTCCATGCGCGCGAGCTGGGCTTCTGGGACAGCGACGAACAGCTCGGGCGCGCGCCGGCACCGATGCGACCGGCATTCCACGCCGCGCGCGCCGCGCTGGCACCCTATCGCGCGCGGGTCGCGCCGTTCGAGGGCGGCGACCTGCTGCCCGGGATCGTCCCCGTCCCGCTGTTCGGCCACACGCCGGGCCATTGCGGGTTCCTCATCGACGGCGGCGGATCGCATCAGCTGCTGATCTGGGGCGACATCGTCCACCGGCTCGCCGAACAGATCGCGGACCCGGATATCGGCGTCGCCTACGACACGGACGGGGCGGCCGCGCGCATCGCCCGGCGTGCGCTGTGCGATCGCATCGCCGCCGACGCGCTGCCGTTCACCGGCATGCACGTGCCCTTTCCACAGATCGGAACCCTGACGCGCGCAGGGTCCGGTTTCGCCTTTCGACGCGCCCCGGCATCCGCCGGTTTTCAGGAGACGACATCATGACCACGTCGCATCTCGCCGCATTCGGCCAGGCCATGGCCCGCGGGGACATCGAAACGGCCTTCACCCACGTCAGCGACCGGATCGCCCTGTACAGCCCGATCTTCGAAGAGCCCTTCGTCGGCAAGGCGGCCGTCGGACGGGTGATGGGCGCCGTCAAATCCGTCGTCACCGCGTCCGAGCGCACCGGCACCGCACAGGGCGACGATCGCATCGTGCAGTTCAGCACGGTCACGATCGACGGCGTCACCGGCAACGGGGTCGAACTGATCCAGTTCGATGCGGAGGGCCTGATCGACCGGATCACGATATTCTGGCGACCGTTGCGCCTCGGACTGGCGGGGCATGGCAGGCTGGCATCGTTGCTCGGCCGCGATCCGATCCTGTGATACGCCCCGCCCGCCCGGGTCGCCGGATCCGGGCCGACACGACAGGATCGGACTTGCCGATGGATCGCATGACGCTCTGCGAACGCTATCTGGCCGCGCTCGACGCGGGCGATCGGTCGGCCGTCCTGGCGCTGTTCGCGCCGGATGCCGTCGTATCGTCGCCGCTGTACGGGACGCGGGATGCCGCGTCCTTCTATGCCGCGCTGTTCGCCGATACGACACGATCGAAGACGCGGCTGCTAGCCGTCTTCGACGCGGCGACCGCCGGTAACGCGGTGGCGCTGCACTTCGAATATGACTGGACGCTGCATACCGGCGCGCTGGTCAGTTTCGAATGCGTCGACGTGTTTCGCCTGACATCCGACGGCCGGCGGTTCCAGAGCCTGACGATCATCTACGATACCGCGCCCATACGGACCGCATTCGCCGAAGCAAGCCGCCGGACTCCCGAGGGACACACGTCGATCGGACCCTGAAGACGCCGCGGCCGGCCATTGCCCGCCGGTCCGATCGCGCGCCGCGCCGCCGGCATGTGCTGCGAGCGGCATCCCGCCGCCGTCCGGCGTCACGCCGGAGTCACGTCCACGGCTTACCCGGACGGACGGGCAGCGACGGGGGACGACATGGCGGGGGGCAGTCGATGAGCGCGAGGACGGCCTATCTCGTCGCGCATATGTGCAAGAGCCTGGTGTGGCACGCCAGCGGCCTGCTCTTCGCCTTCTTTCTGACCGAAACGTGCAGGCTGCCGCCGTGGACGATGGGGCAGGTCATTGCCGTCTCGCTGTTCGTCAACGCGCTCGCCGATGTCGGCATCGGCCGGACGATGGCGTCCGACATGCGGCGGCCGACGCTGCTCCTTCACCGGCAGGGCGCCGCGGCCGGTCCGGCGGGCCTGTTCTTCGTCCTGTTCTGCGTCACGCCGCTGCTGCCCGCATCGATCCGCCTCGGGGCCGCGCTCGTCACGCTCACCGGGTTCCGGCTCGCCTTCGCGCGGATGGACGTGCCGCAGAACGCGCTGCTGCCATGGCTAGCGCCGGATCCGGGATCGCGGATGCGGCTGATCGCAGCCCGCAACGTCTGCGCCGGCTCCGCCAGCCTGCTGGTCGCGGTGATCGCGGCGCCGCTGCTGCTCCCGGCGACGGGCGGCGCACTGCCGCACGTCATATGGGCGACAATCGTCGCCGGCGCGGCCGTCGCCAGTGCGCGACACCTCGCGCGCCGGCACCGGATCGCGGCACCGCCACGACGGGACGCGGCCAACCCCGTGGGTCGCCGTGCCCTGCCCGGCGCGCTCGTGCTCGCCATCGCCTGCGCGACCGCGGCGGGCAGCACGCTGTTCCGCGCGATGGAGCCCTATGCCGCCGCCTATGGCGGGGCGGGCGTCGGCATCATGATCTGGGCTTCGCTCGGCGCGATCCTGTGCCAGCCGGTCTGGGCCGCCGTCGGCCGCCGGCTGCCCCCTCACCTGCCGCCGGTGCTGGCCGGCGGCTGTACCATCGTCGCCGCATGCGCCACCGCCGGTCCGCCGGGCACGGGCGGCATCGGCGGGGCGATCGGGGGGCTCGGCTTCGGTATCGGCAGCGGCGGCGTGTGGCTGATGGTGTGGACGGCCGCGATCCGCGGCGACGACCCGCTGGCCAATATCCGGCGCATCACGGCCCTGACCGCGACCGCGAAGGTCGCACAGGGCGCCGCGATGCTGTGGCTGGGCCATGCGCTTCATGCCGTGCCCTATCGCAGCGACCTGGCGACCCCGGGCAGCTTGCGGGCGCTGACGCTGGTCGCCGGCCTGCTGCTGGTCGCATGCGGCGGGCTGCTGCTCGCGATCGGCGAACGCCGGTCGGGTCGGCCATCGCGCGATGCGGGACCGGCGGCGCGGACCGTGCGCGGCCGGGCGCTGCCGCCGTCGGCCGCGTCGCCGCGCCCCGCGCCGCGACGGGGGGCCAGCCGCCCAGGCGGCCCGGGACGCGTGGGTCGCCGGCGCCCCTTGCCTGCCCGTTCAGCGATTGATGAGGCGCTGGTGCGAGGCGGCGTAGCGCTCGCCCTGAAGCGTGATGCCGCCAAGCGATACCGCGATACGCGCGAGATCGGCGTCCGTCAGCGCGACGTCCAGCCCCCCCAGGTTTTCCTCCAGCCGATCGAGCCTGGTCGTGCCGGGGATCGGCACGATCCACGGGCGCTGTGCCAGCAGCCAGGCCAGCGCGACCTGTGCCGGGGTCGCCCCCTTCTCGGCGGCGATCGATCCGACGAGGTCGACCAGTGCCATGTTCGCCTTCAGCGCCGCGGGCGCAAACCGCGGCACCGTGCTGCGGAAATCGTCCGCGGCGAAGGTCGTCTGCGCGTCCAGCTTGCCGGTCAGGAACCCCTTGCCGAGCGGGGAAAAGGGCACGAAACCGATGCCCAGTTCCTCCAGCAGCGGCAGGATCTCGGCCTCCGGTTCGCGCCAGAACATCGAATATTCGCTCTGCACCGCGGCGACGGGCGTCACCGCATGCGCCGCGCGGATCGATGATGCGCCCGCCTCCGACAGGCCGAAATGCTTTACCTTGCCCGCCTGGATCAGGTCCTTCACGGTACCGGCGACATCCTCCATCGGCACCGCGGGATCGACGCGATGCTGGTAGAACAGGTCGATCCGGTCGGTGCCGAGCCGCGCGAGCGCCGCGTCGGCGACCTGGCGGATGCGATCGGGCCGGCTGTCCACCCCGTCCGTGGGGACGCCGTTTTTAAAGCCGAACTTGGTCGCGATCACGACCTGGTCGCGCACCGGCGCCAGCGCCTCGCCGACGACCGCCTCGTTGATGCCCGGGCCATAGGCTTCGGCCGTGTCGAAGAAGGTCACGCCCCGCTCGAACGCGGCGCGGATCAGCGTCACCGCCTCCCGACGATCGGTCGCGGGGCCATAGCCGTAGCTGAGCCCCATGCAGCCCAGCCCCAGTGGCGATACCTCCAGCCCGCTCTTGCCCAATATACGTGTCTGCATGATCTCGCTCCTGCGCCGTCCGGATGAGGCGCACGCAAGGCGCCGCCTGGCGAACAGATAGGGGCTGGCGATTGATCCGATTAGACAGGCCCGATCGCATGGGCCTATGATCGCACGTCATGAAACCATTACCGACGCCCCCGTCGCATGCCGCGTGAGGACCTCGGCAGCCTCGCCCTGTTCCTCGCCGTCGCGGACGAGCGGAACTTTACGCGGGCCGCCGTGCGGCTCGGCGTGTCGCAGTCGGCGCTCAGCCACGCGATCCGGCGCCTGGAGGCGAAGCTGGGCCTGCGGCTGCTGACCCGCACGACGCGCAGCGTCTCGCCCACCGTCGCGGGCGAGCGGTTGCTCGACACGCTGCGCCCCGCGCTCGAGGCGATCGATGCCACGCTGACGTCGCTGACGGAATTGCGCGACCGCCCTGCCGGGACGATCCGCATCACCACGTCGAGCCACGCGGCGCGGACCATCCTGTGGCCGGCCATAGACCGGCTCGCGGCCGACCATCCGGACATCGCGGTCGAGCTCAGTATCGAGGCCGGATTGACCGATATCGTCGCCGAACGCTTCGACGCCGGCGTGCGGCTGGGGGAACGGCTGGAAAAGGACATGATCGCGATGCCGATCGGTCCGAAGCTGCGGATGGCGGCCGTGGCGTCACCCGGCTATCTCGCCGGGCGCGGCACGCCGCGGACGCCCGGCGATCTTGCCCGCCACCGCTGCATCAACCTGCGCTTCGTCAGTTCGGGGGGCCTGTACGTCTGGGAATTCGAAAAGGACGGACGCGAGCTGAAGGTGAAGGTCGAGGGACAGCTCGTCCTCAACGACGTCGCGCTGGCGGTCGACGCTGCGATCGCCGGGCACGGCATCGCCTTCATGCTCGAGGACCATGTATCGGCCGGGCTGGCGGACGGACGGCTCGTTCGGGTGCTTGCCGACTGGTGCGAGCCCTTCGACGGCCATTATCTCTATTATCCCAGCCGCCGCCAGCCATCCCAGGCGTTCAGCCTGCTGCTGGACGCGCTCCGGTACCGAAGCGCGCCGTGAGCGGCGTCCGCTGGCCATAGCGGACGGGGCGGAGAGCCCTTGGCACGTGACGGTATCTGAATGGGAAAAGGCCAGGACGGGCAGCGCCTTTCGTGGAGGGCCGCCGATCTGGAAAGTCGATGGTGCCGCTTACAGGACTCGAACCTGTGACCCCCGCATTACGAAGGCTAGTGACGCCACGCGAGAAGTTCAGCTTTTCCTACGATTTTCGCCGGAAAACGAGGCTGCCGGCGGTATAACCCACCGACTTCCCAGTTTCGTCCGAGGACCTCGATCAACCGCTTCCTTGCCAAAGCGCGTTGGCATGGGAAAAGCGAAAAATGCGACCTGCGTCAGACCTGCGGCGGGCTCACGCCACCTGTTCGGGATGGGCACTCCTGACCCCGGTGAACGTGCTGCCGAGCGAACAGCCGTGATGCGCGCGTCTGTGCTCGAAGTGCGCCCGCTGTCCTGTGGTGCCTTGCCTATGAGCACGCACTGCGCCGCGGCATTCCCGACAACGGAATAGCTCCCCGCGCGGCATTTCAAGCGCCGCCTCGATTGCGATGCCGCGCCACTCGCCCGCCGTCCAAATCTCGCTCTCAGTGCTTTTCGTCATCGCTAACCCACCTGAATGAAAGCCGTTTACAGTCGCACACGGCTTGAGGAAGGGCGCCTAGGTGTGCGGGCCGAACCGCTGGCGATGGCCAATCACTTAAGGAGTGGGCTGACTATTTTCGCAAGCTGCTAGGGCGTCGAACGCAAGCTGGTCGAGCCACTCGTCATCGGACCGTTCAGTCCAAGGCCTCAGCACACCCACTAAGGCTGGATCGGCAACCAGCGCGGCGGCCTCGAACAAGGGCATACCCGCCGAGTCGCCAGACAATGCTTCTAGGACGAGCGGTAGCGCCAGAGCACGATCACGCCTTGCAATACCGACGAGCGCCTCTTCTCGCACGACGTCGTTTTCATCATTGGCGGCGGATAGCAGTGCCTCGCGGATTTCCGACGTATCCGATTCCTCGGACGCAAGGAGCATCGTCGCCCAGTCGCGGTTAGAGACGTCGTCGTCTCGTGTCATCGCGATAAGCCGTCGCAAGTTCGCGTCAGCAAAGGACGAACCTGCAAGCGGAACTTCCTCAGCGGCAACTGCCTTGAGAAAGTCAGAAGCAGGCTCGTAGTGCTCGGTCATCGAACTAGCGTAGCACGGACGACGATCGGCAGCGAACCCCCGCAAGCGGACCGGCCGCTACCGCCCACTTGCGGACTTACACCTGTTCTCGCTCTAATACCGGACATGAGGATGCCGCCGACCACACCGAGCGGAGTTTTTCGCGAACTTGCTAATCGACCCGGCACCGGCCTTCGTATCGCACGCTGGTGGATAGTGATCGGCGCACTAACTGCATTATTCGGATGTGCCGTGGCTATCGCTCACTTCGCCTATGGCGTTCCAATTCAGGATGAAAACACTGGTGTCCCCGCAACGGGGGGTGAGATTATAGCTATAACATCGCTCTTGGCAACTGGCGGATTGTTCTTTGTTTGCGCCGGCATTGCTCTTCGACGTTGGCTACTCAACCAAACGAACGTCCGCTAACCCTTCGGAACCGGACATTCCGCTCACGCCCAATAGCGGACGTTCAAAGCATGTGCGAAGGTGCGCCGTGGAACGCATAAACGACGACACGCCTGCGAACCGGCTTTACCTCAAGGGCTTGGCAATCCGATACGAGCGGCACATTGGTAAGTGGCTGCCGATCATGCGGCACCTTGCTCTACGCGGACATCCAGGTGCGATGATCGAGCTTGCCGATTGGTTCTCGAACGATGGAAGCGCCGATCCGTTTGGCACGCCTGCGAACGCTTTCAGCGCGGCCGGGCTGTATCGACGCGCATACAAACGAGGCGACATGCGCGCTGCTCAACACATGGCGTTAAGCTGCTTCAATCAAAACAACATGGCTGGTTATCGGCATTGGCTCGGTCAGGGTGCCAAAGCTGGTGACGGTGAAGCAAGACAGGAACGCAGACAGTTCGAAACGCGGCTCTGGCACGCTGACGCCGGCGAAGTGCGGCGGTTACGACCGAAGCAGAAGCGGGACGGATTTGCTTAGGACTAAGTCCGCTTTTCCTCAGAGAGCGGCCATTCCGTATTCGCCCAATTGTAGACGTTCAACAGTGTCGTTAAGTCGGCTTATGCTCGACGCATTTCGCCCCTGGCTGCACCTAATTTGGGGGACTGTTGTGCTGCTCCCCCTCGTGAACAAGCGGCCAAATAAGTGGTTGGGTCGCCCAATCCGCCGCGCCAACGAGCCAGCTCGATTTTGGTTGTTGTGCTGCTTCGGCATTTTCCTAATCGCGATCGGCAGCTACGAGGCTTGGGAAGGCGTAGTCCGCTCACGCCCAATAGCGGACACAAACCGGGCACTCGGCGGGTCCTCTGAGTAGGTCGACGACAGCGGTGCCTAGGGAACGGCCGCGCGACGGAGAGCATCTCCGCCGCGGTAACGAGCGGGCCTAGCCCGGCGGTCGTTTTCCCGTCCAATCACGCTGCCCGGTCGCAACCTCCTCCCATTCGGAGCGGGATAGACAAACCACACGCCCAGTCTTTCGGTGCTGCAGGCAGTAGCGGGACGTCCCATATGGGGTGCTTCGACCATTATCATACGTACGGGCTTGAAGCTGATACGCGTCACCCGCTTGTCGAACTGCCTGCGATGATGATGGCATGTTCTGGCGTTGGACTTGCGCCAAACCCGGGGAAGACATGGCGTTCACGATGAGCGCCAACATCAAAGCATAGCGGTTCATATCTAGCTCCTGGCCCTTGGTTGCTTCGACGATATGGATCGGCGTCGAGGCTTGGTGCGGACAATCGAGGGGAGCGTCTCCTCAACTAGTGAGCGGAACTGCCTCGACATACGGGGATCATGTCATCCTCACCCACTGGCCGCAACTGCTCGAAAGCTGCCGGACCGCTAACCTCCCAATAGCCGACATTCCGAGTAAGTATCGTGCGGGTATGAGGGGGCGGGTTCCAACGCGACCTGCTGGCTAAGGCACGATTGGCCGACAGAGGGCTCCTCCACCATGCAAAACGAAAAGGGCCGGTTGCCGATCGCTCTAGCCGGACGATGGCGCTAAACGCTGACTGTTCCTGACGGCGTTTATGCATTTGCCTGTCGTTGAAAGGCCAGCGTTCGACCCTGTAAATTGCAGAGACAGTCAACAAAGTACTTGTGGAACGACCACTCGTCCCGCATTCTCTCGAACGCCGGACCCTTTGCTCGGCCTGTGCGCGTACCTCTCTTCGATTGAGGTAATCATGCGCTATAACCTACCGCTGTATTCGCTACTCGCCCTGAGTGTGTCCGGCTGCAACCTTACCCCGGTTAAGCCAATTCCTCGACCACCCGAAGCTTACGCCTCTGCAGAGGCCGTGCTCCTGCAAATAAAGGCGGACTTGGCGGAATATAACGCTTACGAGGCGTTCAGCGCGAAAAGCCAACCGCTTCCAAATGCCTGCAAAGGCGCACTTACGTTTAGCATTCGATCGGTCACTATCACTTTGAACGTGGTCACCGAAGTCTCGATCGGCGGCGAGGTGTCGGCGAAAGTTCCGCTTGGCCCATTCGAGCTGGGACCATCACTCGGCACGTCACGCGCAAGCAAAACCTCGCAGAAGATAACGTTCATGCTTGAACCAAGTCCGGATCAGGCGCCGTCGACGGGGCCCACCCCTGTGCCGCGCCCGGGCACGTTTTACGCAGCCCTACGGGGGCTTCGCGAGGGGTTGCTCCGGGCAAGCGGCGATAAACCGTGCTTCACGTTTCCGAAGGAGCAAAAGAACCAAGTCGAGTCGGCATTTGAGGTCGTTAACTCTGGCACCACTAAGTTTGGCGTATCTTTCCTCATCTTTTCAGTCGGCGCCAACGCTGGCGAAAGCAGAACGGACGCTAACACGATCTCGATCGCGTTCGACGCGGCAGGGAGCCTACTCACCGATTCGCAAGGCGTGGTGAAGCGGGGCGACCCTCACCTCCAAGGTCAATTGCCGGACGATCTGCGCGATAAACTGATCCGTCAATTGGATCAGCAGACGCGTTCACAAACAGATCCAACAGGTAATAAGGCGCGGCGCCGCGATCGCTGAGCAGGTACTGGTTCGGGATATCGCTCGGGTATGGCTAGCGGTGTTCAACACGATCTGCTCGATGCTGCCCGAGGGGCGGGCGGAGGGCATCTCGGCCGTGCCGGTGCCCGCTACTGGGAGGAGAGCGGACATTGAGGAGGCTAGGCATCGATTCAACCAGCGGGTTGCTTCGCGTGCGTTTCGTCATCTGAACGGCCAGGGGCCCAATGAGCCGCCGAACAGTAGCGATAGACCGTTTCTCGGCGCGCCCCGCCGGCAGTTAGGCAAGACGTTTCGGCTAACGTGATAGAGCATGCCGCCCGCTCCTTGCGTAAAACCACTAACCAACATGAAAGATTTTTCATGTCAAAGGCAAAAACGGGTTGCGACACTGATCGCGCTTTGGCATCGCAAGCACGTGATTGGGGAATCACCTTACAGGGGGAATAATGAAAAGGTTAATCATCACAGCCGGCATTATGTTCGTATCGGCCTCACCTGTAAGCGCCAAATTGGTCGTCAAGCCAATTGCTGACGCAAATCAAGTTATTCGCTTTAACCGAGGCATTCCCGAGATTGAGGAGGACCTCGTTGGCCAACAAGCTGCCGTCCGCGTCATCCCGTTGCCAGGCTTGGATCATGGCAGTTTATCATTCAAAGTCGCTGTTTATAATAAGTCGCTTAAGACTATGAACGTCGGCGTCGAAAATATGACGTTCAGTTATGGCGCGGATAGGCTTGCGGTTTTTACAAAAGAGCAAGTGGAATCTAAAGCAAAAAAGCGGGCGATGTGGTCGCAAATAGGATATGCTATGTTAGCAGGCGCAGCGGCCGCGGCACAGAACAATAATACAACTGTCACGACCTATGCGCCCAGCGGAAGAATTTACCGAACGGTAATCGAGCGCCCGGGCCTGAGTGACGGTCAAATCGCGGCTGTAGCGGCCGGGGGCGGTGCAGTTGCGCTAAGCCAGATCGGGCTAAACAAGACCCTTGAAATGCTAAATGATGAATACATTCAAACCACTACCCTAGATCCGGAAAGTGGATATGGTGGGCGTGTAATTTGTTCAAAGCTGAAAAAAGCGAAAATTGGCGGCCTTGTTGCTCTCGCGATCGATGTCAATGGCGAGCAGCATATTTTTAAATTCCGTGTAGAGGATGTCTGATCCCACCGTAGTAAACTTTTATTTATTAATTAGTTTTCCGTTTTTAGCAGACACCTGTTTTCGCATTCCGAGAGCCGAACAAATTTTTTAAAATTGTTTATTACCTGAGGACTCATGAAAAAGTTGAATTTTATTGGCTGCACGGTAGCGGTCTTGCTTTCATTTAGCGCGCCGGCGCATGCGCAAATATCTGTCGAAGCGAATGGAGCGCGCGCAGACGCTCGATGGGGTGGTGAACTCGGGATTGGTTATGGCGTTGGGGCTGCCGGCTTCCGCTTGACGCCCGCGGTCGGCTTACTCATCTACAGAGGCGAAAACGACCGCTATTATGAAGATTCTAACGGCGGCAATCCACGCTGCCGTGACAGCAGCAATGGCCAGTACGCTTCGAGTTCCAAATGCGATAATACAGCCGTGAGACCCTATGGTCGGCTAGAGGCAACGTACACTATCCCGCTGATCGCAACGATCGGCGGCGGCGTTCGCATCGGGAGCGACGTTCGGCCGTATGGAACAGTTGCACTTCCCTTGCTGCCAAAAATCAGCCTGAAGGGGAATGCTGGTCCCCATTACTATGCGCTAGGCCTCAGGCTAGGCCTTTGAAGCCGTAGCGGCGGCTCTCAGGCCGCCGCTTTGGCATCCGGGCTAAATCGGCTTTGCGCCCGGTGTCCCGCACTTGGCGAACTTACCGTTGGCGGCCTTGCAGCGCGTCGCCTTTACCGGCGCCGTCGACGGGCACTTCGTGAACCTGCCCTTTGCGTCCTTGCAGGGCGCGGCGATCGAGGGACTGGCGGTGACCAGCAGGCCCATGCTGGCCGCGGCGAACAGAAGCTTGCGCATTCCAAACTCTCCCGCCCGTTGATCGGGCCGGGCAATGCTGCGTCCGACCGATCACGGCGTCAAATGACATTCGCGGCATCCTGCACCTTGGCCTTGTGCGGCCTGGATACGCGATGCATTCGACTTCGCGGCCACATCCGTGACCCGCGCCCCGCAGCATGCTCTTGACCACATGCTGTGGGGCGGTTGTGCCTCGGCACACGCTGCCAGCGGCCTCTGCGACGAACCGCATGCGATTCCGTGTTCCGCTTTCGTTCTCTCGAGCGCTACAATGCCGGCGGCGAAGGAATCGAGATGAATGCGTTGCGGCTGCACGAAATACCTTACGAGTTGGTGCCGCGCGAGGTGCCGTTCTTCCTGTGCCGGACGCCTGCCGGCTTCCCGTCGCCCGCCCAAGACGACATGGAAGATCCGATCGACCTTGGCGCCTGGCTCGTCGAGCATCCCGCCGCGAGCTACATCATGCGGGTCGATGGCCAGTCCATGTCCGGCGTCGGCATCAACGACGGCGACCTGATCGTGGTCAACCGCGCAAAGACGCCGCGGTCGGGCGCTATTGTCGTTGCGCTGGTGCACGGTGACCGCACATTGAAGCGCCTGCGCCAAATGGATGGCCGGCATTGGCTGGTCCCCGAGGCGGAAGGCTATTCGCACATCCTGGTCGACGAGCATGTCGAGATTTGGGGCGTCGTGGTCGGCGTCGCCCGCAAGATGGCATGACGACACCGATCGCGCTGATCGACTGCAACAACTATTACGTGTCCTGCGAGCGGGCGTTCGACGCCAGCCTCGTTGGCGTGCCGGTGATCGTCCTGTCCAACAACGACGGCTGCGCTATCGCTCGGTCGGCCGAGGCGAAGGCGCTGGGCATCAAGATGGGCGATCCGATCCATCACCTGCGTGACACGGTGCGGGCGCATCGTATCCGGGTGCTATCGTCGAACTACACCCTCTATGGCGACATGCAGCGGCGCGTGATTGCGGCCTGCGAGCCCTTCGCGCGCGACTTCGAGATCTATTCGATCGACGAGACATTTCTTGACCTCGCCGGCTTTGAGGATCGTGATCTGGTTGCTCACGCCCACCAGATGCGGGATCAGGTACGACGTTGGACGACGATACCAACCTGCGTGGGGATCGCCGGAACGAAGACACTGGCGAAGCTGGCCAATGCCGCCGCCAAGAAGCAGCCCGCCTTCAACGGTGTCGCAGACCTCAGGGAAGAAGACGTGCGACAGGCCGTCATGCATGCCTTCCCGGTTGAAGACGTGTGGGGGGTCGGCGGGGCAACCGCGCGCAAACTCGCGGATCTCGGCATCACGACCGCTGGCACGCTGCGAGACATGCCGATGAAGCAGGCGCGCGCCGTCGGCACTGTTGTCCTGGAGCGCCTGGTAGCAGAGCTACGTGGCGTGCCGTCGTCGGCCGTCGAGATGGTTGAACCACAGCGCAAGGGCATGGCGGTGACCCGGTCCTTCGGAACACCGGTGACTACCTTCGACGGGCTGATGGGGGCGCTCAGCCAATACGCCCTGCGTGCCGGTGAGAAGCTGCGGCAGCACGGTCTGGTCGCCGCCCGGTTGACGGTTTTCTTCCACACCAATCGCCACAAGCCCGATCGTCCCCAATATGCCGGCTCGCGGACCGTGACCCTGCACCCGATGACGAGCGACAGCCTGGAGCTGATCGCCGCGGCACGTCGCGGCGCTGAACGGGCATGGCGGGATGGATACGCCTACACCAAAGCGGGCATCATGCTCGACGATCTGGTCGCTGCCGACATGCGCCCGAGGACACTGTTCGAGGACGACACCGGCAAGCGTGACCGTCTGATGAGCGCGCTCGATGAGATCAACGGCCGGTTCGGACGCTGGAGCGTTGTCACTGCGTCGCAGGGTTTCAAGCGCGAATGGAAGCTGCGGTCCGAAATGCGATCACCGGCCTGGACCACCAGCATCGCCGAGGTGCCGACAGTGAAGGCATAGCCTGAACGGAGCCCGTTTGCGGTGTTCACCGCGGGTGCAACGCCGACAGGCTACGACCCGGCATGGCTCGAAGACCCGCCAATCGCCGCGGGCGGCACCCACTTCCGCAGGAACGTCAGGGACGACCCCAACGCCGCCGCTCCCTATGGCAGCGCCTCAAGAGGTGGTGGACGGTGATCGTTAAGGGGTTCTGACATAGCTGGGCCGCATGCCGATTGTCTCCATCATGACCTACACGTCGCTCATCGCCCTCGTGGCCGGTATCTTCTTCGTCCAACTGCCCGAGCGGCGATAGGCGATCGCTTGCGCGAATCGATCGCGGAGCGCAGCCTGCCGCCCATGACCGAAGACAAGGTGACATGCCGGTGGCCGGCTTTCGCTCCTCGGTAAGCGTTGCTTCCAGGAGAACGGTATGTCGCGGGTAATCGAATATGGGGATGCTACGGAAGTCTGGGTCGAAGATGGGCACGTCTTCGTGGCCCGCCCAGATGGCCTGACAGTACGCATGTCGCCAGAAGTTGCGATCGCTATCGGCCGAAAGCTCGAATCTGCCGGCACTGAATCCTTCATCAACAAGGTGATGGATGGGCACGCCACGTCGGAGGATTTTCCCCATGACCGAGGATGATGCGACACATCGGCTAGGCGAAGCGCTCAACCACCTCCACGCCTTCGCGGCGACATTCGACGCGGCGGACTACGTCGACGAGGAAAGTGCGCTGACCGCGGAGGACCTGTTCGTCATCCTCGACACGCTCGAGAAGGTCCATGCGATCGCGAAGGCTGCGCCGAAGCTCTGATGTGCAACCGCGCGCGATTCTCCGGCGAGCCCGAAACCCTGTTCGAACGCTTCGGCGCCACCTGGGCGCAGGACGTCGTCCGGCCGAACAAGGATTCGCAAGAGCTGTTTCCAAAGGCGAAGGCGTTCGTCGTGCGCGAGGAGCGGGAGCGGCGCGCGGTCGATGTGATGCTGTGGGACGTCCTCGGGGGCGGCGCGAAGTGGCCGATGACGAACGTCCGCAACCTTGGCCTGCCGCAATGGCGAAAGCTCGCGGCCGAGCCTGCGAACCGCTGCCTCGTCCCGCTCACCGAGTTCTGCGAATGGACGCCGGACCTGCACCAGGTCGGCGAGGGCAAGCCTATCAAAGGCGAGATGTGGTTCGCATTACCGGACCAGCCCGTGTTTGCGGTCGCGGGGTTCTGGCAGCAGACGGCAAAAGGCGCAGGTTTCACGATGGTGACCTGCGATCCCAACGAGCTCGTTGCTCCCATCCATCCGAAGGCGATGATCACCATCCTGCACGAGGCGAACTGGGATCGCTGGCTGCGTGGCGACTACGACGACGTGGTGGCGTTACAGCGGCCTTACCCCGCCGATCGGATGACCGTGCGGGGTCCGGTGTTTCCAACCCGATCGCCAAGCTGACACCAGGCGTGATCAGCGCCGGACAGTGCCGCCGCTTATCGCTTCGCCAGACGCTCCAGGGGTAGCGAATGCCCCGCGGGGGTTGAGCCTGTCAGCTGCGGGTCCAGCTCTCCAGCGCTGATCGCCGCTTCGAACGCATCGAGCATGGCCGGTAGATCTTCCGCCTGCCAGAACGTGACCGCCTGCCCGCCGATGACCATCTGCTGGCCGTCGGGGCGGGTCGGGGTAAATGCCACGTACCCGGTGTCGTCAGCAGCCAGCCACTGCCCGCCAGCCTCAGTAGGCCGATCCCCTTCAAAAGCGGCCCGAGCGGCGCGGAGTTTGTCCAGCAACGCCGATCGCTCGGCGTTCGGTTCAACCGGGGTAGCAGCGCCTGAGGCGGCCGAGCCGATGGCGCCGGCGGCACCGTCTACGAGATCCTTCAGTGACATATCCTGGCTCCCTGCCGGCGCGCATGATCGCACTGGAAAGGCTCAAGCAGACAAGACTTGGCGCAGTTCCCGCGATCGGTACAATTAGGCGTCGTCGAAGCCGATGCCCCCCCCCCCCCGCTGAGTTGGAACGGCATTACGATTCTGCGCTGAGAGCTTAGCACGCCACGAGAGACCACCACTCAAGCGAGAACAGCTAAAGCGACCAAGGTGCGACGCGATGGTTGAACGCTGCCGACTCTGCACCAGCAACTATGGCGACGCCGGGATCCAGCACCTTACCGAATGACTGTAAGACCGCCGAGTGGTGCGTTTCAGATGCCGAAGCCGGAACGTAACACCGGTGCAATGTCGCCTGCAGCGCTTTGCTGTTTACCGCCCTAGCGCAACGGCGGATTTTCGCGAACCGGTGCCAAACGGGGACTGATTTGATGAATAGACAATTAACGGAATATCGAGGATCTGACGGCGCGACAACAGGGAGATTTGATATGCGATTCGGAATCATGACCGCGGCGACGGCGATCTTGTTGGCCAGCGCACCCGCAGAAGCGGCAACAGTCATCACACAGAGCTTTAACTCTACATTCACCCGATATGGTAGCCGTGGCCCCATTCAGATCGGCGGCCTAAATCTAGTCAATCAGGTCATCACCTCTGCCGTCGTTTCTTACCAAGCTGGCCAGAGCATATCTCAGAGCATTTTTTCGCAGAACCCGAACGATGCAGGTACTTTCAATTTCTCCGGCAGCTCAGGATTTGTAATTGAGAGCTTCCAGCCGATTTTGCCTGTACCTGCCTCTGTCTCTGTCGCTTTTTCCGGGTCAAATCCTTGCGTGCGAGGGATCTGCAGCGGCTCCAATAGCATAAGCGGTGACTATGTAATTCCGCAGGGAGATCTCGCAGCATTTGCCGGTACGAGCTACATCCAGATTTATGCGCTATTTGGCATTACTGGCAACGTGGCGGTAAATGGTGGCGTGCTCCTTCAGGGACGTGAAACGTATTCTTATGCTGCGGGAACAATCACCTACTTGGTGGCAGACGTCGCACCCGTACCTGAACCCGCCACATGGGCGATGATGATCCTCGGCATGGGCGCGGTCGGGTTTGCGATGCGTCGCCGGCAGAAGAACGTCACCACGACGGTTGCCTACGCAGCCTGACAGACTTCGTCCGCTTCCTCTTGGCGGGCTTGAAGGGAGCCGCCGTCCCAGACCCGGGGCGGCGGCTTTCCTGCGCCTACGGGGTACTACGCGGTTGATCGGGCGGGCAAACCTACGGCTCTCCGGGCGAAATTATGACGGACTTACGTCCCCATCAGTCTGGGAAGGCAACTCCGCGCCCGCGGAACCGGCAGCAGCTCAGCATGGCGTCGGGGGCGCAAAGAAACGATACCGGTGTCGTACCTACCGCAACCCTGAAACGGCCGACTAGCGCTTCCAGTCAAATGAGGGCGCCTAGCGCGGATATGGCTCGCAAGCGATGCCATCGCCATCACCATCCATAGCTGAGCGGTATCCTGGCTCACCGGCATAAATTGGTGCCGCCCCTGCGGCTTCCGCGTCGTTGCAGCCGCTATAGTAGGCGCTGCGTTCCCTCGACTCGCGTACCGACCTATCCTCCGTGATGGCTCGCCACGTTGATACGAACGGCCGTTCAAGGCCGACGCTTACGATCGCGGCCAAGATGCCGATCGCAAAGGCGCCGCTTAGCACGGCAACGATTTGTCGGTTGCCCGCCCGCCGGGACCGCTGTTTCTGAGCCTCACGATAGCGTCGCGCCTGCTTCATCGGGACCGCACGAAATGGCTTCTTGAAGCTCATGACGTGGAACGTAAAACCTTACGATGAACTCGTCGTAAATGTGATGCCAGAGGCGGGGATCGATGCTGCATGTTGCGGAGATCGCTTTCACCGCCGCCGCTGTCGCCATCGGCATTCTCCTGTCATTCGCACTCGGAGTGTGCGTTGTGGCGGATCGGGGAGCAAGCTCAGAGCGCCGCGAGCGGGGGCGTGGGGGCCAGGGCCACTGCCGGGCGGGTCGGCGCTCTGGGCTTGGGCGAAACGCCGTCCTGCCAATCGTCAGCGCCGCTGCCCCTCCAATTGATCGAGGCGGGAGCGGCGCATGACTTCAACTCCAGAGCGCGTAGGTGCCGTCATTCCCCCTACGCCAGCGATGTAGTTCGGCGTTCTCGCCGGCCTCCCCATGCAGAATGATGGCGACATGCTTCCGGTTGAGGCCAAGCTCGCCGCCCAGCGCGATGATCGCCGGCCCGGTATTGACGCCCGACTCTATGGCCGCCGTGATGAAGACGATGGCGCAATCGTGCTTGCTCGAGCCGCAGTTTTCGATCAGCCGACGCAACCCTTCGCGCGGAGCGACCGTGGGGCGCCGAATGACGATTGATGCGGCGGATATAGATTTGTGAGGTGTCATGACGTGCTTTCCTTGTGTTGCCGTCGAGCGGCAAAAAATAATGGAATCTGAAAGAGCCCCGCACGCACACCGACCGAAGCCAGCGCGCGTGCGGGGTAAGTTGATCAGGCGGGTCGAGCCTGTTGTTTGGCTGCGCCAGCCTCCACGGCGGCGAGAAGCGTGTCCTGCGCCAGATGGCTATAGCGCGCTGAACTGGCCACATTGGCGTGACCCAGGACCTTGCCGACCGCGAATAGGTCGACCCCGGAGTTGACCATGAACGAGGCCGCAGAATGCCGCAGGTCGTGAATCCGCAACCCCGGCAAGCCCGCTGCGTCCCGGGCTGTCTGCCACCCGTGCTTGATCGTCGTGAGGTGCTTCGCCGGATGGCGCGGGTTGGGAAATAGAAACTCGCCTCGCGGCATCTGCCGAATCTCATCCACCGCCGCCTGCGCCAGCGGCACGAAACGTGACCGACCTGTTTTGGACATTGGCACGAACAGCGTGCGACGTTCGAGGTCGACGTTCGCCCAACGCGCCGACAGCAGTTCGGACACGCGCATACCTGTGAGCAGTAGCAGGCTGACGATCGCCGAAAGTTGCGGATTGCGAGACGTATCAGCCGCCGCAATCAGACGTTCGGCTTCTTCCGCCGTGACGTACCTTTGCCGCGCGTTGTCGACCGCCTTCATCTGGATGCCGCGGACCGGGTTGCGCTCACATCCGGCGATCCCCCAACGCAGGCCGAGTTCGAACGATCGTCCGAAAATCGCCTTGATCTTCACGACCGTCGCGGGCGCCAGGCCCTCGGCCCGCTTGTCGGCCAGCCATTGCGCGACCGCGCGGCCGTCGATGTCGGTCAGGCGTACCTTGCCCCAGCGAGGCAAGATATGACGGCGAACGTACATCTCCAAGGTGTCGTACGAGCGTTGATGAAGCTGGGCGTCTGCGAGGTGCATGGCGGCCAGCTCCGCGTACTTCGGCACGGCTTTGGCCTGCGCCTTTTCGGCCACGGGGTCGCCGCCCAATGTGACCTCGGATCGCAGGCGCTGCGCCCTTTTTCGAGCGGCAGCGAAAGTGATGTCTTCTGCACGACCGATCCACTTTTGCTTCTGTTGTCCGGCGGCGTTTGGGTAGCGAAGGTAATAGCTTCGCCCGCCGGTCGAGCGGACTTCTAGGACAAATCCTTTCGTCTCAGTGTCGTAATAGTCAGTCTTTTTTCTCCCCTCAATACATTGCGCGCTGAGCACGAATGAGGCGGAGAGTTTGGCTCTTGGCATGGAGGATCCTTTCGAAGAGGTGATGGCTGAGAAGCGCAGAGGCGCGCCGCTGGCCGGATTGGGTGAGGTTCACGGGCGCGCCGGGCGGCGCTGTGCGGTTCGCGAGAATGGCTGCTCGGAGGCAGCGCGCACGCCGCCGCGGCGCACGGCGGGGGGCGGGCCAGGATTTCAGTTTGCCACCGCCTCGACGCGGCGACGATCTGCGAAACTGAAAACCTGCGCCCTGTCCGCCGGGCTTAGGTCGTCAGCAGCCGGTAGACCTTGGCGCCACGGTCACGCACGGAATACGACCAACGATGCCGCTCAGGGTCGTCGCCTTGATAGCGCTCTATGACTTTAATCGCGGCCCTGGCGCTGACCCTCGCCCGCTTCGCCGCGGCCTGCGCCAGCTGCATCTTCTGCACCGCGCCGTCCGCGATGCTGGCGACGATCGCATCGATGATTGGCTCGTCAGTGCGCTCGTCCGCCTCCCCGACAAGGCGCTCCACGTTCTCGGGGTCGACCCGCCGAACCGAAGCGACGAGCTCGTCGTACGACGCGGTGTTGCCGTCGGCGTACGCGAAGGCCTCGTCGACGTTGCCGCCCCGCCGTTTGATAAATTGGAATTGAACGACTTTTTCGCCGGAGCCCGGCCGCGCATCCAGCGGTGTGAGGATGCACGCCGCGTCGGCGTCTTCCAGCAAGTCGGTGGTGCCGGCGTGCACGAGCTTGCCCTTGGCGCTGGGGTTCTTGCGGGTGTGACCCAGGCCGATGAATGTCGCACCCTTGGCCACGCACTCCCGAACGACCTGACCGAAGGCTGTGCTGTCCTTCTTGTCCATGGTGTCGACCACCTTCTTGAGCGTGTCGACCACGATCACGACGCCGCGGCAGGTGTCGGTCACAACCATCTGCCGCATCAACGCGACAAGCTTGCCGGCCGAGAACCCTTGCAGACCTGGAACGAGCATGTGCGCGCCCACCTCTTCCAGAAGGCGCATCTTGTCCGCGACGCCGGAGCTGCTGTCGTCGCCATTCATGTAGTAGACGTTGCCCCCGAGGATGCGCCCCGCCGTTATGGCCTCGATCAGCAACCAGATCGTCAGCAGCGTCTTGCCCGAGCCCGGTTGCGCGAACACGATGGTGGCCTGTCCCGCCAGCACCACGCCCCCGAGCAATGGACTGGTCTGAAGCGCCGACGCCTCCAGCTCCGCCAGATGTCCATGCAGAGAGTATTGCTCCAGCGGATTGCCGGTGACCAACGCCTGCGGACTTTCGGATGAAACCTCCGACTGCGGGCGTTCAAGCTCGAGGATGGTCAGATCGGTGAGGCTGCGTGCCTGATGCTCATCGGGTTGGTAGTCGCCGTCGGCGGGCAAGGCGATCGCGCTTCCCTCCCCGTGCACAATGACGCCTTCGGGAACAGCGGCCCGCAGCGCTGACAGCGATGATGCGTCGGCGGTGAAAAACTGAAAAACTGAATCGCCGGCCACGACAGTCAGACGCGATTGCACCGCTGCCTGTTGCAGGACACGCCATAGCGCCTCGTGAACGGCCGCGTCGCGGGTTTCCAATGCAACGACGCCTTTGGGGACACAGCTTCCCCCCTTGCCAGCTCCTGCAACGAACCCGAACTCTTCCCAGAATTGTACTGCTTGCGTCTGCGCCTCAACGTCCACCCGCTTGGTGACCGTTAGATGTGCCGCAGAGCGCTTGTCATTAGCGATAGTATCCACTTGTATCATGGTAGCTCCTGGATGAATGCCAGTGCCCACGATCCAACAACCTCAAGCGACAGCTTCCCGAGGTGACCACAATGAGGTCACTTCTGTGTTCGACAACTACAGGGTATAATCCCCAGATGCCTTCGACAACCGGCGACGTAATCCGGCAGGCTGATGAGCCCGGCGAAGATACGTCAATGCGACGCTCGGAGCTGTTTTGCTCACCAACCATGGCTGAAAGCCCGGCCGGTGCGTCCTGAGACGCCGATCATGTGCACTAGCCACTGACGTGACTGCTCGCCGGTCTTGAAGGCGGCCAACGCGCGAGCAGCGCTGACCTTGCCGTGTTCGCCCGAGGGGATTTGGTCGGGCGGGTATTGTCAAAAGAGGTGATGACTGAATTGGTTCCGCCGCGCTGATGAACGTATGCGGCGGTGCGGTGAGCGGCAGGATTTCAGGTTCGCAGACTTCGCCGCCGCCGGCTCCGGTTCACCCCCTCCCAGACTGGCCCCTTAGGCGTAGCGACGGCAGAACAGCAGCAACGGATGATCGACTTCGACGTCATCGCGTATCAGCAACACATAGGCGAAGCTGGACCCGAAGGTGACGATTAGCTCGAAGTAGCCACCGTGATCTTGCAGCCAATCATGGGCCGGGTGGAAATCAGGTTCGCCAAAGCAAATGCCATCTATTGGATCAACGAGCGGGGAAAATCCCACATGCCGAACGATGTCTGCTTCAGTGTCGAGGATTGGGTCGATCACCAAGTATTCGGTTATATCAATTAAGTCCTCCGTAAGTGAGTCGATGCGCTGCGCAAGCAGTCGGTGAAGCTGTGGCTCGAGATCGAGCGTCAGGGCGTTCGCCATCGTGGCGCGGTCATATAAATGCAGCATGATGTCCTCCGGACATAAAAAGAGCGCCCAAGACGAGAAGTCTGGACGCGTTGCGCTCGGAATGGTCGGGTGGTCAGCGGTGCCGCCGAAGCATTCCAAGTAAAGCGGGGTCGGTGTCAATTCTGTCGGGTACGAGCAGCACGATGCCGAAGCCCGAATCATCGAGCACAAGGACGGCCTCAAGCCAGCCACCGTGTCGCTCGACGTATTCGAAGCAGGGCTCGAAATCGGGTTGGCCCAGTTGATCCCCCGTCACGAGGTTGGTCGCGATCGGCACTCCGGCTTCAGCTTCAATCGCGGCAAGGCCGTCACCATTTTGCGCCACTATAATGTGCGCGAGTTCCCCCAGATCGTACCCGTCGTACCCGAGCAGCTGATCTCTGCGCTCGATCAGCAGTCGTCGAAGATCGGGGTCGAGAAGAGAATTGAGGGCCATCGTCATGTCGGCGGTACTGCGTATTGAAATCATGTCATGACTCCGAACAAAAAAAGGCCCCCGGATTTCTCCGAGGGCCTTGGTGGGATTATGATGCCGGCCAGCGCCGGCGGGTGGTGTCAGTTCATCGGTATTCGAAAGTGATCGGCGGCGCCTTGCCTTGGCGCGCGAGTATTGGCGTCAGGAAGCCGCGCAGTGATCGTTCGCTGACGGGTAGGACGTCCGGACGCCGCAGCACCGCCTTGGCGAGCCGTTCCGCCTCCGGTTGAATGCGCTGCTGCAATTCCAGCAGTGCGGTCTTCTCGTCGATCAGCACGCCGCTCTCCAAGACGTCGTAGGACAGCAGTTTCACCGACGGTCGCGCGATCAGCCGCGGCTTGTGCAGCGAGATCACCAGACCGTTCTCGTCGCCCGCCACCCGAAACTTGCCGGGGGCCAGTACGTAGCCGATTGGATATTCGACGTGGTACTTCACGCGGATGCGCGCCGTGGAATCGGGAAACGGCGTGAACCGGATCGACGTCTTGAGATCCTGATCCCGAACGATGTCGCGCGACAGGGTCATGGTCAGGAAGCTGGCCTTCCGCGCCACCGCCTCATTGATCACGGCTTGGTAGTCGATCAATCGGCGTCGAACGATGACGCCGCCGTTCGTGCTTTCGCCCGTCTGCCGCATGGTGATCGGGTCGGCCGGCGAGCCCTTCCGCGTTAGATAGAAGCCCCCCGCCGCCAGCGCGATGATCGACGCGGCGATGAGCAGCTTGCCCTTCGCGCCGCGCACGTCAGCGCTTCCACCGAGCTTCGGCGAACGCCCTGCACGCCGTCCTGGCCTTGATGATGTTCCGCCCGGTCGAAACCCGGATGGTCTGTTCGTTGATCGGCTCAATGTCGCGGCCCCGCTTCTTGGCCTCGTCGTAGGCCCGGCTCGTCACCAGCGATCGGCACGCGACTAGCAACGCGCTCATCTCCGGCACGAACTGATAGCGGGAATAGCGGACCTCGACCGAGAAGCCAGCCGGCGTATCCTTGACGATGAAGTGGGCGTTCTTGTCTGCGACCTCGGTGAGGGGTCGAGACACGTCAGCCGGATGGGTGCAGGCGGCGAGCGCCAGAGTTGCGCTTAGAACGAGCGTTTTCGTGTGCTTTGGCATGTTAGTTCTCCCGGTGATGTGACGTGGACGCGCAGCATCGCGCCGGACGCTGGTGCGCCGACGTGTCACGGTGTGGATGCTGTCGATGATGCCGCCCCCTAGCGGGGCGACGTGCGGCTCAGACCTTTCGCCACCCCTATGTTCCTCTCGGGGCGACGGCC
>NZ_JAJLPA010000050.1 GCF_025548555.1 Sphingomonas sp. A2-49
GGTGACGTGCTCCCCTTTTTCAGGCCGCTGATAAGTTAGCTTCGGTGTCCTCATGCCCCTGGCGGGGGCGGTTGGTGAACTCGGCGGGTGCCATGCCGCCGAGGCTGCTGTGCGGACGTACGGTGTTGTAGTCCGTCCGCCATGCTTCGATGATCCGTCTCGCCGCAGCCAGCGATGGGAACAGGTGCTCGTTCAGGCACTCGTCGCGCAAGCGACCATTAAACGATTCCACAAAGCCATTCTGCTGCGGCTTGCCCGGGGCGATGTAGTGCCACTCGACCCCGGTGTCCTGGCACCAGGCGAGAACGGCATGACTGGTCAGCTCGGTGCCATTGTCACTGACCACCATGCACGGCAGCCCGCGACGTTCGGCGATGGCGCTCAGCTCGCGAACGACCCGCCGACCGGACAGCGAGGTATCGACGATACACCCCAGGCATTCCCGGCTGTAATCGTCGATGACGTTGAGCATGCGGAACCGCCGGCCGCAGGCCAACGAGTCCGATACGAAGTCGAGCGACCAGCGCTGGTTGGGTTCCTGCGGGATCGCCATCGGCGCCCGCGTGCCCAGCGCGCGCTTGCGCCCGCCACGCTTGCGCACCGTCAGCCGCTCCTCGCGATACAGCCGGTACACCTTCTTCAGGTTCATGCCCTTGCCCTCACGCCGCAGCAGAATCGCCAGCCGCCGGTAGCCGAACCGACGGCGCTCGTTCGCGATCTCGCGCATCCGCTCGCGGACAGCATCGTCCTTCCCGCGAAGCGGCTCATGTTGCCATGCCGACCGATTGACCCCGATCAGCCTGCAGGCGCGACGCTCGGAGAAGCCGTGATCGGCCATCAGCTTCTCCACCGCAGCGTAGCGCTCCACAGACCGGGTCAGTTTTTTCCCAGCAGATCCTTCAACGCCGACACGTCGAGCATCGACTCCGCCAGCAGCTTCTTCAGCCGGCGGTTCTCGTCCTCGAGCGTCCGCAACCGCGCCGCCTCTGACACGGTCATGCCGCCGTACTTCGCCTTCCAGTTGTAGAACGTCGCATCGCTGATGCCGTGCTTCCGGCATAGCTCGGCGGTCTTCACGCCAGCCTCATGCTCCCGCAGAACGCCAATGATCTGATCCTCGGTAAATCGGCTTCGCCGCATCACTCGTCTCCATCTGACGAGCTAACTTACCAATGGCATGATTTCCGGGGAGCAGGTCA
>NZ_JAJLPA010000051.1 GCF_025548555.1 Sphingomonas sp. A2-49
TGAGCTGCCCCCTTCTGAGTGGTCCATCGACTATGAGAGTCTGGATCGAGGAAGGGACGACGCATGCCAGCGAAGAAGCACAAGCCTGAGGAGATCATCGGGAAGCTGCGTGAGGTGGAGATCGTGCTGGGCCAGGGCGGGACAACCGCTGAGGCGTGTCGGCGGATCGCTGTCAGCGAGCAGACTTACTACCGGTGGCGCAAGGAATTTGGCGGCCTGAAGACGGATCAGGCTCGCCGGATGAAGGATCTGGAGAAGGAGAACCTGCGGCTGCGGCGTGCGATCTCCGACCTGACACTGGACAAGTTGATCCTACAGGAGGCCGCCAAGGGAAACTTTTAAGCCCCGCGCGACGCCGGCGCTGCATCGACCAGGTGAAAGAGGTGTTGGAGGTATCCGAGCGGCGCGTGTGCCGCGTGCTCGGGCAGCATCGGTCGACGCAGCGTAAGGTGCCGTGCGGGGCAGATGACGAAGAGGCGCTGACCGACGACATCGTCGCGCTGGCCAAACAGTACGGTCGCTACGGCTATCGCCGGGTAACCGCGCTGCTGCATGCGGCTGGCTGGTCGGTGAACCATAAACGGGTTGAGCGGATCTGGCGGCGCGAGCGACTGAAAGTGCCCCAGCGGCAGCCAAAACGCGGCCGGCTGTGGTTGAACGATGGCTCGTGCATCCGCCTGCGACCGGAGTATCCAGGGCACGTCTGGGCCTACGACTTTGTTGAGGCGCGGACGCACGACGGGCGCAAGTTCCGCATCCTTACCATCATCGACGAAGCCAGCAGGGAATGCCTGGCGCTGATCGTCGCACGTCAGTTGAAACACGAGGACGTACTGGCGGCGCTTGCCGATCTCTTCATCGCGCGAGGTCCACCAGCGAATATAAGGTCGGACAATGGCAGCGAGTTCATCGCTACCTCGGTCCAGCAATGGCTCGGCCAAGTCGGCGTGAAGACGCTCTACATCGCGCCGGGCTCACCTTGGGAGAATGGCTATAACGAGAGCTTCAACGGCTCGCTGCGTGACGAGCTACTTAACGGCGAAATCTTCTACAGCCTTGCCGAGGCCAAGGTGCTGATCGAGGCGTGGCGGAGCCATTACAACACCGTTCGGCCGCACAGCAGCTTGGGCTACC
>NZ_JAJLPA010000052.1 GCF_025548555.1 Sphingomonas sp. A2-49
CCAATCCACACACAGCCTCCACGGCCTCCGCCGCGGAGGCTTCTTGCGTTTCCGGCCACGCGCGTGGAAAAACTCCGGCCACCACATCGGGTCCGGATATCGGCGGCTACGCCGGCCGGACCATCACGCAGGCCGATGACGAGCCCTGCATTCTCGGACGCCACCACGACCGCGGCGCATCGCCCGATCCATCGCTGGCGCTGGGACGCCGCAAAGAGCTGGCCGTTGGGAAAGGCTATCGACCAGGAAGAGCCGCAGGACGATCGTTCGTCGGCAGCCAGTGGCGACGGGACGAGCCTTCAGTCGCTCGGCGAGATCAGCCGTTCGACCCGACGCAGCCCACATCGCAGGTTCCAGCCACGAATAGAGACGACGGCATGGGCGGGCGGCCGCCACCCATCGTCCGCCGCAGGCGCGCCCGTCGTTGGGCTCGCACGGGGTGATTGCCATCGCCCGCCGGCGGATGCCGGTGAGAACGCGACGGACGATGCAGATGCCGCTTCGCTGCTTCCCCGCCGGACTGGCCGTGGTTATCCGCTGCCTCCGGTTCTGCCTGTATCCCACGATCATCG
>NZ_JAJLPA010000053.1 GCF_025548555.1 Sphingomonas sp. A2-49
CTAGTGTTGAGGACAGAGCCTCAGCCTTTTGGCCATTGGCAAAGGTCAAGGACGGCCAATGCCGCAACCAACCGATGCCGAGGTGCATTTCCTCGTCGGCGCGGATCGAGTGCCGATATCGGAGCGATCGATGACGACGGTGGCAGCGAAGCAGCATCCGAGCGCCGATGATCGCGGCAAGCATGCGAACAGTCCGATTGAGATCCCAGCAAGGGGTTGGAGGGACGTGTTGGTCCGCGCCTGGAAGGAGGGTTCGGCTGACAACATCAGTCTAATTGCATCG
>NZ_JAJLPA010000054.1 GCF_025548555.1 Sphingomonas sp. A2-49
TTTGTGTTGACGACAGAGCCTCAGCCTTTTGGCCATTGGCAAAGGTCAAGGACGGCCAATGCCGCAACCAACCTATGCCGAGGTGCATTTCCTCGTCGGCGCGGATCGAGTGCCGATATCGGAGCGATCGATGACGACGGTGGCAGCGAAGCAGCATCCGAGTGCCGATGATCGCGGCAAGCATGCGAACAGTCCGATTGATATCCCAGCAAGGGGTTGGAAGGACGTGTTGGTCCGCGCCTGGAAGGAGGGTTCGGCTGACAACATCAGTCTAATTGCATCC
>NZ_JAJLPA010000006.1 GCF_025548555.1 Sphingomonas sp. A2-49
GAGAACCTGATCGATGAGCAGGCGCATGCGCCTTTATCGATCGAAACCGACTGGACATGCGCGCATGCCACCCGGCCCCTGAATCAGCGACCGAGTTCATCGATTGAGGTTCTCACGCCCCACCTCCTGGCTTTCACAGGAGGTACGGCGATCATGGAAGGCCGGCGGGCAGATCGCAATAGACCATTGCGATCCGCCGCGGCGTGTTTGCCACCCTTCCATATAAGATGCCGTTTTTTGCGCATAAGTATCGTGCATCTTCTGGGCGATAACGTGCATCGCTAGCGAAAGCTGATAGGCCTTACCGCATCGAATTAGGAACTGTTGTTTGAGGCTCGACGACGCGCAGCTGCATCGGTGATCTGAATCGGGCACTCGCAAACCGTCGGTTTTGGTATTGAAACCGCTGGCGGCAGCAATGATCGTCCAGCCCACCATCCTGCTTATAATACAGTAGCTCTGTTACCCAAAAAAAAAATGGCAGCGGCCCCGATACAGGTCACCCTATGCTTTGCTGGAACTTGTACTTTCTTGCCCTGAGATTAAAGGCTTCTAGTCCGCCCTCCATGACGTGCGTTATTGCATCTCGCACAGCGGGAGTTTCTATTGCGCCGTCGCAGATTATACTAATCGTCGCAGTGCCAATCTTTAGCCGGCCTTCCGTCCGATTGGCTGACATCACAATAACTTTGTCTGCATCCCCATTCACGACGAGGTTTGAATTATGGGTAGCAAAAATTATCTGCCGGCGGGATTTTGAGGTTCTTATTAGGCGTACAATGCTCATCATCACACGGTTATCGAGGTCGTCTTCTGGCTGATCTATGATGAGAGTCCCAGCGCTCTGTCGTAGTAAAAGACGGAGTAACGCAGATGCCTGCTGACCGGGAGACGCCATGTTGAATGGTATGTCTCGACCATCGCTCACGTACGTAAGAGCTATGGTGTCTCTAGGCGTGGCCGAAAGAATTGCGGCTACAGCATGATCAGATAGGTTTTGATAAACCCGAACTGCTTGCAAGTCAGTAAGCTTATTTTTACCGTCGAACATTGCGGCTGATAATGCAGCGATCGCGTCCTTTCCAGGCAATACGGGGCTACCCGCTAGGATTTTCGTTCGGTAGATGTCGAGCATGCCCTCAGCAGCCTGAGACCACCCCGGTCCACCCGCGTGCATAATTGCGCCGACCCAGTCGGAGCAATGTTGCTCGGGGTCGCGAAATCGACTGCCCTCCAACACGGCACACAGGGCTTCCACCGCTTCTGACGGCAGCCGATCGCGTTTAACTCTCGCCTTCAGGGAGCCTTCGGACTTATCCACTACCTCGGCAGCGGTTCGCGCCAGCAAGTCGCTCCGCGTTACGAGCAGGTCGGCAAGCTTCTTTCGCGTTAGCCCCAGCCGCGCAATGTTCGGCTCGGCACGCTTCGCCTTTTCGGAGGCTACGTCTTCAAGGGCAGTGGCTTCACGCAGCTCAGCTGTGAGCCGCTCAGCATCCGCAATCAAAAATTTGTGTTCGTTCTGACGTCCCTTAGCGGCATCATACCGCGCTTGGAAATCGCCAAAATCTACGTCGAAGGCTTCGATGGCCCGCTGACGCTTTACCTCGACGGCCTCCAAGCCGGTTAGAATGCCTCTTACGGCACTTAAAGCCTCGGCACGGGCGTCGGCTATCGCGCCGCACAGAGAAGAAAGATGAGGGAAGCCTATGGCGTCGCCATGCCGCCCCAAATCAATGGCGAGATGCGATTTAACGAGTTCCCCCAGCGCCTCACGATCAACGACGATGCGGCGACCGACCTCGTCCAAGTAGTTGCGAGCGCTGCCATAGCGAGGAGCTTCTGCTAGCGTATCTAAATCCTGCTTTTGGACCCCTCCGTCGTGAAGACGCTGAGTGAGGGCCTCAAGTCGCCTGCGAATATCGGCGACGCGTCGAGAGGCCTCGTCTAGCTCGAACTGAAACTGCCAACGAGCTGCTGCGCCTTGCAATGCCGTTGCCATCTCCCGCCGAGCATTCGCTATTTCCTGATCAATCCGCCGGCGCTCGCCGATAACTTCAGCTGCTGCAATGCCGGTAATGTTGTCGGCCGCAGCAGCGGCATCGACCATGGTCGTAGAAAGTTCTTTTTGATGGAAGGCACGTGCCGGAAATCTTCGTTGCGCCTCAGCGATCGTGACCGTCTCCGGATCATTCTTCCCAACCCGTACTTCGATTTGGTCTGGCTGATTGCCCGATCTCCGCCATGTCTCGATGACGCCTTCACGGTCAAGAACCACCTTAACGAAGCCCCCGTTGAGGGTTTGTTCGACTAACTGTGCTTCCCGCTCACGAAGTGTCCGACGCTCGCCGTCCTCCCCATAAATGTCCAGCTCCGCCCGTCCCAACCCGAACCGTAGGTATTCCAGAAGAGAACTCTTACCCGAACCGCGGCCTCCAATAACGCTGTTGAACCCGTCATTGAATATGCAGCTGAGAGGGTTCGCGCCCGTGAGACTTGAAGAGACCTCAATCGACAAAATTCGTGCGGACGGCCTGTCTGGCTCTGCATAGGCGAGGCGAGCCTCATCTGCCAAAAAGGCCTGGCGAAACCCCTCCATATTGGGCTCACCGAGCTTGATCCAGCATTCATGCGCCCCTAGGCGGTCCCAGCTTGCCCTCTTGTTATCGCCTGTCGCGAGGACTGCTCGGCGGCGAGTTCCCCATTCCTCGATCCGACCTTGTATCTTGTCGAGCGTGGTAGCGTCTAGCGACGGGAAAGCTGTCTCAATATATACTCCATCTGACAGTAGTGCTTTGGCGCGCGGCGCTTGACTAGGAGCGTTCAGAGACTTGTGAGCGCCCTCGTTGCCGAAATGTGGTATGAGTATGACCCGGTCGCGAAGGACATCGTCCGTCTGAACGGAATTCATCAGGTCAGCGACGGTTAATCCGCAGTGAGCCGTTTCGCACGTCTTCTCGTCTTCTAAGCTCGCCGCTTCTACTGCTGGCAATTTCGCTAGAACTCGCGTCCATTCCTGCTGCGTAGTTTCTGGGCCGAACAGCGCAAGACATTGCACTCCGTCCGAGCAGGTAATCTCTATACCCGGCAGCACAATGAGTTCACGGGGAGTCGCTAAGGCGTGAGCCGCCTGCATCACATACGGGATCATAGCCACATCATGATGATCGGTCACCGCGATTATAGACAATTGTCGGGCGAGGGCCGCATGCACGAATTCCTCCGCCCACTTCTGACGCGCCGCTTCTTGTTCTTGAGTTCCACCGGCCAAGCCGGGTCCACCAACCCAACTACGGTCGCGTGGCGTATGGCACTGCGCATCGATGCGATGCCAAACGGTTCCGGGATGAAATCCAATTTCGTGAGCCATGCACTCTGCATAGCCTACTGAAGCGTTGTAGGGGAACGCTCTACGGGACAGTTTGACAAGCGCAACGACGCCCCACGTAGGACCCAAGTGGGTCTCCCACGCGAACGGCCTTCCGCCTTCGTGAGCGCCGCTAACCTACTGAGAGTGCGTCTGGAAAGATGGTGCCGCTTACAGGACTCGAACCTGTGACCCCCGCATTACGAATGCGATGCTCTACCAGCTGAGCTAAAGCGGCACGGGCGAAGCGGCCTGTCGGCCGTTCGGGTGGTGCGCCTAACAGCTAAGATCGGGGCTGACAAGCGTCCCTTTCTCTGTGCCCGTCTTTACGTCCCGTTTACCACGGCGCGTGCACAAGCAGGACGAACCGGGACCGTCGGGTCCCGCGTAAGAAGGGTTTGGGCATGGATAGCGCGCGCGGCTTCGAGGACGAGCGGATGGGGCTCGACGACGCGGTCGACACGGCCGTCGACCGGGGCGACGTCGACGAGGGCGGCGTCGAGGATGCCGTGTTCGACCTCGGCGGCGACGAGCGGCGCATGCATGTGCGCGCCTACAATCACTGGGTGTCGCTGCTGAAGGGGCGCGCCTATCCGGGCATCGACGATCTCGACCCCGCCAGCATCGCCGATTTCGGGCCGCACAGCGTGCTGCTCGACTTCACCGGCGGGATCGAGGATCCGACGATCGCCTATCTCGGCCGCACGCTGCGCGAGGAATGCGGGCTGGAAACCAGCATCACGCGCATCGCCGAGGTGCCGGGCCGGTCGCTGCTGTCGCGGCTGACCGACCATTACCTCCAGATCATCGCGAACCGCGCGCCGATCGGCTTCGAGGCCGAATTCGTCGGCACCCGCGGCCGCACGACGCTGTACCGCGGCATCCTGATGCCCTTCTCGTCCGAGGGCACGTCGATCGACTTCATCTACGGCGTCATCAACTGGAAGGAGATGGTCGACGCCGCGACGCAGGCGACGCTGGACGCCGAACTCGACGCCGCGGTCCGCACCGGGCCCAAGCCGCCCGCCGATTCGCACGTCTGGGCGGATGGCCCGAGTGGCGGATTCGAGGCGTCGGACGAGCCGGTCGAGGCGGTGTCCGGCGGGTCGCTCGGCGACCGGTTGACGATGGCGCGCGAAAGCGCCGCGGCGGTGCGTGCCGCCGACACCCGCGGGCGATCCGCCCTGTACCGCGCGCTCGGGCGCGCGCACGATTTCGCGCTCGCCTGCGATGGCGATGCCGACGGCTATGCTGAGCTGCTCGCCAGCGCCGGGATAAAGTTGCAACCACGCGCACCGATGACGCCGGTGGTGAAGCTCGTCTTCGGCGCCGAATACGACAAGACCCGCCTTGCCGAATATGCCGCGGTGCTGGGCCATGCCCGCCGCCACGCCGTGCCGGCAGGCGGGCTGGCACCGTTCCTCGACGCGACGGAGGGCGGCATCAAGGCGGTCGTCGCCGCCGAGCGGCTGGCACGCCGGCCCGCGGGCAAGCCCGACGTCTTCGACCGCGCCGCCGCGGAACTGCGCGCGCTGCCGACACTCGGCAGCGTCGCGATGGGCCTCGACGGCGACGAGTTCGTCGTGCTGCTCGGCCGCGCGGGACGCGACGGAACGGTGGACGTCATCAAGCGCGTCGAGGGCAAGGGGCTGATCGAAAGCATCGTCCGCAAGTCCGCTGCCTGACCCGGCCGATGTCGCAGCGCGCCCTATAGAAAATTGCGCCGCAACGTAATTTTCGCAGCGCAGCAAAGCTTGAGGTCCGCTGTTCACAGGCGCATAGGCGCGCCATGGCCGACCATAACCAGACCATGGCCGAGGCGCTCGCCGCCCGGCTGACCAAGGGCGCGCTACCGGGGGAGCTGACCGGCTTCGGTGCGGTGGAGCGGGCCGCAGCGGCCGCCTTCGTCGCGCAGACCGCGGGCAGGCGAGAAGACGGACGGCCCGCGATCGCGCTGGAGGCGCTGGCGTCGGACGACATGCGGCGGCGGATGCGGCTCGCGATCGTCAACGACGACATGCCGTTCCTGGTCGATTCGATCGCCGCGGCGATCGGCGAGCAGGATCTCGACATCGACCGCGTGATCCATCCCGTCGTTCGCGTCCGCCGCGATGCGGAGGGCGCACTCGCCGACATCGGCGGCGCCGGCCAGCCCGAATCGATGATCTACATCGAGCTGGAGCGTGCCGACGCGCGCGACCGCCGCGACCTGATCGAGGGGCTGAGCGCGGTGCTGGCCGACGTGCGTGCCGCCGTCACCGACTGGCCCCAGTTGCAGAAGGCGATGGCGCGCGACGAGGCGACCCTGCCGCAGGGCGAGGGCGCGGCGCTGCTGCAATGGTTCCTCGACGGGCAATTCACGCTGCTCGGCCATCAGGTGTGGCGGCGCGACGGCAGCGCCGGCGAGGCGCTGGGCCTGGCGCGCAACCCGCACGACACGCCGGTGCTGGCGGAGGCGAGCCGTGCGCTCGCGATCCAGTGGTTCGAGGATGGCGGCGAGGCGCCGCTGCTCCTCAAGTCCAGCCTGATCTCGACCGTGCACCGGGCGGTACCGCTCGACCTGGTGCTGGTGCCGATCGTCGAGGCGGGAGAGGTCACCGGCCTGTCGATCCACGCCGGACTGTGGACCAGCGCGGCGCTGAGCGCGCGCCCGCGCGACATACCCGTGCTGCGCGCCCGCCTGTCGGCGCTCGAGGCCAAGTTCGGGTTCGATCCCAGGGGCCATGCGGGCAAGGCGCTGACGCATGCGCTGACCGCCCTGCCCCATGACCTCGTCGTCGCCTTCCCCGCCCCCGCGCTGGAGGAGGTGGTCCTGACCGCGATGAGCCTCGCCGACCGGCCGCGGCCTGCGCTGGTGCTGGTCCAGTCGGCGCTCGGCCGGCACCTGTTCGCCTTCGCCTGGCTGCCGCGCGACGACCTTACCACCGCGCGCCGCGTCGCCATCGCACAGATGCTGACCGAGGCGTCGAACGGCAGCGTGCTCAACTGGTCGATCAGCCTCGACGACGGCGTGGTCGCGCTGCTGCGCTACACGATCGACCTGCGCGGATCGGGCCGGATGCCGGACACCGAACCCCTCGCCGAGCGACTGCGCCGGATGGTGCGCGGCTGGGTGTCGGACGTCGAGGCGGCGCTCGCCGAACGGGTGCCCGCGGCACGCGCCGCACGGCTGGGGCTACGCTGGGCGCAGGCGTTCCCGCCCAACTACCGCAACGTCAGTACCGCGGCGGAGGCGGCGGCGGACATCCTGCGTCTTGCGGGACTGGACGATGCCGACGCCCGTTCGGTCCGCATCTTCCCGGTCGTTCCCGGCGAGGATCGCCAGCTCAAGATCTACAAGTCGCACGGCGCGCTCGCCCTGTCGGATGCGGTGCCGGTGCTCGAGAATTTCGGCTTTCGCGTGATCGGCGAGCTGCCGACCCGACTGCGCGAGGACAATGACAGCTACGTCCACGATTTCGTCGTCGAGAGCGACGCGAGCGGTGACGGTCACGATGCCGCCGTGCTGGAAGGCGCGATCGCCGCGGCGCTGGAGGGCAAGGCGGAAAACGACGCGTTCAACCGCCTGATCGTCGACGTCGGCCTGTCGCCGCAATCGGTCGTGCTGCTGCGCGCGTGGTTCCGCTATCTGCGCCAGGCCGGGCTGCCTTACGGATTGACGACGGTGGTCGACGCGCTGCGCCGCGCGCCCGCGCTCGCCAAGGCACTGATCGCGCGCTTCGCCGCCGCGCACGATCCCGCGCATCCCGGCGACGTCGCCGCCGCGGACGAGACGATCGAACGCGGCCTCGACGCGGTGTCGGCGATCGACGACGATCGCATCCTGCGCGCCTATCGCGACCTGATCGCCGCCTGCCTGCGCACCAACGCCTTCGCCCCCGCCGCGGCGGAAGCGCTGGCGTTCAAGCTCGACAGCCAGCTGATCCCGGGCCTGCCCGCCCCCGTGCCGTGGCGCGAGATCTGGGTCTATTCGCCGCGGATCGAGGGCATCCACCTGCGTGCCGGCCCGGTCGCGCGCGGCGGCCTGCGCTGGTCGGACCGGCGCGACGATTTCCGTACCGAGATCCTCGGCCTCATGAAGGCGCAGCGCGTCAAGAACGCGGTGATCGTGCCGACCGGCGCGAAGGGCGGCTTCTATCCCAAGCAATTGCCCTCGCCCGCGGTCGATCGCGACGCATGGCTGGCGGAAGGGACCGAAAGCTATCGCATCTTCATCCGTTCGCTGCTGTCGATCACCGACAATATCGTCGACGGCGCGGTCGTGCATCCGGATGGCGTGCGCGTGCTCGATGGCGAGGACCCCTATTTCGTCGTCGCCGCCGACAAGGGCACCGCGACGTTCAGCGACGTCGCCAACGCATTGGCTCTGGAGCGCGATTTCTGGCTGGGCGACGCCTTCGCCAGCGGCGGCAGCGTCGGCTACGACCACAAGGCGATGGGCATCACCGCCAAGGGCGCCTGGGTCTCGGTACAGCGCCATTTCGCCGAGCGCGGCGTCGATGTGCAGACCCAGCCGATCACGGTCGTCGGTTGCGGCGACATGTCGGGCGATGTCTTCGGCAACGGTATGCTGCTGTCGAAGGCGCTGAAGATCGTCGCGGCGTTCGACCATCGCCACATCTTCATCGATCCCGATCCCGACCCCGCCGCCAGCTGGACCGAACGCGCGCGCATGTTCGCGCTGCCGCGGTCGAGCTGGGCGGATTACGACGCCGCGCTCATCAGCGCCGGCGGCGGCGTGTTCGCGCGTAGCGACAAGGTGATCCGCCTGTCGCCGGAGGCCCGCGCCGCGCTGGGCATCACCGCGACCGAGATGGACCCGGCGAGCCTGATCTCCGCGATCCTGACCGCGCCCGCCGACCTGCTGTGGTTCGGCGGGATCGGCACCTATGTGAAGGCCGCGGTGGAGAACAACGTCGCGGTCGGCGATCCCGCCAACGACCGCCTGCGGGTGGATGCGGAGGACCTGCGCGTCACGGCGATCGGCGAGGGCGCGAACCTGGGCGTCACGCAGGCGGCGCGTATCGCCTTCGCCAGCCGCGGCGGCCGGATCAACACCGACTTCATCGACAATTCGGCCGGCGTCGACTGCTCGGACAACGAGGTCAACATCAAGATCGCGCTGAACCGCGAGATGAACGAGGGCCGGCTGGGGTTCGAGGAGCGCAACGCGCTGCTCGCCAGCATGACCGACGACGTCGCGCACCTGGTGCTGGAGGACAATCGCCTCCAGACGCTGGCGCTGTCGATCGCGGAAGCGGACGGCGCGTCCGCGATCCCGAGCTACGTCCGCGTCATCGAGATCTTCGAGGGCGCAGGGCGGCTCGACCGCGCGGTCGAGGGGCTCGCGGGCAACGAGGACCTGCTGCGCCGCGGGCAGGAAGGCCTTGGCCTGACCCGGCCGGAGCTCGCCGTGCTGCTGGCGACTGCGAAACTCGCGTTGCAGGACGGCATCGAGCACGCCCCGCTGGCGATGGCGCCGGAACTCGCCCCCGATCTCCACGCCGCCTTCCCCGCGGCGATGCAGCGCGACTTCGCGGCCGCGATCGACGCGCACCGTCTGCGCGGACAGATCGTCGCCACCAAGCTCGCCAACCGGATCGTCAATCGCCTCGGCATCCGTTCGCCGTTCGAGCTGGCCGAGGAGGAGGGCGAGGCGATCGCCGACATCGCCGCAATGTTCGTCGTCGCCGAGCGCCTGTTCGGCCTCGACGCGCTCTGGGCGGAGATCGAGGGCGCCGAGATCGCCGAGGGCGCGCGCATCGCGCTGTTCAACGAGATGGCGGTGGCGACGCGCTCGCACATCGCCGACCTGCTCCGCGCGAGTGCGCCGGGGACATTGCCCGGGACGATGATCGACCGGCTCGGCAAGGGCATCGCGCAGCTCGAACGGCAGACCGATTCGCTGCTGCTCGAGGAAGCGAGCGCGCAGGGCGCGCGCATCGCCGCCGAACTGGAAGCCGCGGGCGCGCCCGCCGACCTCGCGCGGCGTGTCGTGCGGCTGTTCGACCTCGACGGTGCGGTGGGGCTGGCGGCGCTCGGCGAGCGGCTGGGCCTGGACGAGATCGAACTGACCCGGGCGTTCACGCATCTGGGACAGGCGCTGGGGCTCGACTGGGCGCAGGCGACCGCGGCGCGGATCGTGTCTAGCGACCCGTGGGAGCGGCTGCTGCTCGCCGGCCTGACGCGCGATTTCCAGCAGCAGCGGCTGGAATTCCTCGCACGCAACGGCGCCGCCGATCCGCGCGGCGCGGTCGATGCGTGGCTCGCCGCCAATGCGGCGCGCGTCGGCCAGTTCAAGGCGGTGATCGATCGCGCCCGCCACGCGGCGCAGCCGAACGCCGCAATGCTGGCGCAGATCGCCGGCCAGGCGCGTGTGCTGCTGGGACGCTAGGGAACGATCGACGGTCGGAAGCGGACCGGTCCGTCCCGGCCACCGTCACCCCGGACCGGTTCCGGGGTGACCGGCCGGCAGACGCTCCAGCCCGCCCCTCGCCGTGCGGTGGCTTCCGGTGCAGGTCCGAGAGTGTAGGTCGGCCCGGACGATCCGGCCCGGCGACCGGTCGAGGGCGCGATGGGGATCGACCGCATCCGCGGTTCCGACGCCGCAGGTCGGGTCGCCCCCCGCCCGGATCAGCGCCGCGCCAGTTTCGCGCGCCAGCCGCGGGCGCGCCACCACATGATGATTCCCGTCACCGCCAGCGCGGCCGGCAACACGCCGCCGATAAAGATGACGACCTGCCACACGATCCCCATCCCCTCGCCGTCATGGATGCGGCGCATCAGCAGCGCCGGCCCGCCCGGCGTGCGCGACGGCGCGGCGACCGCGATGCCGCCGTCGTCGGCGACCTTGACCGTCGCTCCCCCGGCGTAGATCACCGTCCAGTCCGGCGTCCGGTCGGTCGGCCAGGCGATGCTGCGGATCGTGCCGCGGCGGACCGCCTTCGCCCGCTCGACGACGATGGCGAGCGGCTGCGCGGGCGCCGCGAGCGCCTGCGCCCGCATCAGCGTGGCGCGGTCCGGCCCGCGCTGCGCCGGGGCGCCGCCGCTCAACGCGGCGAAGAACGCGGGGAAGCTGATCCACGCCCCCGTCAGCGACAGCACGAACAGCGGCAGCGCGACCCAGAACCCCATCAGGTAATGGAGGTTGCTGTCGGTGTTGCGATGCCGGCGCCAGCGCAGGCCCTTCAACCAGCGGCCGACGGTCGGCCACCACAGCCACAGGCCGGTGAACGACGAGATCATCATCGCGACGCCGATCCAGCCGACGATCTGTCGCCCGACGCCCGGCACCTGAAGGCTGCCGTGGAGGACGTGGAGGAAGCGGACGAGGCCGGCGTTGCTCGCCGCCACCTGCAGCACGCGTGCGCTGGGCGGGTCGAGGTAGACCATCGTGCGCACCGGCGGGCCGCGCCTCGCCCCCGGCGCCCCGCCGTCCGCCGCCTGCGCGGGTTGTGCGGCGACCACCACCGGGTCGCCGTCCGCGGTCATCGTCAGCTGCGCGATCCGGTCCCCCGGCTTGAGCGCGGCGCGTGCCGCGTCCAGATAGGCATCTGGCGCGAGCAACGTGCGGCCGGTGGTCGCATAGCGCGCCGGATTGACGATCCGGTCGAGCCCGTCGTGCCAGACGAGCGCCGCGCCCGACAGCGAGAGCGGCACGATCAGGATCGCGAGGATCAGCCCGATCCATTTGTGGACCTGGAACCACGTCCTGCGCCACGCCAGCTTGTTCATTCGTCGCTCCCGTCCCCGGTCGGGGTCGCATGCAGCCCCTGTTCGGTCAATCGTGCCGCAAAAAGCCAGCTGCGCAGCGCGCTGGCGAGGTTCGGCGGGTCGTCCGCCGCGATCCGCAGCACGTCGATCTGCGCCACCAGCACCGACAGCGGCAGCGCATGCGCCACCGCCGCCAGCTCCAGCGCGCGCCAATAGGCGGGCTCGAGGCTGATCGAGGTCTGGTGTCCGGCGATCGTGATCGACCGCTTGACCGGACCTTCGAAGCCGAACGCCGGGGCCGCGACGGTGCGCGTTTCGGGGGCGCGCGTCTCGGGGGCGCGCGTTTCGGGGGGACGGGAATCAGGCATCCGCCCACCGCCGCAACAGGTTGTGATAGATGCCGGTCAGCCGGACCACGGCGGCGTCGCCCTGCCCCTGCGCTGCCGCGACCGACTGGATCGCATCGTCCAGTTCGAACAGCGTCCGCCGCTCGCCGTCGTCGCGGACCATGGATTGCAGCCAGAAGAAGCAGGCGGTGCGCACCCCGCGCGTCACCGGGGTCACCCGATGCAGGCTGGACGCGGGGTAGAGGATCATGTGCCCCGCGGGCAGCTTCACCGTCTGGGGTCCGAAGCGATCCTCGATCACCAGCTCGCCGCCGTCATAGGCGTCGGGATCCTCGAGGAACAACGTCGCCGACAGGTCGGCGCGGATGCGGAAATCGGTGCCGCGCCGGATGCGGATCGCATTGTCGACGTGCAACCCGAAATCCTGGCCACCCGCATAGCGGTTGAACAGCGGCGGGAACACCTTCAGCGGCAGCGCCGCGGCGAAGAACAGCGGCGAGCGGCCGAGCGCCTCCAGCACCAGCGCGCCCGCCTCCTGCGCCTGTGCCGACTCCTCGGGCAATTGCTGGTTGCGCTTGGCGAGCGCGGCCTGCGGGCCCGAGGTGACGTTGCCGTCCACCCACGTCGCGCCGTCGATCAGCGCGCGCAGCCGCGCCACGCCGTCGGCGTCGAGCACATCGGGGATCGCGGTCAGCATGGCATGGCTCGTCGAGGTCCTTCCCGCCGCAGGCGACGGCGCGGCGTTAGCAAGGTCAGAAGCTGTAGAACAGGCTGAGCACCGCCGAGCGTCCTTCGCCGGGCGCCGCCCAGCCGTTGTTGCGGATCGCGGTGAAATACCGCTCGTTCGTAAAGTTCTGCACGTTCAACTGCGCGGTCAGGCCGCCGGCGAAGCTGTAGGCCAGATAGGCGCGGTGGATCAGATAGTCGTCCGATCGATATTGCGTCGGGGCGGCGAGCGTCGCGGCGTTCAGTGCGAAGCTGCCCTGATAGGTCAGGCCGTAACCGACCTCCAGCCCGAACGGCAGCTTGTAGGTGGTGAAGAGGCTGCCCGAATGGTCGGGGGTCTGGACGAACGGCGTGTCGCGCTGCGGATCGGGCACGGCGGCGCTGTTGCCGCACGCCGCGCTCGGCCTGGCGAGACAGGCGTCGGACACCGACTGGACGATGCGGCCGTCGAGATAGGTGTAGTTGGCGAACATCGTCCAGTTGCGCGTCACGTTGCCCGACACGCCGAGCGCCGCGCCGTCGACGCGGGCGCGGCCATCGAGCACCTGCGTCGCGGCGGGCAGCGCCGGGTCGTTCGAGGCGACACGATAGTTGCTGCGTTCGTTGCGGAACACCGCCGCGGTCAGTTCCAGCCGGCGCCCGAACAGCCCCGCCTTGACGCCCGCCTCGTAATTGCGTGCCGTTTCGGGCGCGACGGCGCAGGTGTCGACGACCACGGAATTGGTCGTGCCGACGCAGCCCAGACGTACCGTCGCCGACGACGGCGTCCTGGCGTTGGCGTAGCTGGCATAGACGCTGACGTCGCGGACGGGATGGACGACCGCGCCGAACCGGTACGAGAAGAGCCGTTCGTGGTTCGACTGCGGCAGCGCGAGCGCGCCGGCGAGCGGCGCCGTCCCCGGCGGCACGACGGCCAGCGGCAGGTTGCGGAACGTGGCGTCCTGCTGTTCCCAGCGCACGCCGCCGTTGAGTTCGAGATAGCGGCCGAGCTCGAGCGTATCGAACAGGTAGACCGCGACGTTCGTCGTCCGCGACTTCGACTGCGCGGTGATCGTGCGGTTGACCGGGCCGGTATAGGCGGTGTCCGGCTTGCCGATGGCGATCGGCGGCAGGATCAGCGCCTGTCCCGCGGCATTGCGGATCAGCGAGGCGGACGTGATCGCATAATCCTCCACCGATGCCGCCATGCCCGTATTGGCGACGTTGCGGATACCGCCCTTGGCGCCCGTTTCCAGCCGGATGTCGGTCTGGTTGACCAAGAGCTGGTTCTCCTGATCGCGCACCAGCCCGCGCGGGCCGTTCGGCTGGAAGAACCCCGCCGCGACCGGGATCGTCACCGAATTGGTGCCCGGACGATAGACGCCGGCGGCATCGACGACGTTCGAGAAGGTCGCGGTGCACGCGCCGCCGGTCGGCGTGCGACTGGTCGCGGCGAGGCAAAAGGTCCCCTGCGGTGCGCTCGTCACGCTATCCTGGCCGACCCGCTGCCAGCGCGTCAGGTTGCGGACCGACAGCGCATCGCTGACCCGGTGACGGACGGTCGCGGTGAAGCGGTCCACCGTCGTATCCTGGCGATCGAGGTTGGCGATGCCGAAATAGTCGCTGCGGCCGACGCCGGGCAGCGCACCGTCGTACAGGCCGTTCCTGAAATAGGGGACGCCATAGATCGGCGTGTTGCGGTCCTCCTGATGGACATAGGCGAGCGTCAGGCTGGTCGGGCCGTCGATGCCGATCGTCACCGACGGCGCCAGCCCCCAGCGCCGGTACCGCTCGACGTCGCGGCCCGGCACGTCGTTGTGGTGATAGGCGCCGTTCAGCCGTATCGCCACGTCGTCGCCGATCCGGCGGTTGGCATCGACCGCACCACGCCGGTAATCGTCGCTGCCGACCGACCCCTGCACGATGGTCAGATCCTCCGGCCGCGGCTCCTTGGTGACGAGGTTGATCGTGCCGCCGACGCTGCCCGATCCGTTGAACACCGAATTGGCGCCGTTATAGACCTCGATCTGCTGGATGTTGAACGGGTCGGTGCGGCTGTATTGCGCACTGTCGCGGATGCCGTCGACGGTGATGTCGTTGTTCGCCGAATAGCCGCGCAGGTTGATGCTGTCGCCATAGCCGCCGCCGCCCTCGCCCGCGCCGAAGGTGATGCCGGGAATCGTCTGGAGCGCGTCGCGCAGCGTCTGCAGATTCTGCTTGCGGATGACCTGGTCGGAGATGACGGTGATCGTCTGCGGCGTATCGATCAGCGTGCTCGTCGCCTTGGGGCTCTCGACGACGGTCGGCTCGATCGCCGCCTTGCCGTTGACGACGATATCGTCACGCCCGACCGCGCGCCGACCGTCCTGATCCTCGGCGATCGCCTTCGCGCGCTCCGCGGGCGTCTCCGACGACGCAGGCGCCGGGGCGGGCGCCGGCGCGGCCATGGCCGGGGCCGAAGCGATGAAGCCCACGCAGGAAAGCGCGAGGAAGTGCGAAGTCGGCATGATGATCCCCTTTGACGAGGAGCCGACTAATGCGAATGATTATCAACGTCAACGCTATTGAGAGTCACCCGCAACTTCTGCGCGGGCGGCCGGCGCCGCCGCGCACCGGCTGCCGACCGTCGGCGCGCGACCGCGGGCGCCCGTCAGGTCGCGGCCAGCGAACGACCCACGCCCGCGCCCGCCGGCGCATCTGCCCGATCCCCCGCCCCTGACGCGTCGTCGATCGCCGCATCGTCGTCCCGCAGCAGGTCGATCGCATTCTGCAGATGACAGACGGCGGCGCTGGTCGGGCCCCGTTCCAGAATGGCCATCGCCCTCATCATGAGACACAGAGCCTGGTTCGACGATTCCATTGCGATCAGTTCCTCCCACCATAGCCGGCGACACCCGCAGCCTTTCGATGCGGTACTCCCGTATGAACGACGACCGTGTCGTGCTGTGCCGCGCCATAGCACCAAATTCAGACCAAAAACATGATTTGCCGACTACGACGTTGTTTCCGCTCGCGAAATATTGCTGCCGTATCATCGAAAGATGGCGGGATTTCGCAAAAATACTAGCATCTGGCCATGATACCGATCAGAGATGTTTCGGACGTGACCGTTGACGTACGCAATGATCCTATCGGTCGCGACGGGGCGTTGCAAATCTGCAACTGGTCAAGCATAATCCATGCCCTTGAGCGATAGGGGGAGGCAAAACTGCGGTCATTTTCGTCGCGGCGACCGGTGACCAGCCCGTCCCGGCACCCGCATGCGCTGTGGCGGCCCCAGCCCCAGTTCGCGCACACGGTCACCGACGTGCGCGCGCTCGAACCGCTGAACGCCGGCGGCGGCATCGCCGTGGCGTTCGCCGCGCTGCCCAAGACGGCGCTGCACATCGCGTTCGGCGGCAGCCAGACCGAACAGCTCAGCGTCTGGACGACGCGGACCGAGTCCGGTTTCCGGACCACCCGCAAGATCGACGCCGATCTCGTCACCATCCGCTTCGTCCACAGCGGCGCGATGTCGCGCATCGGCACCCGCGGCAACGACATCGCCGTCGCCTTCGATCAGGCCCTGTTCGGCAATTTCGAGGACATGCGCTACGAACAGGCATCGCCCGGCTTTTCGGCGATCACCGCGACGGTGGGACGCGACGCGATCGTCACCGCCTGCCAGACGCTCGGCGGGTCGGGCTGTCCCGTCCTGCCGCAATTCGCGCCGGTGGTCGACACGGGAAGCCTCGGGCTCGCGGCGTTGCGGCATACCGTCGGCCTGTTGCTGCACCACCTGCCCGAAAAGGGGAGCGAGGCGGATCTGATGACGCCGCTGCTCGAGGAGCTGCTCGTCTATCAGTTCGTCAGCGCATGGCCGGCGACAGGGGCGCCGGCCGGCGGTCGCACCGGCGGCACCGCCGTGGCAGACCGGCCGGTACGGATGGCGGTCGACTATATCGAGGCGAACCTGCGCCACCGGATCGCGATCGCGGAGATCGCCGCGGCGTCCGGCCTCAGCGTCCGCATGCTCCAGATCGCCTTCAAGCGCCGGCTGGGATACAGCCCGGTGCAATATCTGATCGCGCGCCGCCTCGACCGGGTGCACGCCGACCTGCTGGGGACGGAGGGGCGGACGGTACGCCAGATCGCGACGGACTGGGGTTTCGTCCACATGAGCGATTTCGGCCGGCGCTATCGCGAGCGGTTCGGCCATACCCCCGGCGAGGCGCTGCTGATGCGGGCGGGGCCAGGCCCCGTCGCCTGATCCCACACGCCGAGACGTTCATATAAAGAATTCTTTATATCCCGCTTGACGCGGCCCCACCCGATCGGGATGCTTGGGGCGTCAAGGTTCTCCGGCACGGGTTCGCCCGTGCCGGAGCTAAGACGGGAAGCCGGTGCGCCCCCTTATCGGGCAAGGCCGGCGCTGCCCCCGCAACTGTAAGCGGCGAGCGGCGGTCATGACGTGTCACTGGCGGGGCGACCCGCCGGGAAGGCCAGACCGTTCGCACCGACCCGCGAGCCAGGAGACCTGCCTTCGACGCCATACGTCCACCGGCGGGGTGCCCGGTCTGGCCGCTTGCCGAACCGTGGCCGGAGCACTGCTTCGTTCGCGTGGCCGGTGCGTGCGTCCGTCCGGTCTGCCCCGCCCTTCATCGGGGTTGCATGAAGACATGACCGTTACCGTCGCCACACTGGGGTTCCCCCGCATCGGTCCACGCCGCGAACTGAAGTTCGCGCTGGAACGCTTCTGGTCCGGCAAGACCGGCGAAGCCGAACTGCTCGACGCCGCCGCGGGGTTGCGCACCGCCGCCTGGGCGCGGCAGCACGCGCTGGGCGCCGACTGGCTGCCGTCCAATGATTTTTCCCTGTACGACCATGTGCTCGACACCAGCGTGATGCTCGGTGCGGTGCCGGGGCGCTACGCCGTCGCCGACGGCGAGGCCACGCTGGCGACCTATTTCGCGATGGCGCGCGGATCGACCGGCGACGGACATTGCGATCATGCGCACGGCGTCACCGCGGGCGAGATGACCAAATGGTTCGACACCAACTATCATTACATCGTGCCGGAGATCACCGCCGGCCAGCGCCTGACCCTCGGCCGCCTGAAGATCGTCGAGGACTATCGCGAGGCGAAGGCGCAGGGGTATGAGACGCGGCCGGTGCTGCTCGGCCCGGTCACCTGGCTCAGCCTCGCCAAGGGGAGCGACACCGATCGGTTCGCGCGGCTCGACGAGGTGCTGGCGCTCTATGCGGTGATCCTGGGCCACCTGCGCCATGCGGGCGCGGCGTGGGTGCAGATCGACGAACCGGTCCTCGTCACCGACCTGTCGCCCGAGCAGGGACAGGCGTTCGCACGCGCCTATGCACGGCTGGCGGAGGCTGGGCCGAAGCTGATGCTGACGACCTATTTCGGTGCGCTCGACGACAATCTCGCGCTGGCCGCGGCGTTGCCGGTCGCCGGGCTCCACGTCGATCTGGTCCGCGCGCCCGAGCAGCTGGACGCGGTGCTCGCCGCCTGGCCCGCCGACCGGCTGCTGTCACTCGGCGTCGTCGACGGGCGCAACGTCTGGCGGGCCGATTTGCCCGCGCTGCTCGACCGGCTCGAACCGGTCGCGGCGAGGCGCGACCTCGTGCTCGCGCCGTCGTGCTCCTTGCTGCACGTCCCGCACGACCTCGCGCTCGAACCGGCGCTCGATGACGAACTGCGCCAGTGGCTGGCCTTCGCGGTGCAGAAGATCGGGGAACTCGACATCCTCAAGCGCGCGCTGAACGCGGGACGCGCCGGCGTCGCCGATGCGCTGGCGGCCTCCGCCGAGGCCGCCGCCGCACGCCGGGTATCGCCGCGTATCCACGACGCCGCCGTCGCCGGACGGATCGCCGCCGTCACCCCGGCGATGGAGCGCCGCCGCTCCCCCTATGGCGCGCGGGTCGAGGCGCAACGCGCCGCGCTCGCCCTGCCCGCCTTCCCGACCACCACGATCGGTTCGTTCCCGCAGACCGCGGCGGTGCGCCACGCGCGCGCCGAGCACAATCGCGGCCGGCTCGACACGGCGGAATACGAGCTGTTCCTGCGCGAGGAAACCGAACGCGCGATCCGCTGGCAGGAACAGGTCGGGCTCGACATGCTGGTCCACGGCGAATTCGAGCGCAACGACATGGTCCAGTATTTCGGGGAGCGGCTGTCGGGCTTCGCCTTCACCGTCAACGGCTGGGTGCAGAGCTATGGCTCGCGCTGCGTCCGGCCGCCGATCCTCTATGGCGACGTGTCCCGGCCGGAGCCGATGACGGTCGACTGGTGGCGCCATGCGCAGGGACTGACCGATCGCCCGGTAAAGGGCATGCTGACCGGTCCGGTCACGATCCTCAACTGGTCCTTCGTGCGCGACGACCAGCCGCGCGCGGCGTCGTGCCGCCAGATCGCGCTCGCCATCCGCGACGAGGTGATCGACCTCGAAGCGGCGGGATGCCGGGCGATCCAGATCGACGAGGCCGCGCTGCGCGAAGGTTTGCCGCTCCGCACCGCCGCGGCGCAGGCCTATCTGGACTGGGCGGTCGCCTGTTTCCGGCTGTCTGCGGCGGGCGTGGCCGATGCGACGCAGGTCCACACCCACATGTGCTATTCGGAATTCAACGCGATCCTCGCCGACATCGCGGCGATGGATGCCGACGTCATCTCGATCGAAACGGCGCGATCGCAGATGGAGTTGCTGGAGGCGTTCGCGCAGCACGGCTATCCCGCCGCGATCGGACCGGGCGTCTACGACATCCATTCCGCGCGCGTGCCGACGCAGGACGAAATGGTCGCGCTGATGCGACTCGCCCAGTTGCACCTGCGTCCCGACCAATTGTGGGTGAACCCCGATTGCGGGCTGAAGACGCGCGGCTGGGACGAGGTGCGCCCGGCGATCGCGGCGATGGTCGCCGCCGCCCGGACGCTGCGCGCCGACGTCGACGCCTGACCGCGACCGGCCGCGCCGTCTGCGGACGGCGCGGCCGGAATCGCGCGATCAGGGCGTGTCGAACAGCGCGGCGAGCTGCTCGATGATCGTGCCGCCCAGTTGCTCGGCATCCATGATCGTCACCGCGCGCGCATAATATCGCGTCACGTCGTGACCGATGCCGATCGCGACGAGTTCCACCGGCGACTTGCCCTCGATCCAGCCTATGACCTGTCGCAGATGGCGTTCCAGATAGCTGCCCGAATTGACCGACAGCGTCGAATCGTCGACCGGCGCGCCGTCGCTGATGACCATCAGGATGCGGCGTTCCTCGGGCCGCGCCATCAGCCGCGCATGCGCCCAGAGCAGCGCCTCGCCGTCGATATTCTCCTTCAGTAACCCCTCGCGCATCATCAGGCCGAGGTTGGTGCGCGCGCGCCGCCACGGCTCGTCCGCCTTCTTGTACACGATGTGGCGGACGTCGTTCAGCCGCCCCGGCTGCGGCGGACGCCCGGCGGCGAGCCACGTCTCGCGCGCCTGCCCGCCCTTCCACGCTCGGGTGGTGAAGCCCAGGATCTCAGTCTTCACGCCGCACCGTTCCAGCGTGCGCGCGAGGATGTCGGCGCTGATCGCCGCGATGCCGATCGGGCGCCCGCGCATCGACCCCGAATTGTCAATCAGCAGCGTCACCACCGTGTCGCGGAAATCGGTTTCGCGCTCGATCTTGTAGCTCAGCGACTGGCCCGGCGTGACGACGACGCGGGCGAGGCGCGCGGCATCGAGCATGCCTTCGTCCTGGTCGAAGTCCCACGACCGCGACTGCTGCGCCATCAGCCGCCGCTGCAGCCGGTTGGCGAGCTTCGACACCGCCGATTGCGGGTGTGCGAGCTGCTGGTCGAGATAGCCGCGCAGCCGCGCCAGTTCCTCGGCGTCGCACAGATCGGTCGCGGCGACGACCTCGTCGAACTGCGTCGTCCACGGCTTGTATTCGAACTGCGGCATGAAGTCGCTGTTCGGCCGGTTGGGACGCACCGGCTGCATCCCCTCGTCGCCGTCGTCGCCGGGCTCGCCGTCGAGGTCGTCCATCGATTCGTTGCCGAATTCCTGGCCCTCGCCGTCCTCGCTGTCGGATTCCTGCGCCTCGCCGCGGGCATCGACCTCGCCCTCGCCCTGACCGCCCTGCTCGTCGTCGCCGTCCTCGCCCTCGTCCTGCTGCTGGTCGTCGGTGCCCTCGTCCTCCGATCCGCCGTCGTCGGCATCCTCGGGCAGCACCTCGCCCTCGACCAGCTCCAGATCCTCGAGCATCTTCATCGCCAGGCTCTGGAAGGCGCGCTGGTCGTCGAGCGCGAGGTTGAGCGCGGACAGGTCGGTGCGCGAATCGATCCATTCGCGCACCAGCGCGAGGCCGGGCGCCGCGGCGGCAGGTGCCTCCTGCCCGGTCAGCTTTTCGCGAACCAGCAGCGACAGCGCGGTCGACAGCGGCACCTCCTCGCGGGTGCGGGCGCGCGTGATCGGATCCGCGCGCAGGCGGACGTCGAGCGAATGGGACAGATTGTCCGCGATGCCGGCATAGCCGCGGCTGCCCAAGGCCTCGACCCGCGCGGTCTCCACGGCGTCGAACACCGCGCGCGCCACCGCCTCGGCCGGCGCGCCCTTCAGGTGCATCGCGGTGTCGTGATGCTTCAGCCGCAGGGCGAAGCCGTCCGCGAACCCACGCGCCTCGGCGACCTGCTCGGGCGGCAGCGCGCGCGCGGGCATCGGCACCTTGATATGCTTGCCCGATTGCGTCGGCGCATCGGCGGTATAGGCCAGTTCGACCTCCGGCTCCTCCGCGATTGCACGCGCGGTGCCGGCAAGCACCGCCTTGAACCGGTCGAGGGGGGTTTCGTTGGCCATCAGTCTTCCAGCGCGCGAAGCGCGGCGAAACGCAATGCCGGAACTTCGTTCTTCAAGATACCGTACAGAACTGCCACGTCGATATCGTCATAAGCGTGCCGCAACATATTGCCCAGTCCACGCACGCGCTCGAAAGGCAAGTCCGGCAGGATTGCCGCCATTTCGACCGGCCCGATCTTCACGACCGCTTCGGTGATCCGTTCCAGACACCGCTGTGTGGCATCCAGCACGATGTCGCTATCTGCAAATGCAGCCGCATCCTGCCCGGCGATATAACGCTCGATCCGATCCGCGTTGACGACGACATCGCCGAGGCGACGGGAAACATCCTTAGAAGACATGGACGCGGTCCCGGTCGATTTCGGCGCGCAGCCGTTCGTTGCGGCTGGGCTCGGTCATGAAATCGACCTTCGCCCCGATCATTTCCTCGATCTTGCCCCCGATACCGAAGAAGCCGAACGAACCCAGCCCACGCACTGCGTCGTAATCGACCGACGCAACCAGATCGACGTCCGAGTCCGGCCGCGCCTCGTCACGCGCCGTCGAACCGAAGATCGCCAGATGCGTGATCCCCAGCTTCCGCAAATCCTCTTCGCGTGAGCGGAGACGCGCAAGAGCTTCGGCCCGCGTCATGGCCTTACACCTTCCCCACCACGCTTTCGGGCAGGTCCTTGCCGAATACACGCTGGTAATATTCCGCGACCAGCGGCCGTTCGTTCTCGTCGCACTTGTTGAGGAACGACAGGCGGAAGGCGAAGCCGACGTCGCCGAAGATCAGCGTGTTCTGTGCCCAGGTGATGACGGTGCGCGGGCTCATGACGGTCGAGATGTCGCCGTTGACGAAGCCCTTGCGCGTCATGTCGGCGACGCGGACCATGTTGTCGACGGTCTTTTTGCCCTCCGGCTTGTCGTATTCGCCTGATTTGGCCAGCACGATCTGCGATTCGACCGCGGCGGGCAAATAGTTGAGCGTGACGACGATGTTCCACCGGTCCATCTGGCCCTGGTTGATCTGCTGCGTGCCGTGGTACAGCCCGCTGGTATCGCCGAGGCCGACGGTGTTCGCGGTCGCGAACAGGCGGAACCAGGGGTTCGGGCGGATGACGCGGTTCTGGTCGAGCAGGGTCAGCTTGCCCTCCGTCTCGAGCACGCGCTGGATCACGAACATCACGTCCGGGCGCCCGGCGTCATATTCGTCGAAGACGAGCGCGGTCGGCGTCTGCAACGCCCAGGGGAGCAGCCCCTCGCGGAACTCCGTCACCTGCTGGCCGTCGCGCAGCACGATCGCGTCGCGGCCGATCAGGTCGATACGGCTGATGTGCGCGTCCAGGTTGATGCGGATGCACGGCCAGTTGAGCCGCGCCGCGACCTGTTCGATGTGGCTCGACTTGCCGGTGCCGTGATAGCCCTGCACCATCACGCGGCGGTTGTGCGCGAAGCCCGCCAGCACCGCCAGCGTCGTATCGGCGTCGAAGACATAGGCGGGGTCGAGGTCGGGGACGCGCTCGTCCGCCTCGCTGAAGGCGGGCACCTGCATGTCGCTGTCGATCCCGAACAGGTCGCGCACGCCGACCATCCGGTCGGGCGCGTCCATGATCGTCGTCTCGCGGCTGTCGGGCTGGATGTTGGGGATGTCGTTCATCGCGTCGGGGTACCGTTCCGGGGCTGGCAATCGAAGGGGCGGCCCTCCTGAACGCGCGAGGCGAGCGAACGGCGCAACGGACGATCAGTGGAAACGGATTGCGCCGCCGTCAAGCCGCCGCGGGGTCGATCCGCTCCGGCAGCGAAAACAGGTCGGCGAAGCGAGCCGCCGCGTCCCGGTCGCCGACGACGCGCATCGTGCCGTCCGCCTCCGCCGCCGCGATCGGACGCTTGAGGTAGATCCAGACGACCAGCGGCGTCGGATCCGCCTCGATCACCACGTCCGCGCCCGCCGGGTCGTCGCGCACGATCGTCAGCGCGCCGTCCGCCAGCCGCGCGAGGAAGCGGTCGCCGCCGGTGCGGAAGCCGATCGTCATCGCCAGCCCGCGCGCCCTGTCGCGGTCGATCATCGTGCGCATCGACAGCATCGCCGAGGCGGGCGAGAAGGGCAGCGTCGGATCATGCAGCGGCGAGCGCGTCGCCCAGCGCCCCATCGTCTGGAGCACCGGTTCGACCTCATACCCCCAGGGCGTCAGGGCATAGGCCTGCACCGACGCGGGCGGCGGCAGCTTCTGCCGCACCAGCAGCCCGACGCCCTCCAGGCTGTCGAGCCGCTGCGTCAGCACGTTGGCGCTGATCCCGGTCAGCTGCGCACGCAATTCGCCGAACCGCCGCGGCCCGAACATCAGTTCGCGCAGGATCAGCAGCGACCAGCGCTCGCCGACGAATTCCAGTGCCAGCGCGGTTCCGCAGGCATCGTCGTACCAGCGCTTGCGGCGCGCATCGCGCCCTTCAGTTACTTTTTCTGACTCCATGGTTGCTTTATGTAACCATCGGGCGCATCCATTACCAGACGCGATTCGGGAGAGGAATGGCTTGCCATGGCAAAGATGATCTTCGTGAACCTGGCGGTGACGGACGTCGCCGCCGCCACGACCTTCTACGAGGCGCTGGGTTTCGAAAGAAACCCGACGTTTTCCAATCCACAGGCGTCGGCGATGCGATGGTCGGACACGATCTCGGTCATGCTGCTCGACCACGCTTTCTATGCGACCTTCACCGACAAGGCGATCATCGACGCGCGCACGCAAAGCGGCGCGCTGCTCGCGCTGTCCTTCGATGATCGCGCGGCGGTGGATACGATCACCGACGCCGCGGTTGTGGCGGGCGGACGCGAGCTGCACGAACCGGAAGATCACGGCTTCATGTACAGCCGCGCGTTCGAGGATCTCGACGGCCACGGCTGGGGGCCGTTCTACATGGACATGGCCGCCGCCGAACAGGCGATGGGCCAGCCGGCGGACACGCAGGCGCCGGCATGACCGCCGCCCCGACGCAGCCGGTCGTCACCGCCTTCGACTGGGTGCCCGGCTTTGCGCGCGGACAGGTCCGCGACCTGCGCGTGCGCTGGGCGCTGGAGGAGGTCGGCGAGCCCTATACCGTTCGCTACCTGGCGCAGGGCGACCAGAAGCGCCCCGACCATCGTGCACGTCAGCCGTTCGGCCAGGTGCCGACCTACGAACAGGATGGCGTCGTCCTGTTCGAATCGGGCGCGATCGTGCTGCATGTCGCCGAACGTCATCCCGGCACGCTGCTGCCCGTGGACGGTGCGGCGCGCGCGCGGGCGATCGAATGGATGTTCGCCGCGCTCAACACGGTCGAACCGCCGATCATGGATCATGCGATCTGCACGCTGTTCGAGCGCGACCGGCCGTGGTCGGCCGAGCGCCTGCCCGCGGTGCTGCAACGGATCGACGATCGCCTGCGCGACCTGTCGCAGCGGCTCGGCGAGCGGACGTGGCTGGACGGCGACGCCTTCACGGCCGGCGACCTGCTGATGGTCACCGTATTGCGGATCGTTGCCGAGGACGGGCTGCTGGACGGCCACCCGAACCTCGTCGCCTATGTCGCCCGCGGCACCGCCCGGCCCGCCTTCCGCCGCGCGCTCGATGCGCAGCTCGCGGGGTTCACCGGCACGCCGCCGCCGGCGATCGAGGCGTGGCTCAGGGCGCAGGGCCTCGACGGGTCCGCCGACGGGGAGGCCGCACGATGACCTATATCGACGGCTTCGTCGTGGCGGTGCCGACCGCCCGCCGCGACGCCTATCGCGACCATGCCGTGCGCGGGTGGGCCATGCTGCACGCCGCCGGCGCGACGCGGATGTGCGAGACATGGGGCGACGACGTGCCGCACGGCACGCGCACCGACTTCCATCGCGCGGTACAGGCGGGCGACGACGAGACGGTGGTGTTCAGCTGGATCGAATATCCCGACAAGGCGACCCGCGACGCCGTCGCCGCCCGGATCATGACCGACCCCGCGATGGGTGAACTGGCGGCGGCGATGCCGTTCGACGCCGCGCGGATGATCCATGGCGGGTTCGAGGCGCTGGTCGACGCCGGCACCCCGTCGGGCGCGGACGGCTATGTCGACGGCTTCCTGATGGCGGTGCGGGATCGCGACGCCTATGTCACGATGGCGCAGCGGGCGGAAGGCGCGTTCCGCGACCATGGCGCGACGCGCGTCGTCGAGGCCTGGGGCAGCGACGTCGCGCCGGGCGAGGTCACCGGCTTCCCGCAGGCGACGCAGCTGCAAGACGGAGAGAGCGTCGTCTTCTCCTGGGTCGAATGGCCGTCGAAGGCGGCGCGCGATGCGGGCATGCCCGCGACGATGGCGGATGCGCGCATGCAGACCCCGCCCGATGCGCTGCCGTTCGATGGCAAGCGCATGGTCTATGGCGGTTTCGCCAAACTCTTCCAAGCCTGACAGGAGTGACGGACATGTCCCTGGCCGATGGTCATCCGATCTGGTTCGAACTGAGCACGCCCGATCACCATGCCGCCGCGGCATTCTACGAGGCGGTGTTCGCGTGGAGCACCCGGGCCTCGCCGGTCGCCGAACACGGCGGTTACCTGATCGCGTCCGCGCCGGACGGCGACGCCATCGCCGGGCTGATGACGCCGCCGCCGGGGGCGCCCGCGGCGGGCGGCTGGTCGGTCTATTTCCTCGCCACCGACCTGTCCGCGTCGCTGGTCCGCGCGGCCGATCTCGGCGGCAGGGTGGTGTTCGGGCCGATGCAGATTCCCCATGTCGGCCGGTTCGCCGTCCTGCTCGATCCACAGGGCATCCCGCTGTCGCTGATGCAGCCCGATGCGCCGGACCCCGCGCGCCCGTTCCGGCAGGGGCCGGACGCACGCGGTCATGCGGTGTGGATCGAACTCGCCACGCCCGATCCCGACGGCGCCTTCGCCTTTTACGGCGGCTTGTTCGGCTGGACGCGCGAAGGCGGCATGCCGATGGGCGAGATGGGCGATTACGCCTTCATCGGCGCGGGCGACCAGCGGCCGGGGGCGATCATGTCGAGCACGCTCACCCGCGCGCCGGCACACTGGAACAGCTATGTCCTGGTCGCCGACATCGATGCCGCGATCGCCGCGGCGACGGCACGCGGCGGCAAGCTGATCCAGGGCCCCGACCCGATCCCCGGCGGCGACCATTCCGCCAATATCGTCGATTGCCACGGCCATCAGGTCGGGCTGGTCGGCCCGCGTCCGGGAACGGCGGCATGACCCGGCCGATGGCGATCTGCCTGTGGTTCGACGGCGCAGCGGAGGAGGCGGCGAACTTTTACGCCGCGACCTTCCCCGATTCGCGCGTCGATGCGGTCCACCGCGCGCCCGGCGACTATCCCGCGGGGCGGAAGGGCGATGCGCTGACCGTCGACTTTACCGTCTGCGGCACGCCGTTCGTCGGCCTCAACGGCGGCGGCGGGGTGGCGCACGGCATGGCGATCTCGTTCCAGATCTTCACCGACACGCAGGCGGAAACCGACCGGCTGTGGAACACGATCGTCGGCAACGGCGGCAAGCCCAGCCAGTGCAGCTGGTGCACCGATCGCTGGGGGATCAGCTGGCAGATCGTGCCGCGCGCGCTGATAGCGGCGCTGTCGCATCCCGATCCCGGCGCCCGCTCGCGCGCCTTCACCGCGATGATGGGCATGGGCAACATCGATATCGCCGCGATCGAGGCGGCCGTCCGGGGAGACGCAGCATGAGCGACCGTTACGAACTCAGCATCACCCGCCTGATCGACGCGCCGGTCGACGCGGTATGGCGTGCCTGGACCGAGAATACCGGCGCATGGTTCTGCCCTGCACCCTGGACCGCGGAATTCGTGACGCAGGACCTGGTGGCGGGCGGCCGGTCGGAGATCGTGATGCGCGGACCGAACGGCGAGGAAAACCGGCTGGAGGGCGTGTATCTGGAGGTCGTGCCGGGCGCGCGGATCGTCTCGACCGACGCCTTCACCGTTGACTGGGTGCCGGCGGGACCGTTCATGGTGCGCATCGACGCCTTCGCCGAGGAGGACGGCAAGACCCGCTACACCGCGACCGCGCGCCACTGGACCGCGGAGGCGAAGGACAATCATGCCGCCATGGGGTTCGAGGGCGGCTGGAACGCCGCGACCGACCAGCTGGAAGCCATCGCGCTGCGCCTCGCCGGGCGCTGACGCGGGCCACGGGGTCGGACGGGGTCGGTGAACCGGGGCTGCACCTCGCGGACCGGAGCGGTCGGCGATCGGGGCAGCTGCGGAACCCATTTATGCGCCTCCCCGGCGCAGGCCGGGACCCAGTTGGGCAACGCGGAGCGAGGCACGCTTCGCCTGCCATGATCGTCCCCCAACTGGGCCCCGGCCTGCGCCGGGGTGCCGACGATGTGGAGCGGCTTGCACAACCGAAGACGTTGGAAATGGCGAAGCCGCAGTACCCACTGACGCGCCTCCCCGGCGAAGGCCGGGGTCCAGTCGGACAGGCGGAGCGAGGCGCACTTCGCCTTCGCCATGATCGCCCCCCGACTGGGCCCCGGCCTGCGCCGGGGTGCCGACGATGTGGAACGGCTCGCACAACCGAAGACGTTGGAAACGGCGAAGCCGCCGTACCCACTGACGCGCCTCCCCGGCGAAGGCCGGGGTCCAGTTGGGCAGGCGGAGCGAGGCACGCTTCGCCTGCCATGATCGTCCCCCAACTGGGCCCCGGCCTTCGCCGGGGTGCGGCCGATGTGGAAGCGGTCCGCAAGGTCAATGACGTTGAAAAGGGCGAAGCGGCGGCACCCTATCACGCGCCCCCCCGACTGGGCCGGCAACTTTCGCCGGGGGGGGGGGGCGATGCGGAGCGGCAAGATCCCGTCGCGCCGCTCCGCACCGCGCGCCGTTCACACGAACGCGGGCGCCTGCCGCAATTGCTGATAGGCGGCGATCACCTGTTGCAGCATCGCCTCGTGGCTACGGTCGCCGCCGTTGCGGTCGGGATGATAGCGGCGCACCAGTTCCGAATACCGTTTGCGCAGCGCCGAACGGTCGGCGTCCGCGCCGAGGCCGAGCACCTTCAGGCTGGCGCGGTCCTGCCCCGACAAGGGCTTGCCGTCGGGCCGGTCCGGTGCCGCCTCGCGCCGGTAGCGGGCCGCGATCGCGTCGAGCGGATCGCTGAAATCGGCCCAGCGCGGCCCCTGGTCGCCGCTGCCGGCGCGGGCGAAGGCGCGCGTCTCGCGCTCCCAGCCGGCCAGCGGCCGCTGGGCATGATGGATCTCGTCCGCGGTCATGCCGTCGAAATAATTGTAGCGACTGTTGAACGCGCGGACGTGATCGAGGCACATCCAGCGGAACGCGCCCGGCCCGCCGCCGTCCGACGCCCCCTCCAGCGGGGGCGCGCGGAACTCGCCCGGCTCCGCGCAGCCCGGCTCGGCACACACCCTGCCCTGCGACTCCATCCGGCCGTGGAACCGCGTCTGCGGCCGCTCCTTCTTCTCACTCGCGCGCGTCACGAACGCTCCCTAATTGGCGCAATCCGGCTATATAGGTTCGATGACCGACACCGCCACCACGCCGCTCCCGGCCGCTGCGCCGCTCGCCGACATCATTGCCGACCGGCTGACCCGCGCGCTCGAACCGACGCATCTGGAGGTCGTCAACGACAGCCACCACCACGCCGGCCACATGGGCGACGACGGCACCGGCGAATCGCACTTCACCGTGATCGTGGAGAGCCCCGCGTTCGCCGGCGCCAGCCGCGTCGCGCGGCAGCGCGCGGTGAACCAAGCGCTCGCCGATCTGTTGTCGACACGCATCCATGCGCTCGCCATCAGGGCCCGCGCGCCGGGGGAGTGACGCGATGACCTATCGGCTCTGGTACTGGCCGACGATCCAGGGCCGCGGCGAATTCGTCCGCCTCGCGATGGAAGCGGCCGGCATCGCCTATGAGGATCGCGCCCGCGCGGTGGGTGCGGGCGCGATGATGGAGGATCTGGAGGCGCGGACCAAGAACGGCCGCGGCCCCTTCGCCCCGCCCTATCTGGTCCTGCCCGACGCGGACGGCGGCGACGCGATCGCGCAGGTCGCCAACATCCTCGACTATCTGACCGAGCGCCACGATCTGGCACCGGTCGCCGAGCGCCGGTGGCTCCACCAGCTGCAGCTGACCATCGCCGATTGCGTCGCCGAGGTGCACGACGTCCACCATCCGGTCGGCACGATGGACTATTACGATGACCAGAAGCCGGAGGCGGCGCGCGCCGCGGCGCAGTTCCGCGCCGAACGCATGCCCAAGTTCCTCAACCATTTCGAGGATGCCGCCGATGCGGGCGACGGGCCGTTCCTGCTCGGCGAACGCTGGACCTGCGCCGACACGTCGCTGTTCCAGCTGATCGAGGGCCTGCGCTACATGTTCCCGCTGCGCATGGCGACGCTCGCGCCCGACTATCCCGCGCTGGCGCGGCTCCACGACGCGGTGGCGCACGTGCCGGGGGTGCGCGACTATCTGCAGGAAGACCGCCGGCTGGGCTTCAGCACCGAAGGCATCTTCCGCCACTATCCCGAACTCGACACCGCCTGACCGGCGCGTTCGGCACGGCAGCGTTTCCAGATTGCCACCTTCGCCCGGGCGGCGGGGACGGCTAGACGGCGGACGTGACCCGCATTCCCCGCCCCGCCGCCCGCATCCTGCTCGTCGACGCCGCCCGGCGCGTCCTGCTGATGCGCTTCACCCCCGACGACCGCCCGCCGCTGTGGTGCACGCCGGGCGGCGCCGTCGATCCCGGCGAAAGCTACGAGGCCGCCGCCCGCCGCGAATTGTGGGAAGAGGTCGGCCTCGACACCAATTGCGGGCCGCAGGTCGCGCAACGCACCGCCGAATTCCTGACCTTCGAGGGCGTCGAGGTGATCGCGGACGAGCGCTATTTCCGCGTCGACGTCGACACCCTTGCGGTGCGGGCGGGCGCGCTCACCGCGCTGGAGCGGCGCCTGCTCGCCGGATCGCGCTGGTTCGCCGTGCACGAACTGGCCGACTGGCCCGAAACCATCTACCCTGCCGATCTGGCCGATCTGCTCGCCGCGACGGAGCCGCACCATGTTCGATGATTTCGTCCTCCAGACCATCACGCCCGTCACCCACGATCTGGGCGGGTTCAAGGTGCACCGCACCCTCCCCAATCGCGAACGCACGATGGTCGGCCCCTTCCTGTTCTTCGACCAGATGGGGCCGGCGCATCTGGAGGTCGGCAACGGCATCGACGTGCGCCCGCACCCCCATATCAACCTGGCGACGGTCACCTATCTGTTCGACGGCGCGATCGACCATCGCGATTCGCTGGGCACCGCGGCACGGATCGAGCCGGGCGCGGTCAACCTGATGACCGCGGGCCACGGCATCGTCCATTCCGAACGCTCGCCCGGGGACGAGCGCGCGCACGGCCCGCAGCTGTCCGGTATCCAGACCTGGCTGGCGCTGCCCGAGGCGCAGGAAGAGATCGCGCCCGCGTTCGAACACGTCGCCAAGGCGCAGCTGCCGACGATCGCCGCGCACGGCGCGCGGGCGCGAATCATCATGGGCGCGCTGTGGGGACAGGCTGCGCCGACCACCACCTATGCCGGCACGGTCTATGCCGACATCGTCCTCGATCCGGGCGCCAGCATCCCGATCGACGCCGCGGCGGAGGAACGCGCGGTGTACCTCGCGATGGGCGAGGCGACGCTGGAGGGCGTGCCGCTCGAACCGATGAAGCTCTACGTCCTGCGGCCGGGCATCGCCGCGACGCTGCGCTCGGCGCGCGGAGGGCGCGCGATGCTCGCGGGCGGCGATGCCTTCGCGACGCCGCGTCACGTCTGGTGGAATTTCGTCTCCTCCCGCCGCGAGCGTATCGACGAGGCGAAGCGGGCATGGAAGGCGGGCGAATTCCCGACCGTGCCGGGCGACGACAAGGAATGGATCCCGATCCCGCAGGTCCCCAATACGGTAAGCTACCCGTAAGCCCTGCGGCCCGCCGTCCACCGCCGAAGCGCGGGGGCGGCGCGGACCGGACGGCGACGGTTACGAACAGGAGAGGCCCCATGACGATACCCCCGCTGCGCCGCATCGCGCTGTCCACCGGCGTCGAGCTGGACGTCGCGATCGCCGGCGACCCCGCGCATCCGCCGGTGATCCTGCTGCACGGCTTTCCCGAATCGCACCGGACATGGCGGGGCGTGATCCCCGATCTGGCGCGCGACCATTATGTCGTCGCCCCCGACCAGCGCGGCTTCGCCCGCTCGTCCAAGCCCGCGGGCGTCGAATCCTATGCCGCCGACCGCATCCTCGCCGACCTGATCGCGCTCGCCGACGCGCTGGGGATCGACCGCTTCACGCTGGTCGGCCACGACTGGGGCGGCGCGATCGCGTGGATGGCGGCGCTCGCGCGGCCCGATCGCGTCGCGCGGCTGGTCATCGTCAACGCGCCGCATCCCTTCCTCTTCCAGCGCGCGCTGTTCGACGAGCCCGCGCAGCGCAAGGCGAGCCAGTACATCACCCGCTTCCGCGACACCGGCCTCGACCGGGGTCTGGTCGGCGCCGGGTTGGAACGGTTCCTGGGATCGACCTTCGCCCACCATATCACCGGCGGAATCGCGGGCGAGGACAAGGCGGCCTATCTCGACGAATGGTCGCAGCCGGGGGCGATGACCGCGATGCTTAACTGGTATCGCGCCTCGGCCGTGATCGTGCCGGCGATGGACGAGGATCCGCCGCGGCCCGCGTTCCTCGACCGGCCGTTCCCGCCGGTGACGCAGGACACGCTGGTGATCTGGGGCATGCGCGACGCGGCGCTGCTGCCGGTGCTGGTCGACGACCTGGGGCCGTACGTGCCGCGGCTGACCGTCGAAAAGATCGACGCGGGGCATTTCGTCCCTTGGGAAAAGCCGGAGGCGGTCGTCGCGGCGATGCGGCGCTGGTCGATCTGAAGCTGTCCGGTTGCTGACCGGCGCATTCCCGGGCGGTTCAGGCGCATGGACCCAAAAGCGGTTCATGCGTTTTCGCTGTCGCGCAAAGCGCACCGCAAACTGGGAGAGTATCCAATGCGTAAGATCATCATCGCCGCGCTCGCCGCCGCGACCATCCTGCCGGCCGGCGCCGCGAGCGCGCAGAGTGCCCGCGAAGTGCGCCAGAGCGCGCGCGAGGTTCGCCAGAGCGAGCGCGAACTGGCCGAGGCACGCCGCTACGGCGACCGCGGCGACGTCCGCGAGGCGCGCCGCGAGGTGCGCGAGGACCGTCGCGAACTGCGCGAGGACTGGCGCGACTATCGCCGCGACCATCGCAACGTCTACACCCGCGGCGCCTATGCCGGCCCGCGCGGCTATCGCTATCGCCCGGTCAACGTCGGCTATCGCTTCGCGCCCGAATATTACGGGCGGAACTATTGGATCAACGACTACAACACCTATCGCCTGCCGCGGCCGGGCTACGGCTACCAGCGCTGGGTCCGCTACGGCAACGACGTGGTGCTCGTCGACACCCGCTCGGGCCGCGCCGTGCAGGTGTACAACCGCTTCTTCTACTGATGCCGCCGGGGAGGGGTCGCGCCCTCCCCGTGTCGCTGTCGTCGGTCCTCAATCCGCCTCGTACGCGCCACGCCGCATGACATAGTCGCGCGTGGCATATGGCGGGGCCAGCCCCTCGACCCACGCACCGTGCGCATGGGTCAGCGCGACCAGCTCCATCGGCGTTTCGGCCGGCCAGCCGCGGACCCGCACCTCATGGCGGTGGAGATCGCGGTTGGGCTCCATCATCACCCAGCCGAGCGGCCGGTCGGTGCTCGCGCTGGCCGCCGCTGCCGCCATCGCCGCGACGATCCGCATGCGGGCGTCGTCGGTCAGATACTGCCACACCACCGAATGCATCAGCACGCGCGTGACGCCCGCCGCCTGCGGTTCGGCGAGCCGGGCCTCGACCCAGTCGGCGGCGTCGCCCTGCGCCAGGTCGACGCCCTGCGCGCGCGCCTCGCCGATCGCCGCCGCCAGCCGCGCCAGCCGATCCTGCGCGTCGACCCAGACATAGGCCGCGAGCCGCGCGGCCTGCGCGGGATCGGCGACGTCGACCGGGGCGATATCGACGCCGCGCGCGCCGACGATCGCGACCTTCGCGGCGGGCGGCGCGACGCCGCGCCACGCCGGTGCGATCCGCACCGCCGCATCCGGGGGACCGACCCCGACACCGCCCAGATCGAACCGGTAGCGCCCGATCATCAGGTTCAGTCCCGCGCTCGATCCGATTTCCAGCACCTCGATCCGCGGACCGTAACGGCGCGCCAGATGCAGCAGGCCGGTCATCAGCCCCGCCGATCGCGCCGCCTCGTTCGTCTGCGGCGGTCCGTCGAGCCACGGCAGCAGCGTCGCGTCGTGCCGGACGAGCGCTACACGCAGGACCGCGTCGATATCGGCGTCGTCGCCGGCGAAGAGCCGGCTCAGCGCCGGGTCCACGCCGGCGCGGTGCAGCGCGTGCAGCCCGCCGACCAGCCGCAGCGCCAGCGCGTCCGCCACCGGCTCCCCCGGCCAGTCGAGCGCGCGCCGCCCGGTGGCGCTGTCGCGGTCGAGCGCGGTGGCGAGGCCGGCGCACAGACGCGCCGTGACCGGCGCCGCCATCGCCGCGCAATATTCCGCCTGGATCCCGAACGCCGCCCGGTTTTCCGCCTCGCCCGCCATGCCTGCCTCCTTGCGGCATCATGTTGCGCCTGCGCGCCCCCGCCCGTAAAGCCCGGCGCGTGTCCAGCCCCCTAGTCATCGCCGTGCCGAAAGGCCGCATCCTCGCCGAGGCGCTTCCCCTGCTCGCCCGCGCCGGCGTGCATCCCGAGGCCGCGTTCGGCGATCCCGACAGCCGCGCGCTGCGGTTCGCGACCGACGTGCCGGACATCGCGCTGATCCGCGTCCGCGCGTTCGACGTCGCGACCTTCGTCGCGCACGGCGCCGCGCAGCTCGGCATCGTCGGGTCGGACGTGCTGGCGGAATTCGATTATTCCGAACTCTACGCGCCCGTCGATCTCGGCATCGGCCATTGCCGCATCTCGGTCGCCGAGCCCGCCGCGATGGCCGCGCACGACGATCCGCGCGGGTGGAGCCACGTCCGCGTCGCCACCAAATACCCGCATATCACCGCCGCGCATTTCGCCGCGCGCGGCGTGCAGGCCGAATGCGTCAAGCTGAACGGTGCGATGGAACTGGCGCCGACGCTGGGCCTCGCCCCGCGGATCGTCGACCTCGTCTCGTCGGGACGGACGCTGAAGGAAAACGGGCTGGTCGAGGTCGAGGTGATCGCGGAGGTCACCAGCCGGCTGATCGTCAACCGCGCCGCGATGAAGACCCGCCCCGCCGTCGTCCCCCTCGTCGAGGCGTTCCGTCGCGCCGTCGCCACCGCCAGCGAGCAAGCCGCATGATCCGCCTCGACACCACCGACGCCGGCTTCGCCGGCGCCTTCGCCGCGCTGGTCGAGGGCCGGCGCGAAGCGTCCGCGGACGTCGCGCGCGACGTCGCCACCATCGTCCGCGCGGTCCGCGACGATGGCGAGGCCGCGGTCGCCGCCTTCACGCGCAAGCTCGACCGCCACGATCTCGCCGACACCGGCTGGCGGATCGAACCTGCCGCCTGCGCCGCGGCCTATGACGCGCTCGACCCCGCCCTGCGCGCGGCGCTCGACCTCGCCGCCGCCCGCATCCGCGCCTATCACGAGCGCCAGACGCCCGCCGACACCGATTACGTCGACGCCGCCGGGGTCCGCCTCGGCGCGCGCTGGCGCGCCGTCGACGCGGCGGGCATCTACGTCCCCGGTGGCCGCGCCGCCTATCCGTCGTCGCTGCTGATGAACGCGATCCCCGCCCGCGTCGCCGGGGTCGAGCGGCTGGTGATGGTCACGCCGACCCCGGATGGCGAGATCAACCCCCTCGTCCTCGCCGCCGCGCACCTCGCCGGGATCGACGAGGTGTGGCGGATCGGCGGCGCCCAGGCGATCGCCGCGCTCGCCTATGGCGCCGGCCGCATCGCCCCCGTCGACGTCGTCACCGGCCCCGGCAACGCCTGGGTCGCCGAGGCGAAGCGCCAGGTCTATGGCGTCGTGGGCATCGACATGGTCGCCGGCCCCAGCGAGATCGTCGTCGTCGCCGATGCGCGCAACGATCCGACATGGACCGCCGCCGACCTGCTCAGCCAGGCCGAACACGACGTCACCACCCAGTCGATCCTGTTCACCGACGACGCCGCCTATGCCGACCGCGTCGCGCAGGCGGTCGAGGACGAACTCGCGATCCTGCCCACCGCCGCGGTCGCACGCGTGGCATGGGAGGCCAACGGCGCGATCGTCGTGGTGCGCGACCTCGACGAGGCGTGCCCGCTCATCGACCGCCTCGCTCCCGAACATCTCCAGCTCGCGGTCGACGATCCGCAGGCGCTGTTCGACCGCGTGCGCCACGCCGGCAGCGTGTTCCTCGGCCGCCACACGCCGGAGGCGATCGGCGATTATGTCGCCGGCCCCAACCACGTCCTGCCCACCGGCCGCCGTGCGCGGTTCGCCAGCGGCCTGTCGGTACTCGACTTCATGAAGCGCACCAGCTTCCTGGGCCTCGACGAGGCGGCGCTGGCGCAGCTCGGCCCGGCAACGGTCGCGCTGGCGCATGCGGAAGGACTGCCGGCGCACGCGCGCTCCGTCGCGCTGCGGCTGCGCCTCAACCGGTAGGCCGCGACTCACGCCGGGACACGAAGCCGCGAAGATGTCTCGCCCCCGGTCGGTGAGGTCGATCGGCGCGCGCGCGTCGCATCCGCGTCGTGGCGACACCGGGCGGTCGGCGCGTCACGACCCCCTTCGCGCGGTCGAACCTTTGCGTGAATCAATCGGCCCCCGGACGCATCCCGGACCGGGGCTGCGACGTACCTTCCGCCAGCAACCCTGTCACGGGTGCGACACGAGAAGGATGCACGCATGTCCAAGATCCATTTCCGCAGCGCGATCGCCGCGGTTGCCCTGCTCGCCGCCGGTCCGGCGATGTCCGCCGCCAAGAACCCGATGGTCGGCGGTGCCGCGATGTACCCGACCAAGACGATCGTCGAGAATGCGGTCAATTCCAAGGATCACACCACGCTCGTCGCCGCGGTGAAGGCCGCCGGCCTCGTCGACACGCTGTCGGGCCCGGGTCCGTTCACCGTCTTCGCGCCGACCAACGCCGCCTTCGCCAAGCTGCCCGCCGGCACCGTCGACACGCTGGTGAAGCCCGAGAACAAGGCGACGCTGACCAACATCCTCACCTATCACGTCGTATCGGGCACGATGACGTCGAAGCAGCTGCTCGACGCGATCAAGACCGGCGGCGGCAAGGCGACGCTGACCACGGTCCAGGGCGAGCCGCTGACCGCGTCGCGGATGGGCAACACGATCATGCTCACCGACGCAAAGGGCGGCACGAGCCACGTCACGATCAAGGACGTCATGCAGTCGAACGGCGTCATCCACGTCGTCGACACCGTGCTAATGCCCTGAACCCGATTGCCGGTCGCCGCACCATCCGGTCGGCGCCGGCGATCCGCGAGGTCCGCCACCCTCTCGCGGCGTCCCCTTCCCGCTCCACGGGAAGGGGACATCCGCCCGCCGCCGCGACAGGCAGAGGGGTGACGAACGCGCCGCGCAGGACTACATGCCCGCCCGATGTCCCGAACCCCGAACCGCACCCAGGCGCGCGCCGCCGCCCGCCTCGCCGCCGTCCAGGCGCTCTACCAGCAGGAGATGGAGGGCACCGCCCTCCCGGCGCTGCTCCACGAATTCCACAATCACCGGCTCGGCGCGACGATCGAGGGCGCGGAATATGCCGACGCCGACGTCGCGTTCTTCGACGACCTCGTTTCCGGTACCACCGCGCGGGCCGGCGAGATCGACCTCGCGATCGAACAGAAGCTCGCCAAGGGCTGGACGCTCGCCCGGCTCGACAAGCCGATGAAGGCGATCCTGCGCGCCGGCACCTACGAACTGATGGCGCGGGCCGACGTGCCGGTCGGAGCGACGATCAGCGAATATGTCGACGTCGCCCATGCCTTCTACGAACGGCGCGAGGCGGGCTTCGTCAACGGCCTGCTCGACGGCATCGCCCGGGACGTGCGCGCGGGCTGAACCGGACGACGGCGTTCCGCCCCAGGTCCATTTCCGACCCGACGCACCTTGGCGTCGCCACCGCACCTGCTAGTGCGTCCTCGATTGCCATGACCGAATCCGAATTCCTCGTCGCACTGCGCGCCCTGCCGCTCCATCCGGGGGCACGCGGGCTGCGCGACGATGCCGCGCGGCTGACGCATGCGCCGCTGGTGGTCACCACCGACACGCTGGTCGAGGGCGTCCATTTCCTGCCCGGCGACGCGCCGGCGGACGTCGCGTGGAAGCTTGTCGCGACCAACCTGTCCGACATCGCGGGCAAGGGCGCGCGCCCCGATGGCATCCTGCTCAACTATCCGCTGCGCGACGCCGACTGGGATCGCGGCTTCCTCGCCGGCCTCGGCGAAGTGCTCGCCGCCTGCGGCACCGCGCTGCTCGGCGGCGACACGGTAACGCTGCCGCCGGGGGCGCCGCGCATCCTGACCGTCACCGCCTTCGGCTGCGACACCCCCGCACCGCCACGCGGCGGCGCGGGCGAGAACGACGCCTTGTGGGTGACGGGCACGATCGGCGATGCGGGCGCGGGCCTTGCCATCGCGCGCGGCGAACCCGGCCCGGCGGCGCTCGCCGCGCGCTATCGCCGGCCGATGCCGCGCCTCGCGGAAGGCCGCGTGCTCAGCCGCATCGCGCATGCGATGATGGACGTCAGCGACGGGCTGCTGATCGATGCGGCGCGGATGGCGGCGGCGAGCGGGCTGGCGGCGGAGATCGACATCGCCGCGATCCCGCTGTCCGACGCCTGTCGCGCGCATGCGGGCGACGACCGCGCGGCGCGGCTCGCCGCGGCGAGCGCGGGCGACGATTACGAACTGCTGTTCGCGATGCCGGCGAACACCGTGCCGCCGGTGGCCGCGACGCGGATCGGCCGCTTCCTGCGCGGCACGGGGCTGCGGCTGGTCGACGGTCCCGAAGCGATCGACCTGCCCGCCCGACTCGGCTTCGAGCACTGACGCCGCGCGGGCGCCGCCCCGCATGCCGCGCAGCCTCGTTCCAACGACCGCTTGCGCTCCCCGCATCGCCGCCATAGCCTCCCGCCCAAGCGCGAGGAGATCGGGGTCACACCGGTCCGGGGCGTCAACAGGAGAAGGGATTTGCGCGAATGACCACGGTCGCCATCGCCATCCTCTGCGGCGTCATCGCCGTGGTCTATGGCTTCGTCACCAGCCAACAGGTCTTGCGGGCCTCGCCCGGGGACGCCCGGATGCAGGACATCGCAGCCGCCATCCAGGAAGGCGCCAAGGCCTATCTGGGCCGCCAATATACCACCATCGCGATCGTCGGCGTCATCGTCGCCGTGATCCTGTTCTTCGCGCTGGGCGCGATATCGACGATCGGCTTCGTCATCGGCGCGGTGCTCTCCGGGGTCGCCGGCTATGTCGGCATGAACATCTCGGTCCGCGCCAACGTCCGCACCGCGGAGGCCGCGCGCACCTCGCTGCAGGGCGGGCTGACGATGGCGTTCCGATCGGGCGCGGTCACCGGCATGCTCGTCGCCGGGCTGGGCCTGCTCGCGATCAGCAGCTTCTTCTGGTACCTGACCGGCCCCGCCGGCCACGCCCCCAACGACCGGATCATCGTCGAGGCGCTGACCGCGCTCGCGTTCGGCGCGTCGCTGATCTCGATCTTCGCGCGGCTCGGCGGCGGCATCTTCACCAAGGCCGCCGACGTCGGCGCCGACCTCGTCGGCAAGGTCGAGGCGGGCATTCCGGAGGACGATCCCCGCAACCCCGCGGTGATCGCCGACAACGTCGGCGACAATGTCGGCGATTGCGCGGGCATGGCCGCCGACCTGTTCGAAACCTATGTCGTCACGCTGGGCGTCACGATGATCTCGATCGCGCTGCTGATCCGCGCGGACGCGGCCGAACTGATGCGGCTGATGACGCTGCCGCTGCTCGTCGGCGGGGTGTGCATCATCACCTCGATCATCGGCACCTACATGGTGCGGCTCGGCAAGGGCAGCATCATGGGGGCGCTGTACAAGGGGTTCTGGACGTCGGCGCTGCTGTCGATCCCGGCGATCTATCTGGCGACGCAATATGTGCTCGGCGATCTCAATCGCACGATCGGCAGCGCCGGCTTCCTCGATGCCGTGTCGGACGACCTGACGACCGGGGTCGACACGCCCGCGGGCACGGTGGAAACGGTCGCGAGCTTCACCGGCATGGACCTGTTCTGGTGCATGGTCATCGGCCTCGCCGTCACCGGGCTGATCGTCTGGATCACCGAATATTACACCGGCACCAACTATCGCCCGGTGAAGTCGATCGCCGCTGCCAGCCAGACCGGCCACGGCACCAACGTCATCCAGGGCCTTGCGATCAGCCTCGAATCGACCGCGCTGCCGACGCTGGTGATCGTCGTCGCGGTGATCGCCACCTATCAGCTCGCCGGCATCATCGGCATCGCCTTCGCCGCGACGGCGATGCTGGCGCTCGCCGGGATGGTGGTGGCGCTCGACGCCTATGGCCCGGTCACCGACAATGCGGGCGGCATCGCCGAGATGGCGGGCCTGCCCGACGACGTCCGCCAGCGCACCGACGCGCTCGACGCGGTCGGCAACACGACCAAGGCGGTGACCAAGGGCTATGCGATCGGATCCGCGGGGCTCGCCGCGCTGGTGCTGTTCGGCGCCTACACGACGGACCTCAAGACCTATTTCCCCGACGTCACCGTCGATTTCAGCCTGTCCAACCCCTATGTCATCGTCGGGCTGCTGCTCGGCGCGCTGCTGCCCTATCTGTTCGGCGCGTTCGGCATGACCGCGGTCGGCCGCGCGGCGGGCGCGGTGGTCGAGGAGGTGCGCAGCCAGTTCCGCGACAATCCCGGCATCATGGAAGGCACCAGCCGCCCCAATTACGGCCGCACCGTCGACCTCGTCACCCGCGCGGCGATCAAGGAGATGATCGTTCCCAGCCTGTTGCCGGTGGTCAGCCCGATCGCCCTGTACTTCATCATCACCGCGGTCGCCGGCCAGGCGCAGGGCTTCGCCTCGCTCGGCGCGATGCTGCTCGGCGTCATCGTCTCCGGCCTGTTCGTCGCGATCTCGATGACCAGCGGCGGCGGCGCCTGGGACAATGCCAAGAAATATATCGAGGACGGCAATTACGGCGGCAAGGGATCGGAAGCGCACAAGGCTGCGGTGACCGGCGACACCGTCGGCGATCCGTACAAGGACACCGCAGGTCCCGCGGTCAATCCGATGATAAAGATCACCAATATCGTCGCGTTGCTCCTGCTCGCCGCGCTCGCCGCGAGCGGCGGCACCGGCTGACCGGCGCGCGGCCCCGCTCCGTGTCCCGCGGCGGGACCGGATCGGGGCCCTTGCAGCGCGCTGCGGCTTTGCTAGCCTGAACCGCCGGCGGCCGTGGGGACGGTCGCCCCCGGGGAGACGAGCGCCCTATCGCTATATCGAACAGCCGCTCGGCGACCATCATTTCACCCGCAGCGAGGACCGGCTGGAATTCCTGAAGGCGATGGGGGCGTTCCTGGCACAGCACAACCCGGCCTGACGCGGGCCGGCGGGCGCATCCGTTTCCGCGCCATCTGTGCCCGCGAAGCCGCCGGAACGGAGCAGCCCTTCGCCCACGCCGTCGCGCCCCCCGGCACAATGGCCGCATGCGCAACCGACCCGACAACCACCTCTATTACGGCGACAACCTCCGCGTCCTGCGCGAGCATGTCGCCGATGCCAGCGTCGACCTGATCTACCTCGACCCGCCGTTCAATTCGAACGCGAGCTACAACATCCTCTTCAAATCCCCCGCCGGCACCGGCTCGGACGCGCAGATCGAGGCGTTCCAGGACACCTGGCATTGGAACGACAGTGCGGAAGACGCCTTCGACCAGGTCGGCAGGAGCGGCCACGTCGCGACGTTCGACCTGCTCAACGCCATGCGCCGGTTTCTCGGCGAGAACGACATGATGGCGTATCTGACGATGATGGCCGTGCGATTGCTGGAACTGCACCGCGTCCTCAAGGACAGCGGCAGCCTGTATCTGCACTGCGACCCGACCGCGAGCCACTACCTGAAACTGCTGCTGGACGGCGTTTTCGGCAAACGCCAATTCGCGAACGAGATCGTCTGGTGCTATCGACGCTATACCGCCGCGAGCAATCGCTATCAGCGCCTGCACGATACGTTGCTCTTCTACAGCAAGTCGGACACCCGCACGTTCAACGACGTCCGGGTGCCGTATGGCGAATCGTCCGGCCAGCGCGATTCGCATTACAAGCAGGATGAGGACGGCCGATGGTTCCGGTGGCAGAAGCGTCGGGATCAGGAACCGTACAGGATCTACCTGTCGGAGGGCGTTCGCCTCGGCGACTGGTGGGACCTGCCGATCATCAACGCGTCGTCGCATGAACGTCTCGGGTATCCGACCCAGAAACCGGTGGCCCTGCTCGAACGGATCGTCGCCGCCTCGTCCAACGAGGGCGACGTCGTGCTCGACCCCTTCTGCGGCTGCGGCACCGCGATCCATGCCGCGCAGAAACTCGGGCGCCACTGGATCGGCATCGACGTCACCCACCTTGCCATATCGCTGATCGAGAAGCGGATGCAGGCCGCCTTCCCCGACGCCGCCTTCACCGTCGAGGGCACGCCCAAGGACATTGCATCCGCCGAGGATCTCGCCCGTCGCGACAAATACCAGTTCCAATGGTGGGCGGTGTCGATGATCGACGCGGTCCCCTATGGCGGTCGCAAGAAGGGCGCCGACGGCGGCATCGACGGCCTCATCTACTTCAAGCCCGACGGCAGGCGGACCGACAAGGCGATCGTGTCGGTGAAGGGCGGCGACAATGTCGGGGTCACGATGATCCGCGACCTGCATTCCGCGATGACGCGCGAGGGCGCGCCGATCGGCGTGTTCGTCACCCGCGTGCCGCCGACCCGCCCGATGCTGCGCGAAGCGACCGCAGTCGGCCGGTTCGAGGACGGCTTCGGCCGCACCTATGCCCGGCTCCAGATCCTGACCGTCGCCGACCTGTTCGCCGGCAAACGCCCCGACCTGCCCTACCCCGACCCCACCGCCGCCTTCCGCCGCGCCGCGCGCGAGGATACGGGGCGACAGGGGTCGCTGCTGTAGGCGTAAGGCGGCCCGACGACGATCGGGGCGACGGGCGTCAGCGCAGGGCGCGATGGCGGGGCAGGCCGTCGGGCGTCACCTCCGCCTTGCGGACGATGCCGCCGCGCCGCCAGTAGACCTCGAAATAACGCCCCTGTCCGCGGACCTCCTCGATCATGACGATGTCGCGGGGTGCGGCGATCGCGGGGAGCGCAGCGCGGACCGCCGGCGGCAGTCCGGAGACGGGCACGACACGTTCGACGACGAGCCGACCGTCTTCCTCGCGCTCGATCGCGGCCTGGCGCAGCCCGCCCCAATACAGCTGGACCTCGCGTTCGTCGCCGGGGGCCACATAGGCGACCCATGCGCGGTGGATCGTCATGATGCGGGTGCCCGACAGGCTGAACATCGCGACCCCCGACACGACCATCGCGATCAGGCCGGCGCGCCGGAAGACGCTCTCGCGCAGCCACGACAGGACATGTCGCGCGGCCAGCGACGCCAGCAGAGCGGCGGTGGCGACGAGGGCGCCCGCGACCAGCGCCGAGCGGGGCAGCAGGCCGAAGCCGGCGTAGAGCGCGATCTTGAGCAGGTGCAGCAGCACCTCGTTCGTCGCGCGCGTCGCCACGATCTCGTCCTTGCCGAGGCCCATCCGGTAATAGGATCGGTTGAAGACGACGCCGACCGCGCCGGTGAAGCCCGACAGCAGGCCGGCCGCGGCGCCGAGCCAGGGCAGGCGCGCGAGCGGCAGCGGCGGTTCCGGCGTCGCATCCGGACCGCGCCGGAACAGCGCCGGCAGGTTGAGCAACAGGAAGCAGCCGAGCAGGAATTCGACATAGGCCGGCTCGAATCGGGTCAGCAGCCACGCGCCGATCGCGGCGGCGGGCAGCGCGGTCGGCACGAAGCGACGGACGACGTCCCAGCGGATATGGCGGCGGAACAGCCAGATGCGCGATATCGCGCTGGCCGCGGTGCCGATCGACAGCGCGCCGGGGATCGATACGACGGGCAGGATCAGCCGCAGCAGCGGCACCAGGACCAGCCCGGCACCGCCGCCGGCGACCGCGCTGACGACGAAGGCGAGGAAGGCGGCGACGAAAAGGAGCGCGACGATCATGGCGCCGCGCTATCGCATATCGCACGCGCGCGGCCATCCCGCGATGCCCTGTCCCCCGCCGGCCGGACGTGATCGGACACGACCGCCGGATTGCGCGCCAAGGCCAACATGCCCATATCCGATCGGTACGGCAGCCATGCGCGACGCGGCCGGGACGTCGCCCGTCCGTTCCGCCCGGATTGCTTCCCTTTTTCGGCCGCCTGCGCTATGGGCGCGCCCGACAGACGCGAACAGAGGTTGATTTTTGGCCAAGGAAGAACTGCTCGAGATGCGCGGCCGCGTGGTGGAATTGCTCCCCAACGCGATGTTCCGTGTCCAGCTCGAAAACGATCACGAGATCCTCGGGCACACCGCGGGCAAGATGCGCAAGAACCGCATCCGCGTGCTGGTGGGCGACGAGGTGCTGGTCGAACTCACCCCGTACGACCTGACCAAGGGGCGGATCACCTATCGCTTCATGCCCGGCCGCGGCGGCCCCGGCCCGCAATAAGCAGCCGGGCGGCGTCCATGCCGCTGGTTCCCTTGCAGCTCGTCCTCGCTTCCTCCTCGCCGCGCCGGCGCGACCTGCTGGCGCGCCTTGGCTGCGTGCCCGATCGCATCGCCGCGCCGGCGATCGACGAAAGCCCGCACCGGGGCGAGCGGCCCCGCGCCTATGCGCTGCGGCTCGCGATCGAAAAGGCGCGCGCGGTCGCGCGTGCACCGGGCGAGGTGGTGATCGCGGGCGACACCACGATCGCACTGGGCAACCGGATCCTGCCCCCGGCCGAGACCGAGGGGGTGCAGCGCCACCTGCTCGGCCTGCTGTCGGGACGGCGCCACCATGCGCTGTCCGCGGTCTGCGTGATCGCGCCCGACGGCACCGAGCGCACCCGCCTGTCCGCCACGATCGTCGCCTTCCGCCCGCTCTCCACGGCGGAGATCGACGCCTATGTCGCCTGCGGCGAAGGATTGGGCAAGGCAGGCGGCTATGCCATCCAGGGCCGCGCCGAGGCGTTCGTCCGCTTCATCCACGGCAGTCATTCGGGCGTGATCGGCCTGCCCCTCACCGAAACCCGCGCCCTGTTGCGCGCCGCCGGCCTGCCGCTTGCCTGAGTGGCTGTACGAGGCCGGGATCGGCGAAGCGCGTGCCGCTCTCGTCGACGATGGCGTCATCGTCGAAGCCGCGATCGAGCGCCCCGCCGCGCTCCGCCTCGGCACCGTCGCGCCGGCACGTCTCGTCGAACTGACCGCGGGCGGCATGGGCCGGCTGGACGTGGGCGGCGCCGACGCGGTGATCGCGCGCATTCCCGCCGGCGCGACCAAGGGCGCGACGCTGACGGTCGAGGTCGTCCGCGAATCGATCCCCGAACCCGGCAGGCCCAAGCCGGCGCGGGCGGTAGCGACCGACGCCCCGCCCCGCCCCGGTCCGGACCTGCTCGCGCGGCTGTCGGCGGGCCCGCATCCCGTCCGCACGATCCGCGCGCACGAGCCCGATGCGCTCGAGGCGGCGGGCTGGTCCGAGCTGCTGGAGGAAGCGACCGGGGGCGAAATCGCCTTCGCGCTCGGGAGCCTGCGGCTGTCGCCGACCCCGGCGATGACGTTGTTCGACGTCGACGGCCCCCCGCCGCTCGAACCCCTCGCCATCGCCGCCGCGCGCGCGGTCGCCGCCGCGATCCGCCGCCACGGCATCGGCGGATCGATCGGCGTCGACTTTCCGACGCTGACCGGCAAGGCCGCGCGCCAGGCGATCGCCGATGCGGTCGATGCCGCCCTGCCGCCGCCGTTCGAGCGCACAGCCGTCAACGGCTTCGGGTTTCTCCAGATCGTCCGCCCGCGCCCCCGTGCGTCGCTGCCCGAACTGCTGCGCGCCGACCCGGCCGGTGCGGCGGCGCTGGCGATGCTGCGTCGCCTCGAACGCGATCCGCCGGGCAGCCCGCTCCGCCACCGCCTGTCGCCCGCCGTCCATGCCCGGCTCTCCGCCCGGCCCGACTGGCTGGCGGAGCTCGCCCGCCGTACCGGCGTTACCCACCAGTTGGACTGCGCATGACCACCAGCCGATGCCCGATCTGCGCCAGAGCGGCGACCCCCGAACACGCCCCCTTCTGTTCGCGCGGGTGCCGCGACCGCGACCTGTTGCAATGGCTGCGCGAAGGATATCGCGTTCCGGTGCGCGATGACGAGCAAGACGGGCTGGACAGCACCGATCGACCTGACTAAAGGCCGCGCTTCCGAACGCGAGCACGCTCGCTTTCCACCCTGCCCGGGTAGCTCAGTTGGTAGAGCATGCGACTGAAAATCGCAGTGTCGGCGGTTCGAATCCGTCCCCGGGCACCACCTTTTCAATGACTTAGCGGACATAATGCCGCTGCCCCACGGGCCGTCTGTAATTCCTGTGTAATTAGGCGCGGGCTGTTAGGGCTAGCCTGACGATGGCATCGCGATGCCCAGATGATTGATCGCGCTATCGATATGCACCCCATCTACGTGGGCATATCGCAGCACCATCGATAACGTTTTATGGCCGCTAACCCGCTGAATGGTTGGCAAGTCGATACCCGCTTTCACTAATCTGGTTATCGCTGTGTGACGCATTACGTGGGGCGTGACCTTCATCGGATCCAAACCAGCGCGCACTACCGAGCGTTGGAATGCTTTTCGAAATGTATGCCGGTAGCCTGTTGTGCTTCCTGTCCCGCCCGCGAAAATATACCCCCCTAAAACCCCTCTACGTCGCAGTTCATCATCTAGCACCGCAGCTAGTTGAGGCGGGATTGGCTGATCGCGCTCTCCTGCTTTAGCTTCTGGAATAAACAAGCGCCTGCGATTCGCGTCGTAGTGCTCCCACCGGAGGCGTCGCGCTTCTCCATGCCGCATTGACGTTTGGAGGCATATCAATACGAAAAGCCAAACGTCACCGTCCTGGTCTTCCCTAGCCGCCTTCAATAAAGCGGTGCATTCGCCATCAGACAGCGCAACGATCCGCCCAGCGCCTTCACGAAGTCGCTCGATAGTAGGGACCTTATCTTTAGCGATTACTCCCCACCGAGCGAGCTTGCGCAGCATGTGAGATAGGGTGGCCAACTCCCGGTTGATCGTGCCAGCCTTGGCACCGCCGCGTCGCCGAAGCTGTACAAACTCGCGTACGCTCGACTCGCTTACCGAATCGATACGGAACGATCCGAAGAACGGTTGCAAACGCATTTCGATATGCCGGGATTTGCGCTCAATCCCCTTACCGCCTTCTGCGGATAACCTTCCGATGTAGGCCGCCGCACCGGATACGAAGGACGGAGCCATTTTACGCCCCGTAGGTAGGTCGAGGCGATCCTCGCGCGCCCGGGTACGAAGCGTTTCGATCAATCGCTCCGCCTGCTCGCGGGTAACCCCCTCGCTCTCCCTTCCCACGGTGCGGTGTATGCGCTGCCCGTCCACCATTGCAGCCACCCGGTAGACGAGGTCGCCGCTCGCGGTACGCTCTACCGTTATTCCGCCCTCGGTCAGCCTTTGGCCGGCGGTCAGAGCGCTAATATTTCTACGACTTAATTTTGGGAAAGAACGCGCCATAAGATACACCCAAACAAATCTATCAGCAAATTAGTCGCTACTATCGCGCCTTAAGAAACCCACTTAAAGACTACGCATCAATAACTACGCTTACAAGCTGTTGTGCCGAAACTTTGGCTCACTTAGAGCGCGAATCGTCGGCCGGAATCGACCGCGCCGCAACTATGAGTATCAATTTTGACTGGAGTCAACACTTGCGCGACGCCCGACGGGCGTCTAAGTCGCGCCGATGCTGCGCGCTACCTGGGGCTTAGCCCTGCCACCTTAGCCAATTGGAAGCTAAAAGGCTTTGGCCCCCGACCCGTTAAGGTTGCCGGTCGCTGCTTTTACTGGCTTGCTGACCTCGACGCCTTTATTCGTCAGGGGGTACTGTAAATGAGTTTACTAAGGCGAAAGCCGAGCAGAACTTGGGTATCCGATATCTTCGACTCCTCCGTGGTAGCCAAAAACGGCGGACCGGTTCGTAGGAGTCTGGCCAGCATCAAAAAGAACTCGTCACCCGCTCGCGTTATCAAAGAGGCGCAAGCGCGAAGCTGGCTTATCTATGAGGTAGGGCCGTACTGGTTGTTTCATGCGGGCTACCTGCGGCACGGCTCGGTCATAAGGAAAGCCCCCTCGTTTCCGCGTGCCCGCAGAAGGCGCAGAAAGCGCCGCAAGGTTGGTGCAGCGCCGTCTGCGGCGACCGGAGCCACCCTGCCAGGGCTGTAGGTTCGCGCACTCGATTTACGAGCTTCGTAAATACTAAGGAGTGCGGGGGCTCGAACCCCTCACTAGACATCGCAAGGATGATCTGTGAGGATCGTATTTATCCCCCGCATCCGTAGCTAACAAGCCGGTCTAACTATTAGATGAAAAGCCCCCACCAAAAGGACATTAGTATCGTCACCACTAATCAAGTTAAGTATCGTCGGTCATGCGTGCATATTAACACGATACTAAACTAATCTTTCTTAACATACCATAAAGTTTACTTAACATGTGGCAACATAAAAGCGTGTGAATTGTAGATCACTAGCTGTTGCCCACCCCGATTTTCCTGTCATTTAGCCTGGCTCCTGCGGCATTCCGCCGCATTTGGAGCTAAAATGAAAACCGCAACTACCCTACCCGCCACCTCACTTTCGCTTGTGGCGCCGTCTGCCAATAGTCCGTTTGATCGGGATGCGCCTACCGCCCGCATGTACCTTAGCTCGCGGACTAAAAGCGCCGTGGCGGTATCCACCATCACAGGCCTCGCTAACGACATCACTGACTTAAGGGGGAATCGGAAGACGGCTAGCGCCGAATACCACTTGGCCCTCGGAGCCATGGTGGCCGAGCTTGCTCGCGCTGCCTCGCATAGCCCACCGCTCGGATGCTATCGGCCGCTTCGCGCCAGCGATTTTCCTAGCGGAGGTATCGGCTACAGGCCCTTCAATCGCGCCCTCAACGATATGATCCGCCACGGGTACGTTACCACCGGGGGAGGTGAATCTGCTTGGAGGGAGCGCCTAGGATCGGTCACGCGCATCTACGTCACCCCTAAGCTCACCGATTACCTATCGGTGCATGGGATCACCGTTGCCGACAGGGAAAAGCACTTCCAATACAAGCCTGCTATGGACGACATTCCGCCTGTCCAGCTTCGAGCGACTTTAGATAAGGATAGGGGCAAGCCTCGTCGCGGTAAGAAACTCAAAGTCGACACGGCGAATCCCGTGGTCGCTGGCCACGTAAATCAAATTAGGCGGATTAATGAGTATGTGCATCGCCAAACAGTGATCGGACCCAAGCAAGATAGGCTGGATATCGCGCTATACCGGGGATTCAATCTTGGCGACGCGCCGGGCCACAACTATACAAAAGGTGGTAGAGTTTACGCTGCCTATCAAAGCTTCGAAAGAGCTGATCGGGATCATATAACGATAAATGGCCTATCAACTATCGAGGTCGATATCTCTGCCTGCTTTCTTACCATCGTTCATTACCTCCTAAAGCGCCCCTTCTCTGGCAAGAACGATCCTTATGCCGGCCCGTCTATTCACCGGGACATCGTAAAAGCGTGGGTTAACCTCACCATCGGCTACGGACAGTATCATACCCGCTGGCCGCAAGAGGCAATCGATAGGTTAGAAGAAAAGGGTCACAACAATGTTAGAAAGACACATCCCATAGCAAGCGTCAAAGAAGAGGTCCTAACCAATATCCCAATTGTAGGAGAATGGGTAGAGAGCATCTACACATGGGCGGACCTATTTTTTATCGAAAGTCAGATCGTCATCCGTACGATCGAACGCCTTGCTTTCGAGTATAACGTTCCTTGCTTGCCGATTCATGACGCGGTCCGCGTACCCGTCAAACAGGTCGTGTTAGCTAAAGAGGTTTTAAGAGAGTCTTTCTCGCATTACACGGGCTTAATGCCCATCGTAGCCTAATATATTATCTAGAAAAAAAATATTATTAAAGGATTATTTCTTTTTTTTTCCTATATTTCCTTTCTTATCTCTCTCTTCTCCCCCCTCCTCCTTCTCTCCTCATACGGGTAGAGGTTAGTAAAGGAAAGGGGTGAAGGGGGAAATAACGTAACGTCGTCTAGAGAATGGTAGGAGCGAAGAAACGTAAGCTTGCCACGCGGTAAGATTGCCTAAAACATTTCGCGCTTCGGCGATAACAAGCGCCTCGAATGCGCACGATAACCGCGCATATCGGCTAAATCGCCCCAGGATGGCCGCAGGATGGCGAAGTGAGCGTACGGGCTACGTGGGTAGCTTAATTAGGCAAAGGCCCTCTCCACGCGGCTTATAGGCATCATCGCGGGTTGTTACCGACGCCCCCATACGTCAATAGTGCAATGGCCCCACCCCACATACCGGCGCAGCAACCATCAGTCCGTTCACCGAGGACCAGACCGCAGCATGTAGCCCGCCGACACTGATTCAGCCATTCGCCTTCCGCGTCATGCGTCCGGTGCTGAATCCCGCGAGCCAAGCACGGCATAGCTCCAACCGGTCATTGCAGAACGGACAGTCAAGGCGCGTACCTTCGGGATCGACACCGGTTTTGAACCCTTGTCCGTAAACAAGGGCAATTAGTTCGTCCGTGTCGTCCATACGCTACGCCAACGCCATACAGGGTCACACCGGCGGGGATAACGCAGTAGGATGCGATATGGGCGCAATTCTTGAAGCATTATCGGACCAAAGCGTAAGCCCGGTGGTATGATATAGCTTAAAAACGGACGCTAAGGCCCCTTAGAGCGCCGAAAGGGGTGAAGATGCTACAGGAGTAGCCAACCCATGCCATCTCGCTCACACGGGCCTTATTTGCGCGCTTGCCGTAGTTGGGTTGCGCGATCATCGGCTAGCGATTTTCAAGTGTGAGGATGGCGGAAAATCAGAGCCGACATCCTGGACGGACCGGTACGGCGACGACAATGCCTTTCTAGGACTTCGGAGCTGTAAGTTTCTGCACATTCGGAAGAGTAAGATAAGTGTGCAAATTAAATGTCCAAATTGCGCCGCTCGATCTCGCCAGCAAGGGCATCGGCGAACGGATCACCGGCTTCCCCACCGGATGCTGCATATGCATGGCGCAAACCTTCATCCGTTAAGCCCCGGGGATCCGTCATCCGATTAGGTGCAGCCAGCAGCTTGACAAAGGTATAACAACTTAGCCCAAACGACGTCTTGTGGCTATTGTAAGGAAATTTGCTTCCCACAGGATAGTTATGCTCTGTTGATCGCACTGCGACTACGGCAGCTAGCTCCGATACCTCGCGAGCTATTAGGGGGTTCTCGAAGTCAATAAGAAGCCTAGCGTGGGCAAAGCAGTTTCTAACCTTCCTGATCCGTTGTAGGTCGTCAGCCATTCTATCAGTTATTACGGAGAAGGCCTGTGCTACGACGATCTTAGAGTTAAAATCCGACAGCGGCCCCCGATTTTCGAAGAGCTTCTCTGCAATATCGGTTGCCTCGCTTTTCAGCGATGATGTTATTAGCTCCTCCAAGGCTGACTCGACCATAGACGCCCCAACGATAGCCGCTGTTCTATCACTCTCCCTATGCAGGGTGAGCATCATTTCTTCCGCTTGCTGCGGCTCGGGGAGGCGCGAAGTTAGAGAGCGCAGCGGTTCCCGTGGCATAAACTCGGTGTCGTATGGACTATCGATTTAGGCAAGGCCGATAATCGTCGGAAGCTTCGCATAGGCGAAACATCGCCAACCCCTAGCATGCTGCTGTTTAAGGTTGGGACGCGGCTTACGGATCTCCGCCTCGCCAGCCTTGCGCATTCCTTGCGGGGTAGAACAGGCGCTAGACCGCTCTAGGACGCTCGCCAGCAGTATGAGGATCGCGTTTGCTAGTATCAGAGCCGAAGAAGGCGTCATCGTCGCTGTAGGGCTGCTCTGGACGTCTTTACGGCCTCCGCTTTCGGCGCGAGCATCAGGCGCTTAACGTAGTCGGCATCGATCACGGCGGGCAATGCAAACGGCTTTGTCATAGGACCGCCATAAGCTGCGATGGGTAAGGCGTCGCCAACGTCAAAGCGTCCTCAACCGGTGCCTGTAGCCACCTGTCGTAATCCTCTTCATGCAAGACGACAGGCATGGCCTTCGGATGGATTGCGCCGACCAAGTGGGTTGAAGGGTCGTCCTCATAGCCGGTGGTGAGGAAGGCATAGGCGGGAGCATCCCCTGTAGGTCGCCACACTCCTGCGAATGCAAAAATCGGACGCGATGGCACAGAGAACCAATAGGGCCTCTTCTTGCCCGTAGTTGGATCGGGATCGACGCTCCACTCTTGAAAGCTGGTTACGGGTACAATGCAACGCCGATCGGGATTGGCTAGTGCCGAGCGCCAAAACGGGCTCACGTAGTTGCGGACGTTGACGACGGGGTTGCGGACGCCTTGGGGCGGGGGAAAGCCCCACCGCATAGCCTGTAGCTGCCTGTCCGCCGCCGAACCTGTGACGACAAGGCCCGACCGACCCGGCGACACATAATCCTTCGCTAGGGCGACTCCTAGCGCCTCCACGGCAACGAAGGCAGCCGCAATGTCATGGGGCGAGGCCTTCAGATTGTAGAGGTTGCACATGGGGCTAGGGTGCCATTTACCGTTCGCGATGCCAATGACCGCTTCCGCCCAAAAAGCGGACCTTCCGCTTTCGCCCAGTAGCGGACATTCAGCGGATCAGCCATATAGATCCTATGAGCCTCGTCTTGCTTTTCGGCGGTGTGGTGATCGTCGCCTTGGTTGCGTTCTTCGCCGCGCGCGGCTCATCGCGGCCCCGATCCGGGCCTCACAACAACTGGCGCAACGAGGACTATCTGTCTCGCGATGCTGCTGGCAGCTGGACGGAGGGAGCCACCTACAGCAAGTCAAAGCCGAAGGATGTTTCGGGTCTCGGCTTGTAGGTTGCCAACGTCCGCTTTCCACCGAGGCTGTGTGAAAACGTGCTGATGTGGTAGAGTTCTGGCGCTGATGGAGGTGCTGGGATGAGCCGTTTCATCGAGGGGAGCGACCGGCGGGAAAGGCTGCTGCTGCCGGACTGCATTGACGATTATGTAGGCGCGGACAGCCCGGTTCGGGTGGTCGACATGTTCGTGGACGAGTTGGACTTGAGCGAGCTGGGCTTTGGCGCAGCAGCCGCGACGGGGCGACCGGGTTATCATCCGGCGACCATGCTCAAGCTCTACGTCTACGGTTACCTCAACCAGGTGCATTCGAGCCGGCGGCTGGAGCGCGAGGCGGGTCGCAACGTCGAATGCATGTGGCTCACAGGCAAGCTCGCGCCTGACTTCAAAACCATCGCCGACTTCCGCCGCGATCATGGTGCAGCGATACAGGCGGCATGCCGGCGCTTTGTCCTGGTCTGCCGCAACCTGGGTCTCATCGCGGGCGGTACGGTGGCGGTGGATGGCAGTCGGCTGCGGGCGGTGAATGCGCGCGACCGGAACTTCACGCCTGTCACGATCCGGCGCCGGATGGAACAGGTCGATGCCAGCATCCAGCGTTATCTCGGCATGCTCGACACCGCCGACCGGCAGGAGGGCGAGGCGTCCGGGTTGCGCACCGCGCGGCTGACGACGCGGCTGGATGCCTTGCGCCGGCAGATGCGCGACCTGGAAGCCATGGAGCAGGCAGTCGTGGCCGCGCCCGACCGGCAGATCTCGCTGACCGACCCGGACGCGCGCGCAATGGCATCGGCGGGAGGTGGCACAGGCCTTGTCGGCTACAACCTCCAGGCAGCGGTCGACGCGGACACTCACATCGTCGTGGCGCACGAAGTGATCAATCTTGGTCACGACCGCACGTCGCTGGCGAGCATGGGGCAGCAGGCGCGCGACGCGACCGGCGTCGATACGCTCACCGTACTGGCCGATCGCGGGTACTTCTCGGGCCCGGAGGTGCTGGCCTGCGAGAAGGCCAGCGTCGTGGCGATCTGCCCCAAGCCACTGACCTCGGGCGCCAAGGGAAAGGGGCGCTTCGGCAAGCAGGATTTCGTCTACCAACCCGATACCGATACCTATCGCTGCCCTGCCGGCGAAACCCTGACCAGGCGCTTCTCCAGTCTGGAACATGGGCTGACGCTCCATGGCTATGCGACGCCCGCCTGTCGCTTCCGCTGCGCTGTAAAGGCGAACTGCACCGCCGGCATCGAACGGCGTATCAAGAGATGGGAGCATGAAGAGGTGGTCGAGGCCATGCAGGCCCGGCTCGACCGCTGGCCCGATGCCATGCGCGTGCGACGACGAACGGTGGAACACGTTTTCGGCACTCTGAAAGACTGGATGGGCCGAAGCCACTTCAAGACACGAAGGCTCGGGAACGTCGCGACCGAGGCCAGCCTCCACATCCTCGCTTACAACATCAAGCGCGCCATCGCCCTCCTCGGCGTGCCAAGGCTCATCGCAGCAATGCAGGCCTGAACGGCCAACCCGCGCGCATCGACTCAACCAATGCGCACAGCCGTTTCCACACAGCCTCCACCAGAAGCGGACATTCCGCTTTCGCCCAGAAGCGGACATTACGAACGATATCGCGACACTAGCCTCTTCCACGTCTTGTCATCGGGGTACGGCGGCTGTTCGTCATCAGGGCGGTCGCGGGTAATCTGGCAGTCTATCGTGCCTTTAGGGCGCGCTACAGGGCAGCTAGAGCAGCGAAACCGTTTGGCAGCGTCCGGTAGCCCATCATCCCATCCGCGAAGCTGGAAAAGCCACCAAAGGGCCACAGCGTCGAAGCGTCGGACTCGTTTGCAGCAGCGGCAGGTGACCGTGATGGTTCGCCGATGCAGCGCGCAATGTTCGAGGTTGCGCAGCTTCCTGTTAATATGATCGTATGCGGCATCGGCTGCCATACGGCGTCACAGGACGGCAGCTAGTAGCAACTGCACTTCGTCCGTCGACAGCACGGCCTTCGCCCTCTGCGCGGCTCCTACGGCCTGCCTGTAATGGACAGTGCCAAACCGCTCGGCATCCTCGAACGGCAGCGCACTCCATTCCTCGCTTGGATAGCACTCGTCATAAATCGCCCTAGCGGCGGCGCGTAGCTGCATATCGTGGCGCATCGTCTCGACTCCCGTTCCTCGCCGATTGGATATGGAACAAAGGAAGAACGATTCGCAAGGCGCTTGATTGGAGCGGAAGCCACAGCCGCTCGATCGCCATATGGTCCCCCGCCGCAACTGGACGTTAGCGGTGCGTGGGTGTCCGTCCGATGCCGTTTGGCGAGACATCGGTCGGTTGCCGATGGCAGCTTCAAGCCAACATAACTTCGTCCAATTTTTGAATTAGCTTGGACTACAAGCCCCTTAAGCCGCCCCAAATAATACTCACATCGACAGATGTGACGATATTTTTTGCGTTAACATCAACAAGCACACGGATGTCATGGTACTCCGTTAATCCCCACCATCTATTATCTACGAACATTTTTCGGCAGAGCAGGGAAAGTTGGCGAGGGTCAGCAATTTTTTTGTCGAGCACCTCACAAGCGAAGCCATTCTGCATCAAAATCGACATGGCCACTTCAAGCCGTTCACCAATATGAAGGCGTGCCTTGATGGCCCCCGCCTCTCGCTCGACTGGCCTATTCATGCCGGTATGTTGGCACGACGAAATTATTGCAGCAAACGCGAGCAAGGTCGACCGACATAGTCGGTTTCGAACACGTAATTCGTGAGTATGAGCCTTACACAAGAGGACGATCACGATAAAAGTACAAATTGCGAATTGCTAACAACGACATAAAGACAAGTGGGACACCTGATCCGATGAAAAGTCCGACCACTGGATAGTACCAGAGGCCGTACATCATCGGCCCAGCAACCACGATGGGGGTCAAAAGCACGCGTGCACGAATGTCGTGTTGAACGACCGCACAGCCCCAGCCCAATATCGCAAGATATGTAATAGCAACGACCTGTATGGTCCAATACTCGATGAAGTTTGCCATGCCCATTCCTGCCTACAGGCCGGCCATTTACAGGCTAACCCTTGCCAGCATTTATAAAGATTGAGTCAAAACATCGACAGCAACGAGGTTTGTATTTAATAGGCGCGCCAACGCTCCGCACTCTGCGATTGACTAGCTGACTAGCGACCGCAGCCCATCCAATACCTTCGCCGCCGCCCAATGAGCAGCCAACCGCTAGGCCGACTAGCGGTAAGACGATCACTAACACGCATCCGAATGCGACCGGCAACGAAGCCAGCGACCGCTCGTTACTTGATGTCCCTTTGCTCCCACCTTCAAAAAATGAAGGTAATCGATCCGAAATCGGCTATGCGGGATTATATAGTTAGCGTCGGCCAGCGTAGCGTTGCCTTCACTTCACTCCGACCGCGGTGCTAATTGGTCGCCTCTGATGCGGATTGCCGCCGCCAGTGCGATCGTAGCGCCAAAAAACGCGACTGCTGCCCACCAATAATATCTGATCGGGGTAAAGTGCTCGATCGTCATTTCGGTAAGGGAAAGGAGTGATCCTATGCTCGCCAGCAAAAGCGCGATCCTTAGTGCAGTATCAGTAATACGGTCTATCATTTGCTTATCCCCGCAATTTCGATTCTGGGTAGCGTATAATGCTTGATAAACGACTGCTATACCCCAAAAAAGCGAATGTTCCGAGCACGCCTCGCCGCGCTCAACGTTTAAGGTCTAACGATCGTGATGGTAGCGGATATTCGGCCGCGCTCGCTCTGATAAAAGTTTGTCGATCCGATCATCGATCCCGCGAGCATTAAGACGAAAACAAATAAACAGGTAAATAGCCGCGACAATACTAATAACGGCAAAGCCTATACCCGCAGCTCGGGCAATCTGCCCGGTCAGGCTATCGAGGCGTATAGCAATGCGGAGAACGACGCTAAGCATACCGCATGAAAGCGTAACAACGAGCGGTAACCGTTTTGCTACGGATCGTTGGCCGCGGCTTCCAAAAACCATGTTTCCCTCTTTGACCCATCACGTAGGCGCACGGCGATCCGACTGATGTTGATAGCTCGCTAACGGGGTGTACCCGCCAATAGCGAACCTTTTGCTAACGCCCCCAAGCAGACGCTTCCGTCGACCGCAGCACCCTGCTCGGACACGTTCGTAGAACTCGTATACCGTTGTCCCATCGCGCCTTATAGACCGCCAGTCCATGTTGAAGCTGCCAGCATGACAAATCGCCTTTGTCGCTCGACGAGGTAGCCAAGGTGCGTCCGTAGCGATCCTGACCAGCGCGGTTGATACGGATCACCTTATCCATTCGGATAGGCACGGCGCGGAAGGGCTTGCGTGGACGAACGCTCATGCGGCGGCACAGTAGCGCTTTACCGTCGCCAACGAGATATCGAAATGCGCCGCCGTAGTAGCAATGCTAGCTGCGTTTTGCTTTCGCCATGCGACCACATGATTTCGATCGTGAGCAACCGGACGGCCTAGACTGACCTTGCCCCGATGGGTCTTGCCCGTGCTAGCCAGCGAAGCCCGCGCCGCTGCCCGACCGGCATCGCAGCGCTCCCTAATCCGCTGGCGCTCCATTTCGGCAACCTGTGCCAGCACCGCTACGATAAGCTCGCCAACGCCCTTAGCGATCGGTCCAAGGCCCCGCACGTCGACGGTCACCCCCTTGTCGATCAGGCGCCGGATAGTAGCTTGTATGTCGAGGGCGTCGCGGCCTAGCCGATCGATCGAATAGATGCAGACCGTGTCGCCCTCGCGAACGTAGCCGAGCAACGCAGCAAAGCCGGGGCGATCGGCGGCGAGTACCGCGCCGGACACGCCCTCGTCGACGAACTCGCGCTCGAAAGGACCGCTAAGGGCTTGCCGCTGCGCTTCGATGCTCTGGTCCGCTGTGGAACAACGATAGTAGGCAATGCGGGACATAACGGCTCCGAGTCGCTCATAAGGTAGGGGTATTATATGAGCTAGGCGCTGATATGCGGAGTCATATCTTCTGAGCGGCGCGTTGGAACGTCTTTAGGGGTGGCTCATGACTTACAACTTCCGAGCAGAGCAACGGCGCGGTCAGCAATCCGGCCGGGGTGAGGACTGGCATTGGTAACGCGCTACGCGGGAGAACGAACCGCGTCCGACAAGGCGGGCCGGTTAGGCGTGTCATAATCGTGGGGGCCGGGGAGCGTGAGGTACGGGGGTAACGCTCGCTTATTGTTGTCTGATTGCCCTGTTGCATGCCACTATAAACTCCAGGTCGTAGACGGATCGTGGAGTGCTCGATGGGAAACAAGTTGCCGCTTGCCGAGAGCTGGGTCTGCCCTCACTGCAATTTTGCGCAAATGAAGTCTGCGTCTAAATCCGCTTCCAAAAACATTCATATTGATATAGACGGACTAGCGGACGGCAACGTATTGCTTGGCTACAATGCTCTTGGCTGCGTAAACCCAAAATGTATGAAGCTAACGATATCGGCGTTTCTCTTGCCGGCAGCTCAAATGAGTTCCGTGGATGGGCCGAAATTCTATTATCGTGGCGGCCCTTTTATCGCAAACGTTAGGTTTCTACCCCGTGGGACAAGCAAGCCGCAGCCGTCATACATACCTCGACCCCTTGTGATCGATTATGAAGAGGCCTGTGCTATCAGGGACCTAAGTCCAAAAGCGTCTGCGACTCTCGTTCGAAGGTGCTTACAGGGTATGATCCGCGATTTCTGCGACATCAAGAGAGGTACACTAGCTCAAGAAATCAAGGCTCTGCGCGAAGCGGTGGAAGGTGGATTGGGTCCAAAGGGCGTCGATATAGATACCGTCGAGGCGATCGATCATGTCCGATCTATCGGTAATATCGGGGCACATATGGAGAAAGACATCAATATAATCGTTGATGTTGACGCAGATGAAGCTCAAATGCTTATCGATCTAGTCGAGGTTCTGTTTGTCGAGTGGTACGTTGCACGGGAACGCCGAAACGAAAGCCTTAAGGCAATCAAGGCGCTTAGCTTGCGCAAAGCGGATGATCGCAATCCTCAGCCGGTGTTAACGCCCCCGGATGCCACCGGGTTACTGACCGTGTTGGATGATAAATCTGCCTAGGTTGTTGCAATAGGGCAAATACAACTAATCCCACACCGTGGAATTGTTTTTATCGATAAAATCGAGGTTGCGAGCCGTTTGCTCTTTGCTTTATTATCATATTAACGCTAATCGTAGTGTTCGCGCTCACTCGCCAAGTATTTCTGCTGAAGCGCGGGCAACGAAAGGGCATTACGCTGCCTATGGGCCATGCGATGGCAATTAGCACATAGCAGGGCGAGGTCTGCGAGCTTCGTCAATGTGCCGGGTTTTAGGGTGTGGACCGGCTTAGTGTGGTGTACTTCGATATAGCCGGCACCTAGCTCACCATATGCTCGTTCGAAGTCGAATCCGCAAACCTCGCAAGCCAACAACCCCGCCGCTGCCGCTGCCTTACGCTTCTGGCGTACAAGCTTCGGATCGCGCTCATAGCGTTTGTGGAGACGCATGATGACGCCGCCCTCTTCACCTTCGTAAGGCTCAACCGGCGGTAGCTTTGCTAGGGCCGCCTCGTCTACGCCTATAACGGCCTGCCTTATCGCCTCTGCGTCTGTAGCTAGATCAGCTAGCCGACCGTAGTATTCGGCCCACAGCACGCGTTCTAGGCGGTTTCCACGCTGCATACCGACCTTGCCTTGGTCGAGGTACACCGGGTCGGACGAACGGAAGTTCATGACCTTTAGGTACACGCCATTGCGGTTCCGAAGCGTGTCGCTGCCGCCGCCGCCGTTAAGCCGGTGCATCTTGTTTAGGACTGCGGACAGCGCCTCTATCGCAACGTCATCTTTCGCGGTCGGGTTACCCCCTGTCTTTACGTATAGGTCGAGGGCTAGGGTTAGCTCGTCTCTGGACCAGATCGGGTTGCGCGGGGGCTTAGCCATTAGACTGATCGTAAAGCCGCAGCCGGTACTGACAAGCTGTGAGAACCAGCGCGCTCGCTGCCCTCCCCTTCTGTAATTCTTGTGTAACTGATCCGGGAAAACGCGGGAAGATGGGTGATCGGTAGGGACGTTCGGTACGGCCTTTAGGCCGCTAAGTCATTGATAAGGGAAGGATTGGGAACCTTCGGGATGAAGGTTCTCATAGACTGAAAATCGCAGTGTCGGCGGTTCGAATCCGTCCCCGGGCACCATTACCCCGCCGCCGCCGCTGAACCCCCGACCCGCGCGCGTCACACCGCGGGCAGCGGTCCGTCGCCGTCGAACAGCCCCGCCTGATAATCGCGGATCGCCGCCGCGATCTCGTCGCGGGTGTTCATCACGAAGGGGCCGTGCGCGACGACGGGTTCGCCGATCGGATCGGCGTGGCCGAACAGCAGCACCGCATCCTCCGACGCGGTAATCCGCACCGCGTCGCCGTCGTCGCCGACCGTGGCGAGCGTCCAGCGCTCCAGCACGACGTCGCCGCTGCGCACCCGCCCCGACACCACATAGAGCAGCACCGACCTGCCGCACGGTGTCGGCAGGTCGACGCACGCGCCCGCCGCGAGCCGTACGGTCGCCAGAGTCACCCCGGTCGACGACGCGATCGGCCCCGCCGTATCGCCGATCGTCCCGGACACGAGGTCGATCCGTCCGCGTCCGTCGGCGACGGGCAGCGCGGGGATCGCCTCCGCCTGCAACCCCGTATAGCGCGGCGCGGTCATCTTGAGACGCGACGGCAGGTTGACCCACAGTTGCAGGATCTCGAGCGGCCCGCCGTCGCGCTTGAACGCGGGCGGCGAAACCTCGGCGTGGATCAGCCCCGATCCGGCCGTCATCCACTGCACGCCGCCCGCCGCGATGACGCTGGCATGGCCGCCCGAATCGTGATGCGCCAGCGTGCCGGCGAGGATGAAGGTCACCGTTTCGAACCCGCGATGCGGGTGCGGGCCGAACGGCAGGCCCGCATTGCCCGGCCGGTAGGTCTGCGGCCCGTGGTGGTTGAGGAACAGGAACGGGTCGACCTGGGGCAGGCCCGGCCCCGGCAGCGGCCGCCGCGTCACGAGATCGCCGATGTCGTCGCGGTGCGCGCGATGCAAGGCGGTGATGGTGCGAAACGTCATATGCTGTCCTCCGGGCCGCTGCGTTGCCCCCTCCGGCCGCCCCGCGGCAAGCCGGCAGGCGCGCAACGCAGCGTTTCGCCGCCGCGCTACTCCGCGCGATCCGCCGGCGTCCGGCTGCCGGGGAAATAGGACAGGTGCGGCGGCTGGTTGTAGGCGGTGTTCTGCCACGCGACGCCCAGCCGGTAGACGGGGTCCTGCATCGGCGTGACCAGCCGGTGCCGGGTCGGATAGGGCGTCGTGTAGATACGCAATTCGCGATTGTCCGCGGTGCGCCAGATCACCTCCTCGCGCCAGTCGCCCAGGATATCGGCCTGGAGCGCCGGATTCGCCTTGGTGCCGTTGTTCGACGCGACGTCTTCGGGGTGGAGCAGCGGGGTGGCGGTGCCCGTCCGCCAGTCCCACTTGCTGATCGTCGTGCCGTCGAGCAGCTCCTGCAACAGGTCGCCGTCCCAATAGAGCGCGAAATTGGTCTGGCGCGGTGCCGGCCCGATCGCGTTGCCCCTGACGTCGAACAGGTCGCGGCTGTTCGATCCCCAGAATTCGGCGCCGACGTGGCGCGGATCGATATCGGCGGCGAGCCCGCGACCGGTGTCCCGGTCGGCGGGCTTGGTCCACAACACCGCGCCGGTGCGCGCGTCGAGCAGCGCCGATCCGATCCCGCCGTTGCGCTTCACCTCTTCGTGCACGCCCCATTTCTCCAGCCCCGGCCGCAGCGGGTCGAGGTCGGCGACGTGCATCGCATCGCCGTGATACAGTGGATCGGTCCAAAGACCCTTGCCGTCGTCGTCGATCGCCATCGATCCGTAGATCACCTCGTCGCGGCCGTCGCCGTCGACATCGGCGATGCTCAGCTCGTGGTTGCCGCGTCCCGCATAGTCGGCGTTGCCGGGCGCCGCGCTGTCGAACAGCCAGCGGCGCGTGAGCGTGCCGCCGCGATAGTCCCAGGCGGCGACGGTGGTTCGCGCATAATAGCCGCGCCCGAAGATCATGCTGGGCAGCCGGCCATCGAGATAGGCGACGCCGGCGAGGAACCGGTCCGAACGGTTGCCGTAGCCATCACCCCAGGTGTCGCGCAGTTGCTCGAACGTCGGATCGCCACCCGGATAGCGGGGCGGATCGTAGGGCGCGGTGGCGAGCGCCCGGCCGCTGCGCCCGTCGAACACGGTCAGATATTCCGGCCCCTTCAGGATGCGCCCCTGAAGCGGCGCGACCCTGGTGCCGTCGGCGAGCACCCTGGCGCCGGTGCGGTCGGGCTGCGGCACTTCACCGTCATGGCCGCGCCAGTCGGCCCTCGCGTCGCCGATCACCGCGCCCGTGCCGTCGACCGTCCCGTCGGCAGTCTTCATCGCGACTTCGGCGCGACCGTCGCCGTCGAAGTCGAACACCTGGAATTGCGTATAGTGCGCGCCGGCGCGGACGTTGCGGCCGAGGTCGATCCGCCACAGCCGCCGCCCGTCCAGCGTATAGGCATCGAGGAAGACGTTGCCGGTGTAGCCCGCCTGGCTGTTGTCGTGGCTGTTGGTCGGGTCCCATTTCAGCACGACCTCATACCGGCCGTCGCCGTCGAGGTCGCCGACCGAGGCGTCGTTGGCGGTATAGCCATAGGTCTCGCCCGCGGGCGTCGTGCCGCCGGGGGGCGGCGTCAACGGGATCGACAGATAGCCGCGCGGCAACATCAGCGCGGCGGGGCCGGGTGCCCCGGCCCGCCCGGCGGTCAGCGCGCGAATCGTGTAGCGCGCCGTCGCGCTGCCCTGCGGATCGACGAAGGCGGTCGCGTCGGCGATCGGCCGCGGATTGATCTTGCGCCCGTCGCGATAGACGTCGAAACGGATCGTCGGCGCATCGGTGGCGAGCAGTCGCCAGCCGACCAGCCAGCCGCCGTCGCGCGCGGGCGAGGCGATCAGGCCGCGGTCCAGCCGCTCGCTGCTCCGCCCGGGGGCGGCATGCGCGGTGGCGACGCCGGCGGCGCCGGCGAGCAACGCGGCCAAATGCCTGATTCGGTGGGCAGCCATGATCTTCCTCTCCATCGTGTTCATGTCAGGCAATTACCGCCTGTCTCAATAATCATGATTGCATTTCAGATTTTGGCAACATAGGATCGGAACACCGGTCCAGTATGTGGACATTCGGGATCGGCACGGGATGCCACGACGACGGTAACAGCCGGGTCGCACTGGAGGGGACGCGAATGACAAGGCCGATGCAGCGACAGGTTCGACCCGCGCCGCGCCCATGGGCGCCCGCCGCCGGCGCGCCCGCAGCTCACCGCTCCGCCGGCTGACGCCCGCCGAACCATATCATCGGGGCGACCGCGACGACACGCAGCGCCCATCGGCCGCAACGCGGCCCAACAGGGGAGATACCATCATGACCGCCAGCCGCCAGGCCGCCCGCACCACCCTTGCGACGACGTCCGTCCTCGCCATCGCGCTCGCCTGCGCCGCCACGCCGGCCATCGCGCAGACCGGCCCGGTCCCCGGCGATCGCAACGTCGCGCCGTCGTCGGCCGCGGTCGAGCCGAAGTCGCCCGCCGAAACGCCCGCGACCAATCCCGCGCCCGCCGACGCCCCGGTCCAGACCGCCACCGGAACGCCCGACGCCAACGATCCCGAGGCGAAGCCCGAGGACATCCTGGTCGTCGGCACCCGCGCCTCGCTGCAATCCGCCATCGCGCGCAAGCGCAACGCGGGCACCGTGGTCGATTCGATCGTCGCCGACGACATCGCGAGCTTCCCCGACAAGAACGTCGGCGATTCGCTGTCGCGCATCACCGGCGTGCAGCTGCAACGCGACTTCGGCGAGGGCGTGAAGGTATCGATCCGCGGCGTCGAACCCGACCTCAACCGCGTCGAGATCAACGGCGTCAGCCAGGCGTCCGCGACCGGCGACCGGTCGGGCGATTTCCGCGAACTGGCGACCGAGCTCGTCAAGTCGATCGACGTGTTCAAGGGCTATCAGGCTAGCCTGACCGAAGGCGGCATCGGCGGCACCGTTCGGGTGGAAACGCGCAAACCGCTCGAACTGAAGCAGGCGCTCGGCTCGGTCGTCTTCTCCGAACAGCATCTGGACACGACGCAGGACTGGCGGCCGCGCGGCACGATCGTGCTGGGCACGCCCAAGTTCCTCGTCGAAGGCCTCGGCGTGCTGCTCAACGTCACCTACGACGACAAGTCGACGCGGCAGGATTACGCCAGCAACACCAACTACAGCCGGCTCGCCGACTTCGACCATTCGGACCAGAAGACGGTCGCCGACCCGCTCTATTCAAGCTTCAACACCTATGCGAGCTGCGCCGGTGTCGGCGGCCAGAACACGTCGAATGCGACCGCGCGCCGCCTCGCCTGCGAAACCCAGTTCTTCGACTGGGCACCGACCGTTCCGCGCTATCGCAACCTCGTCCGCCGCGACAAGCGCATCTCAGGCGACCTCACCGTCCAGTACGAGGTCGCATCCAATTTCCGCGCCTATGCGGAAGCCACGATCAACAATCGCGACCAGCGGCTGTTCGACACCAACTACTCGCTCGATATGGGCCGGTTCCAGCGCTACCAGCTCGACCCCGTCCTCGGCGCCGGCCTGAACAACGCCACGTCGCGGCCACAGGTCAAGCAGAGCAGCGCGACGGTCGACGCCAATCACGTCGTCACCAGCTACCAGACCGCACTGGACGGCGTGAACATCGGCACCGCCGCCGCCCCCGTGTACAGCGGATCGAGCAACATCCTTGGCGTCCAGCGTCGCGATTTCCAGTACAATCAGAAGTCGCAATATTACCAGGCCGGGTTCGACTGGGATTTCGACCGGATCCAGATCAAGGGCCTGGCATCGCATTCCAAGGCGCATACTGCGGGCGAAACAAACCTCATTTCGCTCTCGACAGGCATCTCGGGCGTGACCGTCGACACGCGCAACAACCTCGGCATTCCGGTCTTCACCTATCCCAGCACCGTCAACCCTGCCGATCCCAGCATCTACACCGACTATACGCGGCGCGGGAACGAGCTTGGTGCAGCCGGTCCGAGCGTGCAGTATCGCCCGACCGATGCCTCCAATACCGAGGACCAGCTGAAACTGGACGTGGACTGGGAGGTCGAGGCCGGCCCGCTCAAGAGCATCGAATATGGCGGCCAGTACCGCTGGGCCGACTATCTGCAGTACAATGGCGGTGGTTCGCGCCTGCTGTCGGCACCGGGGGTGACGCCGCTGGTGTACCAGACCAGTGCAAACGTGTCGTACACGACGCAGCTCGTGAACGCCGCGACGGTGCCGCAGCGGAACATCGGGTCGGCCTATTCGCTGACCCGCACCGAATATGCCAATCTGATCGCGTCGATCGGCGGCGTCAGCGCGGGCGCGCCGTTGTTCAGCGGCCTGAAGGGGGCCCCGTCGAGCATCCCCGACCGGATCGCGATCGCCAACTTCAACCCGACATTGCTCGGCCAATATTACGACCTGTCGTCGTTCGACAACGATCTGCTGTTCAACGCCGACGGCCTGCCTCAGATTCCGTCGGTCAAGATCTCCGAAAAGATCGCGTCGGGCTATATCCAGGCCAACATGGACACGCGTGTCTTCGGTATGCGCCTGACCGGAAACGCCGGCGTGCGTTACACCTACACCCGCGACACCGGGACCGGCACCAACATCAGCCGGGTTACCCGCTTCACCGCGACCGGCGCGGTCGAGACCGTGACCCTGGCCGCACAGCAATTGTCGCTGTCGAACGAATATCACGACATCCTGCCCGCGTTCAACGCGGCGCTGGAGATCACGCCGGACCTCGTCCTGCGTGCCAATTGGGCGAAGAACCTCGCCCGGCCGAAGCCGACCGACCTCGTGCCGAACATCAACTGCCTCGACGACGCGACGGTCGCGGCGCTGGACGACGTCTGCACCGCGGGCAATCCCGCGCTGGTGCCGTACCGTGCCGACGCGTGGGAAGTGAACCTCGCCTGGTATCCGAACCGCGACACGCTGGTGAGCGTCGGCTATTACAAGAAATACGAGAAGAGCTTCGTCATCCCGAACGTGACACGCAGCGGCGTCGACCTGTTCCAGGACGGCGTCACCTACACGGTGCGCCAGCCCATCAACGGGTTCGGCGCGTTGCTCGACGGGATCGAGGCGAGCGCGCAGACTGCCTTCACCTTCCTGCCGAAGCCGTTCGACGGCCTGGGTGCTTCGGGCAACGTCACCTATGCCCGCGCGATCCGGACCAACCTGACCAATGCGGCGACCAACCAGCCGTTGACCGAATATCCCGGCCTGTCGACGTGGACGTACAACGCCAGCGTCTTCTACGACAAGGACTGGCTGAACGCCCGGCTGAGCTACAATTACCGTTCGAACTGGCTCGACACGGTGTCCAGCGCGACCAACGGCAATCTGCCGATATACCGCAAGGGCGAAGGCTATCTCGACGGCAAGATCACCTTCCGCTTTCCGGAATGGCATTACAGCCTGTTCATGGAAATGCAGAACATCAACAAGGAATATTCCAAGACCTATATCAAGAACATCGGCACGTCGGAGGTCTATTACCCCGGCCAGCGTTTCTTCGCTGGCTTCTCGCTGAAGTTCTGATCGCGTTCCTCCCCCTGGCCGGTCGTCGCCGTTGCGGCGACCGGTCGCTTCTTGAATTGCCAGCATGCAGGAAGGCATCCTAAGGAGTGGGCATGAAATCCTCCATGGCAACCATCGAAAAGCCCGAAGTCGCCGGCGCCGTCGGCGCGGGCAGCCAGACGCTGATGCGCGGGCTCGACCTGATCGAGGCGGTGAGCCATGAGGTGCTGTCGCTGAGCGAGCTCGCCGCGAAGCTCGACCTCACCAAGAGCACGACGCACCGGCTGCTGTCCGCGCTGGTCGATCGCGGCTACCTCGCCTTCACGCCGCGGTCGGGGTACCGGCTGGGGCCCAAGCTGCTGCTGCTCGGCACGCTGGCGCAGGCGCAGGCGGACCTCGTCCAGGTCGCCCGCCCGCATCTCGAAGAGCTTGCCGCCTCGACCGAGGACACCGTGCACCTCGGCGTGTTCGACGGCGACTTCGCGCTGTACCTCGACAAGGTGCCCGGGCGCCGCCGCATCACCATCTCCAGCCGCGTCGGCGACCGCCAGCCGCTGAGCTCGACCGGTCTCGGCAAGGCGCTGATGATCGATTCGCCGCCCGCCTATTGGGACGAACGCTTCGCCGCCGACCAGGCGGCGGGCGCGCCGCGGGCGGATGCGAAGGTCTGGCGCGAGCGCATGGAAGGCTATGCCAGGGTCGGTCGCGCGTTCGACCTCGAGGAAAACGAGGACCAGATCCGCTGCGTCGCCGCCCCGATCCGCGATGCCGCGGGCAAGATCGTCGGCGCGATCAGCGTGTCGAGCGCCGCGCAATATATGAGCGACGATCGCATGACGGCGCTGACCGACGAGGTCCGCGGCACCGCCAATGCGATCAGCCACGAACTCGGCTTCGAGCCCCACCCTGACTGACCATCCCGAGGAGAAGACCATGTTGCTCGCAGGCAAGACCGTGCTGGTCACCGGCGCGTCGGCCGGGATCGGCCGCGCCGTCGCGATCGGCTGCGCCCGCCATGGCGCCGACGTCGCGCTGAACTTCAGCCGCGACGTCGACGGCGCGAACGCCGCGGTCGCGGAGATCGAGGCGCTGGGCCGAAAGGCGATCGCGGTGCAGGGTGACGTGTCCGACCCTGCGACTGCGGCCGATTTCGTCGACCGCGCGGTCGCCGCGCTCGGCCGCGTCGACGTGTTCGTCAACAATGCCGGGATCTGCCCCTTCCACGCCTTCCTCGACATGCCGGTCGAGACGTTCGAACGGACGATGAAGGTCAATCTGCACGGCGCCTATTTCATGGTGCAGGCCGCCGCCAACCAGATGGTGAAACAGGGCGACGGCGGCTCGATCATCGCGATGTCGTCGATCTCCGCATTGGTCGGCGGCGAATACCAGACGCATTACACCCCGACCAAGGCCGGGCTGCATTCGCTGATGCAGTCGGTGGCGATCGCGCTCGGCAGGCATGGTATCCGCTGCAACTCGCTGTTCCCCGGCACGATCCTCACCGACATCAACAAGGACGACCTCGCCGATCAGGCCAAGCGATCGTACATGGAAGGGCGGATCCCGCTCGGGCGGCTCGGCCAGCCCGACGACCTCGTCGGGCCGACGGTGTTCCTGGCGTCGGACCTGGCGAACTACGTCACCGGCGCGTCGCTGCTGGTCGACGGCGGTGCCTATGTGAACCTGCAATAGCGGGATGCCGGCCCCTACCCCTCCCGCCGCTTCTCCGAAGGCCGGGGCGTGGGACGACATGCCCGTCACCCGCCGCGCCGCCACGCTCGGGATGGCCGCGAGCCTCATCCTTCCCTTTCCCGCCCATGCCGCGACGATGATCGACATCCGCGACCATGGCGCCAAGGGCGACGGGCGGGCGATCGATTCCAATGCGATCAACGCCGCCATCGCCGCGGCCGCCCTCCTGCCGCAGGGCGGCACGGTCGCCGTCCCCGCCGGCCGGTATCGCTGCTATTCGATCCGCCTGCGCAGCCGCGTGACGATCGTGCTGGCGAAGGGCGCGGTGATCGAGGCGGCGGCGGGCACGGGCTACGACCTGCCCGAGGACAATGGCGACCAGCTCTATCAGGATTTCGGCCACAGCCACTGGCGCAACAGCCTGATCTGGGGCGAGGATGTCTACGACGTGGCGATCACCGGCCCTGGCCTGATCCACGGCATCGGCCTCACCCGCGACGGCCCCGGCGCGCGGTGGAAGGCGCAGACCGGCGAGCGCCCGCTGTCTATGCGCCAGATGACCGCCGCGCAGATCGCCCGCCTCGAACCCGACGCGGCGCGGATGAACGGCCTGGGGAACAAGGCGATCGCGCTCAGGAACGGCCGCAACATCCGCCTGTCGGGATTCTCGATGCTCAAGTGCGGGCATTTCGCGATCCTGGCGACGGGGACGCGCGACCTCGACATCCGCGACCTGTCGATCGACACCGATCGCGACGGCATCGACCTCGATTGCGTCCGCGACACGCTCGTCGCGCGCTGCCGCGTCAACACGCCCAACGACGATGCGATCGTCGTCAAGAGCAGCTTCGCGCTCGGCCGCGCCGTCGCGGCGGAGAATGTCGTCGTCCGCGACTGCGCGGTCAGCGGCTACGACCTCGGCACGATGCTCGACGGCAGCCGCCGCACGACGCAGGCGATGGCCCCGGATCGCGACCGGCCGACCGGACGGATCAAGCTCGGCACCGAGAGCAACGGCGGCTATCGCAACATCCTGATCGAGGATTGCACCTTCGACCATTGCCGCGGGCTGGCGCTGGAGACGGTCGATGGCGGCGTCATGGAGAATGTCGTCGCCCGGCGGCTGACGATGCGCGACGTCACCACCGCGCCGCTGTTCCTGCGTATCGGCGATCGCCGCCGCGGCCCCGCCGGCACCGGCGTCGGCGCGATCCGCGGGGTGCTGCTCGAAGGCATTGCGGCGACCGGCATCGACCATCGGTTCGCCGCCACCATCGCCGGCCTGTCCGGCCACGCGATCGAGGGCGTCGTCGTGCGCGACGTCCGCCTGACCTATGCCGGCGGTGGCAGCGCCGGGGACGCCGCGCGCCGGCCCGACGACCTTGCGCAGGCCTATCCCGAACCGAGCATGTTCGGCGTCACCCCCGCCTGGGGCCTGTGGGTCCGGCATGCGCGCGGGCTGGTCGTCGACGGCCTGACGCTCGCCACCGCCACGCCCGACGCGCGCCCGCCGTTCCGTGTGGAGGATGCCGATGCGATCCGGGTCACGAACACCCCGCTCTGGCGCGGTTAGCGTTTGACCTCGCGACCATAACAGCTTACCAAATCCTACAGACCAATACCATATAATGGGCTGGAGGGGTAATGACGTCGATCCATGCATTCAGGATGCAGCTGAAGCCCGGCACGATCGACGAATATCGCCGGCGGCATGACGCCATCTGGCCCGAGCTGTCGGCCTTGCTGACGGCGAGCGGCATCCACGATTATTCGATCTTCCTCGACGAAGGCACGCTGTCGCTGTTCGCGGTGCTCAGGCTCGCCGAGGAAAATGGACGCGACGCGCTGCCCGACCATCCGGTGATGAAGCGCTGGTGGGACCATATGGCGCCGCTGATGGAGGTCCATGCCGACAATCGCCCGGTCGAAACGCCGCTGGCGATGATATTCCACCATGACTGAACGTGGCCTGCGCGCCGCCCTGCGCATCGGCACGGCCGCGCTGGCGTCGGTCCTCGCCACCGGCGCCGGGGCACAGGTCGCGCGGCCGACCGAAAACCTCGCGGCGCCGGTCAGGACCTTCGGGCGGGTCAGCTACGACGCGCGCTCGCTGATGATCGACGGCAAGCGACAGGTGATCTGGTCCGCCGAATTCCACCCCTTCCGCCTGCCGAGCCCCGACCTGTGGCGCGACGTGCTGCAAAAGCTGAAGGCGAGCGGGTTCAACACCGTCGCGCTCTATTTCGACTGGGGCTATCACAGCCCGAAGCAGGGCGTGTACGATTTCACCGGCATCCGGGACATGGACCGCGTGCTGCGGATGGCGGCCGAGGAGGGGCTTTACGTCATCACCCGCGCCGGCCCCTATGTGAACGCCGAACTGTCGCGCGGCGGCTTTCCGGGGTGGCTGGTCAACCAGCGCGGCCGGGCGCGCACCGACGATCCGGCCTATATGGCGGCGGCGGACGAATGGCTGTCGCGGATCGACGCGATCATCGCGCGGCATCAAATCAACGGCGACGGCAAGGGCCATGCCGGCACCGTCATCCTCCACCAGATCGAGAACGAACTGGCGCTGACCACGCCCGCGCAGCGCCGCTACATGGACCACCTGTACGCCCGGGCGCGTGCCGACGGCATCACCGTGCCGCTGTTCCACAACGATCAGGGCCGCAACGGCTATTGGGTGCCGGCGGGCAGCACGGTCGAAACCGTCGTCCACGGCCCCGACGACCTGTACGCCTTCGACGGCTATCCCGGCGGCACTTGCACCGTGGCCGGCACGCCGACCCGCGGTTCCGCGGCGCCGGACTGGGGCTATTACGGTCCGGGCGGCGCGAAGGGCGGCGCCAGCGCCTCCCCCGATACCCCCGCGTTCCTCGCGGAATTCGGCGGCGGCTGGTTCGATTACTGGGGGTCGAACGGCGGCTACGAATGCAACGCGATCCAGCGCGGCAAGCGTTTCCAGCGGGTGTTCTACGGCACCAACCTCGCCAACGGCATCGACATCCAGAGCGTCTACATGGGCTATGGCGGCACCAGCTGGGGCTGGCTGCCGGCGCCGGTGGTGTTCACCAGCTACGATTACGGCGCCGCCATCGCCGAGGCGCGGGAGCTGCGTCCGAAGGCGGAGGAAATGAAGCAGCTGGGCGGCCTGATCGCCACGGTGCCCGACCTTGCCGGCATGATCCCGGCCACCGCGGCGACGGCATCGTCGCCCAACGTGCAGGTCTATCACGACAGGAACCCCGACAGCGACGCGCGCTTCCTGATGGTGACGCACGCGCCGTCGAACGGCACGAGCGACGACGCCTTTACGATCACCGCCGACCTGCCCGACGGCCGCTACACCTTCCCCGCCACCGAACCGATGCGGCTGGACGGCTTCGACGCCAAGTGGCTGGTCGCCGGCGTGACCATCGGCGGCCAGCGGCTGGTCTATTCGACGTCGGAAGTGCAGGCCGCGCTGCGCACCGACGGCGGCGACCTGATGCTGCTCTACGGCCGTACGGGCGAGAGCGGCGAGACGGCGTTGCGCTATACGTCCGCGCCGCAGGTGCGCGTGCTCGAAGGACAGGCGACCAGCCGCTTCGACGCGACCAGGGGCGACCTGCGCCTGAACTACGCGCATCGGGGCCGCGCGGTCGTCCGGATCGCGGGCGGCGGACGCCCGCCGCTGACGCTGATCCTCGCCGACGAGGCGGAGGCGGTCCGCTACTGGCGACAGGGTCCGGCGCTGGTCCGCGGGCCGGGGCTCGTCCGCACCGTCACGGCGAAGCGCGGCACGCTCGACCTCACCGGCGACACGCGTGAGGACACCCCGCTGGAAATCTGGGCGCCCGCCGCGATCCGCTCGATCCGCTGGAACGGCGCCGGCGTCGCCACCCGGACGACGGCGGTCGGCAGCCGCGTGGCCACGCGCCCGCTCGCCGGCCCCGCACCCGTCACGTTGCCCACGCTGGCATGGCGCAGCGCCTTCGGCTCGCCCGAGGCGCAGCCCGGCTTCGACGACCGCCGCTGGCAGGCGGCCGGGGGCAAACCCTATGCCAGCATTACCGCCCGGCCCGATGGCCAGCCGAACCTGTCGATGGACGCCTATGGCTTTCACGACGGCGACGTCTGGTATCGCGGCCGGTTCACCGGCACGCCCGATGCACGGCAGATCGCGCTCTACTATGGCGCCGGCGGGTCCGGCATGGTGCAGGTCTGGATCGATGGCGCCTTCGTCGGCCAGCACGAGCTCCCCGGCGGCCTGCCCCGCCCGATCACCACCGGCACCGCCCGCTTCGACCTGCCCGCCACGGCGCAGGGCCCGCGCGAGCATGTCGTCAGCATCATGGTCCGCAACAACGGCCATAACTGGGACCTCGACAGCGACGATGCGCACAAGGAGGCCCGCGGGCTGATCTCCGCCTCGATCGAGGCGCCCGGCGGACGCAGCTTCGCGATCCCGATCGCGTGGAAGGTACAGGGGCGACAGGGCGGCGAGGACCTGCCCGATCCCGCCCGCGGCCCCGCCAACACCGGCGGCCAATATGGTGAGCGCAACGGCTGGCACCTGCCCGGCTTCGACGACGCCGCATGGCAGGCCCCGGCGGCGACGGTGCGACCCGGCACCACCTGGTATCGCACCCGCTTCGACCTGGCCTTGCCAAAGGGTCAGGATACCACCGTCGCGATCGCGTTCGGCGACACCGCCACCCCGCGCTCGGTCGCGAAATACCGCGCGTCCATCTTCGTCAACGGCTGGAACATGGGCCAGTTCATCGCCCATGTCGGCCCCCAGCGCGTGTTCCCGATCCCCGAAGGCGTGCTCGACCACCACGGCCGCAACACGATCGCGCTCGCCGTCATCAGCGACGGCGCGCCCGGCGACGTGCTGGAGCCGGTGAAGCTCGTGACGCTGCGCTCCGTGCGCGGCGGCATTCCCGTATCCCGCGTCGCGGCGCCCTCGCGCCCCGACCAGCTCATCCAGGAGAAGTAACTTGGCCGCCCTCACCCATGACATCCCGCGCCAGGAGGTCACCGCCGCCATCGCCAAGCTGATGGACAACCTCGTCAACATCAAGGACGAGACGGGCGAGTTCCTGCTCCATCTGGAGGACGGCCGGATCATCGACACCAAGGGCTGGGCCGGCTGGGAATGGACGCATGGCGTCGGCCTGTTCGGCATGTGGCGCTATTACGAACAGACCGGCGACCGGGCCGCGCTGGCGATCATCAAGCAATGGTTCGAGGATCGCTTCGCCGAGGGCACGCCGACCAAGAACATCAACACCGTCGCGCCCTTCATAACGCTCGCCTACCTGTACGAGCACGAGCCCGATCCGCGCTACATCCCCTATCTCGACACCTGGGCCGAATGGCTGATGGCGCCCGACGGCCTGCCCAAGACCGAGGAAGGCGGCTTCCAGCACATCGTCTACAACGACGAGAATCCGGGCGAGATGTGGGACGACACGCTGATGATGAGCGTGCTCCCGCTCGCCAAGATCGGCCTGCTGCTGAACCGCCCGCATTATGTCGAGGAGGCGAAGCGCCAGTTCCTCGTCCATATCAAGTATCTGTTCGACAGGAAGACCGGGCTCTGGTTCCACGGCTGGGACTTCAACGGCCGGCACAATTTCGCGGAGGCGCTGTGGGCGCGCGGCAATTGCTGGGTGACGATCGCGATCCCCGAGATCATCGAAATCCTCGACCTGCCCCAGGGCGACGCGCTGCGCCTGTTCCTGATCGACACGCTCGCGGCGCAGGTGAAGACCCTGTCCGAGACGCAGGATGCCGAGACGGGCCTGTGGCACACGCTCATCATGGACCCGACGAGCTATCTGGAAGCGTCGGCGACCGCGGGCTTCGCCTACGGCATCCTGAAGGGCGTGCGGAAGGGCTACCTGCCGCGCCATTACGAGGCGGTCGGGATCAAGGCGGTGCGCGGCGTCCTCGCCAATATCGACGCGGCGGGCGAGCTGAAACAGGTGAGCTTCGGCACCGCGATGGGCGACACGCAGCAATTCTACAAGGACATCGCGCTCACCTCGATGCCCTACGGCCAGAGCCTCGCGATGGTCGCGCTGGGCGAGTTCCTCCGCACCTATATCTGACCGTGCCGTCCTCACCCTTCGCCGCCTTCGGCGTCTTTTCCCTCTCCCGATGGGAGAGGGAGGGCGGCCCACAGGGCCGGAAGGGTGAGGACAGGCCACCAGCCGAGTAAACACGCATGGCCACCGACCCCATCGCCGCCACCCCGATCATGCCGACCGCCCCGGCACGTCCGGTGCGCTGGTACAATCTGCTCGCCTATGGCTCGAACGACGTGCTGGGCGCGGGGTCGATGGCGGTCATCTCGACCTGGATCCTCATTTTCTACACCAGCTTCTGCGGCCTGTCGGCGGCGCAGGCGACGATCATCTTCGGGGTGGCGCGCGTGCTCGACGCCTTCACCAGCCCGATGATCGGCCACCTGTCCGACAACATCGGCCGGACGTGGCTCGGCCGCCGCTTCGGCCGGCGGCGGTTCTTCATCCTCGCCGCGATCCCGCTGCTGCCGTCGTTCGCGATCATGTGGGTCGCGGGGCAGAGCTTCTGGTATTATCTCGTCACCTACGTCCTGTTCGAGATGGTCTATGCGATGGAGATCATCCCGTACGAGACGCTCGCCAGCGAAATGGCGACCGATTACCGCACCAAGGCGAAGTTCGCCGGTGCGCGCATCCTGTGCGGCCAGTGTTCGGCGATCGCCGCCGCGTTCCTGCCGGCGTGGCTGATCGCCTGGCTCGGGCCGGATTCGCCCGACACGTACCTGTACATGGGCGTGATCTTTTCCGTGCTGTTCATGGGAGCGGCGGGCCTGCTGTTCGCGTTCAGCTGGGAACGCCAGCGTCCGCCCGAACTGGCGGAGGCGGAGGCGCGCGACAAGCCGACGCTCGGTGCCGCCTTCGTGGCGCTGTACCGCAACCTGTTCTCGACGCTGCGCATCCGGGCGTTCCGCCTGCACCTCGGCATGTACCTCGGCGGCTATATCAGCCAGGACATCTACAACGCGGCCTTCACCTATTTCGTGATCTTCGCGCTGGCCGGATCGACCGCGATCGTCGGCCAGCTGGTCGGCGTGACCTATATCGTCCAGCTGGTCGCGGTGGTGCTCGCGATCAACTTCGCGCTGCGCCTGTCGCCCGCCGCCGCCTATCGCTTCGCGGCGCTGAGCTTCGGGATCGGCGTCGTCATCTTCCTCGCCATGTATGTCGCCGGCTATACCGCGACGTCGGCGCTGTTCTGGCTGCCGGTGGTGTTCGCCGGCCTCGGCCGCGGCGCGCTCAACTACATCCCCTGGGCGACCTACAATTACATGGCCGACGTCGACGAGATCGTCACCGGCCGCCGCCGCGAGGGCGCGTTCGCGGGCGTGATGACCTTCGTGCGCAAGATGAGCCAGGCGCTGGCGGTGATTTTGGTCGGACAGGTGATGCAGGCGTCGGGCTTCGTGTCCAAGGCGACGACGCAGAGCCCCGCCGCGATCGCCGCGATCGTCGGCGTGCTGGGCGCGGGGACGATCGCGATGCTGGTGTTCGGCGTGCTGGTGTCGACGCGCTTCCGCCTCGACCCGCGCACGCACGCGATCCTGCTCGACGAGATCGAGCGCTTCCGTGCCGGCGAGCGCCGCCCCGCGGACGTCGAGCGCGCGCGGGTGGTGGAGGACCTGTCGGGCTGGTCGTACGACCGGCTGTGGGGAAACAATCCGGTGGCGGGATCGGGGCGGTAAGCCCTGCCTGGATGACGTTCGCCCGCCTGCGCTGGGTCGGGGATCGTACCGTAACGATCCGCCCTCCATCCCGCCGCGTCGTCGTCCCCGCGCAGGCGGGGATCCATATTCCATGACGTCGCCGCCCTGTCCCTGACGCTGCGTCGATGGATTCCCGTCTTCGCGGGAAATGACGGATGGTGATGAAATCGGGACGCCATGTCGGCTGGCCCCGATAGCGACCGAAGGCGCCGGCGAATCGCGGACCGCGCTCTGCCGCCGCCAGCATGACGAGCGAGGATGAAAACAGTGGGGAGCTTCTGTTGCCCGGTGCTCCCCGTACCGCTGGAATCCCTTCTGTTGCCCGGTGGGTCCAACCGCGTAATCTTGGAATAACCTCAGGCCGTTAGGCCCTCAGTTACGCCGCAATCGCGAGTGCTTCGTTATCGTTGGCACTTGTGTAATGGGCCGTTGCGGTGGTCCCATTCCGAGCGAAAGACAGCGCTGTTCAACACACGTCGATCCTAGTTCGGCCCCGTCATCGACGCTGTTCCGGTACGCGGCGGCACGAGGCGCGCCACGATCGAAACAAGGTCGGTGGTGGAGCCGCCGGGTACTGCCCCCGGGTCCGCTGCGCCTATGTGACGCCACCGTTTATCGCCATAGCCGGCTGGAAGCCGGCACGACCCATATAGGCGACCCGCCGGGCGGCTGCAATCCACGCCTTTCACTTGCCACATTATGGGGCCATAGCGCCCCATAATGTTGACCCAGCGTTCCCGCTACGCGTTGCGTGCGATGCTTTTTCTGGCCGAAGCACCCGCCGCCACGCCTCCGATTCCGATGGGACGGATCGCCGTCGCCGCGAACGTGCCGCGCAAGTTCCTGGAACTGATCCTCGCCGACCTGCGCGATGCCGGACTGCTCAGCAGCACACGGGGCAAGATGGGCGGCTACGTCCTCGGCCGCCCCGCGCATCTCATCTCGCTGGGCGAGGTGATCCGCGTGATCGAGGGGCCGCTGGCGCTGGTGCCGTGCGTCAGCCGTACCGCCTACCGCCCCTGCACCGACTGCAAGAGCGAGGCGGATTGCGCCATCCGCCATGCGATGATGCGCGTGCGTGACGAGACCGCCCGCATTCTCGACGGCACCAGCCTGGCGGATGCCACCGCGGACCAGCTGGTCGCCGCCTGATCCCCCGCCCGCGGGAGCGGGGGACCGTCCGGATCACACTCGCGGGCGGGCCTTCAGTTCGTCGCGGATCTCGCGCAGCAGCGTCACGTCGGCCGGCTCGACCATCGGCGAAACCTCGGGCTTCGGCATCAGCCGGTTCACCGCGCGCACGATCAGGAAGATGATGAAGGCGACGATGACGAAATTCGCCGCCTGCGTGATGAACTCGCCGTAGCCGAGCAGCGGCACGCCCGCCTTCTTCAGCGCGGCATAGTCGGACAGCGATCCCGCATAATTGGCCGGCACCGGCCCCATGCGCAGGAAATAGCCCGAAAAATCGAGCCCGCCGAAGATCTTGCCGATGACGGGCATGATGACGTCCTCGGTCAGCGAGGTGACGATCTTGCCGAACGCGGCGCCGATGATGACCGCCACGGCCAGATCCAGCACGTTGCCGCGCGCGATGAAGGTTTTGAATTCCTTGAGCATAAGTCGCCATCCCTCTGTCTGTGCCCGACGCGTCGAGGGTAGGCGCCGATTCCCCCTTCGCCAACCCCGATCACTGTCCTATATGGATAGGACAGACCTAGGAGGATGTTCATGTCGTCGCGTCGCCCGATTGCCGCTTTCGCCCTCGCCGCCACCGCGAGCCTGTCGCTGGCCGGCTGCGGCATCAACTCCGTCCCGACCGCCGAGGAGAATGCCAAGGCGCGCTGGGCCGACGTCCAGAACCAGTACCAGCGCCGCGCCGACCTGATCCCCAACCTCGTCTCGACCGTGAAGGCGGCGGGCGCGCAGGAAAAGGACATCCTGGTCCAGGTGACGCAGGCGCGCGCCGGCGCCAACCAGGTCAAGCTGTCCGGCGACCAGCTGACCGACCCCGCCAAGATGCAGGCGTTCGAGCGCGCGCAGGGCGCGGTGACGCTGTCGCTCCAGCGGCTTCAGGAGGCGTATCCCGAACTGAAGAGCCAGGGCAATTATACCACGCTGATGAGCCAGCTGGAGGGGACCGAGAACCGCATCACCATCGCCCGCACCGATTACAACACCGCGGTGCAGGCGTATAACACGCGCATCCGCACCTTCCCCGACGCGGTCGGCGCCAAGATCTTCTACGGTGCCAAGCCGCTGACCCCGTTCGCCGCCACGACGCCGGGGGCGGAACAGGCGCCCAGCGTCAAACTCGGGAATGCGAGCTGACGGCGATGTACGCCCTGGCGCGGACGCTCGCCGGCTGGCGCCTGATGGCGCTCGCCGGGCTGATGGCGCTGGCGGGGCTGATCGCCGCGCCGGCCACGGCGCAGACGTTTCCGAAGTTCACCGGTCTGGTGGTCGATGCCGCCAATGTGCTGCCTCCGGAAACGGAAGCGGCGCTGACGGCGAAGCTCGAGGCGCTGCAAAAGGACACCAGGCGCCAGCTGGTGGTGGCGACGATCCCCGACCTGCAAGGCTATCCGATCGAGGAATATGGCTACAAGCTCGGCCGCGCGTGGGGCGTCGGGCTGAAGGACGTCAACAACGGCGCCATCCTGTTCATCGCGCCCAACGAACCCGCGGGGCGTCGCGGCCCGCGCATCGAGGTGGGCCGCGGCCTCGAACCGGTCCTGACCGACGCGCTGTCCAGCGTCATCATCAACCGGGACATGATCCCGCGGCTGAAGGCGGGCGACATCCCCGGCGGCATGACCGCGGGGGTCGACGCGATCGCGCAACAGCTGCGCGCCTCCCCCGAAGAGGCGCAGGCGCGGCTCGACGCGGCGACGCAGCAGTACGATCAGGTCCATCGCCGCTCGCCAGCAGGACGCAGCAACGGCGGCGGCGTCCCGTTCGGGCTGATCGTCTGGGCGGTGATCCTGCTGTTCGTACTGGTGCCGCTGCTGCGCGGCCGCAAGCGCGCCGGGCCGTGGGGTCGGCGCTACGGCGGGACCGGCGGCGACGGCGGCAGCGCGCTGCCGATCGTCCTGTGGGGCCTCGCCAACGAGATCGGCCGGTCGTCGGGTGGCGGCTGGGGCGGTGGCGGCGGTGGCGGGTCGGATGGCGGCAGCGACGGCAGCTGGGGCGGCGGCGGCTTCACCGGTGGTGGTGGCGGCGATTTCGGTGGCGGCGGCGCCTCGGGGAGCTGGTGACATGCGTCTGACCGAAGCCGATCGGACGCGGGTCGCCGCGGCGGTGACCGAAGCCGAGCGCCATACCGCGGGCGAGATCGTCACGATCGTCGCGCGTCGATCCGACAAATATCACGACGTCGCACTCCATTGGGCGGTGCTGGCGATGCTGCTGGTGCTGGCCCTGCTGGCGCTGTGGCCCGACGCGGCGGTCCGGCTGCACGGGCTGGTCGCCGATCCGTGGGAGGGGGCGCCCGCCCCCGGCGGGTTGTTCACCGTCGCGCTGGTCCTGCTCGCCGCGACCTTTCTGGTCGTGCGCGTCGGTCTCGCCTGGATGCCGCTGCGGCTGGCGCTGACGCCGGGCAGCACCGAGGCGCGCCGCGTCCATGCCCGCGCGATCGCGCTCTTTCGCGCCAGCGCGGAGGCGCGGACGCGCGATGCAACCGGGGTCCTGCTCTACCTGTCGCTCGACGAACACCGGGCGGAGATCATCGCCGACGCCGCGATCCATCGCCGGGTCGCGCCCGACGTCTGGGGGGCGGCGATGGCCGCGCTGATCGCGGCGACGCGCGACGGGCGCCCCGGCGACGGCATGGCGGAGGCGGTGCGCCAGATCGGCGTCGTGCTTGCCGCGCACGTCCCGCCGCGCGCCGACGACACCAACGAACTGCCGGATCGACTGATCGAACTATGACCGCCGACACCGTCTGGAAGGGCAAATACCTCTCGGTCCGCAAGGCGGGGACGTGGGAATATGCCGAGCGCGTCGGGTCGATCGCGGCGGCGGTGATCGTCGCGATCGACGACGAGGGGCAGCTGCTGCTCGTCGAGCAGCATCGCGTGCCGCTGGGCCGGGCGTGCCTCGAACTGCCCGCCGGACTGGTCGGCGACGAGAGCGAGGGCGAAAGCGTCGCCGATGCCGCGCGTCGCGAGCTGGAGGAGGAAACCGGCTATCGCGCCGCGATCGTCGAGGAGCGTGGCGAATTCTTCTCCTCGCCGGGCATGACGTCGGAACGCTTCACCCTGGTCGTGGCGACCGGGCTGACGCGCACCGGCGATGGCGGCGGCGACGCGCAGGAGAACATCACCGTTTACCGCGTGCCGCTGGCGCAGGTGCCGGGATTCGTCGCCGAACGCCGCCGCGCGGGGGTGGCGATCGATGCCAAGATGCTCATGATCCTCGGCGCCGGCCTGCTGGCGGAGATTGCGGGCGGCTGAAGCCCATTGCGTCCGGGCTCGCACACGGCGTGCGGGATTGGTCAGCCCGAACCGGTTCCGGGGTCCTCGGGGCTGCAAGGCACGGCAAGACCCCCGAACCCCGACTGTTGGCCGCGCGGCCTCCCCCGGAACACGTCCGGCGTGACGATGAGGCGGCGGGGTTAGTCCCGACCTTGGCCGGACCTAGCGGAAATTGTCCGCATAGGCCTGCAACTTCAGCGTCCGTTCGGGTGCGGGGATCAGTTCGTAATCGAACCCCTGCGCCTCGCAATAGGCGATCGCGGCCTCCTGCGTCGGGAAGCCGAGCCGGACCTGTTCGCGCGTGTCGCCGCTTCCCGCCCAGCCGGTCAGCGGATCGGGAACCTTCGGGGCGGCAGGCTCGAACTCGAGGCTCCACGTCTGGGTCCGGGCTTTGCCGGACTGCATCGCGTTCTTGGGGCGCTGGAAGATACGGGCGGTAGGCATGACGCGCTCCTTAGCGCGGTCCGGGCCCGCGCGCATCCGCCTTTTTGGTCCGCAGCGTCGCGGCGGCGGCGGCGGGATCGTCCGGCCAGGGATGCCGCGGATAGCGCCCGCGCATTTCCTTCGCGACCGCGTTCCAGCTGCCCGCCCAGAAACCCGGCAGGTCGCGCGTCGTCTGGATCGGCCGGCCGGCGGGCGAGGTCAGGCTGAGCACCAGCGGTACCCGCGCCGACCCGGTCACCGGATGCTCCGCCAGCCCGAACAGCGCCTGCACGCGCAGCTCGACCCGCGGGCCCCCGTCCGCCGCATAATCGATCTCGTGCGTGCTGCCCGCCGGGCTGGTGAAGGCGGCGGGCGCCAGCCGGTCGACCTGGCGCATCGCGTCCCAGCCGATCAGCGCGCGCACCGCCTCGGTCAGCGCACCGCCGGGAATCGTATCGAGCCGCCGGCGCCCGTCGAGCAGCGGCGGCAGCCATTCGTCGAGTCGATCCGCCATCAGCGCATCGATCGCGATTCCGGCATAGGCCGCGCGCTGGCGCAGCGCCTGCGCACCCGCACTCCACGGCAGCTGCGCGATACCATGGGTGCGGACGCCCGCCAGCAACGCCGCCGCGATCGCCGCCGGATCGGCCTGCGCGTCCGGGCCCGACGACAGCCGCAGCGCGCCGAGCCGCCGCTCGCGCAATGCGGTCACGCCGCTGGTCGCGGGATCGAACGCCACCGTCCGCTGCATCGCGATGCGGTTTCCGAACAATCGCTCGATCGTGGCGAGCGTGATCGGTGCGGCGGCGAGGATGCGCGCCCCCGACGCGGCGCCCTGCGTTTCCGCGACCGCGAGCCATTCCGATCGCGCGAGCGCGGTCGCCGGATCGAGCCGGAAGCCGCGCCCGCCGACCGAGGCCCAATGCTCGCCCGACGCGTCGCGCGCCCGCGCGATCCGGTCGGGAAAGGCGAGCGCGATCGGCACCTCGACCCCCTCGCCGTCCCCGCCGCCGCCGACCAGCTTCGCCCAGCGCTCGGCCAGCCGTCGCGCCGCGGTCGCCTTGCTACCGCGCTCGCCGCGCCAGCGCCGCAGCCGCGCGTCGAGATCGGGATCGTTGCCGCCGAGCCCGCGCTCCGACAGCAGCACCGCGACCTCCGCCGCGATGGCGCCCTGCCCCAGCTCGCCCGCGCGCAGCAGCATGTGCGCCAGTCGTGGCGGCATCGGCATCGCCGCGATCCGGCGCCCGTGCGCGGTCGGGCGACCGTCCGCATCGATCGCATCGAGCGCCGCCAGCCGCTCGCGCGCCTCCGCCACCGCCGCGACCGGCGGCGGGTCGAGCCAGGCGAGCGCGCGCGGATCGCCCACGCCCCACAGCGCGGCGGCGAGCACCAGCCCCGACAGGTCGGCCTCGAGGATCTCGGGCGGATCGAAGCGCGGCAACCCGCCCGTCGCCGCCTCTTCCCACAGGCGATAGGCGACGCCCGGGCCCAGCCGCGCGGCGCGGCCGGCGCGCTGGATCACCGCCGCCTGGCTGGCGCGCTCGGTCACCAGCCGCGTCATTCCCGCCGCGCGATCGTAGCGCGGCCGCCGCGCCAGCCCCGAATCGACGACGATGCGGATGCCGTCGAGCGTCAGGCTGGTTTCCGCGATCGACGTCGCGAGCACCAGCTTGCGCCGACCGTCGGGCTCCGGGCGGATCGCGGCGCGTTGTGCGGCGGGGTCGAGGCTGCCGTGGAGTTCGTGGACGACCACGTCGTCGGGCAGGCCGGCGAGCCGTTCCGCGGTCCGCTCGATCTCGGCGACGCCCGGCAGGAAGGCGAGCACGCCACCCTCCGCCTCGCCGAGCGCGCGGCGGATCGCGCGCGCCATCGCATCCTCGATCCGGCCGTCGCCTGCGCGCCCGATGTGGCGCAGGTCGAGCGGGTAGCTGCGGCCCTCGCTCTCGATCACGGGCGCCGGGTCGCCGCCGCCGCCCATCAACGCGGCGAAGCGCGCGCCGTCCAGCGTCGCCGACATCGCCACCAGCCGCAGGTCGGGACGCAGCGATCCTTGCGCGTCGAGCGCCATCGCCAGCCCGAAATCGCCGTCGAGGCTGCGTTCGTGGACCTCGTCGAACAGCACGGCCGATACGCCGGCCAGTTCCGGGTCCCCCTGGATGCGGGCGACGAAGATGCCCTCGGTCACCACCGTCACGCGGGTCGCGGCGGAGCGCCGGCTGTCCATCCGCGTCGCATAGCCGAAGGTGCCGCCGACCGCCTCGCCGGCGAGGGCCGCCATCCGTTCCGCGGCGGCGCGGGCGGCGAGCCGGCGCGGCGACAGCACCAGCACCTCGCCGTCGCACCACGGCTCTGCGAGCAACGCCGGCGCGACCGCGGTCGTCTTGCCCGCCCCCGGCGGCGCGACCAGCACCGCATTGCTGCCGGTGCGGAGCGCCGCGAGCAGTGCGGGCAGGACGGCGAGGATCGGCAGGTCGGGCGGTCGGGTCACGGCATTCGCCCTTGCCATGGATAACCGCGCGACGCGACCCGCCGCGGATGCTATCCCGGGATCGAGTACAGCAAGGAGACGCACGATGGGTCTGTTGGACGGCATCCTCGGCCACGTGGCCGGAAACCCCGCGATCGCCAATCTCGCCGAAAAGATCGGCCTCTCCCCCGACCAGGTCACCGCCGCGATCGGCGCGCTGGGCGACGCGCATACCCAGCCGGGCGACACCGTCGCGGGTGCCGCCGATGCGACCGGCCTGTCCCCCGACGTGCTGCAACAGATCCTCGGCCACCTCGGCGGCGAGGGCGCGCTGGGCAACCTCGGCGCGCTGCTCGGCGGGGCGGGCGGCGGCGAAGGCGGCATCGGCGGCATGCTCGGCGGCCTTGGCGGACTGTTCGGCAAATCGTGACGCCCGCGTCCTAGTATCTCCCGCCCGCGCGATGGTAGGCAGGCGCCGACCACAGCACGGACGGGCGGGATCTTTGGGCGGACATCATCACCACGACCATGGCCGGGACGGCCATGCGCACGACGGCGGCCACCACCATAGTCATGGGCACGGGCACGCGCACGCCCCGGCGAATTTCGATTCCGCCTTCGCGATCGGGATCGCGCTCAACATCGCCTATGTCCTGGCGGAGGGCGGCGCGGGGCTGTGGACCGGATCGGTCGCGCTGCTCGCCGACGCCGGGCACAACCTGTCCGACGTGCTGGGCCTCGCCGTCGCCTGGGGCGGCGCGACGCTGGCGCGCAGCGCGCCGACCAAGCGCTTCACCTATGGCCTGAAGGGGTCGACGATCCTCGCGGCGCTCGCCAATGCGCTGTTCCTGCTCGTCGCGCTCGGCGCGATCGTGATGGAGGCGGTGCAGCGGTTCGACGATCCGCCGGTGGTGGCGGGGCTCACCGTCTCGATCGTCGCGGGCATCGGCATCGCGATCAACGCCGCGACCGCGTGGCTGTTCGCGCGCGGCCGCAAGGGCGACATCAACATCCGCGGCGCCTATCTGCACATGGTCAGCGATGCCGCCGTGTCCGCCGGCGTGGTGCTGGCCGGTATCGCGATCTGGGCGACCGGGATCGGCTGGATCGATCCGCTCGTCAGCCTGGTGATCGCGGCGATCATCCTGTGGCAGACCTGGGGCCTGCTGCGCGAGACGGTGGAGATGTCACTCGCCGCGGTACCGCGCGCGATCGACTATGACGCGGTCACCGCCGCGTTGCAGGGGCTGCCCGGCGTCGCGCGGGTGCACGACCTGCACATCTGGCCAATGTCGACCACCGAACCGGTGCTGACCGCGCATCTGGTGATCCCCGGCGGCTATCCCGGCGACGGCTTCCTCGCCACCGCGCGCGCGATGCTGCACGACCGGTTCGGGATCGGCCACGCGACGTTGCAGGTGGAAACGGGCGGCGACTGCGGCGGCTGCTGACCCCGCGCCGCCGGGATCAATAGGCGCGCGCGACCGCGAACTCGACCGCCTCGACCATCGCATCCTTCGCCTCGCCGTTGGCGAAGCCGCCGATCGCGTCGATCGCGCGCTGGCCGTAATGGCGCGCGCGGGCGAGCGTGTCGTCGACCGAGCGGGTCCGCCGGACGAGATCGATCGCCTGCGCGAAATCCTCGTCCGACGAGCGGCGCCCCTCGATCGCGTCCTTCCAGAACTTGCGGTCCTGCGCATCGCCGCGGGCATAGGCGAGGATCACGGGCAGCGTCATCTTGCCCTCGCGGAAATCGTCGCCCGCATCCTTGCCCATCGTCCCCGCGTCGGAGACATAGTCGATCGCGTCGTCGACCAGCTGGAACGCGATGCCGAGGTTGCGGCCATAGGCGTCGAGCGCCGCCTCCTCGCCCTCGCCGCGCTCCGCCACCACCGCGGCGATGCGACAGGCGGCGGCGAACAGCGCCGCGGTCTTCGCGTTGATGATGTCGAGATAGCGATCCTCGCCGAGGTCGACGCGCCGCGCGGCGGTGAGCTGATTGACCTCCCCCTCCGCGATCACCGCGCTGGCATTGGACAGGATCTTCAGCACCTTCAGGCTGCCGTCCTCGACCATCAGCTCGAAGCTGCGGCTGAACAGGAAGTCGCCGACCAGCACGCTCGCCGGATTGCCCCAGATGATGTTGGCGGTGCGCCGGCCGCGGCGCAGGTCCGAGCCGTCGACGACGTCGTCGTGCAGCAGCGTCGCGGTGTGAATGAACTCCACCGACGCGGCGAGCCGGTGGTGGCGAGTGCCGGTATAGCCGATCAGCCGCGCGCTGCTGAGCGTCAGCATCGGCCGCATCCGCTTGCCGCCGCCCGCGATCAGATGGCCGGCGAGTTCGGGGATCAGCGGGATCTGCGACTGCATGCGGTCGAGGATCACCTGGTTGACGGCGTTCATGTCGCCCGCGACGAGCTGGAGCATGGGATCCAGCGAGGGTTCGGGACGGTCGAGGCGGTGGATGGTGGCGGTCATCTCGCCCCGCGCTGTGGCCGCTTGGCCCCGCGAACGCAAGTCTTGCCCGCAGCGCCGACACACCCCATGGGAGGCGCGACGCGCGCGAGGGAAAGGTCGAAGGATGAGCGACGGGATGCTGCAGGGCTATCGCAAGAGCATCGACAACATCGATGCCGCGCTCGTCCACCTGCTCGCCGAGCGGTTCAAGGTGACGCAGGCGGTCGGCCGCTACAAGGCGACGTCGGGCCTGCCCGCCGCCGATCCGGGCCGCGAGGAACGCCAGATCGCGCGGCTGCGCCACCTCGCCGAGGAAGCGGAGCTCGATCCCGAATTCACCGAGAAGTTCCTGCGCTTCATCATCGACGAGGTGATCCGGCACCACGCGCGCCACCAGCAGCAGCTGCACGGCTGACGCGCGCGTGGCGGCCGGCGGGACGACACGGGTGACCGGTGCATTCATCGCGGTCGAGGGCGTCGACGGATCGGGAAAGAGCGGCGTCGTCCGCCACCTGATCGCGGCGTTGCGGGCGCGCGGGCACGACGTGCTCGGCACCCGCGAGCCCGGCGGCACCCCGCAGGGAGAGGCGCTGCGCGGCCTGCTGCTGGCGGGCGCCGACGACGCGTGGGACCCGCGCGCCGAATTGCTGCTGATGACCGCCGCGCGCGTCCAGCACGTCGCCCGCGTCGTGCTGCCGGCGGTGGCGGCGGGGCGGATCGTCGTGTCCGACCGCTACGCCGGATCGACGCTCGCCTATCAGGGCGCCGGCCGCGGCATGGACGAAGGCCTGATCCACGATCTGCACCGCAGCATGGTCGACGACCTGTGGCCCGACCTGACTCTGGTGCTCGACCTCGATCCGGCGACCGGCCTCGCCCGCAGCCGCCGCCGCCTGGCCGCCGACGCGATCGACGAGGGGCGGTTCGAAAGCCTGGCCCTCGATTTCCACCGCCGCATCCGCGATTCGTTCATAACCCAGGCGGCAGCCGCACCGGGGCGCCACGCGCTGGTCGACGCCAGCGGCCCGCCGGACACTGTGCAGGCGGCGGCGCTGGCGGAGGTGGAGCGGTTTCTGACGTTCGATCCCGAGCGAAGGGGCCGGTAGCGCCCTTCGTTCAAGGTGCCCGCCAGACGGACCCGATGCCGGCCGACCGCCAGCATCCCATGATGCACGTCATCCCGCGTCGCGGCGCAACGCCTTCGCGATCATCCAGTGATGCAAAAGCTGTATCGCGACGAGCGTCACACCGGTGCCGGCAAACATCGGCAAGACGAGATGCTCCTGCCCAGGCCGGGGGGCGACGTTCCGCGCCAGATAGAGCAGGAAGACGAAGCTTCCCGACGCCAGCACCGGCATGAATGCCAATGCCATATGTCTTGGCGCCGACCACGTGACTTCGCCGGCAAGGTCCCATTGCATCGGCAGACGGGCCTCACCCCGAAAGCGCGCATTCGCCCGAACAGCCAGCGTCAGGATGACGGCCAACGATATCATCGCGATAACCGGAAAGACCATGCCACCCTCCTTCCTGAAAGGACATAGCACGATCTTCGACGAAAGTCCTTCCGGCAGCGACAAGCATTCTGCCGGCCCCGGCAAATTTAATTTAGACGGACTTCGAATGACATGAGGCAAATTTGCCGCTCGGGCGACTGTCCTGACGATGACCGTCGTGTATCGTCGTGTTCGACAGCGAGGCGCCGATGACGTTCGATCTTCGACGATGGTCCGAGTCGCATCGCGACGGCTTTGCCGCCATGCATCGCGATCCCGAGGTCATGGCAGATCTCGGCGGCCCGTTCGCCGATGCCGCCATCCGCGAAAAGTTCGATCGCTATCGGGATGCCTGGTCGATCGACGGAATATCACGATGGGCAATAGTCGACCGGGCTTCAGGCGCATTCCTCGGCTATGCGGGCGTCATGTTCCGGGCCGATCGAGGGCATCCGCTGGGACTGCATCACGAGATCGGATGGCGTCTGAGGCGCGACGCCTGGGGACGCGGACTGGCGACCGCGGGCGCTCGCGTCGCGCTGGACCACGCCTGGCGAACGCTGACCAGCATGGAAATCGTCGCGTACACCGCGATCGACAATCGCCGATCGCAGGAGGTCATGCGCCGCGTCGGCCTCGACCGCGCGGCACATCGCGATTTCACGGCGCGTTATCCCAAGGGCGACTGGACCGGCCTCGTCTGGGTCGCGCGGCGGCCGGGTGACACCCGCCGATAGCACCGCAACCGCCGCCGCCCTCACCGCCCTTCCCACACCCCCGGCCGCTTCCCGACGAACGCCGCCATGCCTTCCTTCTGGTCGGCGGTGCCGAACAGGCCGTGGAACAGCCGGCGTTCGAACTGGACGCCCTGCGCCAGCGTCGTCTCGAACGCGGCGTTGACCATCTCCTTGTTCGCCAGCACCGCGAGCGGCGCCATCGCGGCGATCGTCGCGGCGGTCGTCATCGCCTCCTCGACCAGGTCGGCGGCCGGGATCACCCGGCTGACCAGCCCGGCGCGCTCCGCCTCGGCGGCGTCCATCATCCGCCCGGTCAGGCACATCTCCATCGCCTTCGCCTTGCCGACGGCGCGCGCCAGCCGCTGCGAGCCGCCCATGCCGGGGCTCACCGCCAGCTTCACTTCGGGCTGGCCGAACTTCGCGGTGTCGGCGGCGAGGATGAAGTCGCACATCATCGCCAGTTCGCAGCCGCCGCCCAGTGCATAGCCGGCGACCGCGGCGATGATCGGCTTGCGCGTCGCGGTGAGCGTCTCGTAGCCGGCGAAATGGTTGCGGCCATACATCGCGGCGAAATCCATCGCCTGCATTTCCTTGATGTCGGCGCCCGCGGCGAACGCCCGGGCGCTGCCGGTCAGGACCGCACACCCCTGCCCCTCGTCCGCGTCGAACGCGGCCAGCGCAGCGAGCAGGTCGGCGAGCACCTGCGCGTTCAGCGCGTTCAGCGCGTCGGGCCGGTTGAGCGTGATGAGCGTCACGCGCTCGCGGCGCTCGACGAGGATGGTCTGATAGTCGGACGGGGCTTCGGGCACGGGGCTCTCCTTCAGGCGGGCGTCCACGCGTCCGCCTCGGGCAGCGGCGCGAAGATCTGGTCGATGACGTGTTCGGTCACGCCCTCGGGCGTGGCGGGCTGCCAGCGCGGGGCATTGTCCTTGTCGACGATCACCGCGCGCACGCCCTCGAGGAAGTCGTGGCGCTGCACGACGCGGCTGGCGACGGCATATTCCTGTCGCATCTCGTCGGCGAAGCTCTGCATCAGCCCGCCGTCGTAGAGCAGCCGCAGCGACACCTTCATCGCCTGCGGCGACTTGGTGCGCAGGATCGCGAGCTGCTCGGCGGCGAAGGCGCCCCCGTCCGCCTCCAACGCCGCGAACACCTCCTCGAGCGTATCGGCGGCGAACAGCCGGTCGATCGCCACGCGATGGTCCAGCAGCCGCGCCGCGGGCGGCGTGACCGCGGCCGCGTCGAGCACGGCCGCGATCCCATGGGGATCGGCGACGACCGCCGCCTTCGCCGCGTCGAGCGCGGCGGCGGGCAGGTAATGCGTCGCCAGACCCAGCGCATGCGCCTCCGCGCCGTCGAGCCGGTGCCCGGTGAGCGCGAGGAACTGGCCGATCCGCCCCGGCAGGCGCGACAGGAACCAGCCGCCGCCGACATCGGGGAACAGGCCGATCCCCGTTTCGGGCATGGCGAAGCGCGTATTCTCGGTCGCGACGCGCCAGCGGCAGGGCAGCGCGATGCCGACGCCGCCACCCATCGTCACGCCGTCCATGAAGGCGACCGTGGGCTTGGCATAGGCGAACAGGCGGTTGTTGAGCCGGTATTCGGTATGGAAGAAGCAGCGCGCCGCGGCGCCGTCGCCCGCGCCGCTCTCGCCCAGCATCCGGATGTCGCCGCCCGCGCAAAAGCCGCGCGACGCGCGGGGATCGCCGTCCGCGGCGGGCGCATGGTCGAGCATAACCGCCGCGACGCCGGGATCGGTTCGCCAGCGCTCCAGCATCGCCAGCATGCCCTCGCACATGGCGAGGTTGAGCGCGTGCAGCGCCCGGGGGCGGTTGAGGCGGAGCCGCCCGACGGCGCCTTCGGTTCCGGTCAGCAGGTCATCGGTCATGGCCCCGGGCTTTGCCGGGCGGCACGCCCCGCGTCCATACCGAAGCGGCGAAAAGCACGGGCCTCGCGTTTGACACGCCGCGGCGGAGGTCGCATTTCCGGCGGATGTCGACAGAGTCCCCCGTACCCGCGTCTGTACCCGCGTCCCCCTTGTGGCCGGTCGGCGGCGGCGCGTGCGGCGCGCTGATCCGCGCCCGCGACTGGAGCGCCACCCCGCTCGGCCCGATCGAGCGGTGGAGCGAGGCGTTGCGGACGACGGTCGGCAACATCGTCAATTCCCCCGTCCCCAAGGTGCTGATGTGGGGCCCCGACCATGTCATGCTGTACAACGACGGCTATATCGCGATCGCCGGCGCCAGGCATCCCGCCGCGCTCGGCGGCACGGTGCGCGACGTCTGGCCCGAGATCTGGGACTGGAATGCGGCGATCCTGAAACGCGGTTTCACCGGCGAGGTCGTCAGCTATCGCGACCAGCCGATGACCCTGATGCGCGGCGACGCCCCGCAGCGGCTGTTCCTCGACCTGTTCTACACCCCCGTCCATTGCGACGACGGCTGCGTCGGCGGCGTGATGTGCACGGTGATCGACAACACCGCGCGCATCGCCGCGGAGGTCGCGGTGACCGCGGGCGCCGCGGAGCTGCGCGCGATCACCGACGCGCTGCCGGTCCTCATCTCCTACGTCGACCGTACCCAGGTGTATCGCTTCGCCAACAGCCATTACCGCGACTGGCTGGGGCTCGATCCCGAAGCGGTCGTCGGCCGGCATATCCGCGAGGTGCTGGGCGAGGCGGTCTATGCCGAACGCCTGCCGCTGATCGAGCGCGTGCTCGCCGGAGAGGCGATCGAGGACGAAGGCCGCATGCCGCATCGGGACGGCGGCCACCGGCGCGCGGACATCCGCTACCTGCCCCGCCGCGATGCGGCCGGCGACGTCGAGGGCTTTCACGTCCTCGTCACCGATATCGAGGAGCGCGCCGAGCGCGAGGCGGCGGTCCGGGCCAGCAACGACCGGTTCCGCGCGGCGATGGAGGCGGTGCACGGCGTGCTGTGGACCAATACCGCCGACGGCCGGATGGTCGGCGAGCAGCCCGGCTGGACCGCGCTGACCGGACAGGATGCCGACGCCTATGGCGGCTATGGCTGGGCGAGCGCAGTCCATCCCGACGATGCCGCCCCGACGATCGCCGCGTGGGAAGCGGCGGTCGCCGCGCGGTCCGTCTTCGTCTTCGAGCATCGCGTCCGCCGCCGCGACGGGGCGTGGCGCGACTGCCTGATCCGCGCACAGCCGATCAAGGACGCGGCGGGCGAGATCGTCGAATGGGTCGGCGTGCACACCGACATCACCGAACAGCGCGCCGCCGAGCGCAGCCTGCGCGATCAGGCCGACCACCTGCGCCGGCAGGTCGGGCATCGCGAGCGCGCCGAGGAGCAGCTGCGCCAGCTCAACGAGACGCTGGAGGCGCGGGCGATCGCCGAGATCGGTGAGCGGCGGCAGGCGGAGGCGGCGCTGGCGCAGTCGCAGAAGATGGAGACGATCGGCAAGCTGACCGGCGGGGTCGCGCACGATTTCAACAACCTGCTTCAGGTCGTGTCGGGCAACCTCCAGCTGCTGGCGATCGATATCGCCGGAAACGACCGGGCCGAGCGCCGCGTCGCCAACGCCATGGCGGGCGTATCGCGCGGGTCGAAGCTCGCCGCGCAGCTGCTCGCCTTCGGCCGGCGGCAGGCGCTGGAGCCCAAGGTCGTCAACGTCACGCGCTTCGTCCGGGGCATGGACGACATGCTGCGCCGCGCGATCGGCGAGGGCGTGGAGGTCGAGACGATCTTCGGCGGCGGCCTGTGGAACTGCTTCATCGATCCGGTGCAGATCGAGAATGCGCTGCTCAACCTGGCGATCAACGCGCGCGACGCGATGGACGGGTCGGGCAAGCTGACCATCGAGCTGGCCAACGCGCATCTCGACGATGCCTATGCCCGCGGCCACGACGAGGTGCAGGCGGGCCAGTACGTCATGCTCGCGGTCAGCGACACCGGCAGCGGCATGAGCCCCGACATCGTCACCAAGGTGTTCGAGCCGTTCTTCTCGACCAAAAGCGAGGGCAAGGGATCGGGGCTCGGCCTGTCGATGGTCTATGGCTTCGTCAAACAGTCGGGCGGCCATGTGAAGATCTATTCGGAGGTCGGCGAGGGCACCACCATCCGCCTCTATCTGCCGCGCAGCCGCGAGGCGGAGGATGTCGAGGTGGTCGTCGACACGGGCGCGATCGAGGGCGGCAGCGAAACCGTGCTGGTGGTCGAGGATGACGACGCGGTCCGCGCGACCGTCGTCGAGATGCTGGGCGACCTCGGCTATCGCGTGCTGAAGGCGGTCGATGCGCAAAGCGCGCTGAGCGTGATCGAAAGCGGCATCCCGATCGACATGCTGTTCACCGACGTGGTGATGCCCGGCACGCTGAAGAGCCCCGAACTGGCGCGCAAGGCGAAGGAGCGGCTGCCCGACCTCGCCGTGCTGTTCACCAGCGGCTATACCGAAAATTCGATCGTCCACGGCGGTCGGCTGGACGCCGGCGTCGAGCTGCTGTCGAAGCCGTATACGCGCGAGGCGCTGGCGCGGAAATTCCGCCACGTCCTCGCCAACCAGCAACAGCGCGCCGCCGTCGCCACCCCGCCGCGGACGCCGCCGGCCGCGCGCGGCCAGGTGACGGTGCTGCTGGTCGAGGACGATCCGGTGATCCGCGCGACGACCGCCGAGCTGTTGCAAGCCGGCGGCCATGTCGTGATCGACGCGGCGAGCGCGGAGGATGCGGCGACCGCGTTGCAGACCGTGCCGATCGACGTGCTGGTCACCGACGTCAACCTGCCCGGTGCCTCCGGCCCCGACCTCGCGATCCGGGCACGCGAACTGCGGCCGGGCGTCGGCATCGTCTTCGCCACCGGCGACACCGCGGCGGTCCCCCCCGGCACCGGCGCGGTGCTGCTCGCCAAGCCCTATGGCACCGACACGCTGCACGCCGCGATCGCGGCGGCGGTGCGCGGCGACGCGATGGAGATGCGGCTGGAAAAGGAAGCCTGAGGCGCGCGCGACCGCGCGGGCGCCGACCTTGAATACGGTCCGCCGGCGCTTGATCTTGTGGGCATGACCGTTACCCGCACCGAAACCGATTCGATCGGCCCGATCGAGGTTCCCGCCGACGCCTATTGGGGCGCGCAGACCGAGCGCAGTCTCGAAAACTTTCCGTTCGGCCCGCGCGAGCGGATGCCGATCGAGATCGTGCACGCGCTCGCCGTGGTGAAACGGGCGGCGGCCAGGGTGAACCGGCGCCACGGGCTCGCCGCCGACACGGCGGATGCGATCGAGGCCGCCGCCGCCGAGATCGTCGACGGTCGGTTCGACGACCAGTTTCCGCTGGTCATCTGGCAGACCGGCAGCGGCACGCAGTCGAACATGAACGTCAACGAGGTGATCGCCGGGCGCGCCAACGAGCGGTTGTCCGGCGTGCGCGGCGGAAAGGTGCCGGTGCATCCCAACGACGACGTCAACCGCGGGCAATCGTCGAACGACAGCTTTCCCACCGCGCTTCACGTCGCGGCAGCGCTGGCGGTGACGCACCGGCTCTATCCCGCACTCGACCGGCTGCGTGACGCGCTCGCCGCGCGTGCGCGGGAATGGGACGAGCTCGTCAAGATCGGGCGCACCCACCTCCAGGACGCAACGCCGCTGACCCTGGGGCAGGAATTCTCGGGCTACGTCCAGCAACTGGACAACGCCCGCGCCCGGATCGCGGATGCGGTGGCCCGCGGGATCCTGCCGCTCGCGCAGGGCGGCACCGCGGTCGGCACCGGGCTCAACGCACCGGCGGGGTTCGCGGCGGATGTCGCGGCGGAGATCGCGGCGCTCACCGGCCTGCCCTTCGTCACCGCGCCCAACAAGTTCGAGGCGCTGGCATCGAACGACGGTCTGGTCGACCTGCACGGCACGCTGAACGTGCTGGCCGTGGCGCTGACCAAGATCGCCAACGACATCCGCTTGCTCGGCTCGGGCCCGCGATCGGGGCTCGGCGAACTGGAGCTGCCCGCCAACGAACCCGGCAGCTCGATCATGCCCGGCAAGGTCAACCCGACGCAGGCGGAGATGCTGACAATGGTCGCGGCGCAGGTGATGGGCAACACCGTCGCGGTGACCGTCGGGGGCATGCAGGGGCATCTGGAACTGAACGTGTTCAAGCCGCTGATCGGCGCCAACGTGCTCCGCTCGATCGCCCTGCTCGCGGTCGGCATGGAAAGCTTCGCCGCGCGGACCGTGGACGGGCTGAAGGCGAACGGCGAACGAATCGGGGCGCTGGTCGACCAGTCGCTGATGCTCGTCACGGCGCTCGCGCCCGAGGTCGGCTACGATGCCGCCGCCCGGATCGCCAAGCACGCGCACCGGAATGGCCTGACGCTGAAACAGGCGGGCCTCGCCCTCGACCTCGTCGATGCGGCGACGTTCGACCGGCTGGTCCGCCCGGAGACGATGATCGGGCGATAGGGCCGGTCCGGCGCGGACGCCACGGAACTTCCCCGCGGGTCGCGCGCTTCGCAGCCCGAGACGCCATGAGGGACGATACGTGAGCACCACCACCACCGGCGCGCTGATCGGCGCCGCGATCGATTCGATTTCGGGCGACGACGGCGTCGCCGACGGCGCGATCATCGGGGCGGTGACCGCGAACGTCCTGAAGGTCGTGCTGCCGCTGGCGGTCACCTATGCGGTGGGCTGGGCGGTGTTGCGCGGCGCGGCGGAACTCAAGGACCAGGTTTTCGGAAAGGTGGACGCATGATCGGCAGGATTATCGGTGCGCTGGTGGGGCGCGAAATGGACCGTCGCGATGGCCGTGGCGGCCTGAAGGGCGCGGCGATCGGCGCCTTGTCGGTCGGCGCGATGCGCCGGATGGGGCCGCTCGGCCTGCTGCTGGGCGGCGGCTACGTCGCCAAGAAAGCCTATGATCGCCGCCGTCAGTCGCGCGTCGACTACTGAGCGTCAGCCGGCCTGCCAGATGCGGATCGCGTCGATCGGCGCGATCAGCATCAGGACGTTGAGCGTCAGGTTGTCGCGCATCACTGCCAACGCGACGAGCTCGAGTGCGATCAGCATCCCGGCGCTGCCCCACCAGGGCAGTCGCTGGGCGATCGCGAACCCGATCATCATGCACGCGCAGTCGCCCAGCGAGTTGAGCACGCTGTCGCCGCTATAGCCCCAGGCCATGGTGACGCTGCGATAGCGGTCGATGACGATCGGCGAGTTTTCCAGAATTTCCCATCCGGCCTCGACCAGCACCGCCACCACCAGACGGCGCGGCCATGGCCAGCGAGGCAACGCCACGCGGGTCGCGGCATAGAAGAGCAGGCCGTGCGCGACATGCGTCAGGCTGTACCAGTCGGCGAATTGCTGGCTGTTCTGGTCCGAGCGGACGGTGCCGTGCCACAGCGCGACGGTGCCGCACGGACAGGTGGCGGGGCGCCCCATCGCCAGCAGGACCACCGCCATGCCGGCCAGCGCGAGCAGGACAGCCAGCCCGTTTTTCGCGGCGACTGCGCGGCCGATGCTTGACGCCCGCCCCGCCCAGACGCCACTAGCGCGCATGCCGAACTCGCTCCCCACCGATCCGCACCACTTCAAGCGTCGTGGCGTGCTGTTCGTGCTGTCATCGCCGTCGGGCGCGGGCAAGTCCACCATCGCGCGCAAATTGCTCGCCGACGAACCCGAACTGGGCATGTCGGTATCGGCCACGACGCGCCCGATGCGGCCCGGCGAAACCGACGGCAAGGACTATCATTTCGTCGACCTCGAACAGTTCCGGCACATGGTGGCGGAGGACGAATTCCTCGAATGGGCGCATGTCTTCGGCCAGCGCTACGGCACGCCCAAGGCGCAGGTCGAGGCGATGCTGGCCGCGGGCAAGGACGTCCTGTTCGACATCGACTGGCAGGGCGCGCAGCAATTGTTCCAGATCGCCGGCGGCGACGTCGTGCGCGTCTTCATCTTCCCGCCGTCGATGGAGGAATTGCGCGCGCGGCTGACCAACCGCAACACCGATTCGGCGGAGGTTATCGAGGCGCGGATGGCGCGCGCGGCGAACGAGGTCAGCCACTGGGACGGCTATGACTACGTCCTCGTCAACGACGACGTCGAGACATGCTTCCAGGGCGTGAAGACGATCCTGGCGGCGGAACGGCTGAAGCGGTCGCGGCAGACGGGGCTGATCGGCTTCATCCGCAAGCTGACCCGGGTGCCCGGCGCCGCCTGACCCCCGTCCCGATCAGTCGAGCGCGGCGAGGACGCGCACCGCGGCGTCATATTCGGCGCGCTTGTTGGCCCGCGCCGCGGTGGCGAGCGCATCCTCGCCCCACAATTCCGCCTGCCAGTCCTCATCGACGTGTGCCGCGGCCCATAACGTGTCGGGATCGCCGGCATGCTCCACCAGCGCGAGCGCGAGGACGAGCGATCCCGTGATCGTCACCACCGGCGACAGCGCCGCAAGGCGGAAGGCGTCGAGCGCGCCGACCGCCTCCGCAAGCCGCGCCAGCGTCGCGGGCGGTTGCGCGCGGTGGACGATCCCGGCGGTCGTTTCGAGATGCACGTCGTATCGCGCGCGCGCCCAGTCGAGCCACGGATCCCACGCCGCGCGCTGGCGGGCGACGAGGTCGTCCGGCGACAGCGCGCGATAACACAGCAGGTCGCTGCCGCCATAAGCCGCAAGCCCCGCGGCGAACGCGCGCGGATCGGGTGCGATCCGGTCGATCGCGGCATTGGCGAGGCCGGTGACCGGCATCGCGCGCGGGTCGATCGTCTCCCCCACCGCGCGCCACTCCGCCGCGACCGCCTCCGCCAGCGCGTCGGTGGGCAGCGCCAGCGGGACGCGGCCGGGCGTGCGCACCGGCCGGCCGTCCAGCGTGACGACGCGATCGGCGTCGATCGCCACATCGGTCCAGAAGCGCTTCATGGCCGCGGCGGCGTCCGCCAGCGCTGCGCGAGGCTGGCAGGCACGATCGCGACGACGGCGAGCGCCGACAGCGTGATCGCGACGCCGAGCGCCTTCACCGGCCAGTCGTGCGCGCGCGCGGCGAGGGCGAGGCCGAACACCGCGCCGAGGCTCCCGGCGATGCGGCTGGCGACCATCGCCAGCCAGCGCTTGCGCGCGGTGGCGTCCTGCGGGCTCACGCCAGCAGCCCCGGCAGCGCGGCGACCCGATCCGCGACGACATCGGCCCCCGCGTCGGCAAGGTCGCGCACGTCATGATAGCCCCAGGCGACGCCGATCGCACGGGCGCCCGCCGCCTTCGCCATCGCCATATCGAAGCTCGTGTCGCCGATCATCGCCGTCGTCCGCGGCATCGCCCCGGCCGCGTCGATCGCGGCGAGCAGCATCGCGGGATCGGGCTTCGACGGATGGCGATCGGCGGTCTGCAAGGTGACGAACCGGTCGGCGAGGCCGTGGTGCGCGAGGATGTGCGCGAGCCCGCGATCCGACTTGCCGGTCGCGACGCCCAGCAGCCAGCCGTCGTCGGCGAGCGTCTCCAGCACGTCCTCGATCCCGTCGAACAGCGGCTCCTCCGCCATCGCGCCGCTCGTGCGCAGGTCGAAGAACGCCTGTTTGTAATCGGCCGCCATCCGGCGATGCTGCGCGTCGTCCGCCTCGGGAAGCAGCGCGCGGATCGCCTCGACCAGGCTCAGCCCGACGATACGCCGGATCGCGTCACGCGGCGGCGCGGCGATGCCGGCGATCCGGAACGCCGTTTCCATCGACTGGCAGATGTTGGCCTGGCTGTCGACGAGCGTGCCGTCGCAGTCGAACACGGCGAGTTTGGTCATGATCCTGCCCCTAGCGGGCACGCGTGATTCGATCCAGCCGCGCGACGGACCGCATCGATCGCATTCAATACGCCTCCTGCCCCACGACATTGCCCGGCGGGCCGTAGCGGCACACGAGGAAATCGTCGGCGGCGTCGCTCGCCAGCGCGCAGCCCATCGCGGTCGTCCCGCGCCAGACGATCTGCGCATAATGGCCGACGTCCTCCCACCGCCCCGTCCGGCTGGACCGCGGCACCGCGGCATCGACGAAATCGCGCTTTTCCGCGACCCAATGCCCGACCATCTCGTCGAAGCGATAGGCGTCGCGCGTGCCGGTCCACAGGTTCTCGCCCTCGCGGTCCATCCCGATCGACTGCGGCGCGTGCGCGAACCGCCCGGTCCGCGCCATCTCCTCCGCGTAGCGCTTCGCCGACGCCGCCAGCGGTTCGCTCCAGACGAGCGGGCCGACGCCGACGTCCGCCCGCGCCGCATTCTGCCCCGCCAGCATCGCGTGGCGCAGCAGCGCCGCCCCGCGCGGCGCCGGCGCGTCGGTCGTCCGCGGTTCGACGACGCGCTCGGGCGACGGCGCGCAGGCGGGAAGGATCAGCAACGCGGCAAGCCATGAGTGGCGTTTCGACATGATCCCCGCCATATCGTCGGCATCATGACCCCCGACAAGATGCCGCTCGCGCTCTACGTCCACTGGCCGTTCTGCGTCTCCAAATGCCCCTATTGCGACTTCAACAGCCATGTCCGCGACCAGGTGGACCAGCAGGCATGGCGCGATTCCCTGCTCGCCGACCTCGCGCACGAAGCGCGGGCGCTGCCGGGGCGGACGCTGGGGTCGGTGTTCTTCGGGGGCGGCACGCCGTCGCTGATGCCGCCCGCGACGGTCGCCGCGATCCTCGACGCGGCGCAGCGGGCGTGGACGCCGGCCGCCGACATCGAGATCACGCTGGAGGCGAATCCGTCTTCGGTCGAGGCGGCGCGCTTCGCCGATCTCGCCGCGGCGGGGGTCAACCGCGTCTCGCTCGGCCTCCAGTCGCTCGACGACGCCGCGCTCGGCTTTCTCGGCCGCGCGCATGGCGTCGACGAGGGGCTGGCCGCGCTGGCGACCGCGCAGCGCCATTTCGCGCGGGTCAGCTTCGACCTGATCTATGCGCTGCCCGACCAGCGGCTCGCGGCGTGGGAGGCGGAGCTGGCGCGGGCGCTGTCGTTCGGCACCGAGCATCTGTCGCTCTACCAGCTGACGATCGAGCCCGGCACGCGCTTCGCGACCGAGGCGGCGCAGGGGCGGCTGGCGGTGCCCGACGGCGACCGCGCGGCCGACCTGTTCGAGGCGACGCGCGCGATGACCGCCGCCGCCGGCCTGCCCGCCTATGAAACCTCCAACCATGCGCGCGCCGGGGCGGAGAGCCGCCACAACCTGACCTATTGGCGCTACGGCGACTATGCGGGCGTCGGCCCCGGCGCGCACGGCCGCCGCGACGCCCTTGCCACGCAGCGTCGCCGCAAGCCCGAAAACTGGCTGGCGGCGGTCGCGCGCAACGGCCACGGCATCGAGGTGGAAGAGCCGCTGACGCCGCACGAGCGCGCGACCGAGGCGCTGGTGATGGGCCTGCGGCTGCGCGAGGGAGTCGACCTGACCCATGTCGCCGCGCTCGCCGGTGGCAGCGCGCCGATCGACTGGACCGCGGTGGCGCGGCTGGAGGCGCAGGGGCTGGTCGCCCGCGAGCCCGACCGGCTGCGCGTCACCGAGGCGGGGGCGCTGCTGCTCGACGCGATCCTGCCACTCGTGGTGCGCGACGCGCCGGAGACGGTGCGCGCCGCCTGACCGGGCTGCGCGCAAGGATAACCGGCGCGGCCCGGACCGCAGTTTGTCGCCACCCGACGGCGACCGGGACCGGGCCTTCCCGGGCGGCGCGTCCGCCCGGACGACTCACATCCTAGCGGCCGAAGCCGCTCGGTGCCGGCGACACCGTGACGGTCGCGCCGTTCTGGATTTCCTGTACCTCCAGCGCGCGCTCGGCGATGCCGTCGCGGCCGAAGCGGAACGCGCCGTCGATGCCGGCGAAACCGTCGGCGTCGCGCAGCCGCGCTTCCGGGAACGGCCGACCGACCGGCCAGTCGCGCGAGATGCGCACGGTCAGCAGGACCGCATCATAGCCCAGGCTCGACAGGCGATACGGCGCGGCGCTGTAGCGGGCGCGGTATTTGGTCGCATATTGCCGATAGAGCGTGTCCGCGACGCTGGCGAACCAGGCGCCGTTGAGCGCGGGCTTCGCGGTCAGGCTCGCCTCGGAATTCCACAATTCGGTGCCGAGGATGCGCGTCGCGGCGCCGCTGCCGCGCTTGACGAGCGGCGCGGCGACGGCGGCGCTGGTCGCCGCGTCCGCCACCAGCACCGCGCCATAGGGCGCCTTGGCGTTGAGCCGCGTCACCGCGCCCGCGATCCCGCCGACGACCCGGCCATAGGTCTGCAGCGACACGACCGCGCCGCCCGCCCCCTCGACCGAGCGCAGGAACGCGGTCGAGGCACGCTCGCCGTAGAGGCCGTTGGGGATCAGCCCGGCAAAGCTCGTCACGCCGCGGCTGCGCGCATATTGGACGACGCGGTCGATCGACTGCGCGGGCGCATAGCCCATCAGATAGGTGCCGTTGCCGGCGACCGAGGCGTCGTTCGAGAAGCTCAGGACCGGTACGCGCGCCGCGCGCGCGATCGGCGCGACCGCGCGCACGTCCTCGGCAAGCAGCGGCCCCAGGATCACCTGCGCACCGTCCGCGATCGCCCGCTCCGCCGCCGCGGCGGCGCCGGTCGCGGTATCGTAATTGGTGATCCGCACCTTGTCGGTGCCGGTGTCGAGCACCGCCAGCATCGTCGCATTGGCGATGGAGCGCCCGACGCCCGCATTGCCGCCCGACAGCGGCACCAGCAGCGCGACGCGGTTGCGCTGCGTGTCGCGCGGCAGGCCCGCCTCGACCGGCTCGGGGCGCTCCGCCTGCGGGCGGGTCGGGCGCGCCGGCGCCTCGACCGGGCCGCGCGGCACTACGGTGGAACAGGCGGCGAGCAGCCCCGCCGCCACGATCCCCGCCCAGCGCGCCAGGCCGCCGATGCGCGCGCGTCGCGACTGTCCAACCGGTAAAGCCTCTGCCATGACGTCCCCTGTGGCCATATCCGAAAATCCTCTCGACCCCGGGCTGTATATCGTCGCGACGCCGATCGGCAATCTTGCTGACCTATCGCCGCGCGCCGCCGATATCCTGAGCCGCGCCGACATCGTAGCGGTAGAGGACAGCCGCGTCACCGCCGGCCTGCTCCGCCACATCGGCATCAAGCGGCCGATGGTCCCCTATCACGACCACAATGCCGAGGGCGTCCGCCCCGGCCTGATCGCCCGGATGGCGCAGGAGGCGGTGGCGCTGGTGTCCGACGCGGGCACGCCGCTGATCTCCGATCCCGGCTACAAGCTGGTCCGCGACGCGCGCGCAGCCGGGCATGCCGTGGTGACGATCCCCGGCCCCTGCGCCGCGATCGCCGCGCTGACGCTGGCGGGCCTGCCCACCGACCGCTTCCTGTTCTGCGGCTTCCTGCCGAGCAAGGCAAAGGCGCGCGCCGACGCGATCGCGGAGGTGGCGGCGGTGCGCGCGACGCTGATCCTCTACGAATCGGGGCCGCGGCTCGCCGCCTGCCTCGCCGCGCTCGCGGAGGGGCTGGGCGATCGCGACGCCGCGGTGACGCGCGAGATCACCAAGCGCTACGAGGAGGCGGTGACGGGGACGCTGACGACGCTCGCCGCGCGCTACGCCGATTCGCCGCCGAGGGGGGAGATCGTGATCGTCGTCGCGCCGCCGGGCGAGGCGCCGCCCCCCGACGCCGCCGACGCGGACGCCGCGCTGGCCGAGGCGCTGACCCGGCTGCCGGTCGCCAAGGCGGCGGGCGAGGTGGCGAAGGCGTTCGGGCTCGACCGCAAGGACCTCTACGCGCGTGCGCTGGTGATGCGGCAGGCGGCGGACGGCGGCTGACATACGCTTGCGCCGCACCGACGGCTGCGGCAGCCTGCCGTGCATGACGCGCCCGCCCCGCCGCCCCACCGCCGATGCCCGGCGCACCGCCGAAGCCGCCGGACGGCGCGGCGAGCGGCTGGCGGGCTGGTGGCTGCGGCTGAAGGGGTGGAGCATCCTCGACCGCCGCGTGCGCACTCCGGCGGGCGAGGTCGATCTGGTCGCGCGCCGCGGCACCCTGATCGCCTTCGTCGAGGTGAAGACGCGGCGCACCGCCGCCGAACTCGACTTCGCGATAGACGCGCGGCGGCTGGCACGGGTCGCGGCGGCCGCGGAGGTGCTGATGCCGCGCTATGCCGGGCCGGGTGACGACATCCGCGTCGACGTCATCCTCCTCGCCCCCGGCACGCGGCCGCGGCACATCGAGAATGCGTGGATCGGGTAGCGGACGGGTTCGCGCGAAGACGCGAAGGCGCGAAGACGCGAAGGCGCGAAGAAGGCTGGTTCACGCGGAGGCGCGGAGGCGCGGAGAGAGTTCGCGCGGCGCAGCCTTTCGAACCTCGCAGGGCCGTGATGGGAGGGCGCCGATGGCGCCACGCGGATCATCTTCACGTCTCCGCGCCTTCGCGCGCACCAACTCTTTCTTCCTCGCTGTCGCCGGCCACGGGTCGACGTGACCCGGTACGCGGTCTCGACAATTCGAGCATGCGTCGATCGAGCGGGCGGGTTCGCGCGAAGACGCGATGACGCGAAGAACATTGGTTCGCGCGGAGGCGCGGAGGACGCGGAGAGGGCTCGCGCGGCGCGGCCTTGCGAACCTCGGAAGGGCCGTGATGGGAGGGCGCCGATGGCGCCGGGCGTATCCTCTCCGCGCCTCCGCGCCGCCGCGCGGACCCGTCCTTTCTAGTTCGATGCCGCCGCCGCAGGTGACATGGCGGCGGCGGCGTCCTACCTGCCGGCGCGTACAGGCAAGGAGCGTCCGCATGTCCCTCACCGTCGCCGTCCAGATGGACCCGCTCGACAGCATCGCCATCGCGGGCGATTCCAGCTTCGCACTGATGCTGTCGGCGAAGGCACGGGGCCATCGCCTGTTCCATTACGACGCGGAGGCATTGAGCTACAGCGCCGGCCGCGTCTGGGCGCGTGCGCATCCGGTCACGGTGCAGCGCGTGGAGGGCGATCATTTCTGCTTCGGCGAGCCCGTCGATCTCGACCTTGGCGACGACGCCGACGTGGTGCTGATGCGGCAGGATCCGCCGTTCGACCTCGGCTACATCACCGCGACGCACCTGCTCGAACGGATCGCCGACCGCACTTTGGTGGTCAACGATCCCGCGAGCGTCCGCAATGCGCCCGAAAAGGTGTTCGTGCTCGACTATCCGCAGTTCATGCCGCCGACGCTGGTCACCCGCAGCCTCGACGAGGCGCGCGCGTTCCTCGCCGACCATGGCGAGATCGTCGTCAAGCCGCTGCACGGCAACGGCGGCAAGGCGATCTTCAAGGTCGGCCGCGACGGCGCCAACCTGTCCGCGCTGATCGAGGTGTTCAACCAGACGTGGCGCGAACCGCACATGATCCAGGCGTTCCTGCCCGCGGTGGCGAAGGGCGACAAGCGCATCGTACTGGTCGACGGCGCGGTCGCGGGCGCGATCAACCGCCTGCCCGGCGAGGGCGAGATCCGGTCGAACCTGGCGGTCGGCGGGTCGGCGGTGAAGACGGAATTGACGCCGCGCGAACGCGAGATCTGCGCGGTGCTGGGGCCGGAACTGAAGCGGCGCGGGCTGATCTTCGTCGGTATCGACGTCATAGGCGGCGAATGGCTGACCGAGATCAACGTCACCTCGCCGACCGGGATCGTCGCGATCGAGCGGTTCGACGGCACCGACGTCGCCGGCCTCATCTGGGATGCGATCGAACGCAGGATCGCGGAACGCGGCTGACCGGCCCGCCGTTGAGCGGCGGACATGACCGAATTCATCCTCAACGGAATCGCCTGGGGCGGGTATTTCGGCATCTTCCTGCTGATGGCGCTCGAGAATATCGTGCCGCCGATCCCGTCGGAGGTCATCATGGGGCTCGGCGGCATGGCGGTCGCGCGGGGCAGCATGGGGATCGTGCCGCTGGTGCTGTGGGGCACGGCGGGTACCACCGCCGGGAACTACTTCTGGTACCATGTCGGCCGGCATATCGGCTATGCGCGCTTCCGCCCCTTCGTCGAACGGCACGGTCGCTGGCTGACGATGGAGTGGGACGATGTCGAGCGCCTGCACCGTTTCTTCGTGAAGCACGGCGGCTGGGTGGTGTTCGTGTTCCGCTTCATGCCGACATTCCGCACGATCATCTCGCTGCCCGCCGGCATCACCTGCATGCCGCTGTGGCGGTTCCTCGTCTGGACCTTCGCGGGAAGCCTGATCTGGAACAGCATCCTCGCCGCCGCCGGCCTCTACCTCGGCTCGCGGTTCGGCGAGCTCGACCGCTACGTCGGGCCGCTGGCGATCGCGCTCACCGTGCTGATGCTGGGCGGTTACCTGTGGCGCGTCGCCACCTGGCGGCCGCGGACGCGCTGAGCGCGGTCAGGCGCGCGGATGCGCGTTGCGATAGACGTCGAGCAGGTGCGCGGCATCCACCGCGGTATAGACCTGCGTCGAGCTGAGGCTGGCGTGGCCGAGCAGTTCCTGCAACGCGCGCAGATCGGCGCCGCGGCCGAGCAGATGCGTCGCGAAGCTGTGGCGCAGCGCGTGCGGCGTCGTCCGGTCGCCCAGACCCAGTCCGCCCCGCGCCGCCTGCACCGCGCGGCGGATCATCCCGGGCGACAGCGCCCCGCCCTTCGCCCCGCGGAACAGCGGTGCGTCCGCGCTCAGCGCCCACGGCACCTGCGCCGCATAATGCTCGATCGCGGCGCGGACCTGCGGCAGCAGCGGCACCACCCGGGTCTTGTCGCGCTTGCCGGTCACCACCAGCGTGTCGCCGAGCGGCAGCACCCGCGCGGGCAGCGCGATCGCCTCGCCGATCCGCAGGCCCGCGCCGTAGAGCAGCAGCAGCACTGCCCAGTCGCGCGCGCCGATCCACGGTTCGGCGGCATCGTCGGCGACCTGTCCGGCAAGCGCGAGCGCCTCGTCGGGCGAGATCGGCCGCGGCACGCCCGTCTTGACGCGCGGGCCGCGCAGCCGCGGCGTCGCCGCCGCCGGCACCACGAACGCCAGAAAGCCGCGCACCGCGGACAGCTCGCGTGCCGCCGAGGCGTTGCCGAGCCCCTCCGCCCGCCGCGCCGCGAGGAACGCGCGCAGGTCCGCCGCGGTGATCCGCGCCAGCGCCGCGGCATCCACCGTGCCCCCCCAATGCGCCCGGAGGAACGCGGTCAGCCGCTCCGCGGTCGCGCGATAGGCGCGCACGGTGTGCACCGAACGCCGCCGGTCCCGCGCAAGGTGCGCCGCCCATTGCAGGGGTAACGGAAGGATAGGATCGGTCATGCGCTCGCCATTCTGGCGCCCGCCGGCGGTCAGGGCAAAGAACATTTTAACGCCTCTATGCCATCCATTCCAACATGATGAGTGCAGTCGCGTATCCCGTGCCGCCGGCCTATGACGAGACCAGCCGGCTCGCCGCGCTGCACGCGCTCGCGCTGCTCGACAGCGAACCGGAGCGCGAATTCGACGCGCTGGTCGCGCTGGCGGCCGAGATGCTCGGCTGCCCGACCGCGCTGATGACGCTGATCGACCGCGACCGGCTGTGGATCAAGGCGCGCAACACGCCCGGCGAGCGCGAGCTCGGGCGCGACATCGCCTTCTGCGACCGCACCATCCGGCAGGACGTGCCGCTGATCGTCGACGACCTGTCGATGGATCCGCGCTTCGCCGCCAACCCGCTGGTCACCGACGGCGGCATGCGCTTCTATGCGGGCACCGCGATCCACCTCGCCGACGGCGACGGCATACGCCAGCCGATCGGCACGCTGTGCGTGCTCGACAGCAACCCGCGCAGCCTCAGCGCGGCGGGCCATGCCGCCCTGCGTCACCTCGCGACGCTCGCCGAAGCGCTGATCGCCGCGCGCCGGACCGCGGTCGAGGCGCTGCGGATCGCCACCACGGGCGAGGAACTGGTCCGCCGGCTCGCGCGCAACGACCGCATCTTCCGCCATGCCGAACGCATCGCGATGATCGGATCGTGGCGCCTGTCACTGAGCGATTCCGCGCTGGAATGGTCGGACAACGTCTATCGCATCCACGGCCTTCCGGTCGGGCGCCAGCCGGCACTGGACCATGCGCTCGATTTCTATCCGCCGCATGCCCGTGCCGACGTCGAGGCGCGGATCGCGGCCGCGATCCGGACCGGCGACCCGTTCGAATATGAGGCGGACTTCGTTACCGCGGACGGGCGCCGGCGCCGCGTCCGGTCGGCGGGCGAGGTCGAGATGGTCGACGGCGTGCCCGCCACGCTGGTCGGCGTGTTCCAGGACATCACCGACCGGCACGATCTGGAGACGCAATTGCGCCGCTCCGCGGATACCGACGCGCTGACGGGCATCGCCAATCGCGCCGCCTTCGATCGCGAACTCGACGCGGCGATGCGCGATGCCCGCCGCGACGGCACGCCGCTGATGCTGGCGCTGATCGACCTCGACGGCTTCAAGGCGATCAACGATTCGCTCGGTCACGCCGCGGGCGACGACGTGCTGCGGATGACGGGCGCGGCGCTCCGCGGGTCGTGGATGCGCGACTGTTTCGCGGCGCGCATCGGCGGCGACGAATTCGCCGTCGTCATCGCCGACCCGCGGCTGGTCGCAGACCCGGACCGCGTCACGCTCGACCTGGAGGCGGCGCTGCGCGTCGCGGTGGAGGCCAACGGGATCACCATGACCAGCGCCGGATCGGTCGGCATCGCGCTGTTCGACGCCGACTGCCATTCGCTGCGCGATTTCGCCCGCCGCGCCGACACGCGCCTCTACGCCGCCAAGCGCGCCCGTGTCGGCACGCGCCGCCCGCAGGGTCTTCGCGCGGCGGCTTAGCGCCCGCCCGCGTGCGGGATCGCGCCTGGCTGGGCCCCGGAGCGTAGGGATACGATCGTCGCGCGCGTCACGGTCCGGGCGCATGATCCGACCACACGGCGAAGGGCCACGCCCGCGGCAGCGCCCCCACCCCCGTGAGCCCGCCTTGGTGCTTCCCGTCGAGTCGCATAGCCCCCATATGGCGGGGCATGTCCTCGCGTGCCCGCGTCCTCGTCCTCAATTCCGCGCTCGGTCCGCTCGACTATCGGGTGCCGGCCGGCATGGCGGTCGAGCCCGGATCGATCGTCATCGCGCCGCTCGGGCCCCGCCAGTTGCTCGGCGTCGCGTGGGAGCCCGAGCGGCTGCCCTCGGATGCGGAGGTCGGCGACAACCGCCTGCGCCCGCTGCTGGGGCTCGTCGACGTGCCGCCGCTTGCCGCGCCGCTGCGCCGGCTGGTCGAATGGACCGCCGCCTATTACCTCAGCCCGCCGGCCGCCGTCGTGCGGATGGCGCTCGCCTCGACCTCGGCATTGGAGGGCGCGCGGACGGCGACCGAATATCGCGCCACCGGTCGCGTCCCGCCGCGCCTTACCCCCCAGCGCGCGCAGGCGCTGGAGCGGATCGGCGACCGCCAGGGCCTGATCCGCGAACTCGCCGGCATCGCCGACGTGTCCGACGCGGTGGTGCGCGGACTGGTGAAGGCCGGCGCGCTGGAGGCGGTGGCGGTGGATATCGACAGTCCCTATCCCTCCCCCGACCCCGCCTTCGGTCCGCCGACGCTCGCCGGCGCACAGCAGGATGCCGCGGCGACGCTGGCCGCCGCCGTGGCGGCGCATGCCTTCGCCCCCACGCTGCTCGACGGGGTCACCGGATCGGGCAAGACCGAAGTCTATTTCGAAGCGGTGGCCGAGGCGATCCGGCAGGGCCGGCAGACGCTGGTGCTGCTGCCCGAAATCGCGCTGACCGAACCGTTCCTGAAGCGCTTCCACGACCGTTTCGGCTGCGAGCCGGTGGCGTGGCATTCCGGCCTGCGCTCGACGCAGCGGCGCCGCGCGTGGCGGGCGATCGCCGATGGTCGGGCGCTGGTGACGGTGGGCGCGCGCTCGGCGCTGTTCCTGCCCTATCGCAACCTCGGCCTGATCGTCGTCGACGAGGCGCACGAGACCAGTTTCAAGCAGGAAGAGGGCGTGCATTACCACGCCCGCGACGTCGCGGTGATGCGCGGCAAGTTCGAGGCATGCCCGGTCATCCTCGCCAGCGCCACGCCCGCGATCGAGACGCGCCAGCAGGTCGCGCTGGGCCGCTATGCCGAACTGCGCCTGCCCGGCCGCTATGGCGCGGCCGAAATGCCGACGATCGAGGCGATCGACCTGATCCGGAACCCGCCCGAGCGCGGCCGCTGGATCGCCCCGAAACTCGTCGCCGCGCTGGAACAGACGCTGGCGCGGGGCGAACAGTCGCTGCTGTTCCTCAATCGCCGCGGCTATGCGCCGCTGACCTTGTGCCGGACCTGCGGGCATCGCTTCCAATGCCCCAATTGCACCGCCTGGATGGTCGAGCACCGGCTGACCCGGCGGCTGGCATGCCATCATTGCGGCCACGTCATGCCGACGCCCCGCGCCTGCCCCGAATGCAAGGAGGAGGACAGCCTGGTCGCCTGCGGCCCCGGCGTCGAGCGGATCGCGGACGAGGTGACGGCGCTGTTCCCCGAGGCGAAGACCGCGGTCGTCACCAGCGACACGATCTGGTCCCCGGCCAAGGCCGCGGAATTCGTCGGGCGGATGGAAGCGGGCGACATCGACATCGTCGTCGGCACGCAGCTCGTCACCAAGGGCTATCACTTCCCCAATCTGACGCTGGTGGGGGTCATCGACGCCGATCTGGGGCTGGAGGGCGGCGACCTGCGCGCGGCGGAACGCACCTTCCAGCAGATCCGTCAGGTGTCGGGTCGTGCGGGGCGCGGCGCCAAGCCCGGCCACGTCTTCATCCAGACGCACAGTCCCGGGGCACAGGTGATGCAGGCGCTCGTCACCGGCGATGCCGACGCCTTCTACGCCGCGGAGACGGAGGCGCGGCGCGATGCCGGCGCGCCGCCGTTCGGCCGCTATGCCGCGATCGTGGTGTCTTCGGAGGATCAGGCCTGTGCCAACGACGTCGCGCGGCTGGTGGCCAAGAGCGCGCCGCAGGTGGAGGGCATGGCCGTCTATGGTCCCGCGCCGGCCCCGCTGGCGATGCTGCGCGGGCGGCACCGCTACCGCTTGCTCGTCCACGCCCGCCGCGCGCTCGACGTACAGGACGTGATCCGCGACTGGCTGGGGCCGCTCGACTGGCCGGCGAAAGCGCGCGTGACGGTGGACGTGGATCCGTATAACTTCCTTTGAATACCAATATCGGTCCAAAGGGGTTTGCACGATGACGACACGCCGCGGGTTCATGGGGGGCGCGGCTGCGGCCGGCGGTGTCGCGGCGCTCGGCGGAGCGGCCACGCCCGGGCGCGGCGCGATGATCGTGTCGACCTGGGATTTCGGCGCCGCGGCGAACGATGCCGCCTTCGCCCGGCTGAAGGCGGGCGGCAGCCTGATCGATGCGGTCGAGGCGGGCGGCATGGTGCCCGAGGCGGATCCCGAGAACCACTCGGTCGGCTATGGCGGCTATCCCGATCGTGACGGCCGGGTGACGCTCGACGCGGTCATCATGGACGACCGTGGCGGGGTGGGCGCCGTCGCGGCGCTGGAGGATACCGTCCACGCCATCTCGGTCGCGCGGCGCGTGATGGAACGGACGCCGCACACCTTCCTCGTCGGCGAGGGCGCGACACGCTTCGCCCGCGACCAGGGTTTCCCCAGGGTCGACCTGCTGACCCCGCCGGCGGAAAAGGCGTGGCGCGACTGGCTCAAGACCTCGCAATACCGGCCGGTCGCCAATATCGAGAACCGGATGACGCCGCATCGCACCCCGGGCGGTGCGCTCGACCACGACACGATCGGGCTGCTCGCGCGCGATGCGTCGGGGCGGATGGCGGGCGCCTGCACCACGTCGGGCATGGCGTTCAAGATGCGCGGGCGCGTCGGCGATTCGCCGCAGGTCGGCGCCGGGCTGTACGTCGAGGCGGGCGTCGGCGGCGCGACCTCGACCGGGCTTGGCGAGGAAGTGACCCGCGTATCGGGCACCGCGCGCGTCGTCGCCTCGATGCGCGCCGGCCTGTCGCCGCAGGCGGCGTGCGAGGAAGTGGTGCGCCACATCGCCCGGCTGCGCGGCGACGCGATCAAGGGGGTTCAGGTCGGCTTCCTCGCGCTGTCGCCGCGCGGCGAGGTGGGCGCGTTCTGCCTGCTGCCGGGATTCACCTATGCGGTGACCGATGCGGCGGGGCGAACCGTGGTCAAGAAGGGTGCGTCGCTGTTCGCGGGGTGAGCGATGTAACGGAGCGGACCTGTCGCCCCCCCGCCCCGTCATTGCGAGCGGAGCGAAGCAATACAAGGCGTCCTGGTCCGGCTCTGGATTGCTTCGCTGTGCTCGCAATGACGAAGGGAGAACGTCAACGGGCCGGGATAGAGCCGCCGCGCCGGTCCGCCGTCTTGGGGATATCGCCCGCCGCCCGCTCAGGGCGCGCGTCCGGCCTGCTGCCGGGGTTAGCCTATGCCGTCTGACCGGTACGGCGGGCGTAAGGACGGGCGCGTCGCCGATACCGGCGTAACGGACCGGACCTGCCGCCCCCGCCACGTCATTGCGAGCGTAGCGAAGCAATCCACGGCGTCCTGGTCCGGCTCCGGATTGCTTCGCGCCGCTCACAATGACGAAGAGGGGACGCGACCGGGGCCGGGACAGCGCCTCCGCGCTCGCCCCCCCCTGTCGCGGGGGCATCGCCCCCCGCGCGAGTCAGGCGGCGCGTTCGGCCAGCACGGTCAGGCCGCGCGCATTGACTTCGGCGAAGCCACCCTGGATCGCGACCGTCTCGGGCGTGCCGCCCTCGGTGCGATAGACGGTCAGCGCGCCGTCGCGGACGGTGGACATCAGCGGGGCATGCCCCTCCAGCACGCCGAAGTCGCCCTCGGTGCCGGGGACGACGACCATGTACACGTCCTCGGACCGGACGAGCTTTTCGGGCGTGACGAGTTCGAAGTGCAGCATGGTTCTTCTCACTCCCCTCCCGCTTGCGGGAGGGGTCGGGGGTGGGCATGGGGCAACGCCTCGCTCAGGCCCACCCCCAGCCCCTCCCGCAAGCGGGAGGGGAGCATCGGCTTACGCGTCCTGCGCCATCTTTTCGGCCTTGGCGACGACCTCGTCGATGCCGCCGACCATGTAGAACGCGCCTTCGGGCAGGTGATCGTATTCGCCGTCGACGACCGCCTTGAACGAGCGGATCGTGTCCTCGATCTGCACGAACTTGCCGCTGATGCCGGTGAAGACCTCGGCGACGTGGAACGGCTGGCTGAGGAAGCGCTGGATCTTGCGCGCGCGCGTGACGGTCAGCTTATCCTCTTCGGACAGTTCGTCCATGCCGAGGATGGCGATGATGTCCTGCAACGACTTGTAGCGCTGGAGCAGCGACTGGACGGCGCGTGCCGTGTCGTAATGCTCCTGGCCGACGACGCGCGGTTCGAGCACGCGGCTGGTCGAATCGAGCGGATCGACCGCCGGATAGATGCCGAGTTCCGAGATCGCGCGGTTGAGCACGGTGGTTGCGTCGAGGTGGGCGAACGACGTCGCCGGCGCCGGATCGGTAAGATCGTCGGCGGGCACGTACACCGCCTGCACCGAGGTGATCGACCCCTTGTTGGTCGAGGTGATGCGTTCCTGGAGCGCGCCCATGTCGGTCGACAGCGTCGGCTGATAGCCCACCGCCGACGGGATGCGGCCCAGCAGTGCCGACACTTCCGCGCCCGCCTGCGTGAAGCGGAAGATGTTGTCGACGAAGAACAGCACGTCCTGCCCTTCCTGATCGCGGAAATATTCCGCGATGGTCAGGCCCGACAGCGCGACGCGGGCGCGCGCGCCCGGCGGCTCGTTCATCTGGCCGAACACCAGCGCGACCTTCGACCCCTCCGACTGCGGATTGCCATCGGCGTCCTTGGCGATGACGCCCGCGTCGAGGAATTCGTGATAGAGGTCGTTGCCCTCGCGGGTGCGCTCGCCGACGCCGGCGAACACCGACGTGCCGCCGTGGCCCTTGGCGATGTTGTTGATGAGTTCCTGGATCAGCACGGTCTTGCCGACGCCCGCGCCGCCGAACAGGCCGATCTTGCCGCCCTTCGCATAGGGCGCGAGCAGGTCGATGACCTTGATGCCGGTGACGAGGATCGCATTCTCGGTCGACTGGTCGACGAACAGCGGCGCGTCGGCGTGGATCGGCGCGCGCAGGTCGGTCAGCACCGGACCGCGCTCGTCGATCGGCTCGCCGATGACGTTGAGGATGCGCCCCAGCGTCGCCGGGCCGACCGGCACGCTGATCTGCGCCCCGGTATCGCGGACGGTCTGGCCGCGGGTCAGGCCCTCGGTGGCGTCCATCGCGATGGTGCGGACGGTGTTCTCGCCGAGGTGCTGCGCGACCTCGAGCACCAGCCGGTTGCCGTTGTTGTCCGTCTCGAGCGCCGAGAGGATCGCGGGCAGATTGTCCGGGAAATGCACGTCGACGACCGCGCCGATGATCTGCGCGATCGTGCCCGTGGTGTTGCTGCTGCCCGTGCTCTGGGTCGGGCGGATGTCGTCTGCGGCGGTTGCCATGGCGGTTCTTCCTGCTTCGGAGTCGTTAGAGCGCTTCGGCGCCGGAGATGATCTCGACCAGCTCGGTCGTGATCGCGGCCTGGCGCGTGCGGTTATACTGGATCGACAGACGGTTTATCATGTCGCCCGCGTTGCGGGTGGCATTGTCCATCGCGTTCATGCGGCTGCCCTGTTCGGAGGCGGCGTTTTCGAGCATCGCGCGGAATACCTGGATCGCGACGTTGCGCGGCAGCAGGTCGGCGAGGATCGATTCCTCGTCGGGCTCGTATTCGACGACCGCCCCGCCCGAGGTCGCCGGGCTTGCGGCATCGCCGGGCAGCGCATCCACCGCGACCGGGATGATCTGGCGGCCGACCGGCTCCTGCACCAATGCCGAGACGAACTTGGCGTAGAACAGGTGCGCGACGTCGAAATCGCCGGCCGCATAGCGCGCGAGCAGGTCGTCGGCGACCGCGCGGGCCTGCTGGAAGCCGAGGACCTTGTGGCCGCCCAATTCGTGGTCGGCGAGGATCGCGTTCGGATAGAAGCGCTTGAGGACGCGTCCCTTCTTGCCGGCCAGATAGAAGCGCACGGTCTTGCCCTGCGCGGTCAGCTCCTCGGCCTTGCGGCGGGCGGCGCGGACGATGTTGGTGTTGAACGCACCGGCGAGGCCGCGCTCCGACGTCGCGACGACGAGCAGGTGCACCTGGTCCTTGCCGGTGCCCGACAGCAATGGCGACACGCCCGCGCCGCCGGCGAGCTGGCGCGACAGGCTGGAGACGACCGCCTCCAGCCGCTCGGCATAGGGGCGCCCGGCCTGCGCCGCCTCCTGCGCACGGCGCAGCTTGGCGGCGGCGACCATCTTCATCGCCTTGGTGATCTTCTGGGTCGACTTGACCGAGTTGATCCGGATCTTGAGGGCCTTCAACGACGCCATTGTTGTCCTTCATGTGTCCCCGCGAAGGCGGGGACCCAGTACTGGGCTCCCGCGGCGGGTCCCATCAAAGTCATACTTTGATGGGGTCCCTGCGCGGGAGCACATTGAGCGATTACGCGAAGGTCTTCGCGAACTGGTCGAGCGCGGCCTTCAGGCCTGCCTTCGCCTCGTCGCCCAGGTCGCGCGTCTCGCGGATCTTGGTCAGCACGTCGGCATGGTTGGCGCGCAGGTCCTGCAGCATCGCCGCTTCGTAGCGGACGACGTCGACGACCGGCACGGTGTCGAGATACCCCTGCGTGCCGGCGAAGATCGACGCGGTCTGCTCCTCGAACGGCATCGGCTGGAACTGGCCCTGCTTCAGCAGCTCGGTCAGGCGCGCGCCGCGGTTGAGCAGCTTCTGCGTCGACGCATCGAGATCCGAGCCGAACTGCGCGAACGCCGCCATCTCGCGATACTGCGCCAGCTCGAGCTTGATCGAGCCCGACACCTTCTTCATCGCCTTGGTCTGCGCGGCGGAGCCGACGCGGCTGACCGACAGGCCGACGTTGATCGCGGGGCGGATGCCCGCGAAGAACAGGTCGGTTTCGAGGAAGATCTGGCCGTCGGTGATCGAGATCACGTTGGTCGGGATATAGGCCGACACGTCGCCCGCCTGCGTCTCGATGATCGGCAGCGCGGTGAGGCTGCCGCCGCCGTTCGCGTCCGACATCTTGGCGGCGCGCTCCAGCAGGCGGCTGTGCAGGTAGAAGACGTCGCCCGGATAGGCTTCACGGCCCGGCGGGCGGCGCAGCAGCAGCGACATCTGGCGATAGGCGACCGCCTGCTTCGACAGATCGTCGAACACGATCAGCGCGTGCATGCCGTTGTCGCGGAAATATTCGCCCATCGCGGCACCGGTATAGGGCGCGAGGAACTGCATCGGCGCGGGCTCGGACGCCGTCGCGGCGACGACGATGGAATATTCCATCGCGCCATTCTCTTCCAGCGTCTTGACCAGCTGCGCGACGGTCGAGCGCTTCTGGCCGACCGCGACGTAGACGCAGTACAGCTTCTTCGATTCGTCGCCCGACTGGTTGATCGTCTTCTGGTTGATGAAGGCGTCGATCGCGACGGCGGACTTGCCGGTCTGGCGATCGCCGATGATGAGCTCGCGCTGGCCACGGCCGACCGGCACCAGTGCGTCGATCGCCTTCAGGCCCGACTGCATCGGCTCGTGCACCGACTGGCGCGGGATGATGCCCGGCGCCTTCACCTCGACGCGGCTGCGCTGGTCGGCGACGATCGGGCCCTTGCCGTCGATCGGGTTGCCGAGGCCATCGACGACGCGGCCGAGCAGGCCCTTGCCGATCGGCACGTCGACGATCGTGCCGGTCCGCTTGACGATATCGCCTTCGCGGATCTGCGCGTCCGAACCGAAGATCACGACGCCGACGTTGTCCGCCTCGAGGTTGAGGGCCATGCCCTGCACGCCGTTGGCGAATTCGACCATCTCGCCAGCCTGGACGTTGTCGAGGCCGTAGATGCGCGCGATGCCGTCGCCGACGCTGAGCACCTGGCCGGTCTCGGTGACCTGGGCCTCGGTGCCGAAGTTGCTGATCTGGTCCTTGATGACCTTCGAGATTTCTGCGGCGCGGATATCCATATGCTTAGCCCTTCATCGCGTGCGCGAGAGTATTGAGACGGGTGCGGATCGACGAATCGATCATCTGCGAACCGATGCGGACGACCAGGCCGCCGAGCAGTTCGGGATCGACCGACAGGTCGACGGAAACGTCGCGCCCCATGCGGGTGCGCAGTTGCTGCCTGAGCTCGCCGACCTGTTCCTCGGTCAGCGGATGCGCGCTGGTGACCTCGGCGGTCGCCTCGCCGCGATGGCGCGCGGCCAGCTGGCGGAACGCGCGGATGATCGCGGGCAGCTGGCCCAGGCGACGGTTCTCGGCGAGCACGCCGAGGAAATTGCGGGTGGTGGCATCGAGCCCGAGCGTATCGGCGGTGGCGAGCACCGCCTTCACCGCGGCGCCGCGGGCGACCAGCGGGCTGGTGGTGAGCGTGCGGAAATCGTCGCTTTGCGCCAGCGCGTCGCGCACCGCCGCAAGACCCGCCTCGACCGTGTCGATGCTCTTCGAATCGCGCGCGAGATCGAACAGCGCGAGCGCATAGCGGCCGCCTAAGCTTGCCTGGATACCGCCGCCCAAATTACCGCTGGATGTCTCCACGGAATCGAAGTCCTCGTGCCGAATGTTGGCCCATGGGGAAGAGGGCGCGCAAACGCGCACCTGCTATGGGTGGCGGGCGGCTAGCATGAGGGTCGCCGGAGCGCAAGCATAGCGAAAGGAGGAGGCGCCGGCTTTTGCGGCCGGAGCGGGTGCAACCAGCTGGCGTTCAGGATCGCTTCGGTACCAGCGGATGCAGCGAAAGGTGGTGACGATGCGGCGGGCGATGCTGGCGATCGGGCTGTGCGCGGCGGCGCCCGCCGCGGCGGAGACGTTGCGGGTCGAAGGCGTGTTCCCGGCGCAGGCGCGCGAGGCGAGTTTCCTGCCGACGATCGCGGTCGGCCCGTTCGCCGGGCCCGACGGCGTCGAGCTCGCGGAGGCGATCGAACGGCGGCTGGCGACGCTGGGCCGCGATGGCCTGCCGCACGCGCGGCTGGTGCCGCCCTCGCTCCGCCCCGACGGCCTGCTCACCGGGCGTACCGACGTGCAGGTCGCCGACACCGACTATACCGAGAGCCGCGAGCGCTGCGCCGAGAAGAAGGACGGCAAGTGCACCCGCAAGGAGAAATACCGCGTCGGCTGCGTCCGCCGTGCGATCGCCTTTCGCGCCGAGTTGCGGTTGATGCGACGGACCGGCGGGGGCATGCCCTATGACGTGGTGCGCACCCGCGACGACCGCCACGAATGGTGCGAGGACAGCGGCTTCGCCAGCGACGTCGCCGGAATGGTGCACGGCATGGTCGAATCGGTCGCGGCGGAGGTTCGGCTCGATCTCGCGCCGCATGCCGAAAGCTATACGATCCGCGTGCAGGAGGGGCGCGACGGCCTGCCGACCGATGTCGCGGCGCAGTTCAAGGCCGCGGTGCGGCTGACCAAGCGCGATCCCGCCGCCGCCTGCGCCGGATTCGCCGCGATCGACCGGCTGGTGCCCGATCACGGATCGACCATGTTCAACCTGGCGCTGTGTGCGGAGGCGGCGGGGCGCTATGCGGAGGCGGGCGACCGCTACACGCGCGCGCGGCTGTTCGCGCCACGGGCGGCGGGCGAGATCACCAAGGGGCTGGGCCGCGTCGGCGCGCTTGCCGCGGGCGCGCAGGACGTGGCGGCGATGCGCGCGCTGCCACCCGTTCGCGGCAGCGGACTTTGACCGCAACCCGCGGGATGGGGCGGGCGCGGCGATCGGCTATGGCCGGGGCATGAGCACGATCGACCAGGACGCGGCATGGGCCGCCTTCGAAGCCCGCGACCGCCGCCACGACGGCACCTTCGTCGTCGCGGTGCGGACCACCGGCATCTATTGCCGGCCGAGCTGCCCCGCGCGGCATCCGCATCGCGAGAACGTTCGCTTCCTGCCGGACGGCGAAGCGGCGCGCGCGGCGGGCTATCGCGCCTGCCTGCGCTGTACGCCCGACACGGTCGCGCGCGACAGCCGCGCGGTGACGGACGCGGTCGCCGCGATCGCGGCGGCGCCGGACGGCATCGACCTCACTACGCTCGCCGCGCGCGTCGGCTATGCGCCGCACCATTTCCTGCGACTGTTCCGGCGCGCGACCGGGGTGACGCCGGCGGCCTATGCCCGCGGCCTGCGCGCGACGCGGGCGGCGGACGCGTTGCAGCGCGAGGACAGTGTCACCGCGGCGATCTACGACGCGGGCTATGGCGCGGCGAGCCGGTTCTACGCGGATGGCGCGCAGCGGCTGGGCATGGCCCCGAGCGCCTGGGCACGCGGCGGCGCCGGCGCGACGATCCGCTGGACGCGGGTCGACACCAGCCTTGGTCCCCTGCTGGTCGCGGCGACCGACGCCGGCCTCTGCCGCGTCGCGTTCGACGAGGATGCGGCGGCGCTGGCCGCCCGCTTCCCGCAGGCCATCGTCGAGCCGGGCGGCCCCGCGCTCGCGGCGCTGGCGGCGGAGGTGGTGGCGCTGGTCGAGACGCCGGGCCGCGACGCCACGCTGCCGCTCGATGTCCGCGGGACGGCGTTCCAGGAGGCGGTGTGGCAGGCGCTGCGGACGATCCCCATGGGCGAAACGCGCAGTTATGCCGAACTCGCCGCGCTCGCCGGCCGGCCGGGCGCGGTGCGCGCGGCGGGAACCGCCTGCGGCAGCAATCCGCTCGCGGTCGTCGTCCCGTGTCACCGCGTCACGCGCACCGACGGCGCTCTGGGCGGCTATGCCTATGGCGTCGAACGCAAGCGCACGTTGCTGGCGCGCGAGCGGGGGTGAGCGGCGAGGGTCTGCGGGTCACTCCGGCTGGTCGGCATCCTCCACCGTCGCGCCCGCGGCGGCCATCGCCGCCACCCCGCCCTTGCCCGCGTCGAGCTGGACGAGCAGCTTCGCCGCCGGATTGCCGGGCCCGCTATGCGCGGAATAGGCGAGCGGCCGCAGCGCCCCCCGCGCATCGTCGGTCCGCCCGTCGACCAGCGACTGGATCGCATAGGCATAGCCGACCCCCGGATCCTGCGGCACCAGTTCGTGCGCGCGGCGCAGCGCCGCCTTGGCATTGTCGGTCGGGATCGCCCGCGCCATCCCGAAGCTGGAATAGAAGAGCATCAGCGCATAGGCGTCGTTGGGGTCGAGGCGATTGGCCCTGAGCAGCCAGCCGCGCGCTTCCTTCCACACCGCCGGATCGCGCGACTTCGCCGCGGTTGCGCGGCGCAGGTGCACCTGCGCCTTGTAGACCAGCGCCTGCGCCGATTTCGGATCGAGCGCCAGGGCCCGGTCCGCAGCGGCATCGGCGAGGTCGTGGCGCCCGGCGTCGAGCGCCATCTCGGCGAGCCAGCCCTGCACGACCGGATCGTCGGCATAACGTTCGCCGATCGGCACCGCCTGCGCCAGGATCGGCTGCGCGGTGTCGCGGTTGACGCCGCGATCGGAGCGCATGCGAAGCCCGATCATCGCCTTCTCGCCGGGGCGCAAGGGTCGCAGGACCACTTTGGGCTCCGGCAGCCGGGTGAGCGGAATCTTGTAGGCCGGCAGCGTCGACTTGCCGAGATAGGCGGCGAGCGACGTGTCGAGCGCACGCAGGTCGCCGAACGCCGCGCGCGCCGCCTCCGCCCCCGGCTTGCCCGCGTTCACCGCCAGCAGATAGGCGTTGAGCTGGCGCCGCCGGTCCGTATCCACCGTCAGGTAATGCGTCATCAGCCAGCCGCGCGCGTAGAGCGAGGACGTCTGGCTTTCCGACATCTTCGCGCGGTCGAGCGAGAACAATTGTTCGGCCGACAGCCCCTTTTGCATCAGCAGTTCGTAGGCGCGGTGCTGCGCCGCCGCGCCGACCCAGACGACGTCCTTGTCGAACCGCGCGGTCGACAGGAATTCGGCATAGCCCTCGCCATACCAGGCGGGCACGGCGATCGCGGTGTTCGCCAGCATCAGGTGGTGGGCATATTCGTGGAACAATACGATCTGGGGCTGGAGGGTGCCGGCCCCCGAATCGCCGCGGCTGCGCGCCGGCGTGAACGCGACCGACCCGCTCGCGCGACCCTGGTAGAAGCCGGCGATGTTGCTGCCGCCGGCGCCGAACATCCGGCGCACCACGGCATCGTTGGCGACGACATAGACGGTCAGCCGGTTCGATCCGTCCTCCTCGCGCGCAGGAATCGCGTTGAAGTAGCGGATCAGGCTGTCGAACCGTTCCAGCTGTTCGGCCTGGCGCCTGACCTCTTCGGCACCGCCATCGGCATAGACGACGAAATGCGCCGACGTCGCCTCGAACCATTCCGCACGCGCCGGCTGTGCCGCGACGAGCGCGGCCATGCTTGCCGCGACCGCCGCCCGTCTTCCCCAATGCTGCATCTCATCCCCCGACGACTGTCGTCCGAGGCTAGCGCGCGGCGCGATGTCTGTCAGCCGCCGTTTCGACAGGTATAGACGAGTTTTTCGTTGGGCAGCGGGGGCAGCGCCGCGCGGACCGCGGCCTGGCGCTGCGCGAGGCGCCCGATCGCGGCGGGATCGATGCTGCACCGCGGGTCGGCACCGTCGCCGCGCAGCGTGCGCGCCTGCGCCATCGCCTGCGCGCCGAGCATGTAGCGCGTGCTGGTGAGGCGCCGCGTCGCGGGATCGAAGCTCTGCACCGACACCGTCTGTTCGCCGGCGGGGACCAGCACGCGCTCCCAGCGATCCCCCGCGGACAGATATTGCGTGCGGCCGTCGACGCAGCCGCTGCGGCCCCAGTCGAGCGCGACATCGGTCGTCGCCGACACGGTGACGCGGCTGCTGTCCGGCTGGAACACGCAGACGAGCTTTCCGAGCGCGGCGTTGGGCACCAGCGGACGTACGCTCGCCGGCGCGGTCGGCAGGTCGGGCTCGCCCGACGGACGCAATACGAACACCACCACCGCGACGCCCATGCCGACGCCGCCGACCATGGCCGCCCACAGCGCCGGCCGCCGGCGCCCGCGCGATGCGAGCAGGCCGGCGCCGCCGACGCCGAGCGCGCCGAGCACCAGCAACAGTCCGGCGGTCGCCATCACGTTCTCGCGCCGGGTCTGCGCGGCGTCGCGCGCGCGCGACAGCGCCGCCTCTCGCGCCATCGCGATCCGCGTCGCTTCCTCGCGCGCGCCGGTCAAGGCGTCGGAGCGCGCGCGCGCGTCCGCCTCGCTGTCGTCACGCAGCCGCTCCTCGATCGACGTGCAGGGCGTGCCGACGCTGGCGAAGGGCTGTTTTGCCGAGCGCAGGAAGGCGGCGACCTCGGTATCGGCGATCGCGAAGCCGAACGAGCTGTCGCCCTCCTCGCCGCGGGTGATCGCGGAATTGATCCCGATCACCCGGCCGCAGCGGTCGAGCAGCGGCCCGCCCGAATTGCCGCGTGCGATATTGGCGGTGTGGAGCAGCACCTCGACCCCGGTCAGGCTGCGCCGTCCCGAGAACACGCCCTCCGACCGCACCGGCGAGGTCGGGCGGATATAGTCGGCCGCCGATTTCGCCGTCGCGAGATCGACGTTGCCCGGATAGCCGAGCGCGACGACGCTCTCCCCCTCGCCGACCGGGCCGGTATAGAGCGCGGCGGGGGGCAGGCTGGCGCCGGTGAATTCGATCAGCGCCAGGTCCGCCTTCGCGTCATAGGCGATGACGCGGCCCTGATAGCTCTTGTCGCCTTCGGAGGGCACGACGCCGACAACGACATTGTCGGGATAGCGTTCGGCCAGTTCCATCACATGCGCATTGGTGACGATGCGGTTGGGCGCGACCGCGACGCCGCTGCCGTGGCCGAAGCCCACCACCTGTCCGTCGACGACCGCGATCGTGACGACGCGGACGACGCCGCGCCCGGTCGCGCCGATATCGTCGGCGCTTGCGGGAGCCGCCCGGCCGAGGACGCAGCCGAACGCGAGCAGGAGGAACAGGAGGCGGCGCATGCCCGTGCGTCCGAAGGGCAGCGGCGCGTCGCTGTCAAGCGAACCCGGGGCGGGTCGCTGGTTTGGTTAGTAAAATGTCAAACTCTGCCGCCTACCCCTTGCCGCGAGGTTCAGGGGGTAAGGCATGAGCGCGTTCGGGCGTCGCAGCGGAATCGGTGGCGGACAGCCGGCAAGGCCGGCGTTCGGCGTGGCACGGCCGATGCAGGGCAGCGGTGCCCCGCGCCCCGACGAATCGCCGCCCGGCAGCCAGTTCCCGCCGATCGATTCGGTACCGCTGCCCGGCGAGGACGGCCTGCCCGCCACGATGCCGGCCGGCACGGTCGATGCGATGCAGCGGCTGACCGACCGCCAGAATTCGAGCGGCGATGCCGGCAGCAGCCGCGGCGAGGGATTCGAGGCGTCGATCCACAAGATCAAGGAACAGGTGCTGCCGCGCCTGCTCGAACGCGTCGACCCGGAAGCCGCGGCGACGCTGGGCAAGGACGAGCTTGCCGAGGAATTCCGCCCGATCATCGGCGAGGTGCTCGCCGAGCTGAAGCTGACGCTAAACCGCCGCGAACAGTTCGCGCTGGAAAAGGTGCTGGTCGACGAGCTGCTCGGGCTGGGGCCGCTGGAGGAATTGCTCGCCGATCCGGCGATCAGCGACATCATGGTCAACGGGCCCGACCAGACCTATGTCGAGCGCAAGGGCAAGCTGGAGCTGGCGCAAATCCAGTTCCGCGACGAGGAGCATCTGTTCCAGATCGCGCAGCGCATCGTCAATTCGGTCGGCCGCCGCGTCGACCAGACGACGCCGCTCGCCGACGCCCGCCTGAAGGACGGATCCCGCGTCAACGTGATCGTGCCGCCGCTGAGCCTGAAGGGCACGGCGATCTCGATCCGCAAATTCTCCGCCAAGCCGATCACGCTCGACATGATGGCGGGCTTCGGCAGCATGAGCCCCAAGATGGCGACCGCGCTGAAGATCGCGGGCGCGAGCCGGTTCAACGTCGTCATTTCGGGCGGTACCGGTTCGGGCAAGACGACGATGCTCAACGCGCTGTCGAAGATGATCGACCCCGGCGAACGCGTGCTGACGATCGAGGACGCCGCCGAACTCAGGCTCCAGCAGCCGCACTGGCTGCCGCTGGAAACGCGTCCCGCCAACCTGGAAGGGCAAGGCGAGATCAGCATCCGCGACCTCGTCAAGAACGCGCTGCGCATGCGGCCGGACCGCATCATCCTCGGCGAAATCCGTGGATCCGAATGTTTCGACATGCTTGCCGCGATGAACACCGGGCACGACGGATCGATGTGCACGCTGCACGCCAACTCCCCGCGCGAGGCGCTCGCCCGCATGGAGAACATGGTGATGATGAGCGACATCAAGGTGCCCAAGGAGGCGATCAGCCGCCAGATCGCCGATTCGGTCGAGCTCATCATCCAGGTGAAGCGCCTGCGCGACGGCAGCCGCCGCGTCACCAACGTCACCGAGGTGATCGGCATGGAAGGCCCGGTGATCGTCACCCAGGAACTGTTCAAGTTCGAATATCTCGACGAGGGTGCCGACGGCAAGATCATCGGCGAATACCGCTCGATGGGTCTGCGCCCCTATACGCTCGACAAGGCCAAGCAGTTCGGCTTCGACAGCGCCTATCTCGAAGCGTGCCTGTAGGAGGGCCGGGGCGATGACGACGCTGTCGAATCCCGGACCCGCGCCGCGCGTCGCACGGGCGTGGAATCGCGGCCGGCGGGGCAGCGCCGCGTCGGGGTCATCGCGCGCGGCGTGGCGGCTGGCGACGCCGTTGCTGCTCGCGGCGTTGCCGCTCGCCCTGTTCTTCGCCTTCTTCCATGCCTCGACGCTGGATATCGGCAATCCGGGCTGGCTGATCCGCGCCAGCGACAACGGCGAGAACGCGCTGGGCGCGCACGCCTATTGGCACGATCCGAACGCCGGCGCCTCGCTGCGGACGGGGCTGCTCAACGCGCCCGACGGCGTGCCGGTGCTCTATACCGACAGCAACCCGCTGCTGACGCTCGCCGCCAAGCCGTTCGCACGGGCACTGCCGGCGGATGCGCAGCTGATCGGGCCGTTCGTGCTGTTCAGCCTGTTCCTGCAGGCGGTCTTCGCGTGGCTGCTGCTGCGCCGCCGCGCGCCCGGGCCGGTCGCCTTATGGGTCGGCGTCGCGCTGCTCGCGTTCCCGCCGACGCTGTTCAATCGCTTCATCCACGTCAACCTGATGGCGCATTGGACGATCCTTGCCGCGCTGTACCTGTTCCTCGATGCGAAGCGCGGCGAACGGATGCGCTGGTGGGTGCCGCTGATCGCGATCACCGCGCTGATCCACAGCTATCTGCTGGTGATGGTCGGCGCGATCTGGGCGTCGGTGATGCTGGTCAGGCTGCTCGACGGCGGCCCGCGCACGCGCATCGCGACGCTGGTGCAGGGCACGGCGATGCTGGCGCTCGTCGCGCTGCTCGCCTGGTGGCTGGGTGTCGGCGACCAGATCGCGGCGCGCAATTTCGGCTTCTATTCGATGCCGCTCGACGCGCTGTGGAATCCCGGCATCCAGACCTATTCCAACCTGCTGCCCGCGCACGAGCCGACCCCCGCCCGCTATTTCGAGGGGTTCCAATATCTCGGCGCCGGGGGCCTCGCCCTGATCGCGACCGCCATCGCCGTCGCCGGTGCGCTGCCCGCCGCCGCGGGCGAGGACGTCGTCCGGCAGCGGCTGCGCCGGCTGGTCCCGGCGTTGCTGGTGCTCGGCATCCTCGCGATCACGCGGATGCAACTGCCGGTGTTCCTTCAGGTCGGGCTCGACCCGGTGCGCGCATCGGGCCGGCTGTTCTGGCCGATCGGCTACGTCATGGTATTCGTCGCGCTGCTGTCCATCTATCGCCTGTCCGCGGAGCGCGCCGCGTTGCTGCTCGTGGCGGTGCTCGCGCTCCAGGTCGCGGACCTGTCCAACATGGCCGCGGCGATCCGCCTGCAAAGCGCGGAGGCGGACCGGCACCGGCTGTACGTGCGCACGCTCGATCCCCGCTGGGCGCCGTTGATCGCCAGCGCCGGCTCGATCGCCTTCATCCCCGGCGACGTCACCAAGGACCTGGGCCTGTTCCAGGAGGTGGCGTGGCGCGCGGTCAAGGCCGGGCGGCCGGTCGGCAACGTCTATGCCGCGCGCGGCAGCCGCGCGACGATCCGGCGCCTGACCGCCGAGCGTGCCGCCTTCGGCCGCGGCGAGCTGGTTCCCGGCCGGTTGTACATCGTCGGTCCCACCGTCACCGTGCCGGCCGGGGCCGCCGGCCGCCGCCTGACACTGGACGGCACGACCGTCGTCGTGCCCATGGCGGTGCGCACGGCCGTGGCTAACGACGCCAAAATGCCTGTCGCCGCGAGCCGACCCGCGCCGCTATAAGGCGCCGATGCTCCGCAATCCGATCCTCACGGCTCCGATCCTGCTGCTGCTTGCCGCCGCCCCGCCCCTGCCGGCGCAGGGCGTCGGCCGCGAGGGCGTCGCGACCCTGTCCGTCGATACCGAGGCACGCTGGGTGCCGTTCGACCTGACGCCCGGCAACCAGATCCGCTTCGCCCTGACGCTCGACGGCCGGCCGGTGACCGCGATCCTCGACACCGGCGTCAGCTATTCGGTGCTGGCGACCGCCTCGGCCGCCGCCGATCCCGCGCGCACCACCGCCAACGGCAGCGCGACCGCGATCGGCAGCCGTGCCGGCACCGGCGGGGCGGCCAGCGGCGCGGTGTCGATCGGGTGGCAGCCGACGCGCAACCTCGTCATCGGCGGGCTGACCCGGACCGGCGGCGGCGTCACCGTCGCCGACCTGCCCGCGCTGGCCACGGGCAGCGCACGCGCGGTCGACATGCTGGTCGGGCGCGACGTCACCGGCGGCCATGCGCTCGACATCGATTACGCCAACCACCGCTTCCGCCTGCTTCCCTCCGGCCGGCTGCCGTTCGTCGGCGCGCTCGCCCCGCTGTCGATCTCGGCCGGGCGCCGCGTCTACGAAAGCGCGATCGGCATCGGCACGAAGCGGCTCGCGCCGATGATCGTCGACACCGGCGACGGGTCCGCGGTCACGCTGTCGGCGGCGGCGGCGGCGACAGCCGGGATCGCGCGCCTGCCGACGACGACCACCATCTCGTTCGGGCTCGCCGGCGAGACGGTGAGCACGCTCGCGATCCTACCTTCGCTGACGCTGGGCCAGCGCACGATCCGCACCGTCGAGGCGCGGGTGGAACCCGCGGGCGGCTTCTCCGACACGATCGGGGTCGCGGGGCGGATCGGATCGGGCCTGTTACAGAACTATCGCGTGCTGCTCGACCCCGTCGCGGGGCGGATGGTGCTCCAGCCGGGGGCGCAGGCGGACATGCCGCCGCTGCGCTCGACCAGCGGCCTGCTCGTCGGGCTGGAGCGCGACCGGCTGCGGGTGCTGCACGTCATGCGTGGCGGGCCGGCGGCGGCGGCCGGATGGCGCGCAGGTGACGTCATCTGTCGCATCGACGGCCAGCCGATCGCCGCCGACTATCCCTCCAGTCCGCTCGCGCGCTGGGCGGTGGGCGCACCGGGCACGTCGGTCCGCCTCGGCATGTGCGACGGTTCGGTGCGACCGCTGACGCTCGCGCAATTCTATTGAGCGTCCGCAGCCGGCCCCGCGCCCGCGATGCCTCAGCCGGTGTGCAACCCGATACTGACCAGCAGGATCGTCGCCAGCAGCGCCGCCATCTGCACCGTGCGCCAGTCCACCCAGCCGACCCGGTCGGGATCGTCGCGCAACCGCCGCCGCCGGTCGGCCAGCGCGGCGGCGAGCGCCGTCAGCAGCGCGGCTCCCGCGCCCCAGAACGCCGGCGACATGCCCGTTGCCTCAGCCGAGCTTCTCGACCTTGTCCTGCAACCGCGTCAGCTCCGCCTTCAGCGCGGCGATCTCGGCATCCTTGGTCGCGGGGGCGGTGCCGGTGGCGGCCGTCGCGGCACCGCCGGGCGCCACGGGGGGCTGAAACGCCTGCGCCGCGGCCTCGAACATCTGGAGGTTGCGCTTGGCGATCTCCGCGAAGGGGGAATGCGCGAACGCGCCCTCGATCGTCGACTTGAACTGTTCCTGGTTGCGGCGGAAACTGTCCATCGACGCTTCCAGATAGCCCGGCACCATCGCCTGCATCGAATCGCCGTACATCGAGATCAGCTGGCGCAGGAAGCTGACCGGCAGCATCGTCTGGCCGCGGCTTTCCTCTTCCATGATGATCTGAGTCAGGACGTTGTGCGTGATGTCGTCGTCGGTCTTGGCATCGACGACCTTGAAGTCGCGGCCCTCGCGCGTCATCGTCGCGAGATGGTCGAGCGTGATGTAGGACGAGGTTTCGGTGTTGTAGAGCCGCCGGTTGGCGTATTTCTTGATGATGACGATGCCGTCGATAGTATGTTTCTTCATGCCGCTCCCCTGCCCTCTACCCGGTCGATGACGGTGCTCCGTTCGTGACCGATCAGGGTGTTACGCCTCAATTTGCCGCGCCGCAACACGGCCCGCGCCCGTTGCCGCTGTTCCTCGAGATGCTGCGCAGCGAAACCGCAGCAGAGCCGCAGCGGACCGCCGCCGCGCTGGCCGGGCTCGCCGCCTATCAGACGGCGGAGCGGCCCGCCGCGCCGCCGCCGAAGCCCGCGCTCGCGACCGCGGGTCGCGCCAGCCTGCGCTACCACGGCGGCCGCGGCCGGATGGTCGTGTTCGTGCCCTCGCTCATCAACCCGCCCGCGATCCTCGACCTCGGCGAGGCATCGCTGGTGCGCTGGATCGCGGCGCAGGGATACCGCACCGCACTCGTCGACTGGGGCTCGCCCGGCGCCGCCGACCGCGACATGGACATGACGGCGCATATCGAATCGCTGCTGGTGCCCCTGATCGAGCAGCTCGACGAGCCGCCGGTGCTCGTCGGCTATTGCCTCGGCGGAACCATGGCGCTCGCCGCCGCCTGCGCGACGCGGGTCGCCGGGCTCGCGACGATCGCGGCGCCGTGGCGGTTCGCCGGCTATGGCGCCGCCGCATCGGTCATGCTCGACATGTGGCACGCGGCGCGCCCGACGGCGGAGGCGCTGGGCGTGCTGCCGATGGAGGTGTTGCAGGCGGGCTTCTGGCGGCTCGATCCGGCCCGCACCATCGCCAAGTACGAAGCGTTCGGGCGCCTCGATCCCGGCAGCGATGCGGCGCGATCGTTCGTCCGGCTGGAAGATTGGGCGAATGCGGGCGAACCGCTGCCGCTCGCCGCCGCCCGCCACCTGTTCGAAGCCTTCATCGCACGGGACCTGCCCGGGACCGGCGGCTGGCGCGTGCGCGGCGCCATCGCCGCGCCGGAGCGGCTCGCCTGCCCCGCGGTCGAGTTCGTCTCCGCGACCGACCGGATCGTCCCCGCCGCCACCGCCGCGGGCCTCGCCGATCGCCGCGACCTGGCGCTCGGCCATGTCGGGATGATCGTCGGCAGCCGGGCGCAGGCAATGCTGTGGGCGCCGCTCGCCCACTGGATCGCGCGCCTGCCCGCGGGTACAGGGACGTCGAAGGAGTAGGACCATCATGACCGAGATCGTCGTCACCGCCGCCAAGCGCACCCCCGTGGGCAGCTTCCTGGGCGCGTTCGCCAACACCCCCGCGCACGAGCTGGGCCGGATCGCGATCGAGGCCGCGCTGGCGCAGGCCGGCGTCGACGGCGCCGACGTGTCGGAGGTGATCCTGGGCCAGGTGCTGACCGCGGCGCAGGGGCAGAACCCGGCGCGGCAGGCGTCGATGGCGGCGGGCATCCCCAAGGAGGTGCCGGCCTGGGGCGTCAACCAGGTCTGCGGGTCCGGCCTGCGCGCGGTCGCGCTCGCCGCGCAGGCGATCCAGACCGGCGATGCGACGATCGTCGTCGCGGGCGGCCAGGAAAGCATGTCGCTCAGCGCGCATGCCCAGACGATGCGCGGCGGCACCAAGATGGGGACGCTCAGCCTCGTCGACACGATGGTGGTCGATGGCCTGACCGATGTCTTCAACGGCTATCACATGGGCATCACCGCGGAAAATCTCGCCGAGCAATATCAGGTCACGCGCGCCGACCAGGACGATTTTTCCGTCGCGAGCCAGAACAAGGCCGAGGCCGCGCGCGGCAGCGGCCGCTTCCGCGACGAGATCGCGCCGGTGACGATCAAGGGCCGCAAGGGCGACACGACCGTGGCCGACGACGAATATATCCGCGCGGGCGCGACGCTGGAGAGCGTCGGCGGCGTGCGGCCGGCGTTCAAGAAGGACGGCACCGTCACCGCCGCCAACGCCAGCGGCCTCAACGACGGCGCCGCCGCGCTGGTGCTGATGAGCCGCGAGGAGGCCGACCGGCGCGGCACCCCGGTCCTCGCGACGATCCGCAGCTGGGCGAGCGCGGGCGTCGACCCGTCGATCATGGGCATCGGCCCGGTGCCGGCATCGAGGAAGGCGCTGGAAAAGGCCGGCTGGACGATCGCCGACCTCGACCTGATCGAGGCCAACGAGGCCTTTGCCGCGCAGGCGCTGTCGGTCGGCAAGGAACTCGGCTGGGACGCGGACAAGGTCAACGTCAACGGCGGTGCGATCGCGATCGGCCACCCGATCGGCGCCAGCGGCGCGCGTGTGCTGACGACCCTGATCTACGAGATGCAGAAGCGCGACGCCAAGAAGGGCCTGGCGACGCTGTGCATCGGCGGCGGCATGGGCATCGCGATGTGCGTGGAGCGGGGGTAACGGTTCAGACGCGCCTCGGACATATCGGGACATGAAACGCGGCGGATACGTGTCATTTTGGAGACACTATCGGTCAATATCAGCATATGTCCATTGTTGACATTAAATGCCCTTGTTTCAGTCGGTTAACTTGGGACACGTTGATCCCCTGAATAAGGCAAAAGCCTAAGACAGGGGACTGACATGAAGAATTGGTTGCTCTCCGCGAGTGCGCTCGCGGGCGGGATGCTGTTGGCCACGAACGCCTTCGCGCAGACGGCGGAAACGCCGCAGACGACTGCTCCTGCCGGAGCATCGATCGCATCGCAGGATCAGGATGCACCCACGAGCGGTGAAGACATTCTCGTCACCGGCTCGCGCATCCGCACGCCGAACGCCGATTCGGTCGTGCCGATCACCACGGTTTCCGTGGCCGAACTGACGCAGACCGCGCGTACCTCCATCGGCGACGTCCTCAACGATCTGCCGCAGCTCAACAGTACCTTCAGCCAGTCGAACTCGACCCGCTTCCTGGGCACCGGCGGCCTCAACCTGCTCGATCTGCGCGGCCTCGGGACGCAGCGCACGCTGGTTCTGGTTAACGGGCGTCGCCACGTCGGTTCGGACATCCTCAACAACGCAGTATCCGTCGACGTCAACACGATTCCGACCGACCTGATCGAGGCGGTCGACATCGTCACCGGCGGCAACTCCGCCGTATACGGTTCGGACGCGCTTGCCGGCGTCATCAACTTCCGCCTCAAGCAGAACTTCGACGGGCTCCAGATCCGCGCCCAGGGCGGCGTCAGCGACGAAAAGGATGCCGGCACCTACTTCGTCAGCCTGACCGGCGGCAAGAACTTCGCCGACGGACGCGGCAACATTGCCGTGAACCTCGAATATGCGCGGACCGAAGACCTGTTCGGTTCGGGACGCAAAGCCTATCGTCAGAACGACGCGTTCGTCACCACCAACATAGATGCAGCCGGTGCCGGGCTCGACGGCAAGCTTAACTTCGATGGCGTCCCCGATGCCACGTTCTTCCGCGACATCCGCGTAGGCACGTTCTCGGACGGCGGCCTCGTTTCGATCGCCGGTGGCGGTATCGGTGCGAATTCGACGGCGCGCTGCGGTCGCGATCCGCTTGGCCGCGCCTATACCTGCAACTATCTGTTCCAGCCGGACGGCACGCTTGCGCTCCAGACCGGCACGCGCGTTGGTATCGCCGGCGGCAGCGCGGCCGCCCCGACGGCGACCCCCGCCGGATCGTTCATCGGCGGCAACGGTAATACCCGCCGCGAAGGCACGCTGCTGCAGCTCCTGCCGCAGATCGATCGCTATTCGGCCAACCTCGTCGGTCACTTCGACGTATCGAGCGCGTTCGTCCCGTTCGTCGAGGCGAAGTACGTCCGGGTCGATTCGGTCAGCCTCGGCGGCTCCGGTCCGGCGTTCTACACCGGCGCAACTATCGAGCCGACGTTTGAGCGTCCACGTCTCGACAACCCGTTCCTCAGCGCATCGGCGCGCGCGACGCTCTCGTCGCAGTTCCTCGCGCTGGTGAACGCCGGCCAGAACCCGACGACGGGCGCGGCCTATGCGCCGATCACCAACGCCCAGGGCGTCGTCACGTCGACGGTCGCGCAGCAGCAGGCAGCAGCGATCGCGGCCATCAATGCAGGCTCGACGCGCTTCACCCTACGCAAGAACCTGACCGACCTCGGTTCGCGTCGCGAGGACGCACGCCGCGAAACCTATCGCTTCGTCGGCGGCGTGCGCGGTGACATCACCGATACGCTGAACTACGAAATCTCCGCCAATTACGGCGAGTTCAAGGAAAAGACGCGCGTCCTCGGCAACGTCGACGTCCAGCGCCTCGGCCTGGCCCTCGACGCGGTACGCAACTCGAACGGCCAGATTGTCTGCGGTGCGCAGACCGACATCAACCGCGCGAACGCCGGGCTCGGCATTCCGGGCCAGGATCGGAACGGCAACGCCGCCAATCTGGCCAGCGACATCGCAGCCTGCCAGCCGCTGAATCCGTTCGGCGTCGGCAGCATCTCTGATGCCGTGCGCAACTACGTGCTCCGCAATACGGTGTCGGCCGGCAAGATCACGCAGCTCGACTTGCTTGCCAACATCGCCGGTGACACGTCCAAGTTCTTCAACCTGCCCGGCGGCGCGATCGGTTTCTCGATCGGCGCCGAATACCGCCGCGAAACCAACTATTTCAAGGCGGATCCGGCGGTCGAGGCGGGCTACACCTTCTACAACGCCCTGGCGACGTTCGACCCGCCCGCCTTCGAAGTGAAGGAAGCGTTCGGCGAAGTGCGTCTGCCGCTGCTGAAGGACATCACGCTCATCAAGGAGCTGACCGTCAGCGCCGCGGGCCGTGTTTCAGATTACAAGGGCTCGGCCGGCACGGTCTATACGTACAACATCAACGGTACCTACGCTCCGGTGGAGGGCGTCCGGTTCCGCGCGAATTACGGCCGCGCAGTGCGCGCACCGAACCTGTCCGAGCTGTATTCCGCAGCCGGCCAGAACTTCGCGCCGGGGTTCGCGGACCCTTGCTCGGCGGACAATCTCGGCCGTGGAACGCAGTTCCGCGCCGCGAACTGCGCCGCGGCCGGCATCCCGACCAGCTATAACTTCCTCTACGCACAGTCGCTCGAGATCCTGAGCGGCGGCAATCCCGATCTGAAGGTCGAGAAGTCCGACTCCTATACCTACGGTGTCGTGCTCACCCCGACGTTCGTCCGCGGGCTGGTGTTCACCGTCGATTACTACAACATCAAGGTGAACGACGTCATTACCGCGGTGAGCGCGCAGGGCATCGTCAACAACTGCTACGATTCGCCGTCGATCACGGGGAACCAGTTCTGCTCGCAGTTCCAGCGCGTCGCGGCCGGCGGCACGGGTCCGAACGGCGAGCAGGCGTATCGCATCGTCGAAGGCAGCCTGCTGCAATCGTCGCTGAACTTCGCCAGCCTGAAGCGTCGCGGTATCGATGCGGATCTGCGGTATACGCGCAGCTTCGGCGATGCCCGCGTGTCGGCGCAGGTCATCTACACCCACATCCTGGAGAGCAGCAGCTTCCTCAACCCGTTGCAGCCCGCCTTTGCGGACACGACGGTGGGCGAGTTGGGCTATCCCAAGGACCAGGTGCAGGTGAACCTCGGCGCCGACTTCGGCATCGTGACGTTCGACACGCAGCTTCGCTATCTGTCGAAGCAGTCGGTCGGCGCGATCGAAAACCGCATCGCGTTCCAGGGCCGCGCGCCACAGAACCTCGACGATTTCAGCGTCCCCTACTATCCGGACGTGCTCTACATCGGCGCCAAGCTCGGCTTCGATATCGGCGAGCGGTCCAACTTCTACATCGGTGTCGACAACCTGACCGATCGCCTGCCCCCGCTCGGCGCGACCGGTGTCGGTGCCGGCAGCGCGATCTTCGACAACATTGGCCGACGCTTTTACGCCGGCGTGACCGCCCGCTTCTGAGCGAGCCGATCGCGTATCGAACGGAAGGGGCCGGTGGTTTCCACCGGCCCCTTTTTCGTTCACATTCCGCCTGATGCAAAACAATCCGACGGCAATCGCGCAGGCCATGCTGGCGGCAGGGCGAGCAAACGATGCAATCGCTACGATCGCGCGCGCCGCCGCCGCCGGCGACGCCGACGCCTTGTACCAGCAAGCCATATGGCTGCTAACCGGATCGCCACTTGCGCGCGACCTGCCGCAGGCTCGGCACGCGTTGCGGCAGGCGGTGGACCGAGGCCATTCCGAAGCGCGACTCGTCGAGATCGCGCTTGCCGCCAACGGCACGGGCGCCCCGCCCGACTGGGCCGCTTCCTTGAGCCTGCTGGACGGGGCGTGTGCCGCCGCGGACCCCGATGCGCGCCGCATCCGTCGTCTGCTGGCCGGAATGGCGCTGGCCGACGGGGGCGAACCCGCGACGTCGCCCGCAGTTGAACACCTCGTCGCCGACGGCAGCGTGCGGCGGGCGACCGGAATGCTGACGGTCGAGGAATGCGCGCATGTCGCCCGCAGCGCAGCCGATCTGCTCGCGCCCGCGGTCGTGGTCGACCCGCGCACGGGGCGTTCGATGCCACACCCGATCCGGACATCCGATGCGGCGGTCATCAGTCCGCTCCGGGAGGATCCGGTATTGCGCGCTATCAACGCGCGGATCGCGGCGGCAAGCGATACCGCGATCGGTCAGGGGGAGGCCCTGACCATCCTGCGCTATCGACCAGGCCAACAGTTCCGTCTGCATTCGGACGCGCTGCCCGGCGTGCGCAACCAGCGGCAGCGCACGGTGCTTGTGTACCTCAACGACAATTTTACCGGGGGAGAAACGATCTTCCCCGACCACGGGCTGACCATCACCCCCCGAACGGGCGACGCCATCATATTCGACAATCTGGACGGGTCAGGCAACCCGACGCCCCGTGCGCGCCACGCCGGGGCACCGGTCATTCAGGGCACGAAATGGCTGGCGACGCGGTGGATCAGGGCGCGGGCGTTCGACGTATGGACCGGCCCGGAGGCCGCCTGACGTCACCCCAGCCGCGCGTATCGCCGCCCCAACCCCGTCAGCAGCTCATATTGCGACAGGCCGCTCGCCGCGCTCGCCTGCGGCAGGGCGAAGTCGATCGCGATCCAGTCGCCCTCCGCCAGCGTCGGTTCGGCGCCGACGTCGAGCGCGATCAGGTCCATCGACACCCGGCCGATCACCGGCACGGTGCCGCCCTGCGCGCTGCCGCGATCCGAAAAGCCGCGCAGATAGCCGTCGGCATAGCCCAGGTTGACGATCGCCACCTCGGTCGCGCGGGGCGCGGTCCAGGTCGCGTTGTAGCCGACCGTGTCGCCCGCCTGCACCGTGCGGCGCTGGAGGATCTGTGCCTCCGGCGTCACCACCGGCCGGATCTCGCCCGCGAACTCGCGGCGCGGCACGCCGCCGTACAGCGCGAGGCCGGGCCGGGTCAGGTCGAACGCATAGTCCGCGCCCAGCGCGATGCCGGCGGAATTGGCGAGGCTCATGCGCTGCGCACCGGTGGCGCCGGCCAGCGCCGCGAACGTGGCCTGCTGGCGGCTGTTCATCGGCGAATCCTCGTCGGCGCAGGCGAGGTGACTCATCAGCGTCTCGATCGTCAGGCCGTCGAGCAGGCCCTCGCGCACCGCCTGCGGCGAGACGCCGAGCCGGTTCATGCCGGTGTCGACCATCACGTCGCACGCCCCTCCGCCCGCGTCGCGCCAGCGCGCGACCTGCGCGTCGGTGTCGAGCACGGGACGCGCGATGCCCGCCAGCGCGCGCGCAACGGCCATGTCCTCGGCGCGCACGCCGTGAAGGACCGAAAGCGGCAGGCGCTGCGCCGCGATCGCCGCGGCCTCGTCCCAGGTCGCGACGAAGAAATCGCGACAGCCCGCCGCGGCGAGGGTTGCGGCGACGGTGGCGGCGCCCAGACCATAGCCGTCGGCCTTGATCGCCGCGCCGCATGCGGCGGCGCCGCTCATGCGGTCGAGGGTGCGCCAATTGGCCTGGAGGGCGTCACAGTCGATGCGGAGGCGAAGGGGAGCGGTCACCCGCCCGCGCATAATCGCCGCGGGCGGCCGCGTCGATGCCCGCTCAGCGGGGGATGCGGCCGACCGGCACCATCATGCGGCTGCCGGGCACGCTCGCCACCGCGACCTCGAACACCTGCGCCACCAGTTCGGGGGTGAGCACCGTCGCCGCCGGGCCGGCGCCGGCCACCTGCCCCGCGCGCAGCAGCAGCACGTCGTCGGCGATCTGCGCCGCCTGCGCGAGGTCGTGGAGGACCAGCACGACGCCGCGCCCCTGCCCCGCGACGCCGCGCAGCCGATCGAGGATGTCGACCTGATGCGCGGGATCGAGGCTGGCGAGCGGTTCGTCGGCGAGCAGCCATTCGGGCTGCCCCGCCAGCACGCGTGCGAGCAGCACGCGCGCGCGCTCGCCCCCCGACAGCTCGCCGACGCGGCGATCGGCGAGCGCGGTCGCTTCCGTCGCGGCGAGCGCGTCGGCGATCGCGGCACGATCGGCGGGAGAGGCGGCGGCGAAGGGCGCGCGATGCGGCACCCGGCCGAGCGCCACGACGTCGCGGGCGGCGACGTTCCAGTGGATCGTCGCATCCTGCGGCAGGTAGCCGATGCGGCGTGCGCGCGTGCGGTGCGGCAAGGCGGCGACGGCGGCGTCGCCCAGCGTGACGTGCCCCGATGCCGGCACGACGAGTCCGGCGAGCGCCCGCAGCAACGTGCTCTTGCCCGCGCCGTTCGGCCCCAGGATCGCGGTGACGTGGCCCGGCCGAAAGACCGCATCGACACCGCGAAGCGCCTGCCGCGCGCCGAGCATCACGGTCAGCGCGTGCGCGCTCAGATCCATGCCCGCCCCCGATGACGCAGCAGCAGCATGAGGAAGAACGGCGCGCCGATCAGCGCCATCGCGACGCCCAGCCGCACCTCCGCCGCGCCGGGTGCGAGCCGGCACAGGCTGTCGGCGACCAGCACCAGTGCCGCGCCGCCCAGTGCGCTCGGCAGCAGCAGCGCGGACGGCCGATGCCCGAACAGCGGCCGCAGCAGGTGCGGCACGACGAGGCCGACGAAGCCGACCACCCCGGTCGCCGCGACTCCCGCTCCGACCGACAGGCCGGTCCCGAGCACCACCAGCAGCTGCACCCGCCCGATGCGGATGCCGAGCGAGCGCGCCGCCGCCTCGCCCAGCGTCAGCGCGTCCAGCGCGGGACCGGCGAGCGCGAGCAGCAGGCTGCCGACGATCAGGAACGGCGCCGCCCAGGCGAGGTCGGCGAGGCTGCGATCGGTCAGCGCCCCCATCAGCCAGTCGAGCACCCCCGTCACCGCATAGGGATTGGGCGCGATCGCGATCAGCAATGCGGTGAGCGCGCCGGCGAGGCTCGACAGCACCGTGCCGGCGAGGATGAGCGCGACCGGATCCGACCCGCGCCAGGTCAGCGCAACGAGCAGCGTGATCGCGGCGAGCGCCCCCGCCATCGCCGCGGCGAACAGGCCGAGGCTGCTGGCCCCGGCATAGAGGATCGCCGCGACCGCCCCCAGTGCCGCGGACGAGGACACGCCGATCACGCCCGGATCGGCGAGCGGATTGCGCAGGAACCCCTGCAACACCGCGCCGCCGAGGCCGAGCGAGGCACCGATCAGCAAGCCGAGCGCGGCGCGCGGCAGCCGCAGTTCGACGAAGATCGCCTGCCCCGCCGCGCTGCCCAGCGGCAGCCATTGCTTGCCCGCGACGAGCGACAGCGCGAAGCCGGCGACGACGAGCGCGATCAGCAGTGCGAGCGGCGCGGCACGCCTCACGACAGCTGCGCCCGGATCGCGGCGAGGCGGCGCAGCGCCGGCGGGATCGTCGGACCGCCGCAATTCATCAGTGCGCGCGGGAAATGCGCTTCGAGCGTCGAGGCGCCGCTGCGCGCGAGGATGCGGCGGCGCAGGTCCGCGGTGCGTCCGTCGCCGTCGCTCAGGATCACGCGGGGCGGATGCGCGACGATCGTCTCGATCGGCAGCGTGCCGGTGAAGGCGAGCCCGTAATCCGCCGCGGCGTTGCGCAAGCCGGCGCGCAGGAGCAGGTCGTCGAGCAGCGTCCCTCCGCCATTGGCGAGATCGCCGGCGATGAACAGCAACGCCGCCGGACGCGGACCCGTCACCTTCGGGATCGCCGCATCGATCGTGCGGACCAGCGCCGCGCCGCGCGCCGGGACGCCGGCGGCCTGCGCGATCGCCATCACCTGTCGCTGGCTGGCGGCGATCGTCGCGGGCGAATCGAGCGTCAGCACCGTCAGGCCGGCGCGCGCATAGGCGGCACGGCTGGCGGCAGGGGCGAAGACGTCGGTGACGACGAGGGCGGGGTGGCGCGCGATCACCTCTTCCGCGGTGCCGGCGATGGCGGGATAGCGCCGCGCGACCGCGAGCGGCATCGAAGTGGCGGAGGGATCGTGCGAATAGCGGCTGACCGCGGCGAGCCGGTCGGGCGCGATCGCGGCGAGCACCGCGTCGGCGCAGGGGTTGGTGGACACGATTCCCCCCTGCCGCGGCGGCGCGGCACAATCCGCCAGCGAGAGCAGCGCGGCGACCAGCGCCAGTTGCGGTGGCGATCGGCGACGGGACGGGCGGCGGAGGGACGGACGGCGGAGCACGAACCGTCGCATCCACCAGCGCGCGCCGTAACGCAAGCGCGCCGGATCGGGCCGCATCGGGAACGATCGGCACGCTGCCGCGCTTGGCGGACACCCGACGGAGATACGATCATGTCCAGCCTGCCCCATACCGCAGCCGTTCCGCGATGAACCGTCCCCGGCTGAACGCGGAGGCGCTGCGCGACGAGCTCAACCAGGCGGCGTTGCGCCTGTCGCTGGACAGCGAGGGCGCCAGGATCGATTTCATGCTGCCGACGCTGGCCGAACCCGACGAGGGCATCGTCCTGCCGGCGGGATCGGGGCACAATTGGGACGTGCAGGCCTTTTGCCCCGAGGGCCTCGACGCCATCGCGCGCAAGGCGGTCGAACAGGTCGCGGCGCAATGGGATCTGGAGCCCCACGCCCCGGCTGCCGGTGACGAGCGATCGAGGTAACGCTACCACGGCCATTGTCGCGCGCGCCGCCAGCCCCTACAATCTGGTCTGACATTACGCACCATTCCCCCGTGAGAGGTATTTCCATGATCGACGGCGCCCTGCTGATCGGCGGCGAAGCACGCCAGGCCCCCGACCGGTTCACCGCGGTGAATCCGGCGACCGGCGAAACGCTGACCCCCGACTTCTCCTCGACCGGCGCCGATGCGGTGGCGGAGGCGTGCGCGCTCGCCGAGGCGGCGTTTCCCCTTTATGCCGGCACCGACCTGGAAACCCGCGCAGCGTTTCTCGAAGCGATCGCGGACAATATCGTCGCGATCGGCGACGACCTGATCGTCCGCGCGATGGCCGAAAGCGGCCTGCCGCGCGCGCGGCTGGAGGGCGAACGCGGCCGCACCGTTGGGCAGCTGAAGCTGTTCGCGGGCGTCGTGCGTCAGGGCGATTTCCTCGACGCTACGATCGATCCGGCGATGCCGGAGCGCGCGCCGCTGCCGCGTCCAGACCTGCGCCGCATCAACCTCGCGATCGGCCCGGTCGCGGTGTTCGGTGCATCCAACTTCCCGCTCGCCTTTTCGGTCGCGGGCGGCGATACCGCCTCCGCGCTCGCCGCGGGCTGCCCCGTGGTGGTGAAGGGCCATCCCGCGCACCCGGGCACCGGCGAGCTGGTCGCGCGCGCGATCGCCGCGGCGGTGGCGGCGGCGGGACTGCCGGCGGGCGTCTTTTCCTATCTGCCAGGCGAAACCAATGCGCTCGGCGGGGCGCTGGTCGCCGATCCGCGCATCCAGGCGGTCGGCTTCACCGGCTCGCGCGGCGGTGGGCTGGCGCTGGTGAAGATCGCGGCACAGCGCGACGTGCCGATCCCGGTCTATGCCGAGATGTCGAGCATCAACCCGGTCGTGATCCTGCCCGCGGCGCTGGCGGCACGCGGCGAGGCGCTGGGCAAGGAATTCGTCGGATCGCTGACGATGGGCGCGGGCCAGTTCTGCACCAACCCCGGGCTGGTGCTGGCGATCGACGGGCCGGATCTCGACGCCTTCGTCGCGGCGGCGGCGGCGGCGCTGACCGACAGCGCCCCCGCGACGATGCTGAGCCCGGGTATCCACGCCAGCTTCGAACAGGGCGTCGACGCGCTCGCGTCGCACGCGTCGGTCCGCACGGTCGCGCGCGGCAAGGTCGGCGAAGGCGTCAACCAGGCGGTCGGCGCGGTATTCGAGACGGATGCGCAGGCGTTCCTGGCCGATGTCGCGCTGTCGCACGAGGTATTCGGATCGTCGTCGGTGATCGTGCGCTGCCGCGACGTGGCGGAGGTCGCGACGGTCATCGCCGGGCTGGAGGGCCAGCTGACCGCGACGATCCAGATGGATCCGGCGGACGAGGCCGATGCGGCGCGGCTGGTGCCCGTCCTGGCGCGCCGGGTCGGCCGCATCCTCGCCAACGGCTGGCCGACCGGGGTCGAGGTGGCGCCGGCGATGGTGCATGGCGGCCCCTTCCCCGCCACCAGCGACGGCCGCACCACGTCGGTGGGCACGCTGGCCATCGCACGCTTCCTGCGGCCGGTGTGTTTCCAGAACCTGGCGCCGGCGCTGCTGCCCGCCGGGCTCGACGACGGCAACGCCTGGGGCATCACGCGCCGGCTCGACGGCAAGCGCGAGGGCGGCGCGCGCTGATGCCCCTCCCCCCCATCGCCGCTGCGACGGGGGATAGCGGCGCCTACAGCACGGCCGGCGTCACTGCGACACCGGCGACGCCCGGATCGAAGGCGAAGACGTTGCCCGCCTCTGGCTGCGCGGCGAGCGCCGCCGCGTCGAGGCCCTTGCGCGCGCTCGTCGCGAAGGCGGTGCGCAGGTCGTCGCCGCCGAACGCGATCTTGGTGATGTTCGATGCGGGAAGCGTCACCGTGCCGATCAGGCGCCCCGCGGGATCGTAGCGGCGCACGCCCCAGCCGCCCCACAGCGACACCCAGATGCACCCTTCCGCATCCGCGACCGATCCGTCGGGATGGCCGGCGCCGTCCTCGATCTCGACGAACCGTTCCGCCTCGCCCAGCGTCCCGTCGTCGCGGATCGTCGCGCGCCAGATCGTGCGGGCGAGCGTGTCGGTATGGTAGAGCGTGTCGCCGGAAATCGCCGGGCCGTTGGTGATGCACACCGGGGCGAGCCCGCTGTCGGTCACCCGACCCGCGGCGTGGCGGTAGAGCCGTCCGCTCGCCTGCGTCTCGGCGTCGTCCATCGTCCCGAACCAGATCCGGCCGGCGCCGTCGGTGGTCGCATCGTTCAGCCGGTTGCCCGGCGCGTCGCCCTCGGCACGCGCGTGCAGCGTGAAGCTGCCGTCCGCGGGATCGAAGCGGTGCAGCCCGGTGCGCAGGCCGGCGATCATGCCGCCATCCGCGTCCGGCAGCACCCAGCCGACCTGATCGGGCGCATCCCAGCGGCGCGCGGCGCCGGTCGCGGGATCGTAGCGGTGGATGTGGCGGCCCTTGATGTCGACGAACCACAAGGCCGCGTCGCGTCCGATCCACACGGGCCCCTCGCCCAGCGTCGCCTGTACCGGCAGGATCGTACGAACGTGATGGTCTGACATGGGCTGCATCCTCTTCTGCTCGGCGCTTCATCCACCGGCGGCGGGGATTCGTCTAGTCCGACAAATAGCACCCCGCCGCGACCGACAGGTCAGCCGTCGACGTCGAACAGGTCGGCGTGGCGGCGCGGCTGCGATCGCAGATACTGGTCCGGCGCCTTCACCCGCGCGCCCAGATGCGCCGCCGCGTGCCACGGCCAGCGCGGATCGTAGAGGATGGTCCGCGCAAGCGCGATCATGTCGGCATCGCCGGTGCCGACGATCGCCTCCGCCTGATCGTAGTCGGTGATGAGGCCGACCGCGACCACCGGCAGGCCGCAGCCCTGCCTGACCGCGCGGGCCAGCGGCACCTGATAGCTGGGACCGGCGGGGATGTCCTGGCGCGGGTCGAGACCGCCGCTCGATACGTGGATGGCAGCGCATCCGCGCGCTTCCAGCGCCCGTGCGAAGGCGACGGTCTGGTCCGCGTCCCAGCCGCCCTCGACCCAGTCGCTGCCCGACACCCGCATGGTCACGGGGCGGTCGGCCGGGAACGCGGCGCGGACGGCGTCGTACACCTCGAGCGGGAAGCGCATGCGGTTTTCGAGCGTGCCGCCATACGCGTCGTCGCGCCGGTTCGACAGCGGCGAGAGGAACTGGTGAAGCAGGTAGCCGTGCGCACCGTGCAGCTGAACCGCGTCGATGCCGAGCCGCCCCGCGCGCCGCGCCGCATCGGCAAAGGCATCGCACAGCCCGCGCAGGTCGTCGACGGACAGCGCGACCGGCGCGTTCTCGCCCTCGGCGAACGCAACCGGGGACGGTGCGACCGTCTGCCAGCCGTCGGGCTGGCCGGGCGCGATCTGCTTGCCGCCCTTCCACGGCAGGTCGGTCGACGCCTTGCGACCGGCATGGGCGAGCTGGATCGCGACCGGCATGTCCGAATGGCGGCGCACGCTTTCCAGCACGCGCGCCATCGCCGCCTCCGTCTCGTCGTTCCACAGGCCGACGTCGGCATGGGTGATCCGCCCTTCGGGAACGACCGCGGTCGCCTCGATCGTCAGCAGCCCCGCGCCCGACAATGCGAGATGGCCGAGGTGGATCAGGTGCCAGTCGGTCATGCAGCCGTTGTCGGCCGAATATTGGCACATCGGCGCGATGACGATGCGGTTGCGCAGGGTCAGCGCGCCGACGGTGGCGGGCTGGAACAGGGCTGGCGTGCTCATGGGACCTCGTGGATGGCGAATGCGCGACCCCTACGAACGGGCGCGGCGTTAGTGCCGTGCCGGCAACCGCACGCGCGCCTCCAGTCCGCCGCCCGCGCGCGCGCCGAGCGTCAGCGCGCCGCCGTGCAGCTCGGCGAGCTCGCGCACGATCGCGAGGCCGAAGCCATGCCCCTCGCCGCGCTCGTCGAGCCGCACGCCCGGCTCGGTCACCCGCGCGCGCTCGGCCGCGGGAATACCCGGTCCGTCGTCGGCGACGCGCAGTTCGAGCCAGCGCGCGTCGCCGGCGGCCGCGCGGACGGTCACCGCGATCGTCGCGGCGGCGTGGCGCGCGGCATTGTCGAGCAGGTTGCCGAGCAGCTCGTCGAAATCCTGCGCGTCGATCGCCGCGACGGGGTCGCCAGCGACCTCCGGCCGGATCGTCAGTTCGCGATCCGCGTGCAGGCGTGCCACCGCGGCGACCAGATCGGCGACCGCGGGCGCGACGCGGGTGCTGGCGCGCACGTCCGCGGTCCCGGCGCGCGCCCGCGACAGATGATGGCGGATGGTCGCGTCGATGCGCGCGACCTGCGCCGCCCGGGCCGGGTCGTCGGCGAGGGCGAGCGCGAGCGTCGCCACCGGCGTCTTGAGCGCATGCGCCAGATTGGCGGCGGACTGGCGCGCGGTGGCGAGCGCGGCGGCGCGATCGGCGGCGAGCGCGTTGAGTTCGGCCGCGAGCCCGCGCAGCTCGACCGGCTGGTCCTCGTCCACCCGCTCGATCGCGCCGGCGCGGATCGCCGCCAGCTGCTGGCGCAGGCGACCGAGCGGGCGCAGCCCGAGCCGCAATTGCACCACCGTCGCGGCGGCGAGCAGCGCCGCCAGGATCGCCAGCGCGGCGAGCAGCGGCAGCAACGCATCGCGCAGCGGCCGGGCGATCACCGCGCGCGGCGCCGCCGCGGTCAGCGTCACCGCCCCGCCGCGGGTCGCGAGCACCAGCCGCCGCGCATGCAGGCCCCGGCCGCGGTCGTCCGCGCCGTCCAGTGCCTCGGGCCCGCCGTCGCGATCGCGCGCGGGACCGCCATCGGGACCGGGATCGGGATGCGGGCCGGGATGCGGCCCCGCCCGCAGCACCGGCAGGTCGACCGATCCGATCGCGCCTGCCGGTCCCTCGATCCGCCAGCGCCAGCCGCGCCCCGCCTCCAGCGCGCCGGCCCGTTCGGCGAGCAGCGCACGATCGACGCGTCCGTCGCGATCGACGGTGGCGGCGAGCAGCGCGACCTCGGCGTCCAGCCGCCGGTCGATCCCCTCGGTCACGACGCGTTCGAGGACGCCGCCGATCGCCCAGCCGGCGATGGCCAGCGCCAGCAGGATCGCGACCGCCGACAACAGCAGCATGCGCCCCTGGATCGAGGCGGGGATGAGGCGCACCGTCACGGACAGGTCAGGCGATAGCCGCGGCCGCGCACCGTCTCGATCATCGTCGCGCCGATCTTGCGGCGCAGCCGGCCGACGATCACCTCCAGGCTGTTCGAATCGACGTCGGCGTCGCCTTCGTAGACGCGTTCGAGCAGGTCGAGCCGCTCGATCACCGCCTCGCGCCGCAGCATCAGCGCCGACAGCACGCGCCATTCGAACGCGGTGAGCTTCAGCGGCAGGCCGTCGAGCTCGAAATGCCCGATCTGCGTGTCGAAGGACAGACGCCCGCACACCAGCACCGGCTGCGCATGGCCCGCGGCGCGGCGCACCAGCGCGCGCAGCCGCATCACCAGTTCCTCGACGCGGAACGGCTTGACCAGATAATCGTCCGCCCCCGCCTTGAACCCGGCGACCTTGTCCGACCAGCCGTCGCGCGCGGTCAGGATCAGCACCGGCAGCGTCCGCGCCGCGGCCCGCCATTCGCGCAGGACGGTGATGCCGTCCTTGCCCGCCAGCCCCAGGTCGAGCACCGCCGCGTCATAGGCCTCGGTCTCGCCCAGATGCGCGGCATCAATGCCGTCCGCCACCAGGTCGACCGCGAAATTCTCGGCGCGGAGCGCGCGCGCGATCGCCGGCCCCAGTTCGTGATCGTCCTCGACTAACAGAATGCGCATCGGCAGCGGGTACCCCCTCACCCTAAACGCAATCTGAACCGCGCGGTTCAGCGGGCGTCGGCCACCGGCGCATAGAACGGCGTCATCGACACACCAAATGGAGACGATCGATGGCAAGAATCACAATCGGACACCGCCAGCGGCTGGGCATCGGCGCGGCGGCCCTGCTCGCGGTGGGAGCGGCAGGCGGCGCCGGCGCGGTCGCGCTGACCCGGCCTGCGGTGGAGATGGCACCGACCATCGCCACCCCCATCGCGCGCCTGCCGCAGAGCAGCGGCATCGTCACCGTCAAGGGCCGCGTCGCGGAGGTCTTCGGCGACCGGTTCGTGGTGCAGGACGGCAGCGGCCGGGCGATGATCGACGCCGGGCGCCGCGGCGGCAGCGTCGCGAAGGGCAGCAACGTGCTGGTACAGGGTCGCTACGACGACGGCCAGCTGCGCGCGCGCTTCCTGGTCGGACCGTCGGGCGAGATCGACGAGGTCGGCCCGCGCCACGGCCCGCACGGTCCCGGCGGGCCGGGTGGTCCGGGTAGTCCGGGCGGCCCCG
>NZ_JAJLPA010000007.1 GCF_025548555.1 Sphingomonas sp. A2-49
CCTGGAAGTCGGTGACTTAGGCGAACGTGACGGTCGTCGTGACGTTTCTGCGACGGCGACGCATCGCGAAGCCGACGACGCCCATGCCGAGGATCATCATCGCCCATGCGGCGGGCTCGGGTACCGCGGTCGCCGACGGGATGAAGCTCAGCTGGCCGCCGTAGGCGCCGCCGCCGCGCGAGAAGCCGTTCACCGTGATGGTGTTCAGCTGACCGCCGATGATCGGCACGCTGCTTGTGAACGCGACCTCGAAGAGGCCGTTGCTCAGCTTGGTGAGGCCCGCGAGCGTGCCGTTGACAAAGACCGACGTGAAGTCGAGGTCGTTGGGGCTGTTCGCGAAGGAGGCGCTGGTTGTGACGGTGCCGCTGCCCAGACCGCTGGTCGGGAGCGTGAACGTGAACAGGTCGGTGAAGGCGCCAGCGGCGATGCCCGAATTCCCGAAGTTCGCCGAGAAGGTGCCGTTGGGTCCCGGCGACGCCGTGAAATTTGGGCTTCCGACGGGGAAGGTGGTGGCCATGGCCGAGGGTGCGACTGCGAACGCGGCAACCGCCGCCAGCGTCGTGACGATCGTCTTATTCATGATGGAATCCCTTTGTCGTTCCGTGCTGCGTCGCAGCAAGGTCGGCATATACGAGGCGTCCCGAAACACCAAGTTTTGATTAACCAAGATCTTCGGCGGAAAAGGGGTGTCGCTGGTGCGCCAGCACCAAGGCAGGATACGACCGGCGCTGAAATGAGGGAGCCGCCGCCCGACTTCTCGGACGGCGGCTTCCTGCTTGGCCGATGGCCTAGTCCGATCCCCCGCCAGTCATCGGCAGGTCGGACGGCCCGTCGGGGTCACGCGGCGGCGGTCATCCGCTTGATCTTGGCGTCGAACTTCTTGTTCGAGCGGCGCATGGCGAAGCCGACCGCGCCCATGCCGAGGATCATCATCGCCCAGGCGGCCGGCTCCGGGACCGCAGACGGGATGAAGCTCAGCTGGCCGCCGTAGGCGCCGCTGCCGCGCGATACGCCGGTGACGGTCAGGGTGTTGAGGCTGCCCCCCGTGATCGGGACGCCGCCGGCGAAGGCGACTTCGAAGAGGCCTCCCTCAAGCTTGGTCAGCGTGGCCGCCACGTTGTTGATCGTGACCGACGTGAAGTCAGTGTCGTTCGGGCTGCCGAAGATGGAGGCGCTCGTCGAAACCGTCCCGCTGCCGAGGCCATTGGCGGGAAGCGTGAAGGTGAAGCTGTCCGAGAAGTCGCCGGCTGCGATGCCCGAGTTGCCGAAATCGGCCGAGAAGGTGCCGTTTGGACCTGGCGACCCGGTGAAGTTGGGGCTGCCGACTGGGAACGTCGTCGCCGACGCCGAGGGTGCTGCCGCGAATGCAGCGACCGCCGCCATCGTCGCCAGAATGGTCTTCTTCATGTTCGAACTCCTGTTACGCGCTTGCTTGACGAGCCGCCTCGATCGGCAGGCTGCAGGAGAGGTAACGCTCGTCGAATGCCGTGTTAACAAGGGATTAATCTGGTCCGACGACCGTATCGTCCCGGCTGCTCCAATTCGAAACAGATGCGAAATCGTTCCCGGAAAACCGCTATTAAGCCGGATCATCCTGTGGAGGGTCGGACCGTCGTTGATCCATGGTTGCGACGTGGCGCAGGCGTTCGGCCTGGGCGGCGAAGATCGACGCCAGGTTCAGGTTTGCCACCCGGGCAGGGAGGCTGGCGGACTTGGCTGCGCGCGACAGGTGCACCTCTGCCTTGGCGGCGCATCGCGCCGCTTCGTCGCCTTCGACCATTGCATGACTCCGATCGGGTTGAATCCCGTGAGCGTGCAGAACTGACGAAGGTAGGAGGCGTATCCGAGCGTACGTGGCCAGGCCGATCTGATGATAGCGACGGCGTGTGTGCCGTCGCTGACCGGCACGGCCCGTTAACCCGATATCGGCGACGGGGAATCGGCCGGATCGCGGCGCATGAGCGGTTCGCCAGGTGTGGCGGGCGGTTCCCCGTCACCATCGCCGGCGTCGGTCGCGCAGATGACCATCCGCAGCATTAGCTCCTCCGGCGTCGTCTTCAGTTCGGCGGCTGCCCGCTCGATGAGACGGTGCACGCCCGCGGCGCGCGCGAAGTCACTGATCGGCATGGATGATCCCCTTGCCACGTTCCTATCGCGGACGGATTGACGCTTCGTTGACGTAAGGCTCGCAAGGTCGTTCATCACAGGCGATAGCTCGACCAGCTTGGAAGCAGATGCTGCGGTGGCTTTGGCGATCTCCTTTACCTTTATGACCTACTTCCGACTCCTCTGACGGTGTCCAGCAGGAATTTGAGATGTTTGCTCGCAACCTCGCGCTGCAACCGGCTGCGCCGGTCGACGTGCGTGCCCCCTCAGGGCCGGGGTATGAAGCGTTGCGGCTGCTCGACGTGAACAGGCTGGAGCACAGCGTCGGCAACTTCGCTGTCGCCGCGCGCTACGTCGCAGACGGGAGGGGCATGGTGGCGATGGCTATCCATGCCATCGCGATGGAGGGAAGGGCGCTGACGCAGAGCGACTTCGATCGCATTCTCACCGTGGAACGGCGCCTCGCGAAGGACGGTGCGCCGGACTTGAATGACCCTGACCATGCAGCGCTGCGCCATCAGATGCTGGAGCTAGCGGCGCTGGCGGGGGATGCCGCAAGCCACTCCTCGACGTTCGGCGACGACCTGTCGGCCGGCCTCGTTGACTTGATTGATGGTGCAGTGCCGATCGAGACGATCGTGCGCGGCATGGTCGAGCGCACCCGGAGCATCGAAGCCGAGCTGCGCTCTGCTTCGAGGCGGATTGAGGAACTGAGGGAGCAGGTTGAGACGTCCCGCGACGATGCCCAACGCGACGCGCTCACGGGGCTGCTCAACCGACGCGGAGCGCTTCACGAGCTCGCTGTCCGCCGTTCGGCAGTCGGCGTGGTCGCGGTTTGCGATGTGGACCACTTCAAATCGATCAACGATCGGTTTGGTCACGCGGTGGGCGATCGGGTCTTGAAGGGGGTGGCGTCATCGTTGGCGGAAAGTGTTGGCGTTCACACCGTCGCGCGTGGGGTGGCGAGGAGTTCGTGATCATCGCCGACGGGCTGAACATGGTGGACGCCGGCGTGTTGCTTGACCGGACGCGTGCCGATCTCGAGGCTCGCACCTTCCGCCTGCGCGATTCGGCAGAGCCTCTCGGCACCTTGACCATTTCGATGGGAGCGGCCCTGCTAGGTGGCGTTCAATCCGATGCTGCGATCGAGGCGGCCGACCGGCTGCTCTATAAGGCGAAGCGGGCGGGTCGGAATCGGGTGGCGTTGCCTCTGGGGCACTAAATGGAAACGACGCGCGGCGGATTGGCGCCGAAGCGGGTCGTCGGCGCCAAGAGAGGGGGCGATCCTCGGATCCGGTCCTTCCGGCTGCAGCCTGAACGATCGAATCTACTAGGGCTATCCTGCTCCGGATCGACCGGCCGGCTATCACCCGAGCCTTGCCGGCAGGGGGCTATGCGCCATCAGCCGATCCGTCGGCAAAAGTTGCCGGCGGAATTTCAGGATGACGGCTTGGGAATAAGGCAAAGGGCACTGTCAAACCTAACGTACCGGTTGGCGCCGAAAGCGAGCCAAAGTCTTATTAAGCCGCTCGACGTATCTCGTGATGGCTGTCAGTGCTGCGAAGCGTCCAGCTTTTCAGGGTGTAACGCCGTTTTCCTGCCCGATGCAGGCTGGCGAAGCAGAAACTCGCCCTCGTTACGTCCAGTGCAGTTGCTTTTACAGCACCCCCTCGTCACGCCGAGGCTTCACGCCTAGGGCACTGCCCTATGGTAAAAACCTTGTTAAGATACTCGGTCGTATTCTCGCATTGCCATTCGATGTTCCAGCCTCGTCAAGTAGGCCTGTAGCCTCGTTTTCTCCCCGCCTTCTTCCAATCGAGACATTTTTAGGCGCGCGTCATCGATCGCGGCTCGTAACTCATTCGTAATCATGATTTTCGCCTTCAGCGCTGCCGTCACAGCGATCTGACAATGCGTCAGTTCCGGGACACAGGTTAAAACGGCCCCAAAAGTCGGTGAGCGATCTGGCGGGCGAGGTGAGATGATTGTGTTGTTGGCGCGCTGCCCCCAGCCTGGGCCGATCGACGGCGCGCCGCGCCGATGTCTCGTTAGGGACTACTGCCTTTGCCCCGTCTAAGCAGATGCCCAGGTCGGTCCGCTGCTCGCGGTGAAGGGTGGCGCTGGGGTAGGCGCATTGAACCGGGCAGGGATGTCCGCTAACCCGAATTATCAGCATGCCGACTCCGAGCATTGTGCTGACCGACAGTCGATAGAAAGCTGCCGCTTTGTCGAAAGCTTTTCATGCCGACCGACGACGCGGGCGCATCCCCATACCTTCAGTCGCCGGTTACGGTCGCTCAAGCGCACGTTGATGGACGAGCGCACGGCCAAGCTTACGGGCAGGTCGACGGTGCCGAATGCCCCTATTTCGCCGGATCTTTAGAACACGCGGCGTGGCACCGGGGTTATAGACTGGGGTGTGATGACCGATTGCGCGGCGAGAATTGACGGTGGCGATCTACGTGGCGCGGACACCCGGTTGATCGCCTGTGATTACGGCCGCTCCACAATCGTAGAGGTTGGCTGCCTCGATGAGCTCGGAGGCACGGCGCTTCATCACGGCGGCGTCGACCACATCGCACCGGTGCGCGGCGGCATGCAGGCAGGCGAGTGCCTCGGTCCGTAATTCGTCGATGTCCATTTTGCCAATATGGCTGACCGCTGTTGAGGGTTCCCCGACAATGGGGGTTAACGCGGCGGTAGCTGCTCGGCGCTCGTCACTTCGAGCTTTCGAGTAGGTGAATTAAACGCCTCCGCTGCCCGGGGTAGCGCCCGACAGAGTGACCCGATATCAATAGACAATGGGTGAGATCGAGAGACTAGTCCCTGCGGACATTATCGAGCAGTGGGTCTTTCACCTGAGGCGTCAGCGCTCTCGCGCGCAAGACGCTATCTGGCTACTGGATGAAGGCTGGTCCATTCATGACGGGCGCTATGGTGTCGCCACTGCTGATGCGAGTGCCCGATGGCGAGCTGAGTACGAAGCCGTGATCGACGAGGTAAACAAGCTTCTCGAACTGTACGACCGGATAAACCTCCGCACTTCTGAGTACATTGCTGTTGAAAAGAAAAAAGGACGCAGATCGACTGACCCGCGCCCGAAGAAGCAAGGCATCAAGTAGGTGCACCGATCATGGCTCGTCGGCTTGTCATACCCGATCCGATCGACGTGCTCCTGCCGCCCATCGTTCGCTCGCGGTTGACCGTCGTGAGCTAACGCACGCAGGGCCCGGATGGCATCAGCTCGAGACAAGCACGGGCGAGCGCGTGAGACACGGCGTCGATCTGATCGTCGCACCACAAGCTGAACGGATGACCGAGGTTAGTGCGCGGCTCTGCAACCTTTGAATGACCGGATATGGGTCTTCTGGGCAATGTTTCCCGGCAACGTCCGTCACGCGGGTAGATAGGCGTTGAAACGGGACCCCACTGTCCGGCAGCGCAACTAATTGTTTGGAGTACCAGATCTAGATTTGAGGGGGTCCCTGTCGGCGCCGTTCAGTACCCCTTCTAGCGGACATCTCGCGTTCAAACTGAGAGCGTTGAGGCGGTATAGGTAGGGTCCCGTTTCGACGCCTATTATAGGCTGAGAGTGAGGGCGATGCTCATGGGCGCGGCATCGCCGCCCATTTGCGACGCGCGTCCGCCATCGCCGCCGCCTTCGTCTGCTCGCGCACCGGTGACAGGCGCGCGGCCTCGGTCTTCGTGCTGACAAATAGATATGCGGTAGGCAGCGTCCTTACCTGCGGCCAACGTGGGCTGCCATCGCCGTTGGGATCGCCGGTGCGGGCGAAGCGGACCCAGTAATCGCCCATCATCTTCGACACCGCCCTATCCTGCGCGTCCCAGCGGTGCTCGACCGGTTTGGTGCCAAAGACATATTCCAGCTCGCCGCCATGATCCGTGCCCGCCGCGGTGGCGCGCTGGTCGATCGGCACCTGATCGAAGTAATAGACGAACGCCGCGTGCCGCGCCGTCGCATGCTGGTCTGCGAGCGCGAACGAGGGGAGGACGAAGCCCGCATCCTCCGCGAGGTCGATCGCCGCGGTAGCAGCGGGCTTGCCGGTCATCGCGACATAGCCGTCGAGCAATGGTTGGAAATCGCTGCCAAGCAAGCCCTTCGCCGCCGCCTCGGTCATCCCGCCAAGGCTCGATTCGTTCGAATTGCCGCCAATGATGAGCGGCACCGACGCCTCGGTAGCACGGTAGAAGGGCTCGCCGGGGCTGTGGACGACGACCTTGCCGTCGATGAACGGCATGGCGCGGCCGTTTCTCACCACCTCGGAGAGCGGCGCGCCAGGCAATTGGTCGGCAGTGGCGTTGGGCAGGCCGATGCTCGCCGCCCACTTCTGCCCGACCGCCTCCGCATTGAGCGCGACGCCGCGGATCGGGAACAGCGCGCTGCCGCCCGCCCCCGATTGGGAGATGGCCTTGTGGAAAAGGCCCTTTGCAGTAGGCGAATCCATCAGGATTTGGACGCTGCCCGCACCCGCCGACTCTCCCAAGACGGTGACGTTGCTGGCGTCGCCATCGAACGCCGAGGCGTTGCGCTTCACCCATTCGAGCGCCGCGATCTGGTCCATGATCGCGTAATTGCCGAGGCGGCCGTCCGGGTCCTCCCGGGTCAGCGCCGGATGCGCGAAGAAGCCGAGGCGGCCGAGGCGATAGTTGATCGTGACGATTACCGCGCCGCGGCTGGCAAGGCCGGCACCATTGTACAGCGACACGCCCGCGGCGCCATAGGTGAAGCCGCCGCCATGGATGAAGACCATGACCGGGTATCTGCCCGCCCGCGCCGGCCGCCAGACGTTGAGGAACAGGCAATCCTCGCTCTGGGGCCCGACCTGCGCCCAGGGTTCCTTATGCTCGGGTCCCTGCGGACAAGCCGCGCCAAAGTGCGTGACGTCGCGGCTGCCCTGCCACGGCGCGGGTTTCGCCGGCGGCCGCCAGCGTAGCGGCCCGACCGGCGGCGCGGCATAGGGGATGCCCTTGAAGACGAGCGTCTCGCCAGCTTTCGTCCCCCGCACCGTACCAGTGTCGATCGTCACCCGCATCTGCTGCGCGGTGGCGGTGTCGGCCAGTAGCGTCGCTGCCAGCGCCGCGGCGCGGGTCATCCCCTTGATCGTCATCGCTCTCCCTCTCCCGTTATCGCGTTCGCTCACAGGTTGAACACATGCTCCCAGATGTAGGCGGCGATGTCGATTGGGGCGGTGTAGGCGCCGGTGTAGCCCAGCCCGACATAGCCCGAGTAAAGGACGTGCGGGCCGTCCGCTTTCGTCACCAGCCCGATCTTCACGCCCCCGTTGCAGGTGAAATATTCTCCCGCGCGGGATCCCGTGGGCAGCTGCGTGCGGGTCAGCGCATCGCTGCATCCGTCGATCCGCTTCCAGGCGGCAAGGCTGGCCTTCGCGCCCTGCACGCCTAGCGGCACGCCGGCGACGGTGTCGGGAAGCGGCGGGGTGGATGATCCGTGATAGGCGATCGTCTTGTCGGCGGTTCCGGCGATCTCGGTCACGCCGATGGGCTTGGCGGGGCGGCAGTCGGGTGCGTTGAGCGGGAAGGATACCGAGGCGACTGCGCGGACGACGTCGGCCGCCTCGCACGCCATCCGCTGCGCCATCGCGCCGCCGTTAGACAGGCCGGTGACGAAGACGCGGGTGTCGTCGATGTTGGCGCGGCCCTTCATCGTCGCGATCACCAAGCGCAAAAAACCCACGTCGTCGATCCGCGTCGCATCGGCGACGGCGCAGCAGCCGTAGGCGTTCCAGCTGACCGCGATCCCCTGCGGCCAGACCGCGATGAAGCCGCGCTTGTCCGATTCCTGCAGCTGTCCCGAATATTGCCGTTCGTTGTTGGCGGTGTCGGTGAATCCGTGAAGGTCGAGCAGCAGCGGCACTGCCGTGTCGCCGGCATAGCTGGCGGGGACATGGACCAGATCGTTGCGCGGCAGGCCGCCGATCATCGCGACGATCGTATAGTCGCCGGGCGTCAGGCAATTGGTCGCGCACGGTGCCGCGCTCGCGACGCTGCCGAATCCCATGGCGACGACGAATGCCAAAGCGGCGCTCCACAGACGTATTAGACGGTTAGTCATGGTCGGTCCTCTCCTTTGGTATCGGCTGGTGCCGCATCGAAGCGGCTGGGCATGACGGTCGCCATTTTTACCGCCGTCGGGCGCGGCGGCAGCGGCGTCAGGCCGCCGTCCTCGCGTAGTTCGGGCGGCAGCGGCGGATCGGTGAATGTCTTGCGCATCACGACGCGTGGCGGCGTTGACGACGTCGCTGTCGGCGAGAGGTCTGCGCCGGTGCGGATCACGGGGGTCGGGGCGGGGGAGACGTTGCCCGGCAAGACGGCGACGCGCCGATCGTCCTGTGGCTTAGGACGCTCGGAACAGCCGATCAATGAAACTGAAATAAGCGCCACCCCGCCAACGCGCAAACGGCGCGCTGCTGCACAGGTCATGCGGGGTGCATTAAGCATCGTCCTCTCGTGCCCGTCGGGTGGGCCCGACCATAGCTACACGCTAACACAAAATTCCACGTTCACTAGACCAATAATGAAAGTTGACAGATTGGCGGGCTCGGTGTCACTCAAGGCTCTGACGCGCCGCAGAGCGCGACATTCAGAGAGGACGATTAATGCGCATGTTCCTGCTGTCGGCGTCAGTGATCGCCGTGATGACCTCAGGCGCCACCTATGCCCAGGTCGGCCCGGCCGAATCGCCCGCCACTGCTTCCCAGAAGACGCCGCAGGCGTCTCAGAACCCGGTCGACGCGGCCGATCCCAATTCGATCCCAGGCGATACGGATACTGGCACCGACATCGTCGTCACCGCAGAACGCCGCTCTACCAGCCTGCAGCGCACCGGCGTCGCCGCGTCGGTGCTGACCGGCGAGGATTTGATTCGCAAGAGCGTGAATACCGTCGAACAGCTCCAGTTCTCGACGCCGTCGCTCACGGTCAACACGTCGGGGCAGGCGAACAGCTTCAACATCCGCGGCATCGGCAAGTCGGAAATCTCGAGCTCGGTCGGCGTCGGCGTCGTGACCTATCGCGACGGCGTGCCGGTGTTCCCGGGCTATTTCCAAAGTGAGCCCTATTACGACATCCAGTCGGTCGAGGTGCTGCGCGGGCCGCAGGGCACGTTCGCGGGCGGAAATGCGACCGGCGGTGCGGTGTTCATCACCGAAACCAACCCGACGCTCGACACGGTCAAGGGCTTCGCGACCGCGCAATACGGCAATTTCAACCAGCTGAAGGCGCAGGGAGCGATCAACCTGCCGCTTGGCGACACGCTGGCGATCCGCGTCGCCACCAATCTGGAAAAGCGCGACACCTTTTTCACCGTTACGGGACCGTGGACGGGCAATCCCGGCAACCTCAATTCGATCAGCGGCCGCGCCAGCCTGCTCTGGCAGCCCGACAGCCATCTGCGCCTGCTGGTGAAGGGGGACTATAACAAGATCAACGTCGGCGGTTATCCGAACAGCCCCGCCTATTTCGGCAGCGCCAATGCGCCGACGCTGAACACCAGCGATCCGTTCACCGTCGGCAGCAACACCTATTTGTCCGGGCAGGACGAGTTCGGGCGTATCTCGGCCAACCTCAGCTATACGTTCGACAGCGGCCTTATCATACGGTCGATCAGCGCGTTCCAGAAGGGTACGTTGCAGGAAACGATCGACGCGGACGGCACCGCCACGGCCAACAACACGTTCCAGGATTTCGCCAACGAGCATATCTGGTCTCAGGAGGTGAACATCATCTCGCCCGATACCGGGCGGTTCACTTGGCTGCTCGGCGGCTTCTATCAATACGACAAATACGAATTCCCGGTCGGCAACGGCTATGTCTCGCTATCACCGGCGGGGGTCGTCCGCTCGCTGCGGATCGAGGGCACGAACCCGCACACCGCCACCGCGGCGTTCGGCCAGATCGGCTACAAGCTGACCGATGGGCTGCAAATGACGCTGGGCGCGCGCTGGTCGCGCACTACGTCGCGCAACGACGTCAACTATCCGATCGAGTTGTTCCTCGGGGCGCTGCCGACGTTCAAGACGACGCTGGTCCAGCACGATTTCAACGCCAATGACAACGTCGATGCCAAGCTGGCGTTGAACTGGACGATCAACGCCGATCATTTCCTGTACGCCTTCGTCGCGACGGGGACCAAGGCGGGGGGGCTCAACGGCGCCAATCTGTTCGGCACGACGCCGCGCGGCTTCCTGCCCGAGAAGGTCACCGATTATGAGCTGGGGTGGAAGGGCACATTGCTGAACGGCCACCTGCGCACCCAGCTAGGCGGCTATTACAACGTTTACCGCAAGTTCCAGGTGCTGATCGTCGATCCCGCGACGCCAAATTTCACGTCGCTGTTCAATGTGCCGCGCCCGACCAAGCTTTATGGTCTGGAAGCCTCGGCACAAGGGTCGTTCGGCAATTTTCTGGTCGATTTCTCTACCTCGGTATCGAAGTCCGAACTGGGCGAATTCTTCGCGCGCGATCCGCGCAAGGGCACGACCGGGGTCTGCGATGCGGTCAACGGTCCAGCGACCGCGGCGGGTTGCATCAATCTGGGCGGGCGTCGCCAACCCTATGCGCCGCTATTCACGCTGAGCGCAGGCGCTCAATATGCCATCCCCGTGGCGGAAGGCCTCACGCTGACGCCGCGGCTTGACTATGCGCAAATCTCGGCGGTGTGGGGGACGCTGTTCCAGGCGGCGGCGCTAGGCGATTACCTGAAGGCGCGCAACATCGTGAACGCGCAATTGACGCTCGACAATGGAACCTGGTCGATCGCCGGGTTCAGCACCAACCTCACCGACCAACATTACATCGGGTCGCTGAACGGCATCCGTCGGCTGGCCGCTGCGCCGCGCCAGTACGGCATCCGCGTCAGCACTAAGTTCTGATGCGTGCCGGGCGCGATGTTTCACGATCGCGCCCGGCACGCTGCCCCGTTTCCGGCGCACCTTTGAAAGACCCGTCATGACCCCCGGATCGATGCAGCCCTATGCGCTGACGCTCGACAAGTTCATCGACCATGCGGCCAGATGGCACGGCGCGACCGAAGTCGTGACCGGCGGCGACGGCAGCAGCGAACGGATTGGCTATGCCGCGCTCCGTACCCGCGCCAATCGGCTTTCTGGCGCGTTTGCCGCACTGGGTCTGCAGGCCGGCGACAACCTCGCAACATTGGCGTGGAACAGTCAGGCGCACATGGAATGCTGGTATGGCGCGATGGGGACGGGAATCGTGTGTCACACGCTCAATCCTCGCCTCGCGCCAGCGCATCTGGCGGCGATGATCCATCAGGCGGGTAATCGCGTGCTGGCGGTGAGCCCCGGTCTTGCGTCGCTGATCGAGGACCTGCTGCAACGCTGCCCGTCGATCGCGCACGTCGTGCTGTTCGACGAACCCGGCGGCGCGCACCCCACGCCGGTCACCGATCGTGCGCGCGTCTGGCGGATGGAAGACCTGCTCGACCGGCATGGCGCGCCGATGCCATGGGGTGGTTTCGACGAGACCGCTCCCGCCGGACTGTGCTTTACCTCCGGCACCAGCGGCGCGCCGAAGGGGGTGACCTATACGCATCGATCGAATTACCTGCATACGACGCACCTGCTTGCCGCTGACGTCGTCGGCATTACCGCGCATGACGCGGTGTTGGTCGCGGTGCCGATGTTTCACGCCAACGGCTGGGGCTTTGCCTTCGCAGGCCCGGCAGCGGGAGCAAAGCTGGTGCTGCCGGGCCGCAACCAGGACGGAGCCAGCCTGGCGCGGCTCATCAACGAAGAGGGTGTGACCGTTGCAGCGGGGGTCGCCACCGTGTGGCTTGGCCTGGTCGACCATCTTGAAAAGACGGGAGGCGACGTGTCGTCGCTCAACCGCATCCTGCTGGGCGGGTCGTCAGTCCCGCAAGCGCTGATGGACCGGCTGGAAGCACGCCTCGGCGTCACCATCCAGACGAGCTGGGGGATGACCGAATTGTCGCCCGTCGGCACTGTGACGCCGGCCAATGCCACCATCCGTGCCTCCCATCTGTCGGGCCGTCCGCCGATGGGCGTCGACCTGCGCCTGACCGACGATGCCGGCGAGCCGCTGCCCGACCAGCGCGGCAGCGAGGGCCGGCTGTGGGTCAAGGGGGCGAGCGCGGTCGAGCGCTATTTCGGGCAGGATGCCGTCGCGACCGATGCCGACGGCTGGTTCGACACCGGCGACCTCGCGCGGATCGACGCGTCCGGCAACCTGTCGATCACCGGCCGCGCCAAGGACCTGATCAAATCGGGTGGCGAATGGATCAACCCCGGCGAGATCGAGGCGATCGTCGGTGCCCTGCCGGAGGTGGCGCTGGTCGCCGTGGTCGGTCGCGCCCATCCCCGCTGGGGCGAACGCCCGGTGCTCGTCATCGAGGAGCGGCAGGGTGCGGTGCTGACGGACGAGGCGCTGCTTGGGGCGCTTCGCGGGCGGATCGCCAGCTGGTGGATGCCGGATGCCATCGTCCGCGTGCCCACGATGCCGCTAGCCCTGACCGGCAAGATCGACAAGATGCGCTTGCGGGCCGACCATGGCTGAGGCCATGGGTGGAACCGCCATGACCGATGTATCCACCCGATCGAAACGCCGCCCGACCAAGAAGGCCGATCAGCGCGCGGCGACGATGGAACAGATCTTCGACGCCGCCGAATCCCTGTTCGCCCAGCGCGGGCTGTATGGCGTGACGCTGAAGGAGGTGGCGCAGCAGGTGGGCGTCCACCAGTCGCTGCTGCACTATTACTTCAAGGACAAGAAGGAGCTGTTCGACGCGGTCATCGCCCGCCGCGCGCCAGTGACGATCGAGCGCCGGCTGGCGACGCTGGATGCCTACGAACGCGAGGCGGCGGGCAAGCCGACGGTCGAGGGCGCACTCCACGCCTATCTCGACGCCGATCTCGATCTCTACGGCAACGGTGACATCGGCTGGCGCAACTTCGGCATGCTCGGCGCGCAGATGAGCAACACCGCCGAATGGGGCGCTGACCTGATGGACACCCATTTCGACGCGGTCGTGCTGCGGTTGATCGCAATCCTTAAACAGGCGCTGCCCGGCTGTGCCGAAAGAGATCTGTTCTGGGGATATCACTTCGTGACAGGCGGACTGATGCTGTCGCTGGGGCGGACCGGCCGGATCGACAAATTGTCAGGCGGCCTGTGCCGGTCGGAGGATTTTGCGGCGATCAAGGCGCGGATGGCGCGCTTCATGGCGGCGGGGTTTATCGCGACCTGCGAGGCACGGGGGGAATAGCCCTTCCGGATCGAGCTGGTCGGTTCAACGCCGCGCATCAGCGCGCGACGGTACCCCCGTCATCCCGGGACACGTTCGGGATGACGGCGGCGCACCCTCACTCGCATCCCGCGACGGGCGGGGGCATTTCGGGTGCAGCGAGCCCGACGTTCCAGTTCCACCCGATGGTGCCCGTCGCCCGCCGGCGACACATCACCTTTTCGTTGAGCGCGAACATGCCGGGCAGCAGGTCGCGCCGCGTCTCCGGCATCGCGGCGAAATGCATGTAGCCGCGTTTCGCATCATAGGCCGGCCAGGGCGCCGCGGCTTTCGCGATCGGGCGGCCGTCGCGGACGAAGCTCGCCCAATAGTCCAGCATCGCATCGGACAGCGCGCGTTCTCCGGCCGCCGTGGGAATTTTAGGCCAGCGCGGCGGTGTCGCGGTCAAGGTGCCAAATACATAAGGGAGCTCGCTGGCGTGGAAGGCATGCAGGTCGGCCGCGTCCATTGCCGGATAGCCGTGATCGAAAAGGTAGAGATAGGAAGGCTTGCCCAGTGCAGCCTGCTTGTGGACCAGCCTTTCCGCCGTCCAGCCGTACAGGGCGTCGCGCGTCGCAGCGAGGATGCTCTCCGGATAGGTCGCCGCCGGATACTGTCCCAGGAACGCATCGGACAGGTCGCCGTACTTGGCCCTGATCGCCGCTTCGTACACGGCGGCATCCTTTGGCGATTTCGGCGCCAACATGCGCAGCGAGCGGATCTCGCCCTCATTGAAGCCGGCGAGCACTGGCACGGGGGCCTGTCTGCCCTGATCGAAGGCATCGACCATCTGCCGCGGCAGCAGCGCGCCGTCGACCACGCCGAAAGGGACGAAACCCAGCTTCGCCGCGGTATCGGTTAGAGTCTGTGCGTCCAATGCCCGCAGGCTTGCGAGATCCGGCGTCTTCAGCGCGCCGGTCAGCAACCCGCCGCCGTTTTCCCATGCGAGCATCCCGAACACGGGCTTTCGCAATTCTGGCATCGAGATCATGTACGAACTCTGCGCGATCACCTTCGAAAACAGGCCGCGCGCCGCGGGCGACGTCATCAGGTACAGCGCGCTCAGCCCGCCGGCGGATTCGCCCGCGATGGTGACGTTGCGCTTATCGCCGCCGAACGCCGCGATGTTTTCCCTCACCCATGTCAGCGCGGCGATCTGGTCGCGCAGCCCGTAGTTACCCGACACGCCCTGTGCCTCGCCGCTCAGCCACGGATGTGCGAGCCAGCCGAGCACGCCCAGCCGATAGTTGATCGAGACGACGATGATGCCGTGCGCCGCCAGGTTGCGACCGTCGTACATCGCTTCGCGGCTGGAACCGGTGTTCAGCGCGCCGCCGTGTATCCAGACCATGACCGGTGCGTTCTTCGCATTGGCGGGAGTCCAGATGTTGAGCGTCAGACAGTCTTCGCTGACCGGCATTGGTACCCCGGAATAGACCGTGGCATTGGGTGCCTGCGGCTGCATGCAGGCCGGGCCGAAATCGGTGGCCGCGCGCGTGCCGGTCCATCGCGGCTGTAACACCGGCGCCTTCCAGCGCAGGTCGCCGACCGGCGGCTTTGCATAAGGGATGCCCTTGAACACCCGCAGCGTGCCATCCTTCGTGCCGCTGACCGTGCCGGCGGGGGCGGCGACGATGGGGCCCACCACGGCTGCTCCTCGCGCGAGCACGGGTACGGCGTTGGCCAGCGCCAGCGCGGTCAGCATGATCTTCATATCCTCGACTCCTGACGGTGCAGCGCGCGCGCCAGCCACAGAAACAGGCCGATCGCGATGACGTAGAAAGGCGTGAGCGTGTAGAGCGCCGACTGCAGCGGATTGGCCGCGCCGCCCGCCGCAAAATGATCGCTGGCCGCCCCGACCCAGGTCGGGCCAAGACCGAGGCCGATGAAGTTCATCACCAACAGCAGCAGCGCGCCGGCGAGCACGCGCTGGTTAGGCGCGGCCTCCTCCTGCACTAGCGTGACCGAGCAGGAGAGGTAGAAATAATTGAAAAACATCACCACCGTGAGCAACGCAAGCGCCAGCGGCCAGGTCGGTGCCCAGACGAAGGCGATATAGAACGGCATCGATACGGTCAGCGACACCGCGGGCGCGATCGCGAAGACCCGGCGCGATCCACGGCTGAAGCGATCGATGATCCGCCCCGATGCGATCATGCCGCCGCCCATGCCGACCACAATCGCCAGCGCGTACCAGATCGCGATCTCCGGCAGCGTCATGTTCTTCTCTCGGATCAGGAAGAGTACGGCGAAATTGCCAAGGCCGTAGGTGACGAACTGGGTCGCGCCGCTGCCGAACGCGGCCAGCGTCATCACCGGATTGGCGAAAAACGCGCGCAGTGTCGCCCAGAACGGCGCCTTGTCGACGATCGTCGCGGCACCCGGATCGGCGGCGCCGCGCACCGGCTCCGGCACCACCAGCGGCAGCGCGATGGCGGCGACGATGCCGACCGCCCCGATCGCGACGAATGCATCGCGCCAGTCGAACAGCGTCGCGATCGAGGCGCCGAGCGCGATCCCCAGCGCCGCACCGATCGGTGGTCCCAAATTATAGATGCCGAAGGCTACGCCGCGCCGCCCCGGGGCGAAGGTATCGGTGATGAGCGCATAGGACGGCGGCACGCCGCCAGCCTCGCCGAACCCGACCACCATGCGCGCGGCGACCAATTGCGGATAGGTACGCGCCATCCCACAGGCGATCGTCGCCGCGCTCCAGATCGCACAGGCGAGGGTCAGCACGCCGACCCGGCTGGTGCGATCAGCCAACCAGCTGACCGGGATCGCGATGAAGCAATAGAACATCGCGAAATATAGTCCGCCGATCAGCCCCAGCTGGCCATCGGTGATGTGCAGCGTATCCTGGATCGGTTTGGCGAGAATGCCGAGCAGTTGGCGATCGAGGAAGTTGAGCACGTAGACGAAGGTCAGCATTGCCAGCACGATGCCGGGATGCCGCGATCGTTGCTGCCGCGGATGTGCGCTACCAAGCGGGTCGGGCGCCGCCACGCTGTTAAGGGCCGTCATCACCTCTCCCACTGTATCGTGGCTATGGGGTCGAGGATGCGACACGCCGGGGTGTGAGTCAATCCACACTCACGTATGAATGAACATCTTGATTTTGCGAACCCTCCTCGCGATACGGGAGTCGGAACGAAAGCAGGAGAGCGAGCATGGCGTTGGACGGCAGGACCGCGATTATCACCGGCGCCGGCGGCGGCCTGGGCAGGGCGCATGCGCTCTATCTTGCGCGCCATGGCGTCAGCGTCGCGGTGAATGACGTATCCGCCGCGGCCGCCGATCGCGTGGTCGCCGAGATCGAAGCCGGTGGTGGCACGGCCATGGCGATCCCTGCGTCGGTGACCGACGAGGCCGCGGTCGGCGCGATGGCCGAAGCGGTGATCGACGCGTGGGGTCGTGTCGACATCCTTATCAACAATGCCGGCATTTTGCGCGACAAGAGCTTTGCCAAGATGACGATCGCCGATTTCCGCGCCGTCGTCGACGTCCATCTGATCGGCGCGGCGATCTGCATCAAGGCGGTTTGGGAGCCGATGCGGGCGCAACGCTTCGGCCGGATCGTGATGACCACATCGTCGTCAGGACTCTACGGCAATTTCGGCCAGGCGAATTACGGGGCCGCCAAGATGGCGCTGGTCGGCCTGATGCAGACGCTGGCCATCGAGGGCGAGAAGTACGACATCCGCGTCAACTGCCTCGCCCCAACCGCTGCGACGCAGATGACCGAGGGCGTGCTCGACGCGGAAAGCCTGACGATGCTGGCGCCGGAGCGGGTTTCTCCCGCGTTGCTCGCCTTGGTCGCAGACGAGGCGCCGACGCGGGCGATCGTGTGCGCTGGCGCTGGCCATATCGCCACCGCGAACGTGACGCTGACGCAGGGCCGGTACATCGGTGATGCCATCGATGCCGGCGAGCAGACCATCGCAAATTGGAGCGAGATCGTTGATCGTTCGGGCGAGATCGTTCCCGGTTATGGTTTCCTCCAGGCCGAACGCGAGGTCGCGGCAGCGCGTGCGATAAAGAATTTATCGAACCAGTTTTGCTAACGGGAATTGCGTGATGCTTGCGCTTATTCCTTCAAACTAATGCATCTGTTGGTGCTGGCGTAGGGAAGGGCGGCGGGACGGGTCGAACGCGCAAACCCGCATCGGCGTTCCGGTACTTCAACTCGTCGCCAGAGCTGATCCGGCTAATGGTGCTGATGCACTGCGGGTGGAAAGCAGTTTGCCAATCCGAACAAGAGAGCGAGCGAAGCTGAAGGTCAGGCAGATGAAGACGCTACACAAGTTTGTTCACGCATACGTCACCATCGGCAACCGCTTTAGCCCGGAGTGCTGCCTCAATAGATCGAATTTTAAGGAGCGACGATCCGCCGTACTGGCCAGTGTGGCAGGCCCTCGGTAGCTAAGCATCATTGTAAAAATTGATATGCTACAAGAGAGACGCGTCCGCCTTAAACTTACAGCTCCGCCACTTTGCCCCGTCGCGGCACCTCCGCTACCGCTGAAGGACTGGCGCGGCGCCTTTGTTCGCATCGGCCGGTGCCGTCGGACGCGGTATTGCATAAGCGGTACGATCGACCGGCCAGTATCCGTCGTTGCGGCCTCGCCGCCGTCAAGGCTGCGGCGGCACCTTGGCCGGCGCCGCGGGCTCGCCGGCCGGTGTGTTGTTCATCGTTTCCACCTCGGCCGCCGTCTTGAAATCGAGCAGTTCGACCTGGAACACGAGATCGCTATTGGCGGGGATCGGTCCCGATGCCTGCGCGCCATATCCGAGCGCGGCGGGAATGCAGAAGCGGGTGACGCCGGACCGGGCCATCGTCTGTAATCCTTGCGAAAATCCCGGAATGACGCCGTTGACCGGTAACGGCGATCGCATGCCCTGATCGAACACCGCACCCGTCGCCGCGAGATAGCCGATATAATTGACCAGCACGACGTCGCCCGCGCCCGGCTTCGCCCCGGTGCCCGGTCGCAGGGTCGTCGATCCCAGGCCGGTCGGTGCACTCGCCTCGCACCGGCGTTGGCCGGCCGGCACCACCGGGGTCAGCGGCAAGGCGATGATGCTATTGTCCGGCCTGACCGGCGCCGGCGTCGCGACGCGGGGCTTTTGCCGGCGCGCCGCCACCGCATGCGCCGGCACGGGGGCGGCGAGCATCGGCAGGATCGCGGCGAGGATGAGGCGGGACGAAGCGTGCGAAAGACATGGCATGCCGGCGCTATACCCAAGGCTTGCGGCCGACGCCATTTCGATCGCGTGCGCCGCCGCCTCTCCCCCGGGGGGGCGACCACGGACGACGCTGCGGCCCCGGCAGCGACCCGCGCCGACATCGGCTGCGTCTCGACCGGCACGTCGGCCCGTGTACCTTGGCCGCGATGCCGTGCTAGCATCGGTCCCATGTCGAAAACCCGAAGCACGGCGGGCGCCGTCGATGTCGATGGCGTAACCTATGACTGGAATCTCCAGCGCGAGCCGCACCTGTCCGATGACGAGGGCTGGAAGGGCATGACGATCGCGCTCCTCCAGCGGGACGCCAAACGCGTCGCTTGGCTGGAATTCCCGCCGTCCAAGCGCCTGTTGAAGGGCATGCCGGCCGGTCGCCTCCAGCTGGACGATGCGACCATCTCGCGGTGCGTGCGTGCCGCGCTGTCGGCAGGATGGGAGCCGTTATCCCGCGGCAAGCCGATGGTCATCACGGTCGACGCCGAAGGCAACTGACGCCTGCGATCCCGATCGCCTTCGGCCGCTCGTTCGGGGCGGCCGGGCAGCCGCGGGTCGCGGAACCGGCGCGGCGGACGACAGGTCGCGATCACCCCGCTGCCAATCCCTCCATCGCGCGCAGGGGTGTCTGGCTGAACGTCGCCACCGTGCCCGGCCGCGTGTCGATGACGCCGGCAAGGCGTGCGCGGAGGCGGGCTTTGCCGATCGTCACCTGGACATAGGCGATCCGCAGCGACCTGTCCCTGCCGGACGCCGAACCGCCGACCCAGCCGAGATCGGTCGCCGCGCGGTGTCCGCCGCCCACCCGCACCGGGATCATGGCCGGACCGGGATGCATCCCGACCGGCGCGGCCCGCACGGCGGCAAGCACGCGCCCCCGGGCGTCGAGGAACGCGACGTGCGGCAGCGCCGGCAGCGTGCAGTCGGCGCCGCGGTTGCGGATCGACACCTCCGTACCGGACGTCCGCATGCCGGAGAACGGACCGGCCTTGGCATTGACGGACAGCGAAAGCTGGCCGGCGAGGCAAGGCAGGGGGGCTTCGGCGCGCGCATCGGGCACGAACGAAGAAGCGACGGCGAGGCTGACGGCGACAAGCCCGACGATCGACATGGATTATGCTCCAAAAATGGGACGGGCAGGCATGCACCCGGCCAGGCCGCACGGCCGCCGCTCACCGAAAATGCGTCAGCCAGACGATACGCTGCCTCGTCCGTTTCGCCAGACAGGCGGGGTGGTTCGACATCTCGATCGTGCCGACGCCGTCGCCCTGTTGCAGCGGGCACGCCGCGTCGCGCGTCCCGATCCAGGCGCGTTGCGACTGCCGCAGCGCGGCCCGACGGGGGGCAGGCAACCGGTTCATCGTCGTCCGATAGGTCGCGTTCAACCGGTCGTCGGCACGCCTGTAGTCCGCCACGAAGCACGCCGACATCGCCGACGTCACGCCGCGCGCCGCCTCGCCGGTATCGAGGCAGCGGTCGAGCGGGCCGGATATTGCAAGGGCGAGGGCGAAGGCCAGCATCCATTACCTCCATCGTCGGGCGGCCCGGCCATCGCCGGAACGCCGCAGGCAACGTAACCCGTCACCGGTATCCCGCCTCGCCTGAACGGGAACGAAACGGCGGAGGCTGGCCGTGTCGGCAGGAAAGCGGCCCGGACGCAGGAAGCGGGGCGCCCTGGGGGGCTCTCCGCCTTTCGGCCCCGATTTGCCGGTTCGGGCTCGCGGCGTCGCGTGGGCCGGCGTTGCAAGCCTCCGCCCGACTTTATACCTGCACCATCGAATTCCGATCGGTGTGCCGCGGCGCCGCGCGGGACGTATACAGCCAGGCTTCAGGATTTCCGGGTCGCAATGAATTATCGCCATTCCTTTCATGCCGGCAACAGCGCCGATGTCGTGAAGCACAGTCTGCTGATCGCCCTCGTGCGGGCGTTGCAGCAGAAACCGGGCGCGTTGACCCTGATCGATACGCATGCCGGCTGTGGGCTGTACGACCTTGGCGGCGGGGACGCCCAACGCACCGGCGAGGCGGCGCAGGGCGTGCTGCGGGTCCTTGCCGACGCGGATCCCTTGCTGGACGACTATCGTGCCGCCGTAGGGGCGGTGAATAGCGGGGCCGATCCGCAGCTCTACCCCGGTTCGCCGCGGGTGCTGGCGCAGCTTTTGCGCCCGCAGGATCACCTGATCCTCAACGAGAAGCATCCCGAGGACGTCCTTACGCTGCGCGGGGTGATGCGCGGCACATCGGCGGCCGTGCATGAACGGGACGCCTACGAGCTGTGGCTGGCGATGCTGCCGACCCGCACCGCCCGCGGCGTCGTGGTCGTCGACCCGCCCTACGAACAGCCTGACGAACGCGCCCGGATCACCGCCACGCTTGCCGCCGCCCACCGCAAATGGGCGCATGGCGTAACGGTGATCTGGTATCCGCTGAAAGAGCGGGCCGTGCACATGCGGTGGAAGGACCAGTTGCGCAGGCTCGGCATCCCGAAGGTCCTGACGGTGGAGCATTGGCTGTACGATGCCGAGCAACCCGGTATCTACAACGGCGCCGGCCTTTTCATCGTCAACCCGCCCTATGCCTTCACCCAGGCGCTGCCGCCCCTGCTGGAAGCCCTGCGCGCCGTCCTGGCGCCGGAGGGGCATCGGGGCGAGATCACATCCGGATGGCTGGCGACGTGACGTGACGGCGTTGCCGCGCCGGCTCGCACAGGACGGGTGGCACCGGCAAAGATGGTGAAGGGGCCGGTGAGGTTCTTTTCGCCGCAACCATCGCCGGCGATCGCGCATTTGAAGATGCCGAGACACATCGCGGGGCCGTCGCCTGCGGGTGTGCGAGGTGGCCTGCGATGCGTAACAAGTGCTTGGCGTTTATCGAGCCGTTACCCGACGCCGCATTCCGGCAGGCGCCGCGTCGTCCCGTGGCCATCCCGGTGAGGCTCAGCAGTTCGGCCATGAAGCCGCTGCGTGCGACGGTCAGCAACGTGTCGCGCATGGGTTGCCGCCTGGATGTCCGGTGCCGGTTCGCGCCGGGCGCGGCGCTGCTCGTCACGATCCCCGATCTGTCGCCGTTGAGTGCCACGATCGTCTGGTCGCGCGAGCGTCAGGCGGGCGTGCGGTTCAGCCGACCGCTCGGCGCCGCGGTGCTGGACCGGCTGATCGAACGCTATCCCGTCCAGCCGCCGCGCGAGGGCCCCGAACCGCTGGCGTCGTGGCAGGGCTAGCCGGCGTCGGCGCGGCGCGGCTCACAGCAGCGAACGGATCGCGTCCGACAGCTCCAGCCGGCTGAACGGCTTTTGCAGGATCACGCTGTCGGCGACGCCCTCGCCGGCGAACGACAGGATGCTGTCGCCCGTGATATAGACGATGGGGAGGCCGGGGACGCTTTCGCGGGCGCATCGGGCGATCTCCCATCCGTCGATCCCGTCGCCGAGCCGGATGTCGGCGACGAGCACGTCGATCGGGTACATGCCGGCACCCAGGATGTTGAGCGCCTCGCCGCTGCTGCGCGCGCTGACCACGGCAAAGCCCTGCTCCTCCAGCCCGTCCTCCAGAAACATCAGGACGGTGGGATCGTCCTCGACGACCAGAACCGTGTGCATGCCGAATTTCCCCAATCGAAGCCTTGGCATACGACCATAGGCGCCAAACGTTCGCAAACCGATATCGCGACGTCGGGCGCGGTCCGCACGGTCGCCGCCCGGGCCGTGCGGTTTGACCCGGCGGGTGCGCACGCGCATCATCCGGGCATGACGAGCCTCCTTTCGCGCCGCGACACCCTGATCGGCCTGTCCGCGGCCACCCTGTCCGCCGGCGCCGCCACGGCGGCACCCGCGGGCGGCGCGGCGGTGCTGCTCGACCGGCTGGCGTGGCAGCTGCTCGCCGCCGGTCCGGAGCGCGCCACGTCGCTCGGAGTCGACGTCGGCGTCCACGCCGATCTGCGGCGACGGCTGGAGGATCGCTCTCCCGCGGGGGTCGCGGCGCGGCGCGACCTGCTGACCGCGGCGTTGGCGGATCTGGCGACGCTTCCGCGCGGCGGCCTCGATCCGTCCACGGCGACCAGCATCGCGGTGGTGGAAAGCGCGTTCCGCACGGCGCTGGAGGGGATGGCGTTGCCGTACGGCGTCGCCACGATCGGCGACTGGCGCAACACGCCCTATGCCGTCGTCCAGAACGTCGGGTCGTGGCTCGACGTGCCCCAGATGCTCGACGGCGACCAGCCGCTGCGCGACAAGGGCGATGCGGAGGCCTATCTCGCGCGCCTTTCCGCCATGCCGGCGCAGCTCGACGGCGAGACGATCCGTATCGGCCAGGCGCGCAGCCACGGTGTCGTGCCGCCGTCCTTCCTGCTCGACAAGACCATCGCGGGGATGACGCGTACCCTTGCCGAGGCGGCGAATGTCGATGGTCCGCTGGTCGGCCCGCTCGCCCGCAAGGGGGGCGCGATCCCGGGCGACTGGCCGGCGCACGCCGCCCGGATCGTGCGGGCCACCATCGTTCCCGCGCTGGACCGCCAGCTCGCGGAACTCCGCGCGCAGCGGGCGGTGGCCACCGACGCCCCCGGTATGAACGTCCGTCCGGACGGGCCCGAATGGTATGCATGGGGCCTGCGCGCGGGCACCACGACGCGGCGCAGCGCCGCCGACCTGCACGCGACGGGGCGCGAGCGGCTGGTCGATCTGCAGGCGCAGATGGACGTGATCCTGCGCCGCGCGGGGCTGACGCAAGGGACCGTCGCCGAACGCGCCATCGCCTACCAGCGCCGCCCCGGCATCGGCTTTCCCGACGGCGACGAGGGCCGGCGCCGGATCGTCGCCTATATGCAGGGGCGGATCGACGCGATCCGGCCACGCCTGCCGCGCGCATTCCGCCGGCTGGCAAAGGGCAATCTGGAAATCCGGCGCATGCCGCCCGCGCAGGAGCCGGGCGCGCCCGCCGCCTATGGCGGCCCCGGCACGATCGATGGCCGGGTGCCCGGCAAGGTGTGGGTCAATCTGGGCGATCCGTCGATCCACAATCGCGTGACGATACCCGATCTGGTCTATCACGAGGGCATTCCCGGTCACGTCTGGCAGGGCGAATATGCGCAGCGGCTGCCGCTGATCCGCTCGATCCTGGCGTTCAACGCCTATTCGGAGGGCTGGGCGCTCTATGCCGAACAGCTGGCGGACGAGCTGGGGCTGTACGAGGGCGATCCGGCGGGACGGCTGGGCTATCTGATGGGGCTGGCGTGGCGTGCCGTGCGGCTGGTCGTCGACACCGGCATCCATGCGATGGGATGGTCGCGCGACCGGGCGCTCGCCGAATTCGTCGCCGCGACCGGCCTGCCGCGCAGCAATGCCGAAAGCGAGGTCGATCGCTATTGCGCCTGGCCGGGACAGGCCTGCGGCTATGAGGTCGGCCGGGCCGAAATCGTCGCGCAGCGCGGCCGTGCGCAGGCGATGCTGGGAGCCCGCTACGACCTGCGCGATTTCGACGAGGCCGTGGTCGATGGCGGCAACGTGCCGCTTACCGTGCTCGCCGACATCGTCGCCGGCTATGTCGCCTCGGCGCGCGGCCGGCCGGCGTAGCGCTGCGCCCGTCGCGCCCGCCGTGCGTTGGGCCGGGGCAGGAGACGCACGATGACCGACATCACCGACCCGAACGCCTTACCGCTCGGCATCCGCAGATCGGCGGAAATGGCCGCCGTGTTCATGATCGGCGACGGCCTACTCGGGATCCTGCAACCGACGCGGCATGTCGAGCTCTGGCGATCGGACGTCGCGGCGGTGGACGTGCTGGTACGTCCGTTCGCCGGTCGGCCCGGGCGTCGCCGGGGCTATGGCGTCGTGCAGCTCGCGGCGGGGCTGCTCCTGGCATCCGTCCTGACGCGACCGCGATCGGGCGCCGTTCACAAACCCGACACAATCCGCGCCTAACGCTTCCCTCGCCCGGGGGGGCGGACCTTGCAGGCGACAGAGGGCGTGTTCCGTGATCCGGCGCACGCGATCGTGGCGGCCGTTCCCCATGCGCGTCATCAAAGGGGAATATCGTGACCACCGCTCGATCGTTGAAGACCATGCTGCTGCTCGGTGCCGCCGGCCTCGCCGCACCCGCATTGGCGCAGACCGCCACGCCCGCGACCGACGCGCCGCCGGCTGCCGCCGCAGCGCAGGACGCCGGTGGCGACCTCGGCGACATCGTCGTGACCGCGGAACGCCGGTCGGAGAATCTCCAGCGCGTGCCGCTGTCGGTCGCGGTGGTCGGCGGGAGCGACCTGCGCGCCTTCCAGTCGGGTGGCGAGGATATCCTGGCGCTGTCGGGCCGCGTCCCGGGGCTCTACATCGAATCGACCACCGGTCGCATCTTCCCGCGCTTCTATATCCGCGGTCTGGGCAACGTCGATTTCTACCTGGGCGCCAGCCAGCCGGTCTCGATCATCCAGGACGACGTCGTGCTCGAGCATGTCGTCCTGAAGTCCAACCCGGTCTACGACGTCAACCAGGTGGAGGTGCTGCGCGGACCGCAGGGGTCGCTGTTCGGGCGCAACACCACGGCCGGCATCATCAAATTCGACACGATCCGCCCGAGCCAGGTCTGGCAGGGTCGCATGTCCGCATCGGCCGGCGAACTCGGCACCTTCACCTACGATGCCGGCGTCGGCGGGCCGCTGGTGCAGGACAAGGTCGCCGTGCGCCTGTCGGGCCTGATCCAGCATCGCGACGACTGGATCGACAACCGCTTCGCCGGCACCAGCCAGGACGGCACCCGCACGCCGCGCAAGCATGCGATGGGCGGCTTCGACGAACGCGACGTGCGCCTTCAGGTGCTGCTGACCCCGACCGAGGCGTTCAGCGTCAACGTCTCGGGCCATGCCCGCGGCTATCACGGCACGTCGACGATCTTCCATCGCGCCGCGCTGAAGAAGGGATCGAATTCGGTCGCGGCCGAACCGCGCGATGCCATCGCGCTGGACGAGGGCAACGACAACCCGCAGGATTACGACACCTACGGCACGTCGGTGAACGCCGCCTACGACTTCGGCCCGGTCACGCTGACGTCGATCAGCGCGTACGAGACGACCTCCGGCTACAGCCGCGGCGACACCGACGGCGGCGCGGGCGCCAATTATCCGGTCAACGGCGTCGCCAACGGCTTCGGCCAGAGCCAGGGCAACATCCGCGCGCTCGGCCAGTATACGCAGGAAGTGCGCCTCGCCTCGCAGGCGGACCAGCGCTTCACGTGGCAGGTCGGCGGTTTCTACTTCCGCCAGAACGACACGACCGAATTCTACCAGCGGTCGTTCTTCCTGACGACGGCGGCGCGCAACCCGAACAACTGGGTGCGGCTGCGCGACATCAACACCAGCTGGGCGGCGTTCGGCCAGGCGAGCTTCAAGGTGACGCCGGACCTCTCGATCACCGGCGGCGCGCGCTACACGCAGGACGTCAAGCGCACCACCTTGGTAAAGCCGGTGCTCGACGTCGGCGGCACGGTCGACCAGTTCCGCCGGCTCAATCCCACCGCGCCCACCGCGGTGCGGCTCGAAGGTAAGGAACCGAGCTGGGACGTGTCGGCGCTGTACACGATCGATCCGTCGAACAGCGTCTATGCCCGCGTCGCGCGCGGGTTCCGCGGGCCGACGATCCAGGGGCGTTCGGCGGTCTTCAACTCGCCCTTCACCACCGCGAACAGCGAGACGATCACGTCGTACGAGGTCGGTGCCAAGGGGATCTTCCTCGACGGGCGCCTGCGCCTCAATTCGTCGCTGTTCACCTATACGGTGAAGGACATCCAGCTGAACGGCAACGACGTCAACGGCAATGGCGTGCTGTTCAACGCCGACAGGGCGCGGGCGTGGGGCGTGGAGATCGACAGCGAATTCCGCCCGATGCGCAACCTGACGCTGACGCTGGGCGCCAGCGCATTGTCGTCGAAGATCGAGGACAAGCGCGTCTATGCGCAGGTCTGCGCGCTCAATGGCGTCGTGGTCTGCGCCGTGCAGGATCCGACGATCCGCGGCGGGCTGTTCGCGCAGATCGACGGCAATCCGCTGCCCAACGCGCCGCGCTGGAACCTCGACGCCACCGCGCGCTACGACGTGCCGCTCGCCAACGGCGGCAAGGTGTTCGCCGCGACCGACTGGAACGTGCAGGGCTATACCAACTTCGTGCTCTACAGGACGCGCGAATTCTACGCCGACGGCAATTTCGAAGGCGGCCTGAAGATCGGCTACACCAGCCCGGACGACGCCTATGAGGTCGCCGCGTTCGCCCGCAACATCACCAACGAAAAGAACCTGAAGGGCGTCATCGAAAACTACATGGCCGCCGTCTTCAACGAACCGCGGGTCATCGGCGTCTCGCTCAGCGGCCGCTTCCGCTGACCGGCGGGGGCGGCGTCGGCGGCGTCGCCCCCGCCTTTTGGAAACGGTTTACGGCTGCGGCCGGCTTGACGGCACGGGAAAAGCGGCGATCCCATGACGGGCAGATCACGGGGAGTGTCGACAGCATGCCGAAGGCCATCCGCACGCGCCTCGCGCTCCTCGCCGGGCTGCTCGTCGCGGGCTGCTCGCCGCTCGGCGTGTTCGATACGCTGGTGCCGAAGGACCGCGGGACGACGAAGGTCGCATCGGGGATCGCCTATGGCGATGCGGCGCGACAGACGCTCGACGTCTATGCGCCGCGCCCGCATGCCGTCGGCCGCCGGCCGGTCGTCGTGTTCTTCTACGGGGGCAGCTGGAACAGCGGCGCGCGGTCCGGCTACGCCTTCGTCGGGCGGGCGCTGGCGGCGCAGGGGTTCGTCGTCGTCATACCGGACTATCGGCTCGTGCCCGAGGTCCGCTATCCCGGCTTCGTCGAGGACGGCGCGGCGGCGGTACGCTGGGCGGAGGCGCATGCCGCGGACTTCGGCGGCGACCCCGCGCGGATCGTCCTGATGGGGCATTCCGCGGGCGCCTATATCGCGGCGATGCTGGCGGTGGACGACCGCTGGCTGAAGCAGGACAGGCGGGCGGTGAAGGGGTTCGTCGGGCTGGCGGGGCCGTATGACTTCGCGCCCTTCGACGTCGACGCCAGCCGCGCCGCCTTCGGGGCATGGCCGCGGCCGGACGAAACCCAGCCGGTCACCTGGGCCGGTGCCGGCGACCCGCCCGCGCTGCTGCTCGTCGGCGCGGACGACGTGACGGTCCGCCCGCGCAACAGTGAGGCATTGCGCGCGCGGTTGCGCAGCGGCGGTGTCGCGGTCGAACTGCGATCCTATCCGAAGACCGGCCACGTCGGCCTCCTGCTGGCGATCGCGCGGCCGTTCCGCAACCGGGCGCCGGTGCTGCGCGACGTGGCGCGCTTCGTCCAAGACGCGCGCTGAGCGGGTCGCCGGCCCCCCGCGCCACGGCGCAGGGGGGCCGGTGGCGCCGGATCAGGCGGCGGCGCCGCCGTCGACGTTGAGCGTCGCGCCCGTGACATAGCTCGCATCCGGTCCGGCGAGGAACGCCACCGCACCCGCGACCTCGTCGGCGGTGCCGTAGCGGCCGAGCGGGATGGCCCCGATCATCTGCTGCGCGAATGCGCCATCGGCGGGGTTCATGTCGGTGTCGATCGGGCCGGGCTGCACCGTATTGACCAGGATGCGGCGCGGGGCGAGATCCTTTGCCCAGCCGCGCGCCAGGGCTGCCACCGCCGCCTTGGTCGCGCTGTAGACCGCGGTCGCGGGGAAGGCGAGCTCGCCCGAAATGCTGCCGATCAGGATGATCCGCCCGCCATCGCGCAGGTGCGGCAGCGCCGCGCGCGTGCCGACGTGCAGGCCCTTCACGTTGACGCCGAACTGGCGATCGAAGGTGTCGTCGGTATCCTCGGCAACCGTGGAGAATTCGGCCACGCCGGCATTGTGGACGAGGATGTCGATCCCGCCCAGTGCGGCGGCGGCCTGCTCGACGCCCGCGCGCTGCGATGCCGGATCGGCGGCATCGGCCTGGAAGGCGAAGGCGGTGCCGCCCGCGTCCCCGATCGCCGCCACGGTGGCGTCCGCGGCGGCCGTGTTGCCGGCATAGGTGATCGCGACGGTCGCACCCTCGGCCGCCAGCCTGCGGGCGATCGCCGCCCCGATGCCGCGCGATCCCCCGGTGACGAGCGCCGTCTTGCGTGCCAGTGACATATGCATTCTCCGAATTTCCTGCCCGCGATCACGTCGGTGTGCGCCGTCGGCACCGCGAAAGATGGGGCGGGCGTTCAAAGGTTCAATAAACCCGAACTATTAAAGTTTGGCCCGGGTTCCTATGTCCCTCGCATGCCCCGCTTCACCCATCCCCGGCTGGAGGACGTTCCGCTCGATCTGGCGCTGCATGCGCTGGCCGATCCCAACCGATTGGGCATGGTGGCGCGCCTGGTCGCGACCGAGCGGCTGAGCTGCAGCGATGCGGCGCCGTGCGATTCGATCCCCAAGAGCACGTTGTCCAACCACCTGAAGCTGCTGCGCGCGGCGGGGCTGATCGAGACGACGCAGGCCGGGCGCGAGATGATAAACACGCTGCGACGCGATGATTTCGATCGCCGTTTTCCCGGCCTGCTCGCCGCCGTGCTCGCCAACCGGCCCGCCTGACGCCGGGGGCCTCCGCACCGTCTGCGAGCGCGGTGCCGCGCGAACAATTCGGGTGCCACATCGTCCCGCCACCGGTATGCAGGACGCCATGCATCGGACGCTCAGCTGACATGGCGCAACAGGCCGAATCCCTTGCGACGCGGGACCGCCACCTGCGGCTGGTCGCCGACAGTCCGATCCCCTCCGTCATCAGCGACCCGCGGCTGCCCGACAATCCCATCGTCGCCTGCAACGCGGCGTTCTGCGAGCTGACCGGCTATCCGGTCGCCGACGTCGTGGGACGCAACTGCCGCTTCCTGTCCGGCCCGGCGACCGAACCGTGGCTGACCGAGGAGATCCGGCGCGGCGTGCGCGAACATCGTCCGGTGCTGGTCGAGATCCTGAACTACAAGCGCAACGGCCAGCCGTTCCGGAACGCCGTGCTGGTCGCGCCGATCTACGACGAAAACGACGCGTTGCTCTATTTCCTGGGATCGCAGATCGAGATCGACGCCACTGCCGCGACGCCGTCGAGCATGCGCCGCATCCGTGCGGCGGAAATGGTGAAGGCGCTGTCGCCGCGGCAGGGGCAGGTGCTCAAGCTCGTCGCGAACGGCCTGCTCAACAAACAGATCGCGGCGGAACTCGATCTGGCGGAAAAGACGGTCAAGATGCACCGCGCCATCCTGATGACCCGGCTCGACCTGCACACCACGGCGGACCTCATCCGTCTCGCCGTCGAGGCCGGCCTGTAGGGATACGGCACAAAGTCCGTATCGGCGGACCGCACGGCCGGGTCTAGGCAGGCGTCGTCGTCACGGAGGCAACACCGTACGCCTCTAGCCATTCGGCGTGCGGTCAGGCCAGTTTCGCCCATCTGGTGCTTTCGTGGCGACATCGTCGGGAGCGACAGGTCCGTCACATCGGGTTGGCCGGCATCCCGGATCGACACTGCCCGGCGCATCCGTGCCGTGGTCCAATGCGACGGAGACTGCCATGGACATCGTCACCCCCTTTCAATTCTCGCTGGTCTACAACGCGTTTTCCTTCACGTTCGCGGCGATGGCCGCCGCCACCGCCTTTCTCTGGCTCAGCCGGGCGCAGGTCGCGCCCGCCTATCGGACCGCGCTCGTCGTCTCGGGGCTGGTCACCGGCATCGCCGCCTATCACTATTTCCGCATCTTCGAGAGCTGGAACGCGGCCTATTCCTTCAAGGACGGCATCGTCACCGCGACGGGTTACGCCTTCAACGACGCGTATCGCTACGTCGACTGGCTGCTGACGGTGCCGCTGCTGCTGATCGAACTGGTGCTGGTGATGCGGCTGTCGCGCGAGGAAACGTCGTCCAAGGCCATCCGCCTCGGCACGGCCGCGGCGCTGATGATCGTGCTCGGCTATCCCGGCGAGATCGCGGCCGACATGCCGACGCGGGCGATCTGGGGCACGCTGTCGTCGATCCCGTTCCTGTACATCGTGTGGGAGCTGTTCAGCGGCCTCGGTGCGTCGATCAAGCAGCAGCCCGCGGGTGCGCAGGACCTGGTGCGCAAGGCGCGCCTGCTGACCTTCGCCTCCTGGGGGTTCTACCCGATCGTCTACATGGCGCCCTATGCCGGCCTTACCGGCGGCACGGCGACCACGACGATCCAGGTCGGCTACACGATCGCGGACATCGTCGCCAAGGCCGGCCTCGGCATCCTTATCTTCCTGATCGCGGTCCGCAAGTCGGAGGCGGAATCGGACGGACGCACGGGCTACGCCGCCTGACCCGATGACGGCGCTGGCCCGCCACCGGACGACAGCGCGTCGCCGTGCCCCCCCGGGGCGCGGCGATCGCGTCGGTGTGGCCTATTGGATCGCGGCGGCGGCGCTGGTCGTGGCGACCCTCGCCGGCGTGCCGCTCGGGCAGCCGGCGGCGGTGGCCGCCGCGACGCTCGTCTTCATCGGTGGCGGGCTGCCGCACGGCGCCTATGACATCGCGCTGTTGCGGCGGTCCGGCGCGCTCGGGCGATTCGGCGTCCGGCTCGCGGTGGGCGGCTATGTCGCGGTGGCGCTGCTGATGGTGACGCTCTGGCTGACCCTGCCGCTGGTGGCGCTGGCGCTGTTCCTGGTGGTCGCCGCGGTGCATTTCGGCGAGGACTGGCAGATGCTGGACGAGCCGCTGCTGCGCGTCGCGGCCGGCACGGCGGTGATCGCGGCGGCGACGATCGGCCACCCTGCGGAGGTGGCGGCGCTGTTCGTCGCGATGAGCGATTCGCGCGCTGCGGTGATCGCGCAGGTGGTCACCGCGGTCGCGCCCGTCGCGCTGCTGGTGACGGCGGTCGGAATCGCCGCCGCCTGGCGCGACGGCGGGCGCAGCTGGGCGAGCGCGATGACCCTGTGCTTCGCGTTGCTGCTGATCCTGCCGCCGGTGGCGGGCTTCGCGCTGTTCTTCGTCTTCCTGCATTCGCCGCGGCACCTCGCCCGGACCCGTGCCGCGTTGCGCGACATGACGGCGGCGCGGTGGCTCGGCACCGGCGCGATGCTGTCGGGCCTCGCCATATTCGGCTGGTGGGTCGTTCGCACGATTGTACCCTCCGGCCTCGGACCGTCCGCCACGGCCCAGGCGTTCCAGCTGCTCGCCTCCGTCGCGGTGCCGCATCTGTTGCTGTCGCGCGGTCTGGAACGGCGATTGAGTCCCGACCCGTCCTTTCGAAAGAGCATGCCCACCCCATGACCCGTCCCAGCGCCATCGTGATCGGCTCCGGCATCGGCGGCATCGCCTGCGCGATCCGCCTCCAGAGCCTCGGCTTCGACACGCGCATCGTCGAACAGCTCGATGACGTCGGCGGCCGCGCCTATGTCCGGCGCGCGCAGGGGTTCACCTTCGACATGGGACCGACGGTGCTGACCGTGCCGCATTTCATCGAGGAGCTGTTCGCGCTCGAGCGCGATGCGGCGATGCTGACCGCGCCCGATTTCCCGCCCGACGTGCTCGCCGGCGGAGGGCCGGTCCGATCCGGGATCAGCGGCGGACCCAATACCAGCCGGTACGTCGACATCGTGCCGGTGCTGCCCTTCTACCGCATCTATTTCGACGATGGCAGCTTCTTCGACTATGACGCCGATCCGGTGAACGTCCGCGCTCAGATCGCGCGGCTCGCGCCCGAGGACCTCGATGGCTACGACCGCTTCCACGAGGCGGCGCGTGCGATCTTCCAGCGCGGCTTCCTCGAACTCGGCTATACCTATTTCGGCAGCCTTGGCGCGATGCTGAAGGTCGTGCCCGACCTTTTGAAGCTGGGTGCGGTCCAGCCGCTGTTCTCGCTGGTCGGCACATTCTTCAAGAGCGACAAGATGCGGCAGGTGTTCAGCTTCGAGCCGCTGCTGATCGGCGGCAATCCGCTGAAGGTGCCGGCGATCTATGCGATGATCCACTTCGTCGAAAAGACCTGGGGCGTGCATTATGCGATGGGCGGTACCGGCGCGCTGGTGCGCGCGCTGGCCGTCAAGTTCGAGGAACTGGGCGGCACGGTGCGACTGCGCGCGCCGGTCGCGCGGATCGATGTCGAAAAGCGCGGCCGCAAGCGCGTCGCCACCGGCGTGACGCTGGCGTCGGGCGAGGCGCTGAAGGCCGATCTCGTCGTGTCCAACGCCGATTACGCGACCACCTATCTCAAGCTGATCGACCGGGCGCACCGCCGGATCAACCGCGACGCCGTCGTCAAATTCCGCAAGCAGAGCATGTCGCTGATGGTCATCTATTTCGGCTATACGGCGCGCGATGGCGATCCCGATCTGCGGCATCACAACATCATTCTCGGGCCGCGATACGAAGCGCTGCTGACCGACATCTTCGAACGCAAGATCCTTGCCGAGGACTTCTCGCAATATCTGCACATTCCGACGCTGACCGACCCGAGCCTCGCGCCGCCCGGCCATCACGCCGCCTATACGCTGATCCCGGTGCCCAACACGTTGGGCGATATCGACTGGGACGCGGTGGGCGAGGGGTTCGCGCAGACGGTGCTCGGCTTCCTCGACGAGCGCGGCTACATCCCGGACCTGCGCGAGCGACTGGTCTATCGCAGCTTCGTCACGCCGGATTATTTCGAGGGGACGCTGGGCGCCTATGCCGGCAACGGCTTCGGCGTCGAGCCGCGGCTGACGCAGACCGCGTTCTTCCGGCCGCACAACCGCAGCGAGGATATCACCAACCTGTATCTGGTCGGCCAGGGCACGCAGCCGGGCGGCGGCACGCCATCGGTGATGATGTCGGCGAAGATGACCGCGCGCGAAATCGCGCGCGACTATGCCATCGATCCGCGCATCGTGGCGGGGATGCCCGCCTAGCGCCGTCGATCGGCGCTAGCGGCCGGGCGGGCCGATCCGCTCGGCCAGCAATTGGCCGGACAGCCACGCGCTTTCGACCCTCGGCGCCAGCAACCAGTCGCCGGCCGCGCCGATCCCCGCGGCATCGTTCCAGAGCGCGCCGTCGCCCGACGCCCTGACGCGCGCATAGCGCCAGCGGTGGCCGATCCGCACGACCGGCGTCGGCAGCGGTCGCTTCGCCGCCATGGCCAGCGCCGCGAGCAGCGCATCCACCACGGCGGCCTCGTCGTCCTCCAGATGGTCGCGCGACCAGTCCGCGTCGGCCTGTATGACCCACGCCTCGATGCCGCCACGATCCGGCTTGGCGCTGTCGCGCGCCGCCCAGCCGATGATTCCGGTATCGCGCAGGATGTCGTCGGCGATGGCGATCCGTTCGCCGAACGCCGCCATGGCGGTCCAGCAGGGTGCGGACGGACAGCGCTGCGCGATAGTGGCCATCGCGGCGTCGTGCGCCATCAGCAACGGCGCCGCCTGCTCGGCCGGAGTGGCGACGATCACCGCATCGAACGCGTCCTCGCACACGGGATCGAGTCGCCATGACCCGTCGCCGCCACGAAGCGCGTCGATCCGACGGTCAAATTGCACGTCGAGCTGTGCGGACAGGGCCTTCACCACCGCGCTCATGCCCGGCGTGCCCGTCCAGGCGTCCGGCCCTGCCGCCGGCCAGGGAGCGACGAACCCGGCCGCGTGCCAGCCGGCGACGACGGCGGCGAAGCGCGGATCGCGCGCCGTGAAATATTGTGCGCCATGATCGAATGCGACGGCGCCGGCGGACGAGGCGATGCGACGTGTCGCCATGCGCCCGCCGAGGCCGCGCCCCTTGTCGAACACGCGGACCGTGTGCCCGGCCGCGTGCAGGCGGTCGGCGCAGGACAGTCCGGCGATCCCCGCCCCGACGATGCCGATCCTCATGGTGACGGGGGCCTTTCTGCAAGCTCCGGGTCGGACCGCGCATGGCGGCGCCGGCGATCCGGGGCGTCGCCGCCCGGGATCGCCGGCGCCGGGGATCAGCCCTTGGGCAGCAGCACGGTATCGATGACGTGGATCACACCGTTCGTGCACGCGATGTCCGCGGTGACGACCGTGGCGCCATCGACCTTGACGCCGTCGGTGCCATCGACATGCACCGTCTCGCCGCCGGCGGTGGCCGGGTCGAGCTGCTGGCCGGCGACATCGGCTGCCATCACCTTGCCCGGCACGACGTGCAGCAGCAGGATCGCGGTCAGCTTTTCCTTGTTCTCGGGCTTCACCAGATCCTCGACCGTGCCGGCGGGCAGCGCGGCGAAGGCATCGTCGGACGGCGCGAAGACGGTAAACGGTCCGTCGCTCTTCAGCGTATCGACTAGGCCCGCTGCGGTGACGGCGGCGACCAGCGTCGTGAACGAGCCTGCGGCGACGGCGGTATCGACGATGTCATGTGTCGTATCGGTCATGTCTGTTCCTTGATGTCGACGGCGTTCAGGGCGGAACGGACGTTCCGCGACAGCCTGAAATGAAAGGGTCGCCCCAGGGGGGGGGATCGCGTCCTTCCACACGGCGCAGGTCGCATCGTCGGACGATGTCCTCAATACGGGCTTTGAACCATCTTGCGCCCGATCCATGGGCGGGGGGCATGGCGCGCCGGTCACGCCCGCCGAAAATTCCGCCATGGTCTGCAACGGCTTCGACACGCGCGACCATGTCGTCGTACACCGTGCCCAGCCCGTCCCCGATCCAGGAGTCCGCGTGACCGATTTCAACAGGCGCGATGCCCTTTCCCTCGCTGCGCTGGCCGGCGGCGTCACCGCCGTCGCCGGCCCGGCCCCTGCCGCGACGCGCGCCGCCGGGACCAACCCCCCGGGCTGGCGGCGCGGGTTCGAGGGACAGCGGATCGCCGACCTCGGCGACGGGCGGTTCCTCAACCCGCTGATCGGCGGCGACCGGCCCGATCCCGCCATCCTGAAGGACGGGCAGGATTATTACATGACCTTTTCCAGCTTCGACAGCTATCCGGGGCTGACGATCTGGCACAGCCGCGACCTCGTCAACTGGCGGCCGCGGACGGCGGCGCTCACCCGCAACATCGGATCGGTCTGGGCGGTCAGCCTCGAAAGGCACGGTGGCCGCTATTTCCTGTACATCCCGGTGAAGGCGAGCCCCCGCAACGACATCTACGTCATCCATGCCGACTCCATCGACGGGCCGTGGTCCGACCCGGTCAGCCTTGGCCTGCACAGCCATATCGATCCCTGCCACGCGGTCGGCGAGGACGGGTCGCGCTGGCTGTTCCTGTCGGGCGGCGATCGCGTCCGCCTGTCCGACGACGGCCTGTCGACGGTCGGCAAGGTGGAGCATGTCTACGATCCGTGGCGCTACCCCGACGACTGGGACGTCGAGGGGTTCAGCCCCGAAGGCCCCAAGATCCATCGCCACGGTGGATGGTTCTACATGATGACCGCGGTCGGCGGCACCGCCGGCCCGCCGACCGGGCATATGGTGATCGTCGCGCGGTCGCGGTCGATCCACGGGCCGTGGGTCAACGATCCCGGCAACCCGATCGTCCGCACCGTGTCCACCGACGAGAAATGGTGGTCGCGCGGCCACGCCAGCCTGGTCGAGGCGCCGGACGGCAGCTGGTGGTCGGTCTACCACGGCTATGAGAACGGTTTCTGGACGCTGGGGCGACAGGTGCTGCTCGATCCGGTCCGCTGGACCGCGGACGGCTGGTTCCGGATGACCGGCGGCGACCTGTCGAAGCCGCTGCCCAAGCCGCGCGGCGGGCAGGGCGGGGCGCACGGCCAGCCGCTGTCCGACGATTTCGCTCGTCCGCTGGCGCTCGGCGCGAAGTGGAATTTCTTCCGCCCCGGCCCCGCCGAACGCGACCGCATCCGCATCGATCGCGGCGCGCTGGTGCTGCGCGCGAGCGGTACCGCGCCGGTCGATTCATCGCCGCTGCTGCTGATCGCCGGCGACCAGGCCTATGCGTTCCAGTGCGATATCGAGATCGCGCCGGGCGGCACCGCGGGCCTCGTCCTGTTCTACGACGACAAGCTGTATTGCGGCCTCGGCTTCGACGAGCAGCGCTTCGTCACGCACCAATATGGCATCGAGCGTGGCCGTCCCGCCAACCCGCACGGCCGGCGGATGACGATCCGCATCGCCAACACGCGCCATATCGTCGCGATCCACACCTCGGGCGATGGCGGCCGGACTTGGCAGCGCTTCGACCGCGGCATGGAGGTGTCGGGCTATCACCACAATGTCCGTGGCGGCTTCCTGATGCTGCGCCCCGGCCTCTATTCGGCGGGTGCGGGCGCGGCGCGCTTCCGCGACTTCCGGTTCCGCGCGCTGTGATCGCGCGCCTCGCCCTCCTGCCGGCCGCGCCGGCGGCATCGTCGCTTTACGCCGCGCGATCGCCCATCCGCTCCCCCAGCCGCACGGTGCGGCCGGGCGCCCAGTCCGGGTCGAACGCGATTCTATGCGGTTCGAACAGCATGACGACGGTCGATCCGAGCAGGAACCGGCCCATTTCCTCGCCCTTCGCGATGGCGACGTGGCCATCGGCATAGGTCCATTCGAACGGCGTGCCGGTGCGCCGCGCATTGACCACGCCGTGCCATACGGTCGCCATGCTGCCCACGATGGTGGCGCCGACGAGCACCATGACGAACACGCCGTGCGTGGCGGATTCGAAGACGCACACCACACGCTCGTTCCGCGCGAACAGGTTCGGCACGCCGCGCGCGGTGACGGGGTTCACGGAGAACAGCTGGCCCGGCACGTGGATCATGCGGGTCAGCGTGCCGTCGCAGGGCATGTGCAGGCGGTGATAGTCCCTGGGCGACAGGTACAGGTTGGCGAAGCTGCCGTGGCGGAACCGGGCCGCCAGCGCCGCATCGCCGCCGAGCAGATCGGTCGTGGTGAAGCGATGCCCCTTCGCCTGCACGATGTGATGGTCGTCGATCGCCCCGAGCTGGCTGATCGCGCCGTCGACCGGGCAGACGAAATCCGCGGTCGCCAGCGGGCGCACGCCGGCCCTGAGCGGACGGGTGAAGAAATCGTTGAAGCTTGCATAATGCGCGATGTCGGGATCCGCGGCCTCGCTCATGTCGACGCCATATCGTCCGACGAACCAGCGGATCAGCCGCGTCGTGACGGCGCCGCCCCGCGCGCGGGCGATCCGGCCGGCGAACGTGGTCAGCCGCTGCTTGGGGAGCAGGTGCTGGAACAGGACCTTCAGGTCATCGGACATCGGATATCTCGCAACGGGCCATACACCCCCTTGCAGGATCAGGCGGCGTCCGGTCGACCCTTAACCGGGCATGCGACGCCGCGCCCGTGTCGTTATGCCGGCCGGATGCGCGCATCGATGGCGGCGCCCCCCATGATGGCGGCGGCATAGGCGAGGAGGTCCCAGCCGGAAAACACCCTGCCCAGCAACAGCGCGCCGATCTGCGACCGGCGCACCGCGTCGAGGACGGGGTCATGATACAGCTGCGCGCATTCGATGCTCCAGGCGATGACGAGTGCGAGCATGGCGCTGCCGCGCGGGGGCCATCGCGGACGGATCATCGAGGCGATCGCATAGACCATCAGCGCCCACAGGATCGATCCGCCATGCTTCACGACCGGGCCGGGAAGCCCGATCGGGACCAGGCGCAGCGCGAGTCCCGCGGTCACGGTGCCCGCCACCATCGCCGCGGACAGCGCGAACGGCCGCGGGCGCACGCCGTCATCCATGCGCCCGCCGCCCCGCCCTCGTCACAGCGGAACCTCGCACCGGCTCGCGGCGCTGCGCAATCCGGCGTCGAGCACCTGCATCACCGCCAGCGCCTCGTCCGGCGGCACGGGATTGGCACCCGTTCCGCGGATCGCGGCGACGAGGGCGGACCAGAACAGCCGGTAATCGCCCCGTCGGTTGGGCACGCGGATCGCCGCCGCGGCGTCGTCGCCGGGGGTGAACAGGCCGTCCAGCCGATCCTCGCCCCAGTCGTCCCCACCGGGCGGATGCCCGGCCACCGTCGCCGCCTCCTGCGGGTCGATGCCGTGCTTGATCCAGCTGCCGCGCGTGCCGTGGACGGCGAACCGCAGCCCGTGGTCCGCGACGAGCTTGCTCGCGTGAAGCGTCACCCGCTTGTCCGGGTAACGCAGCGTCGCCCGGACGTAATCGGGCGCCGGCGCGCCCTGCCGCAGCGTCGCGATGTCGGCATGGATCGCGAGCGGGTTACCGAACAGCAGCAGCGCCTGGTCGACGAGATGCGGGCCGAGGTCGAGCCACACGCCGCCCGGCCGCGCCTCTTTCCACGTCGCGGCGGCGACCGGTCGCCACCGGTCGAAGCGGCTTTCGCAGGTGACGACATCGCCCAGCCGCCCGTCGGCGAGCAGCGCCCGGAGCGTGCGGAAGTCGGCGTCCCAGCGGCGGTTGTGGAAGACGGTGAGCAGCCGCCCGCTGCGTTCGCTCGCCGCTACGAGCGCGCGCGCGTCGTCGAGCGAGGTCGCGAACGGCTTGTCGACGAGGACGTGCTTGCCCGCCGCCATCGCCGCATGGGCATGCGCGGCATGGAGCGCGTCGGGGCTGGAGACGATCACGAGATCGATGTCCGGATCGGCGAGCAGCGCCTCGACGGTCGGCACCACCCGCATCCCGGGATGGTCGGCATGGACCTTGGCCGGGTCGCGCGAGACGACGGCGCGCAGCGACAGGCCCGGCGTCGCCGCGACGTAGGGCGCGTGGAACGCCCGCCCGCCGAGACCGTAGCCGATCAGGCCGACGCCGATCGCAGCGGGCATCGCGGCGGTCACCCGGCCCGCCGCAATCGGTCGCCCGGGACCTGCATCGGCACGGCGATCGTGGCCGTCACCATCAGTCCCGCCCGCCCGGCAGCTTGGTACCCAGCAGGACGAGGCGGTCGGCGGTGATGCCGAACCAGTGCGGGACGCCCGCGGGGATCAGGACGACGTCGCCCGGCGCGAGCGGGCGCGTCGTGCCGCCGACGATGCGGTCGCCCTCGGTCAGGTCGGGGTTGACGACGGCCGGGGCGTCGAGCGTGCCCCCGGACACCAGCGTGCCGGCGCCGGCAATGACGACGACATATTCGGCCTGGTCCGGATGGACGGCGGGGCGCCCCGGGGCCTTCCAATATTCGAGCGCCGCGACCCGCGCGCCGTCGCGGACCAATGATTGCCAGGCGAAGCCCTGACCGGGCTTCATCGCCTTCGCCATCGCCGCGACGGCCGCGCGCACGTCGGCGGCGGACGCGAAGCCGGTGGGGTCGGCCGGCCGGCCCGCCGCCGGCGCCGCCGCCAGTGCCACGATGGCGAGGCCCAGCATCGCGCGAAGGCGGCTCATGCGCGGCCGTCGAGGCGGATGGTGCGGCCTTCGCGGGCGGAGCGATAGATCGCCGCGACGATCCGCATGTCACGCAGGCCCTCCTCGCCCGACACGATCGGTTCGCGGCCGGTGCGCACGCACTCGGCCAGATGGTCGAGCTGCCCGGCGAACTGCGTGCTGCCGGGGCCCGGCGGCGGCGTCACCACGGTTTCGCGGCCGTCGCGGCCGAGCCACATCCGGTTGCCGTCGTAGCGGGTCGCCGGCTCGAGCTCGATCCGGCCCTTGTCGCCCATCAGCAGGACGTGGTTCTGGTTCGCGCTGTACATCGACTGGCAGCCCGCGATCGCGCCCGAGGGGAATTCGAGCGTCCATTCGATCATGTCCTCGACCTCCGCGAAGCGGGGATCGCGGCGGTCGGTGGATTCGCGCGCGGTGACCGCGACCGGTTCCTCCCCGGTCATGTAGCGCGCGGCCTGCAAGCTGTAGACGCCCATGTCCATCAGCGAGCCACCGCCCGCCAGCGCACGCTTGAGCCGCCATTTCGCCGGATCGCGCTGGACGAAGCCATGCTCGGTGCGCACGTAGCGGATCGTCCCGGCGGCGCCCGATCGGGCGAGGCGCATCGCTTCCAGGTTGAACGGTTCGAAATGGCAGCGATAGCCGATCATCAGCTTGCGCCCGGCCTTCTTGCAGGCGGCGATCATCGCCTCGCACTCGGCGACCGACACCGCCATCGGCTTTTCGCACATCACGTGCTTGCCGGCCCTGGCGGCCCGGATCGTGTAGTCGGCGTGCATCGAATTGGGCAGGCAGACATAGACGATGTCGACGTCGGGATTGTCGCGGATGCGGTCGAAATCGGCGTAGGAATAGATCGAACGCGCGGGCAGGCCGTGCGCCGCCGCGACCCGCTGCGCCTTGTCGGGGCTGCCGCTGACGACCGCCGCGAGGCGACTGTGCCGGCAATTGGCGAACTGGGGGATGATGACGTCGAGGCCGTAGGTGCCGAGCCCCACGATCGCATAGCCCAGCCGCCGGTCGGGCCCGCCCGCCGCGCGCGCGCCCGACCCCAATGTCAGGGCCGCGGCGGAGAGGATCAGATCCCGGCGATCGATGTCCATGACGACGTCCTTCCCTTGCGAAACGCCATCCGACCGGGGCGATGGTCCTGAAAGCGGGCACGGATCCCCGCGCGGTAGCGGCGTCCCGGCGTGGCGTACAGCGCCGGGTTCCCGTCCAGCATGGTGTTGGTCCGCGGCGACAGCGTGGGGTCGCGATCGATCACCGTGTCGACCTCGACGACCATGCGGACCAGTTCGACGAACCTTCCCTGCGCGTCATGCCTGCCGCCCGGGTCGAGCAGCGGGTCGGCGGGGCGGGCGCCGCTGTGCGACGGTGCCGCGGGCGTGACGGTCATGACGGGTGGTCCTTTGCCGATGGGGCCCGAGCGGCGTTCCACGAGGGGGGATAGGCGCCGGCGCCGGCGCCTGCGACCGCGACAAAGGTCGTAATGGCAAAAGGCGCGGGAATCGGCGATGGCGGCGCGACATGCCGCGGCGATGGGGCCGGCGGACGGGGCGGGGACGGACGGTGCAGGCAGATCGACGGGGTCGCGTGCCCCGTGCCATCGTCGTCATGGGTGTCAGCGGCAGCGGCAAGTCGACGCTCGCCGCCCGTCTCGCAACGCACCTCGGCTGCCCGATGCTGGAAGGCGACGCGTTCCACGGCGCCGCCAACGTCGCCAAGATGCAGGCGGGGCGGCCGCTCGACGATGCGGATCGCTGGCCCTGGCTCGACCGGCTCGGACACGCGATCGGGGCCGCCGCGGCGGCGGACGGCATGGCGGTCGCCGCCTGTTCCGCGCTCAAGCGCAGCTACCGCCGGAGGCTGCGGGCCGCATCGTTTTGCCCGCTGGCGTTCGTGCTGCTCGACACCGGTCGCGACGAGCTCGCCCGGCGCCTCGCCGGCCGCACCGGCCATTACATGCCGGTGAGCCTGCTCGGCAGCCAGATGGCGACGCTCTAACGGCCGGGCGCGGACGAATGCGCGCTGGTCCTCGATGCCGCCCGAACGCCCGAGGCGCTGTGTGCCGACGTGCTCGCCTGGATGGCGGCGCCGGCGGGCGCGTAACCGGTCGTCGGTCACGGCATCAACCGCCTGCGCCCCTGCGACAGGTGCCAGTGCATCGCCAGCGCCGCGCCGTCGGCATCCTGCGCACGGATCGCATCGACGATGGCGTCGTGTTCGTCCATCATCGCCTTGATCGCTTCCGGCGGGCGCGAGCGCGAGATGTCGACGCCGGCGCGCAGGATGCGCATCACCTCGTCCTCCAGGTGATCGAACACGGACAGGAAGGCCGCGTTGCCGGTCGCGTCGGCGATCGCGCGATGGAGCAACCAGTCCTCTTCGTGCGCGGCGGCGCTGGACAGCAGCGCGGTGCGCAGCGCCTCGAGCGCGCGCTCGATCCCGTCGAGCTGGAGGTGCGAGCGGCGTTGCGCGGCGAGGCGCGCCGCCTGCGCCTCCAGCACGAAGCGGACCTCGTACGTGCCGAGCGTCGTCGCGAGCGCGTCCATCGGCATGTGCGTGCCCAGCCGTTCGGACGGGCGTCGCTTGACGTAGGACCCCGCGCCGCGACGCGCCTGGGTGATGCCGTCGGACGCCAGCCGCGCCAGCGCCTCGCGCACGATCGTGCGCGACATGCCGAAGGTCGCGGCGAGGTGCGCCTCGGCGGGCAGCCGGTCGCCGACCGCCAGCCCGTCCTTCGTGATGATCTGGACGATCGCGGTATAGGCGCGGTCCGCGAGCCGGATCTCGGGCAGGGGCGGATGGCCGCCGGCGGGATCAGACGACATGGCTCGCCACCATCACCAGCGCGAGGCCGACCACCGATATCGTCGTTTCGAGCATCGACCAGGTCCGGAACGTGTCCGCGGTACTGGTGCCGACATAGCTCTTGACCAGCCAGAAGCCGGGATCGTTGACGTGGCTGAAGAACACCGACCCCGCGCCGATCGCCAGCACGACGAGTTCGGGCGATGCGCCCGAGCCGGCGACCACGCCGGGCATGATCCCGACCGCAGTGATCGTGGCGACCGTCGCCGATCCGGCGGCAAGGCGGATCGCAACCGCGACGAGCCAGCCGAGCAGCAACGGCGAGATCGCATACATCAGCACAGTCCGCGCGAGCAGGTCCGACAGGCCCGCGGTGACGAGCACCTGCTTCAGCGCGCCGCCCGCGCCGATCGCCAGCAGGATCGCGCCGGCCGCGCCCATCGTCTCGCGCCACACCGCATCCTGGATCGCGACGTCGCGCAGCCGGCGCCCGAACAGCATGGGGAGCGCGAGGAGGTTGGTCAGCAGCAGCGCGACGACGGGGTTCGCCGCGGCGACGAGCCACCCGGCGCCCTTCTGTCCCGGGACCATCTGGCCGATTTCGCCGGTGGCGATCAGCAGCACGGGCATCAGCACGATCAGCAGCGACAGGAGGCGCGGCGGCGGCGCGACGTCGATCGCGGGCCCGCTCGCCACCGGCGGCTCCAGCCGGACCCCCCTCGCCACGACCATCGCCAGCAGCGGCCCGGCGACGATCGCGGTGGGGATGGCGATCGCGATGCCGTAGACCATGGTCAGGCCGAGGTTGGCGCCGAGCGCCTCGACCGCCAGCAGCGGGCCGGGATGCGGCGGCACCAGCGCGTGCACGACGCCCAGCCCCGCCAGCGCGGGCATGATGAGGCGCAGCTTCGCCGCGTCGCGATCGACGCCGTCCCGGCCGGCCAGTTCGTCCGCCGCCGCGACGACGATCGGCAACAGCAGCACGAGGCCCGTTTCGAAGAACAGCGGCAATCCGACGACGATCGCGATGCCCAGCGTCGCCCAGGGGGCGGCGCGCGCACCGGTCAGCCGCAATGCGCTCCTGGCGAGCGACACCGCCCCGCCCGACAGGTGCAGCATGGCGCCCAGCGACAGGCCGAGCGCGACGACCAGTCCCGTGCCGCCGACGATGTCGCCGACACCCTTCTGGACCGCCTTGGCGACCTCGGGCAGCGGCAGCCCGGCGAGCAGGCCGACGGTGAACGCCCCGCACAACAGGCCGATGAAGGGGTGGAGCCGGCCGCGCACGATCATGACGACGGCAAGAAGAATGCCGGTCAGCGCCGCGATGACCAGCCGGGCGTCGGGTCCGATCATCGCGCGGATCGCCCGCTCCGGTCGCGACGCTCCGTCCGCGTTTCCATCCGCCCCCTCCATCGATCCGGCGGCGGCTTCGCCTGTCGGTAATCGACCATATCTGTACGACAGATTTTTTCGATCTGACAACCGAATTGACTTGCCTGTCCGCAAAATCGCGGCCCATATCCAAACCTGTCCAACCGGATCCGCACAAGCGGCACGTGGACGCGCTGTTCCGGTCGGGATGCGGCGGATGATTGCCGCCACGCTCGCGACGTCAGAAGCAAGGGAGGATGATCGTGAATGGTACCGGACATGACGCCTGTCGGCCGTCTCGCGACGCGACCGCGGCGGGATCCGACGGCGAGGGCGGCCCCCATCTGACGCCGACCCAGATCAAGGTGCTCCGCGGCGTGCATTCGGGCCTGCTCAACAAGCAGATCGCGTTCGACCTCGGGATCGCCGAAGCCACCGTGAAGGTCCACATGACCGCGCTGATGCGCAAGCTCAACGTGCGCAACCGGACGCAGGCGGCGGTCGTCGCCCAGTCGCTTACCATGCAGATATCCTGACCCGCCGGTCTCGCGACGAGGGTTGCGTCCTTCGGCGCAGGTGAAGCGGGCCATCGCGCGCGATGGGGCAGGCGATCGGCGCGGCCGGAGATCGTGCTGGCGGACAATAGTGCAGGCTATGCCTCCTAACGCTCCAGCCTGATGGACGCGCGGACCAGCCGCGGCGCGCCGGGATAGATCCACAGCGCGCTGTAGGAACTCGCGGCATAGCGTCGATCGAACAGATTGTCGGCCTCGAGGCGGAAGCGCAGGCCGTTCGCCAACGGTGCCTCGAGCGCGGCCTTCACCTTCGTATAGGCGGGCAACAGGACCGGGCGGGCGGTGAGCGATCCGGCGCGGTCGCCGACATGGGCCACCCCGCCGCTCACCTGCCAGTCGCCGTGCCGCGTCGGAATGCGGTGGACCAGCAACGCCGTGCCCGCATGCTTCGGCACGTTGAGCACGGCGGCGGTCGGGAAGGCGGCGTCGTCGGCGCGGGCGTGGATCCGCGCATAGTTCGCGACGATCTGCCACCGGCCATCGAGCCGGGCCGAGGCGTCGAGCTCGATCCCGCGGCTGACGAGGCTGCCGACCGGTGCCAGATAGTTCGGATCGACCGGATCCGTCGTGAGGATGTTTCGCTTGCCGATGGCGAACCACGTCGCGGCGACGTCGATGCCGGACGAGCGGACGGCGATGCCGACCTCGTGGCCGTGGCCCGTTTCGGGGCCGAAGCCGGCGCCATTGCGATCCGTCCCGGTGTTGAGGGCGAACGTCTCGCCCCAATTGGCGTGCACCGCGATCGCGTCCGTCGCCCGGTAGGTCGCGCCCATGCGGACATCGGCCGGTGCGCCCGCGTTGCGACCGGCGCGGCCCGTGGTGTTGTTGACGATCCGCTGGCGATAGGGCGCGATCCGGGCGCCGCCGACCAGCGTCAGCCGGTCGGTCGGCGCCCACATGTCCTGGACGTAGAGCATGCCCGCCCGACGCCGCTCGTCGTTATTGGTGAACGGCCGGAGCGGCGCGGCGACGGCCCCGTGCACCGGATCGTACAGGTCGATGGCATAGGGCCGCGCCTCCGACGGATTGATGCGCTGCCAGCGTTCGCCATACAGGAAGCGATAGCCCTTCAAACCGGCGCTGACGCAGTGCCGGCCGATGCGTCCCGAAAGCTCCAATCGCGCGGCGAGGCCGTCGACACCGAAATCCCGCGCTCGCCGCTGCCGCCACAGCGTCCGGCCGACGATCCGCGCCGAATCGGCGGACAGGCCCTTCAGCGTTCCCGTCCGCCAGACGACGCCCCCGTTCAGCGTCCAGCCGCGGCCGAGGCGCGCGAAGCCGGTGACCTGATGCTGGTCGTTCCGCGATCGGGTCACCCCGTTCGACGGTTCGCCGTAATAGTTCGAGCGCGGCAGGGCGTTGGCATTCCCGTCGATCGCGGGCACGCCGCGGTCGAACGGCGTGTCGAACCGGCTGAATTCCGCGCTGTAGGTGATCGCGAACCCGTCGCCCGGCCGCCAGCTCAGCGACGGCGCTACGATCCGCCGCCGCACGCTCACGGTGTCCCGCCATCCGTCGCTGTCCTCGCCCGCGACGACGATCCGCGCCGCCAGCGTCCGGGCCAGCGGTCCGGTCGCATCCAGGTCCACGCGCCGCGTGCCGAACGTCCCATAGCCGATCGTGGCGTTCGCCGCCGGCGCGAAGCGCGGCGCCTTGGTGACGATATTGACCCGCCCGCCCGGATCGATCTCGCCGAATAGCGCCCCCGCCGGTCCTTTCAGCACCTCGATCCGTTCCGTCGTGGCGGGATCGCGCGGCGGCGCCATGCCGCGATTGGCCATGAACCCGTTCACATAATATTCCGCGCCCCCGTCCGGCGTGCCGAGAAAGCCGCGCACCGCGAAATTGTCGATCACGCCGCCGCGATTGTTCTGCTGGCTGAAGCCGCTGACCAGTTCCAGCACATCGCTCAGCCGATGGGCACCCGCCGCGTCCAGGATCGTCCGCTCCAGCGACCGGCTCGATTGCGACATGCGCTCCGTCACGCGATCCGACGACAGCGTTCTATCGACCGTGTCGCGCGTGCCGAGCACCACGATGTCGCCCCCGTCCTCGCGATCGGGTGACGCCTGCGCCCCGGCGCTGGCGGGTGTCAGGCCGAGGACGATCGGCCATGCCAATCCGGCGATGCGCCGGCACGGGAGGACGGTTGGTGAGGGCATTGCGGCTCCGAAGCGCGGAAAGACATCCGGTGTATGACACGTTGCAACATCTCATAGCGCGATGCTGCTGCGACGCAACCGGCCGCAGCCGACGCGCTCCCCTCGACGGCGTGGTCGGGCAACGGGGCGTGCCGGAACGGCATCCGTCATGCCAGCCCTGCGTCATCCCCGCCTATGGGCCATGGCGCATTTCGGCTTGCCACAATCGTGTCGTCAGCACATTGTGGGGCAACGAAATAATATATGGGACGGGTGATGGAGGGATATATCCGGGCCGGCGATCCGCGTCGCATCCTCGCCTCGCGATGGAGAATGCCGGCCTGCAACCGATGGGTTGCCGTCGTGGTGGCAGCCGTCGCCGGCATCCTGCCGAGCGCCCCGGTGGGCGCGCATGATGCCTCCACCGTGGTCGCGTCGGCGCGCGCGACCTTCAACCTTAATCCGGCATGGCGGATGGCGACCGGGGACGTGCAGGGGGCGGAACGGCCGGGCTTCGACGACCGCGCGTGGCGCGTCGTCACCTTGCCCAACGCGTTCAACGAGAAAGAGGCCTTCGCCCGCGATATCAAGGACCTGTCGACCGGGATCACCTGGTACCGCAAGCGCGTCGCGCTGCCCCGCGGCGCGCAGGGGGGCAAGGCCTTCCTGGAATTCGAGGGCGTGCGCCAGGCGGCCGAGGTGTGGGTCAACGGCCGGTCCGTCGTGCTGTCGGAACGCGGCGCGATGGCGTTCGGCGCGGACATATCGCGCGCGCTGCGGCCGGGCGAGAACACGATCGCGGTGCGGGTCGACAACGACTGGCGCTACAAGGAACGCCGCTCCGGCAGCGGCTTCCAGTGGAACGACCGCAACTTCAACGTCAATTACGGCGGCATCACGCGCAACGTGAAGCTGCACCTGGCGCCGCGGACGTATCAGACGCTGCCGCTGATGTCCGATCTGGGGACGACCGGGCAATATGTCTGGGCGGATGCCTTCGACCTTGCCGGCCGATCGGCGACGATCCACGCCGAGACCCAGGTCCGCAACGAGGAGGCGCGCCCGCGCACGCTGTCGTATCGGGTCGACGTGCGCGACCGCGACGATCGCGTCGTCGGCCGGCTGGACGGCGGCGTCGTCACGCTGGCCCCGGGCGGAACGCGGACGCTCGCGGCGGCGGGGCGGATCGGCGACCTTCATTTCTGGAGCTGGGGCTACGGCTATCTGTACCGCGTGACGACCAGCCTGGTCGAACGGGGGCAGGTGATCGATGCCGTCGACACGCGCACCGGCTTTCGCGCCACGCAGTTCGGCGACGGCATGATCCGGCTCAACGGACGGGTGATGCAGGTGCACGGCTACGCCCAGCGGACCTCGAACGAATGGCCCGCGGTCGGCGTGTCGATCCCGCCGTGGATCAGCGATTTCTCGAACGCGCTGATGGTGGAGAGCGGCGCCAACCTGGTCCGCTGGATGCATATCACCCCGTCGAAGCAGGACATCGAATCCGCCGACCGGGTCGGCCTGCCGCAGGCGATGCCCGCCGGCGACGCGGAACACGATGTCGAGGGGCGCCGGTGGGACCAGCGCAAGGAGCAGATGCGCGACGCGATCGTCTACAACCGCAACAACCCCTCGATCCTGTTCTACGAAAGCGGCAACGAAAGCATCAGCGAAGCCCATATGGCGGAGATGAAGGCGATCCGCGACGCCTGCGATCCCCACGGCGGGCGGGCGATCGGATCGCGCGAGATGCTCGACAGCCGGACCGCCGAATATGGCGGCGAGATGCTGTACATCAACAAGAGCGCGCGCATCCCGATGTGGGCGATGGAATACAGTCGCGACGAGGCGGCGCGCCTGTATCAGGACGCGCTGACCCCGCCGTTCCACGCGGATGCGCCCGACTATAACCGCAACCAGGACAGCCAGGCGCAGGAGGACGTGCGCCGCTGGTGGGACTTTTACCGCATCCGTCCCGGCACCGGGAGGAGGGTGAGCGCGGGCGGCGTCAACATCATCTGGTCCGACAGCAACACCCATTATCGCGGCGACAACAACTATCGCCGTTCCGGCGAGGTCGATGCGGTGCGGCTGCCGAAGGAAGGCTTCTACGCGCATCGGGTGATGTGGACCGGCTGGGTCGATGCGGAAACGCCCGCGACTCACATCATCGGCCACTGGAACTACCGCGCCGGCGCAAGCAAGGACATCGGCGTCGTCTCGAACGGCGAGCGGGTCGAGCTGTTCCTCAACGGCCGCTCGCTGGGGCAGGGGAGGAGGTCGAGCGGCTTCCTGTTCACCTGGCCGGGCGTGCGCTGGCAGCCCGGCACGCTGCGCGCCGTCGCGACCGGCGCGGACGGCCGCCGATCCGACCATGCCGTCGCGACGACCGGCGCGCCGGCTGCGCTGCGGCTGGTGCCGCACACGGGACCGCGCGGGTTCGTGATGGACGGTGCCGACCTGGCGCTGGTCGACGTCGAGGTCGTCGATGCCGAGGGGCGGCGGGTGCCGACCGCGAACGACACGGTGGCCTTCACGCTCGCCGGCCCCGCCGAATGGCGCGGCGGCATCGCGCAGGGCGACAGCTCGGGCAGGCCGCGTGCGGCGGTACCCGTGCAGGCGGAGGCGATCCCCGGCACGACGCCCACCGCCGGTACCGCGCGCGGCGAGGACAATTACATCCTGTCGAAGGTTTTGCCGGTCGAGGCGGGGATCAACCGCGTCCTGCTGCGCGCCGGGACGGCACCGGGCACCGTGCGCATCACCGCGACCGCGGCGGGATTGCGGCCGGCGACGCTGACGATTCCGACGCGCGCGGCACCCGATGTGCAGGGCGGCCTGTCGCGCGCCTTCGCCGATGCCGCGCAGTCGGGCCTGCTCACGCGCGGCCCGACGCCGTCCGGCCCCTCCTATCGCGTCACCCGCACCACCGTCGTGCCGAGCGGCGTGACCGCGGGCGCGAACCCGCAGGATGCGGCCAAGACGATCGACGACGACGAACTGTCGCGCTGGTCGAGCGACGGCAGGCCCGGCACCGCATGGATCGAATATCGTTTCGACGCGCCGGTGACGCTGACCGCGATCGAACTGAAACTGGTCGGCTGGCGTTCGCGCGCCTATCCGATCCGGATCACCATGGACGGTCGCGAGGTGTGGAAGGGCGAGACGGACCGCCAGCTCGGCTATGCCGTCGTCGACTTCCCCGCCGCCCGGGGCCGCACCGTACGGATCGCGCAGACCGCGCCGACCGTGGATCGCGACGCGTTCGGCAAGATCGTCGAGGTCGGCAACGCCCGGCAGGCCGGCGACACCGGTGCGGACGCGGTTCCCGCGGGCTGGCGGCTGGCGATCGTCGAAGCGGACTTTCACGGCCCCGTGCCGGAGGGGCCAAGGTGAAGGGCGCGGCCGCGGTCCTCGCCGCATTCGCGCTCGCGGGCTCGGCCGCGGCCGTGCGACCCGAGCGGGCCGCACCGTTCGACGTCTACGTGCTTGCCGGACAATCGAACATGTCGGGTCGCGGCGCGCTGGCGGCGCTGACGCCGGCGGAGCGGGTCGCAGATCCGCGCATCCGCCTGTATGGCAACGACGCGCGCTGGCGCGACGCGCTCGACCCCCTCGACGATGCCGCCGACCAGATCGATGCCGTGTCGGCCGACCGGCAGGCCGCGGTCGGACCCGGGCTGCCCTTCGCCAGGCGGATGCTGCGGGGGCGGGGGCGTCCGGTCGCGCTGGTGCCGTGCGCGAAGGGCGGCAGCGCGATCGCGGCATGGCACGCCGACGCGGCGCCGGACACGCTCTACGGATCCTGCCTCCGGCGGACGCGCGAAGCGCGGGGGCGGCTTGCCGGGCTGCTCTGGTATCAGGGCGAAAGCGATGCGCAGGCGCCGACCGCCGACCTCTGGTCCGACCGTTTCGCCGCGCTGGTTGCGGCGCTCCGCCAGGATCTCGCCGCGCCGCGCCTGCCGGTGGTCTTCGTCCGGATCGCGGACCGGCCGACGATCAACGCGGATCGCTATCCCTATTGGACGATGGTTCAGGACCGGCAGGCGTCCGTAGCCCTGCCCTGCGTCGCCATGGTGTCGGCCGGCGGGCTGACACGCAATCCCGACGACCTGCACCTCGACACCGGCGCGCAGCGCAGGCTGGGCGCGCGGATCGCGGAGGCCATGATCCGGTTGCAGCGGCGAGGCTGCGGCCGGTGAGCGTCGCGACCCATCCGACATGGCGCGCGGATAGAGCCATGATTCAGAACACGGAGTGCAGGATATGACGGTCGATCGTCGTGCGTTCGTCCACGGTGCCTGCGTGCTGCCGCTGCTGGCGCGGGGCGCCATGGCCCGCGCGCCCGCCATGCCGCTGCGGCGGATCGCGGTGGCCGCGCCGTTCGCCATGCCGGAGATCGGTGTTCCGGATTTTCGCGCGAGCCGCCGTTTCCTCATCACCGACTTCGGCGCGGCGCAGGACGACAAGGCCCGGACGGGCGCCGCCATCGCGCGGGCGATCGCCGCGGCCAATGCGGCGGGTTCGGGCATCGTGATAGTTCCGGCGGGCGTCTGGCCGACGGGCAGCATCCATCTGCGCAGCAACGTCGCGCTGCACCTCGACAAGGGAGCGACGCTGCGATTCTCCGACGATCCGCAGGACTATCTGCCGGCGGTGCAGACGTCGTGGGAAGGCGTGGAATGCTTCAACTATTCGCCGCTGATCTATGCGTTCGATTGCGAGAACGTCGCGATCACCGGCGAAGGGCGGCTGGAGCCGGTGCTCGACCGCTGGGCGATCTGGTCCGCACGGCCCAAACCGCACATGGATGCGCTGATCGCCCTGTACATGATGGCGTATCGCGGCATGCCGGTCGCGCGGCGACAGATGGCGGTCGGCGCAAACAATCTGCGCCCGCAGCTGATCCAGTTCAACCGCTGCCGCAACGTGCTGATCGAGGACATCGCGATCGAGGGCAGCCCGTTCTGGACGATCCATCCGCTGCTGTGCCGGGACGTCACGATCCGCCGGGTCAAGGTGCGCGCGCATGGTCACAACAACGACGGCGTCGATCCGGAAATGTGCGAGAACGTGTTGATCGAGGATTGCCGGTTCGATCAGGGCGACGATGCGATATCGGTCAAGTCGGGCCGCGACATGGACGGGTGGCGGCTCGCGCGGCCGTGCCGGAACGTCGTCGTGCGCAACTGCCGGATAGTCAACGGCCATCAGCTGATGGCGGTGGGCAGCGAACTGTCCGCCGGCATCGAGAACATATGGGTCGACGATTGCCATTTCGTGGGCGACGGCAAGGGCGCCGACGATCACGCCGTGCCGATCAACAACCTGTTGTTCGTCAAGACGAACGAACGCCGCGGCGGATACGTCCGCAACATCCACATGACCAACGTCACCGCGACGACGATCGCCGGCGGGGTGCTCGCGGTGGAAACCGACGTACTGTACCAGTGGCGGACGCTGCTGCCGACCTACGTCCGCCGGCTGACCGCGATCGAGGGCCTGCGCGTCAGCGACGTCACGGTCGACAGGGCGAAGTTCGTCTGTCGGATCGCCGCCGAGCGGGACATGCCCGTCCGCGACGTTCGTCTCGACCGCGTCAGGGTCGCGACGGTGACGGGCACGCCGTTCACCACCGAAAACGTGACCGGGTTCCACGCGCCCGGCTGACGCCCTGCGGTGGATGCGCGGGTAATGGACGCCCGCGCGCACGATCGGCAAGACATCGTCCGGCATATTCCAATATGTGGAATCGCGTTGCAACATTTCGCTTGTCACCCCGGAACCTAGTCGCCAAGGTGCGTTCGTCAGCCAAAGGCGACGGGCGAACCGCTCCAGGGGCGAAGAGGGGATGATTATGAAAGGTCACGCGTTTTTCTCGTGTTCCAGCGTCATGGCGCTGGCGATCGCGACGTCGATCGCGGCGGGCGGCGTCGCCGGCGCACAGACCCGGCCGGGCCCACCTGTGCCCGCGACCGCGGAAGCGCCCCAGGTGCCGGCCGACAGTTCCGCGACCAATGTCGCCGCGGACGAACAGGCCGCGCCGGACATCGTCGTCACCGGCTTCCGGGCGTCGCTGAGCAGCGCGATCAACGCCAAGCGCCGCGAAACCGCTGCGATCGACAGCATCGTCGCAGAGGACATCGGCAAGTTTCCCGACAGCAACCTCGCCGAATCGATGCAGCGCGTGCCCGGCGTCGCGCTGGCGCGCGGCGACGGCGGCGAAGGACGCAACATCTCCGTCCGCGGGCTCGGTGCCGCGTTCACGCGCGTGCGCATCAACGGGATGGAGGGCACGGCCCAGACCGGCAGCTCGGACATCTACGGCGGCGGCAACAACGGCCGCAGCTTCGATTTCAACGTCTTCCCGACCGAGATCTTTTCCGCGCTCGCGGTGCGCAAGACGCCGTCCGCCGATGTCGAGGACGGCTCGCTCGGCGCGACGGTCGACCTCAACGCCCCCAAGCCGTTCGACAGCCGCAAGGACTTCACGCTCACCGCGACCGCGCGCGGCGTCTACAACGAGCTGTCGAAAAAGGTGAACCCGCGCCTGTCCGCGCTGGTTTCGACGAAGTTCGGCGATTTCGGCATCCTCGCCTCCGTCGCCTACCAGCAGCGCGACATCCGCGAGGTCGGCTATTCCGCGGTGGACATCCTGTCCGCCAACACCAACGGCCTGTTCTGTTCGCCGATCGGCTTCACCCCGGCGACGCCGGCGGTGGGCAGCAAGGGCGCCGACGCGGCCAATTGCTATCCCGGCGTGCCGCGGACCAGCACCGCGGCCGCGTTCAACACGATCTACAACGCGCGGCGGACGGACCTGCCCAACACGCCGGGCAGCGGCGCGTTCTTCCCGCGACTGCCGCGCTACCTCAATTCGCAGCAGGACCAGAAGCGCCTCGGCGGCACGCTGACGCTGCAATACAAGCCCGACGACGCCACCGACATCTCGCTCGACCTGCTCTATTCGCGCTTCCACGTCGTCCGCCGGGACAATTACATCGCGGCGGTATCGTTCGCCCGGTCGGCGGCGAACAACGGCCAGCCGGTCACGTCTGTGAAGGACATCCAGCTCTCGCCGCAAGGCAGTCTGGTGTACGGCCTGTTCGATGGCGTCGACGTGCGGTCCGAAGGGCTGGTCGACGATTTCACCTCGACCTTCAAACAGGCCAATCTGAACATCAAGCACGACTTCGACGACCGGCTGAGCTTCAGCGCGCTGATCGGGCTCAACGAGGCCAAGTCGTTCGGCAAGCAGCGCTTCCAGTATTTCATGGACGCGATCGACACGTCCAATTTCTCGGTCGACTATCGCAAGGGCGGGGACACCCCGATCCTCGGTTTCGGCTTCGACGTGTCCGATCCGACCAAGTTCAACTATGCGCCCGGCCGGTCCGACGGCACCGTGCTCGGCGGTTACAGCTTCCAGGCGCGACCCTCGACCAACACCAACCGGGGGCTGACCGGCGAGCTGAACTTCAGCTGGAAGGCCGCGGACATCCTGACCCTGAAGGCGGGCGGCCAGTACCGGCGCAGCGACTTCACGATCCGCAACCTGATCCCCTACAGCGCCGACCTCGTCGTGCGGGCGCTTCCCGCGGGCACCAGCCTCGCCAGCATCACGCGCCAGATCGCCGGTGTCGACCAATTGTGGGGCAACGGCGCCCCGGCGAGCTGGGCGTCGCTCGATCCCGCCAAGCTGATCCAGACGTTCGGCCTCGATGCGACCCGCTATTGCGGCGTCGAGTGCGGCGCGCAGTCGAGCCGCGTGCTGGAGGAGGTGTCGTCGGGCTATGCGATGGCCGCGTTCGACCTTGGCGATCGCCTGGGCGGCGTCGGCGTGCGCGGCGACGCGGGCGTGCGCTACGTCAAGACAGACCAGTTCTCGTCCGGGTTCATTTCGGTGTCGCAGGCGGGATCGCCGACCGGGCTGACCGGGCGCTATGCGACCGCGTACAAATCCTACGACGACTGGCTGCCGTCCGCCAACGTGGTGGTCGAGCCGATCGAAAACCTGCTGTTCCGCTTCTCGGGCGCCAAGGTGCTCGCGCGGCCCGAACTCGGCGTGCTGACGCCGACCAGCGGCGTCAATCCGGTCACCCGCTCGGGCAGCATCCAGAACCCGCAGCTCGATCCGATCCGCGCCAATACGTTCGACGCGGCGATCGAATGGTATTTCCGTCCCGGCGCACTGCTGTCGGCGGCGTTCTTCTACAAGGACATCAAGTCCTACGTGCAGAACGTCAACAGCCTGCTGCCGTTCGACAGCCTGGGCCTGCCGAACGAACTGCTGATCGGGTCCAACACGCAGCCGGGCGAGCTGTTCACCATCGCGCAGCCGATCAACACGCCGGGCGGACCGCTGAAGGGGATCGAGGTCAACGCGCAGGTGCCGTTCACCTTCCTGCCCGGTTTCCTCGCCAATTTCGGCGCGCTGGCGAACTACACGCACGTCACCTCGCGGATCAATTACGTGCTGGCGAGCGTCAACGGCGTGCCGACCGTCACGACGACCGCCGATCTGGTCGGCCTGTCGCCGAATACCGCGTCGGGGACGCTCTATTACGAGGACAAGACGTTCAGCCTGCGCGGCACCGCCAATTATCGCAGCCGGTTCATCCGCGGTATCCCGGCGTCGCCGGGCAGCGACCTTCAGGGCAACGACAGCACGCTGTTCGTCGACGCCTCCGCATCGATCAACGTGACCGACGCGGTGAAGCTGATCGTCGAGGCGACCAACCTGACCGACGAGCAGAACCGGCTGTACGTCGACAGCGTCCGTCAGGACACGCTGTTCCAGACGCGGATCGGGCGCACCGTGACCTTCGGCGCCAATCTGCGCTTCTGATTGCCCGCCGATCGATCGAAAGGGGTTCGCATGCGCCATCGCGACGACCAGGCCGTCAGGAGCGTGCGGCGATGGCGGTGCCGGCCGGGCGCCGCCGCGACGGCGGCGCTGCTCGTCCTGTGCCCGGCGGGCGGGGTATGGGCGGCGCCGCGATCCGTCACCGCGCTGGCGGACGGCTGGCGCTTCGTCAAGGGCGACCCCGCGGGCGCCGAGACCGCCGCGCTCGACGACGGCGCGTGGCGCATCGTGTCGGTGCCGCACGACTGGGCGATCGCCGGACCCTTCGCCGCCGATGCGAAGGCAGGCGGCGAGAACGGCTTCCTGCCGAGCGGCGTCGCCTGGTATCGGCGGACGCTCGACGTGACGCCGCGCCCGGGCCGACGCTATTTCGTCGAGTTCGACGGCATCATGGAACGCAGCGGCGTCTGGGTGAACGGCCACCACGTCGGGTACCGGCCGATGGGCTATGTCGGCCAGCGCTACGACGTCACGCGCTATCTCGTCGCGGGCGGCCGCAACGTGATCGCGGTGCGCAGCGACCCCTCCGCCGCGCCGTCGTCGCGCTGGTATACGGGTGCGGGCATCTATCGCCGCGCCCGGTTGATCGAAACGGGCGATATCCACATCCCGCAGGGCGGCGCCTATGTCCGCACCGCACGGCTCGATGCCGACCGCGCCACGCTCGCGATCGCCACCGACGTCCGCAATGCCGGGCCGGCGGCGGGGCAGGTGACGGTCGAGGTGGTGCTGACCGCCCCCGACGGCCGACAGGTGGCGCAGACCATGCTGCCGGTCGCGACGGTGGCCGCGGACCGGACCATGACCGTGCAGGGCGAGATCGCGCTGCCGCATCCCCGCCGCTGGGACATCGCCGATCCCGCATTGTACCGGGCGACGATCCGTATCCTGGGCGGCGACGGCGCAGTGCTGGACGACGATGTCGTCCCCTTCGGCATCCGCGAGGCGCGGTTCGATCCGGCCACCGGCTTCTGGCTCAACGGTCGCAATTTCAAGCTGAAGGGCGTCGCCCTGCACCATGACGGCGGCGCGGTCGGGGCGGCGGTACCGCTCGACATCTGGCGCCAGCGGCTGACGACGCTGAAGGCGCAGGGGGTCAATGCGATCCGCACCGCGCACAATGTCCCCAGCCCAGAATTCCTCGATCTCGCGGACCAGCTCGGCCTGCTGGTGATGGACGAACTGTTCGACCAGTGGAACGTCGGCAAGACGCCCGAGGACTATCACCTGTTCTTCGGTGACTGGCACCAGCGCGACACGCTCGACATGGTACGCCGCGATCGCAACCATCCCGCCATCGTGCTGTGGAGCGCGGGCAACGAGATCCACGACACCGCCTATCCGGTACAGGCGAAGGCGGCGCTGCGCAGCATCCTCGACATCGTCCACGCCGCCGATCCGTCGCGTCCGGTGACGATGGCGCTGTTCCGGCCGAACGTCACCAAGGATTACGACAACGGCCTCGCCGACATGCTCGACGTGGTCGGCCAGAACTATCGCGAAACCGAGCTGATCGCGGCCAGCCGCCAGAACCCCCGGCGCAGCATCGTCGGTACCGAGAATGCGCACAACCGCATCAACTGGCTGCCGGTGCGCGACTATGCGCCGTTTTCGGGCATGTTCCTGTGGACAGGCGTCGATTATCTGGGCGAGGCGAACCGGTCGGGCTGGCCGAACATCCAGAATCCCGCGGGCCTGCTGGACCGGACCGGACGGCAGAAGATCAGCGGCATGGAGCGCGAAAGCTGGTGGTCGGACCGGCCGGTCGTCCATGTCGTGCGCAACGCCGACCCGGCCGCCGCCGGTCCCGCCACCGACGGCGCCGGCGGCCCGAACCAGCCCGCCTTGCCGACGATGATCGCGGTCGCGACGCCCCGGCCCAGGGTCGCGCTGTTCGACGACTGGACCCCCGCGAATGCCGCGCCGCACGACGAGACGATCGAGGTCTACAGCAATTGCCGGCGCGTGGAGGCGTTCCTGAACGGCCGGTCGCTGGGGGTGCAGGCGATCCACGACGATGCCGCCCCCCGCCGCTGGCCGGTGCGCTATGCGCCGGGCGAGGTCCGCGCCACCTGCCGCGATCCGGGCGCCGGGACGGTCACCGACACGTTGCGCACCGCGGGCAGGGCGGTACGGGTCGTGCTGGAGGCGGAACGGCGGTCGGTGGGTTCGTCGTTCGACGACCTCGCCTATGTTCGCGCCCGTGTCGTCGACGCCCGGGGCACGACGGTGCCGGCGGACGGTCGCCGGCTGCGGTTCGCGGTCGACGGCGCGGGGGCGCTGGTCGCCACCGACAACGGCTCGTCGGTCGATCATACGCCCTTCGCGTCGGCGGAGCGCGCGGTGGAGCGCGGCCATGCCGTGGCGCTGGTCCGCGGCGCCGGTGCGGGGCCGTTCCGCGTCACGGCGAGCGCGGACGGCCTCGCGGGCGGCAGCGTCCGGCTGACCGCGACCCGATGAGGGGCGCGGCCATCGCGGCGCTTGTCCTCGCGGCGAGCCAGGGCGCGCCGGCGCAGACGATCCGCAACGACGTCTTCTGGACCGATACGTCCGGCACCCCGATCTATTCGCAGGGTGGCGGCATCCTGAAGGTCGGGCGGCGCTATTACTGGTATGGCGCGAAATACGAGGAGGCGGTCGCCTATGCCCGGCCGCCCCATGTGCCGGCGAAGACCCCGCATTTCAGTGCGGTGACGGTCTATTCGTCGGAAAACCTCGTCGACTGGCGGTTCGAGGGCAATGCGATCGCCGCGGGGGCGGCGGGGCAGCGGTTCGCGCGCGACGCCTGGATGGGGCGCATGGGTGTGGTCTACAACGCCCGCACGCGCAAATACGTATTGGTCAGCCAATATGCCGGCAAGGAAACCGGCCCCGGCATCGTGTTCGCGACGAGCGACACGCCCGCCGGCCCGTTCGTCTTCGCCCGGCATCAGGCGGCGATCGACAATGTCGCGACGCGGACGTCGGGGGACCAGACGCTGTTCGTCGACGACGACGGCAAGCCCTACCTGATCTTCAGCGGCTCGGGCGACCGGCGGAGCCTGTACGTCGCGCCGCTGGTCGGCCCCGACTATCTGCATATCGGGCCCGCCACCAACGTCTACACGGCACCCGGCGGCGGTCGCGAAGGCAATGCGATGTTCCGGTACAAGGGGCGCTATTACTTCTGCTCGTCCGAACTGCACGGCTGGAACGCCTCGCGCAGCTATTACATGACGGCTGCGTCGATCACCGGACCCTATACGCCGGAACGCATGCTGGAGGGGACGGACGCCGATTTCTCGCACGTCTCGCAGAACGGCTTCTTCGTCCCGGTCAACGGGTCGGCGGCGACGACCATCCTGTACGCCGGCGACCGCTGGAGCGACTTTGCGGGAAACGGGATCGGCTACAACGTCTGGGTGCCGCTGACCTTCCGGGGCGCGGTGCCGCATTTCGAATCGCTCAGCGCCTTCGATCTCGATGCGCGGCGCGGCAGCTGGACGGTCGGCGCGGCGAACAATTACGTGCGCAACCCCGGGTTCGAGGCCGACCGGGTCGCGCAGACCGGCGTCGCCGGCTGGATCGCGAGCTGGACGAACCTGAACGGCGCCGCGCCGATCGTGAACACGCCGGACGGCCGCACCGGTCGCTGGGCCCTGACCATGGCACCGCCGGGCGCGGCCTCGGGCAGCGTCGTGCAGACCATCGCGCTGCCGAACGGCCGCTATACGCTGCGGCTGTCGACCCGGAGCGGCGGCGGCCAGGCCGTCGCGCGCATCTTCGCCGCCGGGCATGGCGGCGGGACGGTCGTCCACGACGTGACGCGCTCCGCCGGCTGGACGGACGTCGCGCTGCCGCCGATCGACGTCACGACCGGATCCGTGCAGGTCGGCGCCTATGTCGAGGGCGCGGGCGGCGCTGCGCTGAGCATAGACGACGTGCAACTGACGCGGCGCTGATCGCGGCGCCTGCACGACCGGCGCAGCGGTGGCTGCACCGCGTCAGGCCGCCCACACCGCCGGGTCGGCCTCTCCCCCGATCAGCGCCAGCCCGTGCGCGATCGACGTCAGCTCGCCCCCCGTCGCGACCCGCTCGCTGCCGAAGCGGCGGTCGAACATCGCCCGGATCGCCGGGATCAGCGACGATCCGCCGGTCAGGAAGACGCGGTCGATTCCCCCTGCATCGATGCGCGCCGCGGCGAGCGCGCCGTCCATCGCCGCCTCGATCCGGGTGAGGTCGGCCGCGATCCAGTCCTCGAACTGGCTGCGGCGGACTTCGGCGACGATATCGACGCCGCCGCCCTCGAACCGGAATTCGGCGCGATCCTGCGTCGACAGGGCGCGCTTCAGGCGCCCGACCGCATCGTAGAGGGGAAAGCCCTGTTCGTGCTCGATGAGCGCGATCATCCGCGCGATCGCATCGGGGTCGAGCGCGTGGCGCTGCAACCGCGCGAGGTCGTCGAGCGTCCGCCGGTTGCGCATCAGCGCGAGGCGCGACCAGTCGGCGAATTCGGCGAACCAGCCGCCGGGGATGTCGAGCGTCTTGCCCATCGAGCGATACTGCCCGCCCTTGCCGATCATCGGCAGCACCAGCCGGTCGACGATATGGCGGTCGAACCGGTCGCCGGCGATGCCGACGCCGGTGGACGCGAGCGGCACGCAACGCCGGCCCGCGCCCGGTGCGCCCACGCGCACGATCGAGAAGTCGGTCGTGCCGCCGCCGAAATCGGCCACCAGCACGGTCGCCGGCTCGGTAAGGCGGGCGGCGTAGCTGAACGCGGCGCCCAGCGGTTCGTAGACGTAATGCACTTCGACACCGAAGTCGCGGAACATCAGGTCGTAGCGCTGGCGGGCGAGGGTGGCGTCCGGCCGTGCGCCCGCATATTCGACCGGCCGGCCGACGATCACGCGCGCGGGCCGATCGTCCAGCCGGCCGCCGGCATGGCGGACCAGCCGTTGCAGGAACAGCCGCCCGAAATCCTCGAAGCGGAACGGCTTGCCGAAGATCAGCGCGCGCTCGAACGAGGGCGATGCGGCGATCGTCTTGAACGACTGCACGAACCGGCTGTCGATCGGCGACTGGAGATATTCGGCGATCGCCCAGGGGCCGGCCTCGCACGCGATCCCGTCGAGCGCGCGCTCCTCTTCCCAGAAGCTCAACGCCGAACGGAAGACCGCGCCCGTCGCCTCCGCCCCCGCGATATCGATGAGGTCCGCACCACCGGCACCGTCGGTGCGGGCGACGACGGTATTGGTCGTGCCGAAATCGAGCCCCAGCGCGCCCGGTGCGGAGATGGCGTTCACGCGATGCGTTTCCTTCGGGATCGTGCCCGGCGGGCGGGGCGCGCCTATGCCAGCCGTCGGCCGCACGGGCAACCGGCGGTCCGCAGGGGCGCTATTGCGCCTGGAGCTTGTCCTGCGTGCGATCGGCGAAGTCCGCGGCATCGTGGCGTTCGTGCAATTGCTCCGACGGTTCGCCGGTCACCCGGTTGACCATCCGGCCGCGCTGCACCGCGGGGCGGGCGGCGAGCTGTTCGGCCCAGCGCACGACGTTCGCATACTCCTGCACCTGAAGGAACGCGCCCGCGCCGTACAGCTCGCCGCGCACGAGCAGCCCGTACCATGGCCAGATCGCCATGTCGGCGATCGTATAGTCGGCGCCGGCGACATATTCGCTGATCCCCAGTCGGCGGTCGAGGACGTCGAGCTGCCGCTTGGTTTCCATGGCGTAGCGATTGATGGGATATTCGAACTTTTCGGGCGCATAAGCATAGAAATGGCCGAAGCCGCCGCCGAGGAAGGGGGCGCTTCCCATCTGCCAGAACAGCCACGACAGGCATTCGGCGCGCGCCGGCGTCGCGGTCGGCAGGAAGGCGCCGAACGTCTCGGCGAGGTGGACGAGGATCGCGCCCGATTCGAAGACGCGGACCGGCTCGTCGCCCCGGTGGTCGACCAGTGCCGGGATCTTGGAATTGGGGTTCGCCGCGACGAAGCCGCTGCCGAACTGGTCGCCGTCGCCGATGCGGATCAGCCAGGCATCGTATTCGGCGTCCGCATGCCCGATCGCGAGCAGTTCTTCGAGCATGATCGTGACCTTAACGCCGTTGGGCGTGCCCATCGAATAGAGCTGCAGCGGATGCCGGCCGACCGGCAGCGGCGTATCGTGCGTCGGACCCGACACGGGACGGTTGATCGCCGCGAAGCGGCCGCCGCTTTCCTTGTCCCAGGTCCAGACCGCGGGGGGCGTATAGGCATCGCTGCTCATCGGGGCGCTTTCGTCGGGGGGTGGGGCGGTCAACGCGGGGACGCGGCGATCGGTGCCGGTGCGGCGTGGCGCGCCTGGAACAGCCTGCGGCCTTCGGTCAGGTAGACGACGCCGAGGACCGCGACGCCGATCGCCAGATAGCCGATCGCGAGCGGATAGGTCGAGCCGTCATAGGCCTGGCCGATGAGCGACCCGACGATCACCGCGCCGACGCTGGTGATGAAGCCCTGGATGGACGACGCGGTTCCGGCGATATGGCCCACCGGCTCCATCGCCATCGCGCCGAAGTTGGATCCGCAGAGGCCGATGCAGGTCATGCTCAGCGCCTGGAACAGCATGTAGGTCGTCAGCGTCTCCTGCCCGGACGCGATCACCGCGAGGTGCAGCAGCGACAGTGCGATCAGGCCGAGCACCGCGGTTTGCGAGATCAGCCGCGTGCCCAGCCGCTCGACGAGGCGGCTGTTGGCGAACGAGGCGCAGCCCATCGAAAAGGCGCAGAGCGCGAAGAGGATGGTGAACCGCTCGCCGGCATGGAATTCGTCGACGAAGATCTGCTGTGCCGACGACACGAAGGCGATGATCCCGCCGAACGTCATCGATGCGGCGATGGCATAGCCCGCCGAGAAGCGGTTGGTCAGCGTCAGGCGATAGGCGCTGCCGAGGGACGCGAGCGACAGCGGCGAGCGGCGCTCGGCCGGCAGCGATTCGCGCAGCCGCAGCGCCGACCAGGCGAGGACGAACGCGGCGAACGCGGCCAGGGCATAGAAGATGAACCGCCACGGTCCGAACGCCAGCAGCACCTGCCCCAGGCTGGGCGCCATGATCGGGACGAGGAAGAAGATCATCTGCGCCACCGACAGCGTGCGCGCCATCTGGCGCCCGGAATAGCGGTCGCGGACGATCGCGACCGCGAGCACGCGCGTCGATGCGGACATCAGCCCCTGAAGCCCGCGCGCGCCGAGCAGGGCGGGAAAGGTCTGCGACCCGGCGGCGAAGATGCTGGCGGCGACGAAGCCGACCAGCGTGACGAGCAGGATCGGGCGACGGCCATAGCGGTCGGCGAGCGGTCCGTAGACCAGCTGTCCCACGCCGAAGCCGAGCATGTAGACGGTGATGATCCACTGCCGGTGGTTGGCGGTCGCGATGGCGAGCTGGTCGCCGATGTCCGCGAGCGCGGGCAGCATCAGGTCGACGCCGAGCGCGTTGACCGCCATCAGCGCGGCGACGAAGGCGACGAACTCGCCCGCCGGCATGGGTTTGGCGCTGGTCTGCTGGGTCATCGCGCCCATCTAGGTGCGCGGGTCGCCGCTGACCATGGCGGTTCGCGCCGATACGCGAATTCCGCTGTTTCCCGGCCCGGGGCGGCGCTTTAGACCGATCGCCATGAAAGCCCTCGTCGATCCCGACAATACGCTGGCCGCCGGCCTCGCCGCAATCCGCACCGAATTCCAGGTCCCCGCGCGATTTCCCGACGACGTCCTCGCCGCCGCCGACCGCGCGGCGGCGCGGCCTCCCGCCGACCACGTCGACCGGCTCGACCTGCCCTTCGTCACGCTCGATCCGGCGACCTCGACCGACCTCGACCAGGCGTTCTGCATCGAGACGCGCGGCGAGGACCTGTTGCTGCGCTATGCCATCGCCGACGTCGGCTGGTTCGTCGAGCCCGGCGACGCCGTCGATGCCGAGGCGTGGCGGCGCGGCGAGACGCTGTACCTGCCCGACGGGAAGGCGGGGCTGTATCCGCCCGTGCTGGGCGAACGGGCCGCCAGCCTGCTGCCCGACGGTCCGCGCCCCGCGGTGATCTTCGCCGTGCTGGTCGCGCCCGACGGCGCGGTGCGGCTCGACGGCGCCGAACGCGCGATCGTCCGCAGCCGCGCGAAGCTGGCGTATGACAGCGTCCGCGCGTCCGACCTGCCGCCGCAGATGGCGGCGCTGTCCGAACGGATCGCTGCGGCGGAGCGACGCCGTGGCGCCGCGCGCCTCGATCCGCCCGAACAGCAGATCGAACCGGTGCCGGGCGGGGGCTATGCCCTGTCCTTTCGGCCGCGGCTCGACTCGGAGGATCCCAACGCCGCGCTGTCGCTCGCCACCAACCTCGCCGTCGCGGATGCGCTGCTGGCGCATCGGACCGGCCTGTTCCGGGTCATGCCCGATCCCGATGCGGCGACGGTGGTGCGGTTGCGCGCGACTGCCGCGGCGATCGGCGTCGCATGGCCCGACGAAATGCCGCTGCGCGCCTTCGAACAGGCGCTCGACCCCGCGACGCCGACCCATGCGGCGATGATGCTGGCGATCCGCCGCGCCGGGTCGGGCGCCAGCTACGAGCCCTATCGACCGGGCGTGACGCCCTGGCACGCGGCGATGGGTGCGACCTATGCGCATGCCACGGCGCCGCTGCGGCGGCTCGCCGACCGGCACGTCGTGCTCGCCGCGCTCGCCATCGCCAACGGGTGTGCCGTGCCCGACGCCGTGGCCGCGGCGTTCGACGCGCTGCCGCCGGTGATGGCGCGCGCGGGCGCGCGGCAGGGCCAGATCGATCGCGCCGTCCTCGACCTTGCAGAGGCGGTAATGCTGCGCGGCGACGTGGGCGCGACGTTCGCGGCGACGGTGGTCGAGGCGGACGGCCGCCACGCCCGCATCCAGCTGTCCGACCGGCCCGTGCTCACCCGCATCGCCGCACAGGGACTGGCGCCCGGCGCCCGCATCGACGTACGGCTGGTCGCGGCGGATCCCTCGCGGCGCCGGATCGATTTCGAGATCGCGTGAGCGACACGCCGTCGCGGCTGCCCCGCCCGGCGGCAGTATAGTGACGGTCGATTGCCGGAGAGCGACCGTTAAGCACGTATTATGAACGACTTGCTCAACCCGTATTAAGTATTGCGACGCTAGGGCGGGGGCGACGGGTTGATCTCCCGCATCGAGCAACAGCGGTGCGGTTCACGTGGTCTGTGGTGGGTCGCTGACGATCCCCGTCACCTTTTCGATGGAGGCCGCGGAACCGTGCGGGCCCGATCGGTGCGCTGCCGTGATCCGGACGGGATGTGCAACGCGTCGATGCCGCGATGATCGCCTGAACCCGTCGATCGCGATATGGGCAACAAACCGCACCGACAGGGCTAAGAGGCTGTTAACCGGTTAGGCATACGGCATTTTCCATGGCACAGACATGGACCGGCCCGTTCCTTTCGATGCAGGTGGCAACCTGCGCCGCGGCGTTGATCGCGCTGACGCTGTGGCCGCCCGCATCGGGAGCGATGCTGCTCGTGCCGCTGGATGGAGAGAATGTCGGCGCCGTCGCCACGCTGGCGGTCGCGAGCGGCGCGAAGCTGCTCGGCAAAGGTCCGCTGCCGGGCTCGCTGGTGGTCGTCGGCGATCGGGCAGCCATCATCGCCGTGCCGAAAGCCGCGCCGTTGCTGATCGTCGCCGCGCCACCGGCCGCGTGCGGATCGCTCGATGCTGCCGCGGCGGCGGCGATATGACCGCGCCCGCCGTGCCCGCCATGAACGCATCCGACGCCGCGTCCGGCCCGACGCTCAACCCGCTCGACCGCCTGCGCCGTCGCGGGATCCAGGCGTGGGCGCTGATCGGCTGGCTGTCGCTCGCGCTGCTCCTGATCGGCAACGCCGCGCTGCACATGGGGGCCGCCGTGCCGTTGCTGCTGGTGGGTGGCGTGACCGGCATCGGGCCGACCGTCATGGCGCTGCGCGGCCGTTACGATGCGGAGGCGCGGACGCTGATGGGAACGCTCGCCGCGAGCATCCCGGCGATGCTCGTGTTCCTGCTGAAGGGCCATCCGTGGCAGATGGACGCCCATATGTATTTCTTCGTCGGCATGGCGGCGCTCGTCATGCTCGCCGACTGGCGGCCGATCCTGCTCGCGACGGCGCTGACCGCGGTGCATCATCTGGCGCTGGAATGGCTCGCCCCCGACTGGGTGTTTTCGGGAAGCGGCAACGTCGGCCGCGTCGCGTTCCACGTCGTCGCGGTCGCGCTGCAATTCGGCGCGCTGACCGTCCTGACCATCCACCTCGAACGGCTGTTCACGTCGCAGGAGGACACGCTGCGCCAGGCGCGGGCGCTGACCGACATCGCCGAAGACGGGCAACGGCGCACGCAACAGGCGATGGAACTCGCCCGCACCGCGGAGGCCGAAGCGATGCGCGAGCGGCGGCGGCGCGAGCAGCAGGCGGCGCGGATCGCCGCGGAGCGGCGCGGCGAGCTCGTCACGCTGGCCAACGAATTCGACCGCTCGGTCAAATCGGTCGTGAAGGTGATCGGCGAGGCGACCGAGCGGCTGGAGGATACCGCGGTGCAGCTGGAACATGTCAGCGGCGGTGCGACCCGGGACGCGGTGGAGGTGGCGCTGGGCGCGACCGGCGCCGCCACCGACATCGCGCTGGTCGCCGAATCGATCCGCGTGTTGTCGGGATCGATCCGGACGATCGCGGTCACCGCCGACCAGCAGTCGGAGCTGACGCAACAGGCGCGGGCCGCATCGGAACGCAGCGTGTTGACCGTCGCCACGCTGGAGGATCACGCGATCCAGATCGAAGGCTTCCTCGACGACATCCGCGACATCGCGGCCAAGACCAACCTGCTCGCGCTCAACGCCACGATCGAGGCGGCGCGCGCGGGGGAGGCAGGCCGGGGATTCGCCGTCGTCGCCGGCGAGGTGAAGTCGCTGTCGGCGGACACGCGCCGCGCGAGCGACCTGATCCGCACGTTGCTCGGCGGCATCCGCGAGGGCGTATCGGAAACCGGCGAGCGGCTGCGCAGCGTCGATGGCGCGATCGGCCAGGTGTCGGCGGCCGCGACCGGCATCGCGATGGCGGTCGGTGCGCAGCGCTCTTCCGCCGACGAGATCGACAAGGGCACGCATTCGGCGGTCGACGCGGCGCACGACATCAAGCGCCGGATCGGCGGGGTCGCCGCGGCGATGACGGCGGCCTCGTCGCTCTCCGCGTCGGTTCGCGACAGCGCGAGCAACCTCGCGATCAGCGCACGCGACCTGCGGACATCGACCGACCTGTTCGTGTCGTTCCTGCAACTCGACGACGCCGCGGCCGCCTAGCACCACCGCGCGCGCGCCGGGTGGGCGGCGCCCGTCGTCGCTCGCCCCCCTTTTTCCTTTTCTGCCGCACGACGCCCGCGGTGTCGCCGTACCGTCATGAATCCGATGGTAACGACGATGGCGTTGCATCATGGTGTCAGGCCAGCAGAAAAGGGAGCGCAGTCATGAGGTTCGTCACACTGGGGTTGATCGTCGCGGGTTTCGTGGGGGCAGCCGCCCCGGCCGCGGCGCAGTCGATCGGCGATCGCGTGACCTGCACCGCGACCGCCTTCACCTGCGCGCCCGCGGCGGCGGTCGTCGGCAGCGGGATCGAATTCGCCTATGGGCCGACCGCGACGCCGTTCCTGAACCTCGATTTTTCGGACGGCCTGCTGAGCGTCACCGGGCGTTTCAGCTCCATCCAGCTCGGCGCGGGCCAGTCGATCAGCTTTCGCGACACGACCAATGCGTTCACCTCGGCGACGTTGCTGTCGAACACCAATTCGACCCTGACCGCGGCGGACGTCGTCTTCAACAACGGCCTGGTGACGCTGAACGTCGCCGGCCGGACGTTCAACAGCGCCGGCCAGCTGCGGATCGGGCTGACGACGCTCGCCACGGCCGTGCCGGAGCCTGCCGGCTGGGCGATGCTGATCGCCGGGTTCGGCCTGATCGGTTTCGCGATGCGCCGTCGCGGTGCCGGGCCGGCGGTCGCGCGCGCCTGACCGTGCGGCGCCCGCCCGGGCGCCGTCGCCAGATCCTATCCCGTTACCGCACCGGATGAGGCCGGTCGGCGACCGACGACGACATGGGGAATCGACCAATGGCAACCACCGTCTTCATCAACGAATTCCATTATGACAACGCCGGCACCGACAGCGGCGAATTCGTCGAGATCGCGGCGCCGGCGGGGACGGACCTGACCGGCTGGCGGATCGTCCTGTACAATGGTGCGCCGTCGGGCACGACGGGCCTCAAGGCCTATGCGACGACGACGCTGGGCGGGATCGTCGCCAACCAGCAGAACGGGTTCGGTACGATCAGCGTCGGTTATCCGGCGAACGGCATCCAGAACGGCGGCGCCGGCGCCAACGGCGAGCCCGATGGCATCGCGCTCGTCAATGCGGCGGGCACGGTCGTCCAGTTCCTGAGCTACGAGGGCAGCTTCACCGCGCTCGATGGTCCGGCGGCCGGCATGGCGAGCGTCAACGTCGGCAATGGCGTGTTCGAGGACGGGACGCGCACCGGGACCTCGATCGGGCTCGTCGGCACCGGCACCGGCCTGTCGGACTTCACCTATGCGATCATCGGAACCGCGAGCGCGGGGGCGGTCAACGCCGGCCAGTCGTTCGCCGGGGCCGCACCGGTGACGCCGGGCACGCTCGCCATCGCCGATGCTTCGACGGTGGAGGGCAATGGCGGGGTCCACGACATCGTCTTCACCGTCACCCGGGCCGACGGCAGCAGCGGCGCGGTATCCGCGACCTGGACCGTCACCCTGCCGGGCGGCGCGGGCGGCGCCGATGCCGCCGACTTCGCGCCCGGACAGGCGCTGAGCGGACTGGTGTCCTTCGCGTCGGGCGCGACCAGCGCCGAAGTGCGCCTGTCGGTACAGGGCGACACGGTGTTCGAGGGCAACGAGACGTTCACCGTCGCGCTGTCGAACCCGCAGGGCGGCGTCGCGCTGGGCGACGCCAGCGCGGTGGGCACGATCACCAACGACGATGCGGCCCCGCCGGCGCCGCCCGCCAACGTCTTCATCAACGAAATCCACTACGACAACGTCGGCACCGACGCGGGCGAGGCGATCGAGATCGCCGGTACCGCCGGGACCAACCTGTCGGGCTACACCCTGGTCTTCTACAACGGATCGAACACGCCCGCCGCGGCGCCGGTGTACGATACGCTCGCGCTCAGCGGCACGATCGACGACGAGGGCAACGGCTTCGGCGCGATCGGATTCCCGCGCGCGGGGCTGCAGAACGGGATCGCCGACGGCGTCGCGCTGATCGCGCCCGACGGCCGCGTCGTGCAATTGCTGTCGTACGAGGGGACGTTCACCGCCGCCGCCGGCACGCCCGCCGCCGGCATGACGAGCACCGATATCGGCGTCGCGGAGGAGCCCGCGGTCGGCATCGGCCAGTCGCTGCAACTGAAGGGCAGCGGCTCGAGCGCCGCCGATTTCACCTGGAGCGCGGCATCCGCCGACAGCTTCGGCACGCTGAACGCAGGCCAGTCCTTCCTGTCGGCGACCGGCACCGGCCGGCTGCGCATCGACGACGCGCGCGTGGTCGAGGGCGACGGCGGCGTGTCCAACCTGGTGTTCACCGTGCACCGCGCCGGCGGATCGGCGCTGTCGGCCAGCGTCGCCTATGCGGTGAACCTGGACGGTACCGCGACGGCCGACGACCTTGCCCCCGGGGCCGCGCTGGGCGGCGTGCTGACCTTCGCGGCGGGCGAGTTCACGAAACAGATCGTCGTGCCCGTGCAGGGCGATACGCTGAGCGAGGGCAACGAGACGCTGTCCGTGACGCTCGGCGCGACGACCGGCGACGTCGTGATCGACGACGGCCGGGCGATCGGGACGATCGTCAACGACGACCTGCTCGCACTGTCGATCGGCGCGATCCAGGGGGCGGGGCATGTGTCGACCTATGTCGGGCAGACGGTGCTGACCAACGGCGTCGTCACCGCGGTCGACACCAACGGCTTCTACCTCCAGTCCGCGACCGGCGACGGCGATGCGGCGACGTCGGACGCGATCTTCGTCTTCACCGGCACGGCGCCGGCGGTGACGGTCGGCGACGAGGCGCGGGTGCGCGGATCGGTCAGCGAATTCGCCGGCGACGCCAAGGGCCTGTCGGTGACGCAGATCGTCACCCCGACGGTGGACGTCGTCAGCCGCGGCAACCCGCTGCCCGCGGCGGTGCTGATCGGCACGGGCGGCATCCTGCCGCCGACGCAGGTGCTCGACGACGACCGGTTGACCGTGTTCGACCCGCTGCACGACGGGCTCGATTTCTGGGAATCGCTCGAGGGCATGCGGGTGACGCTCGACACGCCGCAGGCGGTGTCGAACACGACGAGCTTCGGCGAGACCGACGTCGTCGTCTCGCACGGCGTCGGCGCCACCGGCATCAACGATCGCGGCGGCATCACCATCGCGCCCAACGCCGACGGCACGGTCGATTATAACCCCGAAAAGATCCAGATCGACGACGACAGCGGCATCTTCGCCGGCTTCACGCCCAACTATACGATCGGCGACCAGCTGACGAGCGTCACCGGCATCGTCAATTACAGCTTCGATGCCTATGAGGTGCTGGTGACCGGCGCCGTGTCGGTGACGAAGGACGTCACGCTCCAGAAGGAGGTGACGACGCTGGCGGGCGATGCGAATTTCCTGTCGCTCGCGACCTACAACCTCGAAAATCTCGACACGTCGGACAACAAGTTCGACATTCTGGCGAGCAATATCGTCTACAATCTGCGCGCGCCCGACATCCTGGCGGTGCAGGAGGTGCAGGACGCCGACGGCGCCGGGACCGGCGGCAACCTGTCGGGCACGGTCACGGCACAGGGGCTGATCGACGCGATCTATGCGCAATCGGGCCTGCGCTACGGCTATGTCGAGATCGCACCGACGACGACCAACACGTCGGGCGGCGAGCCGAACGGCAACATCCGCAACGGCTATTTCTACAATCTCGACCGCGTCAGCTACGTCGAGGGCAGCGCCCAGCTGATCGAGGGCGGCGCGTATGACGGCAGCCGCAAGCCGCTCGTCGCGCAATTCCAGTTCGCCGGGCAGACGATCACTGCGATCGACGTGCATTTCACCTCGCGCGGCGGCAGCGACCCGCTGCTCGGCAACACCCAGCCGGCGGCTGCGGCGGGCGATGCGGCCCGGACCGCGCAGGCGGCGGGGGTGAAGGCCTATGTCGAGGCGCACCTCGCCGACGATCCGTCGCTGCACTTCGCGGTGCTGGGGGACTGGAACGGCTTCTATTTCGAGGATGCGCAGACCCAGCTGACCGACCCCGCCAAGGGCGGCGTGTTCACCAACCTCAACACGCTGCTGCCCAGCGAAGAGCGCTACAGCTATCTGTTCGAGGGCAATGCGCAACAGATCGACAACGTGCTGGTCACCGGCGGCCTGCTGACCAACGCACAGTATGATTCGGTGCACCTCAATTCGCAGTTCGGCGGCGATCGCCCGACCGACCACGATCCGCAGCTCGCGCTGCTGATGCTCGGCGCGGCGCCGATCGCGCTGTCGCTGATCGCCGGCAGCGTCGACGAGAACCGCGCTGCGGGCACGGAGGCGGGCTTCATGCTCGCGTTCGACACGCCCAACGACGTCCTGCGCTACAGCCTGCTCGACGACGCCGGCGGCCGGTTCAAGGTCGATCCGGTGACGGGCATCGTCACCACCACCGGTACGCTCGATTACGAGGCGGGGGCGAGCTACGCCATCGTCGCGCGCGCGACCGACAGCGGCGGCCTGACGACGCAGGAACGGTTCACGATCGCGGTCAACGACGTGGACGAAGGGCCGGGTGCGGGCGCCGTATCCTTCGACTTCGGCGATGCGTCCACCGCGCTGGTCGGGCGCATGCCGGACGATCGCGACGGTGGCCGCTGGTATGCCGACGCGCATCTGGCGGACGGGATCGTCCAGGTCGCGGCCTACGACGATGCGCTCTGGGGCGGGCGGATCCACCACGACGGCGGCAACGGCTATGCCGATGCGATGGCCGGCCACGACGGCCATGCGGCGGACGTCCGGGATGCCGCGATGATCGCGGTGCACCGGCTGGTCGATGTCGGTCACGGGATCTGATCGGTTGCGCGGGCGCCCTTGCCGACATGCCGCGCCGCACCCGGCCGCGGCGGGCTGAGGTGGCATTGCCGCCCGTATCGGACGTCATGCGCGGCGCGCTGGCGTCGTGCCGCCGCCACTTCGTCGCGGCGGCCGGGTTCAGCGCGCTCGTCAACCTGCTCTACATCGTCCCGACGATCTACATGTTGCAGGTCTACGACCGGGTGGTGCCGACGCAGGGGCTCCAGACGCTGTTGTTCCTCACGCTCGTGCTGCTGTTCGCGCTGGGGACGCTGGCACTGCTCGATCGCATCCGCGGGCGGCTGCTCGTGCGGGCGGGGGTCCAGCTCGATGCGCTGCTGGCGCCGCTGATCCTCGATGCGACGCTCGGCCGGCCCGAGCTGCCGGTCGCGCGGCAGGCGTTGCGCGAATTCGACACGATGCGCAGCACGCTCACCGGGCCGGGCATCCTCGCGCTGTTCGACGCCCCGTGGATGCCGATCTACATCCTCGCCTGTTTCCTGGTGCACCCCTGGATCGGCTGCGTCGCGCTGCTCGGCGGCACGCTGCTGCCGCTGATCGCATGGATCGCGTCGCGCGCGACCCGAGCACGGCAGGATCAGGCGCAGGCGGTGGCCTCCGCCTCCTACGCCAGCCAGGATGCGCTGCTCGGCGCGGCCGACAGCATCCGCGCGCTCGGCATGCGTCGCGCGATGGTCGCGCGCCAGATGCGCCGGCGCGCGGCGATGCTGGTCGCGCAGACCGAGGTCAGCTTCAGCGCCGGCGGCTATCTGACGGCCACCAGGTTCGTGCGGCTGGCGCTCCAGTCGCTCGCGCTCGGCCTCGGCGCGCTGCTCGCGATCGACAACCGGATATCGGGCGGCGCGATCTTCGCCTCCTCGTTCCTCATCGCGCGCGCACTCGCCCCGATCGAGCAGTTGATCGGGACGTGGCGGTCGACGATGCAGTCGCGGCAGAGCTATCGCAGCCTCGCCAATCTGCTGGCGACGACACCGGCGCAGGCCGACGTCACCCGGCTGCCGCCGCCGCGCGGGCAGATCGCGCTGGAGGGCGTCACCATCCTCGACGACACGCGCCAGACCGCGATCGTGAACGCGGTGTCGTTCGCGATCGAGGCCGGCGACATCGTCGCGATCGTCGGGCCGAGCGGCGCGGGCAAGTCCACATTGGTGCGCGCCATCGCCGGCGCGCAGCTGCCCGATCGCGGCACGGTCCGGTTCGACGGCGCCGACGCGCGCGACTGGGATCCCGAGCGGCTGGCCGGCCACATCGGCTATCTGCCACAGGACGCCGCATTGTTCGCGGGCACCGTGGCGGAAAACATCGCCCGCTTCGCGGCGGAGACGGGTGCCGACCGGGTGACGGTCGACGCCGCGGTGGTCGCCGCGGCGGAACGGGTCGGCGCCGATGCGCTGATCCGCCGGCTGCCCAACGGCTACGACCATGTCCTGCGCCTCGATGGACGCGGGCTGTCGGCGGGGCAGGCGCAGCGGATCGCGCTGGCGCGCGCCGTATACGACGATCCCGCGATCCTCATCCTCGACGAGCCCAACGCGCACCTCGACGCGGAAGGGGACGCGGCACTGACCGCGGCGCTGACCGCACTCAAGGCGCGCGGGGCGACGGTGCTGATCGTCTCGCACAAGCTCGGCATTCTGCCGGTGGTCGACAAGCTGCTGGTGCTGCGCGAGGGCCGGGTCGATCTCTATGGCCCGCGCGACGAGGTGCTGCCCAAGATCACGCCGCCGCAGGTCCGCCGCATCGTCCAGCCGGCCGTGGCGACGCGCGCATGACCGTGGCGCTGCCCCCGGCGCAGGCCGGATCGACCGCCGCAGGCGTGCCGCCGCTCGCCGATCCGACGCGCGACATCCGCGTCGGGATCGGCATCGGACTGGCGTTCTTCGTGGGGTTCATCGGCTGGGCGGCCGTCGCCCGGCTCGATGCCGCCGCCTATGCGCCCGGCACGCTGATCGTGGCTGGCCAGCGCCAGTCGGTGCAGCATCGCGACGGCGGCGTCGTCGGCCGCATCCTCGTGCGCGACGGGCAGCGGGTGACGCAGGGCCAGCTGTTGCTGCAACTCGCCGCGCCGGAGGTGCAGGCGCAGGAACGCGCGCTGGCGGCGCAGGCGATCCGGCTGCTGGCGCAGCGGGCGCGGCTCGAGGCGGAGCAGCTCGACCGGCCCGTCGTCACGCCGCCGCGCGCCTTCGCCGCCCTCTCCGCCGAGGACCGGGCGGATGCGGCGCTGGCCATGCGGTTGCAGCAGACCGAACTGGCGGCGCGCCGCGCGGTGCTGTCGGCGCAGCGCGGCGCGCTGGGGCAACGCGTCGTGCAGTCGGGCGAACAGGGGCGCGGCTATCGCGAGCAGGCGGCGTCCGCGCAGGAGCAGCTGCGCCTGATCGACGAACAGATCGCTGCGTTGAAACCCGTCGCGGACAAGGGCTTCGTGTCGCAGACGCGGATGCGCGAGCTGGAGCGCGCGCGGGCCGAACTGCGCGGGCAGGGCGGGCAATATGACGCCAGCGTCGCCCAGACCCGCGGCGCCGCGCGCGAAAGCGAGATCCAGACGCTGGAGGCGCAGCGCAGCTTCCGCGAACGGACCGCCTCCGACCTGCGCGAGGTCGAAAACAGCCTCGGCGAGGTGCTGCCGAAATGGGCCGCTGCGCGCGACCAGCTGGCCCGCACCGCGATCCGCGCGCCGGCGACCGGCGCGGTGGTCGGCCTGTCGATCTTCACGCCGGGCGGCGTGGTCTCGCCCGGCCAGAAGCTGATGGACATCGTCCCCGAAGGCGCGCCGCTGCGCATCCAGGCGCGCATCGCGCCCGACGATGCCGACGACCTCGCGATCGGGCAGCGCACGTTGGTCCGCTTTTCCGGGCTGCACGAACGCACGCTGCCCAGCCTGTCGGGCCGGCTGACGCGCCTGTCCGCGGACAGCTTTGCCGACGAGAAGACGGGCCAGAGCTATTTCACCGCCGACGTCGCCGTGCCCCGCGACCAGCTGCGCCTGATCCGCGGCGTGCGCGGGCAAGCGTTCAGCCTGCGCGCCGGCATGCCGGTCCAGGTGCTGATCCCGCTGAAGCGCCGCACCGCGCTCGACTATGCGCTCGAACCGCTGGTCGGCAGCTTCTGGTCCTCGTTCCGCGAACATTGAGGATGCGGGCCGCGCGGGAGCCCCGGAAAAAATGCGCCAACCCTATGCGCGCTATATGCCTTTTCCCGGAATCGATCTCGAATTGCTACGCCGGGTGCGCCTAATCGCCCATCCCTGAAGGCGCCGTCGCGTGACGTGCGCCGACCGAGGGGTGCAGTGATGAGTTTCCGTCAGGCGGCGATGGGCGCCGTGTTTCTGGCCAGTCCGATCGCCGCGCAGGCGCAATCGGCGACTGACCCGGCCGCCGCGCCGCCGCTGTCGGTCGGCGGCTCCGCGGCGATCGTCTCCGACTACAGGTTCCGCGGCGTGTCGCAGTCCGACCGCGATATGGCGGTACAGGGCGGGATTACCGTGACCCATGCCAGCGGCGCCTATGCCGGCGTGTGGGGATCGAACCTCGCCGGCTGGGGAACGTTCGGCGGCGCCAACATGGAACTCGACCTGATCGGCGGCTACAAGGCCAGGCTCGCGGACGATGCGACGCTCGACGTCGGCGTGACCTGGTACATGTACCCCGGTGGCGCCGACAAGACGGACTTCGCCGAACCCTATGCCCGGCTGACCGGCACGCGCGGGCCCGCGACGCTGACCGCGGCCGTTGCCTATGCGCCGCCGCAGCAGGCGATCGGCACATGGTACGACGGCGGCGCGAGCGCGGCGGCCGGCGTCTACGATCATCCCGGAGCGCGCGCCGACAACCTGTATCTGTCGGGCGACGGCGCCTTGGCGCTGGCGGGCACGCCGGTCACCGCCAAGGCACATATCGGCCATAGCCGGGGGCAGGACGGGCTGGGCCCGAACGCCACCGCGGTCACGCCGACCGGCGCCTATTGGGACTGGTCGCTCGGCGCCGACGTCGCGTGGCGGCGGCTGACCTTCACCGTCAGCTACGTCGACACCGACATCTCGACCAGCGGGTCGGCGTATCTGCGCCCCGCCTTCAGCCGGGGGCAGGACGGCACCGGCAGCATCGCCGGCGGCACCGTCGTCGCCGCGCTCACCGCCGCCTTCTGAACCTTCGATAGGACATGCCCCATGCAGGACCTGCTCTGGATCGCGATCATGATCGGACTGGTGGCGCTCACGCTCGCCTACGTCCGCCTGTGCGACAACGCCTGAGGTGATGCGATGACCCTCGACCTCTGGCTCGCGGCGCTGACCGCGCTCGGCCTTCTCGTCTACCTGGTGGCGGTTCTGATCCGCCCCGAACGCTTCTGAAGGAGGCGGAGCGATGACATTTCAGGGCTGGTTCCTGATCCTCGCCTTTACCGGCATCCTGCTCGCGCTGACGAAGCCCGTCGGCCTGTGGCTCTTCGCCCTCTACGAAGGGCGGCGCACGCCGCTCCATCGCCTGCTCGGCCCGGTCGAGCGCGGCTTCTACCGATTGTCGGGCATCAATCCCGCGGAAGAGCAGGGCTGGCGCCGCTATGCGGTGCACATGCTGTTGTTCAACGCGGTCCTGATGGCGTTCACCTATGCGGTGCTGCGCCTGCAGGGCGTGCTGCCGGGGAACCCGCAGGGTCTTTCCGGGGTCGGCGAACACCTGTCGTTCAACACCGCGATCAGCTTTACCGCCAACACCAACTGGCAGAGCTATGGCGGCGAGAGCACGATGTCGAACCTCTCCCAGATGCTCGGGCTGACGATCCACAACTTCCTGTCGGCGGCGACGGGAATCGCGCTCGCATTTGCCCTGTTTCGCGGCTTCGCGCGGCGCGAGGCGAAGACGGTCGGCAATTTCTGGGCCGACGTCACCCGGATCACGCTTTACCTGCTGCTGCCGCTCTGCGTCGCGCTGACGCTCTTCTACATCGCCAGCGGCGTGCCGCAGACGCTCGCCGGCGTCGTCGACGTGCAGACGCTGGAGGGCGCACGCCAGTCGATCCTGCTCGGCCCGGTCGCCACCCAGGAGGCGATCAAGATGCTCGGCACCAACGGCGGCGGCTTCTTCAACGCCAACAGCGCGCATCCGTTCGAGAACCCGACCGCACTGACGAATTTCGTCCAGATGCTGTCGATCTTCGTCATCGGCACCGGCCTGACGTGGTGCTTCGGCAAGGCGGTCGGCAACCCGCGGCAGGGCTGGGCGATCCTGTCGGCGATGATGCTCCTGTTTCTCGCGGGCACCGCCGTCACCTATTGGGCGGAGGCCGCGGGCAATCCGGTGTTGCATCACCTCGGCGTCGCGGGCGGCAACATGGAGGGCAAGGAGGTACGCTTCGGCATCGCCGCCTCCGCGCTGTTCTCGGTCGTCACCACCGCGGCGTCGTGCGGCGCGGTCAACGCGATGCACGACAGCTTCACCGCGCTGGGCGGGCTCGTGCCGCTGTTCAACATGCAATTGGGCGAGGTCGTCGTCGGCGGCGTGGGCGCGGGCATCTACGGCTTCCTGCTGTTCGCGATCCTCGCGGTTTTCGTCGCCGGGCTGATGGTCGGCCGCACGCCTGAATATGTCGGCAAGAAGATCGAGGCACGCGAGGTCAAGCTCGCGGTGCTCGCGATCGCGGTGTTGCCGCTCGTCATCCTGGGGCTGACCGCGCTGTCGTCGGTGCTGCCGCAGGGCCTTGCCGGGCCGCTCAACAAGGGGCCGCACGGCTTTTCGGAGATCCTCTACGCCTTCACCAGCGCGGTGGCGAACAACGGGTCGGCCTTTGCCGGGCTGACCGCCAGCACGCCCTATTACGACGGGCTGCTCGGCGTCGCGATATGGCTCGGCCGCTTCTTCGTGATCGTGCCAATGCTGGCGATCGCCGGCAGCCTCGCGGCGAAGCGGCATACGCCCGAGAGCGCGGGGTCCTTCCCGACGACGGGCGGGCTGTGGGTGGGGCTGCTGGTCGGCATCATCCTGATCCTCGGCGGCCTCACCTTCCTCCCGGGCCTCGCGCTCGGTCCCATCGCCGATCATCTCTCGATGATCCGCGGCCAATTGTTCTGATCGGAAGACCGACATGGCCCAAAACGCAAAGAGCCTGTTCACCGCCGACCTCGTCGTGCCGGCGATCACGGCGTCGTTCCGGAAGCTCGATCCGCGGGAATTGATCCGCAATCCGGTGATGTTCGTCACCGCCGCGGTCGCGGCGCTGATGACATTGCTGCTGGTGGTCGGACAGGATCACCTGTCGATCGGCTTCAAGCTGCAACTCGTCGTCTGGCTGTGGCTGACCGTGCTGTTCGGCACCTTCGCCGAAGCGCTCGCCGAGGGACGCGGCAAGGCGCAGGCGGCGAGCCTGCGCGCCGCCAAGGCGGAGCTCACCGCCAAGCGGCTGAAGGGCGACGGGCGACAGGTCGACACCGTGCCCGCGAGCCAGCTGCGCGTCGGCGACATCGTGCTGGTCGAGACCGGCGACCTGATCCCGTCGGACGGCGACGTGGTTGCCGGCGTCGCGTCGGTCAACGAGGCGGCGATCACCGGCGAAAGCGCGCCGGTGATCCGCGAGGCGGGCGGCGACCGTTCGGCGGTGACCGCCGGTACACGCGTCATTTCCGATGAAATCCGGGTGAAGGTGACCGTCGAACCCGGCAAGGGCTTCCTCGACCGGATGATCGCGCTGGTCGAGGGCGCCGAGCGGCAGAAGACGCCGAACGAGATCGCGCTGACGCTGCTGCTCGTTGGCCTGACGATCATCTTCCTGATCGCGGTCGCGACCATCCCGGGCTTCGCCAGCTACGCCGGCGGATCGATCCCGGTCGCGATCCTCGCGGCACTGCTCGTCACGCTCATCCCGACGACGATCGCGGCGCTGCTGTCGGCGATCGGCATCGCGGGCATGGACCGGCTGGTGCGCTTTAACGTGCTCGCCAAGTCCGGGCGCGCGGTCGAGGCGGCGGGCGACATCGACGTCCTGCTGCTCGACAAGACGGGGACGATCACGATCGGCGACCGCCAGGCGAGCGAGTTCCGCGCGGTGTCCGGCACCGGCGTCCAGCAACTGGCCGAGGCCGCGCTGATGGCGAGCCTCGCCGATGAGACACCGGAGGGGCGCTCGATCGTCCTGCTCGCGCGCGAGGCGTTCCACGTCGCCACCGTCGCGCTGCCCGCCGGAGCCGAGGTCGTGCCGTTCACCGCACAGACGCGCATCTCGGGCGTGCGCATCGGCGACACGCTGATCCAGAAGGGAGCAGTGGATTCGATCCTGCGCGCGCACCCGGGATCGGGCGAGACCGCCGCCGCGACCGAGCTGCGCCGCATCACCGACGAGATCGCGCGTGCCGGCGGCACGCCGCTCGCGGTCGCGCAGGACGGCCGCCTGCTCGGCGCGATCTTCCTCAAGGACGTGGTGAAGGCGGGCATCCGCGAACGCTTCGGCGAGCTGCGCCAGATGGGCATCCGCACGGTCATGATTACCGGCGACAACCCGTTGACCGCGGCGGCGATCGCGGCGGAGGCCGGAGTGGACGATTTCCTCGCGCAGGCGACGCCCGAGGACAAGCTGGCGCTGATCCGCAAGGAACAGACGGGTGGCCGGCTGGTCGCGATGTGCGGCGACGGTACCAACGACGCGCCCGCGCTGGCGCAGGCCGACGTCGGCGTCGCGATGAACACCGGCACGCAGGCGGCGCGCGAGGCGGGCAACATGGTCGACCTCGACAGCGATCCGACCAAGCTGATCGAGGTCGTCGGCCTCGGCAAGCAGCTGCTGATGACGCGCGGCGCGCTGACCACCTTTTCGGTCGCCAACGACGTGGCCAAATATTTCGCGATCATTCCCGCGATGTTCGTCGCGCTCTATCCGGGCCTCGGCGTGCTCAACGTGATGCGGCTCGGCAGTCCGCAAAGCGCGATCCTGTCGGCGATCGTCTTCAACGCGGTCATCATCCCCTGCCTCGTCCCGCTGGCGCTGCGCGGCGTCGCCTACCGCCCGATGGCGGCGGGACCGCTGCTCGCGCGCAACCTCGCGATCTACGGCCTCGGCGGCCTCGTCGCACCGTTCATCGGCATCAAGCTCATCGACCTTGTGGTCGGTGGCCTCGGTCTCGCCTAAGGAAAGACAGACATGGGCAAGGATTTCTCCTCCGCGCTGCGGCCCGCGATCGTGATGACGATCCTGTTCGCCGCGCTCCTCGGGCTGGTCTACCCGCTCGCCATGACCGGCATCGGCCAGGCGCTCTTTCCCGCGCAGGCGAACGGCAGCCTCGTGCGCGATGCGCGCGGCACCGTCATCGGGTCGCGCATCGTCGGCCAGGCATTCGTCACCGACCGCTACTTCCAGACACGGCCATCCGCGGCGGGCAAGGGCTATGACGGGCTGGCGTCCTCGGGATCCAACCTCGGCCCCGCGGCGAAGGCGCTCGTCGATCGCGTGACGCCCGACGTGGCGCGGCGACGGGCCGAGGGCGTAGCCGGCGCGATGCCCGCCGATCTCGTCACCGCCAGCGGTTCAGGGCTCGATCCGGACCTGTCGCCCGCCGCCGCGCTGGCGCAGGCGCCGCGCGTCGCCCGCGTCCGCGGCCTGCCGGTGGCGCGCGTCCGGACGCTGGTCGCAGAGGCCACCGCGACCTCGCCGTTCGGCGATCCCCACGTCGACGTGCTGGCGCTCAACCGCGCGCTCGACGCCGCATCGCCAGCCACCCGCCCGCGCCGATGACGGGACCGACCGACGGACGCCCCGATCCCGACGCCCTGCTGCGCACCGCCGCGCAGGAGGGGCGGGGGCGGCTGAAGGTGTTCCTCGGTGCCGCGCCGGGCGTCGGCAAGACCTTCGAGATGCTGTCCGAAGGGGCCGGTCGCCGCCGCGACGGGGTCGACGTCGTCGTCGGCGTGGTCGAGACCCACGGCCGCGCGGACACCGAGGCGCTGACCCGCGGGCACGAGATCATGCCGCGGCGCGCGATCGCGCGCGACGGCCGGACGCTGCACGAGATGGACCTCGACGCGATCCTCGCCCGTGCGCCCCGGCTGGTCCTCGTCGACGAACTCGCGCACACCAACGCGCCCGGCAGCCGCCACGCCAAGCGCCATCAGGACGTCGAGGAACTGCTTGCCGCGGGGATCGACGTCTATTCGACCGTCAACATCCAGCACGTCGAAAGCCTGAACGACGTCGTCGCGAGCTTCACCCGCGTCCGCGTGCGCGAGACGGTGCCGGACAGCGTGCTGGAGATGGCGGAGATCGAGGTCGTCGACATCCCGCCGGACGAGCTGATCGAACGGTTGCGGGCGGGCAAGGTCTACCTGCCCGACGAGGCGACCCGCGCGCTGTCGCACTTCTTTTCGAAATCCAACCTGTCGGCATTGCGCGAACTGGCGCTGCGCCGCGCGGCGCAGGCGGTCGACGCGCGGATGCTGGACGACGTCCGCGCGCTGGGGCTCGGCGGCACCTGGGCGGGCAGCGACCGGATCGTCGTCGCGATCAACGAGCTGGCGGGCGCGGACACGCTGGTGCGCGCCGCCAAGCGCGTCGCGGACGGACTGCACGCGCCATGGACCGCGGTCTTCATCGAAACCCCGCGCGCGGCGCATTTCTCGGACATCCAGCACCGCCGCGTCGCTGCCGCGATGACGCTGGCGACGCAGCTGGGCGCGGCGGTCGCGACCGTCCCTGCGACCGACGTGGTGACGGGCATCCAGAGCTTCCTGGCCGATGCCCGCGCCACGCAGCTGGTGATGGGCAAGTCGCGCCGGTCGCGCTGGTTCGAATTCCTGCACGGTTCGATCGTCGACCGGGTGATCCGCGACACGCCCGGGGTCACCGTCCACGTGCTGCCCGTCGCCGCGGGGGAGGGTGGCCGCGAGCGGGGACGGCGCCGGCCGGCGGGATGGGGCACCCCGGCTGGCTATGCGGTCGCCACCGCGATGGTCGCGGGCGTCACCGCCGCGGCGAGCGCGCTGTTCCACGTCCTCGATCTCGGCAACGTCGCGCTCCTGTACCTGCTGCCGGTGATGGCCGCGGCGAGCCTGTACGGCCTGCGGACCGGGCTCTACGCCGGCATAGCGTCGAGCCTCGCCTACAATTTCTTCTTCCTGCCGCCGGTCGGCACGCTAAGCATCAGCAATCCCGAAAACCTCGTTTCCGTATTCGTGCTGCTCGGCATCGCGATCGCGACCAGCCAGCTGACCGCGCGCGTACGGGCGCAGGCCGACATGGCCGCGGCGAGCGCGCGGACCAACGCCATGCTGGCGGGGTTCCTGCGCAAGATCGCGGGCGTCAACGCCATCGACGTGGCGGCGCAGATGATCTGCGACGACGTCCGCGGGCTGCTCGACGTACAGGCGATTCTGCTCGTTCCCGGCACCGGGACGCAGCTCGAGATCCTCGCGGCGAGCGATCCGGCCTATCGCCTCGACACGATGGATACCGCCGCCGCGACCTGGGCGCTCGACACCGGCACGGCGGCGGGCAAGGGGTCGGGCACGCTCGCCGCGTCGGAATGGCTGTTCCAGCCGTTGCAGGCGGGTAGCCGCGTGCTCGGCGTGCTCGGCGTCGCGCGCGACACGACGGCCGCACCGATCCGCGCCGACCAGCTGCCGCTGCTCGGCAGCCTCGTCGACCAGTCCGCGCTCGTCCTCGAACGGCTGCGGCTGGAGGTCGAGATGCGCGATGTCGAGACGGTCCGGACGCGTGACCGGCTGCGCGCCGCTCTGTTGTCGTCGGTCAGCCACGACCTGCGCACGCCGCTGACCGCGGTCATCGCCGCCGCAGACCAGCTCGACCACGGCACAACGCCCGAACTGGTCGCCACGATCAAGACCGAATCCGCCCGCCTCAACCGTTTCGTCGCCAATCTGCTCGACATGGCGCGGGTCGAGGCGGGGGCGTTGACGCTGGCCATCGAGCCGACCGACCTCGAGGACGCGGTGACCGGCGCGGCGCACGACGCGCGGCGCGCGCTGGAGGGGCATGCGGTGCGGCTCGACGTGCCGCCCGACCTGCCGCTGGTCCGCGCCGACCCGCAGTTGCTGCACCATTGCCTGCTCAACCTGCTCGACAACGCCGGCCGCTACGGCGATCCGGGGACGGAGATCGTCATCGAAGGGCGCCATCGCTTCGGCGAACTCCGCCTGGTCGTGCGCGATCACGGCCCCGGCCTGCCGCCGGGGCGGGAGGCGGAGGTGTTCGAGACGTTCCGGCGGCTGGAGGGCTCCGATCGTGCCGCCGGCGGCACCGGGCTCGGCCTCGCCATCGTCAAGGCGTTCGCCGAGGCGATGGGCCTCGCGGTCGAGGCCGCGAACCGCGACGACGGCGCCGGCGCCGCCTTCGCCCTGGTCTTTCCATCGCACCTGATCGTCCGCGATCGCGCGCCAGAGGGTCTTACCTGACATGCCCGACCGGATCCTCGTCGTCGACGACGAAGCCGCCATCCGCCGCCTGCTGCGCACCACGCTGATGCGTGCCGGGTACGATGTCGTCGAAGCGCAGGACGGGCGGCAGGCGCTGCGCCAGGCGGCGGCCGAGCATCCCGCCGCCGTGCTGCTCGACCTCGGGCTGCCGGATCGCGATGGCCTCGGCCTGATCCCGCTGCTGCGCGCCGACGGCGACGCGGTCGTACTGGTGGTGTCCGCGCGCGATGCCGTGGAGGAAAAGGTGACCGCGCTCGACCTCGGCGCCGACGATTTCGTCGGCAAGCCCTTCGATACCGAGGAATTGCTCGCACGGCTGCGCGCGGCGCTGCGCCATCGCGGCGCGACCGGGCCGGCGCCGACGATCGTCCGGCATGGCGACATCGTCATCGATCTCGATCGCCGGACCGTGCGGCGCGGCGGCGAGGAGTTGCACCTCACCCGCAAGGAATATGACGTCCTGGCCGTGCTCGCCCGTCATGTCGGCCGGGTGGTGACGCATCAGGGCATGCTTGCCGCCGCCTGGGGCGGAGACGACGACCCGCGCATCGAATACCTCCGCATCGTCATCCGCAACCTGCGCCAGAAGCTGGAACAGCCGGGACCGGTCGGCAGCGTCATCGCCAACGAACTGGGGGTCGGCTACCGCCTGCGCGCGGACGCCTGAGGCGGTGTCGGCGCGTGCCGGCCGGCGCCCGGGCGTCAGTGCAGGGGGTATTCGCGGTCGCTGACCAGCCGGGCGAAGACGCCGTCCTCTTCCTTCGGTGAAAAGAAGTGGTTGTACAGCGAGCGGTTCGCGACGTGCTTGCTGGCTTCGACGCGGCGGCGGATCTCGTCGACCTTCAGCCACATCAGCTGCGCGGGCGCCTCGACCGCCTCGTGGTGGCGGACGTCGCCGACCCTCGAAAAGCCCAGCATCGTCTCGTAATAGCGGCAGTGGCGCGGGTTCACCTCGATAAACAGGTCGGTGCAATAATGCTGCCGGTAGCCGTAGATGAAGACGATGTGGAACAGCGCGGCGAGCATCGGCTTCGACGGCGCGCCCGCATCGAAGGCAAGCTTGGTGAGTTCGCAGACCCTGGCCCCCGGCTGCGCGCGGATCGCATCGATCTCGGCGCGGAACAGCCCGTCTGCGGCAATACCCATCGCGGAATCGACGGCGAGCGTGACCGTGCCGATCGTCCGGCAACAGTCGAGCGCGGTGAAGGTCAAATGGCTCGGCGTCGCCGGTATGTCATGGTCGTTACCGTAACCGCGCCATTCATACATGCGGTTGATGAGCAAACGCGCCTGGCTGCGATGATCGTCGGAATCGGCAAGTCTTATCTTATAGTTCGAAGATTTCGTCTGCCGAAAACTCGAATCGAGCGGCGTGTGACATTCCAGGCACCCGGGGGCGATGCGACCGAAGTCCGCGCCCCCGCCGGTTGCATGGTCGTACGATTCACGTGCGAGAAACGCCATACTGAAAACCCCCGCAACTTCCTGAACGCAAAGCACATTGCCGGTAGAATGACTTCTACCGCGCCTACGATGTCCTGGTTAAGAAATGCTTAAACCACCCCGGGCAAGCCGATCGCGGTGCGTGCCGGCCTTTGCCGTCCACTGCACCTCGATGACGCTGCCCCGTCTCCTCCGATCACGACAGGAATGCTTGGTTAGTCTTGTCCTGTGCGCTTGCCCGATGGTGTAGAAGCCGGGTTTGTCGCAAGTCCATATGGGCCGTCCGACAAGGCGACGAAGCGGTGTTGCGGTGCGGCGGACTTGGGCGTGACCGCTTATGCATCTGGCCCGCCGACGATTTTTCAGCCGCTCGGGCCTTTTGCGTCAAAGCGGGACACCCGCACAGCGGGATTTGCGACGAACTGGTAAAGCTTTCGTAAATGTAAGCTTGGTTGTCGTTCGGGATTCGGTTAGTCGATCTGCGGGGGCGGCGGTGGCAGCGACGCTGTCGCAGTAACAGGAGTAGACCATGAACAAGACGATCATCACGACCTTGGCGGCGGTAGCCGCATTCGCCGTCGCACCGGCGGCCAGCGCGACCAACTTCCCGGTCGGCAGCCCGAACTTCACCGCGACGCCGGGGCCGAACGGCACCATCTCGGGCAATTTCGGCAACTCCGGCATCGGCATCGGCACCTTCACCGATACCTTCACGTTCACGCTCGGCGCCAACGGCTTCGGCAGCGGCACGGTGTCGACCAGCTCGTCGATGCTGCAGAGCTCGACCGATCTCGACTTCACCTCGGTGCTCATCAACGGCTCGCTCGCCAACCTCACCAAGACGGACGGTGGTCTGTTCGAAGTGGCGTTCGCGAACATGGTGCCGATCACCGCGCTCCAGCTCAACACGCTGACGGTCAACTACGTGTCGCGCGGCGCGGGCGCCTACGGCGGCCAGCTGACCTTCATTCCGTCGGCGACCGCGGTTCCCGAGCCCGCCGCATGGGCGATGATGATCCTCGGCATGGGCGTCGTCGGTTTCGCGCTCCGTTCGGCGAAGCGCAAGTCGAAGGTCCGCACGACCGTCACCTTCGCCTAAGCCTTACGTCTTGGCATGGATGAAGCCGCCGTTCCGGAAGGGACGGCGGCTTTTTTCATGCCCGCGCCCGCCGCCGTCATCCGTCCCGGATTGGCACGGAAAGGACCGTTTGCCAGTCCGCCATCCCCCTGATAACTTCGTTAACCATAACGATAAAACAGGAGGACAGGATGAGCAGAAGGGCCATTGGCGGCTTGGCGGTCGCGCTTGCGGTATTGGCGAGCCCGGTCGCGGCACAGGTCGCGCAACCACGCTACACCTCGTTGACGGTGTTCGGCGACAGCCTCGTCGATGCCGGTAACATCCGGACGCTGGGGTTCGGTGCCAACCCGGCGCAGGGGTATTTCAACGGTCGTTTCACCAATGGCTACGACTATACCGACCTGCTGAGCCTCCGGCTGTACGGCACGGCGACGGTGGCCTCGCTGCAGGGCGGCACGAACTTCGCCTTCGGCGGCGCACGGGCGACGACGACCTCCAACGTACCCGATCTCGTCGAGCAGCTCGGGCTCTACAGCGGCTATCTGGCGACCGGCAAGGCGGTCGATCCCAACGGGCTGTACGTCCTGAACTTCGGCGGCAACGACATCTTCGCCGCACAGGCGGCGGGTGCGCCGACCGGGTTCGCCAGCGACAGCGCGTTCCTGATGAACGCCGCCACGACCTATGCCGGCGGAATCCAGACGCTCAGCAACCTCGGCGCGCGCAATTTCCTCATCACCGGCTTCCCGGTCGCCACCGGCGACGGGCTGTCGCTGTCGATCGAGGCGGAGGGCTATCTGTCGACCGCGCTCGGCAACCTGAACCTGGCGCCGGGTTCGACGCTCTACCGCTTCAGCTACCTCGATTTCTTCCAGAAGATCACCACCAACCCCACCGCCTATGGCCTGCCGGCGAACCTCATCCAGCCCGACCCGACGCGCGCCGACGGCGGCACCTGTCAGGGGGCGGCGGCCTTCCCGGCGTGCACCGGCTATTTCTCGTTCGACGGTATCCATCCGACCGCCGCGGTGCAGCAGGCCGCGTTCAACGAGATGAACCGCCAGTTCAACCTGACCGGCGCCGTGCCGGAGCCATCGATGTGGCTGATGATGATCGTCGGCGCCGGTGCCGTCGGCTTTGCGATGCGCCGTCGCGCACGGGTCGTCACCACCGTCCGCTTCGCCTGAACCGGACGGCCCGCGGGCGAGGGAAAGCCGTCATCCCGGAGCAGGGGGTGGCGGCTTTTTCGTATGGTACGCAGGGCGGGTCGACAGGCGGCGGTGGCACGGACCCCTCCCGTTTCGCCGACATCGTCAAACCCCCGAACCCCGGCCCGCGTCACGGCAAAGCGGCGCCATTCCCGTTCCGTGTCGGGCGCGTCCCTGCGCGGATCAGCAGTCGCCCAGGCCGTAGCGTCGCCACGCCACGTCGGATCGCACCGCCGCACCCGCGCGGATCAGCGTGCAGGCGAGGTCGCGCTTGTCGGGCAGGGCGCATTTGGCGACGATATACGGCCCCTCGTTGCCGGCCGGCAGGCACGACACGGTCTTGCCTATCGTCAGCGCGGCCAGCGCCCTGCGCCCGCGCGGCGGGGCACGATCGCCGGTTTCGAGCCCCGCGATCCGGATCCGCGCCCGGTCGCGGCACAGGAGCGTCGTGCCGTCGGGCACGTCGGCCACCAGGCACAGGATGATTGCCGCCATCATATCGCACGCTCCCCGACCGCGACCGCGGGTGAAGCGAGCCGTCCCGGCCGCGCGTGGTCGCCCCCCGTCATAGCCGCCGGACCGGGCGCCGTCACGCACCCGCCGATCGATCGCGTCGACCGCGATCGGGTGCCGGAGGGGCCGTGCGGCACGCGCAAAGGCATCTGCCCTCGTGGCGCGCGCTCTGCTAACGGACGGGCATGCTCAGACTCAGAACGAAGCGACAGGGGATCGCGGCGGCGCAAACAGCGACCACGCTGGCGCAGATCGCGGCCTCGATCGGCCGGCTCGACGACGAATCGCTGCTCGATCTGGCGGATATCTTCGCCCACGACGCGGCCTCGCCGTTGCAGCCGCTCGCGGCGGCCGAAATGACCAGACGCGGCCTGAGCCTGTGAGGCCATGAGGCCTGTTCCCTCCCGCCTGCGCCGCCTCGACGGCGCGCTCGCCGACCTGCCGGTCGAGGAGCCGATGCTGCTCACCGAGCTGGACGGTTTCCTGACCGGTATCGTGCTGTGCCCCGAGGCGATGCCGCCGGTCGAATGGATGCAGGGCATCTGGGGTCCGGACGACAGCGACGTCCCGCCGTTCGACGATCCGCTCGACGTGGCATGGTTCGCCGCGGCGGTGATGGCGCGACACGACGCGATCGCGCGCGACCTGGCGCGCGGCAAGCCGCAACCGATCCTCGACGTCGACGAACGCAACGGCGACGTCCTGTGGGAGGGGTGGATTGATGGTTTCGCGGAGGCGATGGCGCTGCGCCCGGATTGCTGGGACGCCGACGGCGCCGAACCGGATGCGGCGGACGCGCGGTCGCGCCTCGCGCTGCTGGTCGCGGTCGCGCGCGACGAGAGCGACCTCGACAGCGTGGAGATCAACGCCTTCGCCGATCGTGCGGCGGCGGAGATCGGCACGGTGATGCAGCACCTGTACGCGACGCTGCCGCCCGCGCGCCGGGCCGCGTCCGCGACGACGATCCCGACCCCGCCGAAGACCGGCCGCAACGATCCGTGCCATTGCGGATCGGGTGCCAAGTTCAAGCGCTGCTGTGGCGCATGACGCGCCGTCGCCGATGCGGTCGGCCGCAGGCGATGTCGCGCTGACCCTGCTCGCCGCCCGCGCCGCGGGGGCGACGATATGCCCGAGCGAAGTGGCGCGGGCGATCGCCGGGTCGGAGCGGGACTGGCGCGATGCGATGCCCGCGGTGCACGCCGCGGTCGATACGCTGGTCGCCGCGGGTGCGGTCCGGCTGAGCTGGAAGGGGCGGCGGATGCCGGTGCGCGCCGGACCGTACCGGATCGGGCGCGCCGCAGACGCCTGAGCGCGGCGCGCGGTTCAGCTCTGGACGACGCGATTGCGCCCTTCGGCCTTGGCGCGATAGAGAGCGGCGTCGGCACGGTGCACCGCCGCGACGCTGTCGGTATGGTCGCCGACCGCGATCGATACGCCGGCGGAGAACGAGATCAGGCCGATCGGTTCATCGTTCTCGCGCAGCTTGAATTCGCGGGTGGACAGGTCGAGCCGCGCGGCATCGAGCAGCGCGACGCCGTGCTGCTGGTCGTCCCCGGGCATCACGAACAGGAATTCCTCGCCGCCCCACCGTCCGACGAACTGCGGTGCGCAGGACGTCGACAGCGTCGCCGCGACGAGCTTCAGCACGCGATCGCCGACGCCATGGCCGTAACGGTCGTTGATCGACTTGAAATGGTCGATGTCGCAGATGCCGATGATCCGGCTCTGTCCCTGGCTCGCGAGCTTTTCGAGATGTCGCTCGATCGCGCGCCGGTTGCCGAGCCCGGTCAGCTGGTCGCGTTCGGCGTCGTCGCGCGCGACCTCCAGTTCCTGGCGCAGCACCGCGACCTCGCGGGCGGCGGCATGCAGCTCCTGCTCGGCACTTCGGGCGCGTTCGATCATGCCGGTGACGATCTGGACGGTGCGGACGGCTTCCTCGCCCAGATTCTTCGCCTCGGCGGTCAGGTCGCGCGAGAAGGCGCCGGTCGCCGCCGCCGCGGAGGAGGCCATGTCGCCGAGCTTGATCGTCTGGTGGCGCAGCGCGTCGCGGTCGCGCTCGTCACCGGGTATCGGATCCGATGCCGCCGCGCCGCGCGCGAACAGGCGCAGGATCTCGTCCGCCTCCTCCTGCCGGATGCGGACGCCGCCGTCGGTGATCGCGCCGACCGCCTGCGCCACCGGCGACGTCGGTTCGCCGAGCGCGATATAGGCGAGCGTATAGTTCTGCGGGGTGGGCGCGAGCCGTTGCTGCGCCAGAAAGGCGAGCGCTCGTTCTCCTTGGGCCTGCGTCGCGGACATCGGGTGCATCTCGTCGGGAAAGAGGTCGTCCCGCTCTACACCAGCCGGGCGTCGCTTTCGCAAGCGTCGCTGCGCGATACGCGCCGGCCGGCCGCTCCAAAACGGGGCGATCGCGCGCGCTAGGCGGCGCGCCGCTCCGCCCGTTGGGGCAGCATCAGGATCAGGACGAGGATCGCGACGACGAGCACCAGCGAGGCAAGCGGGCGGCTGAGGTCGAGGCCGCCGTGATCGCGTGGCTTGTCGAGGGCATCGCCGACCGTCGCGCCGAGCGGGCGGGTGAGGATGAAGGCCAGCCAGAACAGCGCGATGCGCGACAGCGCGGTCGTCCGGTAGAGGATCGCGAGCACCAGCAACGCCGCCCCGAACAGCACGGCCGCGCCGAGATAGCCGAGCCCCCCATCGTCCGCGAGCCAGTCGCCGAGCGCCGTTCCCAGCGTCTGCGAGAGCGTGATCGTGATCCAGTAGAACAGCTCGGCGCGCGGTTCGTGCACCGATTCGACCGCGATCGTACCGGTCGCGGCATGCCAGCCGGCCAGCGCGACGATCACCGACGCCAGCAGCAGCAGCGATCCGCCGGCATAGCCGATGCCGAGCGAGCGGGTGGCGAAGTCGGCGAGCGTCGTCCCGGCGGTGGTCGAGGCGATGATCGTCGCCCAGTAGAGCAGCGGATGGAAGCGCCGCGCGCGCAACTGGCCGCCGACCAGCACCACCAGCATCGTGCCGAAGATCGCCGACCCGACCAGATACCCGAGCCCGAGCGTCATCGTCACCGCATCGCCCGCGGTTTCGCCGAGCGTGGTCGCCAGGATCTTGATGATCCAGAACGCCGCCGTGACCTGCGGCACCTTGGCGAACGGTCGATCGCGGTCGTGCATCGCTATGCCTTCCATCAAAAGCGCATGGCGAGGGCGAGCCCGCCACCGCGGTGCGCGCTCCACGGCGTCAGGCGTACCGCGTCGTCGTGACGCGCGGTCAGCAGGAAGCCGCCCGCCGTCCCGATCGCTGCACCGGCGAGCACGTCGTGGACGTAATGCTTGTCGGCGCGGACGCGCGCGACGCCGACGAAGCTCGCGACGAGCAACGCCGGCAGCCCGGCACGCCAGCCGTAGCGCTTTTCGAGGCTGGCGGCGGCGGCGAAGGAAATCGAGGTATGGCCCGAGGGAAACCCGCGATCGTCGCTGCCGTCGGGCCGCCGTTCGTGGACGAGTTCCTTGAGGACGAAGGTCGTCCCGCCCGCCACGGCCATGCTGCCCGCCGCCTGAAGGTCGCCGCGCCAGTCGCCCTGGACCGCGGGGATGCCGAGCGCGGCGCCGACCAGCGCGTTGCGCGCAATGCCGCTGGCGCGGTCCCAGCCGCGCGCGTCCGCCTGTGCGGCGGCGGGCCAGAGGAGGCCCAGTGCCAGGATCGGGAGGTACGTCGGCGTCATGCCTGGTCCTTCGCAACGGGGGTGTCGGTCCGCTTCGCGCCGAACCAATGATAGAGGCTGGGGAGCAGCAGCAGGGTGAGGATGGTCGACGTGACGATGCCGCCGATCACCACGGTGGCGAGCGGTCGCTGGACCTCCGCCCCCGCGCCGCTGGCGATCGCCATCGGCACGAAGCCGATCGACGCGACCAGCGCGGTCGACAGCACCGGGCGCAGACGGTCGCGCGCGCCCTGTCGCACGGCGTCCTCGGTCGACAGCGGCCCGGCGCCATCGCGACCGTCGCGCAGCGCATTGATATGGTCGATCAGGACGAGCCCGTTGAGCATCGCGATGCCCGACAGCGCGATGAATCCGATCGCCGCGGTGATCGAGAACGGCATGCCGCGCAACCACAGCGCGAGCACCCCGCCGGTCACCGCGAACGGAATGCCGGTATAGACGATCGCGGCCTCCCTGACGCTGCCGAGCGCCGCATAGACGAGCAGGAAGATCAGGATCAGCGCCGCCGGCACGACGATCGACAGTCGTTTCTGCGCGGCTTCCAGCTGGTGGAACTGGCCGCCGAACTCGATGCGATAGCCGGGCGGCAGTTTCACGCCCCCGGTCACCGCGGCGCGCGCCTTCTGCACGTAACCGGCAAGGTCGCTCGTTGCGAGGTTCACCATCAGCGCGGCGCGACGCTTGCCGCCGTCGTGCAGGATCGGTTCGACCGCACGGATCCGGTGCAGCCGGGCGACCCGCGACAGCGGCACCATGCCGTATTCGCCGACGCGCAGCGGCAGCGCGAGGATCGCGGCGGGGTCGGCGCGCAACGCTTCGGGCATGCGCACGACGATTTCGTGCCGTGCCTCGCCCTCCGGGATGAAGCCGACCTCGGCGCCTGCGACGCCGTCGGTGATCGCGCTGTTGACCTCCGCGATGCCGAGGCCGAGCCGCAGCATCGCGGCATGGTCCAGTTCGACGACCAGGCTTTCGGGACGCCCCGCCGTTTCGAACTCGACGCCTTCGGTGCCGGGCTGCTTTTCCAGGATCGCCTTCGCCTGTTTCGCGGCGCGTTCGAGGACGTCGTAATCCTCGCCGAAGATCTTGACCGATACGTCGGCGCGGACGCCTTCGAGCATCTCGTTGAAGCGCATCTCGATCGGCTGGGCGAATTCGAACGTCTGGCCGCGATAGACCTGGCGGCCGACGCGCTCGATCCCGGCGACCAGGTCCTGCTTGCTCTTCGGCCGGCCGTCGCCCTGCGGCCAGTCCTTTTCCGGCGTGTAGAAGATGTAGAGGTCGTTTTCGTTGGGCGGCATCGGATCGGTCGCGACCTCGCTGGTGCCGATGCGCGAGAAGGTGTGGCTGATCTGCGGGAACTGGCGGCGGATCGCGCGTTCGGTCGCGGCCTCGATCGCGAGGCTGCGGTCGAGCGACATGCCGACCGGGCGGTAGACCATGGCGGTGATCGCGCCCTCGTCGAGCTGCGGCGTGAACTGCGAGCCGAGCGTGCGGAAGACCAGATAGGTCGCCGCCAGCAGGATCGCCGCGGCCAGCGCCAGCCATGCCGGATGCGCGATCGCGCGTTCCAGCACCGGCACGTAGCCGCGTTCGGCATAGCCGATCAGGCCCGTGGTGCGGCCGTCGCCCTCGTCCCCCTCGGGTGCGCGCAGCAGCCAGGCGGACAGCGCGGGGACGATGGTGAAGGTCCAGATCAGGCCGGCGACGATCGCGAGCATCACCGCCTGTGCCATCGGCTGGAACAGCTTGCCCTCGACCCCGCCGAGGCTGAGCACGGGGACGTAGACCAGCGCGATGATGGCGATGCCGAACAGCGTCGGGCGGGCGACCATCCGCGCCGCATCCGCGATCGTCGCCCGGCGCGCCTCCGCGTCGAGCGGCGCACCGGCCTCGCGGCGGCGGACGGCGAGCAGCCGCAGCCCGTTCTCGACCACCACGATCGATCCGTCGACGATCAGGCCGAAATCGAGCGCGCCGAGGCTCATCAGATTGCCCGACAGGCCGATCGCGTTCATCCCCGACACGGTGACGAGGAAGGCGAGCGGGATGACGATCGCGACGATCAGCGCGGCGCGCCAGTTCCCCATCACCAGCAGCAGCACCAGCGCGACGAGCAAGGCGCCGACACCCAGATTGTGTTCGACCGTGGCGATCGTGCGATCGACCAGGTCCGACCGGCTGTATTGCGGGTGGATCGTCATGCCCTTGGGCAGCGCGGCCTGGATGTCGGGCAGCGCCTCCTCGGCGCGCAACGCCACTTCGCGGCTGTTCTGGCCGACCAGCATCATCACCGTGCCGAGCACCGTCTCGCGCCCGTTCTGCGTCGCCGCGCCCTGCCGCGGCGCCGACCCGATCACCACGTCGGCAAGGTCGCGGACCTGGAGCGGCAGCACGCCGGCGGCGAACTTCACCGGAATCGCGCCGATCTGCGTCGCGTCCATCACGCGCGCGTCGGTGCGGACGGTCAGTCGTTCCGGCCCCTGCGCGATGATGCCGCCGCCGGCGTTCTCGACGTTGCTGCCGACCGCCTTCGCCAGTTCGGCGGCGGTGACGCCGTGCAGCGCCAGTCGCCGCGGGTCGGGCTGCACCACGAACTGCTGCTCGATGCCGCCGTTCGAATTGACGTCGGCGACGCCGGTGACCGCGCGCAGCATCGGGCGGACGGTATATTCCTGCGCCTCGTACAGCTCCATCAGCTGCCGCTGCGCGTCGAGTCCGACGGGCGGCGTGCGCCATTCGAGCGTATAGTAGAAGATCTCGCCGAGCCCGGTCGTGATCGGCGCGAGCTGCGGCGACGCGCCGGTCGGCAGCTGGTCGCGCACCGCGGCCAGCCGTTCGGTCACCAGCTGGCGCGCGCGCAACTGGTCGGTGCCGTCCTTGTAGAGCAGCGTCACCTGGCTGAGGCCGGTCTTGGTCAGCGAGCGCGTCTCGTCGAGCCCCGGCTGTCCCGCCATCGCGCGCTCGATCGGCAGCGTCGCGAGCCGCTCGATCTCCTCGGGCGCGAGCGCGGGGACCATCGTATTGATCTGCACCTGCACCCCGGTGATGTCGGGGATGGCGTCGATCTTGAGCGTGGCGAACGACCACAGGCCGGCCGCCGCGACCAGCGCGGTGACCAGCGCGACGGCGAGCCGGTGGCGGGTGACGAGGTCGAGCAGCCGCGCGATCATCGGCCGGGCGCTGTCCCGCCGTTGAGCGCGCGCAGTTGCAATAGCGCCTCCAGCGCCTCGCGCCGGGTGTCGAGCACCGCGACCGTGGCATCGACATAGGCCTGCTGCATCTGGGTATAGGTCGCGAGCGGGATCGCGCCGAGCCGGTAGTTGCGATCGGCGTCGGCGGCGGCATCGGCGAAACGGCGCGGCGTCTCCGCATCCCATTGCGCGAGCGCGCGGCGCTTCGCCTCATATTGCGCCGCCTGGTCGAACACCGCGCGCGCGATCCGCCGCTCGGCGGCGACCAGCGTCGCATTCGCCTGCGCCTCGCGGCCCTGCTCGGCGGCGACCTCGCCCGCCTGGCGGTTCCACAGCGGCAGCGTCGTCGACAGGCGGACGCCGTAGTTCGTCTCGCGGATGTCCGAACGGGCCCGGTCGTAATAGGGGCCGACGCTGACCACCGGGATGCGGCCCTTGCGCGCCAGGTCGACGCGCAGGCCCTGCTGCTCGAACTGCGCGCGCAGCGACTTCAATTCGAAATTGTTGGCGGCGGCATTCGCGGCGAGCGTGGTGCCCGACGGCAGGTCGGGGAGCGACATGTCCGGGCGGATGATGCGGATGCGCGCCGCGAACGGCGTACCGCGCAGCTGGTTCAGTTCGTAGAGGATCGAATTGGCCTCGGCATCGGCGCCGGCCGCGGTGCGCTCGGCGCTGATGGCATCGGCCTGCAACGTCGCCGCCTCCAGCTGCGGGGCCGGGCCGGCCGGGTCGCGCGAGACGATGACGCGCGCCAGCGTGCGCATCCGGCCGGCGACGCTGCGCGCCGCGGCGGCCTTTTCGTCGGCGGCAAACAGGCCGTAACCGAGCGTACGCGCGCGTGCTGCCAGCGTCGCGTCGAATTGCTGCAAGCCGATCCGGGCCAGCGCGATCTGCCGTTCCGCGATCGCGCGGCGCAGCGCGATGCGCCCGCCGAACTCGATCGGTTGTACCACCGACACCGCATAGGTCTGGCCGTCGCCGAGCGGCGCGCCGCTGCCGGGATCGGTCGCGCGGCGTTCGCCGAATTCCACCACCGCCTCGGGATCCGCCCAGCGTCCGGCCGCGGCACGTTCGGTGCCCGCGGTCTCGATCTGCCGCTCGTAGAACTGGCGTTCGGGGTTGTTGGCAACGACCTCCTGCGCCAGCCGGTCGAGCGACACCGCGGTCGCCTCCTGCGCCCGCACCGCCACCGGCGTCGCCACGACGGCGACCAGCGCGACCATCATTGCACCCGCCAGCGACCCCATGGCCGGCCATCGCGTCATCGTCATCGTCTGCACCCGTATCGGACCCATGGCCGCGTTAGCCCGGCGGAGCCGCCCGCGCGACTAAATCCCGGTTCAGAGTCTGAACTGCTATTCAGTTGACGGCGGCGGCCGGCGTGACGAACTGGGGCGCGTGACGCACATCCTGCTCATCGAGGACGACGCGGGGACCGCGAACGAGATCGCGCTGGAACTCGCCGCGGCCGGGCACAGCGTCACGCATCGTGCCGCGATCGGCGACGGACTGGCAGCGATGCGCGCGCCCGCGCAACGGCCGGTCGACCTGCTGATCGTCGACCGGCAATTGCCCGACGGCGAGGGGCTGGACCTGATCGCGACGCTGCGGGCGGAGGGGTGTCGCACCCCGGCCCTCGTGCTGAGCGCGCTCGGCAGCCTGGACGACCGGGTGCGCGGCCTGCGCGCCGGCGGCGACGATTACCTGCCGAAGCCGTTCGCGCTCGTCGAGCTGGTGGCGCGCGTCGAGGCGCTGCTGCGCCGTCCCAACGAGACGCGCGACACCCGGCTGATCGTCGGGCCGCTCGATTGTGACCTGCTCGCCGGCACCGCGACGCGCGCCGGGCGTCCGCTCGAACTGCTGCCGCGCGAACTGAGGCTGCTCGACTATCTGATCCGCCGGCCGGGGCGGATCGTGACGCGCTCGATGCTGCTCCAGGACGTGTGGGGCTATACGTTCGAACCCAACAGCAACGTCGTCGACGTCCATATCGGCCGCCTGCGCCGCAAGGTCGATGCGGAGGGCGAGGTGCCGCTGATCCGCAACGTGCGGGGGCAGGGCTATGTCTTCGATGTTCCGGGCTGATCCGCGCCGCCGCGCGACGTTGCGCTGGGGCGGCGCGATCGCGGGGCTGCTCGTCGTCCAGTCGCTGGTCGCCGCGGCGATCTTCTGGGCGCTGGTCAACGCCAGCCACGCGCGCGAGGTCGAGGCTGCGGTCGCTGCCGATTGCCGCTTCTTCGCCGCGACCCCGCCCGCCGAACGCCGCGAGGAACTGCGCGAGATGCTGGCGCGCGACATCCATCGCGACCGCTTCCTCGCTCTCTTCGACGCGCGCGGCGCACTGATCGACGGCAACGTCGCACGGCTGCCGGCGCTGCCGCCGGGGGGCGAGGCGAGCGCCATCGCGACGGTGGCGCCGACCCAATTGCCGGGCAAGAGCAGCGACGTCGCGCGCCTGCGCCTGTGCACCCTGCCGGGTGGCGAACGGCTGCTGACCGGGTTCGACCTGGACGATGCCGAGGACGCGCTGCGCATCGCCGAGCGCGCGCTGTTGCTGGGGTTGCTGCCCGGCCTTGCGCTCGCCATCGGGGTCGGGCTGGTCGCCGGGCGCCGTGCTGCGCGCCAGGTCGACACGGTGCGACAGGTCACGGCGCGGATCGTCGCCGGCGCGCTCGACGAGCGGCTGCCGGTGCCGCAGCGGCCCGACAGCTTCGGCCTGCTCGCCGCGCATATCAACGCGATGCTCGACCGGCTCCAGTCGCTCGTCGCCGACGTACGCGGGGTCGGCGACGACATCGCGCACCAGCTGCGCACGCCGCTCACCCGGCTGCGCGCGCGGATCGAGCGCGGCATGGGCGAGGCGCGCGATGCCGCGGCGTTCGAGGCGGTGGCCGAGGCGGCGCTGGTCGAGATCGACCAGCTGCTCGGCATCGTCGCGGCGTTGCTGCGCGTCCGCGAACTGGAGGATCACGCGCGCCGCAGCCGCTTCGCCCCGGTCGACCTCGCCCGCGTCGCTGCCGATGCCTGCGAATTGTATCGCCCCACCGCCGAGGACCGCGGCGTCGATCTGGATTGCGCGATTGCCGCGGTCGATCCCGTCGAGGGCGACGCGAGCCTGTTGATCGAGGCGATCGCGAACCTGCTCGACAATGCGATCAAGTTCGGCCCCCCGGGCGGCCGCGTGACGCTGTCGCTGCGGCAGGTGGCGGACGGGGTGGTCGTGACCGTCGCCGACGAGGGGGCCGGCGTCCCCGTCGCCGAACGCGCGCTCGTCACGCAGCGCTTCTATCGCGGCCGCCACGATTGCGACGGCGCGGGGCTGGGGCTGAGCCTCGTCCGGGCGATCGCCGATCTGCACGGTTTCACGCTGCGCTTCGCCGACCGCGGCAGCGCGGTGTCGCTCGTCGCCCCGCCGCGCCGATCCTGAACGCGAATTTAGACAACCCGTCGCGGCATCGCACGTTCGCTCCTCCGTCATCCCGAACCGCCGCCGGCGTGCGGCGGTCCGGATCATCGAAAGGACGAACCATGCGCAACATGCCCTGCCGTGCCACCCTGGTCGCGGTCGCGACGCTGGTCGCCATGCCCGCTCTGGCGCAGGAGGGACCGTTTCCCGCCAACAGCGTCAGCGATCGCATCCATGGCGGTCCGCAGGGCGCGGACCAGCGTGCCTCGGTCCAGGCGTTGCAGCAGACGCTGACCGAATTGCAACAGCTGCAGCTCCAGACCAAGCAGGCGCATTGGAACGTGTCGGGCACGCTGTTCTACCCGCTGCACGAACTGCTCCAGGAGCATTACGAGGGGATCGCGAAATATGCCGACGAGGTCGCCGAACGGCTGCTCGCGATCGGCGTGTCGTCGGATGGGCGCGCCAGCACGATCGTACGCACCAGCCGCATTCCGGAATATCCCGGCGGCTTCGTCGACGATGCGCAGGTGATCGGCTGGTTCGCCCGCAACTACAAGGTGACGAGCGATGCGGTGGGGCAGGGCATCAAACTGTCGGAGGACAAGGATCCCACGACGTCCAACCTGTTGCAGGAGGTGCAGCACGGCATCGACAAATACCAGTGGCAGATGCGCGCGATGATCCAGCCCACCGCCACCGATCCGAACGGCGGCGCCGATATCAACGCTGGCCGTGCGGTGCCATCGCTGGCAGGGTCGCCGCGTGGCAGCTGATCCGACCCGTGGCATGAACCGCCGACCCGCATGCGCGGCGCTGCTGGCGCTTGCCGCGCTCGGGGGCGGGGCGGGCTGCGTGCCCGGCGGCCGTACGCCGCCGCCGCTCGTCCCGGGCGCGCCGGCGTTCGATCCGGTCGCGTTCTTCGCCGGGCGGACGCACGGCACGGGCGCGCTGCACATCGTGTTCAGACGGGCGCAGGCGACCGACGTGCGCGGGGTCGGCACGCCGGCGGGCGATGGCGGGATCGTCCTCGACCAGGATGTCGTGCAGGGCACCGCACCGCCGAAGCACCGGCGCTGGCGGCTGCGCCCGAACGGGCCGGGACGCTATGCGGGGACGCTGACCGACGCGGTCGGACCGGTGGTCGCAACCGCGCGGGGCAGCGGCCTGCGGATCGCCTTCGCGATGAAGGGCGGGCTGAAGGTCGAGCAGCGATTGTCGCTGCAACCGGGCGGGCGCGTCGCGCTCAACGTGATGACCGTCCGCAAGCTAGGCGTGGTCGTCGCGCGGCTGGACGAACGGATCGAGCGACAGGAGTGACCGCCATGACCCCATCCGAACGCGCCGCGCCGGTCGAGCGCCATCTGGTCCACCGGACGGGCTGGCTGCGCGCGGCCGTGCTCGGTGCCAACGACGGCATCATCTCGGTTTCCAGCCTGCTGGTCGGCGTCGCCTCGGCCCCCAGCGCGACGCATGCCGCGGTGCTTCTCGCGGGGACCGCGGCGCTCGTCGGCGGCGCTTTGTCGATGGCGGCGGGCGAATATGTCTCGGTCAGTTCGCAGTCGGATACCGAGCAGGCGGACCTGGTGCGCGAACGCGCCGAGCTGGCGAGCGCGCCCGAACAGGAAACCGCCGAGCTCGCCGCGATCTACGAAGGGCGCGGCGTCACGCCCGCGCTGTCGCGGCAGGTCGCCGAACAGATGATGGCGCACGATGCGCTCGGGGCGCACATGCGCGACGAGCTGGGTCTGTCGGAAGACCTCGCGGCACGGCCGGTGCAGGCCGCCCTGTCGTCGGCGACGGCGTTTACGGCGGGGGCGATCGTGCCGGTGGTCATCGCGCTCGTCGCGCCGCGCGACGTCGTCAGCATCGCGGTGTCGATCGGCGCGCTGCTGTTGCTCGCGCTGCTGGGCGGGATCGGTGCGCGGGTCGGCGGCGCCCGGATGGCGCCGGCGATCGCGCGCGTCACCTTCTGGGGCGCGGTGGCGATGGGCGTGACCGGCGGCATCGGCCACCTGATCGGGTCCGCCACGCCCGTCTGACGTATTGCAAAGCCACGTTTATTCGCCATGACGCGCGGCCGCGCTTGCGATAGGATCGCCGCATGGAACGGCCGATGACGAGTCCGTCCGGGGGGACGGATGCGACCCGCGAGGCGCTGGAACCGGTGGCGGACGGACCCGTCCCGCCGCGCGACCGGCGGCTGCACCAGCAGGCGCTGATCGTCGAGGCCAGCGAACGGCTCGCCAAGACCCGCTCGATCGACGAGGTGGTGGCGGTCCTGCGCGAAACCGCGCGCGCCGCGGTCGGCGCGGAGGGGATCGCGGTCGTCTGCAAGGACGGCGACCGATGTTCCTACGTCGCCGAGGACGCCGTCGCGCCGCTCTGGCAGGGGCAGAGCTTCGCCGACGACGGATGCGTGTCGGGCTGGGTCATGCGGCACGGCCGGACGGTCACGATCCCCGACGTGCGACTCGACCCGCGCGTCCCGCAACAGGCCTATGCCGCGACCTTCGTGCGCAGCCTCGTGATGGCGCCGATCGGGCGGCCCGAACCGGTCGCGGCGCTGGGCGCCTATTGGTCGCATGTCGCCACCCACGACGCCGAAACGGTCGCGCGGATCGAAAGCCTCGCGCGGCTGGCGACGATCGCGATCGAGAATGCGCGGCTGGCGCAGGCGCGCGACCGCGCCGCCGCGTTCGGCGCCGCGCAGGGGCGGATCCTGGAACTCGCGGTCGAGGACGCGCCGCTCAGCGCGACGCTGGACGCCATCGTCCACGAAGTCGAGGCGCTGTCGCCGGCGGGGGCGATCGGGTCGATCCTGCTGCTCGACGCGGACGGCACCCGCTTGCGGCACGGCGCCGGCCCCAGCCTGCCCGCGACGTTCAATGCGGGGGTCGACGGGATCGCGGTCGATTCCGATTGCGGACCGTGCGCGCGCGCGATCGCGCGCGACACGCCGGTGTTCGTGCCCGATATCGCGGCGGATGCGCAATGGCCGGGGTTTCGCGACCTCGCGCTGCGGCACGGCCTGCGGGCCTGCTGGTCGCTGCCGATCCGCTCGACGCAGGGCACGCTGCTCGGCACCTTCGCGATGTATCACCGCGAACCGCGCGCGCCGGCGCCCGCCGATCTCGACATCGTCGATTTCGTGGTCCGCACCGCAGGAATCGTCGTCACCCGCGCGCGGACCGAAGCGAGCATGCGCGCCAGCGAAGCACGCTATCGCCAGATCGTCGAAAGCGCCGACGACTTCGCGATCGTCAGCCTCGACGCGGCGGGGATCATCACGGGCTGGAACCGCGGCGCGGAACGCGTGGTCGGCTATGCCGCCACGGAGGCATGCGGCCAGCCGGTCGGGCTGTATTTCGTGCCCGAGGATCGCGCCGCCGGTGCGCCCGAGCGCGAGATGGCGCGCGCGCGGAGCGAAGGCCGCGCCGTCAACGAACGCTGGCACGTCCGCAAGGACGGTACCCGCTTCTGGGGATCGGGCGTGACCATGCCGCTCGCCGCCAGCGAGGGCGGCTACCTCACCATCTTCCGCGACCGCACCGGCGAGCACGAGGCGGAGGCGGCACTGCGCGAGAGCGAGGACCGGCTGCGCTTCTTCGCGCAGATGGACGAACAGCTGTTCGGCGCGGCGGACGCGATCGACGCGATGGCGGTCGCCGCCGGGCTGCTCGGCCGCAAGCTGCGGACGTCGCGCTGCGCCTATGCCGACGTCGCCGCGGACGGCGACCGTTTCTGGATCCGCAGCGACTATTGCGCGCCCGGCGTCGCGAGTTCGACCGGCTCCTATAGCCTCGACCTGTTCGGCCCGCGCGCGGCGAGCGACATGCGCGCCGGCCGCACGCTGGTGGTCGACGAGGTCGCGCGCGAAGTGCCGGCCGAGGGCGGGCGCGACGCCTTCCGCTCGATCGGGGTGGAGGCGATCGTCTGCTGCCCTCTCATCAAGGACGGTCGGCTCGCCGCGATGATGGCGGTGCACCAGGATCGCGCGCGGCGCTGGTCCGCATCCGATGTCGCGCTGGTGCGCGAGGTGGTCGAGCGGTGCTGGGCGCATGTCGAGCGGGTCGGCGCCGAGGCGCGGCTGCGCGAGAGCGAGGAACGGCTGCGGCTGGCGGTCGACAATGCCGATGTCGGCTTCTGGGACGTCGACGTCGTGACCGACACGCTGATCTGGCCGCCGCGGACCAAGGCGATGTTCGGCATTTCGGCGGACGTGGCGGTGACGATGCAGGATTTCTTCGACGGCCTGCACCCCGCCGATCGCGACGTCACGATCGCCGCCTATCTCGCCGCCGCCGATGGCGACGTGCGCGCGCTGTACGACGTCGAATATCGGACGCTGGGCCGCGAGGACGGCGTCGAACGGTGGGTCGCGGCCAAGGGGCGCGGCGTGTTCGATGCGGCCGGACGCTGCCTGCGCGTCGCCGGCACCGCGGTCGAGATCACCGCCCGCCGCCGTGCCGAAGAGGCCTTGCGCGAGTTCAATACCACGCTGGAGGCGCGCGTGGCGGAGGCGGTCGGCGAACGCGAACGCGCGCAGGAGGCGCTGCGACAAAGCCAGAAGATGGAGGCGATGGGCCAGCTGACCGGCGGCGTCGCCCACGATTTCAACAATCTGTTGACCCCCATCGTCGGCAGCCTCGACCTGCTCCAGCGCAAGGGGGTGGGCGGCGAGCGCGAACAGCGGCTGATCGCCGGGGCGATCCAGTCCGCCGACCGTGCGAGGACGCTCGTTCAGCGGCTGCTCGCCTTTGCGCGGCGCCAGCCGCTCCAGTCGGTGGCGGTCGACATCGCGCGGCTGGTGCAGGGCATGGGCGAGCTGATCGGCAGCACGACCGGCCCGCAGATCCGCGTCGTGGTCGACGTCGGCGACGACCTGCCCGCCGCGATGGCGGACCCCAACCAGCTCGAGATGGCGCTGCTGAACCTGGCGGTGAACGCGCGCGATGCGATGCCCGACGGCGGGACGTTGCGCATTTCGGCGCGGGCGGAGACGACGCCCGCGCATCACCACACGCGGCTGGTGCCGGGCACCTATGTCCGCCTGTCGGTCGCCGACACCGGCACGGGCATGGACGATGCGGTGCGCGCCCGCGCGATCGAGCCGTTCTTTTCGACCAAGGGCATCGGCAAGGGCACCGGGCTCGGCCTGTCGATGGTGCACGGCCTGGCCTCGCAGCTCGGCGGCGCGCTGGCGATCGAGAGTCGCGAGGGCGTCGGGACCGACGTCGAACTGTGGCTGCCGATCAGCGCCGAGCCGGCGGAGGCCGCGCCCCGGCCGGCGCAGGCCACCGGCACCGCCGCGCATCGCGGCATCGCGCTGCTGGTCGACGACGAGGAACTGGTGCGGATGAGCACCGCCGACATGCTGGCCGACCTCGGCTATGCCGTGATCGAGGCGGGGTCGGCGGAAGAAGCGGTGCGCCTGCTGGCGGGGGACCGCATGCCGGACATCGTCGTTACCGACCACCTGATGCCCGGCATGACGGGTGCCGAACTGGCCCGCCACATCGGCGCGCTGCGGCCCGGCCTTCCCGTGCTGCTCGTGTCCGGCTACGCCGACGTCGGCGGGGTCGACACCGCGCTGCCGCGGCTGGCCAAGCCGTTCCGCAAGGACGAACTGGCGGCGGCGCTGGCGACGATCACCGGCGCCGGCGAAGGCGCGATCGCGGCCTGACCGGCCGTGTCAGGCCGCGGCGACGCGCTGCGGATCGTCGACCGCGGCACCGTCCCGATGCCCGTCCGCGGCCCATGCGCGGCGCAGCGCACGCATCAGGATTCCGCTGTAGACGTGATGCGTCGGGTTGAGCGCGTGGTCGCCCTCGATCGACGGCGCGATGCCCAGCGACGCGGCGGGGGTGAACGTCATCTCGCCGAAATAGATGCCGTCGGCGCCGTCGTAGAGGTCGACGCGGACGAATTCGAACGGGGCGGCGAGCGCACGGGCGGCGGCGATCATCGCGGCGATCCGGTCGGGCGCCGGCAGGCGAAGGCTCCCGGGCGGCACGAGCCCGTCGTCGGGATCCATCGGCGCGAAGTCGGGCAGGCGCAGCAGGCGGCTCCACGGCCTGCCGAACCGGCCGTGATCGACCTGGCAGACCAGCGGCTCGCCGCGGATGCAGTGGAATTTGTAGTCGTCGGGCGGTGCCGGCGTCGCGGTCGGGACCATCGCCTCGACCAGCACCTTGCCGGGCAGCAGGCGGTACTGCATCTCGCGCATCACGCCCGAATAGTCGGTGGCGGCGAGCTGGTGGAGCAGGCGCACGTCGTCCGCCGACGACAGGTCGCGCAGAAAGGTCACCGCGCCGCTCGCCTGCGACGGCTTGGCCACCGCCTGCATCCCCGCAAAGGGGCGCAGCCGCGCGAACAGGTCGTCCGGGGATGCGACCGCATCCATCGGGATCACCGCCAGCGTGTCCGGCATGCGCAGCGTCGGGGCAAGGCGCGTCGCCTCCGCCTTGGCGGTGTCCTTGTCGACGAACGCCAGCTGGAGCGGTGTCCAGTGCGGTTCGATCATCGCGGCGAAGATGACGTCGTTGATGAGCGCGTCGGGGTGTTCGGGCGGCAGCGGCCAGCGCCCGAACCGCTCGTCGAAATGCTGGCCGGCGATGAGGTGGTTGAACGCCCGCGTCGGCGGGGCGAGGCGCCGGAAATCCGCCCAGCCTATGTCCGACCGGCGCACGTCTCCCCCCTCGCGGTCGTCGGGCTGGGCGATGGTGGATACGGGGGACGACGACGGGATCGGAAGGTCACGCATGCTGCGACCTTAAGCAGGTGTCATCGGCCGGCGAAAGCCGGTTGGAACAACAGGTTGTGCGAAAGTCGCGGAGGATGCCCTAACCACCCGCGCCGGGCAGGTCCGCGCCGTCGAGGCCCGCCAGCGCCCTGGCGGTCGCATAGCAATCCTCGATATGCGCGTTGCCCGCGAGCTTCATCGCGCCGAAGCTGATCGTCGCGGCGACCGCCGATCCGATCAGCGGCACGTAGCGCGCGACCGACGCGGTCGCGACGCGCACCCCCATCCGGCGCAGCAGCGCGATCACCACCCGCTTGCTGACCGCGCGACCGATGACGTTGTTGCCGAGCGTGCCCGCGATCGCCAGCACCTGTTGCGCGCGCGTCGCATCCATCTTGCGCACCTGATCCTCGCGCAGGCCGAAGCGTTCGCTGATCGCGGGCAGCAGCTTGGACAGCAGGCCGACGTCGGCGACCAGATCGGCGCCGGGAATGGGCACGACCGCGACCCCGGCGGACACGGCGGCGCGCTTGGTCACCATGCGGCGGCAGTCGTTGCGGATGGCGTCGAGGTCGGCAATCGTACGGATCATGTCTGGCTCCCTGGCGGGGGAAACGTGCTCCGGCGCGATCGGATGCGCGGCGACGAAAATAGTCGTGCGGCGCGACGCGGGCGATGGCACCCCGCCGCACGTCCGGGCGTTGCCCGCCGGATGAACCAGGTAGACACCCTCCATGCCGGCGCCCGGCGCCTGCCGCCGCTGCTCGTCGGCATGGCGCTGATCGCGGCGGGGCTGGCGGTGCTGCTCGCCGGTGCCTTCGCCACCAGCCGCTATCCGTTCGCGTTCGATCGCGCGATCATCGTCGGCCTGCGGCAATGGGGCGGGCCGTCGTGGCTGCCCAAGGCGGCCGCCGACATCACCGCGCTCGGCGGCGGCGTCGTGCTGACGCTGGTGGTGGCGATCGTCGCGGGGTTCCTGCTGGTGCAGCGGCTGTGGCTGACCGCGGCGGCGACGGCGATGGCGTGCCTGACCGGCGGCTGGGCGGTCGACCTGGTTAAGGGACAGGTGCTGCGCGCGCGCCCCGACCTCGTCCCACATCTGGTCGATGCCGGCGGCTACAGTTTCCCGAGCGGCCATGCGACGTCGAGCGCGGTCGCCTATCTGACGCTCGCCGCGCTGGCGGGGCAGGTGACGCCGGACCGCGTGGCGCGCCGCTACCTGCTGGTCGTCGCGGTGCTGCTGGTCGGCGCGATCGGATGCAGCCGCGTCTACCTGGGCGTCCACTGGCCGAGCGACGTGCTGGCCGGCTGGAGCTTCGGCACGCTCTGGGCGCTCGGCTGGTGGACCGCCACCGCGCGGGCCCGCGTCGCGATCGGCGGCGAACGCTAGTCGCGCAGCGCCAGCTTGCGTTCCCACGCCAGCGCGTCGCGGACGATCGTGTCGAGGTCGTCGTGCCGGGGCCGCCACGGCAGCGCCGCCAGGATCGCGCTGTTGTCCGCGACCAGCGCGGCGGGATCGCCCGCACGGCGCCCCTCGTAGCGACGCTGGATCGTCAGATTGGTGACGCGGTCGACCGCATCGAGCACCTCGTTGACCGAAAAGCCGCGGTTGTAGCCGGCGTTGAGCGTGTGGCTGCGCGTCGGTTCGGCGATCAGCAGGTCGAGCGCGGCGACATGCGCCGCGGCGAGGTCGCTGACATGGATATAGTCGCGCACGCCGGTGCCGTCGGGCGTGTCGAAATCGGTGCCGAACACCGACACCGCCTCGCGCTTGCCGGTCGCCGCCTCGACCGCGATCTTGATGAGGTGGGTCGCACCGACCGTCGACTGGCCCGAACGCCCCTGCGGATCGGCGCCGGCGACGTTGAAATAGCGCAGCGCGCAATAGTTGATCGGGTGCGCCGCGGCGACGTCGCGCAGCATCGCCTCGGTCATCAGCTTCGACATGCCATAGGGGTTGATTGGCACCGTCGGATCGCCCTCCTGCACCGGCACCCGCACCGGCGATCCATAGGTCGCCGCGGTCGAGGAAAAGATGAAATGGGCGACGCCCTCGACCACCGCGCTTTCCAGCAGCGCCCGCGTCGCGGCGGTGTTGTTGCGATAATATTTGAGCGGGTCGGCGACCGATTCGGGGACGACGACCGATCCGGCGAAATGCATGATCGCGCGCACGTCGTGGTCGCGGATCGCGGCGCGGACGGCATGATCGTCGGCGACGTCGGCGCGCACCAGCGTCGCACGCGGATCGACCGCCCAGTCGAACCCGGTCACCAGATTGTCGAGCACGACGACATCGTGGCCCGCATCGAGCAGCGCCAGCACCGCGTGGCTGCCGATATAGCCGGCCCCGCCGGTCACCATCACCTTGCCGTCCATCGTCACCGCTACGCTCCCGCCTTTTGTGCGCCCTAGCGCCTTCCTACATGGGGAGCAAAGGAGACATGAGATGACCGAATACGTGACACTGGCCGGGGGATGCTTCTGGTGCACCGAGGCGGTGTTCAAGGACGTGATCGGCGTCGAGAGCGTCGAGAGCGGCTATATCGGCGGATCGGTGCCGAACCCGACCTACCAGCAGGTGTGTGGTGGCGACACCGGCCACGCCGAGGCGATCCGCATCGGCTTCGATCCTGCGCAATTGCAGCTCGGCGACCTGCTCGACATCTTCTTCGCGACGCACGACCCGACGCAGCTGAACCGCCAGGGCAACGACGTCGGCACGCAATATCGCTCGGCGATGTTCCCCGCCGACGATGCGCAGGCGGGCGAGATGCGGGCCGCGATCGAGCGGGCGCAGGCGGAGTCGGCCAAGGCGATCGTCACCACGATCGAGCCGATGACGGACTGGTATCCCGCCGAGGGCTATCATCAGGACTATTGGGAAACCTCGGGCCGGGCGAACCCCTATTGCATGGCGGTGATCCCGCCGAAGCTCCAGAAGCTGCGCAAGAGCTTCGCCGCGCGATCGAAGGCGGTGACGGCGTAAGAGATGTACGTTGCGGGCGATCCCCGCAATTCCTCCCCTGCATTTGCAGGGGAGGGGGACCGTTCGCGCAAGCGAATGGTGGAGGGGCAGCCAAGCAGGACCACCGCGCGTCGCTGCCCCTCCACCCCCCGGCTGCGCCGGGCGGTTCCCCTCCCCGTGCCGGGGCGGAATGAGTCGTTCGACCGGCGGCGCTTCTCCTGATTGGTCCCTACACCTTCCGCGCCAGCGCCTTCTTCAGCCGGCCGTGCGCGGCGGCCTTGATCTGGCAGACGCGGGCCGAGCCGACGCCCAGCACCTGGCCGATTTCCTCCAGGTTCAGTTCCTCGACGTAGTAAAGCTGGATCACCTGCGCCTCGCGTTCGGGTAGTGCGCCGATCGCGGCGATCAGCGTGTCGCGCAGGTCGCTGTCGGCGAGCTGTTCGAAGGCGTCGGGGGTGTCGTCGGCGAACCAGGGCAGGTCGTCCGAATAGACGTCGTCCATCGATTCGAAGCGCACCGCCTCGGCCGTCTCGTATTCCGCGCGCAACCGTTCGATCGTCACGCCCAGCTCGCCCGCCAGCGCCGCCTCGTCGGGCGCGCGGCCGGTCCTTGCCGTCAGCGTCGCCACCGCGGCATGATATTGCCGCCGCCGCCGCATCGCGCCACGCGTCGTCGTCGCCTGTCGGCGCAATTCGTCGATCATCGCGCCGCGCAGCCGGGTCTGGAGGTAGGCGCGGAACTGCGCGCCTTGCTCGGCGGCCTGGCCGACCGCCTCGACCAGCGCGACGAGGCCGATCTGGACGAGGTCCTCGACGTCGACGATCGTGCTCATCGATCCGTGGACGTGCCAGGCGATGCGGCGGACCAGCGGCAGATATTGCCGGATCACCGCCTCCTGGTCGCCGCCGGGTCGAGAGGCGCGCGAATAGGTGAGCGGACCCTGCGGGACCAGCGCCGCCGGGGCCGGCTGCGCGCCGGCGAACGCGCCCTGCATCGGTTCCGCGCTCATGCCGCCAGCGCCTGTTGCTGCGACCCGCCGATCACCGCGACGACCTCGACCGCCTTTTCCTCGGGCACTTCGAAGAACGACAGGACGGGGGTGTCGGGCAGGACGGTACGGACCAGCTTGCGGATCGCGATGCGGATCGCGGGCTGGACGACGAGCGCGAAGGGCTTGGCCTCGGCGATCAGCGGTTGCGCGGCCTGCTGCAGTGCATCGACGATCCGCCGGCCGAGATCGGGCTCGATCACGTGGCGGCGCGAGGTGTCGGCGCGCGCGGCCTGGCCGAGCAGCCCTTCCAGCTGCCCCTCCAGCGTCATCACGCGCAGCGGTTCGCGCACGCCGCACAGCTTCTGGATGATGAGCGGGCCCAGTTCGGGCCGGATCAGCTCGATGATCTCCTCGGCGTCGGCGCTGCGCGTGGCGGCGACCGAGATCGCCTGGGCGATACGACGGAACTCCTTCAACGGGACGTTCTCCGCGAGCAGGCCCTTCAGGACCTGGGTGAGGGTGGTGAGCGGCAACGGGTTGGGCGTCAGCGACGCGACGAGGTGCGCGGCGCGCTCCTTCAGCCCGTCGAGCAGCGACTGGACCTCGTCGGGGCCGAGCAGCTCGGTCGCGTTCGCGCCGAGCAGGTGGTTGAGGTGCGTCGCCATGACGGTGCCGGCATCGACGACGAGGAAGCCCGCGCCGGTCGCCGCATCGGCGTCGCCGGCGGGGATCCAGGTCGCGTCGAGCCCGAAGGTCGGGTCCTTCGCCTTCTTGCCGGCGAGCTGGCCATAGGCCTGCCCCGTGTCGAGCGCGAGCATCTCGTCGGGCGACACCTGGTCCTCGCCCAGCACCACGCCGTTGACGAGGATGCGATAGGTGTAGGGCGCGAGGTTGATGTCGTCGCGCACGCGGCATTGCGGCACGACGAAGCCGAGGTCGCGGCTCAGCTGGCGGCGCACCCCGGTGATGCGGCCCATCAGCGGCGCGCCGCGGCGCGGATCAACCAGCGGCACCAGCCCGTAGCCGATGTCGAAATTGACCTGCATGCCGTCGGTGACCTCGTCCCAGCCGATCTTCGACGGGTCGGCGGGTTCCTCGGCGACGGCGGGCAGCGCGGCGGCGACCGGGCGGCGTTCGATCTGGCGCAGCTTCCAGGCGGCGAAGCCGGCGATGGCGGCGGTGGTCAGGATCACCAGATGCGGCATGCCCGGCAGCAGGCCGAGCAGGCCGAGGATGATCGCGACCGGGGTCCAGGTGCGCGGGGAGCCGAACTGGCCGCCGATCTGGCCGGCGAGGTCCTTGTCCGACGACACGCGGGTGACGATCGCGGCGGCGGCGATCGACAGCATCAGGCTGGGCAGCTGCGCGACGAGCGCGTCGCCGATCGCGAGCAGGATATAGCTCTTCGCCGCGGCGGCGATCGTCATGCCGTGGCTGACCGGCCCGAGGATCAGACCGCCGATGACGTTGGCGGCGAGGATCAGCATCGCGGCGACCGCGTCGCCCTTCACGAATTTCGACGAACCGTCCATCGAGCCGTAGAAATCGGCTTCGGTCGCGACCTCGACGCGGCGCTTCTTGGCATCCTCGGGCGTGATGAGGCCGGCGTTGAGGTCGGCGTCGATCGCCATCTGCTTGCCGGGCAGCGCGTCGAGGGTGAAGCGCGCGGAGACTTCCGACACGCGGCCGGCGCCCTTGGTGACGACGATCAGGTTGATGATCATCAGGATCGCGAAGACGAAGATGCCGACGACGTAATCGCCGCCGATCAGGAAGGTGCCGAACGCCTCGATGACGTGGCCCGCCGCGCTTTCGCCCTCGTGGCCGTGGACCAGCACGATACGCGTCGAGGCGACGTTGAGGCCGAGACGGAACAGCGTCGCGAACAGCAGCACCGTCGGGAAGGACGAGAAATCGAGCGGCTTCTGCGCGTTCAGCGACACCATCAGCACGGCGAGGCTGATCGCGATGTTGGCGACGAAAAAGATGTCGAGCAGGAAGGCCGGGATCGGCACCACCATCACGACGACCAGCAGCAGGATGGCGAGCGGCAGCGCGGCGCCGCGGCCCTGACTGAGGAGCTTGTTCACGTCAGCGGCCCCCCATGCTGGCGAGCATCATGTAGGCGAGGCGGGCGTTGTTCGGGGACGGCCGCAGCAGGCTGTTCGCCGACGCGCCGCCGGTGTTGAGCCGGCCCATCGCCTGGTTCGCCCAAGCGAGCGCGTCCGACGCGCTTTCGTTGCTGCCGGTGACGACGGTCGATCCGTCCACGTCGAGCGCCTGTGCCGCAAAGGCGAGGTTGGCGCTGCGCGTCTCGTTGACGCTGTCCGATGCCGCGCCGAGCTTGTCGGCGAAGCGCTGGTAGATCGCGGACAGCGAGCGCGGCTGGCCGTTGGCGCCGTAGAAGATCGAGCGGTTGGCGCCCGCAGCCTGCGGGAACAGCGACGCCGCGGTCGCGCCGGGGTTGTCTTGCATCGCAGACAGGAACTTCTTGGCGCCGCCCAGACCCAGGAAATGCGCCATGTACAGGTCGGTGCCGTTGGTCGTGCGGCCGAGCGCGCCCTCGAGCACGCCCTTGTTGTCGGAGGCGTGCTCGGCCGCCATCAGCGAGGCGGCGGTGGGATCGTTGCGCAGCGCGAGGATCGCCGAGCGGGTCGCGCCGTCGCCGACGGTGTAGCGCCCGCCCGCGGTCTGGCCGATGCTGTTCGCGGCCCATGCCATGCCATGCTCGGCGCCGTGCTTCTTGACGACCGCCAGCCAGCTCTGCTCGACGAACTGGTACAGGCCGGACGCCGACGAGGTGCCCGCGCGCGCATTGGCGTTGAGCCCGCTTTCCAGCTTGGCCTGGCCGAGCAGATAGTCGAAATCCACGCCGGTCTTGCTGCTCGCAAGCGCGATCGCGGATTGGACGCGTCCGGCAGAGATCGGATTGACGGTCATCGCGGAAAAAGCACACCCCTGTTGTCAGTGGGTGTTCAGCAAGAGCCGTGCCAGATGCTTGCTCGCCTATCGCGCCAAGCTGACATCCCCGCGAAGGCAGGAATCGAGACGCGCGGGCGACGCTTCGGCCGCGGGCGTCAGCGTATATGGATCCCCGCCTGCGCGGGGATGACGGTGAAACGGGCGGCGGCCGGTTCCCGGGCCCCCGGCCCGGTCAGGCGTAGGCGGACACCAACGTCGGGCGATACCCGTGGCCGGCATCGCCGGTCAGGATTTGCAGGCGGCGGCGGACATTTGCCGCCATCAGGTTGACGTAGATCCGGCAGGTCTCGTTCAACCGGTTCGCCTCGTCGGCCAGTTCGCGGATCTCGTCGCCTGCGGGGCCGGTGCCGAGCGCGGCGACCTGTTCGATCCCGGCCAGCTTGTCCTGCGTCGCGCGTTCCAGCGCGACGACGTCGTTGCTCTTCAGCGCCTCGATCTCCGCGTGCAGCGCGTCGATGACGCGGATCAGGGCCTCACGCCGCTTCATGACCGTCCCAGTTCAGCCGGAGTGCAAGGAGCCGGTCGGCGATCGTCGCCGGCAGGATGGGAAAGGATCCGTTCTGGATGGCCTTCTTGATCTCGCCGACGCGGTCGCTGTCGACCGGCGGTTCGGCGGCAAGCGCCCTGGCGAGGTTGCTGAGTTGCGTCGTCGCAGCCGGTGCGGGCGCCCGTTGCGCCGCCTGTTGCAGCGCAGGCTGCACCGACGGCGCGGCCGCGGGTGCGGCGATGCGCGAAACGCTTCCGCTTCCGTTCAGCGGCGTTGAGCCGATCGAGTCCACCATGTCCGCACCTATCTGTGTTGCCTGACATGGGGGTAAACGGCCGCCTTGCGATTGACTTTAGAGAAAAAGATTCGAGCGGTGGCAGGGGCTTCAGTCGACCCAGCCGGGCAGCGTCGCACGCCCTGCCTCGACCGCAATCGCCTGGACCGGGTTGCGGGTGTCCTCCACCTTGACGAGGAAGCGGCCGCCCGGCGGCGCGTCACCCAGCGCGACGCCCTCGCGGCTAATCGAAAAGCCGGGTGAGCCCGCCTCGATCACCACCGGATCGCCCCGCCGTATCACCGGTTCGGCCTTTGCGGAGACGACCGCCGCGGGGCGGGCGGCGGCAATCGGCGGCGGCGCGGCGGCGGGGCGGATGACGGGCACGAAGATGCGCCAGTCGGGACCCGAACAGGACACGACCACCGCATCGTGTGCATCCGTCCGCCACGCGAGCGCGACGGTGGCGCATTGCGCCAGCCGCAACCGGGGATCGATCGCGGTCCGCGCCCCGCCCTCCGCCCCGATCGGGCGGCTGGTGAAGGCGGCGACCGCGCGGTCGAGGCCGCCGGTATCCTGGAACGCGATGGCGCCGCCCGCAGGCGCGGCGGCGAGGAGCAGGGAGAGGAGGATCATGGATGCTGGTCCGATGGCTGTTCGCCGACGAAGGCGAGCGTGACGATCGCGGCGCGGCGGCCGGGCCGCGATGCGGTGGTGACGGTGATGCGGCGACTGACGCCGGCGAGCGCCGCGGCGAGCGCGCGCGCGCGATCCGCGGCGAGAATGGCGGCGCTCCCGGTCGCAGGATCGACGTCGGCGGCGCTGCCGTCGGTCGAGCCGGTGACGGTCAGCGCGACGCGCGGGTCGCGGACGGCATCGCGCGCCCACGCGACCGTCGTCGCCGGCGCCTCGGGCAGCACGGCGGAGCCGGCCGCGAAATCGAACAGGCCGGCGGCCATCATCGGCAGCGGGGCGGGCGCCTGCGCCTGCGTCGCCGCCGCCTCGGCAGTGCCGCCGAAGCTGCTGCGCAACGCCGCGGTCACCGCGGCGGGCTGTGCGCTCGCCTGCAACAGCACGAAGAAGCCGACGAGCAGCAGCGCGAGATCGGCGAGCGTCACCAGCCACAGCGGCCGGGACGGCGCGGCGTCGGGGTATCCGGTCGGGTCTGTCATGCGACGCTCTGCAAATGGTGGCGGGGCGTTTCGCGCAGCGCGAGCGCGACCAGCGGCCCCTCGATCCGCGCGCGTTCGAACGCCTCGCTGCGCCCGGCGGCGCGCAGGCGGTGGCAGACCGGCATCAGGATCAGGTTCGCCAGCAGCGCGCCGTACAGCGTCGCGAGCAGCGCGATCGCCATCGCGGCGCCGATCGCCTTGGGGTCGGTCAGCTGCGCGAACATGCCGGCGAGGCCGACGAGCGTGCCGACCATGCCCATCGCGGGCGCGGCCTCGGCGGCGGCGGACCAGACCTCGGCGGCGGCGACGTGGCGCTCGATCCGGGCCTGGCGCCGGTAGCGGAGCAACGCCTCCACCTCGCGCGGGATGGCGCCGTCGACGATCGCGGCGATCGCGGCGGCGACATCGGGGTCGGCGATCACCGACCGGTCGAGCGCGACGATGCCGTGGCGCCGGGCGATCCGCGCCTGCGCGGCGATCTGGTCCAGCAGTGCGTCCGCGCGGAAGCGGCGGCGCGGCAGGATGCGCAGCGCCGCGACCGCACGGGCGGCATCGCGCGCGGGCGACCGCAGCGCGGTGGCAAGCATCGTGCCGCCGCCGACGATGGCGAGAGCGACCGGGTCGAAGAGCTGGGCGATCAACATGCGCAAGGCATTGCAAGCCGCGGGCCAGTTTCATGCCGGGGGTGGCGACCGGTCGGTTCGGCATCGGCGAGGCGCGCGGCGTGGTTAAGCGGCGATCAACCCGCCGGAGTATGCGGCGGCAGGAGTTGCCGCCGGCCGGCAAGGGGGCGGCAATGGCTTGCCGTGACGGTTGCCGTCCGCCGTGCCGCACCCGGCAAAGCGGGAAAAATCGCATCGCCCGGGGTCGTATCGGAAAACTGGCACGGCGGTTGCTTAGTCCGTGGCAGCGCAATGGTGCGCCGGAGATCGGGCCAATGGCCGCAGACAGCCTGTTCGGAGTTCACGGGTCCGCCCTGGAAGTGCGCGCGCAGCGCATGGGCGTGCTCGCATCGAACATCGCCAACGCCTCCACGCCGGGGTTCAAGGCGCGCGACATCGACTTCAAGTCGGCGCTCGCGTCGATGGAGGCCGATGGGAACGGCGGCGATCGGGGGATCGCCGCCGCGACCAAATATCGCGTGCCGCTCCAGACGTCGATGGACGGCAACACCGTCGAGCTCAACGAGGAACAGACCGCCTTCGCCGAGAATGCGGTCCAGTATCAGACGACGCTGTCGTTCCTCAACGGGCGCATCGGCCAGATCACCCGCGCGCTGAAGGGGGAGTGAGGCGATGGCCGATCCGATGAACGTCTTCCAGGTCGCCGGCCGCGCGATGAGCGCGCAGCTGATCCGGATGAACACGACCGCGTCGAACCTCGCCAACGTCGGCGGCACGACCGGCTCCGCCGAGAGCGCCTACAAGACGATGAAGCCGGTGTTCCGCACCAGCTTCGACGCCGCCAGCGGCCTCGCCACCGTCGACGTCGAAAAGATCGTCACCGCCGGCGAGGCGCCGACCAAGGTCTACGACCCGAACAACCCGCTCGCGGACAAGGACGGCAATATCTACCAGGCCGCCGTCGATGAAAGCCGCGAGCTCGTCGACATGATGGAGACCGCGCGCTCCTACCAGAACAACGTCGAGGTGATGAACACTGCCAAGCAGCTCACCATCGATACCCTCAAGCTGGGCCGATAATCATGGTCACCACCTCTTCCGCCTTCGACAATACGCTGAGCCAGCTCGGCATCACCCGCGCCAAGAGCACCGCCGCGACCAGCACCGCGAGCGGCGCGTCGACCACGGCCAAGGGCACCAAGACGACGCTCGACCAGTCCGATTTCCTGACGCTGCTGACGACGCAGCTCAAGAACCAGGACCCGTTCGCGCCGATGGACAACACCCAGATGGTGGCACAGATGGCGCAATTCTCGTCCGTCGCCGGCATCAGCGAGATGAACAAGACGCTGAGCGGCGTCGCGACCAAGCTCGGATCGACCACCGCAAGCGACGCGATGAGCTATGTCGGCAAGACCGTGCTGACCGAGGGCTCGACTGCCTATCCGCGCTCCGCCGGCGGCCTCGACGGCGCGGTCGAGCTCGACGATGCGGCGACCTCGGTCACCGTCTCGATCTCCGACGCGCAGGGCGGCTCGCTCCGCTCGCTGCAGCTCGGCGCGCAGGCCAAGGGCACCACGACCTTCGAATGGGACGGCAAGGACGGTTCGGGCAATTCGGTCGGCGCCGGCCCGTTCACCGTCACCGCCTATGCGACCAGCGGCGACAAGACGGTGACCAGCCGCACGCTCGTCTGGGCACCGGTCGAGTCCGTGTCGCTGCCATCGAGCGGCGCGCCCAAGCTGAAGGTGGTCGGCATCGGCGACGTCGATCCGTCCGACGTCCGCTCCGCCACCTGATCCCTCCCTCTTCCCGCTGATACCCGTTTCCAAGGAGTAACCCGATGTCCTTCTACACCTCGCTCTCCGGTCTCCAGGCTTCGCAGACCGACATGAACACGATCTCGCACAACCTCGCCAACGTCTCGACCACCGGCTTCAAGAAGAGCCGCGTCGAATTCTCCGACGTCATCGCGTCGAGCGTGTCGACCGATCCGCGCAAGATGGTCGGGTCGGGCGTGGTCGTGAAGGCGACGACGCAGCAGTTCGCCGAGGGCAATCTGCAGGGGACGACCAACGCGCTCGACCTCGCGGTGATGGGCGAGGGGTTCTTCACCGTGCGCACGACGGGCGCGAGCGACGCGATCGCCTATACCCGCAACGGTGCCTTCTCGGTCGATGCGAGCCGCAACGTCGTCGACGCGCAGGGCAGCTTCCTGATGGTCTATCCGGTCGACGGCGACGGCAACGTCACCGCGACGGGTGCGGACGGCCTCACCAACCTCCAGCTCCAGCAGACCAGCGGTACGCCGGTGGCGACCAAGGACATCGCCACCTCGATCAACGTCTCGGCCACCTCGACGGTCAAGACGGTGGCGTTCGACCGCACCGACACCACGACCTACAACAACTCGGTCGCGACGCGGATCTACGATGCCAACGGCAATCCGATGACGATGACCAACTATTACGTCCGCGACAAGCTGCCCGACGCGACCACCAACACGCCGAGCACGTGGAAGGTGTACACCTTCATCGGCGACAAGCAGCTCGAGGTTGGCGGGAGCACCGCGCCGGTCACGATCACCTTCAACTCGACGGGCGCGATCTCCAGCCCGACGACGCCGATCAAGTACGATCAGTTCATCCCGCTGTCGGGCGCCGCGCCGCAGGACGTGACGCTCAGCCTCGCCAATTCGACGCAGCTGTCGTCGGCCTTCGCGGTCAACAGCAAGAGCCAGGACGGCGTCGCCGTCGGCCAGCTGTCGGGCGTCACCGTCAATTCGGAAGGCCTGATCCAGGCGAGCTTCTCGAACGGCGACATCGTGCCGCTCGGCAAGGTCGCGCTCGCCAAATTCTCGACGCCGACCGGCCTCCGGCAGATCGGCAACAGCTATTGGTCGGCGACCGGCCTGTCGGGATCGGCGACGATGGGCTCGGCGAGCGCGGACGGCTTCGGATCGCTGATGTCGGGCCAGATCGAAGGGTCGAACGTCGACATCACCGAAGAACTGGTCAACCTGATCGCGGCGCAGCGCAACTTCCAGGCGAACTCGAAGGCGCTCGATACCGCGAACCAGGTCTCGCAGACCATCATCCAGATCCGCAACTGAGCGATCGCGGCGCGCGGAGGCTTTAGATGGACAAGCTGGTCTATACGGCGGCGACGGGCCTGCGTGCGCACATGCAGGCGCAGGCGGCGATCGCCAACAACATGGCGAACGCGTCCACCACGGGCTTCCGCGCCGATCGCGTCGTCTTCGACCGGATCGAGCTGAAGGGCGGCGGGCAGCAACTCGAGGCGCGGATGCCGACCAGCGAGGAAGTCACCGACGCCGATCGCGCCCCCGGCGCGATCCAGTCGACGGGCCGCGCGCTCGACGTCGCGATCAGCGGCGCGACCGACTGGCTCGCGGTGCAGGCCGGTGACGGCAGCGAGGCCTATACCCGCCGCGGCGACCTGGAGGTTGCGCCCTCGGGCGTGCTCCAGACCGGCGACGGTTTCATCGTGCAGGGCCAGTCCGGCCCGATCACGATCCCGCCGCACGACAGCCTGACGATCGCCGCCGACGGCACGATCAGCATCGTGCCGCAGGGCGGCAGCGCCGCGAACCCGCAGGTGCTCGACCGGCTGAAGCTGGTCGACACCAAGGGGTCGAACACGGTGAAGGGGCTCGACAACCTGCTGCGCGAGCGCGGCGGCGGCGTCCTGCCCGCCAACATGGACGCCAGGGTCCAGGGCGGCGCGCTGGAAGGCTCCAACGTCAACATGACGCAGGCGCTGGTCGACATGATCGAGAACCAGCGCAGTTACGAGGTCCAGGCCAATCTGATGAAATCGGCCAAGGACATGGACGAGAGCAGCACATCCGTGATGCGCCTGCCGAGCTAAGGGAAGAAACGAATGTCCTCCTCCGCCATGCACATCGCGCGTACCGGGCTCGACGCCCAGGATACGCGCATGCGGGTCATCTCGAACAACCTCGCCAACGTCAACACGACGGGGTTCAAGCGCGACCGCGCCGCGTTCGAGACGCTGGCCTATCAGACGATCACCGCGCCGGGCGCGCAATCGACCGCCGAGACCAAATATGCGACCGGCCTCAACCTCGGCACCGGCGTGAAGGTGCAGGGGACCGCGCGCATCGACACGCAGGGCTCGCTGACGCAGACCGGCAACAGCTTCGACCTGGCGCTCGACGGCGACGGCTATTTCCAGGTGCAGCTGCCCGGCGGCGAGCTGGGCTACACCCGCGCCGGCAATTTCAACCGCAGCCCCGAAGGGCTGCTGGTGACGTCGGAGGGCTATCAGGTGATGCCCGGCATCACCGTGCCCGCCAACGCGACGCAGGTGACGATCGGCACCGACGGCACCGTCACCGCACAGGTGCCCGGCCAGACCGAGGGCACCAACATCGGCCAGATCCAGGTCGCGAGCTTCCCCAACCCGACCGGGCTGCAATCGACCGGCGACAATTACCTGAAGGAAACCGGATCGAGCGGCGCGGCCAATCTGGGCATCGCCGGTCAGGACGGCCGCGGCCGTATCCGCCAGGGCAATCTGGAGGCGTCGAACGTCAACGTCGTCGAGGAACTCGTCGACATGATCGAGACGCAGCGCGCCTACGAAGTGAATTCGAAGATGATCTCGTCGTCGGACGAGATGCTGAAATACGTGAACCAGAACCTGTAAGATGGCATCCGCACCCCGACACTTCCGCCCCGGCGCGCTCGTCGCCGGTTACTGGGCCGAGATCGCGCTGGCCGCGGCGTCGAGCCTGCTGCTGCTCGCCGCGCTCACGCCGGGCGAGGCGGACGCCAGCATCTTTGGCAAGAAGGCCCCTCCCGAGGACTTCACCGTCGTCCGCGCGCCCGCGACGCCGCCGCCGGCGCCTGCCAACGGGTCGATCTTCCAGGCGAGCGACGGCTATGCCGCGCTGTATGAAGGGTGGCGCGCGCGCCGCGTCGGCGATCCGCTGACGATCGTGCTGGTCGAGCGCACCGCGGCGTCCAAATCGTCCAGCTCCAAGCTCGATTCCAAGGGCACCGGCAGCATCACCCCGCCGACCACCGGGCCGCTGGCGCTGTTCAATTCGACCGACGCCTCGGTCAGCGGCGGGCGCAGCTTCAACGGGCAGGGGCAGGCCGACCAGGCCAATTCGCTGTCGGGCGAGGTGTCGGTGACGGTCGCGGAGGTCTATCCCAACGGCACGATGCTGGTGCAGGGCCAGAAGCGCGTGACGCTCAACCGCGGCGACGAGTTCGTCCGCATCAAGGGCATCGTCCGCACCGCCGACGTCGGCGCCGACAATCGCGTCCTGTCGACCCGCGTCGCCGACGCGCAGATCGCCTATACCGGCAAGGGCGATGTCGCCCGCGCCGGGCGGCAGGGCTGGCTCAGCCGCTTCTTCTCGGTCGTGTCGCCGTTCTGATCGACGGCGATAACCCTTCGCTAACCAATTCCGGTGCAGGAATCGCAACCATGTTCCGCCTCTTCCTCGCCGCGCTGATCGCCACCCTGTGCCTCGCCGCGCCCGCACGCGCGGACCGGATCAAGGACCTCGGCGGGTTTCAGGGCATCCGCTCGAACCAGCTGACCGGCTATGGCGTCGTCGTCGGCCTGCCCGGCACCGGCGACGACAATCTCGAATATACCGTGCAGTCGCTGAAGGCGGTCGCCTCGCGCTTCGGGCTGCAACTGCCGCCCGGCGCCAATCCGGGGATGAAGAACGCCGCTGTGGTGCTCATCACCGCCGAACTGCCCCCGTTCGCCAAGCCCGGCCAGCGGCTCGACATCACCGTCGCGTCGATGGGCAAGGCGAAGAGCCTGCGCGGCGGCAGCCTGGTGCTGACCCCGCTGCTGGGCGCGGACAACCAGATCTATGCGATGGCGCAGGGCAACCTCGCGGTCGGCGGCCTCGGCGCGGAGGGCGCGGACGGATCCAAGATCGTCGTCAACGTCCCCTCGACCGGCCGCATCCCCGAAGGCGCGACGGTCGAGCGCGCCGTCGCGACCGGGTTCGATTCGGCGCCGATGCTGACCTTCAACCTCGCCCGGTCGGATTTCACCACCGCGCAGAGCGTCGCGCAGGCGATCAACGCCAGGCTCGGCTCCGGCACCGCGCAGGCGTTGGACGGCGTGTCGATCGCGGTCCGTGCGCCGCAGGGCGCCGACGTGCGCGCGACGCTGATGTCGACGATCGAGAACCTCGACGTCACCTCCGCCGAGCCGCCCGCGAAAGTAATCGTAAATGCGCGCACCGGAACGGTCGTTATCAGTTCTGCGGTGAGGGTGGGCCCCGCCGCGGTGACGCACGGCAAGCTGACCGTGCGCATCGACGAGAACCAGCGGATCAGCCAGCCGGCACCGTTCAGCCAAGGCCAGACCGCGTTGGAAAAGAAATCCAGCGTGTCGGTCGAAGAGGAGAAGAAACCGATGTTCCTGCTCGCTCCCGGCCCGCGCCTGGCGGATGTGGTGAAGGCGGTAAACGCCATCGGCGCGTCGCCGGCCGATCTGGTCGCGATCCTCGAAGCGCTGAAGGAAGCCGGCAGCCTCAAGGCCGAGTTGATCGTCCTGTGAGTGCGGCCCCGATCCCGGCCGTCGGCGGCATCGCGTCCGACACGTCGCGGCTCAAGACCGCCGGCAACCTGAAAAAGGCGGGCCAGCAGTTCGAGGCGGTGTTCACCGGCATGATGCTGAAGAGCATGCGGCAGGCGAAACTGGCCGACCCGCTGTTCGATTCCAAGGCGCTCGACACCTTTACCGAGATGCAGGATGCGCGGGTGTCGCAGAGCATGGCGGAATCGACGCCGCTCGGCATCGGCAAGGCGATGACCGACTTCCTCGCCAAATCGCAATCCGATCTTAATGAGTCTCAGGCAGATCCGCCGCAATGAGCGACATGCTGTCGATCGGCGCGTCAGGCGTCCGCGCGTACCAGACCGCGCTATCCACGGTGGGCGAGAATATCGCCAACGTGAACTCGGTCGGCTATACACGACGCGCGGTGACGCTGAACGAGATCGCCGGGGGCAGCGGCTCCACCAACGGTTTCGGCGGCGGCAGCGGCGTCTACCTGTCCGGGGTCGCGCGATCGACCGACGTCTATTCCGCCGCGGCGCTGCGCGCCTCGACGAGCGATCTCAGCCGCACCACCAAGGGTGCCGACTGGCTCGATCGCATCCAGTCCGCGCTGACCGGCAACCAGCTGACCGCGCGCGTCACCGCCTTCTTCGGCGCCGCGCAGAGCCTTGCGGCGGAACCCGATTCGACCGCGCTGCGCACCGGCATGCTCGGCGCGGCGACCTCCGCCGGAATCGCCTTCACCGCGACCGGACAGGCGTTCGACCAGGTCGACGCCGACATCGACACCGCCGGCCACCAGGCGGCGCAGGGGCTCACCTCGCTCGCCAGCTCGCTCGGCCGCATCAACGAGGGCATCGGCCGCGCGCAGCCCGGCAGCACCACCGCGGCACAGCTGATGGACCAGCGCGACAACATCCTGTCGCAGATGAGCGAACTGGTCGACATCGACACGCGGATGGACTCGCTCGGCCGTGCGACGGTCAGCATCGGCGGCTCGTCCGGCCCGGCCTTCGTGCAGGGCACGACGACCGGCACCGTGTCCTACGCGCGCGATACCACCGGCAGCGTCGCCTTCACCGTCGCGGTGCGCGGCACGGTGACCCAGATCACGCCCAACGGCGGCACGCTCGCCGGCATCACCGACGGCGCCGGGCGCGTCGCGGCGATCCGGCAGGAGCTGAACGCGGTCGCGACCGGATTCGTCACCGCGGTCAACGACAACCAGAAGGCGGGCAAGGACCAGACCGGCGCGACCGGCATCGACCTGTTCGCGGTCGGCGCCGCGCCGACCGACATCGGCATCTCCACGCTCGTCACCGGCGGTGCGCAGATCGCGGCGGGCCGCGGCGGCGGCGTGCGCGACGCGTCGAACCTCAATGCGCTCGATGCGCTGCGGTCCAGCGGCGGGTACGAGGGCGCGCTGACCACGCTCGTCACCGGCAACGCCAGCGCCTACAAGCAGAAGAACACGATCGCCGACGCCCAGACCGCGATCCGCGACGGCGCGGCGACCGCGCTGTCGACCTCGACCGGCGTCAATCTCGATTCGGAGGCGGTCGACCTGATCCGCTTCCAGCAGGCCTATGCGGCGTCGGGGCGCGTGATCCAGATCGCGCGCGAGACGATGCAGACCATCCTCGATATCCGGTAGGGCGCGCCATGCAGATCTCCACCAGCCTGTTCTACAGCAACGCCTCGGCCCGCCTGTCCAGGATGGGCGCGCGCGCATCGGAGCTGCAGACGCAGATATCGACCGGCATGAAGAATGCGAAGCCGTCGGACGATCCCGTCGCCGCGCAGCAGATCGCCGAGCTGGACCGCAAGGATGCCGACGCCGTCGTCTACGGCGCCAACATGACGCTGGCGGGGTCGCTACTCGACCAGGCCGACAGCGTGCTGTCGCAGGTCAACACCCAGCTGACGCGCGCCACCGAACTCGCGACGCAGGCCGCGACCGGTACGCAGAACGACGCCTCGCGTAAGATCATCGCGACCGAACTGAAGTCGATCGTCGATTCGCTCGTCAGCCTCGCCAACACCAAGAACGTGCGCGGCCAGCCGCTGTTCGGCACCGCCGCGGGCGGCAAGGCGGTGACCGCCAACGGCGACGGCACCTTCAGCTTCCCGGCGAACGCGCAGGTGTCGGAAGTGCCGATCGCCGACGGCCAGAGCGTCCAGGCGACCGAAACCGCCGAGCGGATCTTCGATATCGGCAACGGCGACAACACGCTGGCGATGCTGAGCCGGCTTGCCGATGCGCTGAACGCCGGCGGCGACGTCTCGGCGACGGTCGCCTCGTCGCTCGACGGGCTGGGCGCAGCGGTCGACCAGTCCGCCAACGTCCAGGCCTCGATCGGCGCACGCGGCGCGCGGATCGAATTGCAGCAACAGTTGCTGACCACCGCCAACACCGACCGCAGCGAATTGCGCGGCAAGCTCGAACAGGTCGACGTCACCGATGCGGTGGTGCAGTTGCAGCAGATGATGACGGCGCTGTCCGCCTCGCAGGCGAGCTTCAGCAAGCTGTCCAGCCTGTCGCTGTTCGACTATCTGAAATAACGGCGGCGACGCCGGTCGCGGTGACGGGGGCGGCCGCGTGCCGCACCTTGGGCAGACGCGCGTCCGCCGCATGCCGACGCTTTCCGCCACGATCGCAACAAACCTGCCGGGCCGGTAACCACTTGTCGAGGATATGCGGTTAATCCGGTGACATCGGTTGCCGGCCCCAGCCGGCGCAACGGGGTGTCCCACAGTGTTTCCAGCCATCGGTCTTGTCGTCCTTCTCGCCATGGTGTTCGGCGGATTCGCCATCACCGGCGGCGCGCTCGGCCCGGTCATGGAAGCCATTCCGCACGAGATGCTCATCATCGGCGGTGCGGCGGCGGGCGCGCTCATCATCGGCAATTCGGGCACCGAGCTGAAGGCGATGGGCGGCGGCCTCGCCAAGGTGTTCAAGGGCCCCAAGTACAAGAAGCAGGATTATCTCGACGTCATCTTCCTCGTCAGCAAGCTCATGAAGATGCTGCGCATGGATGGTCCGATCGCGCTCGAGCCGCATGTCGAGGATCCCAAGTCCTCCGCGGTGTTCAGCGAATATCCGCGGCTGCTCGCCGATCACACCCTGGTCAATCTGATCGCCGACACGCTGCGTCTCGTCGTCGTGTCGTCGGGCACGCTCGACGTGCACGCGGTCGAGGAGGTGATGGACCATTCGATCAAGACGCATCACCATGAGGTGGAGGGGCCGCACACGACGCTGACCAGCCTCGCCGATTCGCTGCCCGCGCTCGGCATCGTCGCGGCGGTGCTCGGCATCGTGAAGACGATGGGCTCGATCGACAAGCCGCCGTCGGTGCTGGGCGGGATGATCGGTTCGGCGCTGGTCGGCACGTTCATGGGCGTGCTGCTCGCCTACGGCATCGTGTCGCCGCTCGCCGGCCGGCTGAAGCAGGTGATCGACGCCGATGCCGCGATCTACGACGTCGTGAAGCAGATCATCATCGCCTCGCTGCACGGCCATCCGCAGCCGCTGGTGATCGAGGCGGCACGGTCCGGCATCGCGCACAAGAACCAGCCCGGCTTCGCCGAGGTCTTCGACGGCCTGCGCGGCAAGTAAGGCGGGGACGGACAGCAGATGGCACGCGCCGCGCCGCATGGCAGCAACCAGCCGCCCAAGATCGTCATCGTCAAGAAGATCATCGATGGCGGCCACGGCGGCCACCACGGTGGCGCGTGGAAGGTCGCCTATGCCGATTTCGTGACCGCGATGATGGCGTTCTTCCTGCTGCTGTGGCTGCTCGGCGCGACGACCGAGAAGCAGCGCAAGGGGATCGCCGACTATTTCGCGCCGACCTTGCTCGACAAGAAGGTCACCGGCCTCGGCGGCAACGGCGTGCTGGGCGGCGAATCGATCCTCAGCAACAACAAGCTGGGACCCAAGGCGGCATCGGCGCCGGTCGCGTCGATCGGCATTCCGATGAGCCAGTCGGGCGGCCAGAAGAGCGGCACGGGGGACAAGGGATCGCTGCGCAATCCGGCCGCGATGCAGCTCGACCGCCAGGCGTTCCAGGCGATCAAGGAACAGCTGGAAAAGGAGATCAAGGGGTCCTCGCGCCTCGCGAAGATCGCCAGCCACGTCCGCTTCGTGCCGACGCAGGACGGGCTGCGCATCGATCTGGTCGACGATGCCGATTATTCGATGTTCGCGCTCGGCACGACCGCGCTCGACCAGCGTGCGTCGGAACTGATCGGCATGATCGCGGGCACGATCGCGGGCACGCCGAACACGATCATGATCCGCGGCCATACGGACAGCGTGCCCTATGGCGACCCGCGGGCGATGAACAACTGGATGCTGTCGTCGGGCCGGGCGGAGGCGACGCGGCGGCGGCTGGCGCTGGGCGGCATCCCGGAAACGCGGTTCGAACGGATCGAGGGCGTCGCCGACCGCGAACCGCTGGTGACCGGCGATCCGAGCGATCCGCGCAACCGGCGCGTCGCGATCACGCTGCTCTATCGCAAGGGCAGTTTCGGCCAGTAACGCCGCGCGGGCGCGCGCCCGACGCAAAAGCCCCGCGCCGGCATGTGCCGGCGCGGGGCCTGTGTCGCATCGTCCCGCCGCGGCGGGCGGGATCGCCGTGTCAGTCCTGGTCGGCCTCGGCCGGCTTGCGCCCGCGCTTCGCACCGGTCGCCGCGGCGTCGCCGTTGCGCGGTCCGGGCTTGCGGCCGAGACCGATCTTCTTCGCCATCGCGCGGCGGCTTTCCGAATAGTTTTCGGCGACCATCGGATAATCCGACTTCAGGCCATAGCGATCGCGATATTCGGCGGGAGTCAGGCCATGCGTCGCGAGGTGGCGACGCAAGGTCTTGTACGGCTTGCCGTCGATCATCGAGATAATATGATCCTTGGATGACAAGGACTTACGCGACGAAACCGCCGGCGTATACTCTGTCGCCGGCTGCGCCTCGACGGCGGGACCTGTCGCGCCAAGCAGTGCCGAGACGGTGTCATGCATCTTGCCGAGAAAGGCCGGAACCTCATCGGCGGACGTGCGGGTATTCGGGTTGCCGAGCCAAGCAATCGTCAATTCGGTTGCCAGTTCAACTGCGTTCATATCGGACGTATCATCAGTCATAGTTTGCTCCTTTGACCGACTCCAGCCGTACTCCTGCCATGGCAGTCGTCAAGCCTGTCGGGCATCAAAATTCGCTCGTTAGTCTTAGAATAGAACTATTTGCGCCGACTTGGCGACGTTTGGACACAAGACTAGAGCGTAAATGCCGCCGCGCGAGGATTGGGCTTTTTCGGACATCGCCACTGTCGTATGCTGCGACGCAGGGCTGTTTTGGGGAAACGACATGCGTCCGGAGCTGAAGTTCACGACCGGTATGGCGGCGGCGCTGCTGGCATCGGCATGCAGCGAACCGCAGCGCGACGGGTGGACTGCGCAGGGCGACACCGCGGTATGCACCGACCGGGCGGGCAACCGCGTCGCGGACAATCAGTGCCAGCGCCAAGCGCATGCCGGCGGCGGGGCCAGCCCGTTCCTGTGGTACTTCCTCGCGCGCAATGCGCTGATCCCGCCCTATGGCGAGCGCGTCGGCGGGGGCAGCTACGCGCGGGTGCCGGGCCGCAGCTACGGCCGCGCGCCTGCCGCCAGCAACGTGACGCGCGCCGGCGCGATCAGTCGCGGCGGTTTCGGGGCCTCGGCGCGCAGCTTCGGCGGTGCGCGCGCATGATCCGCGACGCGATCGTGCCGCGCGCCGACTGGCAGGCGAAGGTGGAGCGCGAGGGGCTGGTCTGGCATACCGCCGACGGCCGGCCCTATTGGGACGAATCCGCCTGCTATCGTTTCACCGCGGCGCAGGTCGGCGTCCTCGCGGATGCCACGGCGGAACTGTACCGCCTGTTCCTGGCCGCGGGCGAGGCGATCGTCGGCGATGGTGCGCTGCTCGACCGGTTCGGCATCCCCGCCGCCTTCCACCAGCCGATCCGCGATGCGTGGGAAGCGGAGCCGCCCGCGCTCAACTTCGGTCGTTTCGACCTGGGCTATGACGGGATCGACCCGCCGAAGCTGTTCGAATTCAACTGCGACACGCCGACGTCGCTGCTGGAGGCGGCGGTGATCCAGTGGAGCTGGAAGGAGGAATGCTTTCCGGCACACGACCAGTTCACCGGCCTGCACGACGCGCTGGTCGCACGCTGGCGCGTGATCGCGTCCCGGCTGCCCGCGCTGCTGCATGTCGCGCATGCGCAGGAGGAAGCGGGCGAGGATGCCGTCACCGCGGCCTATCTGCGCGATACCGCGGCGGCGGCGGGGATCGCGACCGCGCCGATCCTGATCGACGCGATCGGCTGGCACCACGACGAGCGCCGCTTCGTCGACGACGCCGGGCGGCCGATCGCGGCAATCTTCAAGCTGTACCCCTGGGAATGGATGGCGAACGAGGCGTTCGCCGCACCGTTGCTCGACAGCCTCGCGGCGGGCACGACGCTGTGGATCGAGCCGGTGTGGAAGATGATCTGGAGCAACAAGGGCGTGCTCGCGGTTTTGTGGGACCTGTTCCCGGGCCATCCCAACCTGTTGCCGGCGAGTTTCGACATCCCCGCCGGCGACGCGGTGGCCAAGCCGCTGCTGTCGCGCGAGGGCGCCAACGTCTCGATCCGCCGCGCCGGCACGATCGTCGCCGAAACCGGGGGAGATTATGGCGACGAGGGCTATGTCTACCAGGCGATCTATCCGTTGCCCGAACCCGCGCCGGGATGTTTCCCGGTGATCGGCAGCTGGATCGTCGACGGCGAACCGGTGGGGATCGGCATTCGCGAGGACGGGCTCATCACCGGCGACACCGCGCGCTTCGTCCCGCATATCGTCGTGGACTGACGGGAGGGGCGCGAAGGGCCGTTGTCAGCGCCCGCCCCGCGCGGCACAACGCGACGACGGACGAGGGAGAGCGGACATGGCGACGACGATCATCGGGCTGCGGGCGGCGGTCCTGTCGGGAGTCGCGCTGTCGTCGGGGGCGGTGGCACAACAGGCGGAGGCACCGACGCAGGCGCTGCCCGGCGTGACCCGCAGCGCGCAGGGCGACGTGTCGGTGACGATCTACAACAACGACGTCGCGCTGGTGCAGGACGTCCGCCCCCTGACGCTCGGCCGCGGACAGGTGCGGCAGGACTTCCCCGACGTCAGCGCCAGCATCCGGCCGGAAACCGTGTCGCTCGCGGTCGCCGATGCCGCCATCGTCGAACAGAATTTCGATTACGACCTGCTCAGCCCGTCGAGCCTGATGGAAAAGGCGGTGGGGGAGACGATCACGCTGCTCCGGACCAACCCCGCCACCGGTGCCGAGACGCGCGAGCGGGCGAAGGTGCTCGCGGTCAACGGCGGCGTCGTGCTCCAGATCGGCGACCGGATCGAGGTGCTGCGCGACGACGGGCTGCCGGTGCGCGCGATCTTCGACCGCGTGCCCGCATCGCTGCGCGCGCGCCCGACCTTGTCGGTGACGCTCGACAGCAGCCGCGCGGGGGCACGGCCCGCGACCCTGTCCTACCTCAGCCGCGGTCTCGGCTGGAGCGCCGACTATGTCGCGCTGTTCGACGACAGGACCGGGCGGATCGACGTGCAGGGCTGGGTGACGCTGAAGAACACCAGCGGGACGACGTTCGACAATGCGCGCACGCTGCTGGTCGCGGGCAACGTCGCGAGCGACGACGGCAATGCCGGCATCTACCGCCCGCAGCCGCCACGCCGGCTCGGCCGAATGACGCGCGCCGGAACCGAAAGCGCGAACCGCGAGCAGCTGGGCGATTTCTACCTCTATCCGCTCTCCGCCCGCACGACGATCGCCGACAAGCAGACCAAACAGGTGAGCTTCCTCGACGCGAAGGGCGTCGCGGCACAATCGGGCTATGCGTTCGAGAACGGCTGGCTCGGTACCGCGACCGAACCGCGCAGCGCGTCGAGCGTGCTGCGCTTTTCCAACAGCGGTGCCGCTGCGGCCGGGGGCACGCTGGGCGACGCGCTGCCCGCGGGCACGGTGCGCGTCTACGTCCGCGATGCGCGCGGCCAGCCGCAATTCACCGGCGAGAACCGGATCGACCACACCCCGCAAGGGTCGCAGATCGCGCTCGCCACCGGCGACGCCTTCGACGTCAAGGTGCAGCCCGTCGTCGTCAGCCGCACCCGGATCGGCGACAGCCGGTGGAAGACGGCGATGCGCTACACGCTGACCAATGCGCGGCGGGTGCCGGTGACGGTCGAGCTGACGCAGGGTGGGCTCGACTGGTCCGACACGCGGATCACCGACGAAAGCCGCCGGAGCGAGCGGCGCGATGCGGGACGCACGACGTGGCAGGTGCCGGTGCCGGCGAACGGCGAGACGACCGTCACGGCGACCTTCGACACGCGTTACTGATGCGCGCGCCGTTGCCCGCCGTGCGCGCGTCGGCATGGAGCGTGGTGTTGGGGATCGCAGCGATCGGCACCGCCGGCGCGCAGACCGCGCCGGCGACGATCGTCTCGGCGGGGCCGCAGACGGTGGCGGTCACCGTCTACCGCAACCCGGCGCGCGGGCGCTACGAACCGATCGACCGCGACGACCTGCAGGGCTTTGCGCTGGTGACCGAGACGCGGACGGTGCGGCTGCCCCGCGGCCCCGCCGTGCTGCGGTTCGAGGGCGTCGCCGAAGGCATCGTGCCGGTCAGCGCGATCGTCGACGGCCTGCCCGGCGGCACGATCGAGAAGAATCGCGACGCGCGGCTGCTGTCCCCCGCCGCGCTGGTCGACGGCACGCTCGGGCGCAACGTGACGGTGACGCGCACCGACCGCGCCACCGGCCGGCGGCGCAGCGAGCCCGCGACGATCGTCGCCGGGCCGCGCCCCGGTGTCGTCCTGCGCACCGCATCGGGGATCGAGGCGCTGCGCTGTGCGGGCCTGCCCGAGGGCCCTGCCTACGACCGCGTGCCGGCCGGCCTGTCGGCGAAGCCGGTGCTGAGCGTCGCCACCGATACGCCCGCGGCGCGGACCGCCACGGTGACGCTGTCCTATCTGGCGTCGGGGTTCGACTGGGGCGCGAGCTATGTCGCGAGCGTGGCGCCGGATGGCCGCACGCTCGACCTGTTCGCCTGGCTGACGCTCGCCAACGGCAATCCGGAGCGGTTCGCCGATGCGCGGGTGCGGGCGGTGGCGGGGCGGCTCAACCGGCGCGGGACGGAGCGCTGGGTGCAGGCCGCCGCGGCATTGCAATTGCGCTGCTATCCGCTCGGCACGACGACGTCCGACCTGCCGACGATCACGCGGCCGAGCTACGACGAGGACGAGGAGGCGCAGGATATCGTCGTCACCGGATCGCGGATCATGCCGATGATGATGATGGCGCCACCGCCGCCACCGCCGCCCGCGCCGGTCGCGCCGCCGCCGCCCGAGGACCTCGGCGACCTGAAGCTCTACACCGTCCCGCGGGCGACGACGGTGGCGCCGCGCGGGCAGAAGCAGGTGGCGTTGCTCGCGGCGACGGACGTGCCGTTCGAGCGTCGCTATCGCCGCGCCGTCTATCCCGGCCAGACGCTGGACGCCGCCGATACCGCGATCGTGCTGGTCGCGCGCAACCGCCCCGAAGACCGGCTCGGCATGCCGCTGCCCGCCGGCACGACCGCGCTCTACACCGATCTGTCCGGCGCCGGCCGTGCGACGCGGCTTCTGCTCGGCACCGGCACGCTCGGCGACCGCGCGATCGGCGAGCGGGTGCGGATCGCCGCCGGCACCAGCACGCAGGTGACCGTCGCACAGCGGCCGCTCCGCGCCGCGACCGCCTCCGCCAGCGGCGCGCGCCCGGGCGATGCCGAGGACCGGCTGACGGTGGTCAACGCCAACGCCCGGCCGGTCGATGTCGAGCTGCCGATCGGACGGGCGGGGCAGGGGATCGCCGCCGTCGACGGCACCCCGATGGACGGCGATCTGGCGGAGGTCGACGGCATCGCGACGTGGCAGGTGCGCGTGCCCGCCAACGGCACCGCGACGCTGGCCGTCCGCTACCGCTGACGCAACCGCGCCGGCCGCGTCACTCCGCCGCCATCGCCTCCGCGCCGCGTCCCTTCAGCAGCGGCGAAAGATACTTGCCGGTGAAGCTGCGCGGCTCCTTCGCCACCACTTCCGGCGTGCCGACCGCGACGATCTCGCCGCCCTTGACGCCGCCCTCGGGGCCCAGATCGACGACCCAGTCGGCGGTCTTGATGACGTCGAGATTGTGCTCGATCACCACGACCGTATTGCCCTGTTCGACCAGCGCGTGGAGCACCTCGAGCAACTTGCGCACGTCCTCGAAATGCAGGCCGGTCGTCGGTTCGTCGAGGATGTAGAGCGTGTTGCCGGTCGCACGCCGCGCCAGTTCCTTGGCCAGCTTGACGCGCTGCGCCTCGCCGCCGGACAGGGTCGTCGCCTGCTGGCCGACCTTGACGTAGCCCAGCCCCACCTCGACCAGCATCTCCATCTTGTCGCGGATCGGTGGCACCGCGCGGAAAAATTCGGCGGCATCCTCGACCGTCATGTCGAGCACGTCGGCGATGCTGTGCCCCTTGAACTTCACCTCCAGCGTCTCGCGATTGTAGCGCGCACCGTGGCACACGTCGCAGGTGACGTAGACGTCGGGCAGGAAGTGCATCTCGATCTTCAGCACGCCGTCGCCCTGGCATGCCTCGCACCGCCCGCCCTTGACGTTGAAGCTGAACCGACCCGGCTTGTAGCCGCGCGCCTGGCTTTCGGGCAGGCCGGCGAACCAGTCGCGGATCTGCGTGAAGCTGCCCGTATAGGTCGCCGGGTTCGACCGCGGCGTGCGCCCGATCGGCGACTGGTCGATGTCGATCACCTTGTCGAGGTGCTGGAGCCCGGTGACCTTGTCGTGCTTGCCCGCCAGGATGCGCGCACCGTTCAGCGCGCGCGCCGCGGCGGCATAGAGCGTGTCGATGGTGAAGCTCGACTTGCCCGATCCCGACACGCCGGTGATGCAGGTGAAGGTGCCGAGCGGAATGCTCGCGGTGACGCCAGTCAGGTTGTTGGCGCGCGCATTGTGGACGGTCAGCTGCTTGCCGTTGCCCTTGCGCCGCTTCGGCGGCACCGGCACCTCGCGCGTGCCGTTCAGATAGTCGGCGGTGATGCTGGTCTTGCTCTTGAGGATCTGCTTCAGCGTGCCCTGCGCGACGATCTGGCCGCCGTGCACACCCGCGCCCGGCCCCATGTCGATGACGTAATCGGCGGTGCGGATCGCATCCTCGTCATGCTCGACGACGAGCACGGTGTTGCCGAGGTCGCGCAGCCGCCGCAGCGTCTTCAGCAGCATGTCGTTGTCGCGCTGGTGCAGCCCGATCGACGGTTCGTCGAGCACGTAGAGCACGCCCGACAGGCCGCTGCCGATCTGCGACGCCAGCCGGATGCGCTGGCTCTCGCCGCCCGACAGCGTGCCGCTGGTGCGGTCGAGGTTCAGATAGTCGAGCCCGACGTTGTTGAGGAAGCCGAGCCGCTCGACGATCTCCTTCAGGATCCGCTCGGCGATCGCGCGCTGCTGGTCGCCCAGGTGGTTGGGCAGGTCGGTGAAGAACGCCAGCGCGTCGACCACCGACAGATGCGTCGCATAGGCGATATCCTGCATCGCGATCTTGACCGCGAGCGCCTCCGGCTTGAGGCGCGCGCCGTGGCACGTCTCGCACGGGCGCGAGCTCTGGTATTTCGACAGCTCCTCGCGCATCCACGCGCTCTCGGTCTGGAGCAGGCGTCGGTTGAGGTTGCCGATCACCCCTTCGAACGGCTTCTTGACGTCGTATTTCTTCTTGCCGTCGATGAACGTCAGCGTGACCGGCTTGCCCTTGCTGCCGTGCAGGATCAGCGCGTGCACGCTCTCGGGCAGGTCGGCCCAGGGGGTGTCGAGGTCGAAGGCGAATTCGCGCGCCAGGCTGCCCAGCACCTGCATGTAATAGGGGCTGGGCGGGTTGGACTTCGCCCAGGGGACGACCGCGCCCTTCTTGATGCTGAGCGCATGGTTGGGGACGACGAGGTCCTCGTCGAACAGCAGCTTCTCGCCGAGCCCGTCGCACGCCGGGCAGGCGCCCTGCGGCGCGTTGAACGAAAACAGCCGCGGCTCGATTTCCGCAATGGTAAAGCCGCTGATCGGGCAGGCGAACTTTTCCGAGAAGACGATGCGGCCGGCGGGCGCGTTGTCGCCGAGAACCTCGGATTTGGGCGTATGCGGCTCGACCGGATCGGCGGGATCGACATAGGCGAGGCCCTCGGCGAGCTTCAGCGCCGTCTCGAAGCTTTCGGCAAGGCGCGTGGCGATGTCGCCGCGCACGACCAGACGGTCGATGACCACCTCGATGTCATGCTTGAACTTCTTGTCGAGCGCGGGCGCCTCGTCGATCTCGTGGATCTGGCCGTCGATGCGGACGCGCGTGAAGCCCGCCTTCTGCCACTCCAGCATCTCCTTGCGATATTCGCCCTTGCGTCCGCGCACGACGGGGGCGAGCAGGTACAGCCGCGTGCCCTCGGGCAGGGCCATGACGCGGTCGACCATCTGGCTGACCGTCTGCGCCGCAATCGGTTCGCCCGTCGCCGGGCTGTAGGGCACGCCGACGCGCGCCCACAGCAGCCGCATGTAATCGTAGATTTCGGTGACGGTCGCGACCGTCGAGCGCGGATTGCGGCTCGTCGTCTTCTGCTCGATCGAAATCGCCGGCGACAGGCCCTCGATATGATCGACGTCGGGCTTCTGCATCAGCTCCAGGAACTGGCGCGCATAGGCCGACAGCGATTCGACGTAGCGGCGCTGGCCCTCGGCATAGATGGTGTCGAACGCGAGGCTGGACTTGCCCGACCCGGAAAGGCCGGTGATGACCGTCAGCGTGTCGCGGGGGATGTCGACATCGACGTCCTTGAGATTGTGCTCGCGCGCGCCGCGGACGGAGATCTTGGTCAGCATGTGGCTGGTTCTACTTCTGTTCTATGGCGGAGGCTAGTGCCAGAGGTAGGAACGCGCGACACGCTTCGCCAGCACCGGATTGGGACAGCCGATTGAAAGCGTCGCCGCGGTGTCTTACCTTCGCGACACACAAGGAAAGGCGGCGGCATGGCCAAGCAGGGCAAGAAGACGAAGACGGCGAAGCTTCCCAAGGAAGTGCTGGGGATAAAGCTGTCGAAGGAGGTGCGCGAGGTCGGCGGCGCGCTGCTGGAAAAGGCGAGCAGCCCGCAGGGCCGCGAGATGCTCGCGGCGGGCCTGACCATGGCGGCGGCGGCCGCGACCGCCGCGGTGGCGAAGGGCC
>NZ_JAJLPA010000008.1 GCF_025548555.1 Sphingomonas sp. A2-49
CGGCTGGGACGCAACCGCGTCCGCCGCTTCGGCGCGCGCGACAGCCATATCCCCGAACAGGCGGAGCTGATGCTGCCCGCGACCGCCTATCCGCCCGCCGCGGCGTGGCCCGCGGTGGAGGCGGGCGAGCCGCCGCTGCGCCCGATCTATCTGTTCGATCCGCCACAGCCGATCGAGAGCGTCATGGCGGAGGTGCCGGACGGCCCCCCTGCTCGCTTCCGCTGGCGCCGCCGGGTGCACGAGATCGCGCGGTCGGAAGGGCCGGAGCGGATCGCGGGCGAATGGTGGCGGCGGCACGACGCGGTCATCCCGACGCGCGACTATTACCGGGTCGAGGACCGCCGCGGCCGCCGCTTCTGGATCTTTCGCCACGGCCTCTACAGCGAGGCGGAAACGCCCAACTGGTACATCCACGGCCTGTTCGCATGACCGGCTTCGCCGAACTCGTCGCGGCGACCAACTTCTCGTTCCTCGACGGCGCCAGCCATGCCGAGGACATGGTGCGCGAGGCGATATCGCTGGGCCATGCCGGAATCGGCATCGCCGATCGCAACACCGTCGCCGGCGTGGTGCGCGCGCATCGCGAGCTGCGGCTGATCCGTGAGCGGTTCGCCGAACAGGGCATCGCCGACATCGGTTTCCGGCTGGTGGTGGGCGCACGGCTGGTCTTCGCCGACGGGACGCCGGATATCGTCGCCTATCCGGTCGACCGCCATGGCTGGGGACGGCTGACGCGGCTGCTGACCACCGGCAACCTGCGCGCGCAGAAGGGCGATTGCATCCTCGGGCTGGGCGACCTGCTGCGCCATTGCGACGGCCTGATCGCGATCGTGCGGCCCCAATCGAGCGCGCGTCCGGCGACCGCCCGCCCCGATGCGCTGCTGCCGCCGATGCGTACCGACGCCGACCTGTCGACGACGCTCGAGCGCCTTGCGGCGGCAATGCCGGGGCGCGTCTGGCTGGGCGTGGACATGCCGCGTGGCGGGCGCGACCAGCGCCGGCTGGCGGGGCATGCGCGACAGGCGGCGGCGGCGGGCGTGCCGCTGCTCGCCACCTGCGACGCGCTCTATGCCGCGGCCGACGCGCGACCGCTGCACGACGTGCTCGCCTGCATCCGCCAGGGCACGACGATCCGCGCCGCCGGCCGGACGCTCGCCGCCAATGCCGAACGCCACCTGAAACCCGCCGGGGAGATGGCCCGCCTGTTCGCGGCGCAGCCGCAGGCGGTGGCGGCGAGCGGCGAGATCCTCGACCGGATCGGCTTCGCGCTGACCGACCTCGCCTACGAATATCCGCACGAGCCGGTGCCGGAGGGCTGGGACGCGCAGGGGTGGCTGGAGCACATCACCTATGCCGCGGCGCGGGACCGCTTTCCCGACGGGATTCCCGACCGGTTGCAGAAGCTGCTCGACGAGGAGCTGCCGCTGATCGCGGCGCGGCAATATGCCTATTACTTCCTGACCGTGCACGACATCGTCCGCTTCGCGCGCGAGGAATGCCGGCCGCCGATCCTGTGCCAGGGGCGCGGATCGGCGGCGAATTCGGCGGTCTGCTGGCTGCTCGGCGTCACCTCGGTCGATCCGATGCGCTACGACCTGCTCTTCTCGCGCTTCGTGTCGGCGGAGCGCGACGAGCCGCCCGACATCGACGTCGATTTCGAACACGAGCGGCGCGAGGAGGTGATGCAATACATCTATCGCCGCTACGGCCGCCATCGCGCGGCGATCGCGGCGACCGTCATCCATTACCGCCCGCGCAGCGCGGTGCGCGAGGCGGGCAAGGCGCTGGGCCTGAGCGAGGACGTGACGCAGCGACTGACCAGCACCGTCTGGGGCAGCTTTTCCGACCGGTTCGAGGAGCGGCGCTTTCACGAGACCGGGTTCAGCCTCGACAATCCGGAGATCGCGCGGCTGAAGACGACGGTCGATTCGCTGCTGCGCTTTCCGCGCCATTTGTCGCAGCACGTCGGCGGCTTCGTCCTGACCCACGGCCGCCTCGACGAAACGGTGCCGATCCATCACGGCGCGATGGAGGATCGCACCTTCATCGAATGGGACAAGGACGACATCGACGAACTGAAGATCATGAAGGTCGACATCCTGGCGCTCGGCATGCTGACCTGCATCCGCAAGGCGTTCGACCTGATGCGCGACCATGGCCTGGGGCAACACGACCTCGATTCGATCCCGCCCGACGATCCGCCCGTCTACGACATGCTGTGCAGGGGCGACAGCATCGGCGTGTTCCAGGTCGAGAGCCGGGCGCAGATCAACATGCTGCCGCGGCTGAAACCGCGCAAACTGTACGATCTGGTGGTGCAGGTCGCGATCGTCCGGCCGGGGCCGATCGAGGGCGACATGGTCCACCCCTATCTGCGCCGGCGGGCGGGCAAGGAGGTCGCCGAATTCCCCTCGCCCGCGCCGCCGCACGATCCCGACGAGCTGCGCAACCTGCTGAAGGAAACCTATGGCGTGCCGCTGTTCCAGGAACAGGCGATGAAGCTCGCCATCGTCGCGGCGGAATTCACGCCGGACGAGGCCAACCAGCTGCGCAAGTCGATGGCGACGTTCCGCAAGGTCGGCGGCATGGAGAATTTCGAGGCGAAGCTGATCGAGGGTATGGTCCGCCGCGGCTACCAGCGCGACTTCGCGATGCGCTGCTACAAGCAGATCGAGGGGTTCGGCAGCTATGGCTTTCCCGAAAGCCATGCGCTGTCGTTCGCGCGGCTGGTCTATGTGTCGTCGTGGATCAAATGCTTCCACCCGGCCGCGTTCGGCTGCGCGATCCTCAATTCGCAGCCGATGGGCTTCTATGCGCCCGCGCAGCTGGTGCAGGACGCGCGCGACCATGGCGTCGTGGTGCGGCCGATCGACGTCAATGCCAGCGTCTGGGACAATGCGCTCGAACCGCTCGACGACGGGAGCCTGGCGATCCGGCTGGGGTTTCGCCAGGTCGACGGCTTCCGCGAACACTGGGCCGCCGATCTGGTCGCGGCGCGCGGGGCGGTGCCGTTCGCGGGAATCGAGGCGGTGGCGGCGCGCGCGGGCCTGCCGACGCGCGGGCTCAACCTGCTCGCCGATGCCGACGCGTTCGGATCGATCGCGGTCGATCGCCGCGCGGCGCTGTGGGAGGTGCGGCGGACGCCGCCGAAGCAGCTCGCGCTGTTCGCCGCCGCCGACGCGCCCGAACTGGGCGAAGAGGCCGACGCGCGGCTGCCCGCGATGCCGCCGGCCGAACAGGTCGCGGCGGATTACCAGACGACGCGCCTGTCGCTGAAGGATCATCCGATGCGCTTCCTGCGCCCGGTGTTCGCCGCCGAGGGCGTATTGTCGAGCGCGCAGGCCAGCCGTGCGAAGGACGGGCGGCGCGCGAAGGTCGCCGGCGTGGTGCTGGTGCGGCAGCGGCCGGGCAAGGGCAACGCCATCTTCGTGACGATCGAGGACGAAACCGGCATCACCAACGCGCTGATGTGGGCGCGCGATTTCGAGGCGAACCGACGCGCGGTGATGGCGGCGCGGCTGCTGGTGATGGAAGGGGTGATCCAGCGCAGCGAGGAAGGCGTCGTGCATCTGATGGCGGTCCGCGCCCATGACCGCACCGCCGAGCTGCGCCGCCTGTCGTCCGATTACGACGCGCAGACGCCGCTGCTGCCGGTCGACGAGGTGATCCGCCCGAAACCGATCGCCAGCCGCGATCCGCGCGGCGGCCACCCGCGCGACGTGCGGGTCATGCCCAGATCGCGCGACTTCCATTGAGGGCGCGTCCGGCCCCTTCGATCGTGCCGGCGTGCAAAAGCCTTGGCGTCGGCGCGCCGCTGCCCCACATGGGCGGCAACCGAAACGCAAGGAGCATGACGTGGCCACGCTAGGAATGTCGCCAGCCGAGAAGCAGGCGGTCGAGGATTTCCGCCGCGACGTCGTCGAACCGTCGATGACCAGCCTGGTCATCATCGATTTCTGGGCGGAATGGTGCGGGCCGTGCAAGGCGCTGGGGCCGACGCTCGAAAAGGTCGCGGCCGCCTATGCGGATCGCGGCGTCGTGCTCGCCAAGATCGACACCGACAAGAATCCCTTCATCTCCGCGCAGTTCCAGATCAAGTCGATCCCCACCGTCTATGCGATGTTCCAGGGGCAGCTGGTCGCCGACCTGACCAGCGCGCGCACCGAATCGCAGCTGCGTACGATCCTCGACCAGCTGCTCAAGCAGCTGCCGATCGCGGCGCCCGGCGCCGATGCCGCCGCCGAGATCGCGCCGCTGATCGCGATGGGCGAGGAGGTGCTGGCGAGCGGCGACGGCGAGCGCGCGCTGTCGATCTTCGACCAGCTGGTCGAGATGGCGCCGGAGGATCCGGCGGTGCTGTCGGGCCGCATCCGCGCGCTGGTCGCGCTCGGCCTGACCGACGAGGCGCAGGCGGCGATCGACGCGCTGCCCGCCGACGTCCACGACGCCGGCATCGACCGGGCGAAGGCGGCACTGGCACTCGCGCGGAGCGCGCCGCCGGTCGACGATTTCGCCGGGCTTCAGGCCGAGGTGGCGGCCCATCCCGACGATCACGATCGCCGCTTCGCGCTCGCCAATGCGCAGATGGCGGCGGGCGACCGCGACGGCGCCGCCGACAATCTGCTCGCCATCGTCGCCGCCGACCGCGCGTGGAACGACGGCGCGGCGCGCCAGCAGTTGCTCAAGGTGTTCGAGGTCGTCGGACTGGAGGACCCCTGGGTATCGGCGCAGCGCCGCCGCCTGTCCGCGATCCTGTTCGGATGACCGCCGCCCCGGTCATCGGCCGCCTGTCGATCTTTCCGCTGCCGGGGGCGTTGCTGTTTCCCGGCATGCACCTGCCGCTGCACATCTTCGAGCCGCGCTATCGCGCGATGGTGAGCGACGCGATGGCGCGCGACCGGCGGATCGGCATGATCCAGCCGATGGGCACCGGCGGCGATGCGACCGCGCTCTACGACATCGGCTGCGTCGGCAAGATCGCGGAGGTCGAGGCGCTGGACGACGGGCGCTACAATCTGGTGCTGGAGGGCGTGGCGCTGTTCCGCGTGGTGCGCGAGCTCGACGTGACGACCCCGTTCCGCCAGGTCGAGGCGGTGATGCTGCCCGCCCCCGGCGACGACATGCTGTCGCTCGGCCGGCGATCCTCGCTCGAACTCGAATCGCGCCGCTTCGCCGACGCACAGGGCTATGCGGTGGATTGGGACGCGGTCGGCCGGCTCGACGACGAAAGCCTGGTCAACGGCATCGCCCAGATCGCCCCCTTCGATTCCGCAGCGAAACAGGCGCTGCTGGAGGCGCAGGACATCGAGACGCGCGCCGAGCTCATCATCCAGCTCATGCAGTTCTTCGGTCGCCACGACGGCGAGGACAAGGTCACGCTGCAATGATCGACCCGTGGCTGTTCGAACGCCTCGTCTGCCCGGTCACGCGCCAGCCGCTGCGCTATGACGAGGACGCGGGCGAACTGGTGTCCGACGCCGCCGGACTCGCCTATCCCGTCCGCGACGGCGTACCGGTGATGCTGGTCGAGCACGCGCGCCGGATCTGACCGGCGCGGCCTATCTAGGCCGTCGCGAGCGCGAACACCGCCATCAGCAACGCCGCGACGCTGGGGTAGAAGGTCAGCGCGAAGCCCAGGGCGCGCGCTTCGGCGCCGTCGCGATAGCCGGTCCAGAACAGCAGCCGCCCCGCCGAGAAACAGGCGACGAACAGCGCCACGGGCACGCGCGCATGGTCGCTGAGCAGCGTCAGCGCGGTATAGGCGAAACCGGCGAGCAGCACCTGTTCGGCGGTGTTGCGCAGGATGGCGTTGCCGGTGTCCACGCCGGGATCGACGCCGTCACGGCCGCCGATCGCGCCGTCCGACACGAAGCGGCGGCGCGCGACCGAACCGATCGCCGCGGCGAGCCAGAGGCCGAGCACCAGCGCGGCGATGCCGAGCGTCGCGAACCGGCTTTCGAGCGTCGCCGCGGCGCTGCGCCCGTAGCCGATCACCACCGCCGCGATCGTCAGCCCCAGGCCGATGCCGATACCGCGCGCGACGCCCTGCTGGACCCGGGCGACCGGCGACGGCGACGGCGACGGCGTCGCCGCCGGCCCGCTCATATGTGCAGCCCCTGCAAGAGCTTGGGTAGCGTGCCCGTCTCGCCGCGCGCTTCCGCCATGAACCGGTTCTTGAGCGGGGGCAGCCGGTCGACCGCACCGATGCCGAACCGGCGGATCGCGCTGGCCGCGGCGCCGGGCACGCCGAACAGCCGCGTCAGCGTGTCCGTCGCCGCCGCGACCATGAACGTGTCGAGCCCGCGCCAGCGCTGGTAGCGTTCGAGCAGCGCCGGATCGCCGAGATCGAGCCCCAGCCGCTTGCCGTCGACCAGCACCTCCGCCAGCGTCGCCGCGTCGCGCAGGCCGAGGTTGAGCCCCTGCCCCGCGATCGGATGGATGCCGTGCGCCGCATCGCCGACCAGCACCAGCCGCTCCGCAGTGATCCGCGCGGCATGGTGGAAACCGAGCGCGTAGCTGGCGCGGGGGCTGGCGTCGGTCAGTTCGCCGAGGAACCCGCCCATCCGCCGCGTCGCCTCCGCCAGGAAGGCGCGATCGCCCAGCTTCATCATCGCCGGGCCGTCGGCGCCCTTCACCGACCAGACGATCGCCGACCGGTGACCGGTCGCATCGTCGGGCAACGGCAGCAGCGCGAACGGGCCGGAGGGATAGAAGATCTCATAGGCGACGTCGTCGTGCGGGTATTCGTGATGGAACGCGCCGACGATCGCGGCATGGTCGTACTGCCAGCGCGCGACGGCGATCCCCGCCGCCTCGCGCGTGGGCGAATTGCGGCCTTCCGCGGCGATCAGCAGGGGCGCGCGGATCACGCTGCCGTCGTCGAGCGTCGCGACGACGCCATCGGCGCCGCGCGTCATGTCGGTCGCGCGCGTCCGCATCCGCAGGTCAACGTGCCGCGCGGCACGCGCCGCCTCGAACAATGTGCGGCGCAGCAGCTTGTTCTCGTACATCGTGCCGAGCGCGCCATCGCCTTCGGCCGGTCGGAAATCGAGCTTGCCGGGCGCCAGCCCGTCGCTCACCCGGATCTGGCGGATCGCGCAGCCCTGCCCTGCCAGCGCCGCCCCGATGCCGATCGCGTCGAGCATCCGCCCGGTCGCGCTGGCGATGGCGGAGGCACGTCCGTCGAAGCCGGGCGCCAGCATCACCGCCGGGTCGGCGGGGTCGATGACGATGCTGCGCACGCCGTGCACGTCGAGCGCGACCGCAAGCGTGGCGCCGACCAGCCCGCCGCCGAGGATGATGACATCTGTGTCCATATCCCCTCCTGTACGCGCGCGCGGCCGGTGTGCCAACGGCGTCGGGCGCCACCGGGGCGTGGATATTCGCGTTCGCATGCCTGCGCCGCGATACATCCCGCCCGTCGCAGTCGCCTTGACGTGACGCGCGCGCGGCCCGATGAATCCCGGGCATTTTCGCACATGGAAGGGATCGGGCGATGGCGAGCCGTGCGCAGCCAGGCTTGTTGCGTGAGACGGTGAAGGCGGGGGCGGTCCGCGGCGGTGCACTGGTCGCCGCGATCGCGCTGTTCCTCGCCACGCTGCTGATGGTGCTGGCGCTGGCCAGCTATCGGGCGAGCGACGCCGCGCTCAACACCGCATCGGGCGGCGCGGTCCAGAACCTGGCGGGTACGCCGGGCGCGTGGTTCGCCGATCTGGCGCTGACGCTGTTCGGGCCGACGGTGGCGCTGCTGCTGCCGGTCGCGCCGATCGTCGCCGCGCGGCTGTGGCGCGACCAGCCCCCCGGCCGCTGGCTGGCGATGCTGCGCAACGCGGCGCTGGGCGTCGCGCTGATGGCGGCGGCGCTGGCGTTCGTGTCCGATGCATCGGTGCTCGCCCTGCCCGCGGGTTGGGGCGGCGTCGTCGGCCTGTCGGTCGCGCACCTGGTCGAATGGGCGCTGCACGTCGTCGGCCAGCCCGGTGCCGAGCGCTGGGCGGCACGCGGCATCGGCCTGATCGCGGGCGTGGCGGGCATCATCGTCTGGGCGAAGAGCCTGGAGATCGACCTCGGCGAGCGCCGCTTCCGCCTGCCGCGCCGCCGCGCCGCCGGGGATGCCGGGGATGCCTACGACGTCGCGGACGAGGATGACGAAGAGCCGCTGCAACTCGCGCGCAAGGTGATCGAGCCGCGCGCGATCGCCGAACCCGATCCCCGCCCCGCACCCGTCATCGCCGATCGCGCCACCGCGCCATCCGCCGCAAGGCCCAAGCCGAAACAACAGAGCTTCGACCTCGGCCACAGCTTCACGTTGCCAGGCCTCGACCTGCTGACCCCGGCGCCGCCGGCGCCCAAGGGCACGATCGACAAGGCCGCGCTGGAGCGCAACGCGCGCCTGCTCGAAAACGTGCTCGACGATTTCAAGGTGCACGGCGTCATCAACGAGGTGCGCCCCGGCCCGGTCGTGACGATGTACGAGCTGGAACCCGCGCCGGGGATCAAGGCGAGCCGCGTCATCGCGCTCGCCGACGACATCGCGCGCAACATGTCGGCGGTGTCGGCGCGCGTCGCGGTGATCCCGGGCCGCAACGTCATCGGCATCGAACTGCCCAATACCCGGCGCGAATCGGTCAGCCTGCACGAACTGGTCGCCAGCCAGACGTTCGAGGACCAGGCCGCGCAGCTGCCGATCATCCTCGGCAAGAACATCGCCGGCGATCCCGTCATCGCCGACCTCGCGCCGATGCCGCACCTGCTCGTCGCGGGCACGACCGGGTCGGGCAAGTCGGTCGGTCTCAACTGCATGATCCTGTCGCTGCTCTACCGGCTGACGCCGGAACAGTGCCGGATGATCATGATCGATCCCAAGATGCTCGAACTGAGCATGTACGACGACATCCCGCACCTGCTGTCCCCCGTCGTCACCGATCCCGCCAAGGCGGTGCGCGCGCTCAAATGGGCGGTCGAGACGATGGAGGACCGCTATCGCCAGATGTCCTCGGTCGGCGTGCGCAGCCTTGCGGGCTTCAACGACAAGGTGCGCGCCGCCAAGGCCAAGGGCCAGCGGCTCGGCCGCCGCGTCCAGACCGGCTATCATCCGGAGACGGGACAACCCGTGTACGAGGAGGAGCAGCTCGACTACGAGCCGCTGCCGCAGATCGTCGTCATCGTCGACGAGCTCGCCGACCTGATGATGACCGCGGGCAAGGAGGTCGAGTTCCTGATCCAGCGGCTGGCGCAGAAGGCGCGCGCGGCGGGCATCCACCTCATCATGGCGACGCAGCGTCCCTCGGTGGACGTCATCACCGGCGTCATCAAGGCGAACCTGCCGACCCGGATCAGCTTCCACGTCACCAGCAAGATCGATTCGCGCACCATCCTGGGCGAACAGGGGGCCGAGCAGCTGCTGGGCAAGGGCGACATGCTCTACATGCCGGGCGGCAAGGGGATCGTGCGCGTCCACGGCCCGTTCGTCAGCGACGACGAGGTGCGCGCCATCGCCGATCATTGGCGCGCGCAGGGGCAGCCCGACTATATCACCTCCGTCACCGAGGAGCCCGAGGACGGCTTCACGCTGGAAGGATCGCCGGAGGGCGAGGATTCGGCGGAGGATCAGCAATATCGCAGCGCGATCCAGCTGGTGTGCGAATCGCAGAAGGCGTCGACGAGCTGGCTCCAGCGCCAGCTGCGCATCGGCTACAATTCCGCCGCGCGGCTCATCGAGAAGATGGAGAAGGACGGGATCGTCAGCCGCCCGGACCATGTCGGCCGCCGCGAGGTGCTGCGCGATACCGAAGGACATGCGATCTGACGCGCCCGTCCCCCGCCCACACCTGAGGACGGCTTCCCCGGACCGCCGGCGGACGACGGAACGCCGCGTGGCGCCGGCCGGAACCTGCCCGGTTCAGCAGGCATTCAATGCGCACATTCCACGGGACACCCATGATCCGATACGCTTTCGCCCTCGCCGCCGTCGTCGCCCCCGCCGTCCTGCCCGCGCAGGCGACCGGCGACCTGGCCGCGGTGCAGCGCCACCTCCAGGCGGTCGAGACCATGACCGCCGACTTCAGCCAGGCCGACCGCAACGGCAAGGTGCTGACCGGCACGTTCACGCTCAAGAAGCCCGGCAAGCTGCGCTTCCAGTACGAAAAGGGGGTGCCGATCCTGATCGTCGCGGAGGGCGGCGCGCTGACCTTCATCGACTATTCGGTGCGGCAGGTGCAGCGCTGGCCGATCCGGAATTCGCCGCTGGGCGTGCTGCTCGATCCCTCGCGCGACATCACCCGCTACGCGCGGCTGGTGCAGACCGGCAACGACGCCGTCGTCTCGGTCGAGGCGAACGATCCCAAACACCCCGAATATGGCAAGATCACCCTGATCTTCGCGCGGAGCGCCGCGGCGCCGGGCGGGCTGGCCTTGCAGGGCTGGGTCGCGCTCGACAGCCAGAACAACCGGACGACGATTCGCCTGACCAACCAGCGATTCGGCGTGCCGGTGAGCGACCAGACGTTCAAATGGAACGACCCGCGGCGGTCGAGCCCGCGATAAAACGGTAATTATCCGGACCCATTCATCCGGGCGACAGGTTCGAGCGCCTAGAACGGTCCTCGCGGATGTGGGGCGTTCGGGATTTTTCCCCCTGTTGCCCGGACGATCAACCACCACTTCCCGCCTGCGTGACGAACGCCAGGTCGGCCCTCGCTCCATGCCCCCGGAGCGGGGGCCTTTCCGTTTGGACCCGCCGCCTGTCGCCGCGGCCCTGCCGGTGGCAACCACGCCCTCCGCCAACCTTGCCGGCCCCTTCCCCCCCGCCTAGATGCGTCCCGGTGAAGATCGTCTCCTGGAACATCAATTCGGTCCGCTTCCGGATCGCCATCGTCGAGCAGTTCCTGCGCGAGGCCGAACCCGACATCCTGTGTCTGCAGGAAACCAAGGTGATCGACGCGGACTTCCCGTTCGATACGTTCCGGTCGCTCGGCTACGACCATATCGTCATCCACGGCCAGCGCATGCACCATGGCGTCGCGATCCTGAGCCGCGTGCCGATCGCCGCCGACGACCGGTTCGACTGGCAGGCGAACCGCGAGGCGCGCCATGTCGGTGTCCGCCTGCCCAACGGCGTGCGGCTGGAGAACGTCTACGTTCCCGCCGGCGGCGACGTACCGGATCGCGACGTCAACCCGAAATTCGGGCAGAAACTCGATTTCGTCGAGCGGATGACCCAATGGTCGCGGACGCTCGTCGGGCCGACGATCCTGACCGGCGATTTCAACATCGCGCCGTTGCCTGCCGACGTATGGAGCCACAAGGCGCTGCTGAAGGTCGTCAGCCACACGCCGGTCGAGGTCGAGGCGCTGGACCGGTTGCAGGGATCGAACGACTGGGTCGATCTCGGCCGGCATTTCCATCCCGCGCCGGCGCGACTCCACACCTGGTGGAGCTATCGCTCGTCCGACTGGACGAAGAACGACCGCGGCCGGCGCCTCGATCACATGTGGGCGACGGGCGACGTCGCCGCCGCCGCGGTCGGCCACACCGTGTTCGAGGATTGCCGCAGCTGGCTGAAGCCGTCCGATCACGTCCCCATCATGACCGAGTTCGCGTTTTGAACGACGCCCGCGCCGTGTCGCGCGCGATCGACGCGCTGCGCCGCGGCTGGCCGATCGCGATCCACGCGCCGGGCGAAGGCCCCCTGCCCCTGCTCGCGGTCGAGACCGCCGACGCGGCCGCACTCGCCGCCTTTGCGCCGGACGGGGCGTGGCCCCTGCTGATTTCGAGCGGGCGGGCGGCGACGCTGAACCTGACCAACCAGCGCGCCGCCGCCGACCCGGATACACCCGTCGTCGTCGCCCCCGCGCCCTGGCTCGACCTCGACACCGCGGTGGCGCTGGCCGATCCGCAATTCGACCTCGCGACGCCGATGAAGGGCCCGTTCCGCACCATTGCGGTCGATCGCCCGCGCGCCAGCCTCGCCGCGATCCGGCTCGCGCGGATCGCCGGGCTGATGCCCGCCTTCGTCATCGACGGGATCGATCCGGAGGTCACGATCGCCCCCGATGCGATCGACCGCCATCAGGACGCCGGATCGCTGCGCCTCGCGACGCGCGCGCGGCTGCCGGTCGAGGGTGCCGAGGATGCCGAGATCGTCGCATTCCGCGCGCCCGATTCGAGCGACGAGCATGTCGCGCTGCTGATCGGTCAGCCCGGTGGCGGCCCGCCGCTGGTCCGGCTGCACAGCGAATGCCTGACGGGCGATGTGCTCGGCAGCCTGAAATGCGACTGCGGACCGCAATTGCGCGCCGCGATCGCCGCGATCCGTGCCAGCGGCTGGGGCATCCTGCTGTACCTGCGGCAGGAGGGACGCGGGATCGGGCTGGTCAACAAGCTGCGTGCCTATGCCTTGCAGGACCAGGGATACGACACCGTCGACGCCAACGTGCGGCTGGGCTTTGCGGTGGATGCGCGCGATTTCGGCGTCGCGGCGCGGATGCTCGACCTGCTCGGCCAGCGCGCGGTGCGGCTGCTGACCAACAATCCCGCCAAGGTGGCGGGCCTGGAGGCCGCCGGCGTCCGCGTCGTCGAGCGCGTGCCCCACGCCCTGCCCGCCAACCCCCACAATGCGCGCTATCTGGCCACGAAGCGCGACCGGACGGGGCATCAGCTATAGCGGCGACCTACAGCGCCAGTGCCTCGGGATCGGCCAGCGCGGTCAGCCGCCGCGCGGCCCGACGTGCGAACCCCAGGGTGCAGCGCTTGCGGACGTGCGCGGGCAGGGGAACCGTATGCGCCTCGCGCACGATCGCCGCATCGTAGCGATCGGCGACGATCACGCCGGTGCGTTCGGGCAGAAAGGCGGCGCCGTCCAGCGGCGCTATGTCGAACCCGGCGGGAACCGCCCAGTAATAGCGGTCGCAATGCCCCAGATAATCGGGCCATTTGCCGTCGCCGAGCAGGTCGGCGCGCGACACCTTGATCTCGACGATCACCAATTGCCCGCGGGCGTCGATCGCCATCAGGTCGGCGCGCCGACCGCCGTCGAGCGGGACTTCGGCGATGGTGGTGAGGTCGTGGCGGAGCAGCATCCGCGTCACGCCGCGCGCCACGTCGGCGGCGCAGATCGCGGGATCGCCACCATCCAGACACGAAGCGGGGGCCATGTCGAGCATGACCCCCGCTTAGGAACATTCCACGAACGGGGCAAGCGCCCCGTCGGTATCAGCGATAGAAGACGTGGTTGCCGATCATCGCGATCTTGGTGAGGTTGCCGCCCGGGCGGCGATCGGCGGTGTTGAAGAACAGCGCCTTGGGGGCGGGGCTGTCCCACGCCGCGGCGAGGGCGATCTTGGCGACCGCGAGTGCGGTGCGCCACGACGACCGGCCCTCGTCCACCGACGGAATCTCGCCGCCGCGCACGAAGCTGAACTGCCCGCGCTGCTTGACGACCGAGCAGACGTCGGCGGGGAAGCGGCCCGACTTCGACCGGTTGATGATGACGTTGGCGACCGCGAGCTGGCCGGCGAGCGGCTCGCCCTTCGATTCGAAATAGATCGCGCCGGCGAGGCAGCGCTGCGTCGAATCGACGGCGTCGGCGTCCTGCGCGGCGACGGCTTCGGCGAGGGAATTGTATTCGTCATCCTCGGCGGCATCGCTCGAGGGGATCGGCTGCACCATCTCGACGGCGGCCTGCGGCGTGATGCTCGCGGGGGCGGAGACGGGAACCGATGCGGGGGCAGCGGGGTTGGTGGTCTGAATGCGGACCGCCGGGGCGGTAACGGCCGGGGCGGGGATCGCGGTGCGATCCAGGTTCGATGCCCGGACAGGCGAGCTGTGGCTAACCAGCCCCGCCAGAGAGAAAGTCATCGCCGCGATGGCCGCGGCGCGTTGCATGATCGTCATTAACGTATTCGATATGCGGTTGGACCACGGACCCGATCGTCAACCGACCGTCCGGGCATCCCCCCGACTGCGTCACCGACCCGGATCGCACCCAGGCGCGGCACAACGCGCTTTCACTGTGCGCGGGTCCTTCGCGATCGGGCGTCGTCGAGTCAATTCGCCGAGATCGTTTCAGCGGCGAACCGTTCGGCTTCCGGGATGTCCAGTTCGACGACCCACAGATCGGGGTCGCGTTCGCGGCGTCGGCGCCAATAGGATTCGGCGCCGTCTGCTGGAGTCGACTCAGTCAGCGTCACTGACCCGTCGAATCCGATCGTGCGTTCCAGAACCCGTACGGGACCTGAACGGCTCTCGATCAACACAAGGATCGCGCCACCCTGCGCATCCCCTTTCGCACGCACCATGGCGATCCCGCCGGCGTCGTTGACCCGGCGCAGCAAGGCGCCGACCGCGATGTGCGTCGGCAGCCGGTCGCTCACGCCGCGCGATAACCGGGCAGGCCCGACAACGGGATCTGGGATCGCATGAACGTGCCGGTGCCGCGCGCCGCTTCCTCGCCATCGGCGTCGATCAGCCGGGCGTCGGCGACGTAGACGCGGCGCTTGCCGCTGATCCAGCGTCCCTCGGCGACCACCGGCCCCGCCTTCAACGGGCGGGTGAGCAGCAGGTTGAACGCGGTGGTCAGCAGGAAGCGATCGGTGACGAGGCTGTTCGCGGCATAGAAAGCCGCATCGTCGAGCATCTTGAAATAGCTGGTTCCGTGCACCGCCCCCGCGGCGTGGAAATGGCGTTCGTCGAGGCTGAAGTGGATGTGCGCCACCCCGGCCTCGACGATCTCGAGCCGGGATTCGAACAGCCGGTTGATCGGCGCGGCGGCGTAGAGGGCTTCGAGCGCGCGAAAATGCGCGGCCGCGCCGGCGTCAGGCGGCATCGCGCGCGGCGTCGGCGGTGAACAGCGCATAGAGCGCGTCGGGCGATCCCGCACCGCGCAGCTTGGCGAGGAACGTCCGGTCGCGCAGCCGGCGCGACACCCGCGCCAGCGCCTTCAGATGATCGGCACCGGCATCCTCCGGCGACACCAGCATGAAGACGAGGTCGACCGGCAGGTCGTCGACCGCGTCGAATTCGATCGGCTGCGCCAGGCGCATGAACACGCCGGTCACCGCGTCGAGGCCGGGCAGCCGCGCGTGCGGGATCGCGACCCCGCCGCCGAAACCGGTCGAGCCGATCTTCTCGCGCGCGGTCAGCCGTTCGGCGGTGAGCCGGCCGTCGAGCCCCAGCGCGTCGACCGCGGTGGCGAGCTGGACGAACAGCGCCTTCTTATGGGCGACCGGCACGTCCTTGTAGACCGCCTCCGGTCGCAGGAGGTCGCTGAAGTCGTTCATGGTACACTCGGCAATGATGAAGGCCCCGCCGGGCCCTGTAGCGCGCCCGGCGGGGAGAAGGAAGTTCAGCCGGCGGCGGGCTGCGTCGCGGCCTGTGCGACCGCCTGGCGCTGCGGTTCGACCCAGCCGATCGTGCCGTCGCCGCGGCGGTAGACCATGTTGTAGGCGCCGGTGCCCGCGTTGCGGAACAGCAGCGCGGCGGTGTCGCGCAGGTCGAGCATCATCACCGCGTCCGACACGCTGGCGTCGGGGATGTCGACGCGCGTCTCGGCGATGATGAGCGGGGCGTCGCCGACGTCCTCCTCGGTCGGTGCCGTCTCCTGGAACAACGTATAGCCGGCGTTGTCGTAGCCCATGTCCTCCTGGATCGCGGCGGCCTCTCCCGCGTGACGATCCTTCAGGCGACGCATGTAGCGGCGCAGCTGCGTCTCGATCTTGCCCGCCGCGCCGTCGAACGCGGGGTGGGCGTCGTGCGCCTCGTGACGGCCCTTGAGCACCAGCCCCTTCATGACGTGGACGACGATGTCGCACTTGAAGCCGACGTCGTGCGGCCCCTTGCCGAAGGTCACCTCGGCCGAGATGGCGCGGGCGAAATATTTCGTGGCGATACCCTGAAGCCGGTCGCTCACATGATCCTTGAGCGCGTCGCCGGTAGCGACCTGATGACCAGAGATCCGGATATCCATGTTCTTCTCCATTGATGTGGGCCGGCCTGTTGGCCTTTGCCCGGTTGGCGCTAATCGAACGCCGCGACCCCCCAAAGCGGATCCTGCAACTTGGCAACAAATGCGGCATGCGCCGCAAGTTCCGCGTCCGACGCCCGGAACGTGCGCGGCGGGCGCACCGTGACGGGCCGCCGGACGGTGACCTGGATCGTTTCGACGCGAGACGCGTCGCTGACCAGCCCCAGTCCGATCTGTCGCCCGCCGAGCAGTTCGACATAGACCTGTGCCAGCAGCTGCGCGTCGAGCAGCGCGCCGTGCAGCACGCGATGCGAGCGATCGACGCCGAAGCGCGAACACAGAGCGTCGAGCGTGTGCTTGGCGCCGGGATGGCGGCTGCGCGCGATCTGGAGCGTGTCGACCATCCGGTCGACGTGGACGATCCGGCGCCCGCAGCGGCTCAATTCGCCGTTGAGGAAGGAAAAATCGAAGCCTGCGTTGTGTGCGATCAGCGGCGCCTCGCCGAGGAAATCGATCAGCGCCTCGCACGCCTCGGCGAATTTCGGCTTGTCGCGGAGGAAGGCGTCGCTGATCCCGTGCACCGCCTGCGCCTCGGCGGGCATGACGCGCTCCGGATGGTAATAAGCGTGGAAGGTCCGACCCGTCTCGACGCGGTTGACCATCTCGACGCAGCCGATCTCCACGAGCCGGTCGCCGCCGGCGAAACTGAGGCCGGTGGTTTCGGTATCGAAGACGATCTCGCGCATGACACCTCTATCCGCCTGTGGACGGCACCATGCAAGCGATGACGCGGCGGACCGCGTCGCGCGTGACGTCGAGCGGCACATCGGTGGGGATGACGACATCGGCACGCGCGCGCTTGTCGGCATCGGGCAGCTGGCGCGCGAGGATCGCGTCGAGCCGCGCGGGCGTCATGCCCGGCCGCGCCAGCGTGCGGGCGCGCTGGACGGCGGGCGCGGCGGACACCACCGCGACCCTGTCGACACCGCGCTCGCCACCGGTCTCGAACAGCAGCGGGACGTCGAACACGACCAGCGGCGCATCGGCATGCGCGGCGAGGAAGGCGGCGCGGTCCTCGGCCACGGCGGGGTGGACGATTCCTTCCAGCCGTCGCATCGCCGAATCGTCGCCCAGGACCGCGGCGGACAGGGCAGGGCGGTCCACCCCCGCCGCGCCGGTCGTGCCGGGAAAGGCCGCCTCGATCGCCGCGACGAGCCGGCCGCCGGGACCCTGCAGCCGATGCACGGCGGCATCGGCATCGAAGACGGGCACGCCCGCATCGGCGAACATCGCCGCGACGGTCGACTTGCCCATGCCGATCGAGCCGGTGAGGCCAAGCACCAGCGGCCGTCGCGTCATCCCAGCAGCAGCGCGCGCAGATCGTCGTCGCCATCGCGCGGCGGCGCGACGCCGAAGAACAGCTCGAACGCGAGCGCCGCCTGTCCGACCAGCATCTCCAGCCCGTCGACGGTATCGAGCCCGCGCGCGCGCGCCGCGGCGAGCAGCGGCGTTTCGAGCGGCGCATAGACGATGTCGTAGACGACCGCGTCCTCGCCCAGCACGTCGAGGTCCATCTCGAGCGGGGGCTGGCCCGCCATGCCGAGCGTGCTGGCGTTGACGAGCAGCGCGGTGTCGGGCGCGAGCGGCGCGCCCAGCGGCAATGCCTGGCCCTTCAGTCCGAAGGACGACAGCAGCACGCCCGCTTTCAGCACGTTGCGGTTGAGCAAGGTGACCGGTCCGACGTCCATCCGGGCGAGCGCGAACAGGATCGCGCGCGCCGCGCCGCCGGCACCGACGACCGTGACGGGCCGACCGGCGAAATCGAAGCCGGCGAGCGGCGCATAGAAGCCGCCGGCGTCGGTATTGGTGCCGACCGGCACGCCGTCGTCGGCACGGAACACGGTGTTGATCGCGCCGATGCCGCCGCGCACGTCGCCGCGATCGTCGACATGGTCGAGCGCGGCGAGCTTGTGCGGCATGGTGATGTTGCAGCCGCGCCAGTCGGGATCCTCGCGCCGTTCGGCGAAGAAGCGCGGCAGGTCGTCCGCGCCCACCAGCGTCTTGCGGTATTCGGCGTCGAGGCCCAGGCGGTCGAGCCAGAAGCCGTGGATCACGGGCGACTTCGACTGCACGATCGGATCGCCGATCACCTCGGCATAGGGGCGGGTCATGCGGGGATCACTCCACGGATACGCAAATAGTCGAGGACATTGAGCAGCGGCAGTCCGAGGACGGTGAACTGGCTGCCCTCGATCCGGGTGAACAGCTGCGCGCCGGGCCCCTCTATCCGGTAGCAGCCGACGCAGCCTGCGATCGCCGGCCACTCGCGATCGAGATAGGATTCGATGAAGGCCGGCGAAAGCGGGCGGACGTGCATCCGCGCCGCCTCGACATGCCGCCACACCGGCCGCCCCGCTTCCGCCACGACCGCGGCGCTCCACAGTTCGTGGCGGGCGCCAGCCATGCGCGCGAGATGCTCGGCGGCCTGTGCGCGGCTTTCGGGCTTGTCGAGCAACGTGCCGTCGGCGAGCGCGACGACGCTGTCGCTGCCCAGCACCAGCCGGTCGGGGTGGCGCAGGCTGACCTTCACCGCCTTCAGTTCGGCGAGCGCATCGGCGAGGTCGCGCGGCCGGGTGCCCGCGAGCGACGCCTTGGCGGCATCCTCGTCCACCCCGGCGGCGGTGGCGTCGAAGGGCACGCCCGCGGCGGTGAGCATCGCGCGCCGCGAGGCGCTCTGCGAGGCGAGGAGGAGCGGGGTCATTCGGCCGTCGCCTTCGTCAGTCCTGCCTTGCGCTCGTTCGCCAGCGCGATGATCGCGGCGGCGGTTTCCTCGATCGAGCGGCGGGTGACGTCGATCACCGGCCAGCCGTTGTCGGCGAACATCCGCCGGGCATAGGCGATCTCGCGCGTCACCGCTTCCTCCTCGACATAGGGTGTGTCGGGCATCTGGTTGAGCGAGAGCAGGCGATTGCGACGGATCTGGATCAGCCGGTCGGCGCTGGTTGTCAGGCCGACGACGAGCGGATTCCTCAGCCCGAACAGGATGCGCGGCGGCGGGCTTTCGACGACGATCGGGATGTTCGCGGTCTTCCAGCCACGATTGGCGAGGTAGATGGAGGTCGGCGTCTTCGACGAACGCGACACGCCGGCGAGCACGATCTCCGCCTCTTCCCAATCCTCCGACGCGATGCCGTCGTCGTGCGCGATCGTCCACTGGATCGCATCGACGCGCGCGAAATAGGCGGCGTCGAGCGCGTGCTGGCGGCCGGGACGCGCCTTCGCCTGCTGGCCGAGCAAGCCCGACAACGCGTCGTTGACCGGATCGAGCGGCGCGACCGCGGGCAGGCCGAGCGCGAGGCAGCGCTGTTCGAGGATGCGGCGGGTGGCCACGTTGACGAGGGTGAAGATCACCAGCCCCGGATTCTGCGCGATCTCCTGAAGGATGCGCTCCAGATGCGCCTCGGTCCGCACCATCGGCCAGAAGTGACGGACGGTCTCGACATCGTCATATTGCGCGAGCGCGGCCTTGGCGATGTTCTCCAGCGTCTCGCCGGTCGAGTCCGACAGCAGGTGGAGGTGGAGGCGCATCATCGCGCGGGACTCCGGGGCCGAACTGTGGACAACATGGGCATAAGCGATAGGGCAAGTCGGCACCCTCGCCAAGCGACCCGCGCGGCGTGGACAACCCGCATATTGTCCACATTTGCACGCACAGGGCATGGACTTGTCCACAGGCTGTGGATGACGGGGACGGGCGATCCCGAATCCCCGCGGAATCGCCGATCCTTGCCGGTCAACCTGTTGGCGGTTACGGGACGAAAGCGCTTATCCCGTTATCCACGCGCCAACCACTTCATCATCCTTTCTCAAGATTCTATTATAGGAAGAAGGACGCTGGCCGATCCTGTGAACAAGCCGCTGCTCGCCACCCTGCGCGGGGCGAAACCGCCGGTGCCGCCGATCTGGCTGATGCGTCAGGCGGGGCGATATCTGCCCGAATATCGCGCGCTGCGGGCGGAGAAGGGCGGCTTCCTGGCGCTCGCCACCGATCCCGACGCCGCCGCCGAGGTGACGGTGCAGCCGATCCGGCGCTTCGGCTTCGACGGCGCGATCCTGTTCTCCGACATCCTGATGGTGCCATGGGCGCTGGGGCAGGACCTGACGTTCGGGCCGGGCGAGGGGCCACGGCTCAGCCCGCCGCTGGTCGATACCGCGCTGGCGGCGCTGGCACGGGTGCCGGCGCGCCTGGAGCCCGTCTACGGCACCTGCGAGCGCGTGGCGGCGGTCCTGCCTCCGGAAACGACGTTCCTGGGCTTCGCGGGGTCTCCCTGGACGGTGGCGACCTATATGGTCGCGGGTGCGGGGTCGAAGGACCAGGGCGAGACGCGCGCCTTCGCCTATGCCGATCCCGATGCGTTCCAGGCGATCGTCGATGCGATCGTCGCGATGACCATCGACTATCTCGCCCGCCAGATCGCCGCGGGCGTCGAGGCGGTGCAGCTGTTCGACAGTTGGGCGGGATCGCTGTCGCCGGCGCAGTACGAACGCTGGGTGATCGCGCCCAATGCGGCGATCGTCGCGGGATTGCGCGCGCGCTGTCCGGACGCGTGCATCATCGGCTTTCCGAAGGGCGCGGGCGGCAAACTTCCCGCCTATGCCCGCGAGACGGGGGTCGACGCGATCGGGCTGGACGAGACGGTCGACCCGCTCTGGGCCGACGCGATGCTGCCGCCGGGGATGCCGGTGCAGGGCAACCTCGATCCGCTCGCGCTGCTCGCCGGGGGCGTCGCGCTCGACGACGGCATCGACCGGGTGCTGGCCGCGTTCCCCGAGCGTCCGCACGTCTTCAACCTGGGTCATGGCATCGGCCAGTTCACACCGATCGCGCACGTCGAGCATCTGGTCGCCCGTGTCCGCGGCGCGGACCAAACGAGGGAAAATCGCTGATGGACTGGCTGGCCGGCGCCTATCTGTGGATCGTCGCGGCGCATGTGATCTTCGTCATCTTCTGGATGGCGGGGCTGTTCATGCTGCCGCGCTACCTCGTCTATCATCAGGAGGCGCTGGTGGCGGGGCGCGACGGCGAGGCGGCCGAATGGGTGGTGCGCGAAGGCAAGATCCGGTCGATCATCCTCACCCCCGCGATGATCGTCGTCTGGGTGCTGGGGCTGACGCTGGCGACGGTGGGGCAGCATTGGGGCGAGGGATGGCTGCACGCCAAGCTGCTGCTCGTGCTGGCGCTGTCGGGCTATCACGGCTGGGCGGTGGGCTATGCGAAGCGGCTGGCGAAGGGCGTGATGCGGCTCGACGGGCGGCGGCTGCGCATGCTCAACGAGGTCCCGGCGCTGCTCGCCACCGTCATCGTCGTGCTGGTGTTCGTCAAGCCGTTCTGATCCGCCATGCGGGGTGGCGGATCGGCCGGGCCGCCAATCCGCTTGACGAACCCGTATCGGCCGCTTACCTCCTGAACACGCGTAGAGCCGCCGTCCGGTGGTTCCGCGTTCCTCCTCCAGCTTTTCGTCGCTGCGGTTCCTTCGCCGACCAGGCTATCTCCCCCGACTACGCATTCGGATCATTCCATGCATCTCAAAGACTTGAAGAAAAAGACGCCCGCCGAACTGGTCAGCATGGCCGAGGAACTGGGGGTCGAGGGCGCATCGACGCTGCGCAAGCAGGACCTGCTGTTCGCGATCCTGAAGGTGCAGGCCGAAAACGGCGACCAGATCATGGGCCTGGGCACGATCGAGGTGTTGCAGGACGGCTTCGGTTTCCTGCGCAGCCCGGAGGCGAATTACCTCGCCGGGCCGGACGACATCTACATTTCGCCCAACCAGGTCCGCAAGCACGGCCTGCGCACCGGCGACACCGTCGAGGGCGAGATCCGCGCGCCCAAGGACGGCGAGCGCTATTTCGCGCTGGTGAAGCTGACATCCGTCAATTTCGACGACCCCGATGCGGTCCGCCATCGCGTCAATTTCGACAACCTCACGCCGCTGTATCCGGAATCGAAGCTGACGCTCGATCCTGCGGATCCGACGCAGAAGGACAAGTCGGCGCGGGTCATCGACATCGTCTCGCCGCAGGGAAAGGGCCAGCGCACGCTGATCGTCGCGCCGCCCCGCGTCGGCAAGACGGTGATGCTTCAGAACATCGCGCGCGCGATCTCGGACAACCATCCCGAGGTGTTCCTGATCGTGCTGCTGATCGACGAGCGGCCCGAGGAAGTCACCGACATGCAGCGGTCGGTAAAGGGCGAGGTCGTGTCCTCGACCTTCGACGAACCCGCACAGCGCCACGTCCAGGTCGCCGAGATGGTGATCGAAAAGGCCAAGCGGCTCGTCGAGCACAAGAAGGACGTCGTGATCCTGCTCGACAGCATCACCCGCCTCGGCCGGGCCTACAACACCGTCGTGCCCTCGTCGGGCAAGGTGCTGACCGGCGGCGTCGACGCCAATGCGTTGCAGCGGCCCAAGCGATTCTTCGGCGCGGCGCGTAATATCGAGGAGGGCGGGTCGCTCTCGATCATCGCCACGGCGCTGATCGACACCGGCAGCCGCATGGACGAGGTCATCTTCGAAGAATTCAAGGGCACCGGCAATTCGGAAATCGTGCTCGACCGCAAGGTCGCCGACAAGCGCGTCTTCCCGGCGCTCGACGTCGGCAAGTCGGGCACCCGCAAGGAAGAGCTGCTGGTCGACAAGGACAAGCTCAGCAAGCAGTGGGTGTTGCGCCGTATTCTCATGCAGATGGGCACGATCGACGCGATGGAATTCCTGCTCGACAAGATGAAGAATTCCAAGACCAACGAAGATTTCTTCGACAGCATGAATCAATAACGCGCAGGGCGGCAGCCGGCCACGTCCGGCTGACTCGCCGCAGCGCGGCCGGCGGGTGCCGCAAGGCAACCCGTCCGACGACACGGGCTTGCCCGCGTCCGCACTACACCGACACGCGTCGACAGCAATAAAACGTTACACATCATGCAGCGCGCGGGAGCCATGGCTTTCGCGCGCTGCTGCGTTATGCCGATGCGCATCAACCGGGAGTGTGAATCGTGTCCATCATCGCCATGCTGAGCGCGGCCGCCGCCAGCGGGCCGGGATCTCCGGCCGAGATCTGGCAGCATATCGTCAACGACTTTTCGAACATCACCAGCCCGACCGCGCTCGCCGCGTTCGTCCAGGTGCTGATGATCGACATCGTGCTGGCGGGCGACAATGCGATCGTCGTCGGCGCGCTCGCCGCGGGCCTGCCGATCGACCAGCGCAAGAAGGTGATCCTGATCGGTATCATGGCGGCGCTCGTCCTGCGCATCGTCTTCGCGCTCGCGGTCAGCTGGCTGCTCGGCGTGATCGGGCTGATCTTCGCGGGTGGCATCCTGCTGCTGTGGGTCGCGTGGAAGATGTGGCGCGAGCTGCGCGAAACGCAAAATGCCGGATCGGCCGAGGTCGACGGCGACGAGCATTCGGGCCTGCGTCCGGCCAAGAGCTTCGCGGCCGCCGCCTGGGCGGTCGCCGTCGCGGACGTGTCGATGAGCCTCGACAACGTGCTGGCCGTCGCCGGCGCCGCGCGCGACCATCCCGGCATCCTCATCATCGGCCTGCTGCTGTCGGTGGCGCTGATGGGGATCGCGGCGAACCTGATCGCCAAATATATCGAGCGCTATCGCTGGATCGCCTATGTCGGGTTGCTGGTGATCCTCTACGTCGCGGGCAAGATGATCTACGAAGGGGTCGTCGACCCCAGCGTCGGCGTGCTGACGCTGTTCGGATAACGAAAGGGGGGCCACCGGGCCCCCCTTTCTTTTGCAGGACGCCCCGGTCGGCCGGGGCGATGCCGCGGATCAGCCGAGATGGTCGGCGAAGAAGGCGGCGGTGCGGGCATCGGCCTCGCGCGCGGCGGCGTCCGAGCGGCGGTCGCCGAACTCGGTCGCAAAGCCGTGATCCTCGCCCGGATAGTCGTACAGCGTGACCTTGGGGTGATCGTCGAGCCCCGCGTGCATCGCGGCCTGCGCCGCGGGATCGACGAAATGATCGTCCTGCGGAATGTGCAGCAGCACCGGGTGCGCGATCGCATGCTTCTCGCCCAGCAGGCCATCGATCCCGACGCCGTAATAGCCGACAGAGGCATCGACGTCGGTCCGTGCCGCGGTCATGAACGCCAGACGCCCGCCGAGGCAATAGCCGACGACGCCGACCTTGCCGGCGAGACCGGTGCCGCCCTGGCCGTCGGCAAGCAGCGACCGCGCGGTGCGGATCGTCGCTTCGATATCGCGGACGCCGGCATCCTGATTGAACTTGCCCATCAGGCCCAGCGCCTGCTGCATCTGGTCGGGGACGTCGGGATCGAGCTGGATGCCGGGCGCGATCTGCCAGAACAGGTCGGGGGCGAGTGCCAGATAGCCGGCCGCCGCCAGCGCGTCGCACTTGCTGCGGATGCCGGCATTGACGCCGAAAATCTCCTGGATGACGACGATCGCCGCGCGCGGCGTGCCGGCGGGTTCGGCGACGTACACGTCGAAACCGCCGCGGTCGTCCAGTGTCTCGATCTGAATGGTCTTGGTCATGGGGGTCCTCTCGCGCGTTGCGGGCCGCTGGGCTATGCAGCGGGTCACAGGGCTGCTCAAGGGGCGACGCGCGATGAAGGTGACCGTGGATATCGATCTGACGCCCGAGGAGGCGCGCCGCGCGATGGGGCTGCCCGACCTGACGCCGCTGCACGACCGGTACGTCGCATCTTTGCTGGAAACGATGAGCGGGCAGGTGCGTCCCGAATTGCTCGAAAACATGATGAAGAGCTGGGCGCCGATGAGCGAGGCGGGCTTTACGATGTGGCGCCAGATGTTCGAGCAGGCGACCAAGCCGGGCGGCGTTACGAACGGCTGATGGACACGATCTTCGCGCTGTCGAGCGGTACGGCGCCGGCGGGGATCGGCGTGATCCGGATCAGCGGGCCGGGGGCCATCGCTGCGGTCGCGCGACTCGCGGGACCCTTGCCGCCGCCGCGGACCGCGCGGGTGCGGGCGCTGCGGGACGAGGGCGGCGCGCTGCTCGATCGTGCATTGGTGTTGATCTTTCCGGGACCGGCGACCGCCACGGGCGAGGATCTGGCGGAGCTGCATTGTCACGGCGGGCGGGCGGTGCTCGCCGCGGTTTGCGCCGCGCTGGGTCGACAGCGCGGACTGCGCCCGGCGACCGCGGGCGAATTCACGCGCCGGTCGCTGGCGAACGGGCGCATCGACCTGGCCGAGGCGGCGGGGCTCGCCGACCTGCTGTCGGCGGATACCGAACGGCAGCGTGTCGCCGCGCTGTCGGCGGCGGAAGGGCTGGTCAGCCAGCGGGTGCGCGGCTGGCTCGACCGGTTGGCGACGCTCGGCGCGCTGGTCGAGGCGCAACTCGACTTTGCCGACGAGGACGATGTCGATGCGGACGACGTTGCCATGGCGACGGTACGGTCCGGGATCGCCGCGTTGGCGGCGGACCTCGCCACGGTGCTGGCGATGCCGCCGGTCGAGCGGTTGCGCGACGGTGTGCGGGTCGTCCTCGCCGGGCCGCCGAACAGCGGAAAATCGACATTGGTCAATCTGCTGAGCCAGCGCGATCTCGCGATCGTCTCGCCGATCGCGGGGACGACGCGCGACCGGATCGAGGCGACGGTGACGCGCGACGGGCTGGTCTACGTCCTCACCGATACCGCCGGGCTGACCGACAGCGACGATCCGATCGAGCGGATCGGGGTGACGCGCGCGACGGATGCGATCGCGCGCGCGGACGTACTCCTGTGGCTCGGGGATACGCCGCCGCCGCGTGACGACGCGCTGTGGGTAAGGGCGCGTGCCGACGCCACCGGTCGGATCGCGCTCCCCGATGCGGACGTCTCGGTCGCGCAATCCGATGACGCCAGCGTCGCCGCCGTATGGCGGCACATCGCCGCGCGTGCGGAGGCGATGGTCCCGCGCGGCGATGCAATCGCGTTTCGCGACAGCGAGCGGCAGGCATGCAGCGCGGCGCTGGCCGTGCTCGATCCGGACGAACACGATGCCTTGCTGCTCGGCGAGCAATTGCGGCTGGCGACGCGGTCGCTCGCCGTCATTTTGGGGATCGATGCGACGGAGGCGATGCTCGACATGCTGTTCGGCCGGTTCTGCATCGGCAAGTGATGTTCCACGTGGAACAGTTTTGACGGCGACGGCGTCGTGGCATAGGCGCGGCACATGTATGACGTGATCGTCGTCGGCGGGGGCCATGCCGGCACCGAAGCCGCCGCCGCCGCCGCGAGGCGCGGCGCCCGTACCCTTCTCATCAGCCACGACCGTCGCCAGATCGGCGCGATGTCGTGCAATCCCGCCATCGGCGGATTGGGCAAGGGGCATATCGTCCGCGAGGTCGACGCGTTCGATGGACTGATCGGACGTGCAGCGGACGCGGCGGCGATCCACTATCGCATGCTCAATCGCAGCAAGGGCGCTGCGGTGCAGGGGCCGCGTGTCCAGGCCGATCGTGGACGCTATGCCATGGCGATCCAGCGAATGCTCGCGACCTTGCCGACGTTGACGATCGTCGAGGGCGACGTCGACGCGTTGCTACTCGATCATGGCCGCGCGACCGGCGTGGTGCTTGGCGACGGCAGCCGGATCGCGGGACGGACGACGGTGCTCGCCACCGGGACCTTCCTCGGCGGCAGGATGTTTCGTGGCGACGAGCGATACGAGGGCGGGCGCATCGGGGAACGTCCCGCGCGACGGCTGGCGGACCAGCTGCGTGCGCTGTCGCTGCCGCTCGAACGGTTGAAGACGGGAACGCCGCCGCGGATCGACGGTCGTACGATCGACTGGGCGCGGCTCGAGGAGCAGGCGTCGGATGTCGAGGCGTGGACGATGTCGCCGATGACGCCGCGCCGTTTGCTGCCGCAGGTCGCTTGCGCGGTAACGCGGACCAGCGCTGCGACGCATGACGCGATCCGCGCAGGGCTCGATCGGTCGCCGCTGTTCGGCGGCGCGATCGGCGGGCAGGGGCCGCGCTATTGCCCGTCGATCGAGGACAAGGTCCACCGCTTCGGCGATCGCGACGGGCATCAGGTGTTCCTGGAGCCCGAGGGGCTGGAGGATCATGCGGTCTATCCCAACGGACTGTCGACCTCGTTGTCGGCGGACGTGCAGGACGCGATGATCCGCAGCATCGCCGGCCTCGAGCGCGCGCGGATCAGCGTCTACGGCTATGCGGTCGAATACGACTATCTCGACCCGCGCGCGCTCGACGCGACGCTGGCGCTGGGTGCGATCCCCGGCGTCTATTGCGCGGGACAGTTGAACGGCACCACCGGCTATGAGGAAGCGGCGGGGCAGGGGCTGATCGCCGGATTGAACGCGGCGGCCGACGCCTGTGGGTTGACGCCGTGCGTCCTCGATCGCGCGTCGAGCTACATCGGGGTGATGATCGACGATCTGGTGTTGCAGGGCGTCACCGAACCCTATCGCATGCTGACCGCGCGCGCCGAATACCGGCTGTCGTTGCGTGCCGATAACGCCGAAACCCGGCTGGGTGCGATTGCGGAGGCGACCGGCTGTCTCGGCGTCGAACGGCGCGGGCACCAGCAGCGGCGGGGCTCCGAACACCGCCATATCCACGCGGGGCTGGAGCACACGCTGACCGCGTCGCAGGTCAATATGACCGAGGCGAGGGTGGCGCAGGATGGCAGCCGCCGGAGCGCGTATGACTGGCTGCGGATGCCATCGGTGTCGGTAGCGATCGTGGCGCCCGACCTCGTCGATCGCGATCCGGCTATCCTGGCGGAGGTCGTCGAGGATGCCCGCTACGCCCCCTATCTGAAACGACAGGCCGAAGAGGTCGCGCGGATGCGCCGTGACGAGGCAGTGCCGTTGCCGGGGGGAATCGATTTCGCTGCGATACCGGGCCTCTCGAACGAGATGATCGAGCGACTCCGGCTCGCCCGGCCGATGTCGCTGGGCGCGGCGTCGCGCGTCCGTGGCGTGACCCCGGCGGCGGTTTCGGCGATCTATCTATATGCGCAGCGGCGCGCGGCATGACCGAAGACGATGCCCGCGCAATCGTGACCGAACGGTTCGGTAGTGCCAGAACCGACCGTCTTGCCGCCTTTCTCGAATTGGTTGCGGACGAGAACGGACGGCAGAATCTGGTGTCGCCATCGACGCTACCCACGATCTGGGTACGGCACGGGCTCGATTCGGCGCAGCTTTTGTTTCACGTGAAACATAGCGGCCCGTGGCTGGATATCGGGACGGGAGGCGGCTTCCCGGGGCTCGTCATCGGTTTGCTCGGCGATGCGCCCGTCACATTGGTCGAGCCGCGCAAGAAGCGGGCGACGTTCCTTGAGCAATGCGTCGACCGGTTCGGACTGGGCCACGTTGTTGTGGAAGCGCGCAAGGTCGAGTCCGTCACCGGGTCGTTCGCAACGATATCGGCCCGCGCGGTCGCGTCGGTCGAAAAGCTTTTGCCAGCGGCCGAGCATTGCGCCACACCGGCGACGCGCTGGATCCTGCCGCGCGGTCAGCTCGACGATACCTATCTTGCCGTCCTACGCCGCGATCGCAGCAGAGTGTTTCACGTGGAACAAAGTTTGACCGATCCCCAATCCTCGATCCTGATCGTGGACCGCAAGACTGGAACCGGGCGATGACGACAATTGCCGTAGCGAATCAGAAGGGTGGGGTGGGCAAGACCACCAGCGCGATCAACCTCGCCACCGCGATGTCGGCGACGGGCAAGCGCGTCCTGCTGATCGATCTCGATCCTCAGGGCAATGCGTCGACCGGTCTTGGCGTCGGCCATGCGCAGCGCGGGCGGTCGAGTTATCACGTCCTCGTCGGTGAAGCGGACATCGCCGATGCGGTCATCACTACGCGCGTCCCCCGCCTCGACCTCGTGCCCGCGACGCAGGACCTGTCGGGCGCCGAGATCGAGCTGGTCGAATTCGACCATCGCACGCATCGTCTCGATCGCGCGCTGGCGCCGGTCAAGGGTCGATGGGATATCATCCTGATCGACTGCCCGCCGTCGCTCGGACTGCTGACGATCAACGCCATGGTGGCGGCGGACAAGCTGCTGGTGCCGCTGCAATGCGAATTCTTCGCGCTGGAAGGCCTGTCGCAATTGCTGACGACGGTGGAGCGGATCCGCGAACGGTTCAATCCCGGCCTCGCCATCCTCGGCGTCGCGCTGACGATGTACGATCGGCGCAATCGCCTGACCGATCAGGTCGCGGCCGATGTGCGCGCGGTCCTTGGCCGCGTGGTGTTCGAGACGGTGATCCCGCGCAACGTCCGCCTTTCCGAAGCGCCCAGCCATGGCCTGCCCGCGCTGATCTACGATCACCGCTGTTCGGGATCGCAGGCCTATATCGATCTGGCGCGCGAGATGATCGCCCGCCTGCCCCAGGCGACGGCGGTGGCGGCATGAGCGATGCGGGCAAACGCGGCCGTCCCGGAGGCCTGGGGCGTGGCCTGAGCGCGTTGCTGGGCGAGATGGCAGCCGAAGCGCCGGTCGCACCGGGCGCCAACGGGCAGGGACCGACCGGCGTGCGGATGCTGCCGGTCAGCGCGCTGACGCCGCATCCCGATCAGCCTCGGCGACATTTCGACGACGCCCTGCTCGACGAACTGGCCGCGTCGATCGCGTCGCGTGGCCTGATCCAGCCGATCGTCGTCCGGCCGCATGGACACGATTACCAGATCGTCGCCGGTGAACGACGCTGGCGTGCGGCGCAGCGGGCGCGCCTGCACGAGGTCCCCGTCGTCGTCCGGGAATTCGACGACGCGCAGACGCTCGAGATCGCGCTGATCGAGAACATCCAGCGCCAGGATCTCAACGCGATCGAGGAAGCGCAGGCCTATCAACGGCTCGCGGGCGAATATGGCCACACGCAGGAAGCATTGGCCAAGATTGTCCATAAGTCGCGGAGCCATGTTGCCAACCTGTTGAGATTGCTGGAACTTCCAGCGGCCGTCCAGGATCGGGTGACCGATGGGTCCTTGTCGATGGGGCATGCACGCGCGCTGTTGGGATCGCGCGATGTCGAGGCGCTGGCCGAGCAGGTCGTGCAGCGTGGCCTGTCGGTGCGGGAAACCGAAAAGCTCGCCAAGGGCGCAAAGCCGGCGCGGGCAGGGGCCGCGCGCGATCGCGGCCATGCCTATGCGCCGGCACCGGATGCCGACATCGCCGCGCTCGAACGGCAGCTGTCCGACCTGCTGGGACTCCACGTCCGCGTCGCGCATGGCGACAAGGGGGGCGGCACCCTGACGCTGACCTATTCGACGCTCGACCAGCTCGACATGGTCTGCCAGCGGCTGACCGGCGATACGATCTGATGATCCTGCGGTCGGACGCGTTCGACGACCTGCCGACGGCCACCGGCGCTATGCGGGTACACTGGTTCCGGCCGGTGGCGGACGGGCGCTACCCCGGGCTGGTGCTCTATTCCGAAATCTATCAGGTCACGGCACCGATCCGGCGGCTCGCCGCCTTCCTCGCCGGGCACGGCTATGTCGTGGCCGTACCGGAAGTGTATCACGAGTTCGAGGCACCGGGGACGGTGCTCGCCTATGACCCGGCCGGGACCGACCGGGGCAACGCGCTGAAGATCACCAAGCCCGTCGCGGCGTTCGATGCGGATGCCGTCCAGGTGCTGGGCGCGCTGGCGGCGCATCCGGCGTGCTGCGGTCGGCTGGGCACGATCGGCGTCTGTCTGGGCGGGCATCTTGCCTATCGTGCCGCGCTCGATCCGCGGGTCATGGCGGCGGCGTTCTTCTACCCCACCGATATCCATTCGGGGACGCTCGGCGCGGGGCGGGCCGACGATTCGCTGGCGCGGATTGCGGAGCTGCGCGCGGAAACGCTGTTCGTCTTCGGACGACAGGATCCGCACGTGCCGTTCGCAGGGCGCGAGGCGATCCGACGACGTCTGGAGGCGGTGGGCGCGAGCTATGCGTGGCATGAGGTGAACGCCCAGCATGCGTTCCTGCGCGACGAGGGACCGCGGTACGATCCCGCCCTGTTCGTCGCCGCGACGGGCTGGGCGCTCGCGCTGTTCGACCGCGTCCTCCGGTAGCGCGCGGCACGGCCGCGATCCCGCCGGTCAGCCGCGTCGCTCGACGCCCCGTGTCAGCTCGGTAAGCGCATGGTTCGCCAGCACGCTGCCGGCATTGCCGCTGGCCATCACCGCACGCTCGGCGTGGCGAACCCGCGTCAGCGCGGTGGACAGCATCGCCGGGGTCCAGCGACGCAGTGCCTGGGCAGTGCTCGCCTCCTCGCGAAAGAACACGCGGTGGCGTTTGAAGACGGTGTCCTGCGTCGCGCCCGCGTCGATCTCCGCCTTCATCTCCGCAAGCGTCATCAGCCGCCGGGCGAGCAGCCGCAGCCAGGGGATGGGCGACGTGCCGGCATCGCCGAGCCGCGCCAGCTCGGCGCCAAGGATCGCGGTGTGCCCGGTCACGACGGCATCGACGACGCGCGTCATCTCCGCTTCGCCCAGATCGGCACCGACCGCGTCGAGTGCGTCGTCGTCGAGGTCGTGCGGCCGCTCCGGCGCGGCGTCGAGGAACAGCGCCAGCTTCTCGATCTCGCGCGCGAGCACGGCGCGATCGCCGCCGCACGTCGCCGCCAGCCGCGCCGCGGCGGTGTTGCTCGGTCGCAACCCGTGCTCGCGGGCCATCGTCGCGGCGATCCGTTCGAAGTCGGCGGCGCTCGGTTCGTAGGCGGCGAACGCCATCGCCCGGCGCGAATCGATCGCGAGCTTGACGATCTTCGCGGTCGATTTGACCGTCGGTGCCAGTGCGACGACCGGATTGCCCGCGTGATCGGCGGCGAGCAGCGTCGTGAACGCGTCCAGGCATTCCTCCCCTGCGGGCGAAACGCGGATATGCCGCGCGCCCCCGAACAGCGACAGCGAGGCGGCCTCGTCGGCCAGGCGCGCGGGGTCGCCGCGAAGCGTCGCGCCGTCCAGGTCGACGCGCTCGGCGTCCGGGCCCATCGCCTTCGCCAGCACGTGCGCCAGCTCCTGCGCCGCCGATCCGTCGGGGCCGTGGAGCAGGTACAGGCGGATATCGGGCGAGGGCTGTTCGAGCGCGGACCGGATGTCGCGCGCATTGGCCTTCACGGCCCGGGCTCCCGCACCGGGATCATCGTGCCGGGCGGCGCTGCGCGTAGAGCGCGACGCGGGCGACGATCTGGTCGGCGACGATGCCGGCGAGCCGTTCCAGCGCGGTATTCTCCGCCGCGATCGTCGCATATTCGGACTGGACGACGTCGATGCCGGCATCCGACCCGGCGGTCGCATCGATCAATACGCTGCCGTCGGCAAGGTTCACCAGCTGGAACCGTGCGCGCAGGGTGCGGCGTTCGCGCGTCACGCTGTCGTCGCGCCGCACGCCGAAGCCGGCGATCCTGTCGTCGAGCCGGACGTCGAGGCGGTAGCGCGGGGCGCCCGATGCGGCCAGGCGGTCGCGCAGCGCATTGGTCATCAGCCATCCCGACTTGCCGTCGATCGGCGCGACCTCGACATCGGCGAGCGTCGTCGCGACGGCGCCGCCGGCGCCCCCGCCGTAGAGCGGCTTGAGGCCGCAGCCCGACGCCAGCAGCGCAAGCGGTGCCAGCATCAGCAGGCGTGGCGCGAGCCGGCTCATGCGACGATGTTCACGAGGCGTCCGGGCACGACGATCACCTTCTTCGGGGCCTTGCCATCGAGGATACGCGCGATCTTGTCCGATGCCAGCGCCATCGCCTCCAGCTCGTCGCGCGCGATGTCCTTCGCGACGGTCAGCGTATCGCGCAGCTTGCCGTTGACCTGCACCGCGATCGTCACCTCGTCCTCGACCAGCAGCGCCGGATCGACCGCCGGCCAGGCCGCGTCCGCGATCAGGCCGGCGAAGCCATGCTGCGACCACGCCTCCTCGGCGACGTGCGGGACCATCGGCGCAACGAGGCGCATCAGCGTCACGACCGCATCGTCGCGCGACCGCGACGGTCCCGCCCGCTCGATCGCGGTGCACAATTCGTAGATCTTCGCGACCGCCTTGTTGAAGGCGAGCGCCTCGATATCCTGCTCGACGCCGCGGATGGTCTGGTGGAGCTTGCGGTCGAGCGCGGCATCCGCCGCGTCGCCACCGGCGGCGGCGCCGTCGAGGTCGAACAGCCGCCACAATCGCTGGACGAAGCGCCACGCGCCCTCGATCCCCGATTCGCTCCACGGCAGGTCGCGCTCGGGTGGCGAATCGGACAGCATGAACCAGCGGGTGGCGTCCGCGCCGTAACGGTCGACGATCGGTTCGGGGTCGACGGTGTTCTTCTTCGACTTCGACATCTTTTCGATGCGACCGACGGTGACCGGGTTGCCGGTGGCGATCTCCACGCCGTCGCGGACATCGTCGGGCGACAGCCAGCGGTTGTCGGCGGATCTGTACGTCTCGTGCGTCACCATGCCCTGCGTGAACAGGCCGGTGAACGGCTCGGCGACGTCTAGCTGGCCCATGTGCCTCAGCGCGCGCGTCCAGAAGCGGGCGTAGAGCAGGTGCAGGATCGCATGCTCGACCCCGCCGATATACTGGCCGACCGGCAGCCAGCGCTCGACGACCGCGCGGTCGAACGGCCGGTCCTGCGGCTGGCTGGCGAAGCGGATGAAATACCAGCTCGAATCGGCGAAGGTGTCGAGCGTGTCGGTTTCGCGCACCGCGGGCTTGCCACAGGCGGGACAGGCGACGTGCTTCCACGTCGGATGGCGATCGAGCGGGTTGCCGGGGATCGCGAAGGACACGTCCTCGGGCAATACGACGGGCAGCTGGTCCTTGGGGACCGGCTGGACGCCGCAGGCCTCGCAATGGATGACGGGGATCGGCGTGCCCCAGTACCGCTGGCGGCTGACGCCCCAGTCGCGCAGGCGGAACACGGTCGATCCCTTGCCCCAGCCGCCGGCCTCGGCGCGGGCGATGACGGCGCGCTTGGCGTCCTCCACGTCGAGCCCGTCGAGGAAGTGCGAATTCACCAGCGCGCCCGGGCCGGTATAGGCGTCGGTGCCCGCGAAGACGGGATCGATCGCCTCGCCGTCGGCGACGACCCGGCGGACCTCGAGGCCGTATTTCCGCGCGAAATCGAGGTCGCGCTGGTCGTGCGCGGGCACGCCCATGACGGCGCCGGTGCCATAGTCCATCAGCACGAAATTGGCGATGTAGACGGGCAGGCGGCGTTCGGGGTCGAACGGGTGTGCGGCGGTCAGGCCGGTGTCGAAGCCCAGCTTTTCCTGCGTTTCCAGCTCGGCAGCGGTGGTGCCGCCCTGCTTGCAGCGTTCGATGAACGCCGCGACCCCGGGCCGGTCGGCGATGCCTTGCGCGATCGGGTGATCGGCGGCGACCGCGACGAAGCTCGCCCCGAAGATCGTGTCCGGCCGCGTCGAGAAGACCTCGACCATGCCGCCGTCCGATACGGCGAAGCCGAAGGTCAGCCCCTGGCTCTTGCCGATCCAGTTTTCCTGCATCAGCTTGACCTTGTCGGGCCAGTGTTCGAGGCGGCCCAGCCCCTCGATCAGTTCGTCGGCGAAGTCGGTGATCTTCAGGAACCATTGCGACAGCTTGCGCTTCTCGACCAGTGCGCCCGATCGCCAGCCACGGCCGTCGATCACCTGTTCGTTGGCGAGCACGGTCATGTCGACCGGGTCCCAGTTGACCGCCGATTCCTTGCGATAGACGAGGCCCGCGGCGAGCATGTCGAGGAACAGCGCCTGTTCGTGGCCGTAATAATCGGGTTCGCACGTCGCCAGTTCGCGCGACCAGTCGAGCGCGAAGCCGAGCCGCTTCAGCTGCGCCTTCATCGTCTGGATATTGGCGCGGGTCCAAGTGCCGGGATGGACCTGCTTTTCCATCGCCGCATTCTCGGCCGGCATGCCGAACGCGTCCCAGCCCATCGGGTGGAGCACCTCATAGCCGCGCATCCGCCGGAACCGCGCGAGCACGTCGCCCATCGTATAGTTGCGGACGTGCCCCATGTGGATGCGCCCCGAGGGATAGGGGAACATCTCGAGCACGTAGCTGTGCGGTTTGCCGCTGTCGTCGCGGGCCGCGAAGGTCTGGCGATCGTCCCAGACCTTCTGCCATGCGGCATCGGCCGTCAGCGCGTTGAAACGCGTTACCATTCTCGTATTCCGTTCGAAATGCGGCGCGGCCCGGCATCCGGCGATGGCGTGCGGCGCCGCACCGGCATCAGCCGGCGATAGAGGCGCGGCGCAGGTCGCGGGCGCGGGTGAGGATGACGTCCTCGAGCTTCTGCGTCGTGGCGGCGGCGACGGGGGCGGAAACCCACTGGCCACCGCGGTTCACCTCGCGCAGCGTCGCGACGCGGACCGCGTCGGCGCGCAGGTCCTGGTCCAGGATCGACACGGTGACCTTCATCCGCTCGGTCGGGACCTGCGGATTGACGTACCAGTCGGTGACGATGACGCCGCCGTTCGAATCGGTCTGGAGCAGCGGCATGAACGACAGCGTGTCGAGGCTGGCGCGCCACAGATAGGCGTTGACGCCGATCGTCGTGACCTTCGACGCGGCGAGGTCGGTCTTGGCGACGGCATTGCCGCCGCGGCCACCGCATGCGGCAAGCGGCAGGGCGATGACGGCGACCATGAGGGCGGTGCGCAACGAGCGGATCATGGGCGAAACTGTCCTGCGATAAAAAGGGCGCCTTCGCTCTATAGATGCGGCGGTGCACCCGCAAGCGACGCTTGGACGGCCCCGAATCGGCGATTGCCTCGGCGGTAGCGGTCCCAAAACCTGTGTGCCGATTGCAACAGTCAGACAAAATGATGCACCGGGCAGCAAAGCTTCCATATTGGCGCGGCCCGGAATCGTGTTAGGCGCGTTGCAGCGGGTCTAAAGGGGACTGCAAGTGTTCGTGAAGCGTGCCGATCGGCGTGCGATGGCTGGAGTGATGGCGGGGGCATTGGTTGCCGCCGGCGTCCTCGTCGCGCCCGCCTTCGGGGCCAGCGAACGCGCCCAGCCCGCCCGGCGGACGACACCGGTGCGCTTCGCCGGTTCCTTCACCCCCGCCGCTGCCGATCCCCGCCTTGCTGCGGCGATCGCGCGTGGCGGCCTCGACGACGCCGAATTCCGCTTCACGCCGGCAGAGGCGCGACTCGACAAGCGCGCGGTGACCGTCGCGGTCCGCGCCCGGTCGAACCGCGCCGCGCTCGTCGACAACGTCCGCTCGGGCGTGGTGCAGGCGCCGACGGTCGGGATCCAGCCGATCGCGTACAATCTGGGCGTGTCGCTCGGGTGGAAGCGGTTCGCCGTCTCCGGCGCGGTCAACCGCATCGACCTGGGGCCGATCCCGGGCAGCCGCGAATCGACCGATGTCGCGGTCACCTATCGCGCCGGCCGTGCGAGCAGCCGCGTGATCGCGGTCGCCGATCGGCCGATCGAAACGGCACCCAAGCTGACGCAGGAAATGGCGAGCTATTCGGTCGACGTCAGCAGTTCCTACTCGCTGACCCGCAATCTCGATGTGACCGCGGGCATGCGCTATCGCTCGGATCGCGAACGGCTTATGCGGCTCGACGACGACCGGCGCGACAGCCAGTCGGTCTATGTAGGCACCGCCTTCCGCTTCTGATCCGACGGGCGTCGCTGCGTCAGCCCGTCGATCGCCGCCCAGCCGTCGAACCCGAGATCGCGTGACGCGAGCCACCGTGCGGCGGTCATCCCGCCCAGCGCGACCCGGTTCGCCGCCAGCCCCCTCGCGATCGTCGACGCGCGGCGCAGCCCCAGCGGCGCCGCGCCGGGATGCGATCGCGTCGCATGGACCGGCGACACGAACAGCCACGCCGCACCGGCCCGGACGCCGGCGATGGCCTGACGCCGGTCGTGCGCGGCATAAGTCAGCGCGCGGGGGCCGCTGTGCGATGGCGCGCCCGGCAACGCACCGGCGGCGCTGATCCGCAACCGCCGGGCGTGGGCGATCCGGCGGATGCGCAGGACCAGCCGGTGCCGCTCGACGGCCGACAGGTGATGATGGCGGACCACCACCCCCGCGCCCGGCGGCAGCCGGCGGAGCGTCGCGAACAGCACCGCGTCGATGCGCGCGTCGGTCATCAGCCAGGCGTGGCGGCGCGGATCGCAATTGCGGTTCAGATTGGCCACCGCATCGCTATAGCGGCGCGCATGACCGCTGCCACTCCCTCTGCCGCCCGGACGCCGCTCGACACGATCGTCGCCGGCATCGCGCATGCGGCGCGACTCGCCGGACGCGAGGCCGCCGACGTGACGCTGATCGCCGTGTCCAAGACCCATCCGGCGGAGGCGATCCGGCCGCTGCTCGACGCCGGGCACCGCGTCTTCGGTGAAAATCGCGTGCAGGAGGCGGAGGCGAAATGGCCCGCGCTGCGGACCGACTATCCCGGCGTGGCGCTCCACCTGATCGGCCAGTTGCAGTCCAACAAGGCGGACGATGCGGTGGCGCTGTTCGACGCCATCCATGCGGTCGACCGCCCGTCGCTGGTCGACGCGCTGGGCAAGGCGATGGCGCGGACCGGGCGGCGGCCGGACTGTTTCGTCCAGGTCAACATCGGCGCGGAGGAGCAGAAGGGTGGCTGTGGGATCGCCGACGTTCCCGCCCTGATCGCGCGGGCACGCGCCGCCGGCCTGCCCGTCGCCGGGCTGATGTGCATCCCCCCCGCCGACGTCGAACCCGCCCCCTATTTCGCGCTGCTCGCCAAGCTGGCGCGCGAGGCCGGGCTGCCGGCGCTCAGCATGGGGATGTCGTCGGATTACGAGACCGCGGTGACGCTCGGCGCCACCCACGTCCGGGTCGGCAGCGCGCTGTTCGGCGCGCGCGGGAGCGCGGCGGCATGACCGTCGCGGGATTGCTGTTCGACTTCGACGGCGTGCTGATCGAAAGCGAATATGCCGGCAACCGCCAGATCGCCGAATGGCTGACCGCGGCGGGGCATCCGACCACGCCCGAGGATTCGATGGCGAATTTCATGGGGCTCGCCGGCAAGGACTTCCGCGCCGCGATCGAACGCTGGATCGGCGGGCCGTTGCCCGCCAGCTTCGAGGCGGCGCGCGAGGCGGAGGATGCGCGCGCGATGGCGGCGGGGATCGACGCGGTCGCGGGCGCGGTGGCGTTCGTCCGCGCTCTGCCCGCCGACCTGCCGCGCGCGGTGGTATCGTCCAGCCCGACGCGCTGGATCCGCCGCCACCTGGACCATATCGGCCTGTCCGATGCGTTCGGCGACCATGTCTACAGCGGGCGCGAACATGTCGCCAACGGCAAGCCCGCCCCGGACCTGTACTGGCATGGCGCGCAGGCGATCGGCGTCGCCATCGCCGATTGCGCGATCATCGAGGATTCGCCGGTGGGCGCGACCGGCGCAGTGGCGTCGGGGGGCTATGTCATCGGGCTGTGCGCGGGCACGCATTGCGGCATCGGCCACGACGCCCGGTTGCACGCGCTGGGGGTCGATGCGGTCGCGTCGGACTTTGCCGAGGTCGCGCGTCTGGTCGGGCTGGCGCGCTAGAGCTTGGGTCCCGCCACCTGCGCGCGCACCTTCTTGGGGGTGTCCTTGAACAGGGCGACCATCGCCGGGTTGCGCGAATCGCGCAGCGCATAGGCGCGGGCCGACAGGCCGGCCATGTTGTCGGTCTGGTCGGGATCGGCGCCCTTGGCCAGCAGGGTGCGCGCGATCGCTTCGTTGCGCGCGTTGACCGCGAGGATCAGCGCGCTCTGCCCCGACGAATTGGCGAGGTTTGGATTGGCCTTGTAGGTCAGCAGCAGGTCGACGAGGTCGTCGCGCCCCGCCAGCGCCGCGAGCATCAGCGGCGTGTTGCCCTTCGAATCGCGGATGTTGGGATCGGCTTTGTGCTGGAGCAGATACTGCATGTACAGGCTGCCCGAATGGCCGGTCAGGATGTGGAGCGCGCCCTTGCCGGTCGTCACCGCCTTGGTGTTGATGATCGTGCTGCCCGGCGTCTCAATCATCGTGGTGACGACCTTGCCGTCCTCCTTCTCGATCGCCGACAGGAACTTGTAGCTTTCCGACTGCTGCTGCGCGGCGGCGGGTACCGCGGCCGCAGCCATGACGAGGGCGATCGGGAGGTACGGGCGGATCATGGACGGTTCCCTGAAGACGAGAGCTTGCGGGGCCGGCGGTAACAGATCACAGCTGGAATGGTCATGAACATTCTGCGTTTGCTCCCCGTCGCGGCGCTGGCCGTCGTCGCCTGCCAGCCCGCCGCGACCCCGCGCGAGGCACCGCCGCTGGCGGGCGCGACGATCGGCGGCCCGTTCGCGCTCGTCGACCAGGACGCGCGGCCGGTGACGGACCGCACGTTCGCGGGCAAATACCGGATCATGTACTTCGGCTACACCTTCTGCCCGGACGTCTGCCCGACCGACGCGGCGGCGATCGGCAAGGGGCTGGCGATCCTCGACAGGAGCGACCCCGCGCTCGCCCGCCGGATCGTGCCGGTGTTCGTCAGCGTCGATCCGGAGCGCGACACCCCCGCGGTGCTGAAAAGCTTCGTCGCCAACTTCCACCCGCGGATGGTCGGGCTGACCGGCACGCCGGCGCAGATCGCGGCGGTGGCGAAGGCCTATGCCGTGTTCGCGGGCAAGGGCGACCGGCAGCCGGGCGGCGGCTATCTGGTGAACCACAGCCGCACCACCTACCTGATGGATCCCGACGGCAAGCCGCTGGCGATCCTGCCGTCCGACAAGGGCGCGCAGGCGGTGGCGGACGAGATAAGGCGATGGGCGGCGTGACCGGCGATCATGGATAGGTTCTGGGAACGGCCGATCGAACAGCTCGATCGCGGCCAGTGGGAAGCGCTCTGCGACGGCTGCGGCAAATGCTGCGTCCACAAACTCGAGGACGAGGACACGGGCGAGGTGGTGGCGACCAACGTCGCCTGCCGCCTGCTCGACCGGCGCACCGGCTTCTGTTCGGACTACAAGCACCGACGTGCCTATGTGCCCGAATGCGTGCGGCTGACCGCGGGCAACGTGCGCGGCATCGACTGGCTGCCGTCGACCTGCGCCTATCGGCTGCGCGCCGCGGGCGAACCGCTGCGCGACTGGCACTACCTCATCAGCGGCGATCGCGAATCGGTGCATCGCGCCGGCGTGTCGGTACGCGGCTGGACGGTCAGCGAGGACGACGTCGGCGACCTCGAAAACCATATCGTCGACCGGGAGCTGTGAGCGACCCCTTCGACGTCGTCCGCCACCCCACCGCGCGGCGGATCCGGCTAAGCCTCGATCCCGCCAGCGGGCGCGCCCGGCTGGTGGTGCCGAAACGCGCGGCGCTGAAGCCCGCGCTCGCCTGGGCGCGGGGCAAGGCGGACTGGATCGCCGAACAGCGCGCGCGGCTGCCGCGGCCGATGCCCTACGAACCGGGCATGGTGCTGACCGTCGCCGACGTGCCGCTGACGCTCGCCTGGGAAGCGGGCACCCGTCGCCGGATCGAGGTCGCCGGGGACAGGCTGTCGGTGTCGGGTCCGATCGAGACGCTGCCGCGCCGCGTCGAGGCGTGGCTGCGGCGGCAGGCGCTCGACCTGTTGACCGCGGAGACCGCGCATTACGCCGCGGCGGCCGGCGTCACCGTCGCGACGGTGGCGATCGGCGATGCGCGCGGACGCTGGGGCAGCTGCGCGCACGACGGCGCGATCCGCTACAGCTGGCGGCTGATCCTCGCGCCCGGCTGGGTGCGGCGGGCGACGGTCGCGCACGAGGTGGCGCATCGCGTCCACATGAACCACGCACCCGCCTTCCATGCGCTCGTCGAGCACCTGTACGGGAGCGATCCCCACCCCGCACGCGCATGGCTGCGCGCGCACGGCGCGGGGCTTCACTGGGTCGGGCGTTCGTCCTGAAGCGGACGTTGCAGCGGCTGGCGGTTCGCCGGCGCGCCGTCCCGGGGTAGCGGCCGCGCCGTCGCCGGATCGCGGCGCTCGTCGCGGGCCGGTGCCTCGCGCGGCGCATCGCGGCCGGTGACGCGCTCGATCAGGTCGTCGAGCTGCTGCTGCGCGGGCTGGCCGGGGGGCGCCGGCGGCGGCGGCGGCGTGCCGTCGTCGCCGGGCTGCTGCGGCTGCTGGTCCTCGGCCTGCGGCTGGGGGATCGGGTTGCCGTTCTCGTCGACCATCTGGCCTCCCGTCTCGGCATCGGGCTGGCCGAAATAGGTCTCCTCGTCGGGTTCCAGCTGCCATTCGGGCAGCGTCACCTGCGTCTCGAACTGTTCGATCGGGCGGCTGGCGGTCGCGGGCTTCATGAACGCCGCGAAGGCGCGCGCCGGCGCCGTGCCGCCGTGCAGGCCCGCGATCGGGCGCGCATCGTCGCGGCCCATCCACACGCCGGTGGTCAGCCCGCTCGAAAAGCCCAGGAACCAGCCGTCCTTGGACGATGTGGTGGTGCCGGTCTTGCCGGCCACCGGGCGTCCGATCTGCGCGGCGCGGCCGGTGCCGGTGTTGACCGCGGTCTGAAGCAGGTCGGTCATCTCGGCAGCGACATAGGGCGCGACCAGCACGCGGCTGCGGTCCACCTCGTGGCGATAGATTTCCTGCCCGTTCGCCGTGACGCGGGTGATGCCATAGGGGGTGACCGCCACGCCCTTCGCCGCGACGCTGGCGAAGGCGCGGGTCATGTCGATCAGCCGGACGTCGGACGTGCCGAGCACCATCGACGGGTGCGTGTTGACCGGCGTCGTGATGCCGAACCGGCGCGCCATGTCGGCGACGGTGGTGAAGCCGACCTCCTGACCCAGCTTGGCGGCGATCGTGTTGAGCGAATAGGCAAAGGCGGTGCGCAGCGTCACCGCACCGGAATTGCGCCGCGAATCGTTGCGCGGGCTCCAGCCGTCGATCGTCACCGGCTCGTCGACCACCGAATCCTCGGGCTTGTGGCCCGCTTCCAGCGCGGCGAGATAGACGAACAGCTTGAACGACGATCCCGGCTGCCGCTGCGCCTGCGTCGCGCGATTGTAGATCGACGAGACGTAATCCTTGCCGCCGACCATCGCGCGCACCGCGCCGTCACGGTCGAGGCTGACCAGCGCGCCCTGCGCCCCGGCGGGTGCGTTCGCCCGGATCGCCGCATCGGCATCGCGCTGCATGCCGAGGTCGAGCGTCGTCCACACGTCGAGCGGCGCCTCTGTCTCGTCGATCAGCGTGTCGAGCTGCGGCAGCGCCCAGTCGGTGAAGTAGCGCGCGCTGTTCTGGCGCGGTTCGGGCGCGAGCTTCAGCGTCTTGGGATCGGCGTCGTCCGCCTGCGCCTGCGTGATCGCGCCGTAGCGGACCATCGAATCGAGCACGACGCCGGCGCGGCCGACCGCGGCCTGCGCGTCGGCGGTCGGCGAATAGTTGGAGGGCGCCTTGACGAGGCCCGCGATCACCGCCGCCTCGGCGAGGCTGAGGTCGCCGGCACCGTGGCCGAAGAACTTGCGGCTCGCGGCATCGATGCCATAGGCGCCGCCGCCGTAATAGACCTTGTTGAGGTACAGTTCGAGCACCTGCGCCTTGCTGAACTTGCGTTCCAGCGCCAGCGCCAGGATCCATTCGCGGAACTTGCGGCCGAACTTCTTCTGGTTGTTGAGGAAGACGTTGCGCGCGAGCTGTTGCGTGATCGTCGATCCGCCCTGGATCCAGCGGCCGCGTTCGTAGCGGATCATCACCGAGCGCAGGATGCCGACCGGGTCGACGCCGGGATGCTGGTAGAATCGCCGGTCCTCGACCGCGACGGTGGCGTCGCGCATCACCCGCGGGATACGGCCATAGGGCAGCCATTCGCCATAGCTTGGCCCCATCGACACGATCACGCTGCCGTCGGCGGCGTGGACGCGGATCATCTGGCCGTTGGGCGAGGATTTCAGCTCGTCGAAGCTCGGCAGCTGCGACCGCGCGACATAGACCGCGATGGCGAGGCCGGCGAGCGCCAGGACGCCGAGCCCGATCAGGATCTGGAGGGTGACGACGATCCGGCGGCGCCAGCGAGAGCGGGGAGCGGGAGCGGAGCGGGATGTACGCGCACGGGCCATGAAGACCGTTGCGATTACCGGTTAACGCCACCCCCGACAAGCCGCGAACCGCGCGGGCGCGCGACCGGCCGGCGGGACCCGGTCACGCCTTGCGCGGGCGGAACTCCAGCGCGATCGAATTCATGCAATAGCGCAGGCCGGTCGGCGGCGGGCCATCGGGGAAGACGTGGCCCATATGGCTGTCGCAGCGGGCGCAGCGCGTCTCGGTACGGGTCATGCCGTGGCTGGTGTCGCTGTGGTCGGCGACGCGATCGGCCGCGATCGGCTGCGTGAAGCTCGGCCAGCCCGAGCCGCTGTCGTATTTGTCGGCGCTGTCGAACAGGTCGAGGTGGCAGGCGGCGCAATGGTACAGGCCGTCCGCCTTGTTGTCGGTCAGCGCGCCAGCGAAGGCGCGTTCGGTCCCCGCCTCGCGCAGGACGTGATATTGCGCCGGTGTCAGCCGCTTGCGCCACTCGGTTTCCGAAAGGTTCATGTGATCCATGGCGCCAATCTCGGGAGGGCGGGGCGCCACGTCAACCGTCAGCGGGTCAATCGCGTCGCATGCGCCATCATCCGGATCAGCCCCGGCGGCATCATCGCCACTGCGGCGGCCGACCAGCCGCCTTCGGCGACCCGCCGCACCGCGCCCGCGACCGCCAGCGGCCGGGCCAGCCGGCGGCCGAACCGCGCCTGCCACGCGGCGGCGGCGGCGGGCCCGCCGGCGTGCCAGGCGTCGGCCGCATCCATGCCGCTGCCCAGTGCGATGCCCATGCCCTCGCCGGCCAGGCTGGGGATGACGCCGGCCTGGTCGCCGAGCCGGAACAGGCCCGGCACGCCGCGGCGCTGGCGCCAGCCATAGGGGACGTTGGCGATGGCATCGACCGGTTCGCCGGGGGCGAGGTGCGCCAGCCGCTCGGCGAGCTGCGGCTGGGCGCGCCCGAGTGCGGCGAGCAGGTCGTGCGGACTGCCCGCCGCGTGCAGCCGCGACCGGTGCACCGCCATGCACAGATTGGCGCTGCCATCCTCCTGCAACGCGATCCCCGCATAGCCGCGGTCGAACAGGTACAGTTCGATCCGCCCCGCGAGTGCGGCGGTCAGGGCGGGGGATGCCGCCAGCCGCACGCGAATGCCGAGCGTCGGGTCGTCGCCGCGCGCCGCGGCGGGCCGCGCGAGTCCGCGCAGGTCGTGCTTGCCGGTCGCGAGGAACAGGGCGTCGCCGCTCAGCACCGCGCCGTCGGCGAGGTGCGCGGCAAGCCCGTCGACGTGGCGGACGGTGACGCCGGTCTCGACCGCGGCGCCGCTGCGCACCGCCGCGGCGCGCAGCACGCGGTCGAGGTGGCGGCGCGATACGCCGAGCGCCGGTCGCGGCAGCGCCGCCTCGCGCACCCGATCGCCGGCGAACAGCGTCACGCGGGTCAGCCGGTCGCGGTTGAGCGTATCGGCGTCCACGCCCAACCCGGCGAGCCGGTCGATCGTCCGCCAGCTGACGAAGCCGCCGCACAGCGCATCGGCATCGGCGTGCCGCTCGACCAGCAGCGGCCGCGCGCCATGCGCCGCGAGCCGGATCGCCGCGGCGGAGCCCGCGGGGCCGCCGCCGACGATCAGCGCGGCGACGTGGCGCACAGGCGTTCGACGCAGAGGCGGAAGGGAAAGGCGCGATAGACGCGCGCGTCGCTGATACCCGCCGCGGCGAGCAGCGGTGGCCATTCGGCGGGGCGATAGGACCGCGCGATCGACAGCGTGCCGTCGTGCCGGACGATCGGATGCCAGCGGGCGAGGCGGGCGAGCAGCGGGAAGCCGGCATGCGCGAAACCGTGGCGGTGGAGGTCGTTGACCAGCCAGCCGCGCGCCGCCTCCGCCTGCATGAACCGCAGGAAGCCGATGAGCTGCCGGGTCGTCATGTGATGCGCGACCAGGCTGGAGATGACGATGTCCCAGCCCTCCCCGGCAAGGTCGGCGTAATCCCCCGTCCGCCATGCGATCGGCAGACCCGGCGGGGTATGCAGGCGCGCCGCGGCCTCGCTGCGCGGGTTGAGATCGATGCCGACCAGATCGGCGGCGATCCCCCGCTTCGCGCACCAGCGCGCGATCCGGCGGAGCATGTCCCCGTCGCCGAAGCCGACGTCGAGCAGGCGGAGCGACCGGGTGCCGGCGGTGGCGCGGGCGAGGAAGTCGAGCGTCGGCCGCGCCGCCATCGTCACCGTATTGACCCGCGCGAGGTCGGCGACGACCGCGGCATAGGTGTCCGCCGGCAGGTCGTCGGCGTCCATCAGCTCCTCGGCCTGCGCGCGCACCGTCAGGCTCATGGCGCGAACCGCAGCGCCAGCCCCTCGGCGGCGAGGCCGGGACCGAAGGCGAGCGCGACGCCGTCGCGCGCCGCGGGCGGATCGGCGAGCAGCCGTGCGAGCACGAACATCAGCGTCGCCGAGGACATGTTGCCGTTGTCCGCGAGGACGCGGCGCGACGGCGCCAGCGCATCGGGCGGCAGGTGCAGCGCGGCCTGCACCGCGTCGAGGATCGATCGCCCGCCGGCATGGACCGCCCAGAACAGCTCTGCGGGGTCTGCGCCGCCGGTGATCCGCCCGGCGAACGCCGCCTCGCCCAGCGCCACGCCGATCCGCGCCGGCACCGCGCCGTCGAGGTGCATCGCGAAGCCGGTGTCGGTGATCGCCCAGCGGATCAGTTCGGCGCTGTCGGGCAGGCTCGCGGCGAAAGGCTGTCCCAGCGCGATGCCGTGGGGGTCCGCGGTGACCAGCGCCGCGGCGGCACCGTCGCCGAACTGGAGCATGGCGAGCAGCGGCTCGACCGCGCTTTCCTCCTGAAGGTGCAGCGACGACAGCTCGACCGTCACCACCAGCACGCGCGCCGCCGGGTCCGAGCGGACGATATGGCGCGCGCTGCGCAGCGCGACGACCGCGGCATAGCAGCCCATGAACCCGATCAGCAGCCGCTCCGTCCCGGCATCGAGCCCCAGCCGCGCGGCGAGGATCTGGTCGATGCCCGGTGCGACGAAGCCGGTGCAGCTCGCCACGACCAGATGCGTGACGCCTGCGAGGTCGACCCGTTCGGCGAGCGACGCGACCGCCGCCAGCGCCAGCGGGGGCGCTTCGGCGGCATAGACCGCCATGCGTGCCGCGGTGCCGGGTGAGGCGTCCGCATAGAAGCCGCCGGCATCCACCGCGCTCGCACCGTCGACGCCCGGCAGCACCGACCAGCGCCGGTCGATCCCGGCCCGCGCGGCCATGCGCGCGAACACCGCGCGGGCGCGCGGCTCGACCCGGGCGCTCGCCCAGGCGATGAAAGCATCGTGGATATCGTGGGCCGGCACCGCGGTGCCGACAGCATTGCAGTACGCTATGGGAGGAACGGGCACCGGGATCCTTTTGGCACGCAGCGGGTGCCGACCGTGTAACCAGAAACGTTTCGGCAACAACAAGGATGCAACGTCGCCCACTTCACTGAACAGGATATGACCCATTACGTCATAGCACGGAGATACTTGTTTTTTTCGGCGGGCCGGTGAAAGGTCGAGGCCGTGCTGACGACGCTACGGGGAGTGCGACGTGCCAAATGAGTCCATCGCGGTTCTGGTCAAGGACCTGACGACGCAGCTCTCGGCGATCGCTATCGAGTTCGGCACGCGTGCGGACAGGCTGGCGACGGAGGACGAGGCACCGGACGAGGCCGGCCCGGGCCAGCTCGATCCGCGCGAACTGGCGAAGCAGTTGCTGGCGCAGCGTATGGCCCGGTTCGATCACTTTCCGGCCGAACTCTTCCACGAACCCGCCTGGGACATGCTGCTGGCGCTGTTCGTCGCGCACGAGGAGCGGCGCACGATGAACGTCAAGACGCTGGTGGCGAGCGCGCACGCGCCGGTGACCACGTCGCAACGCTGGATCGATCATCTGCACAAGCTGAAGCTGATCGATCGCGTGATCGATCCGATCGACCGGCGCCGGATGGAAATATCCCTGAGCGACCATGGCTTCGTCGCGGTGACGGCGTATCTGCGGCGGCTCGGCGCGGTCTGACCGCGCGTCCGATTCGCCGCTGATGCGCAGCCGTCGATCGCCGGAACCGGTATAGGTCAGTACCGCGGCACCATTCGCATCGACGATGTATCCACGCGCGGCCGGGCAATCCCTGCCCGACACGCCGGTGCGCGATCGCAATTCCGCATGAAATCCAAAACGGGTGCGACCAAACAATCGACGCCCGATTCGGTTCCGTAAATTTTGTTTAAGCACCACCGTCGATTTTCATCCCGGGTCAAAGAACTCGGGACGGACTTTGCGGGCGATGGCATTCTTGGGCGGACACAGGGGGAAGGGCGGGCGCCATCGCGTCGCGCTGCTCGTCCCCCTGCTCGTCCCCTCGCTCGTCGGCATGCCGATGCTCGCGATGTCCGGCAGTGCCGGTGCGCAGACGCGGGCCGGCGTGCGCGTGGTCAACGTCGCGACGCTGTCGGTACGCGACGGCGACGGCGAGCGCACGCTGCCATCCAACCCGGCATCGCTGACCGTCGCCGAGCGGCTCGACCTGACGCTCGATCCCGGCAACGACGCACGCGTCGACATCGGTAGCGGCGGCGGTGCGGTCGCGGTGGTGCTGGTCAATCGCGGCAACGGGTCGGAGGCGTTCGATCTTGCCGCGCAACCGTCGGACGCCACCGTCACGATCCGCGGCGTGGCGATCGACCGCGACGGCGACGGCCGGTTCGATGCCGCGACCGATGCGCTGCTGACCGACGGGCGCACGCCGGCGCTCGATCCGGGCGCGACGCTGCGGCTGCTCGTGCTGGTCGATCCCGCTGCGACGCCCGTCACGGTCGCGACGATCGACGTGACCGCGCGCGCCGTCACCGGCACCGGCCCCGCCGGCACCGTCTTCGCCGGGCAGGGCGACGGCGGCGGCGATGCGGTGACGGGTGCGACCACGGCGCGCGCGACGCTGGCGGTGGCGATCGGCGCCGCGCCGCCGCCCGCGGCACAGCTCGTCAAGTCGCAGAGCGTCCGCGCCCCGGACGGGTCGGACCGCCCGGTCAACGGCGCGATCATCACCTATCGGCTGGAGGCGCGCATCCTGCGTGCCGCCGCCGCCGTCCGGATCGACGATCCGATCCCGCAGGGCACGCTCTACGTCCCCGGCAGCCTGACGCTCGACGGCGCGCCGCTCAGCGACGCGGCCGGCGACGACGCGGGCCGCGCCGACGACGCCGGCATCGCGGTGACGCTGGGCGATGTCGCCGGTGCCACGACGCGCATCGTCCAGTTCAAGGTTTCGATCCAGTGAGGAGTGTTGCGATGAGAGTCCGTCTGTCAGCCCATGTCGCGATCGCGGCGCTTGCGATCGCCGCGGCGGCGCCGGCCGTCGCCGTCGCCGCCGCCGCAGGCCCGCTGACGATCGCCAGCCGGATGATGGTCGAACGGCGGACCACCGCCGCCGACGGTTCGACCCGCGCGACGCTGGTTCCCGCGGTGCGCGTGATGCCGGGCGACCGGATCACCGTCGTCCTCGCCTATCGCAACACCGGCACCGCGCCGATCCGCGACCTCGTGCTCGCCAACCCGGTGCCGCGCAACGTCGTCTTCCGCCGCGCGGCGGCGACGCCCGCCGCGCCGGAGGTGTCGGTCGACGGCCGGACCTTCGGCGACCTGGCGACGCTGCGGGTGGCGATGCCCGACGGCACGCTGCGCCCCGCCGTCGCCGACGATGTCACCCACGTCCGGTGGCGCCTGCCCAGCCCGGTGACGGCCGGGCAGGCAGGTGAACTCGCGTTCCAGGCCGTCCTGAAATGACCAATCCCCCCATTTCGCATTCACGAGGAGAAGCACGCATGTCCGCCACAGGGGCGCGGCGCTGGTTGCTGGCCGGAACGGCCACGCTCGCGTCGATCGGGACCGCGCACGCGCAGTCCACCACCGGCACCGCCGCCGGGACGACGATCACCAACACCGCCAACGCGACCTATACGGTGAACGGCACGCCCGGCACCGCGCAGTCGAACACCGCGACCTTCGTCGTCGACAAGAAGGTCAATCTGACGGTCATCTCGAACCAGTCGAGCCCGACGCAGATCAACCTCGGCCAGTCCGGCGCGGTGACGACGTTCCAGGTCACCAACAACACCAACAGCGTCCAGGATTTCCAGCTGACCGCGAGCCAGACGATCCTGACCGGCATCCTGACCGGCAGCGACACGTTCGACCTGACCGGCCTCAAGATCTACGTCGATGCGAACAACAACGGCACCTACGAACCGGGTACCGACACCGTCGAATTCATCGACGAACTGGCGCCCGACGCGCATGCGACGGTGTTCGTCGTCGGCAACGTGCCCGCATCCCCGACGGGTACGATGGCGCAGGTCGGTCTGAAGGCGACGGTCGCCGCAGGCGGCGCCAGCGGCACGCTCGGCACGGGGCTGATCCCGACGCCGCTCAACACCGTCAACCAGGACAATCAGGTCGACGTGGTCTTCGCCGACACCGACAACGACGGTCTGCTCGGCTACGACACGATCGCCAACGGCGCGGGCTGGGCCTATGCCGCCTACGAGATCGGCGTGACCAGCGTGAACCTGTCGGTGGTCAAGACCGCGACGGTCATCTCGGACGGCGTCAGCCTGACCAACCCGCGCGCGCTGCCGGGGGCGATCGTGCAATATTGCCTGACCGCGACCAACGCAACGCTGCTGACCCCGGCCACCGGCGTCAACCTGACCGACGTGATCCCGGCGAACACCACCTACGTGCCCGGATCGATCACGATCGGCGGGATCGGAGCGGGCGGCGTGTGCCTGATAAACGGCTACGTCCAGAACGACGACGGCAGCCAGGCGGCAGGGCCCTATGTCGGATCGTTCAACGCGGGCACCAAGACGGTGACCGCGACGATCCCGACGCTGCTCGGGGGCACCGCGGTCGCCGCCAGCTTCCGCGTGACGATCAACTAGTCCTCCACCCCGCGAAGGAGTGTTTCGGATCCCGGCGCGGCCCTCCCCGCGCCGGGAAACGGTCCCCCCATGTCTATCGTCCGGCCTTTCCTCCGCATGCTCGCGCTCGCCGCCGGCCTCGGCACCTGCGTGCCGGCCGTCGCGCAGACGCATGTCGAGAACGTGGCCACGCTGACCTATCGCGCGGGCGACGGCGACCGGATCGTGCGCTCGAACGCCGTCGGCATCGACACGCAGCGCGCCAAGCGCCCGACCAGCTTCACCTTCCGCCTGCTGCCGCAGGGCTATGTGCCGACCGGCATGCGCTGCGAGGGCACGCCGCCGATGTTCACTCCCGCGCCGATCGATGCCGCGATGCTGGCCGCGGCACCGCCGCTCGCCGCGATCGACATCACCTCGCCGCTCATCATGGTGATCGACGCCGACGGCCACAATCGCGATGCCCGGGTGCGCGAGACGATCATGGTCGATTTCGACACCGGCCGCGTCGCCGGCAAGCTGCCGCTGTTGGAAACCGGACCCGATACCGGCGTGTTCGCCGGCGCCGTGCCCGCGGCCAACGATTCGAGCGACCCCAAGCTGTCCGCCTGCGCGCTGCGCCTGCGCCGCGGCGACCGGTTGCGGCTGAGCTTCACCGAAGACGAATTCAGTTTCGGCTCGACGATCGACCTGCTGATCGATCCCGCCGGCTACGTCTTCGATTCGCGCACCGGCGACGTCGTCGACGGCGCGCAGGTGACCCTGCTCGACGAGGCGGGATTGCCCGCGATCGTGTTCGGCGACGACGGGGTCAGCCGCTATCCCTCGACCGTCACCAGCGGCGCCGCAGTCGTCGATGCCTCGGGACGGCGCTATCTGCCCATGCCGGGCCGCTTCCGCTTCCCCTTCGCGCGCGCCGGCCGCTACACGCTGAAGATCGTGCCGCCGGGCGATTATATGGCGCCCTCGGTCGTCGATCGCATCACGCTGTCGGCGCTGAAGGATCCCGCGGGCGATCCGTTCATCATCGCCGATGCGAGCTACGGCGGGTTCCTGACGCTGGCGGACCAGGACCCGGTCTATGTCGACGTGCCGCTCGACCGCCCCGGCAACGGCACGCTGCTGCTCACGAAGACCGCGTCGGTGCGCGAGGCGTCGCCGGGCGATTTCATCCAGTACCGGCTCCAGGTCTCGAACCGCGACGCCATCCCCGCGACCGGACTGGTCGTGTCCGACTATCTGCCCGCCGGTTTGCGCTACGAACGCGGTTCGACGCGCGGCGGTGGCGAGCCGACCGTGTCCGCCGACGGCCGCAACCTCAGCTTCGCCATCCCGGCGCTCGCCGCGCGCGGATCGGCCGACATCCGCTACGTCGTCAGCGTGACGCCGGGCGCGCCGTCGGGCGAGGCGCTCAACCGGGCGCAGATCGCCGGCGACGCCCGCGTCACCAGCAACCAGGCGGCAGCGTCGGTGCGATTGCGCCCGTTGCTGTTCACCGACGCGATGACGGTGATCGGGCGCGTGACGCAGGGCGATTGCGGCGACCCGGTCGCGCGGCGCAAGGGGATCGCCGGCATCCGCCTGCTGCTGGAGGACGGCACCTATGTCGTCACCGATCGCGATGGCCTGTACCATTTCGAGGGGGTCCGGCCGGGCCGCCACGTCGTCCAGCTCGATACGGGCAGCATCCCGGCGAGCTACGAACCCGTCGCCTGCGACGTCGACACGCGCCAGGCGCGCAGCCCGATCTCGCGCTTCGTCGAAACCGACGCAGGCGCGGGCGGCGGCGTGCTGAAGCGCGTCGATTTCCAGCTGCGCTCCACCGGCAGGGTCACCGCCGACACCGACACGCTGCCGATCGCGATCCCCGACGATGCCGCCGCGGCGGGCAATCGCGACTGGCTGCACGGCCAGGCACCGGGCACCGGCTGGCTGTTCCCCGGCATCGATCACAATCCCCGCGCGCCGGTGCTGCGCGTCGCGATCAAACATGCCCCGGACCAGCGCATCGCGCTGAGCGTCAACGGCCGCGTCACCGATCCGCTCGCCTTCGACGGCAGCGACGCGAACGGCCCGGTCGCGGTGTCGCGCTGGAGCGCGCTGCCGCTGGTGCCGGGGGACAACCGCCTGTCCGCCCGCATCCTCGCCGCCGATGGCCGCGTCGTCGAGACGCTGGAGCGCGTCGTCCATTACGCCGGTGTGCCGGTCCGCGCGGTGTTCGATCCGGGCAAGAGCCGGCTGAAGGCCGACGGCCTGACCCGCCCGCTGATCGCGGTGCGCGTCACCGACCGCGACGGCCGTCCGGTCCGCGCCGGCACGCTGGTGCCGTTCCGCGTCGACCAGCCCTATCAGGCGGCGATCGAGGCGGCGTTGCTGCAGGGTCGCCAACTCGCCGGCCGCGAGCGCGCCGCGACCACCGCGCGCGTCGTCGGCGACGACGGCTATGCCTTCATCGCGCTCCAGCCGACGACGCAGGCAGGCGCGGTGCACGCCGTCGTCTCGCTCGCCGACGACCGGCAGGTCCGCACCAGCGAGATCCGCGCCTGGCTCGATGCCGCGCAGAAGGACTGGACGATCGTCGGCTTCGGCGCGGGCAGCATCGGCTACGACCTGCTCAGCCGGCACGGCAGCGCGCTGCCCCGGGCGCAGCGCGGCGGGGTCGTCACCGACGGCCAGCTCGCTTTCTATGCCAAGGGCCGGATCAAGGGATCGTGGCTGATGACGATCGCCTACGATAGCGACCGTGCCTATGATCCGACGCGCGGGCTGCTGGGTACGATCGATCCCGACCGCTATTACACCGTATACGGCGACGGCAGCGCGCAGGGCTATGACGCGGCGACCCGGCGCAAGCTCTACCTGCGGCTGGAGCGCCGCGAATTCTACGCGCTGTTCGGCGATTTCGAGACGGGCTTCACCGACACCCAGCTGACCCGCTACAGCCGCACGCTGACCGGCGTGAAGGCGGCGTATCAGGGGCGCAGGCTGGCGGCGCAGGGTTTCGCGGCCAAGACCGACACGCTGTACGCGCGCGACGAGATCCAGGGCAACGGCCTCAGCGGCCCCTACCGGCTGCGCGCGCGCGGCATCGTGCCCAACAGCGACAAGCTGCGCATCGAGGTGCGCGACCGCTTCCGGTCCGAGCTGATCGTGTCGTCGACGCAGCTGACCCGCCACATCGATTACGACATCGACGTCCGGCTCGGCACGGTCCGCTTCCGCAACCCGGTGCTCAGCCGCGATCCGGCGCTCAATCCCATCTTCATCGTCGCCGATTACGAGGTCGAGGGCGGTCGCACCGAACGGCTCGCCGCGGGCGCACGGCTCGCCGCGACGCTCGGCCGCGTCGTGCTGGGCGCCAGCGTGATCCGCGACGAGACCGCGGGCGACGCGACCGTCGCCGGCGCCGACGTCAAGGCGCGGATCGGCAGCGCCACCGAGCTGCGCGGCGAAGTCGCGATCGGCGGCAGGCAGGGGCCGGGGCGCGACGTCGCCTTCCTGGCCGAGGCGGAGCATCACGGCGGCGGCGTCGACCTGCTCGGCTACGTCCGCCAGCAGGATGCGGGTTTCGGCGTGGGGCAGCAGAATCTGGTCGAGGCGGGGACGCGCAAGATCGGGCTCGACGGCCGGGTCGCGCTCACCGACCGGCTGAGCGTCACCGCCACCGCCTGGTATCAGGACATGCTGGCGACCGCGGCGACGCGGACCGCGGGCGAGGCGCGGCTGGAATATCGCCGTGCCAGCGGTACGGTCTTCGTCGGCGGCCAGGTGTCCGCCGACCGCGGCCTCGACGGCGGCGACCGCGATTCGCGGCTGCTGACGCTCGGTGGCAGCCAGGTGCTGTTCGGCGGCCGGCTGACGCTCGCCGGCCAGACCCAGTTCGCCCCCGGCGGCGACAAGGCTTCGGTCGACTTCCCCGTCCGCCACCAGCTGACCGCCGCATGGAAGGTGAAGGACGGCGTGCGCCTGCTCACCGGCTACGAGATCGCCAGCGGCAAGGACTACACCGCGCGCACCGCGCAGGTCGGGTTCGACGTCGCGCCCTGGACCGGCGCCAAGCTGATGAGCACGCTCAACCAGCAGGCCGCCGACATGACGGCGCGCGGCGAGAACGGCGGGCGGACCTATGCGCAATACGGGCTCGCCCAGTCGCTGCCGCTCGGCAGGCGCTGGACGGTCGATGCGACGCTGGATGCGACCAGTACGGTGCGCGGGCGCATCCCCGCGGGCGCGGTCATCAACGCGTTCCAGCCGGTCGCATCGGGCGGCACGATCGGAACCGTCGGCAGCGGCACCGCCGACGGCGACTATACCGCCGCGACGCTGGGCGCGACCTATCGCGCCGCCCGCTGGTCGTGGACCGGCCGGATCGAATATCGCGACGGCCGCAACGACGACCGGTTCGGGATCGTCGCCAGCCTGTTGCGGACGCTCGGCGAGGGCCGGACGATCGCGTCGGGCCTGCGCGCGTTCCGCATCCGCAACGCCGCCGGCGCGATGGCGACGCAGGCGAGCGCCGATTTGGCGCTCGCCTGGCGTCCGCTCGACAGCCGCTGGTCGCTGCTCGACCGGCTCGAATACCGGCACGAGAGCGCCGATGGCAGCTTTGGCGACGGCAACGTGCTCGGCGTTCCCGCCTATGGCGCCCGCGACCAGGTGACGTCGCGCGTCGTCAACAACCTGGCGCTCAACTATCGCAGCGGTCCCGAAGGGCTCGGCCACGGGTTCGAGGGCACCGTCTATTATGGCGCGAAATACGTCGCCGGCCGCTACGCCGACGACCGCTACGACGGTTTCATCGATGTCGTCGGGTTCGACCTGCGCCAGGACGTCGGCACGCGGTTCGACATCGGCGTTGCCGGGTCGGTCCAGCATGCATGGAACCGCCACGTCTGGTCGTGGAGCGGCGGCCCCTCCGCCGGCGTCTCGCCCGCGGCCAATGTGTGGCTCAGCGCCGGCTACAACATCGCCGGCTATCGCGACCGCGACTTCGAGGCGGACCGCTACACCCGCCAGGGGCCGTACGTGACGATGCGCCTGAAGTTCGACCAGCACTCGCTCGGCGGCGCCACCCGCGCCCTGTTCGGAAGATAGAGGATGCCCCTTATGCCTGCCGTGATCGCCACCGCCTCGCCGCTGCTCATCGGGCTGGAAGCCGCCGCCCGCCGCTTTGCCGCCATGGACCGGCTGGAGGCGGATGCGGCGATCGACGCGCACGTCGCGACCGCGATCCGCGAATGGCGCGTCGCCGACGCCACGCTGTGGCAACGCGTCCGGTTCCGGTCGCGGATGATCCGCTCCACCGACGGCCGGTCGTAACCGCCACCATCCCGCAGCAGGAGAGCCACGCGATGTTCCATGGTCCGATCATTCCCGCGCACGATCCGGTGCCGCAGCATGCCGACCAGCGGCGACCGGGCCAGCGGCACGCGACCGTGCTGCTGGTCGGGCGCATCCGCCACGCCGATGGTGAATCGGCCTGTCTCGTCCATGACATATCGAGCCATGGCCTGATGGCGCGCTTCACCACCGCGCCGGTGGTGGGCGAGCGCATGCTGTTCGAGGTGCGCGGCCTGCCGGAGGTCGCGGCGACGGTGCGCTGGGTCGCGGGCTTTCGCGGCGGCGTCGAGTTCGACCGGCCGCAGGATCTCGCCACCGTCTTCTGCCTGCGCGACGATCAGGGGCACGTCTCGCGCACGCCGCGCTTCGCGATGCACGCCAGTGCGGGGATGCGGATCGGCGACAGGCGGCTCGCGGTCGACATCCTCGACATCTCGCCCGGCGGGGTGAAGCTGCGCAGCGACATCGCGGTTCATACGGGACAGGCGGGCAGCGTGCTGCTGCCCGAACTCAACGCCGCCGCCTTCGGCTCGGTATGCTGGACGCGCGAGGACCGGTTCGGCTTCCGCTTCTGCACGCCGCTGCCGCTCGCCAGCCTGTCGCGCGTGCTGGGCTGCGGATAGCGGCGTTCCGGTTTGCCCGGGGCGGCGGCGGGCGCTACGGAACGTATCGTGACCGACGATCGCCTCCTCACCGCCAGCCGCCGTCCCGAGGATGTCGATGCGGCGCTGCGTCCGCGCAGCCTCGATGAATTCGTCGGCCAGCAGGCGGCGCGCGAGAATCTGCGCGTGTTCATCGAGGCGGCGCGCGGGCGCGGCGACGCGCTCGACCACGTCCTGTTCTTCGGCCCGCCCGGGCTCGGCAAGACGACGCTGGCCCAGATCATCGCGCGCGAGATGGGCGTCGGCTTCCGCGCGACATCCGGCCCGGTGATCGCCAAATCGGGCGACCTCGCCGCGCTGCTCACCAACCTCGAGGACGGCGACGTCCTGTTCATCGACGAGATCCATCGCCTGCAACCCGCGGTCGAGGAGGTGCTGTACCCGGCGATGGAGGACCGCGCGCTCGACCTGATGATCGGCGAGGGGCCATCGGCGCGCTCGGTCCGCATCGACCTGCCCAAATTCACCCTCGTCGGCGCGACGACGCGGCAGGGCCTGCTGACGACGCCGCTGCGCGACCGCTTCGGAATCCCGGTGCGGCTGCAATTCTACACCGTCGAGGAACTGACGCGCGTGGTGACCCGCGCCGCCGGGCTGCTCGACCTCGGCATCGCCCCCGACGGCGCGAGCGAGATCGCCCGGCGCGCGCGGGGCACGCCGCGCATCGCCGGGCGGCTGCTGCGCCGGGTGCGCGACTTCGCCAACGTCGCGGGCACGCCGACCGTCGACCGGATCGCCGCCGACCGCGCGCTCAACCGGCTGGAAGTCGATTCGCTGGGGCTCGACGCGATGGACCGGCGCTACCTGCACATGATCGCGGATATCTATCGCGGCGGTCCGGTGGGGGTCGAGACGCTCGCGGCCGGCCTGTCCGAACCGCGCGACACGATCGAGGAGGTGATCGAGCCGTACCTGATCCAGCTCGGGCTGGTGGCGCGCACGGCGCGCGGGCGCGTGCTCAACGCCGGCGGCTGGAAGCACCTGGGCCTCAACCCGCCCGCCGGATCGCAGGACGGCCTGTTCGACCTGTAGGCGGGGCGCGACCCCTCGCGCCGCTCCCAAGACAATGTTGCGTGGCACCCTCGCGCCGCATCTGTTAGCCCTGTCGCATGCCCAGCTCGGCCGTCGCCTCCGCCCGCGAAATCCTGACCCGCCTTCACGACGTGATGGCGGGCCGCAACCCGGCGCAGGCCAAGCTCAACGCCGTCGTCGGCATCATCGCGGAGGCGATGGATAGCGAGGTCTGCTCGATCTACCTGCTGCGCGACGGCGTGCTCGAACTGTTCGCGACGCGCGGGCTCGACCAGACCGCGGTGCACGTCACCAAGCTGGCGCTGGGCGAGGGGCTGGTCGGCACGATCGCCGAGGACGTCGAGGTGCTGAACCTCGACGAGGCCGCCAGCCATCCCGATTTCGCCTACAAGCCGGAAACGGGCGAGGAACGCTACCACAGCTTCGCCGGCGTGCCGATCATCCGCCGCGAACGCGCGGTCGGCGTGCTCGCCGTCCAGCACAGCGAGCAGCGCAAATACCAGGACGTCGAGATCGAGGCGTTGCAGACGGTCGCGATGGTCCTGTCCGAACTGATCGCCAACGCCGGGCTGATCGACACCGCGCAGACCGGCGGCGATCGTCCGCAATCGACCGCCGCGGTGCGCCTGCTCGGCCAGAAGCTGGTCGAGGGGATGGGATCGGGCCACGCCGTCTTCCATCAGCCGCGCATCGTCGTCGAGCATACCGTCGCCGAGGATGTCGATGCCGAGCGGCACCGCGTCTACGCCGCGTTCGACAAGATGCGCGAACAGATCGACCGGATGACGCGCGAGGCGGAATTCGGCGTCGGCGGGGAACACGAGGAGGTGCTCCAGACCTACAAGATGTTCGCCTATGACGAGGGCTGGGCGCGGCGGATCAACGAGGCGATCGACAGCGGCCTGACCGCGGAGGCGGCGATCGAGCGCGTCCAGCAGCGCACCCGCCAGCGCATGCGCCAGATCGACGACCCGTTGCTCGCCGACCGGATGCACGACCTGGAGGATCTCGCCAACCGGCTGTTGCGCATCGTCTCGGGCCAGATGGGCACCGCGGCGCAGATGGGGCTGCGCCAGGATACGATCCTGATCGCGCGCAACCTCGGCCCCGCCGAACTGCTCGAATACGACAAGCGCCGGCTGAAGGGCGTGATCCTGGAGGAAGGATCGCTGACCGCGCACGTCACCATCGTCGCGCGCGCGATGGGGGTGCCGGTGCTCGGCCGGGTCCGCGACGTGCGCCGGCTGATCGCGGAGGGCGATCTGCTGCTGCTCGATTCGGTTGCGGGCAACGTCTTCGTCCGCCCCTCGTCGGGCATGGAGGAGGCGTTCGAATCGAAGCTGGCGCTGCGCCAGAAGCGCAAGGCCGCCTTCGCCGCGCTGCGCGACGTGCCGCCGGTGACGCAGGACGGCCATCGCATCACGCTAATGGTCAACGCCGGGCTGCGCGACGACGTCGCGGCGCTCGACGTCACCGGCGCGGACGGCATCGGCCTGTTCCGCACCGAATTCCAGTTCCTCGTGTCCGCGACGCTGCCGCAGCGCGAACGCCAGCAGCGTCTGTACAAGGAGGTGCTGGACGCGGCCGGCAATCGCCCGGTGATCTTCCGCACCGTCGACATCGGCGGGGACAAGGCATTGCCCTATCTCAACAAGGCCGACGCGGACGAGGAGAATCCGGCGATGGGGTGGCGCGCGCTGCGCCTCGCGCTCGATCGCGACGGCCTGATGAAGGTGCAGGCGCGCGCGCTGATCGAGGCGGCGGCGGGGCGCACGCTCAACGTCATGTTCCCGATGGTGTCGGAGGCATGGGAGTTCGACGAGGCGAAGGCCCTGTTCGAGGCGCAGCGCGCCTGGCTGGCGGCACGGGTCCGCCGCGCGCCCGCCGGCATCCGCTACGGCGCGATGCTCGAGGTGCCCGCGCTCGCCGAACAACTCGACCTGCTGCTGCCGGAGATTGACTTCCTGTCGGTCGGCACCAACGACCTGACCCAGTTCCTGTTCGCCGCCGACCGCGCCAACCCGCGGCTGGCCGAACGCTACGACTGGCTGAGCCCGTCGATCCTGCGCTTCCTGGCGCGCGTCGTCGCACCGTGCCGCGCGGCGGGCGTCGACCTGGGCGTCTGTGGCGAGATGGGCGGGCGACCGGTCGAGGCGATGGCGTTGATCGGGCTGGGCATCGACCGCCTGTCGATCACGCCCGCGGCGATCGGTCCGATCAAGGCGATGGTGCGCAGCCTGGATCATGCCGCGCTGCGCGCGTTCGTCGCCGGGCTGATCGCACGGCCGCCGCGCGACATGCGCGCCGCGCTGACCGACTGGGCGGTGCAAAGCGGCGTCGATCTGGCCTAAACCGCCGTCGAACCGGGTGCCGCTTGCGTTGACTTGCAGCAAGGCATCGGGGAATGTCGCGCTCCGCAGCACTCCCTTGGAGACACGAATGGACGAGGTCGATCCCGGCCATCCCAACCCGAACCCTGTTCCGCCGGCCCGACCGGGGGACCGGTTGCGCGATGCGCGGGAAAGCAGGGGGCTGAGTCTGGCCGAAGTCGCCGCGCGGACCCGCGTGCCGCAACGGCATCTGGAGGCGCTGGAGGCGGGGGATTATACCGCGCTGCCGTCGCCGACCTATGCCATGGGATTTTCCAAGGCCTATGCGCGCGCGGTCGGCGCGGACGAGGTGGCGGTGGCGCAGGACGTGCGGCGCGACCTCAACCGGCTCGGCCCGCGCCAGCCGGAATACGTGCCCTACGAGACCGCCGATCCCGCCCGCGTGCCATCGCGCGGCGTGGCGGTGTTCGGCGTCGGCGTCGCGCTGGCGGTGCTGATCCTCGTCGGCCTGTTCTACGGCACCAACGTGTTCCGCGGCCGCACCGACACCGTCGCGGCGAACGATGCGGTGGTCAGCCAGCCGATCGCGCCGACGCCGACGCCCGTCGCCACCCCGGCGGCGCCGACCGGCGGGCAGGTGGTGCTGGCCGCCACCGACGAGGTCTGGCTGCGCGTCTACGATGCCGACAACAAGACGCTCTACCTCGGCACGATGAAGCCGGGCGAGCGGTTCGACGTGCCGGCGGGCGCGAAGAACCCGATGATAAACGTCGGCCGTCCGGACAAGCTGGCGGTGACGCTCAACGGGTCGGCGATCCCGCCACTGGGCGACGGGTCGCGCCCGATCAAGGACGTGCGCGTCAGCGGCGAGGCGATCGCCGCGCGGCTGGCGGGTGCGGCGCCGGGTGCGGGCGGCGCGACGCCGTCGGCGCAGGAGCCGGCGGCGACGGGCAATTCGTCCGCGCCTTAAGGCTGGCGACAGGTCCGTGGATGCAGCTATGACGGTGCGCTGGTGAGCGACCATGCGCCGGGGGGTGCCAAGATTATGCGTACATTCGTCCGGGCGCTCGCCGCCCCAGCCCTGATCGGAGTGACGGCGGTGCTGCTGCCGACCGCCGGATTCGCGCAAAGCGCGGTCGAGGGCCGCGTCGGCAAGCTCGAAAGCGAGATGCGCGCGGTGCAGCGCAAGGTGTTCCCGGGCGGCGCGGGCCAGTATCTCCAGCCCGAGATCACGCGTCCCGACGTGCCGCAGGCGGCGGGCGGCGTGCCCGCGACCAGCGCGGTCGCCGACCTGACCGGCCGCGTCACCGCGCTCGAGCAGCAGATGGCGTCGATGACCGACCAGATCGAACAGAACGGCTACAAGGTCCGCCAGCTCCAGGAGGCGTTCGACGCCTACAGGCGCAGCACCGATGCGAAGCTCGCCGGGCTGGCGAGCGCGCCCGCGTTGGCGACGACGCCCGCCTCCACCCCGCTCGGCGAGGACGTGGCGGCGGCCGGAGCGACCACGCGGCCCGGTCGCACGCCGCGGACGCCGCCCGCCGACCCCGCCGTCGTGCGCGACGTCGAGCCTGCGACGACGTCCGCCGCCGCCGCGACCGGTGTCGAGAAGCCGGCGACCGGCGACACGCCGGAGGACGAATATCTCTACGGCTACCGGCTGTGGGCGGCGAAGCAATATCCCCAGGCCGAGGCGCAGCTGAAGAAGATGGTCGCCGCCTATCCCAAGCATCGCCGCGCCAGCTATGCGCAGAACCTGCTCGGCCGCGCCTATCTGGACGAGGGCAAGCCCAGCCTGGCGTCGATGGCCTTCTACGACAATTACAAGAAGATGCCGGACGGCGAACGCGCCCCCGACAGCCTCTATTACCTCGCCCAGTCGCTGATGAAGCTCAACAAGCCCGCCGATGCCTGCAAGGTCTATGGCGAGCTGACCGACGTCTACGGCACCAAGGTTTCCGCGCAGATGAAGGCCGATGTCGAGAAGGGCCGTACCGCCGCCAAGTGCAAGTGAACCGTTCGCGCTAGAAGCCGAACGGTTCCATCACGACCTCATCCGCGCGCTGGGGCACGAGCCCCGCGGCGCGGTGCTCTTCGCCGTGTCCGGCGGGCCGGACAGCATGGCGATGCTGACGCTCGCCGCGGCGACGTTCGGCGCGCGGGTGCGCGTGGCGACGGTGGATCACCGGCTGCGCGCCGCGGCGGCGGACGAGGCGGCGATGGTCGCCGGTCATTGCGCCGCGATCGGCGTGGCGCATGCGACCCTGGTGCCCGCGGAACCGATCGCCGGCGCCAGCATCCAGGCCGCGGCGCGGCACGCGCGCTATCGCCTGCTCGCCGGTCATGCCGCCGCGATCGGGGCGGAGGCGCTGGCGACCGCGCATCACGTCGACGACCAGGCCGAAACCTTCCTGATGCGCGCGGCGCGGGGATCGGGCATCGCCGGGCTGGCGGGGGTGCGGCCGCGCGCGACGATCGATGGCGCCACCGTGCTGCGCCCGCTGCTGGAATGGCGGCGCGCCGAACTGCGCGCGATCGTGCGCCGTGCCGAGGTGCCGTTCGTCGACGATCCGTCCAACCACGATCCCGCGCATGATCGCACCCGGTTCCGCCGGCTGCTCGACGCCAACGAATGGCTGGGACCGCCGCAGCTCGCGCGGTCCGCGGCGGCCCTGGCGGAGGCGGACGGCGACGTCCGCGCGATCGTCGCCTGGCTGTGGGCGAGTCGCGCGACGCAGGGCGGCGGCGGCGTGCGGATCGCGGTCGACGGCCTGCCGCGCGAATTGACCCGCCGGCTCGCGCGCCGGGCGATCGGCACCGTCATCGCCGAAGCCGGGATCGTCGCGCCCAAATGGAGCGAATCGGCGAATGTCGAGGCGCTGCTCGACGCGCTGGCGGCCGGCCGGCGCGCGACCCAGGCGGGCGTACTGGTCACGCCGCAGGGGGACGAATGGCGCTTTCGCCCCGCTCCGGCGCGCCGCGCGACCTGATTCGCGCACCCGCGATTCGCGCGCAAGTCCGATTCGCTGCGGCGTCCGAATGGTCGCTGTCGTCGCTTTCGCCGTCCGGCGCCGCCAAAACGCACGGATTCGCCGTCGGGCGGCCCGAATCGGCGGTCTCGTTCCATTGCCATTAACCTGCGTGTGCTTATCTTGGCCGCCGAAAGGTCTTCCATGAACGACAACGATAAGCAGCCACAGAATGACGGCGGCAACGGCGGGGGGAACCCCTGGATGAAGAGCCTGCTCATCTGGGTCGGCATCCTGCTCGCGCTCGCGCTGTTCGTGACGATGTTCGACGGTCGCACCACCCAGGCCGGCGGCAACACCGTCGCCTATTCGAAGTTCCTCGACCAGGTCGACGAGGGCACGGTGAAGGATGTCGCGATCAGCCGCGACATGATCACCGGCACCTATTCGAGCGGCGACAAGTTCCGGACCTATCCGATCCAGGATCCGACGCTGGTCCCGCACCTGCGCGAAAAGAACGTGACGATCGCGGCCAAGCCCGACGAGGGCACGTCGATGTGGATGCTGCTGCTCTACCAGTCGCTGCCGTTCCTGCTGTTCCTCGGCATCGCGTTCTTCGTGCTGAAACAGATGCAGAAGAACACCGGCGGCGGGGCGATGGGCTTCGGCAAGAGCCGCGCGCGGATGCTGACGCAGAAGGAAGGCAAGGTTACCTTCGACGACGTCGCCGGCATCGACGAGGCGCGCTCGGAACTGACCGAGATCGTCGACTTCCTGAAGGATCCGACCAAGTTTGCGCGCCTCGGCGGCAAGATCCCCAAGGGCGCATTGCTTGTCGGGTCGCCGGGCACCGGCAAGACGCTGCTCGCCCGCGCGATCGCGGGTGAGGCGGGCGTGCCGTTCTTTACCATCTCCGGCTCCGATTTCGTCGAGATGTTCGTCGGCGTCGGCGCCAGCCGCGTCCGCGACATGTTCGAACAGGCCAAGAAGAGCGCGCCGTGCATCGTCTTCATCGACGAGATCGACGCGGTCGGCCGTCATCGCGGCGCCGGTCTCGGCAACGGCAACGACGAGCGCGAGCAGACGCTCAACCAGCTGCTGGTCGAGATGGACGGGTTCGAGGCGAACGAGGGCATCATCATCGTCGCCGCGACCAATCGTCCCGACGTGCTCGACCCCGCGCTGCTGCGTCCGGGCCGCTTCGACCGCCAGGTCGTCGTGCCGCGCCCGGATATCGAGGGCCGCATTAAGATCCTCGAAGTGCACATGAAGAAGGTGCCGCTGGCGCCCGACGTGGATGCGCGCGTCATCGCGCGCGGTACGCCCGGCTTCTCGGGCGCCGATCTCGCCAATCTCGTCAACGAGGCGGCGCTGATGGGTGCGCGCAAGGGCAAGCGCCTGGTCGCGATGGCCGAATTCGAGGAAGCCAAAGACAAGGTCATGATGGGCGCCGAGCGTCGCAGCATGGTCATGACCGAGGACGAGAAGAGGATGACCGCCTATCACGAGGCTGGCCATGCTATCGTCTCGGTGCACGAACAGGCGTCCGATCCGATCCACAAGGCGACGATCATCCCGCGCGGCCGCGCGCTGGGCATGGTGATGCGCCTGCCGGAGCGCGATTCGTACAGCTATCACCGTGACAAGATGTACGCGAACCTCGCCGTGGCGATGGGCGGCCGTGTCGCCGAAGAGATCATCTTCGGCTACGACAAGGTGTCCTCGGGCGCCTCGGGCGACATCCAGTACGCCACCGGCCTCGCCCGCGACATGGTCACCAAATGGGGCATGTCGGACAAGGTCGGCCCGGTCGAATACGCCCAGCCCGAGGGCGAATCGTTCCTCGGCTATTCCTCGTCGCAGCCGGTGCGCATGTCGAATGCGACTGCGCAGCTGATCGACGACGAGATCAAGCGGATCGTCGAGGGCGGCCTGTCGCGCGCCAAGCAGCTGCTGACCGACCATGTCGACCAGCTTCACCTGCTCGCCGGTGCGCTGCTCGACTATGAGACGCTGTCGGGCGACGAGATCAAGAAGCTGATCGCGGGCGAGGAAATCGGTCGGGCCGATCCCTCCGGTCCCAAGAGCAGCGTGCCGCGCGCCGGCACCTCGATCCCCAAGACGCGTCGTCCGGGCGGTCCGTTCGGGGCGCCGACTCCGCTCGGCGCCTGATCCGCGGGAAGCGCCCCGCCGGCGCCTGTCGATCGTCCTGCATGGGCGGCATTCCTTCGGGATGCCGCCCATGTCCTTTCGGGGCGGGAGCGCAACGAGCGCGGGGCTATCCCCTTCGCCGGTTCATCGCGCCGTCAGCCACCCGCGCGTATCGCGCGCGCTTTCCCAGCGAAAGTTTGTGGTTATGTCGCGTAACATGATGATCGCCCTCGCGCTGTCGTTCGGGCTCGCCGCGCCGGCCTCCGCCGCGATGACGGTGGGCACCTTCCTCGCCAAGGCGGCGCCGTTGCGCGCCAATCCCTTCACCGCGCTGACCAATCCCGATTATCAGGTGCTGAAGGCCGAAGCCGATGCGGCGACGCGCCAGTTGCGTGCCGAGGGCGCGGCGCGATCCGCCGCCGGCAAGCCGCCGATCGCCTGCATGCCCGAGGGGGAAAAGATCGGCATCCTCCAGATGCTGGGCGGGCTGGACGCATTGTCCGCTGCGGAAAAGCGGCTGCCGCTGAAGGAGGGGTACGCCCGCGTCCTGGCGCGCACCTATCCGTGCGGCTGATCGCCCGGGTCAGTCGGTCAGGCCGTGGACCGTCAGCAGGATGAAGAACGCGAGCAGCGCCGCCCAGGCGAACACCAGCAACGCCACGGTCCGCCACAGCGCGGAGCGTTTGCGCAGCGAATAGGCGCCGCGCAACTGCCGGAACATGTGCACCGGCGGCAGCAGGAACACCGCGAGCACGATCCAGCCGCTGCCGATCCCGGCCACGCCGAGCAGGCTGAGCGCGATGACCATCAGCATCATGAAGGCGAGGCTGTAGGTCACGAAGATCGCATGGTCGTACAGGCCGAACCGGCGCCGCCACAGGAACAGCAGCGCCACGAACGGGGTCGAGATCGGGATCAGCAGCCAGCTGTACTTATACGCGCTCGATTGCAGCTTGTAGAGCGCCAGCCCGGGGTTCTTGTTCGCTTTCTCGATGCCGTGATCGAGCGCGGGCCATCCGGTCTTCGCGTCGGTCAGCTTGAATTCGTCGCCGCTCGTGTCGCCGGCCTGCGTCCGCTTCAGGGCCTCGACCGCGGTGCGCAGGTCGGCGATGTCGCGGTCGGCCTCCTGCGTCGGCTTGCCGCGCGCGGCCAAGTCGGCGCGATGCGCGACGGCGACGTCGAGCGCTTTCTGCGCCTGGTCCGCGCCGCGCGCGAAGCCGACGATCTTGCTGCTCATCCGCTCGGGCGAAAATGCCTCGGCGATGTCGCCGCCCAGCGCGCTGATGGTCGCGAACATGAGGAAGACGGTGAACAGGAACAGCGCCAGCGGCGAGACGAAGCGGGCGCGCTCCCCCGCGACATAGCGCCGGGTCAGGTCGCCCGGTCGCCATACCAACATCGGCAGCGTCCGCCAGATCTTGCCCTCGAAATGGAATACGCCGTGCGCGATCTCATGCCCGATCGCGCCGACCGAGCGGTGGACGTGCGCACCCTGGCCGCACGCGTGGCAATGCGCGCCGATCAGCCGCGTCCCGCAATTGAGGCACAGGCCGCCGTGCGCATGCCCGCCGCCTTCCCCCGCATGCGGCTCCACCGTGCGGGCGGCGAGCGCCCCCGTGATGAAGTCCGCTGCTGCTGTGATATCCCCCGACATGGCACCATGCCTAGCAAGCCCGGGATCGTGGCGCGAGGGGGCTCGTCGTGCTAACCTTCGGCATGGCCGATGCTGAGAATCCGACACATTTGATCGCCGACATGGCCCGCCGCGCCCGGATCGCGGCGCGCACGCTCGCCGCGTTGCCGACCGCGACCAAGGCCGCCGGGCTCCACGCCGGGGCCGCGGCGCTGCGGGCGGCCGAGTCCGCGATCCTCGCGGCGAACGCGCGCGACATGACGGCCGGGGCGGGGTGCGGGCTGGCGGCGGCGATGCTCGACCGGCTGCGGCTCGACGGGGCCCGCGTCGCCGCGATGGCGGCCGGGGTCGATGCGGTGGCCGCGCTCGCCGATCCGGTCGGGCGGACGATCGACCGGAGCGAACGGCCGAACGGCCTGCGGCTGGCCCGCGTACGGGTGCCGATCGGCGTGATCGGCATCATCTATGAATCGCGCCCCAACGTCACCGCCGACGCGGCGGCTTTGTGCGTGATGGCGGGCAATGCCGCGATCCTGCGCGGCGGGTCGGAGGCGGTGCACAGCAACCGCGCGATCCACACCGCGCTGGTCGCGGGCTTCACGGCGGCGGGGCTGCCCGCGGACGCGGTGCAGCTGGTGCCGACGACCGACCGTGCCGCGGTCGGTGCCATGCTGGTGGCGGACGGCAGCGCGGGCGGCGCCATCGACCTGATCGTGCCACGCGGCGGCAAGAGCCTCGTCGCGCGGGTACAGGCGGAGGCGCGGGTACCGGTGCTCGCGCATCTCGACGGGATCAACCACGTCTATGTCGACGCCTCCGCCGATGCGGGCATGGCGCGGGCGATCGTGATCGATGCCAAGATGCGCCGTACCGGCATCTGTGGCGCGATGGAGACGCTGCTGATCGACCGCGATTTCGCCGCGCCGGCCGATCTGGTCACGGCCTTGCGCGACGCGGGGTGCGAGGTGCGCGGCGATCCGGCGGAGGCGTCGATCGGTCCGATCGTCGTGCCCGCGACCGCGGCGGACTGGGACACCGAATATCTCGACGCGATCGCCTCGGTCGCGCTGGTCGACGGCGTCGACGGCGCGATGGCGCATATCGCGCGGCACGGCTCGCACCACACCGATGCGATCGTCGCCGATGACGCGGCGGTGGCGGAACGGTTCCTCGCGGGGGTCGATTCGGCGATCGTGCTGTGGAACGCCTCGACCCAGTTCGCCGACGGCGGCGAATTCGGGCTGGGGGCGGAGATCGGGATCGCGACCGGCCGCCTGCACGCCCGCGGGCCGGTCGCGCTGGAGGGGCTGACGACCTACAAATGGGTCGGTCGCGGGACGGGGCAGGTGCGCGGTTGAGTTGAGAAGCGGTCCGCTTGCGCCTATACTCCGCTCATGGCGAGCCTGTATCCCATTCATACCGAACTCGATGCCGAAACGATGGCGATCGTCGATCGGGTCGCTCGGCGGCGCGGGATGAGCAGCCAGGCATTCGCGGCGGAGGCGATCCGGCGTGCGGCGGAGAGTGACGACGACTTCGACGCGTTCATCCAGGCCGGCGTGGACGCGCTGGATCGGGGCGAGGGTATCGCACATGACCAGGTGATGGCGGAACTCGACGGGATGATCGCCAAGCATCGGGCACGATGCGGATAATCTGGTCGCCGCCGGCGCTGGACGATCTGCGTGGTATCGACGACTGGCTGACGCGGGAGGCCACGCCGGACTTCGCGGTCCGGACGCTGGTGACGATCCGCCACCGTGTCCGGATCCTCGAAAATTTTCCGCGCGCCGGTCGCCCGATCGAGCGCGACCATCGCATCCTTCGCGTCTACGGCACGCCGTATCTGATCCGGTACAGGATCGCCGATCCGGTCGCGGAAATCGTTCGTATCCATCACGAGCGCGAAAACTGGCAACTCGATTCATGACCCCCACCGGCCTGCTCGGCGGTTCGTTCAATCCGGCGCATCGCGGGCATCGCGGGATCACGCTGGCGGCGATCCGCGCGCTCGACCTGGACGAGGCGTGGTGGCTGGTGTCGCCGGGCAATCCGCTGAAAAGCGGCGCGCGCGACATGGCGCCGCTGGCCGCGCGGCTCGCCTCGGCGCGGGCGATGGCGCGGCGGGCGCCGATCCGCGCGACCGCGATCGAGGCGCGGATGCACACCCGCTACACGTTCGACACGCTGCGCGCGCTGCGCCGCCGATACCCGCGTCGGCAGTTCGTCTGGCTGATGGGGGCGGACAATCTGGCGCAGTTCCACCGCTGGCGCGGGTGGCGCGATATCGCGCGCACGATGCCGATTGCGGTGATCGCGCGTCCGGGGTATGAGCGACAGGCCCGCGCGAGTGTCGCGATGGGTTGGCTGCGACGCTTCCAACGGCCCGCAAGCCATGCGAAGCATTGGACGACGTGGAGTTTGCCGGCACTCGTGCTGTTGCGCTTCCGCCCCGACCCGACCTCCGCGACCGCGGCCCGAGCGGCCGATCCCGACTGGCACCGGCACGTCGCCGTTCCAGCAACCCAGGAGTGACCTTGGCGAGTAACCCACAAGCCGTGCGACCGGCCGACCCGGCCGAAGTCGAGGCTTTGCATCGGCTCATCATGGCGTCGCTCGACGACGACCAGGCCGAGGAGGTCATCACGATCCCGCTCGCCGGCAAATCGTCGATCGCCGATCACATGGTGATCGCAAGCGGACGGTCGACGCGTCAGGTCGCGTCGATGGCGCACAAGCTGGCCGAGAAGATCAAGGCGGAATTCGGCCGCAGCGTCCGGATCGAGGGCCTGCAGACCGCCGACTGGGTGCTGATCGACGCGAACGACGTCATCGTCCACCTGTTCCGGCCCGAGGTCCGCACCTTCTACAACCTGGAACGGATGTGGCAGTTCGGCGATACCGTGTCGTCGTCGCTGAAGCCGCTGCCGCCCGCTACCGAGGCCTGACATCCTCCTCCACATCGTCGCGCGCGGGCGGATCGGGCGTTCGCCCGAGGGCGAACTCGTCGACCGCTATCTGAAGCGGATCGGCTGGCCGACGCGCGTCACCGAACTGCCCGATACCGGCGGCAAGCCGCCAGCGCTCGACGGGCAGACGATCCGCGTGATGCTCGATGAAAAGGGCGAGGTGCTGGGATCGGTCGACTTCGCGCGCCGGCTGGAACGCTGGCGCGACACCGGCACGCGCGAGGTGCGGTTCCTGATCGGGGCCGCGGACGGCTTCGGCGACGCCGAGCGGGCGGAGGCGGACCTGCTGCTGTCGTTCGGTCGCGCGACCTGGCCGCACATGCTGGCGCGCGCGATGCTGGCCGAGCAGCTGTTCCGCGCGACGGCGATCCTCGCGGGCCATCCCTATCATCGGGAAGGGTGAGATGACCGCAATCGCGTCCCCGCCTTTCGCCGCAGCGCCCCGCCGACGGGAACGACGGACGGCCCTGCTGGTCGTCGCGGCGCTCGCCCTGACGCTCCCCCCCGCACAGGGGCAGACGCTCCCCGATCAGCGCCAGCGCCTCGTCAGTGCCAAGCGCGCCGCCGCGCTCGCCGGCCGACGTGCCGCCGATCTCGCGCGCCGCGCCGCGGCCGAACGCGATGCCGCGGACAAGGCGCGCGCGGAGGAAGCCGCGCTCGCGGCGCGGGTGACGGCGGCCGAGGCCAATCTTGCCGCGGCGCAGGCGCGCCAGGCGATCGTCGCGCGGCTGCTCGCCGACCAGCGGGCGACGCTGGGCCGGGCGCAGGCGCCGGTCGCACGGCTGCTGGCTGCGCTGACCGCGCTCGCCCGCCGCCCGACGATCGTGGCGATCGCGCAACCCGGTTCGGTGGACGACCTCGTCCACGTCCGTGCGGTCCTCGGCGGCACGCTGCCGGTCGTCCATGCGCGGACGCAGGCGGTGCGCGACGCGATCGCGCGCAGCCGCACGCTCCAGGCCGATGCGCGGCTCGCCGCCGCGGCACTGCGCGACGGGCGGGCGCGGCTGGAGGCGGACCGCACCGCGCTCGCCCGCCTGGAGGCGACGCACCGCCGCCGCGCGCAGGCACTGGGGCGCGGCGCGATGAGCGAATCGGACCGCGCGCTGGCGCTCGGCGAACGTGCCCGCGATCTCGTCGATTCGCTCGACGAGCGCGATATCGCGCAGGCGACCGCCGCCGATCTCGGCCGCCTCCCGGGCCCGTCGCCGCGGCCGCTGGCGCCCGGCGCGACGATGCCGCCGCCGCCGCTGCGGGGCGCCTATCGCCTGCCGGTGCGCGGTCGCCTCGTCACCGGGCTCGACGAACTGTCCGATGCGGGCATCCGGTCGCGCGGGCTGACCTTTGCGGTCGCGGCGGACGCGCCGGTGGTCGCCCCCGCCGCGGGCCGGGTGCGCTACGCGCGCGTGTTCCGCGGCTTCGGCACGATCGTCATCCTCGATCACGGCGACGGCTGGACCAGCCTCGTCACCGGCCTTGCGACCGCCGACGTCGCGGCGGGGCAGCGGATCGCCGCCGGGACGCCGATCGGCCGGGCGGGGACGGGCGACGATCCGCGCGTCACGGTCGAACTGCGTCGTCGCGGCCGGCCGATGGACATCGCCGCGCTGCTCGGCTGAACCGGCGGACGCGTGCGTCAGCGCGCGTTCAGCGTCGGTGCGCTTTGCTGTTCCCCGAGAATAGAGCTAAACGTACCGGGTTTTCCCGCCTTCAGGATGTTCGATGGCCCGTCCGCTGCTTACCGCGACCGCAATCCTCGGCTCGCTGTCCCTGATCCCGCTCGCGACGGAGGCGATGGCGGCGGTGGATACCGACACCTATCGCGAATTCGACCAGTTCCTCGACGTGTTCAACCGGATCAAGGCGGATTACGTCGATAAGGTCGACGACCAGAAGCTCATCAAGGGCGCGATCGCGGGCATGCTGGCGAGCCTCGATCCGCATTCCAGCTATGTCGACGCGCTCGACTACGACAATCTGCGCATCCAGACCGAGGGCAATTACGGCGGCCTCGGCCTGACCGTCCAGATGGAGGACGGCGCGGTCAAGGTGGTGGCGCCGCAGGAGGATACGCCCGCCTGGCGCGCCGGCGTCAAGTCGGGCGACTATATCACGCACATCGACGGCAAGCTGATCTATGGCGAGACGCTGGACGAGGCGATCGGGCTGATGCGCGGCAAGCCGGGCACCAAGATCAGCCTGACATTGGTGCGCCCCGGCCAGGACAAGCCGGTCGAGGTGACGATGAACCGCGAAATCATCGTCCAGAAGCCGGTGAAGTGGGAGGTGCGCGGCCAGGTCGGCTATATCAACATCAACACCTTCTCCGAAAGCACGGGCGCGGACACGCGCGCCGCGATCATGGCGATCGACAAGAGCCTGGGGCACCGCCCGCTCGGCTATGTCGTCGACCTGCGCGACAACGGCGGTGGCCTGTTGACGCAGGCGATCGCGGTCAGCGACGCGTTCCTCGACCATGGCGAGATCGTGTCGCAGCGCGGCCGCGAAAAGAGCGACATCGAACGCTATTTCGCCAAGTCCGGCGACGACGCGCACGGCCTGCCGGTGGTCGTTCTGACCAACCCCGGCACCGCGTCTGCATCCGAGATCGTCGCCGGCGCATTGCAGGACCATCACCGCGCGCTGGTGATGGGCGAACGCAGCTTCGGCAAGGGATCAGTACAGACCCTGCTCCAGCTCGGCCCGCAGACCGCGCTGCGCCTGACCACGGCGCGCTATTACACGCCGTCGGGGCGCAGCGTGCAGGAAGGCGGGATCGAACCCGACATCCGCGTGCCGCAGATCAGCGATCCCGACTTCAAGACGCGCCCGGTGTTCCGCGAGGCCGACCTGCGCCGCCACCTCATCAACGAGGTGAAGGCCGACAACAAGGTGCTCGAGGAGGACGTCAAGGACGATCCCCGCTTCGCGATGACCGCGGAGCAGCTGAAGAAACAGGGCATCGACGACTTCCAGCTCTATTATGCGCTGAAGACCGTCGCGCGATTGGGCGGGCCGGTACAGGTCGCCGCCGCGACCCGGCCGGTGCCGTCGGCGACGAAGCCCAAGTGAGCCGTCCGCTGACCCCGCCGCAGCGGCGCGCGCGGCTGATCGCGTTGCTGCTCCCCGCCGCGCTGCTCGCCGGCGCCTGGGGATCGCAGCTGATCGGCCACCTGTATCCGTGCGAAATGTGCCATTGGCAGCGCTGGCCGCATTATGCGGCGCTGGGCATCGCGGCGCTCGCCTTCGTCGTCCCGCAGCGCAGCGTCCAAAAGATGCTGGTGATCGTCGCGGCGCTGCTGATCGCCGTGTCCGGCGCGATCGGCGTCGCGCATGCGGGGGTCGAATACCATTGGTGGAACGGCTTCACCGCCTGCACCCAGACGGTCGACCTGCGCGGGCTGGGGCCGGAGGCGCGCCTCGATGCGCTGATGAAGGCGCCGGTGGTGCGCTGCGACGTCGCGCAATGGACCTTCGCGGGAATTTCGCTCGCGGGGTTCAACGCGATCCTGTCATTGGGCGGCGCGATCACCATCTTGTGGCTGATGAGGAGAGCGCGATGACCCCGCAGGCTGCACCCCGCTGGCGCCCCGGCGACCGGCGCGAACCCGTCCCGGCGATGATCCGCGTCGACCAGGCGGGCGAATATGGCGCGACGCGGATTTACGCTGGCCAGCTCGCCGTGTTCGGCGACCGACATCCGGCGAGCCGGGCGATCCATCACATGGCGGCGCAGGAGGAACGCCATCGCGCCTTCTTCGATGCGCTGATCGTCGAACGCGGCGTGCGGCCGACGCTGTTCCAGCCCTTCTGGGACAAGGCGGGCTTCGCGCTAGGCGCGATCACCGCGGCGATCGGCCCCAATGCCGCGATGGCCTGCACGGCGGCGGTGGAGACCGAGATCGACATGCATTACCAGGAACAGCGCGATGCGCTGGGCGACAGCGACCCGCAATTGTCGGACGCCATCGCCGATTTCCAGGCGGAAGAGCTGGAGCACCGCGACCATGCGCTGGCCAACGGCGCGGAGAATGCGGTCGGCTATCCGATGCTGAGCGGCCTGATCCGGTTCGGCTGCAAGGTCGCGATCGCCGCCGCGAAGAGGATTTGAGAGAGGAATGCCGATGCGCGCACTCATCGCTACCGGGCTGTTGCTGACGGCGGGACCCGCGCTGGCCCAGACCACGGGGGCCCAGACCACCACGGTCCAGACCACGACCGCGCGGGCCGCGACGCCGCAGGCATCGGCCACGGCTCAGCCGGCGCTGCCCGGCGCGGCCAAGCCGGTCGTCATCGCCGCTCCCGGCGAGGTCGCCCGCCGCGCGCCGGTCAACGGCGTGCTCGTCCTCTATGGCAACGAACGCTGCCCGACCAACACCGACGGTGCCGAGATCGTCATTTGCGAACGCCGCAGCGCGCGCGAACAATTTCGCGTTCCCAAGGAGCTGCGCGAATTCCAGGTGACGCCGCAGAACGAGAGCTGGGCGGCGCGTGCGCAGGGCACGCTCGACGCGGGCGTCGGCGCCAACAGTACCGGCAGTTGCTCGACCGTGGGTGCGAGCGGCCAGACCGGTTGCTTCCTCCAGAACGCCCGCGCCGCGCGCAAGGAAAACCAGGCCCGCAAGATCGAGGAAGCACGCGTCCCCTGAGCCGGCGCCGGCCGCGGGCGCGGTTCGACGCCCTTGCCTCTCGCGTCGCAGGCGATACCCTGTCCTTACGGGTAACCGGGGGGACACGGCGTGGCGACGATCATCGATACCGGCGCCGTTCGGGCGAGCCCGCAGGCGCCCGACACGTTCGAGCGGGTGCTCGCGGCCGGGGCGGTCGTGCTGCTGGCCGCGGTGTTCGCCGCGCTGGTGCGGGGGCATGCGCAATGGGGCACGGTACCCGGCATCGTCTGGGCCCACATCGCCACCATCCTCGTGGCGCTCGCGCTGACCCCCGTTCTCCTGCTCGGCCGCCGCGGCGGTCGCCGCCACCGGTGGCTCGGCCGCATCTGGGCCGCGGCGATGCTGCTCACCGCGGCGCTGTCGTTCGGCATCCACCTGGGCAACCCCGGCGGGTTCAGCGTCATCCACATCCTGTCCGCCTGGGTGCTGATCCAGGCGCCGCTGCTCTGGCATAGCGCCCGCACGCACCGGGTCGCGCGCCATCGCCGCCACGTCCGCGGGCTGGTGACCGGCGCGCTGCTCGTCGCCGGCGCGTTCACCTTTCCCTTCGACCGGCTGCTCGGCCGCTGGCTGTTCGGCTGAACCCGATGCGCCGCGTGCGTATCGTGCTGTTCGCGCTGGTCTGGTTCAGCTGCGTCTGGTTCGGATCGTGGGAGCTCAACGCCAATACCGCGACGCGTCTGTTCGCGGCGATCAGCCTCGTCGAGGACGGCGACGCGACGATCGACGAATTCGCGCCGCTGACGATCGACAAGGCGATGTTCGACGGCCACGTCTTCCTCGACAAGGCGCCGGGCATGACGCTGATGGCGCTGCCCGCGGTGCGGATCGCCGATGCGTCGACGGGGGAGCGCGCCGCCACGTTCGGCGCCGCGCCCGCCGGACCGGCGTTCGAACGCTACCTGCGGCTGCGGACGCGGCTCGCGGTGGCGACCGGGCCCGCGCTGTTGACCGCGCTCGCCGCGGTGCTGCTGTTCGACATGGCGCAGGGAATCAGCGGCAGCGCCGCCGCGGGCCTGTTCGCCGCGCTCGGCTATGCGCTGGGCACGCCGGTCTGGGGCTGGTCGACGACGCTGCTCGGCCATGCCGTCGTCGCGGATTGCTACGCCGTCGCGCTGTGGGCGGTGTGGCGGGGCACGCGCGACCCGGCCGGGGGAACCGGCCATGCGCTGCTCGCCGGCGCGAGCCTCGGCTGGGCGGTCGTCGTCGAATATCAGGCGGTGCTGGCCGGCGCGGCAATCGCGATCTGGGCGGTCTGGCGCGCGTGGCCCCGGCCGGACCGCTGGCGGCTGATCGCGGCGGCCTGCGTCGCCGGATGCGTCGCGCTGCTGCCGCTCGGGATCTACAACGTGATCGCGTTCGGAACGCCGTTCCGCGTCGGCTATTCGGGCGTCGTCGGGTGGGAGGGCATGCACCAGGGGCTGTTCGGGCTCGGCGTGCCGCGGCTGCGCGTGCTCCAGTCGATCCTGTTCAGCTTCCGGCTGGGGCTGATCTGGGTCGCGCCGGTGCTCGCGCTGGCGCCGCTCGGCCTCTGGTACTGGGCGCGGCGCCGCAAGACCCGCGACATCGCGCTGGCGGCGGCGGTCGCGGCGCTGATCGTGCTGCTGGTCAACGCCGCCTATGTCTATTGGGACGGCGGCAACACGACCGGGCCCCGCTTCGCCATCCCCGCGGTCGCGCCAATGGCGCTGGGCCTCGCCGCGGAATGGATGCGCTCCCCCGGCCGCGGCGAACGGTGGGTGATGGCGGCGGTATTGATGCTGTCGATCGCGATCAACGCCGCGATCGCGGCGGCCGACATCTTCGCGCCCCCGGTCACCGCCTTTCCGGTGTGGCAGTGGGTGATCGCCGGCAATTTCGCGCACGGCTTCCTGCGCACGGTCCCCAGCGAATGGTTCGGCTGGAGCGCCTGGGCCGGCTTCGCCTGGTGGATGGCGCTGGCCCTGCCGGCGATGGCGTGGCTGGCGCGGGCGGTCCGGCGGGGCTGACGCCTTACGGCTGAGGGGGGCGCTTCAGGCCGCGGACGCGGTGCCAGATGTAGAAGGCGACGAGCGCGACGAGGACGATGCCGATCAGCAGGTCGGCGCGGTGGAACGCGGCCTTCACGCGGGGGTCGCTGTCCCACGTGTCGCCGAGCTTCATGCCGACCCAGGCGAGGCCGAAGCACCACGGCCAGCTGCCGAGGAAGGTGTAGACGTGGAACGGCACCAGCCGCATCCGGGCGACCCCGGCCGGGAAGGCGATGAAGCTGCGGATCACCGGCAGCAGCCGCCCGATCAGGACGGCGAGGCTGCCCCAGCGCGCGAAGAAGCGGTCGGCGGCGTCGAGCTCGCCCGGCCCGATCAGCAGGTAGCGGCCCCAGCGTTCCGCCACCGGTCGCCCGCCGCGCTTGCCGATCTCATAGGCGACGATCGATCCCAGGTTGCATCCGATCGCGCCCGCGGTCGCGGCGAGGTACAGGTCGAAGCGCCCGGTCGATACCAGATAGCCCGCGAACGGCATGATGATCTCCGACGGCAGCGGGATGCACGCGCTCTCGATCGCCATCAGGATCGCGATGCCGACATAGCCGCCGCTGGAGATCACCCAGATGGTGAAGGTGGCGAGGACGCCCAGGATCTTTTCGAACATGGCGCCGGGACTTGGCGGATCGCCGCAAGGAAGGGAAGGGGGAACCCGCACGGCGCCTGCGCGCTTGGAGCGGCATGACAGACCTTACGCTCAACGACGGCCGCACCATCCCGCAACTGGGGCTGGGCACGTGGAAGCTTCCCGATGCGCAGGCACCCGCGGTCGTGCGCCGCGCGCTCGACACCGGCTATCGCCTGATCGACACCGCCGCGATCTATCGCAACGAGCGCGGCGTCGGCGAGGGCGTGCAGGCGACCGATGCCTTCGTCACGACGAAGCTGTGGAACGATCGCCAGGGCGATCCCGCCGCGGCGCTCGACGAAAGTCTCGCGCTGCTCGGGCTCGACGCCGTGGACCTGTACCTGATCCACTGGCCCGCGCCGGGGCAGGGCCAGTATGTCGACGCGTGGAAGGCGCTGGTCGACCTGCGTGCCGCCGGCAAGGCGCGATCGATCGGCGTGTCTAACTTCCTGCCGCAGCATCTCGACGCGATCGTCGACGCGACGGGGGTGGTGCCGGTGGTCAACCAGATCGAGCTGCATCCGCGCCACCAGCGCCGCGACGAACGCGCCTATCACGAAAGGCACGGCATCGTGACGCAGTCGTGGAGCCCGCTGGGTCAGGGCGGCGACCTGTTGCGCGATCCCGCCATCGTTCGCGTGGCGGACCGGCACGGCCGGTCGGCGGCACAGGTGGTGATCGCCTGGCATCTGGCGCACGGTTTCTCGGTGATCCCGAAGGCCGCGGACCCTGAGCACATGAGCGACAATTTCGCCGCGCTCGACCTGACGCTGGACGCGGACGACATCGCGGCGATCGATGCGCTGGAAACGGGCGAGCGGATGGGCGAGGACGCGCTGGCGATGTGACCCGGCGCGGCCGGCGGGGAGCGGGCTACGCCAGCGCCGCCTTCGCCAGCCTCAGGTCCTCGACGAAGCGCGCGAATTCGTCCCGCTTCTGCGCCTCGTCCGGCAGGCGCAGAAGGTAGCTCGGGTGGACGGTGATCCATGCCTCGCCACCGTCGGGCAGGCGGATCGGCCGGCCCCGCTCGCGCCCGATCGTGACCGTACGCCCCAGCAGCGATCGCGCCGCGGTCGCCCCCAGCGCCACCGTCACCTGGGGGCGGACCAGCATGCGCTCCTGATCGATCCACCAGCGGCAGGCGTCGATCTCGCCGGTATCCGGCTTTGCATGGATGCGGCGCTTGCCGCGCGGCTCGAACTTGAAATGCTTGACGGCGTTGGTGACGTAGACGCGCGTGCGATCGATATCGGCGGCGGCGATCGCGCGATCGAACACCTGCCCCGCCGGCCCGACGAAGGGCTTGCCGGCAAGATCCTCCTGATCGCCGGGCTGTTCGCCGACGAACATCATCGCCGCATCGACCGGCCCTTCGCCGAACACCGTCTGCGTCGCCGGCCTGTACAGCGGGCACCGCGTGCAGGACGCCGCCTCGTCGCGCAGCGCCGTCCACGCAGCCTCGGCGTTGCCCCCCATGCTCGTCCGCGCCGTCTCGATCATCCCGCTTTCCCGTGCCTGCGCGCCCGCGATCAATTGCCCGACCAGCGCGGTTTCGGGCATGTTCTTCCAGTATTTGCGCGGCATTTCCTTCAGCATCGCGCCGATCTTGACGCGCGCGGGGTTGAAGATGCTGGCGTAATAGGTCTTCCACACCTCTTCGGTCGGGTCGCCGTCGGGCGCGTCCGCGTTGCTGGCGCCGGGCCCCTCCGACAGCGCCTTGCCATCCCAGTGCAGCGATACCTCCGGCGTCAGGATCGACCAGCGCATCGACGCGAAGCGATTGACGAAGAAGGCGGCATTGGCGCGCACGATATGGTGTTCGGGTTCGAACCAGGCGACGAAGCGGGCGACGCCGTCGTCGTCCTGCACCTCGCGGAAGCGCAGGAAGGCGCGCATCTTGTGGATGTCGCGGCGCACGGTCTTGGCGATCACCTCCAGCCGGCGGATCAGCGGATCGGCCTGATCCTCCATCAGCCTGGGTTCGGTGCGCAGGCGGCAGAGCGCGGTGTAGAGCAGCGCGAACCGCTCCGGCTCCGCCGCCATCGCGACGCTGCGCGCGAGATCGATGAACGCGCGCGGCACCGACAGCGCGCCGGCGGACGGCGCCGGCGGCGGCATGTCCGGCGCCGCGGCGAACAGGTCGACGGGGGTGTCGCCGACCTGCCAGACCACGTCCTCCGGAGGCACCTGTTCGGCGGCGAGCGCGCGCGCGGCGTCGCGCCACGCGTCGAAATCGTCCGCCGCGGGAAGCGTCGCTACGCGCATCGGTGCCGCCGCACGGTCATCTAGTCGCGCTCGTCGCCACCCGGCGGATTGGCCTTCGCCAGCGCCAGTTCCTCGGGCTTGCGCTCCTCGTAGATCAAGGCGAGCTCGCTTTCCGTGGCGCTATCGAGTTCCTCCGCGGCGGCGGGGAACATCTCCTCCTCCTCCTCGGTGATGTGATGCTCGTAGCGGCGGCGCATGTGGAAGAAGGATTCGCTCCAGGCGTCCGATCCGAATTCGACGTCCGCCATCTCGCCGAGCAGGTCGTCGACCTCCTTGTGCTCGCTCACCGAATGACGCGCGTCGTCGCGCAGCGCGGGATCGCGCAGCATCGTCGCATAGAGCGATTCCTCCTCGGCGGCGGCGTGGCTCTGGATCTCCAGCCGGAACGCCTCGAACAGCGTCTTGCGTTCGTCGCTCGCGCCCTGCATCTCGGCAAGCTGTCGCAGCATGTCCCGTTGCTTGTCGTGGTCCCGTTTCAGGTCCGCGTAAATCTGTGCCAGCGCCATGTCGGTCTCCTTCGCCCGCTCAACCGGCGAGCGCGCCCGTCGTTTCACCTGTGAATCATTCTCACGCGGCGAACAGCTCGAACTGCTGCGCCCTGGGTGCGACGAGCGGGCGCAGTTCGGCGCGATCGGCGAGCATGACCGGGCGCCAATCCTCGGTGACGATGAACGGGCGCACCTTGTTGACGCTGACGGTCAGCCGCGCGACATCGTCGAGCCGCAGCCGTCGCCATTTCCGGCTGGCGACGATCCGGTCGACCGCCTTCACCCCCAGCCCCGGCACGCGCAATAGCATCTCGCGCGGCGCGCGGTTGACGTCGACCGGGAAATTGCCGCGGAACTTGAGCGCCCAGGCGAGCTTGGGATCGATGTCGAGCGGCAGCATGCCCGTCGCGTCGTCCGCCGCGGCGACGACCTCGTGCGGGCTGTAATCGTAGAAGCGCATCAGCCAGTCCGACTGGTAGAGGCGATGCTCGCGCATCAGCGGCGGACGCTGCAACGGCAGCACGGTGCTGGCGTCGGGAATCGGGCTGAACGCGCTGTAATAGACGCGGCGCAGGCCGAACCGGTCGTAGAGGGTCGAGGCGCGCGTGACGATCTCTCCGTCCGTCGCCGCGTCGGCGCCTACGATCATCTGCGTCGACTGGCCCGCCGGCGCGAACCGGGGGGCGGACTTGTACTTCTTTCGCGCGTCGCCGTTGTCGGCGATCGACGTCTTGACGTCCTTCATCGCGCTCTCGATCCGCGTGCCGTCCTTTTCCGGGGCCAGCCGCTTCAGCCCGCTGACCGTCGGCAGCTCGACGTTGATCGACACGCGGTCGGCGTAGAGGCCCGCCTGATGCACCAGTTCGGGATCGGCGTCGGGAATCGTCTTGAGGTGAATGTATCCGCGGAAATGGTGATCCTCGCGCAATGCGCGCGCCACTTCGACCATCTGTTCCATCGTATAGTTCGACGATTTGATGATCCCGGACGAAAGGAACAGCCCCTCGATATAATTGCGCTTGTAGAAGGCGATCGTCAGCTTGACGACCTCGTCCGCGGTGAAGCGCGCGCGGCGGACGTTGCTGCTCTTGCGGTTGATGCAATAATGGCAGTCGAAGATGCAGCTGTTGGTGAGCAGGATCTTGAGCAGGCTGATACAGCGGCCGTCGGGCGCATAGGCGTGGCAGATGCCCATGCCCTCGGTCGAACCCAGCCCCACGCCGTCGCGACTGTTGCGCTTGGCGGTGCCCGACGAGGCGCAGGACGCATCGTATTTGGCGGCATCGGCGAGGATCGCCAGCTTTTCACGCGTGTCGAGCTGGGCCATCCGTTCGATATACGTTCCGCAGGGGCGGGCGACAACCCCGGGACCGTGCAACACGATATTGATCGACCGCAACATGCGCGCAATGCGGCGGTGCCAGACCCGGTCGGGCAGGGGCCACAGCCGGAAGGACCATCCGATGGACCGCAACGAAACGCCCTATTTTTCCGATCGATCGTTCGTCGAGGCGATCCGGTCGATCCAGGCGGAGCATCCGGCCGCCGCGGCGGTGCATCAGGAGATGTGCCTGCTCTACACCGGGCGGGTGCTCGCCGACCTGTTGCGTCGGCGGGGCGCGGCACCGGACGACTGACCGGGCGGCGGCGTCATTCCGCCGCGACGAGCCGCGTCGCGCCGCCGAGGTCCACCGACACCAGCCGGCTCACCCCGCGTTCGACCATGGTGACGCCGAACAGGCGGTGCATGCGGCTCATCGTCACCGCATTGTGGGTGACGATCAGGTAACGCGTCGCCGTCTCGCGCGTCATCCGGTCGAGCAGGCCGCAGAATCGCTCGATATTGGCGTCGTCGAGCGGCGCGTCGACCTCGTCGAGGACGCAGATCGGCGCCGGGTTGGTCAGGAACAGCGCAAAGATCAGCGCGACCGCGGTCAGCGCCTGTTCGCCGCCGGACAGCAACGTCAGCGACTGAAGCCGCTTGCCGGGCGGCTGCGCCATGATCTCCAGCCCCGCCTCGAGCGGGTCGTCGGCGTCGACCAGCGCCAGATGCGCCGCGCCGCCGTCGAACAGCGTCGCGAACAGCCGGCGGAAATGGCCGTCGACCGCCTCGAACGCGGCGAGCAGGCGCTGGCGCCCTTCGCGGTTGAGCGTGCCGATCGATCCGCGCAACCGGTGGACCGCCTGTCCCAGCTCGTCGCGCTCGGTGGCATTGGTGCGGTTCGTCGCCTCCAGATCGGCGAGCTCCTGCGTCGCGACGAGGTTGACCGGTCCGATCCGCTCGCGCTCGGCGGCCAGGCGCTCGTGCGCGGCGGCTTCGTCGCTTGCGCCGCGGACCGTGTCGACCGCGAAGCCGAGCCGTTCGGGCAGCACCGGCGCGGGACAGGCGAAGCGCTCTCCCGACAGCCGGCCCATTTCCACGCGACGCAGCTCCTGATTCTCCAGCCGCGCGAGCGTGCCGGCGCGGGCCTCGCGCGCCTGCGACAGCGCCTCGACCGCATGGCGGTGCGCGTCCTCTCCGGCGCGCAACGCGGTTTCCGCCGCACGCTCGGCAGCGGCGGAGCGATCGGCATCGATGCGCGCGACGGCGTGCTCGCCCTCCAGCGCGGCGACCGCGGCGTCGAGCGCCGCGGGGCGGTCGACGACCTCCGCCGCGTCGCGCTCCAGCGCTGCATCGCGGCGATCGATGTCGGCGATGCGCCGCGCCGCTTCCCCCGCGCGGGCGCGCCAGCTCCGCATGTCCGCCTGGGCCGCGGCGAGCCGTTCGCGGTCGCGCTGTGCCCGCTGGTCGAGCGCGCCGCGTGCGGCACGCGCCTGCGCGACGGTGGTGCGGCAGCGATCCGCGGCCCGCGACAGCGCCGCGACCGCCGCCGCGCCGTCGCGACCGTCGGGCAGCGCGTCGCGGGTGGCGCGGGCCGCGGCCAGCTCCGCCTGCGCCTCGGCGCGTTCGCCCGCGATCCGGGCGGCCCGCGCGTCGAGGTCGGCGTGCTGGCCGGCGAAACGGTCGAGCGCCGCGGCGGCGCGGTCCTCGTCGCGCTCCGCCTCGCGACCGGCGGCGTCGGCCTGCGCGAGGGTGGCGCGCGCCGCCTGCGCGGCGGTGCGGGCGGTGGCGATCGCGCGCTCGGCCGCCGCCCGCACGCCGTCGGCCGTGTCGCGGGCGGCGACCGCTGCGGGACGTGCCGCGACGAGCGTCCGCAGCCGGTTGCGCCGTTCGAGCCGTTCGGCGGCGGCGGCACCGCTGCCGCGGGCGACGAGGCCGTCCCAACGGCGCAGCGCGCCGTCGCGGGTGACGAGCCGCTGCCCGACCGCCAGCGGCTGGCCGATGTCCGCCCCGACGAAGGTCTGCGCCAGCCGCCGGGCGAGCGCGTCGGGCGCGGCGACATGGCCGGACAGCGGCTCGGCATCCGCGGGTGCGGCGGGATCGCCGGCCTGCGGGGCGGCGCCCGTCCAGGCGGCGAGCGCCGTATCGAGATCGTCGCCGAGCGCGGCGGCGAGCGCGCGCTCATAGCCGGCCGCGGGATCGACATGGTCGAGCAGGCGGTCGCCACCGGCGTGCTGCGTCGCGCGGGTCAGCGCCGCGATCTCGCCTTCGATCGCGGCGAGTTCGGCGCGCGCGGCCGCCCGGTCGCTCTCCGCGGTGTCGCGGCCCGTGATCGCGGCGCGTTCGGCGGCATCTGCCTCCGCCAACGAAGCGCGTGCACCATCCGCGGCGGTGGCGGCGGCCCGGCGGCGCGCCGCCGCCGCATCGCGCGCGGCGGCCAGCGGTGCGGCCTCGCCGAGCGCGGCGAGCGCCTGCGCCACCTGTGCGGCGTCGCGTTCCGCCCGGTCGGCGCGCGTCCGTGCCGCGGCCAGGGCGGCATCGGCGACGCGGGCCTCGGCCGCCTCGCTCGCCTGCCGGCCGAGCCCCTGCGCCAGCGCCACCTCGGCATCGCGCGCCTGCCGTTCCGCCATCGCCAGCGTCGCGTCCAGCGCGGGTGCCTCGTCCGCGGCGGCACCGATCGCGCGGTCGAGCGCCTTGCCCTCGCCGGCGAGCCGGGCGAGCGCCTCGGCGGCATCGTTCGCCAGCGTGCCCTCGCGGGTGCGATCCTCCGCGATACGGCGGCGTGCCTCGGCGAGCTCGCCGACGCGGCGTGCGGCGGCGCTGCGTTCGGTGCGCAGCGCGGACAGGCGGTGCCCGGCCTCGCCCGCGCGGTCGCGCGCGGCGAGCGCGGCGGCGCGTTCGGTGGCGAGCGTCTCGACGGCATCCTGCCGGGCGGCGGCGGCGTCGCGTTCGGCGGCGGTGGCGGTGGCGACCAGCGCCCCGGCGGCGGTGGCCTCCGCCCGCGCGGCATCCACGGCGGCGGCGGCGTCGCGCCAGCGGGCGAAGATCATCCGCGCCTCCGCGACCCGGATCTGGTCCGACAGCGCGCGATAGCGTTCGGCGGCGCGCGCCTGCCGCCGCAGTGCCGCGGCGCGCAGGTCCTGGTCGGCGATCAGTTCGTCGAGCCGCGCCAGATTCGCCTCGGTCGCGCGCAATTTCTGTTCGGCGTCCTTGCGACGGACGTGGAGGCCGGCGATGCCCGCCGCCTCTTCCAGCATCGCGCGGCGTTCGGCGGGACGCGCGGCGATGACCGCGCCGATCCGGTTCTGGCTGACCAGCGCCGGGCTGTGCGCGCCCGTCGCCGCGTCGGCGAACAGCAGGCCGACGTCGCGCGCGCGCACGTCACGGCCGTCGATGCGATAGGCGCTGCCCGCACCGCGTTCGATCCGCCGCACCACCTCGCGCTCGTCGCCGTCGGCGCCGTCGAGCAGGATCGACACTTCGGCGAAATCGCGCGGCGGCCGCGTCGCGGTACCGGCGAAGATCACGTCCTCCATGCCCGCACCGCGCAGCGACTTCGCGCTGCTTTCGCCCATCGTCCAGCGCAGCGCCTCGAGCAAATTCGATTTGCCGCAGCCGTTGGGCCCGACGACCCCGGTCAGCCCCGGCTCGATGGCCAGGTCGGCGGGATCGACGAAGCTCTTGAACCCGGCGATGCGGAGCCGCTTGATCTGCACCGCGACGGGGTGCCGTGGATGGCGCCCCGTTGCAAGCGTGCGATCAGGCGCCGGCGGCCTTGAGCAGCGGTTCCAGCTGGCCCCAGCTCACCGCGTCCACCTTCTTGCCGTTGATGAGCAGCGTCGGCGTGCCGGCGACGGTGCCGTCGGCGCTCTTGTCCTGCGTCTGCTTGGTCCAGCGGTCGATCTGGCCCATGTCGCCCAGGCACTGGCGCGCCTTCGCCTCCGGGATGCCGCGCTGCTTGGCGAAATCGATCAGGCCCATCTGTTCGGCCATGACGCGGATCGCGTCGACCGGCTTGGCGGTCTGCAATTGCGTCTGGAGCACGGGCGGCATCGCCTGCAGCTTGGTGTTGAAGCCGTCCTGCGCCTGATACATCTGCTCCAGGATCGGGAAGAAGGCGGCGGTATCGGTGCAATTGCCGAGCAGCGCGGGCGGCAGGTCGGGCGCGCCATGGACCAGGAATTCGCGATATTCGAAGCTGACCTTGCCGGTCTTGACGTACCGGTCGAGCAGCGGCGCGAACGCCTCGCGCGCCAGCGCGCCGCAGGTCGGGCACAGGCGCGAGCCATATTCGACCAGCTTGATCGGTGCGTTCGGGTTGCCGACCACGGTGCCCTCGGCGGTTCGCGCGGCGACATCGGTCCAGCTCTGGCCGGCGGGTGCGGCGGTCGCGGCGACGGGGCTGGCGGCGGTGCCGGCGGCATCGGGTTTGGAACACGCCGTCAGCATCAGCGGCAGGGCGATCAGGGACGCGAGCATTTTCATCGGGTTACGCTCCATTACTTGGCGCCGTGCGCGCGCAGGACGGGTTCGAACTGGCTCCAGGTCATCGGCGCCTGGAGTTCGCCGTTCAGATAGAAGGTGGGCGTGCTGCGCACCTCGATCGGGGCATCGCCGGTCATCGCGGTGATCCGGGCGACCGCCGCCGTGTCGGCGAAACAGGCGTCGATCCGCGGCGGCGTCAGCCCGCGCGCGCGCATCGCCGCGGTCAGCCCGCCCGCGTCGGCGTACAGGCGTGCCTGCGCGACGATCGGCTTCTGGTCGATATCGGGATGCGCGCGCTGATAGGCGGCGACCTTGTCCAGCCACGTCGCCTGCGTCGCGAAGATCATCGCATGCGCAGCCGGAAAGCCGCGCGCGCCGGCGCACCGCGCCAGGATCGCCGCACCCAGATCGGCGGGATCGCGGATCAGGTGACGATATTCCAGGCTGACCCGCCCCGACCGGATCATCCCGTCCTTCAGCACCGGTGCGCTGTCGCGCGCGAAATCGGCGCAATGCGAACAGGTGTAGCTGCCATATTCGACCAGCTTCACCGGCGCGGCGGGGTTGCCGAGGACATAGGCGCCCTTTGCGGTCGGCCGCGCGACCTGGCTCCAGTCGGTCGCCGCGGCGGTGGCGAACGCGACGGGGGCGGCGACGAACGCCGCGAGCGTGGCGAACAGGGGCACAGGACGGGCCATCGTCATCCTATCTTGGGAAGGCCGCGGGTGGCGTGGACCCCCGCGGCGAGGGATTCGAGCACGGCGCGCAATTCGGGATCGACGATCGCCTTCAGTCCCTCGCCGATCTCCGGCGGCGCGGGCTTCAGCGACGGCGGCGCGGTGCGGGCCATCGGCTTCGCGACCTCGCCCTGCCGGATCGTCAGTCGCGCGACCGCGGCATAGCCGAAGAAGCGATTGACCCGCTCGACGATTTCGGGCGCGATATGCTGCATCATCGGCGCATGCGCGCCGCGCACGACGATGGTCAGCACCCCGTCCGCCTTCCTGCCGGGCGGGAAGCGGAGCGATTCGGGATTGGAAGCGGCGGCCCAGCGCTCGCCGACGATTTCGGGCCAGCGGGTCACGAGCGCGCTCTGCACGAAGCCGAACCGCTTGAACGCGGCGCCGTGGATCGCGGGCATCAGTTCGCTGACCGCGCGGGCACGGTTCTGGCGGGGGGCTTCGAAAGGGGGGGCGCCGGCGCGCTTGCTCATTGGCGCTCCCATGCCATAGCCGGCGCGTGGACGCTACACGCTCTTGCCCCGACGCTGCCGCCGAACCGGCCGCGATCGCTCCTGCGCTGCTCGACTGGTACGATCGCCACCGCCGCGTGCTGCCGTGGCGCGCCCTGCCGGGCGAGACCGCCGATCCGTACCGGGTGTGGCTGTCGGAGGTGATGCTGCAACAGACGACCGTCGCCGCGGTCCGCCCCCGATTCGCGGCCTGGACCGCGCGCTGGCCCGATTTCGCGAGCCTCGCCGCCGCGGACGAGGCGGAGGTGATGGCCGCCTGGGCGGGCCTCGGCTATTATGCGCGGGCGCGCAACCTGGTCGCCGCGGCGAAAGTGGTGGTCGCCGAGCATGGCGGCGCCTTTCCGTCCGACGAGGCGACGCTGCGCACGCTGCCGGGGCTCGGCGCCTATACCGCGGCGGCGGTCGCCGCGATCGCGTTCGGGCGACGCGCGGTGGTGGTCGACGCCAATGTCGAACGCGTGGTGGCACGGCTGTTCGCCATAGCCGAACCGCTGCCGGCCGCGCGCGTCGCGATCCGTGCCGCGGCGGACCGGGTGACGCCGGCGGCGCGCGCGGGCGATTTCGCGCAGGCGATGATGGATCTGGGCTCGGCCATCTGTACGCCGAAGACCCCGTCGTGCCTGCTGTGCCCGCTCGCCGCGCGCTGCCGCGGCTTTCGCGACGGCGCGCCCGAACGGCTGCCGGTCAAGGCGGCGAAAAAGGCGAAACCGCAGCGGCACGGCACCATCTTCTGGTTGCAGCGGGGGCAGGCGGTGCTGCTCGAACGCCGGCCCGACAAGGGGTTGCTCGGCGGCATGCGCGCGCTGCCGACGGGGCCGTGGGTCGACCGGCCGCCGGGGCTGGAGGGGGCGCCGGCCGCCGCCGACTGGCGGTTGCGCAACGCGACGGTGTCGCATGGCTTCACCCATTTCGATCTGGAACTGTCGCTTGCGGTGGCGGAGACGGACGCGCATCACGACGGCGACGGCCTGTGGTGGCCGATCGCGGAGCTGGACCGCGCCGGGCTGCCGACGCTGTTCGCAAAGGCCGCGGCGGCGGTGACGAGGAGGGACGAATGACGCGGACGTACCGGATCGCCGGATTGGGTCTGGCAGGAATGCTCGCGACGGCGGCGGTCGGCGGGCAGGCGCTGCGTCGGGCGGCGCCCGTACCCGCATCGCAGGAGGTCGTCTCGGAGGGGCTGCGGGTGTCGTTCCTGCCGACGACGCAGGCGCTGTTCGACGGCTATGTCCGCGACGGCAAGATGCCGGGGATCGTCGCGGCGTTCGGCGTCGGCGACCGGCCGACGTGGTTCGTCGCCGCCGGACGGCTCGCGACCGATCCCGGCGCCGCGGCGGCGATGCCGGACAGCCTGTGGCGCGTCTATTCGATGACCAAGCCGATCACCGCGATGGCGGCGATGATGCTGATCGAACAGGGCAGGATCGGCCTCGACGATCCGGTTTCGAAATACATCCCGGCGTTCGCGACGATGCGGGTCGCGACCAGCCCGGAGACCAGCCTCGCCAGCGTGCCGGCGCAACGGCCGATCACGATCCGCATGCTGCTGACCCACACGTCCGGCCTCACCTACAACATCATCGCCAGGGGCGCTCTGCTCAAGGAATACGAGCGGCTCGGCATCCTGCCCGCCGCGGTCGGCGCTTCGATCGAGCCGGGCATGCGGCGGGTGCGCCCGGCGACGCTCGCCGCCTTCGCCGATCGGGTGGCGCAGGCGCCGCTGATCGCGCAGCCGGGCACCGCCTGGAACTATTCGGTCGGGCTCGACGTGATGGGCCGGGTGATCGAGGTCGCGTCGGGCATGCCGTTCGACCGGTTCGTCGACACCCGCATCTTCGCGCCGCTGAAGATGACGTCGAGCTACTGGACGGTGCCGCGCGCCGAGGCCGGGCGGCTCGCGACCAACTACGCCTGGACCGCCGACACGCTGGCGCCGCTCGATCCCGGCGCGACCTCGATCTGGCTCCAGCCGCCCAGCTTTCCCTACGGCGGCGCCGGCCTCGTGATGTCGGCGCGCGACTATGACCGTTTCCTGCACATGCTCGCCGACGAGGGCGCGCTGGACGGCGTGCGGATCATGAAGCCCGGGACGGTGCGGCTGGCGATGTCGAACCTGTTGCCCGCGGGCGTGACCTTCGGCGGGGTCGGCGGCGCGACCGGCGGCGCGGCGGCGAACGCGACGCCGATGGGCTTCGGCGCGGGCGGCTCGGTCTATCTCGCCGACGGCCCCGGCGGCATGCCGTCGAAGGGGACCTATGGCTGGGGCGGGGCGGCGGGCACGGTGGCGTTCGTCGATCCGGTGAAGAAGGTACGCGGCACGATCATGGTCAATTACTTCCCCGCCGATCGCTGGCCGGTGCGGCAGGAGGCGGTGCGTGCGCTCGCCGCCGATCTGACGCGGCTGCGCCGATGACCCCGCCCGGCTTCACCGGCGGCACGCTCGACCGCGCCGACGCGCTGCGCCACGATCCCGCTGCGCTGTCGGCGAAGCTCGACTGGCGTGCGCGGCTGCTGCGGCTCGACGGACTGACGCCCGCGATCGAGGACGGGCGGCTCGCCTGGACCAGCCTCGCCGACCTGCCGGAGGGCGCGGAGGTGATCCTGCTCGGGCTCGACGCGCAGGACCGCGCGCACGTCGCCGCGCTGCTGCCCGACAGCGGCGAGGGCACGACGCCGGCGATGCGGTCGCCCGCGCTGATGCAGATGCTCGGCGCGCTGCATGCCGGCGAGGCGGCGACCTATGCCGCGGCGCGCAGCCTGCTCGACTGGCATGCGCGGCACCGCTTCTGCGCGCGCTGCGGGTCGACCACGCACCTGTTCCGCGCCGGCTGGGGGCGGCAGTGCGACGCCTGCTACACCGAACATTTTCCGCGCGTCGATCCGGTCGTCATCATGATCGCCGAACACGACGGCCGCGCGCTGCTCGGCCGCGGCAAGGGCTGGCCGGCGGGCCGCTATTCAGCGCTCGCCGGCTTCCTGGAGCCGGGCGAATCGGTCGAAGAAGCCGTCGCGCGCGAAATCGCGGAGGAAGCGGGCGTGTGCGTGACGAACGTCCGCTACGTCGCCAGCCAGCCATGGCCGTTCCCGTCGTCGCTGATGATCGCCTGCGTCGCGGAGGCGCAGGACGATGCGATCGCACTCGACACCAACGAGCTGGAGGATGCGATGTGGGTGCCGCGCGACCTCGTCCGCGCGGTGCTGGCGGGCGAGCCGGGGCCGTTCCTGCCGCCCCCGCCCTATGCCATCGCGCATACGCTGCTGACGGAGTGGGCGGCGGGCTGACACGCCCGCCCGGCCGCGCTCACCGCATCGCGGCGACCAGATCGTCGAGCGAGGCGGTGGCAAAGCTCGTCATGTCGTCGGCGAGCGCATAGGGCAGCAGCAGCGTGCGGCCGCGCACCAGCCCGCCGCACGAATAGACGACGTTGGGGACATAGCCGTCCCAGGTCTCGCCGTCGGGCTGGATCATCGGTTCGGGCAGGCGGCCGAGCACCTTGGTCGGATCGTCGCGGTCGAGCAGCGCGGCACCGATGCAATAGCTGCGCACGATGCCGACGCCATGGGTGATGACCAGCCAGCCCTCGTCGATCTCGATCGGCGACCCGCAATTGCCGATCTGGACGAACTCCCACGGATATTCCGGCGTCATGATCCGGACCGGATCCGCCCAGGCGAGCGGCGTGTCGCTGGTGCCGTACCACAGGTTCTCGTTGTCGTGGCGGAAGAGGGCGGCGAAACGGCCGCCGATCTTGCGCGGGAACATCGCCATGCCCTTGCCGGGCGCCACCGGCCCCTCGACCGGGTGCATGTGGAACAGGCGGAAATCGTCGGTCTGCAACACCTCCTGCCGCGCCGCCTGCGCGCTGACCGCGGTGTAGGTGCCGATATAGGTCTTGTGGCCGTCCTCTTCGGCGAACTGCACCAGCCGCAGGTCCTCGATGCCGCGGTTCTGGCTCTCGATCACCGGGAACAGCACGGTTTCCGACGGTTCGCGCGCGTCGCGGCAATTGAGCTGGACCAGCGCCTTCGCGCCGATCTGGCGGACGAGCTCGGGATCGGGTTCCTCGATCACCGGCGGCACGCCCTGCCGGCTCGGCGTGTCGATGACGAGATCGTCGTCGTCCGGCCCCCAGGTGCCGGTGCGGAAGGTGACCGAGGACAGGTGCCCCTCGCCGATCCCGCGCAGCGACAGGACGAACCGGATCGCGCCGTCGGGGCAATCGCCCTGATCGGGATGCGGCACGATGCTGGGGTTGAACAGCGCCGCCGCCTCGAACGAATATTCCGCGCTGAAATAGCCGCCGATCAGCATCTTGCGGTGGTCGGATATCCCCGCGTCGAGCTTCAGCTCGCCCGCCACCTCATCGAAGCGGCGAAGCAGCAGCGCGGGGATCTCGCGATGGCGCGCGCCGAGCCCGTCGATGATGACGGTCACCAGGTCCTCCACCGCCGCGTCGGGCATGGCGAGCGTGCGCTCGACGATGCGGTCGCCCCGCGGCTTCCCCTCGACGCGGAACGGATCGGGGTCGCCGGGCAGGAACGGGCGGATCACCGTCCGCTTGGGATCGGGCAGCAAGGTCGGGGCGAGGTGACGGACGAAGGAAGCGGCCAAGGTTACCCTCCGGAAGGCGCGGACCGGCGGGCGCCGGTCGTGTCGGGCATCAGACGCGCGACGGGGGCGGCCGGGTCCGTGCCCGCGGCCCGATCCGGGTTAGGAAATGTTGCCGACCGCGTCGCTGCGCATCCGGCCGTGGACCAGCAGACGGCGGTGGCAAACGATCCGCGCCATGCCGCGCCGGTCGCCGACGGCGTCGTCGATCGCCAGCCATGCCATCGCCTCGGCGACGCGCGACGCCGGCTCCTGTACGATGCGGGCGAGTTCGGTGTCGAACGGCGCGAAATAGGCCGGCTCGCCCTGCCAGGCGATCAGCCGGGCGTGCGCCGCGTCCATGCTCCAGCGGTCGAGGTGGATGCCGATGTCGACCAGCGCGCGCGCGACGCGGAAGATCAGCCAGTGGAGGTGGCCGAGCATCGCCCGCGGATCGGCGAACGCGCCGTCCGCCGCCGCCAGCGTCTCGGCATGCACGCCCCAGCCTTCGACGAAGCTTGCCGCATAGGCGATGCGCAGCGGATGCGGCGGATCGATGCCCTCCAGCCCCAGCTGGATCATGTGGCCGGGCAGCAGCTCGTGCACGACGACGCCGGGCATCGTCCACCGTGGCCGACGGCCGAGCTGCTTCAGGTCGACGATATACCCGCCCTGCCGGTCGGGCGCGGGAACGATGCGATAGCCGGGTCGGCCGGCGGCGACCTCGGCGGGGGACAGGCTGCGGACGAAGACGTCGGTGCACCAGCCCGGCACGCGCCCGACCTGCCCGGCGACGCGGCCGCGCGCCGCGGCGAGCAGCCGGGTCATGTCGGCGACCGCCGCGTCCGCGTCGGCATAGCGATAGCGGTCGTCCCGCCACAGGCGAAGGTAGCGCTCGCCGATGCTGCCGTCGCGGTCGCCGATCGCGGCGAAGGCGGCCGCGGCACGCGCATGCAGGCGTGCCAGCACCTGCGCCAGCCGCGCCTGCGCGGCGCGCGGCGCGACCGGGCCGAGCGAGCGGGCGAGCAGCAGCGCGTAATGATCGGGCGCGATCGTGCCCGCGCCCGCGGCCGGTCGATAGCCCTTCGCCGCGCCGGCCGTATCGGGCAGCAGCGCCAGCCGCGCGTCGATGGCGAGGCCGGCGCGCGCGGTGACGAGGTCGAGCCGCCGGCCCGGCGGCAGCGCGGCGGCATCGACCGCCGCCAGCCGCGCGAGCCCCGCCGCCGGCGGCAGCGCCGCGGCCGCGTCGAGCGCCGCGACCGCGTCGTCGGCGCTTCGGCGGACCGGTACCGCGAGCGTCGCGGCGAGCCCGCCGAGCAGCGCGCGCCGGTCCGGCCTCATCGCGCCGGCACCGCCACGACGTTGTTGCGGCGGGTGACCTCCGGCGCGTCCCCGGCAAGAGCGATGCGGACGTGCGTCCCGCGTGCGGCGGTCGGCATCGTCAGCCGGACCGTCGCGGTGCGGGGCATCAGGTCGACCGGCGCGGCGAGCGCGGGGATCGGTGCGCCCGCGATCGTCCGGCCGTCGGCGTTGACGAGCGTCGCGACGCCCGGCCCGGACGGCACCGAGCCGAGGCCGTGGACGGTCACGGTCAGCGTCCGGCCCTTCACCGCCACGTCGTCGGTGCCGATGCCGATGTCGGGGCGCCGTTCGACCGGGGTGCCGGCGCGGACCAGCTCCGCCTCGATCACGGTGGTGGCATGGGGGGCGAAGGTCACGTCGGTGCCCGCGCTGCGTTCCAGCGTCACCGGCGTCCACGCCCCGGCGGCACGCGTCGTGCGGCCGTCGTCGTCGCTGGTGCCGGTGCGGATCCGCCAATTGCCCGCGGTGACGTTCCACGTCGACATGGTCGCGGCCTGCGCGGTGTCGCCGGTGTTGTAGGCGACGACGCGGAACCGCTCGCGCGTCGCGCCGGGGACCAGGATCGCGACCCGCTCGGCCCCGCCGGGGGTCGCGAACCGCCAGCTGACGGTATTGCCCGGCCACGTCTGGTTGCGGCGCAGCGCGATGCCGCCCAGCCGTTCGCGTTGCAGGATCTCGTTGGGCTGGTCGACGCGATCCGACCACCAATGCCCCTCGGTATACATATATTGGTGCTGCGCCTTGTCGGCATAGGCGTCGGCGTGGAGCGCGGCGAGCGTCGCGGTGTCGCCGGTCGCCGCCCAGGCCGCATAGCGGGCGAACGGGTCGCTCCCCGCGGCCCTGGCGATCCGGTCGCGCAGCGCGGCGCCCCCGGGCATCGTATCGAACGCATTCTCGTTGAATTCGGCGAGGCCCGCGCCGCTCTTGCCGACGCGGCCGAGGATCGGGCGCAGGTAGCGATCGTCGCCGGTGAAGCGCCATGCCGCCCACGCCCCCTGCAACGGCGTGGTGACGCCGCCGCCGTCGCCGACGCGGGTGGCGTCGGTGTTCCAGTCGATCTCGTTGGGATAGTTCCAGCCGCCGTCGGCCCCTTGCGTGCCGTGCGCCATCCACCCGTCGATGACGCCGGTGACCAGCCCGCGCGCGGCGGGGCTGGCGTTGTAGAGGCCGAGCAGGATCGGCGCGTGCAGCACGGTGAAGCTGTACGGCTTCTGCCAGGCGAAGGCGCCTTCGCGATAGACCTTGCGCCCGCCGTACCAGTTGGTGGCGAAATGCATGTGCCCGGCGGCGTTTTTCAGGATCACGCCCTGCAGCGCGCGGGTCGTCGCCATCAGCCGTTCGAGCGCCTTCGGCTCGCCCCAGTTGAGGTACAGGCGCTGTGCGTCGGAATTGAGCCCTTCCTCATAGGCGTGGAGTTCGTCGGTGGTGATATAGCCGAGGCCGTTCACCCGCATGCCGTTGCGATAGACCGCGTCGGACACCGCGCGCAGCGACGCGTTCACCTTGTCCGGCTCGACACCCATCAGCGCGAGGCCGGGCCATTGCTGCGTCAGGTCGGTGTCGTCGGAAATGCCGCCGCCGAAGTCGCCGTAGGGCACCTGGCGGTGATCGATCCACCACGTCACGAAATCGCGGGTGATGCGCAAATCGTCGAGCTGCCGCGCCGCCCAGGCCGGCACCCCGGCGGGGACCGGCGGCAGCGCGACGGCGGGCATGTTCTCGGGCCGGTAATTGATGTCGGCCCAATAGGCGCGGCCCTGCACATGGTCGGGATCGACGCGCAGCAGGTCGCCGATGTCGGCGAAGACCCGCTGGTAGAGCCCTTCGCGCTTCGACGCGGTATGCTCCTCGACCAGGAACCCCCAATTGTCGCGGACCTGGTTGAAGCGGTCGGCGACATGCTCCTTCACCGCCTGGTCGCGCGGCTTGAAGACCAGCCGGATGCGCGCGCCGTCGAGGCTTTGCGCGTCGAAATCGGGCGCGGCGGAGGCGATCGTCAGGTACAGGCTGTCGTTCGACAGGATGCGGTCGCGCAGGTCGAGCCACAGCGTCCGCGCCGCGCCCGGGCGGACCGACACCGACAGGTCGATCATCGCGCGGCCCGGCCAGATCGGGTCGGCGACGCGGATGTTGAGCGCGATCAGGCCGCGCGCGTCGGGCTTCGCCGTCAGCGCGGGCAGGTCGATCGCGATGCCGTCGAGCCCGTCGTGGACGTTCTGCCAGCCGTAATCCCAGGCGCGCGCCAGCGGCTTGTCGGGATAGGCGTCGCCGAAGCTCGCGGGGATCAGGACGTGGACGATCGGCTTGCCCGCCGCGCGCGCCACCGGCGCGGCGCCGCCGCCCGCCGCGCCGGCGCCGACCGCGACCTTCATTCCCGACGACGGCATCGCGACCACCGTCGCGCGCTCGTCCGCGGGATAGCGGCCGGCGATATAGCCGTTGAGCCCGTCGAGGATCGCCATCCGCGGCGATGCGGCGGCATTGACGGTATAGCTCAGCCTGAAACTGCCCGCGGGTTCGGGGGCGGTGCCGACGTCATAGGCCCACAGCTCCTGGATCGGCTGTTCCTGCATGACGTTGGTGAAGCTCAGCACCCCGCCGGTGCGCGGTGCCACCGCATCGACGCTGCGCACGACGCCCTTCGCCCGCGTCGCGATGCGCGTGCCGTTCCAGCTCAACGTGCCATAGGCGGCACCGCGCAGCTCGACGCGGTTGAACCGCTGCCCCTCGGGAACGGTCAGGTCGTAGCGCTTGCCGCCCTCGACATAGACGTTCCAGTCCGGCAGCTCGAAATAATCGTCGCGGCCGGGCAGCTTCGACCGGTTGTAGACGCCGGGCCACGTCGTTTCGGCGATGCCGTCGACGCCCTTGTACATCCATTGCTTGAGGTCCTTCGCATCGGCGAATTCGATGCGGCGGACGCTGGTGACGGGATCGGCGAGGACGGGCGGCGCGCCCGTGTCCCAGCCGTAGCGGTGGAGCCAGGCGGTGCGTTCGCCGGCGGTATCGGCGGGGGCGGCTGCGCCCGGTTCGCCGCGGACGGCGAGCGCGGCGACATCGGCCGTCGCGAGCATATGGTCGTAGACCCGGATCTCGTCGAGGTCGCTGCCGCGCATGAAGCTGTAGCGACTCTGCACCTGATGCGGCGAGATGACGCGGCCGGCCATGCCGAACTGGTCGAGCCCCGAATCGAGGTCGGCGCGCTGGTCGAGCCGCGCGACCTCCTTGCCGTCGACGAACAGGCGGACGCCGCGCGTCTCGTCCCAGGCGAAGGCGATATGCTCCCATTGCGCCGCGGTGGGCGGCGTCGGCATCCGCCACGACACGCGCAGCCGCGACAGATTGGCGTCGGTGACGAAGGCGTCGAAGCCGTGGCCGTTCCAGTCGATGCGCAGGAACGCCATGTCCCAGCTGGTATGGTCGGCGAAGCCGGCGCGGAAGATGACGAACGGCGCGTCGGTGACGGGCGTGCGCGCGCGCCAGAAGAAGGCGAGCGTGCCGCGCTGTGCGATCATGTTGCCCGGCGCCTTCCACGCGACATAGCCTTCGTCCGCCCAGCGCGCCGCGCCGCCGATCGCGCCGTCGGGGGTCACCGTCACCGCGCTCCGGAAATTGGGGACGGGATCGCCGCCCGCCTTGTCCGCGGTCAGGTCCCGGTCCGCGGAAACGCGGAACAGCAGGCCGTCCTGTGCCGCGGCCGCCGGGGCGGCGATGAGGGCGGTGGCAAGCGCAAGCGTGGAGGTGAGTTTCATTGTGCCTCTCCGGCGATCACCCTCGCCCTGCGCCGCCTTCGGCGTCTTTCCCTCTCCCGATGGGAGAGGGAGGGAGCGGCAAGGCCGCGGAAGGGTGAGGGTGATGTAAGGTGTTACCCCGCGTCGACGCGGGCGAGGCGCGGGCTGAGCAGGTGGATGACGATCACGGCGACCAGATAGGTCGATCCGGCGACCGCGAAGATCGGCGTGTAGCTGCCCGTCGTCTCGAGGATGTAGCCGGTGAACTTCGACATCATCATGCCGCCGATCGCGCCCATCGTGCCGCCGATGCCGATCACCGAACCCACCGCCGCGCGCGGGAACATGTCCGACGGCAGCGTGTAGAGATTGGCGCTGAACGCCTGGTGCGCCGCGGTGGCGAGGCCGACGATCGCCACCGCGGTCCAGACGCTGCTGGCATATTGGGCGAAGAAGATCGGCATCACCAGGATTGCGCAGACCAGCATCGTGATCTTGCGTGCCGCATTGGCGGTGAGGCCGCGCTTCATCAGCCGCGACGACGACCAGCCGCCGGCGACCGAGCCCAGGTCGGAGATGATGTAGATGACGACCAGCGGCGGCCCGAAGCTCTTGAGATCGAGGTTGTAGGTCTTGCCGAGGAAATCGGGCGTCCAGAACAGGAACAGCCACCACACCGGATCGATCAGGAACTTGCCGAGCGCGTACGCCCAGGTCTCGCGATAGCGGATCAGCTTGCCCCACGAAATCGGCTCGACCGGATCGGCGGGATCGCTCTCGATATAGGCGAGTTCGTCGGCGCTGACCTTGGTGCTCTCGCGCGGGCGACGATACAGCGCGATCCACGCGACCAGCCAGCCGAGGCTGGCGATGCCGGTGATGACGAACGCCATCCGCCAGCCGAGGCCGAGGTCGATGACGATCCACGGCACCACCAGGGGCGTGACGATCGCGCCGATGTTGGCGCCCGCGTTGAACACGCCGGTCGCCAGCGCGCGTTCCTTGGCGGGAAACCATTCGGTCACCGCCTTGATCCCCGCCGGGAAATTGCCGCTTTCGCCGATGCCCAGCACCGAACGCGCCAGCGAGAACTGGAAGGCGGTGTTGACGAAGCCGCACAGGATATGCCCCGAGGTCCAGATGACGAAGGCGATCGAATAGCCGATGCGTGCGCCGACCACGTCGACGATCTTGCCGAAGCTGAGATAGCCGATGGCGTAGGCCGCCTGGAACCAGAAGATCACGTCGGCATAGGTCGTTTCCGACCAGCCCAGTTCGGCCGAGATCGTCGGCTTGAGCACGCCGATCATCTGCCGGTCGACGTAGTTGATCGCGGTCGCCGCGAACAGCAGCGCGCAGATCACCCAGCGATAGCGGCCGACCGTCGATGCGGCGGCGGCGATCTGCGCATCGCGCGCCGCCCCCGCCCGATCCGTGCCGTTGCCCCGCTCATTGGTCATCGCCATCATCTCTCTCCGTAGCGGGGGCCTCTTAGCGGGCCTCGATCGTGCAGCCGACGGTGTAGCGGCCATCGAAGGTCGCGACCACCCGGTCGCCGACCGCGACCGGATGGACGCCGGTGACCGCGCCGCTCGATATCCACTGGCCCGGCTGGAGCGCGATGCCGCGTGCCGCCATGTGTTCGAACAGGAATCGCGCCGCGCCGATCGGGCCGTCCAGCATCGTCGCCGCGGTCGCCGCGCCGATCGGCGCGCCGTTGATCTCGAGCGTCACCGGCCAGCGATTGAGGTCGACGTCGCGCCAGTCGGCGATGGCGTCGCCGACGACCAGCCCGTTGTTGTTGCCGAAATCGGAGATGGTGACGGTCGCGCCATGGGTGTTGATGCCGGGAAAGGGCGAACTCGCGATCTCGATCCCGACGTGCACCGCGTCGATCAGGTCGCGCGCCTCGTCCATCGTGTACCGCATCTTGGCGGGATCGGGGGCGGCGGCGATGCGGATCAGGAATTCCGCCTCCGCCGCGCCGAAGCCGTCGGCGAAGACCGGCATCGGCAGGTCGCCGTCGGTCGCCTCGAACACGGTGTCGGCGAAGATCGGGCCGCTCAGCCGGTCGATACCGTCGATCGGCGGGTTGATCCGCCCCACCTTCCATCCCGCGACCTTGCCCGTCGCGAGACCCAGTGCGGCGTCCTGCACGCGATAGGCTGTGGCGAGGTCGGGCGGGATCGCGCCGGGATAGTCGGGCAGCGCGTGGCCGTCGCGGCGCGCCGCGACGAAGGCGTGCGCGATGGCGTGGATGGCGGTATCGGTCTGTGGCATCGGATCGGGCCTCGCGCCCCCCTCTCGCTGTTATCGTCGTTGGGGCGAGGGGTATGGGAAACCGGTGTCAATGACAAGTATCCGGATCAGCCGAACAGATCGGACCAGCGCTTTTCGTGCGCCGCGACGGCGGCACGTGCGATTCCCGCGTGCAGCGGCGGGTCGCCCGCGACCTGCGGCGGCAGGCCGAGACCGGCGTCGACGAGGCGGCGGACCAGCGTGACCGGATCGGCCCCCTGCGCGGCGGCGGCAAGGCGCTCGCCGGCGGGGTCGGCGATCGCCTGCCCCCCTGCGGTGCGCGCGATCAGGAAGGCGACCCAGCCGCCGAGCGCGGCGACGACGTGGCCGGGCATCCGCCCCGCGGCGCGGTTGGCCGCCAGCGTATCGCCGAGGCGGTAGGGCAGCTTCTGCGACCCGTCGATCGCGATCTGGTCGAGCCGGTGGACGATCGCGGGGTTGCGGAAGCGTGCCAGCACCTGCTCGCGATAGGCGTCGAGGTCGAGCCCCGGCACCGCGGGCAGCATCGGCACGATGTCCTGCCGGATCATCGCATCGACGAACGCGGCGAGCGCCTCGTCCCCCATCGCCTCCGCCACGCTGGCATGGCCGCGCAGCAGGCCGAGATAGGCGAGCGTCGAATGTGCGCCGTTGAGGATGCGCAGCTTCGCCTTCTCATAGCCCGCGACGTCGCCGGTCAGCGTCGCGCCCGCGCCGGCGAGATCGGGGCCGAGCGGCACGCAGACGTCCTGGATCACCCATTGGGTGAAGCGCTCGCGCTGGACGGCGGCACGGTCCTCCAGCCCCAATGTCGCGGCGACGCTGGCGTAGAGTGCCTCATCCGAGGCCGGTGTGATCGAATCGACCATCGTCGAGGGCACGCGCACCTCGCCCGCGATCCAGTCCGCCAGTGCCGGATCGGTGGCACGCGCGAAGGCGACGAGCGCGGCGTGCAGCTTGGCGCCGTTGCTGGCCAGATTGTCGCACGGCATCGGCACGAACGGCGCGACGCCCGCCGCACGGCGCGCGGCGAGGCCCGCGACGATCCAGCCGACGACGCTCGCCGGCACCGCGGTCCCGGCGAGGTCGCGGACGATGTCGGGATGCGCCATGTCGAGCGTGCCGTCGCCGGCGAGGCAATAGCCCTTTTCGGTGACCGTGGTGGTGACCAGCGCGACCGCGGGGTCGGCGAGCAGTGCGTGCGTGTCCGCCGCGGCGTCGGGGGCGAGGAAGCGGCGATGCGCGCCGATGACGCGCATGGCGGGTTCGGCGTCGCGGATCGCCAGCGTGTAGAGGCCGTCCTGCGCCTCCAGCGCCTCGACCGTGCCGCGGCTGCGCATCGATACCGCGGCGATGCCCCAGCGCGGATCGTGTTGCAGGACCGTGTCGACATAGGCCGCCTGGTGCGCGCGGTGGAACGCGCCCGGGCCGAAATGCACGATGCCGACGCCGGGGTCGGGGCGGCCGGCGGGCGAGGACACGGCGGCGGGCAGCGACGCGAGCGTCGCGCGGGTCAGTCGGATCACAGCGTCACACCTCGTTTCCAGATCGCGATCTCGCGCTCGTCGTTGGTTTCCGCCGCGGTCGGCGCGCCCGACGCGATCGCGCAGATGCGTGCGAGCAGCAACGCCTCCGCCGCCTCGAACCCCTGGTCGAGCACCGCGCCGGCATCGAAGTCGATCCAGCCCGGCTTGCGCGCGGCGAGATCGGCGTTGGACGCGATCTTGACCGTCGGCACCGGGAAGCCGAGCGGCGTGCCGCGGCCGGTGGTGAACAGGATCGCGGTCGCTCCCGCCGCCGCCAGCGCGGTCGACGAGACCGCGTCGTTGCCCGGCGCCTCGAGCAGCGTGAGGCCGTCGCCGCGGATGCGCTCGCCATAGCCGATCACGTCGGCGATCCGGCCCCGGCCCGCCTTCTGCACCGCGCCCAGCGACTTTTCCTCCAGCGTGGTGATGCCGCCGGCGACGTTGCCGGGCGAGGGATTCTCGCTGATCGGCTCGCCGTGATCGATGAAATACTGGCGGAAGCCGGTGATGACGCCGACCATCGCGTCGAACACGCGCGCGTCGGCGGCGCGGTCCATCAGCATCTGTTCGGCGCCGAACATCTCTGGCACCTCGGTAAAGACGACGCGGCCGCCCGCCTCGCCGACGCGGTCGCTGATCCGGCCGACCAGCGGATTGGCGGTCAGGCCCGACAGCCCGTCCGATCCGCCGCACTTGACGCCGAGGACCAGCTTGTCGAGCCCCACCGTCTGCCGCGGCATCGCGGCATGCGCGGCGAGCTCGGCGACCAGCGCGCAGCCCTCCTCGACCTCGTCGGCGCTGAACTGTGCGGTGAGGTAGCGGATCGCGCCGTGCCGCTCGGGCGGGATCGCCGCGAGCAGGTCCTTGACCTGGTTCTCCTCGCAGCCGAGCCCGACGAGCAGCACGCCGCCGGCATTGGGGTGGCAGGCGAGGCTGGCGAGGATCGCGCGAACGCCGGCGAGGTCCTGGCCCAGCTGCGAACAGCCGTGCGGGTGGGTGAAGGCGTGGACGCCGTCGACGTGCGGCGGCAAGGCGGCGCCGGCGCGCTTCGCGATCCGTTCGGCGGTGCGCGCGACGCAGCCGACGGTGGGCAGGATCCAGATCTCGTTGCGCGTGCCGACGCGGCCGTCGGCGCGGACATAGCCCTCGAACGTCGCGCCGGTCGCCGCGGCGGGCTCCGGCGCCGGGCGCGGATCGTAGCGATAGCGTTCGGTGCCCGACAGGCCGGTCGCCAGGTTGTCGCTGTGGACGTGGTCGCCCGGTGCGATTCCGCGACGCGCGCGGCCGATCGGGAAGCCGAACTTCAGCACCGGTTGCCCGGCGGCGAGCGGATGCAGCGCCACCTTGTGGCCGCGCGGTATCGCGGTGGCGAGCGTCACGCCGGCGATGCGCTCGCCCGCCTCCGCATCGTCCAGCAGCGTCGCCACGCTGTCGCCCGCGGCAATCGTCAGCGCCTTGCCCATCGATCCTCTCATCCGACCAGTCCACCGGTGTCATCCACCCATGACGCAGCGTCCCGCCGCTTGCAAGGCTGGTGGGTGGCGGAAGCGCCGGCTGGCGGCTATCGTGACCGCCATGCGCAAATCCGGCCAGCCGACGATCAACGACGTGGCCCGGATCGCGGGCGTTTCGAAAAAGACGGTCAGCCGCGTCATCAACCGGTCGCCCCTGCTCAACGACGACACCCGGAAACGGGTCGAGGACGTGATCGGCGAACTCGGCTATATCCCCAATCCGCAGGCGCGCGCGCTGGCGCTGCGGCGCAATTTCCTGATCGGCCTCGTCCACGACAATCCCAATGCGCAGACGGTGATGAACGTCCAGCAGGGCATGCTGGAGGCGTTGCACGACACCGAATTCGAGATGGTCGTGCGTCCCGTCGATCGCGGCTCGGCGACGATGCTCGAGGATCTGCGCCACTTCCTCGAACGCCAGCGGCTGTTCGGCGTGCTGCTGATGCCGCCGATCAGCGAGAACGACAGCGTCGCCAGGCTGTGCGACGATATCGGATGCCGCTACGTCCGGATGGGATCGGCCGTGCTCGACGGGCCGACGCACATGGTCGCCTCCAACGACCGCGAGGCGGTGCGCGCCGCGACCGACTATCTGATCGCGCAGGGGCATCGCCGGATCGGCTTCGTCGGCGGGCCGCACGGGTTCCGCTCGGCGCGCGAACGCCGCGCGGGTTTCGAGGAGGCGCTGTCCGCCGCCGGCATCGCGATGCCGCGCAGCATGATCGCCGACGGCAATTACACCTTCGATTCGGGGCTGGTCGCGGCCGACCGCCTGCTCGACGTGATCCCGCGACCGACCGCGATCTTTTCGAGCAACGACGAAATGGCGGCGGGCGTCATCCACGCCGCCCGCCAGCGCGGGCTCGACATCCCGCGCGACCTGTCGATCATCGGGTTCGACGACACGCCGATCGCCGCGCACGTCTGGCCCCCGCTGACGACGGTGCGCTGGCCGATCGCGTCGATGGCGCGATCGGCGGCGCTGAAGCTGATCGCGGGCGAGCAGGAGGGCGATGCCGACGTCGAGGAACCCTCGCTGTTCCTGTCGACGCTGATCCGGCGCGCCTCGGTCGCGGCGCCGCCGGGCGGTTGACCGCGCGCGACCGGCCGGCGGCGGCAAAGACGGTTGCACGTATATCTGACACCGGTTACCAGAACGGCAACCGCGAGCGACGACGGAGAGGATCAAGGCTGTGACCCGGGCACTCGAACTGCACCCCGACCGGCTGTTTCCCGCCGACCCGACGACGCGCTCGATCGCCCGGACGCTCTATGCCGGGGTCGCCGACCTGCCGATCGTCAGCCCGCACGGTCACACCGATCCCGTCTGGTTCGCCGACGACACCAACTGGACCGACGCGACGACGCTGCTGCTCGCGCCCGATCACTATCTCTATCGCATGCTCTACAGCCAGGGCGTCGATCTCGACGCGCTCGCGATTCCCCGCCGCGACGGCGTGCCGACGACCGACACGCGCGCGGCGTGGCGCGTGCTGGCGGACCATTACCACCTGTTCCGCGGCACGCCGTCGCGGATGTGGCTCGACCACGTCTTCGCCGAGGTGTTCGGCATGACGCAGGCGTTCGAGCCCGCCACCGCCGACCTGTATTTCGACGCGATCGGCGAAAAGCTGGCGACCGACGCCTTTCGCCCGCGCGCGCTGTTCGACCGGTTCCGGATCGATTTCCTCGCCACCACCGAAGGCGCGCACGACAGCCTCGACGCGCATGCCCGCATCCGCGACAGCGGCTGGAACGGCCGCGTCGTCACCACCTATCGCCCGGACGGCGTCATCGACGTCGAACACGAACAGTTCGCGGGTGCGATGCGCCGCTTCGCCGAACTGACGAACGAGGACGTCTACGGCTGGCAGGGTTATCTCGCCGCGCACCGCAGGCGCCGCGCCGATTTCCGCGCCGCCGGCGCGACCGCCACCGATCACGGCCACCCCACCGCCGCCACCGCCAACCTGTCGCCGCCCGAATGCGAGGCGCTGTTCGCGCGGATTACCGGGGGCGACTGGACACCCGCCGACGCCGAGCTGTTCCGCGCGCAGATGCTGACCGAAATGGCGGCGATGAGCGTGGAGGACGGCATGGTGATGCAGATCCACCCCGGATCGGTGCGCAACCACAATGCAGGGCTGTTCGCCAGCCACGGTCGCGACAAGGGCGCGGACATTCCCGGCCGCACCGATTACGTCCATGCGCTGAAACCGCTGCTCGATCGCTTCGGCACCTCGACCGACCTGTCGATCATCCTCTTCACGCTCGACGAGAGCGTCTACGCACGCGAACTCGCGCCGCTCGCGGGCCATTATCCGTGCCTGAAGCTCGGCCCGAGCTGGTGGTTCCACGACAGTCCCGAAGGGATGCGCCGCTTCCGCGAGATGACCACCGAGACGGCGGGATTCTACAACACCGTCGGGTTCAACGACGACACGCGCGCCTTCCTGTCGATCCCGGCGCGCCACGACGTCGCGCGGCGCATCGACTGCGGCTTCCTCGCCCGCCTCGTCGCCGAACACCGGCTCGAGGACTGGGAGGCGGCCGAGCTGGCGCAGGAGCTGACCAGCGGCCTCGTCCGTCGCGCCTATCGCATCGACGCGCACGATGATAAAGGCTTGGGAAGCCGTTCCAGTATTTGCAACATCGCTGCCTGACGGCAGCACCAACGTTCGGAGTCATCATGTTCGACCGCACCTATTACGCCACGCATCCCGACATGATGGACTGCGTCAGCAACGACGAACTGCGCGACCGCTACCTGATCCAGGATCTGTTTCGGGCGGGCGAATGCGTGCTCAACTACACGCATGCCGACCGCTTCGTGATCGGCGGGGTCCAGGTCGAAAGCGGCTCGGTCGCGCTCCCGGCGCAGGAGGAGCCCGCCTCGGCGAAGGGCCATCCGTTCCTGGAGCGGCGCGAGCTGGCGATCGTCAACGTCGGCAATGTCGAAGGCACGGTGACCGTCGACGGCGAGACGTTCACCCTCGGCAACAAGGACTGCCTGTACGTCACGATGGGCGCGAAGGACGTGACCTTCGCCGGCGACGGCGCGCGCTTTTACCTGGCGTCCTGCCCGGCGCACAAGGCGTTCCAGACGCGCAAGCTGGGGATTGCCGACGCCAACGCGCTGGAGCGCGGCAGCCTTGAGGAATCGAACGAGCGCACGATCTTCCAGCTGGTTATCCCCGGCGTCTGCGACAGCGCGCAGCTGGTCATGGGCCTCACCGTGCTGAAGCCCGGTTCGGTGTGGAACACGATGCCGCCGCACATCCACGAGCGCCGCAGCGAGATCTATTTCTACTTCGAACTGGATGGCCCGAACGACCGCGTCATGCACTTCATGGGTGAAGGCGATGCGATGCGCCATATCGTCGTCGGCAACGAGGAATCGGTGATCTCGCCGCCGTGGTCGATCCACATGGGGTCGGGCACCAAGGCCTATGCCTTCATCTGGGCGATGGCGGGCGAGAACCAGGACTATACCGACATGAACGTCCTCGACATCTGCCAGCTGGCGTAGGCGCGATGGGCAACCCTTTCGACCTCAACGGCAAGGTCGCGGTCGTCACCGGTGCGAACACCGGGATCGGCCAGGCGATCGCGGTGGCGCTGGCCGCCGCGGGGGCCGACGTCGCCTGCGTCGGCCGCACGCCCGCCGAGGACACGGTGGCGCGCATCCGCGCCCTCGGCCGCCGCGCCGAGATCGTCTCCGCCGACCTGTCGACGATCGAGCCGGTCGGCCGCATCGTCGACGAGACGGTGACGACGCTCGGCCGGCTCGACATCCTCGTCAACAATGCCGGGATCATCCGCCGCGCCGACGCGGTCGACTTCAGCGAGGCGGACTGGGACGCGGTCGTCGACACCAACCTCAAATCGGTGTTCTTCCTCTGCCAGGCGGCGGGGCGGTACATGATCGCGAACGGTGGCGGCAAGATCATCAACATCGCCTCGATGCTGACCTTCCAGGGCGGCATCCGCGTGCCGAGCTATACCGCGTCGAAGAGCGGGATCGGCGGCCTGACCAAGCTGCTCGCCAACGAATGGGCGGCCAAGGGCATCAACGTCAACGCGATCGCGCCGGGCTATATCGCGACCAACAACACCGCGGCGCTGCAGGCGGACGCGGCACGCAACACCGCGATCCTCGATCGTATCCCGGCGGGCAAATGGGGCGATGCCGACGACCTCGGCGGTGCGGCGGTGTTCCTCGCCAGCCGTGCGGCGGATTACGTGCAGGGGCATATCCTAGCGGTCGACGGCGGCTGGCTGGCGCGGTGACGTAACGCCGCGTCGCCCTCACCCTTCCGCAGCCTTGCTGCTCCCTCCCTCTCCCCGCGCGAGAGGGAAGAGACGCCGGAGGCGGCGATAGGGTGAGGGTGGATGCGGGACGATTGGGAGAGATACATTGGCCAAGTTCCTGGCGTTCGGCGAGATCATGTTGCGGTTGTCGCCGCCGGGGCGCGAATTGCTGCTCCAGACGCCTCGGTTCGACGTCTGGGTCGCCGGCGCGGAGGCGAACGTCGCCACCGCGCTCGCGAAACTCGGCCACGACGTCGGCTTCGCCAGCAGGGTGCCCGACAACGACCTAGGCCGCTCCGCCATCGCGACGCTGCGCGGGCATGGCGTCGATACCCGCGCCATCCAGACCGGCGGCGACCGCATGGGCCTGTATTTCGTCACGTCGGGCGCGGGCATGCGCGCGACCGAGGTGATCTACGACCGGGCGTATTCGGCGTTCGCCGAGGCGCCGGCGACGGCCTGGGACTGGGACGCGCTGCTCGACGGGGTCGACGGCTTCCACCTGTCGGGCATCACCCCCGCGCTCGGCCCGGTCCCGGCGCAGAGCGCGATCGCCGCGGTGCGTGCCGCCGCCGCGCGCGGCATCCCGATCTCGTTCGACGGCAATTACCGCGCGAAGCTGTGGGAGCGGTGGGACGGCGATCCGCGCGCGCTGCTGACGCAGCTGGTCGAGCATGCCGAGCTGTTGTTCGGCAACCATCGCGACATCGCGCTGCTGCTCGATCGCGACTTCGCCGGCCATGATGGCGAGGATCGCCGCCGCGACGCCGCCGAGGCCGCGTTCGCCGCCTTCCCGAAGCTCCGGACGATCGCATCCACCGCGCGCCACGTCGAGAACGTCGACCTCCACCGCGTGTCCGCGCGCATCGACACGCGCGACGGCCATGCCCAGACCGAAGAGGTCGTGCTCGCCGGCATCGTCGACCGGATCGGCGGGGGCGACGCCTTCGCCAGCGGCGTGCTGCACGCGCTGCGCCGCGGCGGCGACATCGGCGATGCGGCGGCGACGGGTCTCGCGCTCACCGCACTCAAGCATTCGCTGCCGGGCGACGCCTCGCTGTTCCGCCAGGCGGATATCGACGCCTATCTCGCCGGCGGGCTCGATGTCCGGCGCTAGCCGCGACGGTGGCCTGACCCGCCGCGCCGCGATGGGCGGCGGCGCGGCGATGCTGCTCGCTTCCGGAGCAGGCGCACAGGACATGGCGGCGGTGCGCGCGCCCGCGGGCGATTTCGTCGGCACGACGGATGCGGGCGTCCACGCCTTTCGCGGCATCCGCTACGGCCGCGCCGACCGTTTCCGCGCGCCGGTCGCGGTGGCGCAGCCGGGTCGCACGGTCCGGGTGCAGGCGTTCGGCCCCGTCTGTCCGCAAAAGGGCGCGTACGGGCCGCAGGACGAGGATTGCCTGTTCCTCAACGTCTGGACGGCGGTGCCGCGCCGGGGCGCGAACAGGCCGGTGATGCTCTATATCCATGGCGGCGCCTATTCGAACGGCAGCGTCACCGATCCGCTCAACGACGGGCAGCGGCTTGCGGCGCGCGGCGACGTCGTGGTGGTGACGGTGAACCATCGGCTCAACGCGCTCGGCTACCTCTATCTCGCCCGGCTCGACCCGCGCTTTCCCGACAGCGGCAATGCGGGGCAGCTCGACCTGATCCTCGCGCTGAAATGGGTGCGCGACAACATCGCCGCGTTCGGCGGCGACCCGGATCGCGTCATGGTGTTCGGCCAGTCGGGCGGCGGCGCCAAGATCGCGACGATGATGGCGATGCCCGCCGCGAAGGGGCTGTTCCACCGCGCCGCGACGATGAGCGGGCAACAGGTGACCGCGTCGGGCCCGCTCAACGCGACCGCGCGGGCAAAGGCGTTCCTCGCCAGGCTGGGCGACGGCGACGTCGCGACCATGCCCGTCGCGCGGCTGGTCGCGGCGCTCGACGCGGTCGATCCGGTGCTGGGCGGGGGCGTCTATTTCGGGCCGGTGCTCGACATGCGCTGGCTGACCCGCCACCCGTTCTGGCCCGACGCCGCGCCACAGGGCTGCGCGATCCCGATGATGCTGGGCAACGTCCACGACGAGACGCGCGCGTTCATCGGCGTCGATTCGCGGCGGATGCGCGGGCTGACGTGGGACAATCTGGCCGACCGGATGGCGCCCGAGCTGCGCATCGACATCCAGCCCGAATGGGTGGTGGGGCAATATCGTGCGCACTTCCCCGACTGGACACCGGTCGACGTCTTCTACGGCGCCACCACCGCCGGGCGCAGCTGGCGCGGGCAGGTGATCGAGGCGGAGGAGCGCGCGCGGGCCGGCGCCCCCGCCTTCGTCTATCAGGTCGATTTCGCCTCGCGCACCGATCCCCGGCGCGGTGCCTTCCACACCATGGACATCCCGCTGGTGTTCGGCACGCTCGATGCGAAGGGATCCGAAACCGGCACGGGCGCGGATGCGCGCGCCGCCAGCCGGGCGATGCAGGACGGCTTCGTCGCCTTCGCGGCGACCGGCGATCCCAATCACGCCGGGCTCGCCCGCTGGCCGCGCTACACGCTGGCGCGGCGCGCGACGATGATCTTCGACGTCCGTTCGCGGGTGGAGGACGATCCGCGCCGCTGGCAGCGCGAGCTGTTCGCGCGCGTCCCCTATATCCAGCCGGGCACGTAGCGCCGGGGTCGGGGCGCGCGGGGGGTCAGGCCGCCGCGGTCCGGCGCGCCACGGCGATGCTGCTCCATGCATAGAGCGCGCAGCCGACCCAGATCAGCGCGAAGGTCGCCAGCTGCGCGGCGCGCACCGGCTCGCGGTACAGCAGCACCGCTTCGAGGAACTGCAACGTCGGCGCGATGAACTGGAGCAGCCCCATCGTCGTATAGCGCAGCCGCCGTGCGCCCGCCGCGAACATCAGCAGCGGCGCGGCGGTGACCGGCCCGGCGAGGATCAGCAGCAGGTCCATCGTGCCGCTGCGCCCGAACGCCGCGCTGCCGTCGCTGCCGGCGATCAGCAGGACCGCGAGCGCGACCGGCGCGAGGATCGCGGTCTCGATCGTCAGCCCGCCCAGCGCGTCGATCGCAGCGACCTTGCGGATCAGGCCGTAGACGCCGAAGCTCAGCGCGAGGGCGAGCGAGATCCAGATCGCGCCGCCGCCGCTCGCCGCGAGGATCACCACGCCGATGCCGGCGACGCCGATCGCGGCCCCCTGCAACCGGTCGAGCCGTTCCCCGAGCAGCAGCGTGCCGAGCGCGACGTTGACCAGCGGGTTGATGAAATAGCCGAGGCTCGCCTCGACCAGCCGATCGTTGGCGACCGCCCAGATATAGACGAACCAGTTGACCGCGATCAGCGCGGCGCTGGCGGTCAGCATCGCCAGCACGCGTCCGCGCGCCTGCGCCAGCAACGGGCGCAGCCGGCGGGTCGCGATCACCACCGCCGCCAGCAGTAACAGCGACCACAGCACGCGATGCGACAGCACCTGCGCCGGCGGCACCGCCTTCAACAGGTGCAGGTACAGCGGCAGCACGCCCCAGAGCGTATACGCGCCGATGCCATAGGCGAGGCCGGCGCGGGAGGGGGAGGGATCGGCCATCGCCACGCCTGTGGCGGCTGCCGCGCCGCGGCGCAACGGCGAGCCGCGCGGAGCGGCCGCCGTCACCGGCTCAGCGCACCACCGGATAGGCGACGATCAGCGTCAGCGGCGTTTTCCCCACCTGACGGATGCCCACGGTCGCGCCGGTGTACAGATAGGCCGCCATGCCGGCGCGCAGCGGCGTCGCCTGCGTCCCCGACGACACCAGGCCTTCGCCCGACAGCACGTAATAGACCTCGTCATGGGCGAGCGGATGCGCGCCGATCGCGGCGCCGACGTGGAGCACACGCTTGCGGAATTCCATCGTCCGCCCGGGGACGGCGTCGCTGATCCGATAGGCGGTGCTCATGCCGATCCGGCCGTGCGGAGTCGGCTCGTCGCGCCGCACCGAGGCTTCGTCGACGATCACCATCGCGCGTTCGGGGGTGGCGGGGGTGACGGGCGCGGCCGTTCCGGTGGCGGGTGGGGACGCGGACGGGACGGCGATGGCGGTCTGGCCGAGCGCCAGCAGGGCGGGGATCAGGATCGTTGTCATTGTCGCGTCCATCTTTGCGGTTTGCGGGATGTTGACATGCGGCCATCGGCGCAGCATGCTTGTGACACCGGTTACCTATGCGAGGCAAGGGACCGGCGACGCGACCGTCAACGGACGGCCGTCGCGGGGGGGATGGCAGGCCGGAAGGCTGTCCGAGCATCATGTCCCCCGAACAGAACAGGCAGGGATGGCGGCCCTTGGGCCGGCATCGGTACACGATGGCGGCTGCGGCCGGATGGGGAGTGATTGCGATGACTGGACGTTCGACCTTTGCCCGCCGCGGCGTGCGCCGCATGGCCGGCGTGTCGACCGGGGCGCTGGTGCTCGGCATGCTGTTGCCCGCGGCCGCCTTCGCGCAGGCGGCGACGATCCCGGCGAGCCCCGCGCAGCCGGGCAGCCCGCCGCACACCGATCCCGCCCCCGCACAGACTGCGGTGGTTCCCGCCGGCCAACCGCAGGACGCCGCCGCCGAGGTGGCGGCGCAGACGACCGCGCCCGACGGGACCGAAAGCGGCGCCGACATCGTGGTCACCGGTTTCCGCCGCTCGCTCGACGCGGCGCTCAACGTGAAGCGCGAATCGGTGTCCGCGGTCGACGCGATCGTCGCCGAGGATATCGCCAAATTCCCCGACCAGAACCTCGCCGAATCGCTGCAGCGCATTCCCGGCATCTCGATCCAGCGCGACGCTGGCGAAGGCCGCGCGATCACCGTCCGCGGGCTCGGCGCCCAGTTCACGCGGGTGCGCGTCAACGGGCTGGAAACGGTCGCGACCTCCACCGACGGCGCCTCGTCCAACCGTGACCGCGCGTTCGATTTCAACGTCTTCGCATCCGAGCTGTTCAATTCGATCGTCGTCCACAAGACCGCGGAGGCGAGCCTCGACGAAGGGTCGCTGGGCGCGGTGGTCGACCTCAACACCGGCAATCCGCTGGGTGGCAAGACCGGCTTCACCGGCGTGCTGTCGGCGCAGGCGAGCTACAACGACCTCAGCAAGAACACCCGGCCGCGGCTTGCCGGGCTGCTGTCGTACAAGTCGCCCGATGGCACCTTCGGCGCGGCGGTGTCCGCCGCCTATCAGAAGACCGACAACCTCGAACTCGGCAACAACACCGTCCGCTGGGCGCAGGCGCGCTTCGATTCGGTCAACGGCACGCCGTGCTTCTACAACAGCAACACCGGCACGACGCCGGTCGCCAATGCGGGCGGCTTCTACCGGTCGAGCACTGCGTGCGACACCGCGGCACTGGCCTTCCACCCCCGCATCCCGCGCTATGGCGAGGTGTTCCACGGCCGCGAGCGGCTGGGCATCACCGGCAGCGTGCAATGGGCGCCGAGCGACGCGACCAAGGTGTCGATCGATGGCCTCTATTCGCGCTTCAAGGAAAAGCGCGAGGAGCAATGGGGCGAGGTGCTGCTGCGCTCGAACGAACGCTCGATCGACCTCATCAACCCGGTCTACGACGCCAACAAGAACCTCGTGTCGGGCACGCTCAACGACGCCTGGGTCCGCACCGAACATTACCTGCGCCGCTCGCAGACCGAATTCTATCAATTGGGCGGCAGCTGGGACCAGGACGTCACCGACCACTTTCGCTTCACCGTGCTGGGCGGTTTCTCGAAATCCACCGCGGACATTCCGGTCGAGACGACGGTGGTGTTCGACGATCGCGACGCGCAGGGCTACAAGTTCGACTATACCGACAGCCGCACGCCGCTGCTGGCGTTCGGAACCAGCGTGACCGATCCCGCCAACTTCCAGCTGGCGGAAATCCGCGACCGGCCGTCGACCGTCGTCAACAAGTTCCGCACCGGACAGGTCCGCACCGAATGGGACGTCGCCGACGGCTATACGCTGAAGCTCGGCGGCGTGTACCGCCGCTTCGACTTCGACAGCACGTCGTTCCAGCGCGATACCGCGGTCTGCGGCAACGGCGGCCGCGACCTGGTGCTGGGTACGATCACCTGTTCGGCGAGCAGCGCGTTCGGGCCGACCGCGATCTACGGCTTCCCGGTCACGCCCGCGCTCAGCCAGCTGTTCACGCTCGGCAACGCCGGCCAGCCGGCGGGCACGACGACGCAGTGGCTGGTCCCCAACCTCGCCGCGGCGACCGATTTCACCAAGCTGTACAGCCGCACGCCGACGCTGATCGTCGGCGACAATCGCAGCGTGACCGAAGAGGTGACGGGCGGCTATTTCCAGGTCGATGCCAAGGGCGACCTCGCCGGCCTGCGCTACGCACTGAACGCCGGCGTCCGCTATGCGCATACCGCGCAAAGCTCGACCGGGATCAATTCGGGCGCGGTGGTGACGGTCAAGCGCGACTATGACGACTGGCTGCCCGCGGTGAACCTGGCGCTGTTCCCGACCGACAAGGTCATCCTGCGCGCCTCGGCGTCGAAGGTGATGACGCGGCCGACGCTGGGCAATCTGACGCCGGGCGGATCGGCGGACGGGTTCAACTATCGCGTGTCGTTCGGCAACCCGCAGCTGCAACCGTTCCGCGCCGCGGCGTACGACCTGGCGGCGGAATGGTATTTCGCGCCGCAGTCGATCTTCTCGGTCGCCCTGTTCAAGAAGAACGTCGAAAGCTTCCCGGTGTCGTCGGCGATCACCAACGCCACCTTCACCTCGACCGGCCTGCCGGCGTCCGTGCTCGGCGCGTCGTCGCCCGCGGCGCTCAATCCGGCGCAGCAGGGGCTGCCGATCTGGACGATCACGACGACGGTCAACGGCACCGGCGCATCGTTGAAGGGTGCGGAAATCTCGCTCCAGGCGACGTTCAGCTTCCTGCCGGGGTTCCTCAAGAACTTCGGCGTGCTCGCCAACGCGACCTTCGTCGATTCGAGCGCGAGCTACACCGTACAGGGGCCGGCGGTGTCGGCCTGCGTCGCGGGTGCCACGCCCGCCGCGGCCTGTTCGTTCGGGCCGCTGGTCAACGCCACCCGCAACGCGACGCTGTTCGGCCTGTCGAAGCGCCAGTACAACGGCACGCTCTATTACGAGGACAAGAAGTTCTCGGCGCGCGGGTCGATCAGCTATCGCGGGCCGTACATCGATGCCAACAGCGGCACCGGCAACGTCTTCGAAGGCTATAATTCAACGATCAACGTCGATGCCTCGCTGCGCTACAAGCTGACGCAGAACGTCGAGGTTTCGCTGGAGGGGACCAACCTGACCGACCAGTATCGCGATCGCTACACCGACGTCGATGCCAACCGGAACTACGAATACAATCACTTCGGCCGCACCTTCCTGGCGGGCGCGCGCTTCAAGATGTGAGGACGGGGATGATCGATCGTCGCACGGCCGTGTTCGGGACGGTGGCGGCCGGACTCTCCTCCGGCGCCGGCGCCGCCGTCCGGCTGCCCGACCCGGTCGAAACGATCCCGCTGTGGCCGGCGGAGGCGCCGGGCATGCCGGCGACCCCGCCGGCCGAGACGATCGACGAGCGCAGCACCGACCCGCTGGTCCCCGACCGGGCGGTGCGCGGGATCGTGCGGCCGCGGCTGGTGGTGTTCCGCCCGACGGTCGCCAACGGATCGGCGCTGCTGGTCGCGCCGGGGGGCGGTTATGCGCGCGTCGTCATCGACAAGGAAGGCTATGAGATCGGCCGCTGGCTCGCGGCGCGCGGCTGGACGGTGTTCGTGCTCTTCTACCGCCTGCCCGGCGACGGATGGGCGGCGGGACCGGATGTCGCGCTGTCCGATGCGCAGCGCGCGATGCGGCTGATCCGCGCGCGTGCCGGCCATTACGGCATCCGGCCGGACCGGGTGGCGGCGATGGGCTTTTCGGCAGGCGGCCACGTCTGCGGCGACCTCGCGACGCGCTTCGCGGTGCCGACCTATGCGCCGGTCGATGCCGCCGACCGGCTGGACGCGCGTCCCGACCTCGCCGCGCCGATCTACGCGGTGCAGTCGATGACGCCGCCGCTCGCGCATGCCGGGTCGCGCGCGCTGCTGATCGGGAAAGACGCATCGCCCGCGCTGGAGGCGGCACACGGCACCGCGGGCCATGTCGATGCGCGAACCCCGCCGTGCTTCCTGGTCCATGCCGAAGACGATCCGGCGGTCGACGTCGGCAACACGCTGGCGTTCCGCGCCGCGCTGAAGACGGCGGGCGTGGCCGTCGAGACGCATCTGTTCGCGGCGGGCGGCCATGGCTTCGGGCTGCGCGGCGCGGCGGGCAAGCCGGCGGCGGCATGGCCCGAGCTGTTCCACGCCTGGACGCGCAGTCGTGGCTGGGCGTGACCGCGGCGTGCCGTCGTTGCGTTCCACGACGAAGCGGCTAGGGCGGCACGATGACCAGCGCGGCGCTCCACGATCTGTTCCTGTCGACGCTGGTGCGCAAGGCGGGGGGTAACCGCCGCCGCTGGCGGCTCGTGCTCGGCGAGGTCAGGCTCTACGCCGTGGCGACGCACCCGCATTGCAACTGGGCGGTGACGCCGACCGGATCGGCAGGCGAGAACGACATGGTCGAGCGGATCGCCGACGACCTGCGCGTCACCCACCCGATCGTCACCGCGGGCTGACGCGTCGCCGGTCAGCTCGGCTCGGCGGCGAGGCGCGACATCAGGATCGCGGCGCGCTTCGCCTGGCGACGGATCGACGTCAACGCGACGACCTCGTCCGGCGTATGGTCGCCGCGGCTGGCGGTGCCGAGCCCGACGAGGCCGGGGACATCGGCCGCGACCCATGAAATGTCGCCCGCGCCGCGCTTCAGCGGATCGAGCGCGGGCATCTCGGCCAGGCCCAGATCGCGGTTGACCGTGTTCAGCCGCGCGAGCAGCGCCGCGTTGCCCGCCGTGGGCGCCATCGCCGGATAGCCGCTCTTGAAGGTGATCGTCGCGGTCGTGCCGGGCGCATGCGCGGCGACGATCGCGGTCATCCGGTCGCGCACGCGCCGGCTCTGCTCCTCGCTCAGCGTGCGGAAGTCGCCGCTCGCCACCGCCTGCGCCGGGATGATGTTGCTCTTGCCCTGTGCCGTCGCCTTCGATCCGCCGGGATCGATCCCGGCGGTCGCCCCCGCTGCGAGCAGGCCGATGTTGAAGGTGAGGTTCGGTTCGGGCAGCTGCGTGCGGAATGCGGCGAGGATGCGCGCGACCTCGTTTGCCGCGCCGTCGCCGAACGCGTCGCTGAAGATGCGCGAACTATGCCCGCTCCTGCCGGTGACCGACAGCGACCAGTCGTTGACCGAGCGGCGCGCGATCGATCCCATGTCGCGCCCGTCCTCGACCGCCAGCCCCTCGAAATCGAGCGCGACGTCGGCGCGCTGGCCGGCGGCGATCAGGTCGGCGCGCGCGACCGCGACCGGGTCGCCCGCATCCTCCTCGTCACCGGTCAGGACGATCTCGATGGTGGCGTCGCGCAGCGTGCCCGCGGCCTGCATCGCGCGCAACGCGGCGATCATGACGACCATGCCGCCCTTGTCGTCGCCCGCGCCGGGACCGCTCGCCTCATCGCCCTTGCGGACGAAGCGCTGGAACGGCGAATCGGCTTCGAAGACGGTGTCGAGATGGCCGATCAGCAGCAGGCGCCGGTTGCCGGCCTTGCCCGCATGGACGGCGATGACGTGGCCCGCACGCCCCGTCTGCGGCAGCGGCTTCCAGGTGACGGTGAAGCCCAGCGCGCGCAGCGGTTCGGCGATCATCGCCCCGACCCTCGTCACTCCGGCGCGGTTCATCGTGCCGCTGTTCTGGTCGACCAGCCGCTGGAGCAGCGCGACGGAGCGTTCGTATTCGGCATCGACGACGGCCGCCATCCGCGCCTCCGCCGGCGACAGCGCGGGGGCCGGTGCGGCCATGGCCAGCGCGAACAGCAACGGGATCATGATGCACCTTTCCGCCCGACGACCGGCGACGCCGGCCCGGCCGCGGCGGGATCGTCACAGATGCCGATTAGTAATATTGATCGACAAAGATTAACGGATTAGAAACCATCCGAAACGGATACATGCACCGCCAAGTGCTGGACGGAGATAGACGGGCGTGACGAGCGAAACGTATCAACGTATCTGCACCTTGCTGGGCGAGGCACTGGACATGCTCGACGCGAATCATCAGCAGGCCGCCGCGATCTACGTCAGCCATGCGCTCGACGCGCTCGGCCACGTCTTCACCGATCCCGATGATCCGCGGGCTGCAACGGCAGCGCCCTGATCTCGGTCAGCCAGTTGCGGATCGTGTCGCGACCCGGCCCGCTGAGCGCGAGCATGGTCACGCGCCGATCGGTCACGTCGTCGCTGCCGAGCACCAGCCCGCGATCCTGCAAGAGCTTGATCCAGCGCAGCGCGGTGGTGCGCGGCACGCCAGCGGCGGCGCAGCAGGCGTTGGTGGTGACGGTCGCGCCGTTCAGCCCCTCCGCGAACAGGAACAGCATGATGTCCATGCCGGGGTTCGCGAACAGCGACGCCTCGAGATGGGTACCGAGTTTTCGGCGGGCGGCGGCGATGCTCCGCGCCAGTCCCGCAAGTTCGGTATCGATCGCCTGATCCCCTTCGAGGATCGGCGAGACAGTCGCGTCGACGAAGCTGCTGCTACCGGTTTCCCTGCCGATGGCAGTGGCCTGGTCGCGTAGTCCGGCATCCATTGTGATCGTTGCTCCCGTTACCGCCATACGGCATAATCGGACACGATCCGAAATCAAGCCGCCTCATCGATCTCCGGCTCGGTCGGCCACCCCTCGCGGCGGTAGCGCCCGAGCGCCGACCGGATGCTAGCGCTAAGTGCTTCGAGTGTCACGACCTCCAGTCGCCGATCGGTCGGCGCCGGCGACCGGAGCAGGTCGGCGATGGCGATCTGCGCCTGGGTGATGCGGTCGATGTCCTGCAGACTGTGCATGTGATGGCGCAGCGTCTCCGGCCGCGCCGCCAGGTCGAAGGCGAGGTCGGCGAGCCATCCGGTGATCGCCACCAGTTCGTCCGCCAGCGCATGCGCCAGCGCCGGCTCGACGCCGGCGGTCGTCTGGCCGGGTGCGGGCATCACCGGCTGCACAGTTTCAGCAGGCTGCGCGACAGCTGGTCGGCGGGCACCGGCTGCGTCGCGATGCGGCGCGACAGGACGAACCCGTCGGCGCGGTTCTCGGCGGGCACGATGCAATAGCTGCCGCCCGCCTGCAACGCGCGCACGCCGGCGTCGCCGTCCTCGCCGTCGGCCCCCAGCAGCAGGCCGACCGCCTCCGCCCCCGCCGCCCTGGCGATCGAGGCGAACAGGATCGAGATCGACGGCCGTTCGCCCGCGACCGGATCGCGCGGCAACAGGCGCAGCGTGCCGTTCGGCCAGCCGTCGACGACGACGTGATGCTCGCCCGGCGGCGCGAGATAGATCGTCCCCTGTTCGATCGCCATGCCGTCGGCAGCGAGCACGATCCGCGGCGCGATCTCGGCCGCCAGCTTGTCGATCATCGTCCCGGCGAGCCCGGCGCCCAGATGCTGGACGACGATCGTCGGCGGGCAATTGGCGGGGAAGCTGCCGAACAGGTCGAACAGCGCCTGCGTCGCCGCCGCCTCGCCGCCGATGCCCAGGATCCGGCCGTTCCAGTCGATCGGTCCCGCCGCGACCGCCTTCGCCGCGCCCGCGCCCTTCACCGCCGCGCCCTTGGCGGCCTTGATCCGCTTGCCGAGCTTGGCGAGGATCTTGTCGAATTCCGCGGCGACCGCGACCTTGGGCTTGGGGAAACAGTCGATCGCGCCCAGCCGCAGCGCCTCGACCGACGCCTCGGCCCCCGCCTCGGTCCGGGTCGAGAACATGATGACCGGCATCGGCCGCTTTTCCATCAGCTCCGCCAGATAGTCGATGCCGCTCATCCCCGGCATCTCGACGTCCAGCGTCATGACGTCGGGGTGCAACTGGTCGCGCATCGCGCGGGCTTCGTCGGCGCCGTCGGCGGACCCGACCACGACGACGCCCGGAATCCGTTCCAGCGCCCCCGACAGCAGCGCGCGCATGGTGAGCGAATCATCGACGACGAGAACCTTGACGGGGGCGGCCATGGCCAGACTTCCTTGGTAAAACGATGGGGATGGTAGGGGCGGGACGTCCCGGGTCAGGCCGCGTCGGCGAGCGCGGCGCCGGTATCGACCAGCCGTTCGAGCGCCAGCACCAGCACCAGCCGGTCGTCGATCGTCGCCAGTCCTTCGAGGAAGTGCGCGGCCGGCGTCTCGCCGATGTCGGGCAGCGGCTGCATGCCGTCGTCGGGCACGGTGACGATGTCGTTGACCGCGTCGACGATCAGGCCCTGCAACTGGTCGCCGATCCGCACGACGATGATGACATGGCGCGCGGAGGGATCGGTCATCCCCCAGCCGAGCCGGTGGCTGAGGTCGAGCACCGGCAGCACGACGCCGCGCAGGTTGACGACGCCGCGGACGTGCGGCGGCACGTTGGGCAGCGGGGTGGCGGGCGACCAGGCGCGGATCTCGCGAATCGCCATGATGTCGACGCCGAGGACCTGTTCGCCGATCTGGAAGGTGATGAGCTGACGGGGCATGGGAAAACTCCTGGAAGCGATCAGTGAAGGACGCGGCGGATGGCCGCGGCGAGCTTGTCGGGGTGGAAGGGCTTGACGATCCAGCCGGTCGCGCCGGCGGAGCGCGCGCGCTGCTTCTTCTCGTCCGAACTCTCGGTGGTCAGCACCAGGATCGGCAGGTTGCGCAGCCGGTCCTGCTCGCGCACGCGCTCGATCAGGCCGAAACCGTCGAGCCGCGGCATGTTGATGTCGGTGATGAGCAGGTCGGGCTCGGCGCCATCGAGCCGCTCGAGCGCATGGACGCCGTCCTCGGCTTCCAGCACCTTGTAGCCGAGGTCGGTCAGCGCGGCCTTCAGCAGCATGCGCATGCTGGGCGAATCGTCCACGGTCATGATCGTGCTCTGCACGGGCGTTCCTTCGTTGCGGGGAGGGGGGAGAGACGGGCTCATCAGAAGAATTCGACGTCGCCGCCGGCGTCGACGACCGGCGCGGGGGGGCGGACGATCCGCGGCGGCTCGACCGGGCGGTCGCTGGCGATGCGGCAGCGCGCGAGGCCCAGCGTCGGGCGGAACTCGACCCGGCGCGCGCCATGGCCGCCGACGTCCTCGCCGACCAGTGCGATCCGCTCGTCACGCAGGAAACGCCGCGCGAACAGCGCGTTGGTCGCGCCGATGTCGCGGAAACCGTCGCGCAGCGAGGCGCCGCCATAGATCCGCGCCTTCAGGTTGGATCGCGTCGCGCCCATCGCCATCATCGCGTTGATGAGCACTTCCATCGCATAGACGCCGTAGCGTTGCAGCGAGCGGACGTCGGTTTCGCCGCTGCCGGGTTCGGCGAGCAGGAAGTGGTTTAGCCCGCCGACCTTCGCGACCGGATCGAACAGGCAGGCGGAGATGCAGCTGCCGAGGACCGTCGTCAGGATGACGCCGGGATCGTCCGATACGCGCGTCTCGCCCTGCATGATCGTCACGCGGGTCAGCCCGTCGGCGGCGCGGGGCAGCGCGCTCATGCCCGGCACTCCGCCATCAGCCGCGCCGCGATCCGCGACAGCGGCAGCTGCGCGGTCACCGCGCCGATCTGGTGCGCCGCGGCGGGCATGCCGTAGACGACGCAGCTGTCCTCGTCCTGTCCGATCGTCATCGCGCCGGTATCCTTCATGGTCTTGAGGCCCTGGGCACCGTCCGCGCCCATGCCGGTCAGGATCGCGCCGACCGCTGACGCGCCCGCCCAGCGCGCCACCGACAGGAACAGGCGGTCGACCGAGGGCCGGTGGCCGCTCATCTTGTCGTCGGCGACCAGCCGGCAGCGGCGCAGCGTCCCGCCGGTGATCTCGGTATGATGCGATCCGCCGGGCGCGACATAGACGTGGCCGACCTCCAGCGGCGCACCCGATCGCGCCACCGACACCTGCGGCGCGGACAGTCGGTCGAGCCGCGCCGCGAAGGTCGGGACGTAGGTTTCGGGCATGTGCTGGACGATCACCGTCGGCGGGCAGTTGGCGGGGAAGCCGGACAGCAGCTCGATCAGCGTCTCGACCCCGCCGGTCGACGATCCGATCGCGATCATCGCATCGGCGCGCGGCACAAAGTCGCCGGTCGCGCGCGCCGGCGCGACGAAGCGCGGGCGGACGCGGCTCTTCGCGGCGGCCTTGACCAGCCGGGCGAGGTCGTCGCCCAGCGCGCCGCCATGGCCCGGGCGGGGCTTTTCGTAACAGTCGAACGCGCCCAGTTCGAGCGCGCGGATCGACGCCTCCGCACCGCGTCCGGTCAGCGTCGACAGCATCACCACCGGCATCGGGCGCAGGCGCATGATGCGCTCGAGGAAATCGAGCCCGTTCATCCCCGGCATCTCGACGTCGAGCGTGACGACGTCGGGGTTGAGCGCCTTTATCATCTCGCGCGCGGCATGCGGCCCGTCGGCGGCGCCGACGATCGCGATGCCGGGATCGCGCGACAGCGTGTGCGTCACCATCGCGCGCATCGTCGCCGAATCGTCCACCACCAGCACGCGCACGGGCGCCGACACGGGGCTGTAGGCGGTCATGCCGATACCTTCTGGAACGTGGTGCGGCCGACGCAGGTGAAGCGCGGCGCGACCGAGGCGGACAGCCGCTCGGAATGGCCGATGTACAGGAAGCCGCCGGGTGCGAGGCAGTCGGCGAGCCGTGCCTGCAACCGTTCCTTGGTCGGATCGTCAAAGTAGATCATGACGTTGCGACAGAAGATCGCATCGAACGTGCCGCGCATCGGCCAGTCTTCGAGCAGGTTGAGCTTGCGGAAGGCGACGCGGTCGCGGACCAGCGGATGCACCTCGGCGCCCTCGGCGGTCCGCTGCACCCAGGTCGCGCGCAGCGATTGCGGGATGCCCGACACGGTCTCCGGTGAATAGCGTCCCGCCTTCGCCGCGGCGAGGATGTCGGTGGACAGGTCGGTCGCGAGGATGCGCAGGTCGGTGCGCGACAGGCGCTGGCCGTTGCCGCGATCCTTGCCGAACATCGCCATCAGCAGCGAATAGGGTTCCTCGCCGCTCGAACAGGCCGCCGACCAGATCCGGACCTTGCCGCGGGCCGCGAGGCGCTGGTCGAGCGCAGGCCAGGCGTTTTCGAGGAAATGGTCGAAATGGTGCGATTCGCGAAAGAAGCTGGTGTGGTTGGTGGTCAGCGCATCGATCGCACGGGTGCGCTCGGCGGGATCGCGCTCGATCAGCGCGATATAGTCGGCGAACCGGGTCAGCCCGCACGCCCGCACGCGCGGCGCCAGCCGGCCATAGACGAGCTGCATCTTGCCCGCCGGCATCAGGATGCCGGCCTCGGCATAGACGAAGGCGCCGATCGCTTCGTGATCGCTGGCGTCGAAGTGGAATTCCTGTGCGCGCGCCGGCGCCTTCAGCGCGACGCTCATGCGGCGAGGCCCAGCGGCGCCGCGGCCAGCCGCGGGTCGCGCCGCCAGCGCGAGATCAGCGCATCGACGTCGAGGATCAGCGCGACGCGGCCGTCACCCAGGATGGTGGCGCCGGCAAGTCCCGGGATCGCCTCGTAATTCGCCTCCAGGCTCTTCACGACGACTTGGCGCTGGTCCTGGATCGAATCGACCATCAGCACCGCCTGGCCGGTGTCCGATTCGACCACGATCAGGACCGCCTGCGACGGATCGGCCTGCGCGCCGTGGATGCCGAGCTGTTCGGCGACGCGGTGGACGGGGACATAGGCGCCGCGCACGTCGAGCAGCGAGGCGGTCGGGCCGAGCACCTTCACCCCGTCCTGGTCGGGGCGCAGGCTCTCGACGATATGGCCGAGCGGGATGACGAAGGTCTGGTCGCCGACGGTGACGATCATACCGTCGAGCACCGCCAGCGTGAGGGGCAGCGACAGCGCGAAGCTGGAGCCGGAACCGAGGTTGGAATTGATGCCGATCCGCCCGCCGAGCGCCTGCACGTTCTTGCGGACGACGTCCATGCCGACGCCGCGGCCGGAGATGTTGGACACGGTCGCCGCGGTCGAGAAGCCGGGCGCGAAGATCAGATTGTCGATCTCCTCGTCGCTCAGGATCGCATCGGCGGCGACGATGCCGCGCTCCACCGCCTTGGCGCGCACGCGCTTGCGGTCGATGCCGCGGCCGTCGTCGGCGACGGTGATGACGATGCGTCCCGAATGATGCGCGGCGGACAGCGTCACCACGCCCTCTTCGGGCTTGCCCGCCGCGAGCCGGTCGGCGGGGGTTTCGAGGCCGTGATCGACCGCGTTGCGGATCAGGTGCGTCAACGGCTCGCCGATGCGCTCGACGACGGTCTTGTCGACCTCCGTCATCTCGCCGACGATGTCGAGGCGGACGCGCTTGCCGGTTTCCAGCTCCAGCTCGCGGATGATGCGCGGCACGCGGCTGAACACCGTCTTCATCGGCTGCGCGCGGATCGCCATCGTCGATTCCTGCAATTCGCGCGTCAGGTGGTCGAGGTCGGTCAGCTCGCTGAGGCCGCCGAGCGCATGCTCCGACAGGCGCTGCGCCAGCATCGCCTGGGTTATGACCAGCTCGCCGACGAGGTTGACCAGCCGGTCGAGCTTGTCGAGGTCGACACGGATCGTCTGCGCGGGCGGCGGCACCGCGGCGCGCGGGGTGGCCGTCTCGGTCGCGACCGGCGGCAGGATCGTGGCGACGGCGACCGGTTCCGGCGTCGTGGCCATCGGCGGCGGCGCCGGTGCGGGTTCGTCGAGCAGGTCGACGATCGCGCCGCCTTCGTCGTCCGCTGCGGCGCCGGGTGCGCCGATCCGCGTCAGCGTCAGCGCACAATCGTCCATGAATTCGAAGATCGCGCGAATGTCGTCCTCGGCGACGGTGCCGGGGATCACCGCGGTCCAGCCGAGATACGACCGGTCGGGCCGCAGCGCGTCGAGCGCGGGCAGCCGCGACGTGTCGGCGGCCAGGATCTCGCCGTCGAGCAGGGTCAGTTCGCGCACCAGCAGCAGCGGGTCGCCGCCGTTGTCGAGCGCATCGGGGCCGGGCACGAAGCGCACCTGCCAGTCGCCGCCGCCGCCCGCCGGCGCGGCGACGGGTTCCTCGCAGAGCGCGAACAGATCGTCGAAGCCGTCGCCACCGGTCACCGCCGGCGTCGCCGCGATCGCCGTCGGTGCCGCAGCCGCCGCCGGCGTCGAGGCGGCGACCAGCCGGGCCAGCATCGCGCCGTCGGCGGGGGCGTCGCCACCGTCGCGCGCCGCCGCGACATGGTCGGCGAGCATGTCGAACGCCCCGACGATCGTGCCGAGCAGGTCCGACGTCAGCGCCAGCGTGCCGTTGCGCACCAGGTCGAGCAGCGTTTCGTATTCGTGCGTGAACGCCTGCAGCCGTTCGTGGCCGAACGCGCCCGCGCCGCCCTTGATCGAATGCACCGAGCGGAAGATCGTGTTGATCGTCTCCGGATCGTCGCCGCCCTGCCGGATCGCGGCGAAGCTCGCCTCCATCGTGGCCAGCCCCTCGTCGCATTCCTGGAAGAAGATCTGCTGGATCTCGTCGAGGTTCATCATGGTGCCTTTCAGACGACGGGATCGAGCGCGGCGTCGAGCCGGGCGAGCAGGATCATGCGGGTCAGCGCCTCGCTGGGGCGGTAGAAGCGAAAGCCGATGCCCGCCGCCACCGCGCTGGCGCGCGCACTCGCCAGCACCTGGAGGCAGGCCTGGCCGATCCGCACGACCTCGCTGCCGTCGAGGTGCAGCGGCTCGCCCCGCCCGATCCGGGCCAGCAGCGCATCGCGCAGCGGACCGGCGGCGGTCGTGTCGAGCGTCGCCGGGAGCAGGTGGGACGAGGGTGGTTGGACGGACATGCGGGATTCGACTTTCGTTGCGGCGGTGCGGCGGTGCGGGGCTTAGAATTCGGCCCAGTCGTCGGTGGCGACCGCGGCCGCCGCCCCGCCGCGACGTGCGCCGGCGGCGGCGATGCGGCGGCCGGCGGTGGCGGCGCGTTGCTGGAGCTGGCGGACGGCGTTGGCGGGCGCGTGGCCCGGGGCGGCGGGGGCGGCCGCAGGACCGCAGACGTCGTCCTCGATCCGGAACCGCGCGACCTGGCGGGCGAGCTCGTCCGCCTCGGCCGACAGCGTGCGCGCGGCGGCGGTCGCTTCCTCGACCATCGCGGCGTTCTGCTGCGTCACGCCGTCCATCTCGCCGACCGCGGTATTGACCTGTTGCAGCCCGGTCGCCTGATGCTCGGCAGCGCGCGCGATCTGTTCGACCAGCCCGCTGATCTCGCCGAAGCGGCCGATGATCCGTTGCAGCGCGGCGCCGGTCTTGCTGACCAGCTCGACCCCGGCATCGACCTGTTCGGACGAGGCGGTGATCCGCGTCTTGACGTCCTTGGCGGCCTCGGCGGAGCGCTGCGCGAGCGCGCGCACTTCGGAGGCGACCACCGCGAAGCCGCGGCCGGCGTCGCCGGCGCGTGCCGCCTCGACGCCCGCGTTGAGCGCCAGCAGGTTGGTCTGGAAGGCGATGCCGTCGATCACGCTGATGATCTCGGAAATCTCGTTGGAGGCGCGCTCGATGCCGCTCATCGCGTCGACCGCGCGGGCGACGACCTCGCCCGACTGTTCGGCCTCGCCGCGCGCCTCGGCGACGACGCCGTTGGCGCGGTTGGCGCCGGCGGCGGTCTGGCGGACGGTCGAGGTGATCTCGTCCATCGCGGCGGCGGTTTCCTCCAGGCTCGCGGCCTGCTGCTCGGTGCGCTGCGACAGGTCGTCGGATGCCTGCAGGATGTCGCTGGACCCGGCGTTGATGCCGACCGCGGCACGGTTGACCGCGGTCACCGCCTCCATGATCGCGTCCATCGCGCGATTGAAGTCGCTGCGCAGCGTCTCGAAATCGGCGGGGAAGGCCGCCGCGATCCGGAAGGTCAGGTTGCCGCGGGCGAGCTCGCCCAGCCCCTCGGCCAGCGCGGACGCCATCTGGCGCTGTGCCTCGGCGGTGTTCGCCTCTTCCATGTTGCGGCGGAAGATCGCCATCGCCTTGGTCATGCGACCGACGCAGTCGAGATTCTCGGTATGCGCGATCGGACCCTCGAGGTCGCCGGCGGCAAGCGCCTCCATGCGCACGACGGTTTCGACGTACGGCTTGCAGATCACCCGGCCGGCGAACATCGTCGTGCCGACCAGCGCCGCGACCGTCACGGCGGACAGGCCGATGTCGAACCCCGCGCTGGTGTGCATCAGCCCGCTGGTCGATGCCGCGGTGATCGCCACCGGGATCGTGCCAAGAATGCCCTGAACCGTTCCGAGCGCGCGGAACTTGGACCGGATGGGGGCACGCTTCTCGAACCAGTTCAACATCTTGCACATCTCCATCAGCGACCGGCGGAGGAGGATCCGGCGGTTCAATGGCGGCGAAGATTGCCGGAATCGCTTAACGTCTCGTTGAGCCCCCGAAACGGCTCGGTGATTTTGGGGTTTGCACCCGTTATGGTTGTAATTCAGGCGGTTGGCGGAGCGCCTTGGCCGGGACGCCGGTGCCATGCGGCGCGAAGGGCGGCGGTCGGTTCGGTCGGGACGGATCATCGCGGGTGACGCCTTTCGCCGGAGGGTGGAACGCAGGGTGGCCGGCCGGGCCCGGGTCGGGGGCCCTAGAATTCGGACCAGTCGTCGGCGGCGACCGCGACCGCCGCACCACCACCGCCGCCGCGGCGACCCGAACGGACGATCCGCTGCGATGCCTCGGCGACGCGCTGCTGCAACTGGTGGACCGCGGGGACGGGCCGGGCGGGCGCATCCTTGGCGCCGATCCGGAACCGCGCGACCTGGCGGGCGAGCTCGTCCGCCTCGGCCGACAGGCTGCGCGCGGCGGCGGTCGCTTCCTCGACCATCGCGGCGTTCTGCTGCGTCACGCCGTCCATCTCGCTGACCGCGGTGTTGACCTGTTGCAGTCCGGTCGCCTGCTGTTCCGCGGCGGTCGCGATCTGCGAGACGAGCATGCTGATCTCGCCGATCCGGCCGATGATGCGGTCGAGCGCCTTGCCCGTCTCGCTGACCAGCTCGACCCCGGCATCGACCTGTTCGGAGGAGGCGGTGATGCGCGTCTTGACGTCCTTGGCCGCCTCCGCCGATCGCTGCGCGAGCGCACGCACTTCGGAAGCGACCACCGCGAAGCCGCGACCGGCGTCACCGGCGCGTGCCGCCTCGACGCCCGCGTTGAGCGCCAGCAGGTTGGTCTGGAAGGCGATGCCGTCGATCACGCTGATGATCTCGGAAATCTCGTTGGAGGCGCGCTCGATGCCGCTCATCGCCTCGACCGCGCGGCGCACCACGGCGCCCGATTGCTCGGCCTCGACGCGCGCATCCTCGACGACGCTGTTGGCGCGGACCGCGCCGGCGGCGGTCTTGCGGACGGTCGAGGTGATCTCATCCATCGCGGCGGCGGTTTCCTCCAGGCTCGCGGCCTGCTGCTCGGTGCGCTGCGACAGGTCGTCGGAGGCCTGGCGGATGTCGGTCGCCCCGTTGTTGATGCCGCTCGTCGCCTCGGTCACCGCGCTCATCGTCTCGGCGACGGCATCCATCGCGCGGTTGTAATCGGCGCGAAGCCGTTCGTATTCCGCGGGAAACGCCTGTTCGATGCGATAGCTGAGGTCGCTCGACGCCAGCCGCGTGAGCCCTTCGCCCAGCGAGCTGACGATGACCTGCTGGTCGTTCGCCGACCGTTGCACCTTTTCGGCATTCTCCTTGAACACCTGCATCGCGCGGGTCATCCGGCCGACGCAATCGCGATAGTCGGTATAGGCGATCGGCGCGGCGAGGTCGCCGGCGGCCAGGCCCTCCATGCGCACGACGGTATTGACGTAGGGGTCGCAGATCAGCCGGCCGCTCACCAGCACCGTGACGATGGTGAGCGCGAACAAGACGCATTCGGCGGCGACGCAATAGCGCCACAGATGGTCCGGCGACACGGCCGCCAGATAGGTCGTTGCGATACCGCATGCCGCGACGCAGCCGTGAACGAACAGCAGGGCCTTGAACTTGGTGCGGATCGGAGCGCTTTTTTCGAACCAGGAAAACATCGGCGGGTCCTTCGGGCCTGTGGGCGAGCCGAGCTTCGCGGGGCCGTGCGGGCGCCGCGACGTTCCGGACATCTGCGACGGGAATGGACCGAAAGGGTAAACGCCGGGTAAAGTACGTCGAAAATGAACCAGAACCAATCTGGATCAGGAAGTTGGCTGGGGATAGGTGGGGACGGAGCCGATCGTTTCGCCACCGGATCGACGCGATCGCCGCCGAATCGGTGGCGGTCGCGACTCAGTCGGCGCGCGCGGCGGCGGCGACGAACCGTACCGTCGCCTCCGCGGCGGTGATCGGCAGCATGTGACCGCCGGGGATCACCGTGATCCGCGCCCCGGGGATCGCAGCGGCGGTCCGGTGGCCATGGAGCGCGGGGGACAGGATCGGGTCGTCGCGGCCGAACAGGATCGCGGTCGGCATGGTCAGCGTGGCGTAGCGCGCGGCGAGCGCCGCGACGTCGCGGCCGCCCGAGGCGAGGTCGGCGGCCGCCGCCGCGATCGCCCCCGGCCGCTGGCTCAAGGCGCCGCCGCCGCGCGTGGCGAAATCGGCGGGCGGCACGTCGGGCGCGAACACCGCCCGGACGGTGCGCTCGGCGGTCAGGTGGCCGAGCGGTGCGCCGATCGTCCGCGCCATCAGCTGCCGCATCGATGCGGGGATCGCCGCAAGCCCGCGGAACGCGTCGGGCACGTCCTGCTGCGGCTGGGTGAGCGGGGCGATCAGCGCGAGCCCGCGGATCAGCTCCGGCCGGTCGAGCGCCAGCGCCAGCGCCACCGCGCCGCCGAGCGAATGGCCGACCAGCAGCGGTCGCTCGATCCCCAGCGTCTCGATGAACCGGCCGAGGATCGTGCCCTGTTCGGCGATCGTCGGTTCGCCGTCGTCGTCCGCGGTCGAATAGCCGGACCCCGGCCGGTCGACCAGGACGACGCGATGGTCGCGCGCCAGCGGCTCCAGCATCGCATAGCTGAAATTGCGCAACTGGCCGCCGAGGCCGTGGATCATCACGATCGCCGGGCCGCTGCCACGATCGACATAATGCAGCCGCGCGCCGTCGACGCGGACATGGCGTCCGTCCTGCGGCACCAGCCGTTCCGCCTCGCGCGCGATCCGGTCGGCATACAGCGACAGGCCGATGCCACCCGCCGCGGTCAGCGCGGCGCTGCCGAACAGCGTCCCCAGCGTCCAGCGTGTGCCGTTCTGCATCCCAAGCCTCCCGTCGTGACGCGCCGGGTGTAACACGGCGTCGGCGTTTGTCAGGCGGTCGTGACGATCCCGTCGGTCACCACGACCGGCCAGGCGACCAGCCGCTGGCCGACGCAAGGACCGCCGACGCACAGCCCGGTGTCGCGGGCGAACAGCGCGCCGTGCCAGCTGCACGCGATCAGGTCCCCCGCCGGGGTCAGATATGCGTCGAGCCGCTGCGCCAGCGGCACCCCCATGTGCGGGCAGCGATCGACGAAGCCGGTGACGCGCGCGCCGTCGCGGACGACGAAGCCGTGGAAGCGGCCCGCGCGCATCTGAAGCACGAAGTTGCGCGCGGTGCCGTCGGGAATGTCCGCCAGCGGCGCCAGCACCACGCCGGCGGGCGTCGCGGTCAGCCGTTCGCCGCTCACGGCGCCGGCGCGTCCGGCTGCCGGTCGGGATGCGCCGCCTGTGCCAGCGCGGCCGTGCGCGCCGCGGCGGCGACCAGCCGCGGATAGGCCCCGATATCGACGCCGAACCGCATCGCCGAATAGAGCGCCGGCACGGTCACGCAATCCGCCAGCGTCGGGCGGTCGCCATAGGCGAAGCCGTCGCCATGGCGCGCGATCAGCGCCTCGATCGCGGCGAACCCGTCCTGCATCCAGTGCGCCATCCACGCGCCGACCTGATCCTCGCTGCCGCCGAAATCGCGGCGCAATGCGTCGAGCGTGCGCAGGTTGTGGAGCGGATGGACGTCGGTGACGATCGTCGCGACCATGCTGCGGACGATGGCGCGGCCATCGGCATCGGCGGGCATCAGCGGCGGCTCCGGATAACGCTCGTCGAGCCATTCGAGGATCGCGACGCTCTGCGTCAGCACCAGCCCGTCCACGTCCAGCGCCGGCACCAGCCGCTGCGGGTTGAGCGCGGCATAGGCGGGATCGGCCTGGCCGCCGGTGCGCAGGTCGTGGTTGACCTGCCGATAGCCGATCCCCTTCAGCGCCAGCGCGATCCGGACGCGATAGGCGGCGCCCGATCGCCAATAGCCGTGCAGGATCACGCGCCCGACCCCGCGGGGAGAACGGCCTTCGGGAAATCGGCCCATACCGCGTCGTAATCGAGCTGCGCATGCGTCAGCGCGTGCGTGGTCGGGGCGTAGGGCCAGCAGCTTTCCAGCATGAACGCCATCGTCCCCTCGATCTTGTGCGGCGTCAGCTCGGCGGCCGACGCACCCTGCCAGCTGGCGAGATCGGGGCCGTGGCCCGCCATCAGATTGTGGAGCGACACGCCGCCGGGCGCGAAGCCTTCCGCCTTGGCGTCATAGGCGCCGGTGATGAGGCCCATCGCCTCCGACATGACGTTGCGGTGGAACCAGGGCGGACGGAACGTCCCCTCCGCCACCATCCAGCGCGGCGGGAAGATGACGAAATCGGCGTTGGCGCGGCCGGGCACGTCGCTGGGGCTGGTCAGCAGCGTAAAGATCGACGGATCGGGATGGTCGAAGCTGACCGTGTTGATCGTGTTGAAGCGGGCGAGGTCATAGCGCCACGGCGCCAGATTGCCGTGCCACGCCACCACGTCGAGCGGGCTGTGGTCGAGCGTCGTCGTCCACAGCGATCCCATGAACTTCTGGATCACCTGCGTCGCCGTGTCGCGATCCTCGAACCAGGCGACGGGCGTTTCGAAATCGCGCGGGTTGGCAAGCCCGTTGGCGCCGATCGGGCCGAGGTCGGGCAGCCGGAACAGGCTGCCGTGATTCTCGCAGACATAGCCCCTGGCGGTGCCGTCGGGCAGCGTCGCGCGAAAGCGGATGCCGCGGGGCACCAGCGCGATCTGGCCGGGCGCGACGTCGATCCGCCCCAGCTCGGTCCACAGCGTCAACCGTCCCGCCTGCGGCACGAACAGCAGTTCGCCGTCCGCATTGGTGAAGACGCGGTCCGTCATGTCGGCGCTGGCGGCATAGACATGCAGCGCGACCCCTTCGAGGTCGGCGGGATCGCGGTTGGCGAGCATCGTCGTCATGCCGTCGATCAGGTCCGTCCCCGGCGCGGCGTCGGGGCAGGGATCCCAGCGCAGCCGGTTGGGGGCGAGCGGGGCGGGATCGGTGCCCGGCGCGAACCGCGCCGCGCCGTCGTAGCGGACGTAGGGCGGATGCTCCGCGGTCGGCCGCATGCGGTACAGCCACGACCGCCGGTTCTCGTGCCGCGGCGCGGTGAAGGCGGTGCCGGACACCTGCTCGGCGTAGAGGCCGAAGGCGGGCCGCTGCGGCGAGTTGCGCCCGACCGGCAACGCCCCGGCGACCGCCTCGGTCGAGACGTGGTTGCCGAAGCCGGGGATATAGGCGGTCAACATGGTGTCCTCTCCTTACCCCCTCTCCCTTTGGGAGAGGGGCAAGCTCGCCAAGCGAGCGCGGGGTGAGGGTGCGTGCGGAACGCGGGCGTTGGTCGCCCTCACCCTTCCGGCGCTTCGCGCCTCCCTCCCTCTCCCGATGGGAGAGGGATTCTATGCGTCGACCGTGATGACGCCGCGACGGATCTGGTCCAGCTCGATGCTCTCGTACAGCGCCTGAAAATTGCCGTTGCCGAAGCCCTCGTTGCCCTTGCGCTGGATGATCTCGAAGAAGATCGGGCCGACCATCGTCTCGGTGAAGATCTGGAGCAGCAGCCCCTCTTCGCCGACGTTGCCGTCGATCAGGATACGGTTGGCCCGCAGCCGTTCCAGATCCTCGCCATGGCCGGGGACGCGCTTGTCGACCAGTTCGTAATAGGTCTCGATCGTGTCCTGCAGCCGGACGCCGCGCGCGCGCAGCTTTTCCACCGTGGCATAGATGTCGTCGGTGGTCAGCGCGAGATGCTGGATGCCCTCGCCGTTATAGTCGCGGATGAATTCCTCGATCTGGCTCTTGTCGTCCTGGCTCTCGTTCAGCGGGATGCGGATGGCGCGGTCCGGCGCGATCATCGCCTGGCTGAACAGGCCGGTCGCCTTGCCCTTGATGTCGAAATACTTCTGCTCCTCGAAGCCGAAGATCTGGCCGTAGAAGGCCGACCAGGTCCGCATCTGCCCCCGGCGGACGTTGTGGGTCAGGTGGTCGAGCAGGTCGAGCCCGACATTATTCTCCGCCTCCGCCTGCGCCGCGCCCGGCACCTGATCCCAGTCGTCGTAGATGCTGCCCGCGGCGCCGTGGCGGTCGACCAGATACAGCAGCGATCCGCCGATCCCCTCCAGCGCCGGAATGCCGTCGAGCGCCGCGCCGGCCGGTGCCGGCTTGGCCCCGCGCGCGATCGCGGCGTCATAGGCGGCCTGCGCATCCTGCACGCGGAACGCCATCGCGCTCGCCGAGGGACCATGCGCGGCGCGGAAATCCGCCGCGTGACCGGTCGGTTCGCGGTTGAGCAGCAGGGTGATGCGCCCCTGCTTGTAGCGGGTCAGCGCCCGGGTCGGGTGGGTCGCCGCGGCGACGAAGCCCAGCGCCTCGAACTGCGCGGCGAGCGCGTCGGGATCGGGCGAGGTGAATTCGCAGAACTCGAACCCGTCGAGCCCCATCGGATTGACGTCCATATGGTCCATCGCGCGCACTCCGGTTGGTATCATTCGTTACCAATGTCCTGCGTCATTGCCAAACTGGTGTCAACTGATACGAAGTTTGCATGTCCGCCCCGCGTCTCGTCCTCGACGATTTCATTCCCTACCGACTGTCGGTGACGTCGAACCTGGTCAGCGATTCGATCGCGCGGACCTACGAATCGCTGTTCGGGCTGACGATCCCCGAATGGCGGCTGGTCGCGGTGGTCGCGGAGACGGGCGGCATCACCCAGCAGGCGATCGGCGCGCGCACGCTGATGGACAAGGTGACGGTGTCGCGCGCCGCGATCGCGCTGGTCGACCGCGGCCTGCTCGGCCGCCGCGCCAATCCCGACGACCGCCGCTCGCACCTCCTCGAACTGACCGACGCCGGCCGCGACCTGTACGCGGCGATCGCGCCCAAGGCACTCGATCTGGAAAGCCGCATCTTTGCCGCCTTCGATCCGGCGGAGGTGACGCAGTTCATGGCGATGCTGCGCCGGATCGAGGCGGTGACGGTCGCGCTGGATCATTAGCGCGGGCACATTTGTGCGACATTTGCCGTTTAAGCGCCCTCGCGACGGTACGAACGAGGGGCTTGGCATGCGGTTGACGGCAGTGGCGATGATGATGGCGGCGAGCTGGCCGGCGATGGCCGCGGCGCAGCAGGCGCCGGCGCCGCGACCCGCGCCGGCCCCGGCCGCTGCCGAAACCGTGCCGCAGGCC
>NZ_JAJLPA010000009.1 GCF_025548555.1 Sphingomonas sp. A2-49
AGGAACAGGCGGCGGTCGATCGCGCCGGCGCCGGTCGGTGGGGTGGCGTCGCGCGTCATTTCGGCAGCTCCGTGTCGGTGCCCGTCACCGTGAAATCGTGCCATCGGCCCGCGCCGTCGCCCGGCTGGCCGCCGCCGATCCAGACGCGATAGGCCCCCGGCACGACGTGGCGGCGACCGTCGCGATCGACGATGCTCATCGCGCGCGGATCGAGCGTGAAGGCGATGCGCGCGGTGCGCCCGCGCTTTACCGCGATCCGCCGGAAGCCGACGAGCTGGCGTTGCAGCACCGGATCGGTGAACCCCGCCCGCGCGGCGGGCGTCGGGGGAACCAGATAGGCCTGCACCACCTCGTCGCCGTCGCGCGCGCCGGCGTTGGTGACCGTGGCGTCGATCCGCAGGTCGCTGCCCGCGGCGACCGTCGGTGCGCCGCGCGGGGGCGCATAGGCGAAGCGTGTGTAGCTGAGCCCGTGGCCGAAGCCCCATAGCGGCGTGCCGGTGAAGTAGCGATAGGTGCGCTCCTTCATCCCGTAGTCGACGAAGGCGGGCAGGTCGCCGGTCGACCGGTAGATCGTCACCGGCAGCCGTCCCGCCGGATTGGCCGCGCCGGCGAGCACGTCGGCGAGCGCGGTGCCGCCGCTTTCGCCCGGATACCAATTGGCGAGGATCGCATCGGCGGCGGGATCGACCGCGACCGCGCTGCCGCTGGTCAGGACCAGCACGACCGGCTTGCCCGTCGCCCGCAGCGCGTCGAGCAGGCGTTGCTGCGGCGGCGGCAGCGCGATGTCGGTGCGATCGCCGCCGACGAAGCCGGGCACCTGCACCGACAGCGCCTCGCCCTCCAGATCGGGGGACAGGCCGGCGACGACGACCGCGACGTCCGCCTGCCGCGCGGCCGCGACCGCCTGCGCGAGCAGCGGTTCGGCGGGCGGGATCCAGAGCAGGCGGAAGCTCTCGTCCTCCGACCGGTGGTCGAGCGTCAGCTCGATCGGCTGCGGCGTCCCGTCGCTGTCGACGGTCAGTTCGACGCGGCCCCTGCGCAGGTCGCCGTCGTGCAGCGTCCGGCCGCCCAGGATCAGCCGTGCGCGATCGTGCATGGTGCAATCCTTCCAGCATTGCGACTGGTCGAGGATCAGGCGGTAGCGGCCGGGGCCGGGGGGCACGAACTCGCCCGTCCAGCGCGCGGTATAGCCGGTAGCGGGCAGGCCGGGGGCGGGGGCCGCGCGGTTGAGGTCGAGATCGATGCGGCGATCGCGCCGGGCCGCGTGCGCGCCGGCGGCGGTATAATCGGCGCGCAGGCCGGGCTTGCCGTCGGTACGCAGCGCGGTTTCGGGCAGGACGACCGCGGCGCCCTCGGCCAGGATCGATCCTTGCGCATAGGTGACGTTGCCGTCGCCGAAGCGCGCGCGGATGCCGTCGAGCGGGGTTACGGGGGCGACGGCCGTGCCGTGGTAATTGCCCTGCAACACGCCGAGGTCGTCGGCATCGGCGCCGATCACCGCGATCCGCGTGCCGTTGCGCAGCGGCAGGCGGTCGCCGGTGTTCTGCAACAGCACGATCGACTTGCGCGCGGCCTCCAGCGCGAGTTTGCGATGCGCCGGCGTCGCGACCTCGGTCGGCCGGATGCGCGACCACGGGCTCGTCGCGCCGAAGGCGATGCCCAGCGCCTGTCGCGCGCGGAGCGCACGGGCGAGCGCGGTGTCCACCTCCGCCCCGGTCACCAGCCCGCGCGCGAGCGCCTGCGGCAGCGCGGCATAGGCGGTGCCGCAATTGAGATCGGTGCCGCCCCGCACAGCGGCGGCCGCGGCGGCGGCGGCGTCGGGTCGGTAATGGTGGAAGCTGTGGATGTTCGACACCGCGTCGCAGTCCGAGACGGTAAAGCCGGTGAAGCCCCATGCGGTGCGCACGCGGTCGTTCATCAGCCACGATGCGGCGCAGGCGGGAATGCCGTGCAGGCTGTTGTAGGCGCACATCAGCGATTGCGCCTTGCCCTCCGTCACCGCGCGGCGGAACGCGGGCAGGTATGTCGCCTCGAGGTCGCGGGGGCTGGGATCGACGTCGAAGCCGTCGCGCCCCGCCTCGGGACCGCTGTGGACGGCGAGGTGCTTGGGCGTCGCGACGACGCGCGGGTGCAGCGGATCGGGCCCTTGCAGGCCATGGATGAACGCCACCCCCAACTTGCCGGTGAGATAGGGATCCTCGCCATAGGTTTCCTGGCCGCGGCCCCAGCGCGGATCGCGGAAGATGTTGATGTTGGGCGACCAGATCGTCAGCCCCTCGTAGATGCGGCGATCGGCGCCGACCGGCTTGGCATTGAAGCGCGCGCGCGCCTCGGTCGATACGACGGTGCCGACCTGTTCCAGCAGGTCGGTATCCCACGTCGCGGCGAGGCCGATCGCCTGCGGAAACACCGTGGCGTGGCCGTTGCGGGCGAGCCCGTGCAGCCCCTCGTTCCACCAGTCGTAGGCGGGCAGCTTCGCGGTCGCATCGGCGGGCGCGGTGCTTTGCAGCTGCGCGGCCTTCTGTTCCGGCGTCATCGCCGCGATGGCGGCGGTGACCGGATCGGCAACCTGCGCGAGAAGGAGGAGAGCGGGGATCATCGTGTCGGTCCCATCGGTCGGAAGGAAGGGTTTCGCGCGGTGACGCGAAGGCGCGAAGGAGGATGGGGTTCGCGCGGAGGCGCGGAGGCGCGGAGAGGAGAAGGGGGCAGCGGGACCAAATGTATCGCACCCTTCACCAAACGAATCCTGCTGCCGCAGGCTTTGCCGCCATCTTGGGGGAATGCGTCGGTCGCCCGGATCGCAGCCACTCCGCGCCTCCGCGCCTCCGCGTGAACCAACCCTCTTCGCGCCGTCGCGCCGTCGGATGCCCACATGCCGGGCGATCGGCAATATGCCGTCATCGCGCCAACGTCCGCAGCGTGGGCGTCTGCTTGCCGGTCAGCGTCACGGTGACGCTCTCGCCGGGCAGCAGGTCGAAACCGCTGTCGCTCGCCTGTCCGGGTGCGTCGCCCATGTCGACCATTACCGCGCGCGCGAGGTTGCGGGCGGTGATCGTCGCGGTGTCGCCGGACCGGCGCAGCGTCAGGCCCGGATCGGGATAGGCCATGTCCCTGGGCACCAGCCGCTCGACCAGCGCGCGGCTGACCGTCCGGCCATCGATCAGCAACTCCGCCACTGCATAGCTGCGCGCCGGATCGGCGGTGCCGAACAGCTCGGCGTCCGGCAGCGTCGCGACCGTCGTCGTGCCGAGCGGTGCCAGCGTCACCGCGGCCTCGCGCCGGTTCAGCGTCGCGCCGGCCATGTCGCGCACGGTGATCCGCCAGTGCGCCGCGACCGGGGCGGTCGCATCCGACACCAGCACGATCCGGGTGGCGCCGGCGCGATGCTCGGCGACGATCGCCTGCGGCGCGAAGGCACGCTTCGCTTCATATTGCAGCAGCTTCCACTGGCCGAGGTGATCGATGCTCGACCAGCTGATCGACGGCCAGACGTCGTTGAGCTGCCAGAACAGCGACCCCATCGTCACCGGCCGGCAGGCACGATGATGCCGCGCGGCGAGGCCGATCGCCTGCGCCTGGTTCACCTGGGTCAAATAGACGAAATCGGCGAAGTCCCGCGCGGGACGCAGCCGCTGGTCGAGATAGAGGCGCAGCCGCGCATTGCCTTCGCCCGCCAGGAACTTCTGGTGCGCCTTCATCACCGGGCTGTCCGGATCGAGCGCGCCCTTGCCGGCGAAGCCGCGGATCGTCGCCATCGTCGGCATCGCCTGGAACCCGTATTCGCTCATGAAGCGCGGGCAGGAATCGAGGTAGTTCTCGACCGGCTTGCTGCCCGACCACACGTCCCAGAAATGGCGGTCGCCATTGGCGTCCGTATCGACCGGCGCTTCATAGTCGGTCGATGGCGATCCCGGCATATAGGGCGTGCCGGGGCTGTTCGCGACGACCGCGCCGCGCAGCACCCGGTCGAACAGCACCGCCATGCCGGTGCCGATCCGCTCCTGTTCGTCCGCGCCGACCGCCTTTTTGAACGCCTTGCGGTCCGACCAATTCTCCCACCCCGACAGCACTTCGTTGTTGCCCGCCCACAGGACGATCGAAGGGTGATCGCCGAGCCGCGCGACCTGCTCGTCCGCCTCCGCCGCGACGCTGGCGCGAAAGGCGGCGTCGGGCGGCGTCACCGACCCGCCGAACATGAAGTCCTGCCACACCATCAGCCCCAGACGGTCGGCGGCGGCATAGAAAGCGTCGTCGAGATAATAGCCGCCGCCCCAGATGCGGACCATGTTCATGTTGGCGTCGCGCGCCGCCCGCAACAGCCCTTCGGGCTCGGCGGGGTCGACGCGCGCGGGGAAGCTGTCGAACGGGATGACGTTCGCGCCCTTGGCAAAGATCGGCACGCCGTTGACGACGAAGCCGAAGGCGCCGCCGGAGCGATCGAGCGTGACCGTGCGCAGCCCGATCGTGCGCGTCTGCGTATCGCCGTCCAGCGTCGTCGCGACGGTGTAGAGCGGCTGCGCGCCATAGCCGACCGGCTGCCACCGCTGCGGGCGGACGATGCTCAGCGGGATCGTCACGGCATTGCTGCCCGGCGCGACCGCGACGGTGCGCGCGACCGACTGGCGGCTGCCGTCCGGCCCGGTGACGACGGTCGACAGCGTTACGGTGCGCGCGCGGTCGGCGACGATCGTCGCGTGCGCGGTCAACCGCGCCTCGGCATCGGTCAGCGCGTCCTGCGCCACCCTCAGGCGATCCACACGGACTTCGTCCCAGGCCTCGAGCCGGGCGGGGCGCCACAGGCCGGTGGTGACGATCCGCGGGCCCCAGTCCCACCCGTATTGGTATTTGGGCTTGCGGATGTACGGGCTGGTCTGGACGCCCTTCGGCTCGTCGCCGAACGCGCTGTCATATTCGCCGGGCAGCGGGTGTTGTTCCTTCAGCACCATCGGCTGGAGCGTCCGGATCGGCGAGGCGATGCTGACGATGATCTCGTTGCGTCCGGCCCGCAGCAACGCTTTGGCATCGGCACGCCAGCGGCGATGCGCGTTGTCCGCGGTCAGCAGCGGCCGGCCGTTGACGCGCACCGTGGCGAAGGTGTCGAGCCCGTCGAACACCAGGTCGAGATGACCGTGCGCCAGCATCGCCGCGGTGACGGTGATGCCGGTGCGGAACTGCCAGTCGGTCAGGCCCGCCCATTGGATCGCGCCTTCGTTGGTGGCGACGAACGGGTCGGGCACGCGGCGCGCGCGGATCAGGTCCTCCTGGACGCTGCCGGGAACGCGTGCCGGGAACCAGCGCGCCTCCTTCGGGTGGGCACGGGTGGCGGCGGTGTCGGCAGGGTCGATCCGCACCTGCCAGTCGCGGGGCAGCGGCACGGTCTCGCGTGCCGCGACCGAGGAGGCGGTGCACAGCAGTGCGACGGCGAACACGATCCTCATCGGCCCGCCTCCGTCAGCTGCATGCGCTCGATCGCATAATAGGGCCCCGACACCGGCGCGGTGAAGCGCAGGCACAAATCGGTGTCCCCCGCCATGCGCGGCAACGCGCCCGTGAAGCGGAAGCGGGCGGGCGCGGTCGCCGGGTCGGGCAGCGGGAAGGTGGCGATCACGGGCGTCCTGCTCATCTCGTCCACCGCACAGCCGGCGCTGATCGTCAGCTCGCCATGCGGCGTCACGTTGAAATAGCGGCGCACCTTGGTGAAATCGTGCGCGAGGCCGTAGGGGCGCGGCAGCCGCGCGACCTCGACCGTGAAGCCGGTCGCGACGTCGAGCGGCGCGGCGGGATAGACGGTGCAGGTGTCGAAGATATCGACGTTGTACACCGGCGCGTCGGCGGTGGCGTCCGCAGTCGGCGGCACCCGCAGCCCGATCGTGCCGCCCGGACAGGCGACGAGGTCGCTCGTCCCGCGGCCGAGCAGGCCCGGCCGGTCGAGGGTGAAGGCGCGGGGGGCGGCGGTCGCGGCCCCGGCGGCAAAGGCGGCGGCGCGGATCGTCGTGCCCGACGGCAGGCCGAGCGGCGTCCGATACGCCTTCGATCGCGCGCCCGGCGCGCTGCCGTCGAGTGTGTAGCGGATCGTGCCGTAGCCCGCCTGCGTCGACAGCGCGACCGACGGCCGCTTGCCGCGCAGGGCGTCGCCGCGGCTGCCCTGCAGCGCGAAATCGACCGCGAAGGCGCTGTCGGCGACCGCCATGCCGGACGCGCGCCAGCGGGCGATCTGCGGCTGGAGCCGGGCGAGGAAGTCCGGGAAATCGCGCCGGCCGGCGGGCGACCAGGCGATCTCCGCCAGCGCGCCCGCGCGCGGGAAGGCGAGGTGCTGCAACTGGCGCGGCGTGACGATATATTCGCTCCACAGATTGCCCTGTGCGCCGAGCACGTGATGCGCGCGGTCCGCCGCGATCCCCGCCGGGAGCGGGTCGTAGGCATAGACCTTCGCCAGTGTGACGATCGCATCGAACCGGCCGGGCGGTTCGTCGCTGCGCGTGCTCTGGAGGTTGTTGAGGTACAGCGGCAGGCCCGGCGTCAGCACCACGTCGTGGCCCATGTTCGCCGCCGCGACCGCGCCCTGTTCGCCGCGCCAGGACATCACCGAGGCGGAGGCGGGCAGGCCCCCTTCCAGAATCTCGTCCCAGCCGATCAGCCGGCGCCCCTTCGCCTGGAGATAGCGGCCGAAGCGGTCGATCATCCAGCTTTGCAGCGCGTCCTCGTCCTTCAGGCCGAGCGCCTTGATCTGCGCCTGCACCACCGGGCTGCGCTGCCACTGGTCCTTCACCGCCTCGTCGCCGCCGAGGTGGATGTAGGTGCCGGGAAAGATCGCCATCAGTTCGTCGAGCACGTCCTCGACGAAGGCGATGCCCTTCGGCCCCGGATTGAACAGATAGGGCATGATGCCCCATTGGTTGCTGACCGCGGGCGTATCGCCGAGGATGCCGAGATCGGGATAGGCGGCGACCAGCGCCTGCGCATGGCCCGGCAGGTCGATCTCCGGCACGATGACGATGCCGCGCGCGGCGGCATAGGCGACGAGATCCTTCAGCTCCGCCTGCGTATAGAAGCCGCCGACGCGCGTCGGCGTTTCCGCGCCCCCGGCCGACGGCGGTACGCGCCATGCCCCGACCGTGGTCAGCTTCGGATATTTGCGGATCTCGACGCGCCAGCCCTGGTCGTCGGTGAGGTGCAGGTGCAGCGTGTTGAGCTTCACCGACGTCATCTGGTCGACGATGGCGCGCAGCGCGGGCATCGGCAGGAAGTGCCGCGCCGGATCGATCATCAGCCCGCGCCAGCCGAAGCGGGGCGCGTCGCGGATCGTCAGGCCCGGCACCACCACCGGCCGGCCGAATGCGCCGTCCGGGCTGAGCAGTTGCGCGAGCGTCATCGCGCCATGGACCAGCCCGCGGTCGCCCGAGGCGGCGACGACGATGCCCTGCCGCCCCACCTCCAGCCGATACGCCTCGTCGCCCGCGACCGCGGCGTCGCGCACGAAGCGGATATCGCCCGTCGCGGCCGGGACGAGCGTCAGGCCGCGCTCCGTCGCGACGTGGTCGGCGAGCAGCCGCGCCGCCGCCATCGTTCCCGCATCCGCGGCGCCGACGCGCATCGCGTCGCGCACGGTGAAACCGGCGCCGCCTTGGGCGACCGACTGCGGCATGGGGACGAGGGGGAGGGGCGCGCGGTCGGCGGCCAACGAGGGGGGCGCGAGCATGACGCAACCGGCGACGGCGGCGATCCCTGCGATATGCCTCATGACAGCCCCTTGGTTCTGTTTTGGTATTGAATGTATCTTGCAGGAGCGATCGGGCGGCGTCCATGGCCTGCGGCAAAAAAAACCCCGGCCGCGCATCTGCGCGGGCCGGGGCCGAGGGCCGGGGCGCGCCGGGGTCTGCGCGCTGCCACGGGGAAGGCGGTGCCGCCGCCGCACGGGCGGCGGCGGACGATCACATCCGGAACGACACCGCCGCCGAGAAGGTGCGCCCGTTCTTGTAGAAGGCGGTCGGACGATCCGGGGTGGCGTTGTACTGGAGATAGGTTTCGTCGAGCAGGTTCTGCGCGTTGACGCTGAGGATCACCCCCTTCAGCAGTTCGAGCGAGGCGGAGGCGTCGAGCTGGTTGTACGGTGCCACCATCTCGCGGCTGCCGAGGCGCCCGATCGTGCGGAAATAGGAGGTGCGGTAGTTGTAGCTGACGCGCGCCTGGAACGGTCCGCTTTCGAAATAGGGGATCACGTTGACGGTATGCTTCGACAGATAGGGCAGGTTGAGTTCCGCCCCGGTCGTATCGACCGACGAGGTGCTGCTGTCCTGATAGGTGTAGTTGGCCTGGAGCCCGAAGCCGCCCCAGATTTCGCTCTGCGCCGAGATCAGCGCGCCGTTCACCTTCGCCTTGCCGCCGTTGATCGGTTGCGAGACGCTGTAGGTGGTCAGGCGGTTCTGGAGCGAATTGAACAGCAGCGCATCGGCGCGGGTGTTGATGATGTAGTTCGAGATGTCGCGGCGGAACAGTTCGACCGCGACCAGCGAGCCGGCGCGCGGATACCATTCCGCGGTCAGTTCGTAGTTGGTCGACTGATAGGGCTTGAGGTTCGGGTTGCCGCCGCCGGCGTCGAGCGTGACGTCGTTCTGCGAGATCGACGCCGCCAGATCCTGATAGCGCGGGCGCGAGATCACCTTGGCTGCGGCGCCGCGGACGATGAACTTGGGGCTGATCTCGTAGGCGACGTTCAGGCTGGGAAGGAACTTCAGATAATCCGTCACGGTGCGTGTCGGCGTCGGGATCGGGTTGGGATTGGCGATCGTGGTCAGCGACAGCGCGTAATTGGACACGTCGCGGGTGTAGACGAGCCGCCCGCCGATGTTGCCGCGCAGGCCGCCCTGGTCGAAATTGGCCTGGACGTAGCTCGCCGCGACGGTCTCCCTGACCTGCGTCGAGGCGCCGACCTTGGTGATGAGCGGGCTGTTGATCGCGTTGGCGAGGATGTCGATCACCGCCTGTTCGGGCAGGTTCAGATATTTGGTCGCGTTGCCGCTGCCGCCGCTGCCCGAAAAGGTGCCGTCCGGCGTGGTCAGCGTGGTGACGCCGAGCTGCGACCCGTTGAGCGAGCGCGTCAGATAGGTGTTGATGCCGCGACCGTCGATGCGGTTGACGTGGTCGGTGACGCGGCTGCCGAGCAGGATTTCCTTGAACGGACCGAAGGCGAGCGGGATCGTGGCGTCATAACCGCCGAAGATGTCGCGGTCGGTCGTGACGCTATAGTCGAGCCCGCCGATCTGCGCGGCGACGAGCTGCGCGCCGGTCGACGTGGTGACCGGGCGCCCCTCGATCTGCGCGGGGTTGTTGTTGGGGTTGGTGAAATAATTGGCGGGGTTGGTCAGGTCGCCGGTGAAGTTCACCTGTGCGCTGTCGTTGGTAAAGGCGTAGCTGAACGGCAGCTTGGTCTGCACGTTGAACAGATATTCCGGGTTGCGGCCCCCGGTAGCCTTCGACCAGCCGCCTGCGAACGCCACCTTCGCGCCGCCGTCGCCCTCCCAGTCGGCGAACAGGTTGACGTTGTCGGTCTTGAGCTTGGTGTGGCGGACCAGCGTGTCGAGCTGCGCGCTCTGGCTGGGGGCGGCGGCGAAGGACGCCGAATTGACCACGCCGTTCGACACGTTCGCGGTCTGCAGCACGCTGCCGGTCCAGGCGACCGGGATGGTGTACATCGACTGGCTGTAGTTGTTGTAGTTGCCGTCGATGTGCAGCGCATTGACGGTGAAGGTCAGGTCGCTGCTGGGACGATACTGGATCGTGCCCGACACGCTCTTGCGCTCGCGCTGCTGCTGGAAATAGGCGTAGTTGATGCCGAACGGCGCGACCGCGGAAATGAGGTCGTTCTTGCCGCCGGTGACTGTCGCGTTCGGGTTGAGGAGGATGCCCTGACCCGATGCGTCGCGCCGGACGGTGCCGTCGGCATTCTTCTGGAAGAAGTCGGCGCCGCTCTGATAGCCGAAGAATTCGACGCCGGCGCGCGTCAGGTTCTGCTTGTCGTAGGTGGCCGCGACTAGGACGCCGAACGTCTCGTCCGCGTTCCGCCAGCTGTACAGGCCGGAGCCGCGGATATTCCCCTTGTCGCTGCGATCGTTGTACGAATAGCCGCCCGATGCGAACAGCGAGTTGGCGGGCAGGTCGAGCGGGCGGCGGGTGCGGACGATCACGGTGCCGCCGATGCTGCCTTCCTCGATACGCGGTTCGGGCGACTTGTAGACTTCCAGCCGGTCGACCAGTTCGGGTGCGAGCAGCGAATAGTTGAACGTGCGGCTGGAGGGATCGTTGTCGTTGCCGCCCCAGTCGGCGGAGGCGAGCGCGTGGCCGTCGAGCAGCATGCGGTTCAGCGCGGGATCGGTGCCGAGGATCGCGACCTTTTCGCCCTCGCCGAAGCGACGGTCGATGCTGACGCCGGGGATGTGCGACAGCGATTCGGCGACGTTGCGATCGGGGAACTTGCCGACATCCTCGGCCGTGATGACGTCGACGACGGCATTGGCGTTGCGCTTGACGCTGATCGCCTCGCGCAGGCTGCCGCGATAGCCGGTCACCAGGATGTCGTCGCCCGCGGCGGCATCGTCCTGCGTCGTGCTGCCTGGCGGCGTCGCACTGGGCGCGGGGGCAGTGGCGGGCGCGTCCTGCGCTTGGGCGGTGGCGGCGAAACCGGCGAGGGCGGTGGTGACGAGGATCGCGTGGCGCAGGCGCATAGGATAGTCCTTCTTCGGAACACGCCCGGTCGCATGTCCCCCCCAATCCGAAAGCCGTCGCGAAACCGGCGACAGATCGGGTAACGCAGGTGTTTTTCCACCCTGGCTGCGCAGGCCCGATACGGTCCTTCATAACCAATTCATACCAAATGGCCTATAAAAAAATTGTCATATTTCAAGGGCCGGCAAAATCGGCCCTGAAATCGCGGATAAGCTTGTGTCCCGGGGGCTGTTCGGAGCGTTGGTTTATGTCGAACAGAGAGGTTCAAACGTAATGATGACGTCTGCCAACGCCGTCGCGAAACGCGTCCTGCTGGAAATCTGCGTCGAGTCGCCGGCCGGCGCGGTGGCGGCGATCGCCGGCGGCTGTGACCGGATCGAGCTGTGTTCGGCGCTCGCGCTCGGGGGGCTGACCCCGTCGGCCGGCCTGGTCGAGGCGGTGCTGGCGGTCGCCCGGCCGGCCGGGGTGCCGGTGCATGCGATGGTCCGGCCGCGGCCCGGTGGGTTCGACTATGACGCGGACGATCTAGCGGTCGCGCGGGCCGAGGCGCTGGCGCTGGTGGCTGCCGGCGTGCAGGGGCTGGTGTTCGGTGCGACCGATCGCGGCGGGCTGGCCGTCGCCGCGATGCGCGAATGGATCGCGGCGCTCGGCCCCGCCCGGCCGATGTTGACCCTGCACCGTGCGATCGATGTGGTCGACGACCCGGTGGCAGCGGTCGAGGATGCGGCGGCGCTCGGCTTCGACATCGTGCTCACCTCCGGCGGGGCGCCCGACGCGGTCGCGGGGGCGGCCACGATCGCGCGGATGGTGGCGCACGCCCGCGGCCGCTGCACGATCATGGCGGGCGCCGGGGTGACGCCGTCCAATGCGGCTGCACTGCTGGCCGCGACGGGGGCGCACGCGCTGCATGGATCGGCCAGCGTCGCCGCGGCGCCGGGCGGCCCGGACCGGCTCGGCTTCGGCCCATCGCCGCGCCGGACCGATCCGATATCGGTCAAAGGTCTGCGACAGGTGATTGACGACAAGTCCAATCTAAGACAAGTGTGATGCGGCGCGTCAGGGGGCATGACTGGCGCTGTTCTGCGCGGCGTGGCACCGATCGGCCATGACCAGCGGAAGAGGGAGTCGTCGATGAGTTTCGTGAGCAGGGTGGGGCGGTTTCGCACCGACAATCCCTCACCGCTCTACCTGCAGCTGCAACAGCTCATCCGGGACGCCATCGGCAACGAGGTGATAACGCGGGGCGATGCGATTCCGGCCGAGCGCGACCTGGCGGTCGATTACGGCGTGTCGCGGATCACCGTGCGCAAGGCGATCGAGGGGCTGGTCGAGGACGGGCTGCTGACGCGCCGTCGCGGTGCGGGCACCTTCGTCGCGGGGCGCGTCGAAAAGAATTTCAGTAAGCTGTCGTCGTTCACCGAGGACATGATCGCGCGCGGACGGGTGCCGAGCAGCGCCTGGATCTCGCGCAACATGGGGACGGTCAGTCCCGAGGAATCGATGGCGCTGGCGCTGTCGCCGAGCGCGCCGGTCTATCGCTTCCAGCGGCTGCGTTTCGCCGACGAGGTGCCGATGGCGCTCGAGCTGTCGACGATCGCGGGCTTCTGCCTTCCGTCGATCGAGGCGGTCGACACCTCGCTCTACGCCGCGCTGACCGATGCGGGGCATCGCCCGGTGCGGGCGTTGCAGCGGCTGCGCGCGGTGCCGTTCGGCGGCGACCACGCGCGGATGCTGGGCGTCGATCCGGGCTCGCCCGGCCTGCTGATCGAACGCCGCGGCTTCCTGCGCGACGGACGCGCGGTCGAATTCACCCGATCCTATTACCGCGGCGACAGCTACGATTTCGTGGCGGAGCTCGCCGACACCTGACACCGCCTGGGGGGCGCGATTTGTGACGACCGATACGATTGCCGAGACACCGGTCGCCACGCTGATGCGCGCCGAGACGCTGGAGGCGGGGGCGACCGTCGCCCGCCTGCTGGAGCGCAACCGCGCGAGCCTCGCCGAAGTCGGCGAGCGGCTGCGCGCCGCCGCGCCGGACGTCGTCGTCACCTGCGCCCGCGGATCGTCGGACCATGCCGCGATGTACGGCAAATATCTGATCGAGACGATGGTCGGCGTGCCGGTCGCTTCCGCCGCGCCGTCGGTCGCCTCGCTGTTCGACGCGCCGGTCGCCACCCGCCGCGCGCTGTGCATCGCCATCTCGCAATCGGGGCGCAGCCCGGACCTGCTCGCGACGGTGGAGGCGCAGGCCAAGGGCGGCGCGCAGGTCGTGGCGCTGGTCAACGACGAGACGTCGCCGCTCGCGACGATGGCCGACACGCTGCTCGCCCTCAGCGCCGGGCCGGAGAAGTCGGTCGCCGCGACCAAATCGTGCATCGCCGCGATGGCGGGTCTCGCGGCGCTGGTCGCGGCCTGGTCCGGCGATGCCGCGTTGCAGGCGGCGGTCGATGCGCTGCCCGCGCAGCTCGACCGGGCGGTCGCGCTCGACTGGAGCGCCGGGGTGGAACCGCTGGCGCAGGCGACGCAGATGTTCGTGATCGGCCGCGGCTATGGCTTCGGCGTGGCGCAGGAATGCGCGCTGAAGCTGAAGGAGACGTGCCAGGTCCAGGCGGAACCGTTCAGCGCGGCGGAAGTGCGCCACGGCCCGATGGCGATCGTCGGTGAAGGCTTTCCCGTGCTCGCGCTCGCGACCAGCGATGCCGCCGGCGACGACGTGATGGCGGTGGTCGAGACGTTCGCGGACCGTGGCGCGGCGGTGCTCGCCGCGCATGCCGGCGACGCGCGCGCGGTGCTGCCCGCGCTCGACGCGCATCCGGCGGTGCAGCCGATCCTGCTGCTCGCCAGCTTCTACGGCCTTGCCGAGGCGTTGTCGCGGCGGCGCGGGCTCGATCCCGACACGCCGCCACATCTGGCGAAGGTGACGCGCACGCTATGAGCGAGGCCTTTCGTTTCATCAACGGCCACGTCGTCGTGGCCGACCAGCTGTGGCGCGGTGCGGAGATCGTCGTCACCGGCGACCGGATCGCGAGCATCCGCCCGCTCGACGAGGGCGCGCGCGATTGCGTCGACCTCGATGGCGGCTGGGTCATGCCCGGCTTCATCGACACGCAGGTCAACGGCGGCGGCGGCGTGCTGTTCAACGACGATACCGACGTCGACGGCATCGCCGCGATCACCGCGGCGCATGCGCGCTACGGCACGACGGCGCTGCTGCCGACACTCATCAGCGATTCGCCCGAGCGGATCGCGCTGGCGCTCGATGCGGTCGATGCCGCGATCGACGCGGGCGTGCCCGGCGTCGTCGGCGTCCATATCGAGGGGCCGTTCCTCAACGTCGCGCGCAAGGGCATCCACGACGCCGCGCGCTTCCGCCTGCTCGACGCGGCGATGGTCGATCTGCTCGCGCGGCCCCGGCGGGGCGTGGTGATGGTGACGCTGGCACCCGAACTGGCGCAGCTCGACGATATCGCGCGGCTGGCCGCCGCGGGCGTCCGAGTGAGCGCGGGGCATACCGAGGCGTCCTACGACACCGCGCTTGCCGCGTTCGATGCGGGCCTCGCCGGCGTCACCCACCTGTTCAACGCCATGCCGGCGATGGTCCAGCGCAAGCCCGGGCTGGTTGGCGCCGCGCTCGACGATCCGCGGCCGTGGTGCGGGCTGATCGTCGACGGCGTCCACGTCGCGCCCGCGGTGCTGCGCATCGCGCTGCGCGCCCGCGGGATCGAGCGGATGATGCTGGTCACCGACGCGATGTCGTCGGTGGGCGCAAAGGACAAGGATTTCGTGTTGCAGGGGCGCCGGATCCGCGTTCGCGACGGCATCTGTTCGTACGAGGACGGCACGCTGGCGGGATCGGACCTCGACATGGCGGCGGCGGTCGCCAATGCGATGGGGATGCTCGGGCTGGAGCCGGTGGTGGCGGCACGCCTTGCCGCGGGCAACCCGGCGGCGTTCCTGGGGCTGGAGGCGGAACGGGGCACGCTCGCCGTCGGGCTGCGGGCGGACTGGGTGCAACTGACCGGGGCGATGGTGCCGGTCGCGACGACCATCGGAGGCAAGACGGCATGACGATCGACCGGCGGCAGCTTCTGGGGTCCGCCGGTGCCGGTCTGACGCTGGCCTTGCCCGGAACCGCCGGGGCCGCCGCGGTGGCGCGCAATGACTATGGCGCGTTGCCGATGCCGCTGCCGGGGGACGCGCTGCTGGCGCCGCTCCCGGTGGTCGACCCGTCGCGGACCGGTTTCGACACCGGCTGGCTGTTTCACGAGGGCGATCTGATCGTCCCCCCGTCGACCACGCACGAGGAAACCTATCTGCGCGCGAAGGCCGGCAACGCCCGTGGTGCCGCGGCGATGGCGTACGACGACAGCGACTGGCAGGCGGTGACGCTGCCGCACGACTGGGCGAGTTTCCAGCCGTTCGTCGAAACCGCCAATCCGTCGCAGGGCTATCGCCCGCGCGGGATCGGCTGGTATCGCCGGACCTTCCGCCTCGACCCCGCGGATCGCGGCCGGTATCTGGAACTGCAATTCGACGGGATCGCGACCAACGCGACGATCTGGGTCAACGGCAGCGTCGTCGCACACAATTGGTCGGGCTATAACAGCGTCTACGTCGACATCACGCCGTTCGCGCGGTTCGGCGACCAGACCAACGTCGTCGCGATTCGCGTCGACGCCGATGCGATGGAGGGATGGTGGTACGAGGGCGCCGGCCTGTATCGCCACGCCTGGCTGGCGCGGCGCGCGCCGGTGGCGATCGTCACCGACGGCGTCCATTGCGACCCGCGGCGGACCGGCGGCGCATGGACCGTACCCGTCACGGTGTCCGCGCGGTCGATCGCGGCGATGGCGGCGGAGGTGTGCGCGGTCGCCACGCTGGTCGATCCGGACGGCCGCAGCATCGCCACGGTGCGTTCAACCCCGGCGACGGTGCCCGCGCTCGGCGCGGTCGACCTTGCCCTAACCATCCCGGTGCCTTCGCCGCGGCTGTGGTCGGTGGAAACGCCGACGCTCTATACCGTCGCGGTGACGCTGGAGCGGGACGGGGCGACGGTCGACACCCGGCGCGTGCCCGTCGGCTTCCGCACCATCCGCTTCGATGCGGACCGCGGGCTGTTCGTCAACGACGCGCCCGTCAAGCTGAAGGGCGTGTGCCTGCACCTCGACCATGCCGGCGTCGGCGTGGCGGTGCCCGACGCGCTGCTCGCGTGGCGGCTCGAGCGGCTGAAGGAACTCGGCTGCAACGCGATCCGCTGTTCGCACAACGCGCCGGCGACCGCCTTCCTCGACCTGTGCGACCGGATGGGGTTCCTCGTCATGAACGAGAACCGCAACTTCAATCCGGCGCCCGATTACATGGCGCAGCTGGAATGGCTGGTGCGGCGCGACCGCAACCACCCCAGCGTCATCCTGTGGTCGGTGTTCAACGAAGAGCCGATGCAGGGCACCGCCGCGGGCGTCGAGATGGTGCGGCGGATGGCCAATGCGGTGAAGCGACTCGACGACAGCCGGCCAGTGACGGCGGCGATGAACGGGTCGTTCTTCAACCCGGACAACGTGTCCAGTGTGGTCGACGTCGTCGGCTTCAATTACTATCCGGGCGACTACGACAAGTTCCACGCGCTCAACCCGACCAAGCCGATCACCAGTTCGGAGGATACGAGCGCGTTCGAGACGCGCGGCGCCTTCGTCCGCGATGCCGCCGCGCACGTCGCATCGTCGATGGACGACGAGGCCGCGTCCTGGGGCGCGACGCATCGACAGGCCTGGGCGGAGATCGCGCGGCGACCGTTCGTCGCGGGCGGGTTCGTGTGGACGGGCTTCGACTATCACGGCGAACCGACGCCCTATGCCTGGCCGACGATATCGAGCTTCTTCGGCATCCTCGACCTCTGCGGGTTCCGCAAGACCGCCTATGACATCCATCGCGCCGGCTGGATCGACGATACCGCGGTCGTCGGCATCGCCCCGCACTGGACGTGGCCGGGGCGCGAGGGGCAGTCGGTGCCCGTGCTGGTCACCAGCAACGCCGAACGGGTCGTTCTCAGGCTGAACGGCCGTGTCGTCGGCGAGGCGGCGGTCGACCGGCTGATGGGCAATGTATTCACGATCCCCTATGCGCCCGGCACGCTGGAGGCGATCGCCTATCGCGGCGGCCGCGTCGTGGCACGGGCGGGGCACGAGACCGCGGGGCCCCCGGTCGCGCTGCGGCTGACCCCGGCGCGGCGGGTGATGGCGGGCGATGGCGAGGACGTGCAGCCGGTCACCGTCGATGCCATGGATGCGCGCGGCCGGCACGTGCCGACCGCCAACCTGCCCGTGCGGTTCGGCATCGAGGGGGCGGCGATCATCGGGCTGGGCAATGGCGACCCCAACAGCCACGAGCCCGAGAAGGGCGACGCGCGATCGCTGTTCAACGGGCTGGCACAGGCGATCGTGCAGGCCGATGCGGGCGGACGCGGGCGGATCGTGCTGCGTGCGACCGCGCCGGGCTTGAAACCCGCGCTGTTGCGGATCGACCGGCTCGCGGCGGCGCCACGGGCGCAGGTCGCCCCCGCCGCGGCGGAGCGGACGATCGACGCGTGGCGGCGCTCGCCGGTGCTGGCAAGCCGCCCCAATCCGACGCTCGCGCCCGCCGACGGCGACAACAACAGCTGGGCCTTCGTCCGCAGCGGTACCGCGACGCCCGCCGAGGCGGGCGCGGGTTGGCAAGTCTACCGGGCCCGCGTCACCCCGGTCCGGGCGATCGCCGCGCAGGGCGGCCGGATCGCCTTTGCCGCGATTGCCGGGCGTGCCGACCTCTGGATCGATGGGCGCAAGGTCGCGACCAAGACGGATGCGCACGAGGGGCCGATCGAGGCGGCGCTGCCGGCCGGCGCCGGCGAACGGATCGTCGCGCTGATCGTCCAGCCCGAACCCGGCCAGCCATCGGGAATCGTCGGACGGGTGGTGATACGACCATAGCCGGGAGATCGGGCGGCGCCTGCCACTGCCGGGCCGCCGCGGCCGCGTCAGGCGGCAGGCGTCACGAAAATGTCGCGAAATGGTATGCAATAGGTATTGTCACGATCCGGACGTGCGATAGACTGCCGGGCGGATGACGGGGAAGATCGGCGAATGACGGACGTGCAGCTGGTGGCGCCAATCGCCGGATGGGTCCTGCCCCTGGCCGCGGTGCCCGATCCGGTGTTCGCGGACGGCATGATGGGGCCGGGGATCGCGATCGATCCGACCGGCAGCACGCTGCACGCGCCCTGCGCCGCGACCGTGCTGACGGTGCACGATGCGGGGCATGCGGTGACGCTGGACGCGGGTGACGGCGTTTCCCTGCTGATGCACATCGGCGTCGATACCGTGGCGCTCGGCGGGCATGGCTTCACGCCGCTGGTCGCGCCCGGCGATGCGGTGGCGGCCGGCGATGCGCTGGTCCGGTTCGATCTCGACGTCATCGTGCAGCAGGCGCCCTCCGCCATCACGCCGGTGATCCTGATCGAGGGGCCCGGCGTCGCGCTGGCCGACATGGCCGCGGAGGGCATGATCGCGGTGGGCGATCCGCTGCTGCGCATCGTCCGGGCCGGGCGCGGCGAGGCCGCCCGCCCTGTCGACGGCGCGTTCGTCCGCCGCGACATGGTCGTGCTGCTCCCGCACGGCCTGCATGCCCGTCCGGCGGCGCGGATCGTCGCCGCGGTGCGGGCCAGCGGGGCGGAGGTGACCGTGCGCAGCGGCGAGCGCTCCGCCTCCGCGGCGAGCCCGGTGGCGTTGCTGGCGCTCGGCCTTGCGGCCGGGGCGCCGGTGACGATCGAGGCGCGCGGCGCCGAGGCCGCCCGCGTGATCGAGGCGGTCGCGGCGCTGCTCTCCGCCGAGGTCGACGCGTCGCCCGCGCCCACCGCTCCGCCGGCCGTCGAGGCCGCACCGCTGGAGGCGGGTGCGCTGCGCGGCGTGTCGGCGGCGCCCGGACTGGCAGTCGGCCCGGCCCATTGGCTGCGCATCGCCGCGCCCGATCTGCCGACTGCGGGCGAGGGCGTCGCGGTCGAACAGGAGCGGCTGGCGGCCGGGCTGGCGGCGGTTGCGACGGCGCTCGATGCCGCGATCGCGACGCCGGGGCCGATGGCCGGGGTGCTCGCCGCCCATCGCGCGATCCTCGACGATCCCGACCTGCGCGCCCGTGCCGACGCCGCGGTCGCCAACGGCATGGCCGCGGCGGCCGCGCTGATGACCGCGGCGGAGGCGCAGGAGGCGCAGCTGCGCGCCACCGGCAACGCCCGCATCGCCGAGCGCGCCGACGATATCCGCGACGTCGCGCTGCGCGTCGTCCATGCGATCCTGGGGACGCAGCCCGGCGCCCAGATCGTGCCTGCCGGCGCGATCGTGCTGGCGGACGACCTGTTGCCATCGCAACTGGCGGCGCTGGCGACGGCGCGGGTCGGCGGGTTCGCGGTGCTGCGCGGCGGTCCGACCTCGCACGTCGCGATCCTCGCGGCGGGGATGGGCGTGCCGATGGTCGTCGCCCTGGGGCAGGGGATGGCGGCGGTCGCCGACGGGACGCCGCTGATCCTCGATGCCGATGCGGGGGCGGTAATCCCCGATCCCGCCCCCGGCAGGCTCGTCCAGGCGCGCGCCACGATCGCGGCGCGGGCGGCGGCGGAGGCGGCGGCGCTGGCGGCGGGCGACCGGCCGGCGGCGATGGCCGACGGGCTGCCGATCGCCGTATTCGCCAACCTGGGCTCGGTGGCGGATGCCGAAACCGCCGCCGCCATGCGCGCCGAGGGATGCGGCCTGCTTCGTACCGAATTCCTGTTCCTCGACCGCACGACCGCGCCCTCGCTCGACGAGCAGGCGGCGGACTATCGCGGGGTGATGGCGGCGCTGCCCGACCGGCCGGTCGTGATCCGGCTGCTCGACGTCGGCGGCGACAAGCCGGCACCCTATCTCGCCATCCCGGCGGAGGACAATCCGGCGCTGGGCCTGCGTGGCATCCGCGTCGCGCTGGCGCGGCCGGAGGTGCTGGAGACGCAGCTGCGCGCGATCCTTGCGGTGCCCGACGTGGCGCTCTGCCGGATCATGGTGCCGATGGTGACCGGGATCGAGGAAATGATCGCGGTGCGCGCGATGCTCGACCGGCTGCGCGATGCCGACGGCCTGCCGCCCGTGCCGCTCGGCGCGATGATCGAGACGCCCGCCGCCGCGGCGACCGCGGACCTGATCGCGGCGCACGCCGATTTCCTGTCGATCGGCAGCAACGACCTCACCCAATATGTCCTCGCGATGGACCGCGGCAATCCCGCGCTCGCCGCCGGTCTGGATGGCCTGCACCCGGCGGTGCTGCGGCTGATCGGCATGACATGCGACGGCGCCGCGACGCACGGGGTGCCGGTAAGCGTGTGCGGCGGCCTCGCCGCCGATCCGCTCGCCGCACCGATCCTGATCGGGCTCGGCGTGCGCACCCTGTCGGTTCCGCCGGGCCGCGTTCCCGCGACGAAGGCGCTCGTCGCCACCCTGACGCTGCCCGCGGTACAGGCGCTCGCCACCGCCGCGCTCGCCGCGCCCGGCGCCGGCGCGGTCCGCGCGCTTGCCCGCCGCTTTGCCGAGGAGACCGGACGATGACCACGCCCGCGCAGCCGTCGCGTTTCTCGCTGATGGCGTTCCTGCAACCGCTCGGCCGCGCCCTGATGCTGCCGATCGCGGCCCTGCCGATCGCCGGGCTGCTGCTCCGGCTCGGCCAGTCCGACATGCTCGACATCGCCTTCCTCAGCGCCGCCGGGGATGCGATGTTCGCCAACCTCGGCCTGTTGTTCGCGGTGGGCGTCGCGACCGGCTTTGCCCGCGACGGCAACGGCGCCGCCGCGATGGCGGGGGTCGTCTGTTTCCTCGTGGCGACCAATGGCGCACAGGTGTTCCTGACGGTGCCGGCGGCGACGCTTGCCGGCGTGCCCGCGGCGCTGGCCGCGGGCGTGACCGCGGCGTGGAGGACGGCCGCGATCGATCGGCTGGAAGTACCGATCGGTATCGTGTCCGGACTGGTCGGCGGCCTGTTCTACAATCGCTTCTCGACCCTCAAGCTGCCCGATTATCTCGCGTTCTTCGGCGGCCGCCGCTTCGTGCCGATCATCGCCGGGGTCGCCGGCCTGCTGATCGCGCTGGTGCTGGGGCTGAGCTACGCGCCGATCAATGCCGGCATGGACGCGCTGAGCCGCGGCGTCGTCGCCGCGGGCGGGTTCGGCCTGTTCGCGTTCGGCGTGCTCAACCGGCTGCTGCTGGTGACCGGGCTGCACCACATCCTCAACAACGTCGCCTATTTCGTCGTCGGCGACTATCACGGCAAGACCGGCGACCTGACCCGTTTCTTCGCGGGCGATCCGACCGCGGGCGGGTTCATGAGCGGGTTCTTCCCGGTGATGATGTTCGGCCTGCCCGCCGCCTGCCTCGCCATGTACCACACCGCCGCGCCCGACCGGCGCAAGGCGGTCGGCGGCATGCTCTTCAGCCTCGCGCTGACCTCGTTCCTCACCGGCGTGACCGAACCGATCGAGTTCAGCTTCATGTTCCTCGCGCCCGTGCTCTATGGCGTGCACGCGGTGCTGACCGGGCTGTCCGAAGCGCTGATGAACGCGCTGGGCGTCAAGCTCGGCTACGGCTTCTCCGCCGGACTGTTCGACTATGTCCTCAACTTCGGCAAGGCCACCAGGCCGTTGCTGCTGGTGCCGATCGGCGCGGTCTATGCGTTCGTCTATTACGTGCTGTTCCGCTGGACGATCCTGCGCTTCGACCTGCCGACGCCGGGCCGCGAGGCGGTCGATGCCGGGCCGGCCGCGCCGGCGGTGAGCGGCGACGCGCGCGCGGCGGCGTTCGTCGCCGCGCTCGGCGGGTCGGCCAATCTGCGCAGCATCGACGCCTGCGCGACGCGCCTGCGGCTGGCGGTGGCCGACGCCGGCGCGATCGACGAGCCGCGGCTGCGCCAACTGGGCGCGCGCGGCGTGCTGCGGCCGTCGCCGACATCGGTGCAGGTGGTCGTGGGTGGCATCGCCGACGGCTTGGCGATGGAGATGCGCGCTTGGGCGGACGCCGGCCATCCGGTCGAGGCCGCGCCGGCGCCGGCGCCGGCCGCGGCCGCGGTGGCGGTGCCGGGGGCGATGCTCGCCGCGCTCGGTGGCGCGGCCAACGTCACCGCGGCGACGCGCCACGGCGGGCGCCTGCGGGTGACGGTGGCGGATCGCGCGCGCGTCGATGAGGCGAGGCTCGCGTCCGGTGCGCGCGGCATCGTGTGGGTGGCGCCGGCCACGCTGCACGTGCTGACCCGCGATTGATCGCGCAACACCGCTTGCCACACCGGCTCGCGGCGATTAGTCAGTCCGCGTTCGCACCGCCTGACGGTGCCGCGCGGGTGTAGCTCAATGGCAGAGCAGAAGCTTCCCAAGCTTACGACGAGGGTTCGATTCCCTTCACCCGCTCCATCGTTATCGTAATCGGTTTAGGAGCGGCATTGCCGCCGGCGATTGCGAGCATGGCTGCAAGGCGACCCTCCACACTGATGTCGACGCCGCGACCCTCCGCGGCTGGGACGAGCACGATCCGGTCGATCATGGAGCGCAGCTTCGGGACGGCCTCGGCCTTCGCCTCCGGGTCAGCGAACATGGCGTGCAGCTCCTCCACCTCGCGGCGGTAGGATGTCACCACGGCAGGATGCAGCGCGACCACGGGAAGCGCCTCCATCTCCAATAGCGCCTCCTGAGCAGCATCGCGCTCGGCGCGGGCTTGCTGGAGTGCTTCGCGCACCTCGGCGAACTCGCCGGCGCCGGCGCTGATCGCGGCGACCAGACGGTCGACCTTGCCGGACGCCTCTGCCAGCCGCCGCTCGTAGCGCGTGCGATTCTGTCGCTCCTCCCGCAATCCTCGGGCGCGGGCCTCGTGATATTCCTTCACGAAGATCGCAACGAGGTCAGGATCGAGCATCTGCGCGCGCAGCCCATGCAGCACCCGATCCTCATAGCGAGCCGTCGAAACCGTGCGTTCATTGGCGCAGTTGTTGCCTTCCTTGCGGCCTCCGCACGCCCAATAGCCGTTGCCCTTAACGATCCAGCCGCTGCCGCAGACGCCGCAGACGCCAAGCCCCGACAGCATGTGCTTAGGACGGCGCGCCTGCTGCGGCTGCGGAGTCCCATAGCTGCCGCGCCCTTCCTGGACGGCCTCCCAAAGGGCGTCATCGATGACGCGCAACGAGGGCACCTCCTCGATGATCCAGTCCGAGGGCGGGTTGGGCCGGATGCGCACCGATCGTGTGACCGGCTCGACGATCTTCGATGTCCGATTGTGGATGATGCGGCCGATGTAGAGCTGGTTCTGGATCAGACCATTGCCCCGCGTCCTATCGGCCGCGATCGTCGTAGCCTTCCACGCACCGCCGCGCGGGCCGGGGATGCCGTCGGCGTTGAGCCGCTGCGCGATGCCGCGCGGACTGATGCCGGCGGCATACTCGCGGAAGATGCGACGCACGATCTCCGCCTGCTCCTCGTCGATGGCGCGCAGACCGCGGACGGGGCGGCCGTTCGGATCAATGCGGTTGGCGGTTCGATAGCCATATGCGATGCCGGCCGGGCTGCGGCCTTGCGCCACGGTGCCGCGCTGGCCGCGCTTGATCTTGGCGCCGAGCTCCTTGCGAAACTGCGCGTCCATGAGGCCTTTGATCGTCCCGGTAAGGTTCGTGACCTCGCCGTCGGAAAGGGTGAAGAGCCGCGCTCGGGCGAACTGAAGCCGCTCGCGGATCGCGAAGCTGTCGCCCTCATGCCGAGCGATGCGGTCGGTCGATTCGGTGAGCACCTGCTCGACGCCGCCTGCCTCGACCCGCGCCAGCATGGCGGCAAGGCCGGGGCGCTGCGCCTCGCTGATCCCGGCCGCGCCGCTGATGGCGTAATCAGTATAGACGTCGACGATCGTCCAGCCTTCCCGGTCTGCACGATCGCGACAGACCGCAATCTGATCGTCGATCGACCGGCTATTCTGAAGCTGGCTGGAGAAACGGGCGTAGATGACGGTCCGCACGGGTCGGGTCCTTAGGTCGCGAGGCTGCTATGTCCCGCGCGGCTGCTGCCCGCGCAAGGGCCTTCACCAGATCGATGAGGGCAGGGTCGTGCTTCATGCGGCCCTCGCGAGCGCCTTCGCCGCGGCCGATCGCTCGACGTCGACGATATGGACGATCCACGCCGCCCCTGCGTGCGTCCGCTGGTGCCACGCCAGCGCCCCGTAGAGCTCGGCCAGCTCCTCGGCGCCAGCGTCACTCGGCTTTCGGGCGGCGATGACACGCTGGCGATCTGCTGCGCGGCCCAGCTCGGCCGCCATTTCGAAATTGAACGCCCCGAATCGGTCGGTCCGCTCATCGAACGCCGGGCATGCTGGTTGCCCCTTGTCGAAGACCCAACGCCATTGCTCGGCGATGCATCGCGCAAGGTGGAGGCCGCGATCGGCATCTTCTGCCGTGATCTTCCCGGCTGTTATCGCGGCGGGATAGGCGTCCTCACGAGCGCGCAGCAATGTCACCGCTGCACGTGCGCAGAGGTGGCGATGCTGGGGTGCGGCGTAGGGAGGGGCGTTCACAGCAGCCGATCCTGCTTGGCTTGGGCGCGGCAGATGGCGACGCGATCGAGCATTTCCCGTGCCCGTAAGCGGACGACCTCGTTCTCGTGCTCAAGCCGGAGCCTGCTTGTGTGTTCGACGGGGCCATATTTGTCAGTCAGGATGGCGCCATTGGCGATCGCTTGGGCCTTGACGCTCAAGCTGATGTCGTAATGCTCCCATGAAGCCTTTGGCGGCGCCTGGAACCATGATCGGCGCAGGCCAAGCCCCTGAGCCGCGGCATGCAGTTCTTCGGTGGTATCGGCCCACATGTGGCACATCACCATGCGTCCAAAACGATGGCGGACATCATCGACATAGACAGTCATGCCGCCACCTCGTGCGGCTGCTCGACTGCGCAAAGCGCCGGCAGGTTCGCGCGGACCAGCGCCTCGGCCATGTCCGGACAGACGCTGTTGCCAATCATCCGGATCGACGAGCTGATCGACAGCGGCTGAGGCGTCTTGAGTTTGCGCCACGTGCCGTCCTTCCGTCGACTGACGTCGCACAGCGGTGCGAGCTGATAGTCGGGCGGAAAGCCCTGTGCATTGGCCAGCTCGCGGCGCGTCAGCATCCGCATGCCAATGTCGACGATCACATAGGTCACCGCGTCGATCGTCACCGTGACAACGGCGAATCGCGGCAGCGTCGTGATAGTGTCGAGCGGCCGATCCGCGGCCTGCGCCTGACCGTCGCCAGAACCGTAGTATTTCACGAGGAAGGCGGCGACCTGGACGGCCCGCGCCAGCTGCTCAGGCGGCAATGCGTCGGCGTCGACCATCGTCGTCTGCACCAGGCGCTGATGAGCGCCGGCCGTAGTGATCGTCGACACGGGCTTCTCGATCGGGTGCCCGATGCGACCGGTGTTCGCCTGCTCCATGTGAGCGCAGACGACAGCGTGGTGCTGGCCTTCGGACGTGACCGTCTTCGCTGGCTGGTCCGGCTCGCCGCGACCACTGTTCGTTTTCGACGTGTAAAAGTGCGACAGGAACGCCGTCACCGCGCCATGGCGTGGTGCACCCGCCATCACGGTGTCGAGCGGCTCGGAGGCCGGACGCCCGCAGCTGTTCTCGCTGAACTTTTCCAGATGGCCGACGACCAGCCCGTGCTTGCCGCCGCCTGCGGTGATGGTGCGGGCGGGGACGTCAAGGTGTGGCACCCGAGGTTGTTGGCCGGGACGCTCGCCATAGCCCATCGTAATGAGGGTCGCAGCGGCCACGCCCAGCGGTGTTGCGCCGGCGGGCCGGGCGCTGTGACCGTTGGCCGTCACCGTCGGCATTGGGTTGCCGGCATCGCTGCCGATCGAGCCTGTCCGGAACTTGGTGACGTGCGGCGCAAGAGTGACGGTCGACCGCGCGAATTCGCCGCCATTGGCCGTGGTGATCGTCCGCATCGGATCGCCGGGGCTGTGGACGCGAGTCGGATCGCCCGTATGGGTGATCGGGACGATCGCGGCGTCGGCGACCGCATATTCCTGCTGCGCCGTTGCCGTGCGGAGCGGATCCTGTGGATCGAAGACGCGAGCAGCGCGCGTATTGGTGAAGGCGGTGCCGACGACGAACGGCGTCGCCGCATTGACAACGTAGCGCATGACACCGTGCGCAATGCGACGATGCGTCGCCTCCTTCAGCGGGCGCTTGCGGTCGAAGATCGAGGGGCAGGGGATCGACCAGTCGATGCACTCGGCCGCCGTCCTCCATGGTAGGCGTTGACCGGACACCACCTCGGGCGTGCCGGGCTTGCCGTGCGTCGGTGCGGGCCACACGATCGGCAGGCCGTCCCGGCGGGCGATCAGGTAGAGGCGCTTGCGGCTGGTCGGGGCGCCGTAGTCGCAGGCGCGCAGCTCGCGATGCTCGACCTTGTAGCCGAGCCGGCGCAGGCGGCGGCACCACAGGTCGAACTCCTCGCCGCGGCGTTCCTTGATCGGCTGGCCCTCGGCGTCGAGCGGGCCCCACTGGCGGAACTCCTCGACGTTCTCCAGCATGATGACCTGCGGCGCGCCGCGGCCGTTCGGCGTCGCTTTCAGCAGCCGCTCGGCCCAGTGCACTACGACCCATGCGAGGTCGCGGATGTTCTTCTCGCGCGGCTTGCCGCCCTTCGCCTTGCTGTGGTGCTTGCAGTCCGGCGAGAACCAGGCGAGCGCGACCGGGGCCCCACCCGTGGCGTCGAGCGGATCGACGGCGAGGATCGATTGGCAATAGTGCTTGGTGGAGGGGTGGTTCGCGATATGCATCGCTACCGCCTCGGGATCGTGGTTGATCGCGACGTCAGGTTCGCGACCGATCGCGCGGGCGAGGCCGGTCGAGGCGCCGCCACCACCGGCGAAGTTGTCGATGACGAGCGGACGCATCATGCTGCCACCTCTGGTGCTCGGATCGAACCAGTATCGACGAAGCGCCGGAGCAGAGGGATGAGGGCTTCGGCGTCTTGACGCGTGAGGTGTGCCCTGCCGCCGTCCTCGCCATCGCCGCCCAGCCAGATGGCCTCCTGCGTGGCGAGCGAGCTGTCCTGGATGCTCCAAGGCTGATCATAGAGGTCGACGCTGCGTGCCACAGCGAAGCCACGCGTAGTCGTCCTCACCTGCAACGAAGGCTTCGTGCTTTCGGGTATGATATCCTGCCCGGCCACCAGTTGATGATAGCGATCGAGGAACGCCTCCTCCGCCATCTCCGGCCGCCACATGCGCAGGTTGACCGGCGCCGGAATGACGCCGCCAAGGACGGCCCAGCCATCAGCATGCGGCGGCATGATCTCCGACTGCTCCGCTGCAAGCATCGCGAGGTCCGCGTGCTTCACCTCTGGCGCATCCATGCCGTAGATTCGGAACCGCGCCGCGATCGCGTCCTCGACGCCGCGTTCGATCTGCTTGTAGTCGGGCAAGAGCGATTTCAGCGGTCGGGTGACGTCGCCGATGAACGCCTCGGCGGCATCGTGCATTAGCGCGGCGAACCGAAGGTGCTCGGGCACGATGTAGCTGGTGTGCCAGCTATGCTCGGCGACCGAATAGAAGGCATTGCACTGGCCGGCGTAGCGGCAGGTGTTCGAGAGGCCGTGTGCGATGTCCTCGATCGTGAACTGGCTGCCCCATGGGTCAAGCAGATCGAAATAGGCTCCGCTGTGGAGCAGGATCGTCGGCCCCTTGGCCGTCTTGATGCGGCTGTCCATCACAAGACCCCCGCAATGAGCGCGAGCGCCGTCGGCACGCCGACCCAGAGCGCGAGCGCCGCGGCAACCATGATCATGGCATTGCGCATCGCGCGATCAGCACGGGCCTCCGCCGCTTCCCGCATCGCGATCAGCCTAGGTGCGGCAGAGACCGGGCGGCGCGCGAGATCATCGACGGCGCGCGCGCGGCGGACGACATCGCGCAGGCGGCGCGCGGTCGGGTCGGGCTCGGCAAGCCATGTGCCGAAGCTACCGATCTCGCGCTTGCCGACGTGCTCCCGGATCGTGCGCGGCGTCGGTCCCATCGGTGAGGGGCGCGGATAGGCGGTCAGGTCGAGCGGCGTCGCGCCCGGAAGGTCCGCGGCATGGCGCCCGAAGGCGACCGCATCGTCTGGCAGTGTGGCAAGATGCACGGCGTGCTCCCATCGGGCGGGGTGCCCTGATGTGAGCCTATGTGCGGTTTAGCCGTACACTGTCAAACGGTTTTTCCGCACAGCTAGATCCGACGGACGATCGCTACCACCCGACCGATTAGGAAAGCCTCCCCGTCGTATGCCTGGATCGGACTTACGGCTGGGTTGTCACTATTAATCTGCATACCGCCGTCAGGAAGTATCCGGACGCGCTTGATCATACTAAAGCCGCCGTAACTGACAGCCCATATTCGATCCTGCTGCCGCACCGAACGTTGTGACCGATCGATGATCACGATGTCCTGATCCAGCAAGGTCGGCATCATAGAATCGCCATCGCCGCGAGCGACGAATAATTGGCTGGCCGGAGCACTGGTCAGCGACGAGAGCCATTCGCGCGAGAAGGGAACTTGCCTCACGATTTGGTATTCGCCGACTTCAGTGCCGCCGCCCATCGAGTACCCTACCTCGATTTCATCTAACATAACCGCGTCGAGCTGCTGGGCGATCTGATCGCTCTCGCTCTCTGGTGCGTGCTGCTCATCGAAGCCTGCAAGAGCCAACACGTCGCGACGTTCAATGCCGCGATCTCCGAATATTTGAGCTAACTGGCGCGCGAGCGGAACGGGAAGAAACGGTTTCTTAAAGCCGTTTGGGTCCTCGTAAAAGGCGTATGATGACGGCGGCATATCAAGCGCTTCCGCAGTCGCGCGCACCGATATTTTAGGGTTGGTTGCCTCGCGAAGGCGCTTCAGCAGGGTCGCTATAGGGGTCTGATCGGCCATATCCTCGTCTTGCGGAAAAGTCGCACATTGTCTGTGCGGTTTTCCCGTTGACGAATGTACGGCTGTGCCGCACATAGCGTTGCCATGACGACGCTCTTCGACAAATTCGGCGGCATTCGCCCGATGGCCGCCCATCTCGGCGAGGCGCCCTCGACCGTCCAAAGCTGGAAAAATGCCGGCCGGGTTCCCGCTGGCCATCAGCACCGGGTGCTCCAAAAAGCAGGAGAACTCGGTCTGGCCGTTACGGCGGAGGACGTCGTGTATCCCTTGAGCATGGCGCCGGAATGCCCGGTGGGGCGTGCCACGTCAGCCGGAAAGGCGGATGAAGTTTCCGATCGGGCATCCGCATGACGCCGGAAAAGGCGCTGTTGAAGCGCGCAACCGCGGAAATGATCCGAGGCGTTGGCGGCTTGGAGGCCGGGGCCGGTTTCACCCGTGTCGGCAAGTCGATGCTCGCTGAATACGGCTCGCCGAATAAGGCAGACTGCTTCGCGCCGATCGACGTTGTCGCCGATCTCGAACCGCTGGCACGCGAGCGCACCGGCTGGCCGCACGTCACGCAGGCGCTGTGCAAGGCGATGGGTGGGACCTTTGTTGCCGAGCCGGATGTGCCGGCGACGAATGCAGACCTCCTGTCGATGATGTCGCAGCTTTCCAGCGAGTTCAACGACGCGACCCGTGCTGTCTGCGGCGGTCTTTCTGACGGCAAGTGGTGTCGGGAAGACGCCGCACGCCTGGAACGCGAGCTCGACGACGTCATCCGCGTCGCCGTTCACATGCGGGCGGTCGCCCGCTCCACCAGCGAGGGAGCAACATCATGAAACTGCATCTGCCGGCGATTCCGCCGAACGAAGGCGCGCGCCTCCTCGCCCGCCGTATCGCGTCCGCCTACAAGGGCAATCTGCCGTTCGCCGCGCGCTGCATGCATGTGTCGGCAGTGACGCTGCAGACCCTTGTCGACGGGACGCTGATCCCTGGCGAGGAACTCGTCCGCGATATCGCTTGCGTGACCGCGCACGGCATCGGTCGCCTGGACTGGCGTTCGCGGCCGGCCGGTGGCTGGTTCGATGCAGATCGGATCGCCGCCTGATGTTCAAACAGATCACGCGCGGGGTTCTGACCCTTTTCCTCGCGCGTGCCGGCGAGGTGGCTCCTGTGGCCCCCAAGACGCGTCCCGCCTCGCCGGATCTCTACGCGGTGCTTCATGGCTAGGCCCGCGTCACTGACCATGCACGATGCCGACGGGCGCGTGTGTGCCGAGGAGGCGGGGGTGTACCCCCGAGCCTCCGTCTCCTCGGGTCCGATGTTCGACGAGGTCAGCGGCCTCGTCGCCGGCGTCGATCGGATCAACGCCTGGCTGGCCGTGGCCAAGCCGGGCGATCGTTTCATCTATGCGAGCCGCTGTGGTCTGCCTCGGACCTCCGCTGGCGCCGCGCGCATGCGCGACCTCGCCAGTCGTAAGGTCGTGTTGCTCGTCCAGGTGCGGTCGACGCTCGATCCAAGCCGGCTCAACTACACCGCCGTCCGGACGGCCGTGCCCTGCGCGTTGTCCCGTATCGTCCGGCCGCGCCTAACGGCTGCCGTCGAGCCGATTGCCGACGGCGAGGCCGCGGTGGTCGACGCGCTACTGCCGGTGCTGGAGCGGTTCGCCCGCCACGGCCGGCCGTGCCCGACCGACCGCCAGCTCGCCGCCAAAGCCGGGCTCACCGAGGATGCCGTCAAGGCCGGCCTCGAAGCCATGATCTCCACGCATCTGATCCGCGTCCAGGGCTGCGCTGCGCCGACCTACCGGCGGATCATCATCCTATCCAACGGCCTCATCACAGGGATCGCCGCATGACGAAGAAGCAGGCGCAGGCGGGCGAACCCGCGCGCTCGTTCGAGATAGACGCGCCATCGCTTCGCGCCGCGCTCGCCGATGTCGCCGGCGTCGTCGAGAAGCGCAACACGATCCCGGTCCTGTCGAATGTGCTCATGGTGGTGACGCCAAGCGCGCTGACCCTGACCGCGACCGACCTCGAAGCGTGGGGCGAGCGACATGTCACGCTCGACGGGACGGCCGATGCCATGTCCCTCACGGTCGAGGCGGACGTCCTCAACCGTATCGCCAAGAAGCTGCCGAGCGAAGCATCGGTCCGATTCGCGTACGCCGATGGCAAGCTGACCGTATCGGCGGGCCGGTCGCGGTTTTCGCTGCCGACGCTGCCGATCGAGGATTTCCCGGTCCTGCCGAGCAAGGACTGGGATGCCGAATTCGAGATGCAGGCCATCTACCTGTCCGGCGCGCTGTCGACCGTCGGTTTCGCCGCGTCCACCGAGGAGACGCGCTACTACCTGGGCGGCGTGTTCATGCACGCGCCGGAAGGCGCCGATCTACGGTTCGCCGCCACCGATGGCCATCGCCTCGCGCGCGGCGTGATGGCGTTGCCGGATGGTGCCGAGGCGCTGCCCGACGTCATCATCCCCCGCAAGATCGTCAAGGTCCTGACCTCGCTGCTGGATCGCCACGAAGGCCAGATCGAGGTCCGCGTCTCCGCCACCAGTCTGCGCTTCGAGATAGGTCAGACGGTCGTTCACTCGAAGGTGATCGACGGGACGTTCCCGGATTACACTCGCGTGATCCCGTCGTCACATACCTCGCTGCTGAAGGTGGATCGCGAGCAGCTCGCGGCGTCGGTTGCGCGGGTCACGACCATCTCGTCGGACAAGACGCGCGCGGTGAAGATGGTGCTCGACAAGGACATGATCGTCCTGTCGGTCACTAGCCCGGAGAACGGCACCGCCGTCGAGGAACTGTCCTGCGACTATGTCGGCCCGGCGCTGACGATCGGCTTCAACGCCCGCTACCTCGGCGAGGTGCTCGGGCACCTCAACGCCGACCAGATCGAGGCGACGTTCACGGACAGCGCCGGACCGGCGCTCTGGCGCGATCGCGAAGGCGCCAACGCGACGTTCGTCCTCATGCCGTTGCGAGTCTGACGATGGCGCACGCCAGGCTCAACCTCGCGCGTATGCTGTCGTGGATCGAGCAGAAGCTCGACGCGGGGCAGCCGACGCCAACGGACGCCGAGATCTGCGAGCTGTTCGGCTTCGACAGCACAGAGTCGGCGCGCACGTTGCTCGCCGAGCTCGCCGACGCGGGCAAGATCACGATCAAGGGATACGGTCCCGACCGCCGCATCGCGCTCGGCCGCGCGAAGGGCGCCATCGCCAGCGTGGGTCGCGTCGCCCCCGCCGTGAAGAAGGCCGACGTCGAGGTCGAACGCGCCGCGGCCCGGATCGCAGAGATCGTCCAGCGCGGCCGCAAGAGCTCGAAGGCGGTGGTCGCTGAGAATGCCGCGGCGCTGCTCAAGACCGTCGCCACAGCCCCGGCCGAGCCGAAGCCGGCACCACGAAGTGAGAAGGAAGCCGTCATGCCCGCAAAGTCGATTCAGATCCCCGCCTCGGCCGACGACGTGATCGTCGCGATCGAGGAGCATGCGCGAAAGCACGACGTGTCGCTCGGGCTAGCCACGGCGAGCCTGGTCAAGCGAGGTATGTCAGTGGTTGGCGGCTTCGACATCAGTGAAGTGCCCCCCGCGCAGCCAACGGCCGCCATGGCGATCGATCAGCTCGAGCTCGGGGCACTACTCGCCGAGATCGTTCGCCGTGTGGACGAGCAGGCGCGCGCGCCGGATCTATCGCTTGAACTGGCCGACATGACGGCGCGAGCAGAGGCAGCGGAAGTGCAGCTCGCGCAGGTCAAGGCCAAGGTAGAAACGCTGTTCGCCTGATCGACGTCACCGCGGGCTGATGCTCGCGTCCGGGGGTATCCAGTAAGTGTCCAGCAATCACCCGTCGCTCTCGCCCATGGGGCAGGCGGCGATAGCATTCGCGCGCCGCGGTTGGCCCGTCTTCCCGTGCAACGAGAAGAACGGCCGGCCGCTGGTTGGCGGCGACCGGGACGGGGAGGGCAAGCCCATCCCGAACACGGGCGGCCTGCACAAGGCGACGTGTGACGTCGACCAGATCGCATCCTGGTGGCGCAAATGGCCTCGCGCGCAGATCGGCCTGCACAGCGGCGCCGGCGGCCTGGTGCACATCGACTTCGATCCCCGCAAAGACGAGATCGTCGATCCGCACACCGGCGAGATCGAATATGACGAATGGACTGTCGACCGGCTGAAGGCCGCACTGTTGGCGCAAATGGGCGTGCCGCTGCCGCCGACGCTTGCATCGCTCACGCCGTCTGGTGGCGAGCACCATTGGTTCGTGATGCCCGACGGCGAGCCGATCGGGAACAGCGGTGCGCTGCCTCGCCACATCGATGTACGCGGACAGGGCGGCTACATCATCGCTCCGCCGTCCGTCCGCCTGGGCGATCTCGACGAGGGCGGCAAGAAGGGTCCGGGCGCCTATAGCTGGCTGCATGGGGACTGGACCGATCCGAGCGCGGTCCTGCCGGCGCCGCCCGAACTCGTACGCATCCTGCGCGACCGTACGAAGGCGACGTCGGAGCGCAAGCCGCACGCGCCGCGCGGCGAGCTGCTGCCGGTCCGCGGCGACGTCGACGACGCGCAGCGCCGTTACGCGCTGCGGGCGATGGACGAGGAACTGTCCGAACTCGAGCGCACGCCAGAGGGTGGCGGCCGGCATGGTCGGGGGCGCAACTACGGTATCTACCAAGCCGCGCTGAAGCTTGGCGGGTTCGTGCTGGCGGGCGCGCTGCGGGAGTCCGTCGTCCGCGCCGGCATCGAGGCGATCGTCCGCGCCATGCCAAACAATGGTGACATGGCAGGCGCCCTGGCCGCGATCGACAATGGGTTCGAGAATGCCAGCCCGCGCGATCTCAGCGCCGTAGGCGCTCAACAAACGCGCGGACGCGATAGCGGCCGCTCCTCATCGGGTAGACCGCCCGGTACCGCGGCCTCATCCTCCCATTCTTCCCCCCCGCCCCCTGATCACACTGATCAGAAGCAAAGCTCCCAAATGGGAGCCGAAGACGGTCGTGGGATCGGAAAGGGGGCAGGGGGCGAGGATCTGGCGCGGGAATGCGCGTTCTTGCCGCAGACCGACCTCGGCAACCTGCAGCGGTTCCTCCGGCGCTACGGCCGCAATTTCCTCTACGTTGAGCAATGGGGCTGGCTGGCGTGGGATGGCCGTCGCTGGAACCGGGACATGGCGGTTAGCCTGCTCGGCCGGGCGGTGCAGGACACCGTTCGTGCCATCCAGGACGAGGCGGCCGTCGTCCGCGAAAGCGGCATCGCCACCGATCCGCCGGCGGACGCCGACGAGGCCGCGATAACGGCGCACGAGGAAGCGCAGCGCGGCAAGCTCGATCGCATCGTGCTGGTGAAGCGTGACGGCACGATCGTGCTGCTGTCCGAGACGATCTCGAAATGGGGCCGGACTTCGGAAGGGGCCGGGCATATCGCCAGCCTGCCGAAGATGGCCGAGGCGCGCATCACGGCACGACCGGCCGATTTCGACGGCGACCCGCTTCTCGTCAACATGGCCAACGGCACCCTCGTCTTCGCGCGGGGCGAAAACGGCCAGCCGGCGACGGTGCGATTGATCGAACCGCGGCGGAAGGACCTGATCACCAAGATCGGAACGGCCGCCTATGATCCGGCTGCCAAATGCCCGACCTACGACGCCTTCCTCGCGCAGGTGCAGCCGATGGAGGAGATGCGCGGCTTCCTCGACGTGTGGGCCGGCTACAACATGCTGGGCGACGCGTCGGCGCAGAAGATGGCGATCTTCTACGGCGAGGGATCGAACGGCAAAGGCGTCTGGATCAACACGAAGCGTGCGATCCTCGGCGACTATGCCTGGTCGGCATCGATCAACACCTTCATGGAGGCCGATCGCTCCCGCAAGGGATCGGACGCAACGCCCGACCTCGCTGCCCTCGCCGGCCGACGCATGGTCTACGCGAACGAAGCGGAGGAAGGCTCCAAGCTATCCGACGGCCTGGTCAAGGAGCTGACCAGCGACGAACCCAAGGGCGGCGTGCGCGAGCTGATGAAGCCGCCGTTCGAACTGATCATCACGTTCAAGAACACGATCATCGCCAACAACAAGCCGCGGATCGGCACCGACCACGGAATCCGACGCCGCATGCAGCTGGTGCCGTGGGGCGTCATCATCGCCGACAAGGATCAGGATCCGCTGCTGAAATCGAAACTGGTGAAGGAAGCGGACGGCATCCTGAACCGGATGGTCACCGGCGCCCTGCAATACCTGTCGTCAGGTTTGCCGATGCCGGAAGCGATCAAGGAAGCGACCGAAGCTTACCTCGATGAGAATGACATCCTCGGCAAGTTCCTGGCGCTGTGCATAGAACGCGTGCCCGGCGAGACGTTGGGTTCGAGCGCGCTCCACGAGCTGTTCGCCGCATGGCAGACCTGGGCGCAATTGCTTCCCGCAAGCGGTAAGCCTTGGTCGCCGAAGTATCTCGCCACTCAGCTGGAGAAGAAGAGCTTCAAGAAGCGCAAGTCGAGCTCGATGGTATGGGGCGACATCTGGCCGCTCTACAGCGCCACCGATTTCGTCCGCGAGGGCCGGCCGGTCGAGACCGACCTCACGCCGCCACGGCACAAAGACGGTACCGGATCGCCCCCCGCACCCCCGTTTCCGGGTGACGACGATGACATCCTTCCACCTTGATCCTCCCACGCTCCCAAGTTTGGGAGGATCGCACTCGGCCGGGAACCGCGGTTTTCTGCGGGGTTGGGAGGGTGTGGGAGCTTGGGAGCCAAATCGCACCCCCTTTCCGTAGCGCGCAGGCGCAGGCGCACACACGACCATCTATCCGCATTCTGCCTCCCACCCTCCCAAAGGACCTCTAAGTGATTGATAAATCATCATTCTATCCTCCCAATCTTCCTCCCATGGATGGGAGGGATGGGAAGGACCTTCCTGTCGAGAGATACCTGTCGTTCGACGAGGTGCAGGACCGGCTCGTCGAGGCGGTGCTGACGTGTTGGCGCTACCCTGACCGTGAGCGCGGTTGGCAGACGCTGCGATCGGCATGGCCTGAGATCAGCCGCGATGTGTGGGCCGGCGACTATGACGCGCGTGGCGGCGACGGCGACAGCGCGCCGCTGCGGGCCGCCGCCATGACGCGAGCGGACGTCGATGAGATGGAAGAGGCGTTCGGGTGGCTGAGCGCCGTCGACCCTGGCGACCGCAAGCTGATCGCCCGCGCCATCGTCCAGCTGGCACGCGGTAAGCGTGAGGTGTCCTGGGTCGAGATGCTTCCCCGATTGGGGCTCGATCATGGTGCCGATGGGCTGCGGATGCGCTACGCCCGTGCCATCAACGCGATCTGCGCCTCGCAAAGCGGCGGAAATCCTAGCCGCAGCGTGTCAATGGGCTAAAGTTGCTCGATCGAACATTTTCCCTGTTCGCCTATGCGACGAAATCGGCCTATTTATTGACACGCTGGGTTGGGCCTTCGGACGCAACACGGTGACTTCCTCTCCTGATCCCACCTCGACGGGCGGCGCGGCTTCGGTCACGCCGCCCGTCGCCGTTTACGGATGTTGCATGTGGCCAAGCTGACCAGCCTGCGCCCGCGCCTCGGCGGCCTCCGCCCCCGACTGACGTCCGTTCCGATGGACAGGCAGGCGTTCGATCGCCAGCGCGACCAGCGCGGCTGGCGCAAATGGTACAAGACGGCACGCTGGCAGAAGCTGCGCATGTCGATCCTGCTGCGCGACTTGTTCACCTGCCAGTGGCCGGGCTGCGGTCGGGTCGAGGCGGACACGTCGCAGCTGGTCGCTGACCATCGCAAGCCGCACCGCGGCGACGAGGCGTTGTTCTGGTCCGAGGGTAACCTGTGGTGCCTGTGCAAGCCGTGCCACGACAGCCTGAAGCAGCGCGAGGAGCGTCTCGGCGACGGGTAGGGGGGGGGGGGTGAAAAGTCCGGAACGGGCGGCCCGCCTAGACCGCTAGTCCTCTCATCTGGAGATTTTTTTTTGGCCGACGCGGATTTTCGGGAGGTCGACCTGTTCGGCGACCCGATTATGCCGCGCCACGAAGGCCGTGGGCGGCCGGAGCATATTCGGACCCTCGAAAACTCGAATAAGGTGCTGCTGGGCTTCGCGCGCGGCCTGACGGTCAAGGAAGCGGCAACAGCGATCGGGGTCTCGGTCCCCACGCTGCGCAAACATTATTCTTCCGAGGTGGCGCAGCGTGACGCGGCGGCAGTCCGGTTCGAAATGGTCCAGCTTCACCGCCTCAACGAAGGGGCGAAGGCCGGAAGCGTGTCCGCCGAGAAGGAATTGGGACGGCGGCTGGAGAAGGCCCGGATCGAGGTGCTGTCAGATCAGGTGTCGCGGAACGCGCGCGCGCCGAAGCCGGAGAAGCTCGGCAAGAAGGCTGCGATGCAGCGAGAGGCGGACGAGCTGCGCGGCCAGTATGAAGCGCCGCCTCCCCCGCCGGGACTGCTGAACTGACATGCTGGCGCTGGCGACGCAGCCGGTCTGGACGACTGCCTGCCCCGATTGGGAGCAGCGGATCGTCGAGCGCCGCTCGCTCGTGCCGTTCGCGCCGCTATTCCCCGACGAGGCCGCCGCGGCGCTCGACGTCTTTAAGTCGCTGCGGATGGTCGACGTGGCCGGCCAGCCGACGTTCGGCGAGGCGTGCGAGCCGTTCGTGTTCGACCTGGTCGAGGCGATCTTCGGCGCATACGACGCCAACAGCGGCAACCGGCTGATCGAGGAATTTCTCCTCCTGATCAGCAAGAAAAACGGCAAGTCGACGATTGCGGCCGGCATCATGCTGACCGCGCTCATCCGCAACTGGCGGCACGGCGCATCGCTGAGCATCTTGGCGCCGACGCAGAAGGTCGCCGGCAATAGCTTCGGACCCGCGGCCGCGATGGTCCGGGCCGATCGCAAGCTGCTCACCATCCTGCAAGTCATCGACAACCAGAAGTTGATTAGGCATCGCAAGACCGGCGCCGAGCTTCAGGTGATCGCCGCGGACAGCGGCACGGTTGGCGGCAGCAAGGCCGGGTTCGTCCTGGTCGACGAGCTCTGGCTCTTCGGCAAGAAGGCCAACGCCGAGTCGATGTTCGAAGAGGCGACCGGCGGGTTGGCGTCGCGGCCTGAAGGGTTCGTCATCTATCTGACGACGCACAGCGACGAGCCGCCTCGCGGCATCTTCAAGGACAAGCTGGACTATTTCCGGGGCGTCCGCGACGGCACGATCGACGATCCGCGCAGCTTCGGCATGCTCTACGAGTGGCCAGAGCAGATGCGCGAGGACGAGGCATACCTCGATCCGGCAAACTTCTACGTGACCAACCCGAACATGGGCCGGTCGCAGTCGGTCGCCTTCATCACTCGCAAGCTGCGGCAGGTGAAGGAAGGCCGCGGCGAGGACGGTGACGACTCCATCCAGATCGTCCTAGCCAAATATCTTAACGTCGAGATCGGACAGCGGCTGGCGCGCGACCGTTGGTCGGGGACACCCTACTGGCCGCAGTGCGCGATGCCGGCGCTCAGTCTCGATGACCTGATTGCGCGGAGCGAGGTCATCGTCGGGTCCGTCGACGGTGGTGGCCTCGACGATCTGCTCGGCCTCTGCCTGATCGGCCGCGAGAAGGGCAGCCGGCGATGGCTAGTGTGGGCGCATGCGTGGGCATGGTCGATCGTCTGGAAACGGCGGCAGGATATCGCGTCGAAGCTCGACGAGCTCGTCGCCGAAGGGTCGTTGACCCGATGCGAGATGCCGGACGATGACGATCTGACCTCCGTCCTCGAAGGGGACGGCGAGGTCGCCGAGGTCACGGATCTGACGGAGGACGTGCAGGGCGTCGTCGATGTGCTGGTGCGCATTCGAGATGCCGGTCTTTTTCCGCCGCAGGAGGCAGTCGGTCTCGACCCGGCTGGCGTCGCGGCGATCGTCGACGAATTGGCCCGTCAAGGCTTCGACGACAACATGCTGAAGGCGATCCCGCAAGGATGGCGGCTAAGCAGCGCCATCAAGGGGCTAGCCCGAAAATGCGCCGCCCGGACGGTCCGCCATGGCGGCACGGCGCTGATGACGTGGTGCGTCGGCAACGTGAAGCAGGAGGCCCGCGGCGCGAGCGGCGTAGCGATCACGAAGCAGTCGCCAAGCGCCAAGATCGATCCCGCCGCAGCCATGTTTTCGGCTGCCATGCTCATGAGCTTGAACCCCGAAGCCGTCGGCTCCTTCGACGCGATGGCAATGATCGGCTGACCTGGAGACTGCAATGCAGACGATCTTGAAGGCGACGGCGCAGCCCGCCGGCGACAACCCGCTGCTGTTCGTGATGAGCGACAGCACCGTCGACCGCATGGGGGACGTGATCGAGCCCAATGGCTGGATCCTGCGCAACTTCAAGGCCAACCCGATGGCCCTGTTCAACCACGACTCGGACATGCCGATCGGCAAGTGGACGAACGTTCGGGTCGAAGGCGGCAAGCTGCTCGGCGAGCTCGACTTCGGTCCGATCGGCGCGTGCCCGACGACCGACAAGATGCGTGCCTTCGTCGAAGCCGGCCATATGCGGGCCGTCTCGGTCGGCTTCCGGCCCGTGATCGCCGAGCCCATCGAGGGTTCGAAGCAGGGCGGCGTCCGCTTCAAGGCGGCCGAGCTGGTCGAATGCTCGCTGGTGAGCATCCCGGCGAACCCCAACGCGCTGGCAGTCGCCAAGTCGCTCAACCTTTCCGACGACACGCGTCGGCTGATCTTTGGCGAGGCCGCCGGGAAGACCAGCACCGTCGAGCGTCGCGGCATGTCCGGCGAGCCCGCCATTGTCACCCCACCCAATCGAAAGGGCCAGAACATGGCTACCCTCTCCGACCGCATCGTGGCCGCCCAGGCCGAACTCGTCCGCCTCAAGGACGCGTTGACCGATCACATCAAGGCGGATGACGCCGACGAGATCGTCACCAGCGAACTCGCCGACCAGATCGAGAAGGCCGAAGGCTCGCTCGCATCGCGGAAGCGCGCCGAAACTGCTCTCGCCACCAAGACCGTCAAGCAGGACGACCCTGCTCCCGACGCGCGCCGGCCGTTCGCTGCCCCGGCGAAGAAGAGCCAGCCGCAGGACCTCATCATCCGCTCGGCGGTCGTCCAGGTGCTTGCTCACATCGAGCGTCGCGCGGCGATCGACGTGCTGACGGGCCGCTACGGCGAAGACGACAGCATAAAGGCGATGCTCGACGTCACCACGAAGGCCGCCTCGGCGCCGGCGACCACGACCACGACCGGCTGGGCGGCCGAGCTCGTCCAGACGGCGACGCTCGACTTCATCGACACGCTGGTCGCGAAGTCGGTCTATCCGATCCTGCGCGATCTCGGCGGACGGTTCACTTTCGGTCGCAATGGCATCATCTCGATCCCGGCGCGTTCGGCGACGCCGTCGATCGCCGGCTCCTTCGTCGGCCAGGGCGCGCCGATCCCGGTCCGCCAGGCCGGCTTCTCGGCAACCACCCTGACGCCGAAGAAGATGGCGGTCATCACGACCTTCACGCGGGAGATCGCGGAAAAGTCGACCCCCGACATCGAGCAGGTGCTTCGCACCGCGATCCAGGAAGACACCGGCGTCGCGATCGATACCGTGCTGCTCGACGCCAATGCCGCCACGACGATCCGTCCGGCGGGCCTGCGGAACGGCATTACCGGCATCACGCCGGCCACCGGTGGCGGGTTCAACGCGCTCGTCTCCGACCTGAAGGGGCTGGTGAGCGCGCTTATCACGTCGTCGGGCGGCAATGTGCGCCAGCCGGTCTGGATTATGAACCCGGTCCAGGCGCTGTCGATCTCGCTGACCCAGAACGGTGCTGGCGACTTCCCCTTCGCCGCGGACATGCGCAACGGCCTGCTGCTCGGCTATCCGGTCGCGCAGTCGGCGACGGTGCCGAACGGCGTCGTCTCGATCGTGGATGCCGCGGACTTCTTCGCTGCTTCGGGCGATGAGCCGCGCTTCGAGGTGAGCGATCAGGCGGTCCTTCACATGGAGGACACGGCGCCCCAGGCGCTGTCGACGACCGGCACGCCGAACGCCGTCGCCGCGCCGATCCGGTCGATGTTCCAGACCGACAGTCTGGCCCTGCGGATGATCATGGACCTGAACTGGACCATGCGCCGGGCCGGCATGGTGGCCTTCGTCACCGGCGTCACCTGGTAACCCCGTCGGCCCGCCTCGGATGTGAGGCGGGTCACCACCCAGCCGAAGGAGACGATCATGGCTGACGAAACGACCAAGCCTGCCGACAACGCGGGCGAGACCGACGACGTGCGGGCGCGCGCAGTGGCGGAAGCGGAAGCTGCGGCGGAGGAAACGCCGACGCCGACGCAGGCCGAACTCGACGCCGCCAAGCTCGGCAACCATGCCGACGTCGGCAAGTCCGGCGCGTACAAGACGCGCCATACCAAGGCGAACTGAGCCACACCGGTGGACGGTTACTCCCTCTCCACGCGCGCTGCGGCAGCGGAGGCGCGCTATGTCGCGTCGCGCGAAAACAAGGCCGTGGAGGGGGAGTATCGTCCCGGACCATATGTCCTGCCGGTCTCGGGCGGGACGCTGTCGGCCGAAGCCGGCAGCAACCTCAATTTCTGGCAGCTTGGCTATGACCTTCACCGCTCAGGCGGGTCGGCAATCGTGCAAGCCTGCGTTTCCGCTTACGCCCAGACCTCGGCCATGTGCCTTGGCTCGCATTGGCGTTCCCGATCGGACGGCGGCAGAGACCGGGTCATCAACTCGGCACTGTCCCGTATCCTCTTGCGACCCAACGCCTACCAGTCGCCGTCCGACTTTCTCCTCAACCTGACCTCGCTGCTCTACCGTCGTGGCAACGCCTACGCCCTGGCGATCCGGAACTCGCGCTTCGAGATCGTCGAGCTGCACCTGATGTGGGGGCAGTGTGCTCCGCTCGTGTCGGCGAGCGGCGAGGTCTTCTATGCGCTGGCCGGCAACGAGGTCGTCGAGCGGCAGGTGAGCGGCGCGCTTGTTGGCGTGCCCGCGCGCGACGTTCTGCACGTCCACCTCGAGACGCCGCGGCATCCGCTGATCGGCGAGACGCCGCTGACCGCCGCCATGATGGACCTTGCCATGTCCAATGCGATGGCTCGGCAGGCGATCGCCTTCTTCGACCGGCAGGCGCGGCCCTCGGGCACGCTGAACACGGGCGCGAACCTCACCGGCGAGCAGGTCGCCGAGCTCCGCGCGCGCTGGGACGAGCAATCGCGCGGCCTCAACGCCGGCGGCACGCCGATCCTGACGAACGGTCTGAAGTGGGAGCCGATGTCGATACCGGCGAAGGACACCGCCTTCGCCGAGATCATGAAGATGAGCGAGCAGAACGTCGCGCTCGCCTATCGCACGCCGCTTCAGGTGCTGGGCATCGGCGAGCAAAAGTTCTCGACGACCGAACTCATGATGACGTCGTGGCTCGCGAGCGGTCTTGGTTTCTGCCTCAACCACATCGAGCAGGGCTTCGATCGGCTGTTCGGCCTGGCCGGCGGCCTGACCGAATACACCGAATTCGACACGTCCGTCCTGCTGCGCAGCGATTTCAAGTCGCGCGTGGAGGCGTGGGCGGCGGGCGTCAAGGGCAGCATCTTCGGCTCGAACGAGGCGCGCCGCGACTTCGAGTTCGGCGATCGCGAGGGCGGCGACGAGCCGCGCGTCCAGCAGCAGGATGTCCCGCTCAGCTGGAAGCCTGACGCTCCGGCGCCCCCCGCCCCGGAGCCGGTCATCGCCCCTCAGCCGACGGAGGCCGAACAGAATGCCGGACGCGAATACGTTGCCGCCAGGACCCGCGCAGTTTCCGATGAGCTGTTCCATGGAGCCTGAACTGCGTGCGCTCATCGATGGTGGCCGCGATGCTATCCGCCGCGTCATCGCCGACCTTCGCGAAAAGGCGGACAGCGCCGAACAGTTGCGGGCTGCCGAGCATCGCGCGTTCATGGCGGAGCAGCGCGAGGCGTTCGCGCTAATGGTGCGGGCCATCGACGATCGGCTGGCAAGCCTGCGCGACGGCATTGACGGTAAGGACGGCCTGCCGGGGCGTGATGGCGCCGATGGTGCACCGGGCGCGGATGGCAAAGACGGCGTTGACGGCGCGGCCGGCCGCGAAGGCGAGCCGGGGCGTGATGGATTGGACGGCAAGGACGGCGCACCGGGCAAGGACGGTCTGGACGGCACGGCAGGCCGCGACGGTGTTGATGGCAAGGACGGCGCGGCCGGCGAGCCGGGGCGTGATGGATTGGACGGCAAGGACGGCGCGCCGGGCAAGGACGGTCTGGACGGCACGGCAGGCCGCGACGGTGTTGATGGCAGGGACGGTGCGGTCGGCGAACGAGGCCCGCCCGGCGAGCGTGGCGCCGACGGCCGCGACGGCGTCGACGGCAAGGATGCCTATGCCGGCGAAGCGCGAGGCTTGTTCGATCCGACGGCAGACTATCGCGCGATGGACGTCGTCAGCTTCAACGGTTCGGAGTGGCGGGCGAAGGTGGACAGCCCCGGCGCGATCCCCGGCGAAGGCTGGATGCTATCTGCCTGCCGCGGAAAGCGTGGCGACCGTGGCGAACGCGGCGAGCGGGGATCGGCAGGCAAGGACGGCGCGACCGCAGCGACAGTGATCGCGGCCTATGCCGACCCGAGAGCGCTGCAGCTGGTGCTGACCAAGGATGACGGCACCGAAATCAAGGCCGATCTCTACGACCTCGCGACCACGATCCGCGACGCATGATCTGCCATGTTCGGAGCCGGGCTTCACCAAGTGGCAAGTCCCGAGACCATTCGCTGACGAGGTGCGCCGATGACCGATGAGCCCGTCACGCTTGCCGAGGTGAAGACGCACCTTCGGCTTGAACTGACCGAAACCGCCGACGACGATCACCTCGGCATCCTGATCTTGGCCGCGCGCCGCGCCATCGAGAAGCGGACCGGCCGCATTGTTGTCGGTGACGCTGCGGCTGTCGGTGGGGACGATGTCAGGCTCGTCTCGGTGTCGATCCTCATGCTCGTCGCGGCTTGGTACAGCAATCGGGAGGCGGTCGTGACCAGCAACGCCGCACCGAACGAGATGCCACTCGCGGTCGAGTGGCTGATCGCTCCCCTTCGCCGGCTGATCTGCTGATGGGCCTTCCTGCCGGCTCTCTGGACCGCCGGGTCCGGATCGAGCGGCCAGTCTCGGATGACGCCATCGACGGGGCGGGTTCGGGCGCATGGGCGCCGGTGGCAATTGTGTGGGCAAGCGTCGTGGACGCGTTACCCAGCCGCGGCGAGCGACTGGCGGACGGCCTCAATGTCGCCGCGCGACCCGCCCGCGTCCGGATGCGCTACCGCGACGACGTGACCGCCGCCATGCGCTTCGTGCTCGGTGATCGGATCATGCAGATCGTCGCTGGCCCGGCTGAGATCGGCCGGCGCGAAGCCGTCGAGTTCATGGTCGAAGATTACTCGTCCGCAGGCAACGCGGCCTGATGGCGGGCGGGGTGCGCGGCCGGGCCGAGGTCAGCCGTTACCTTGCCGCCCTGCCGGAACAGCTGACAAAGGTCCTGCGCGGTGCGGGGCGCGCCGGCGGGGCAGTGATCGCCGACGAGGCCCGCGCCGGGTCGCGCAGCGACTATGTCAGCCGCAACGTAACTGCGCGGACACGAGTCGATGGCGATCAGGTGCGCGTGACCGTGTCGGTGAAGCCGGGCTTCGCGCGATCGATCGCGACCTGGTTAGAATACGGCACGGCCGCGCACTTCATCTCGGTCGACGACAGCCTACGTCAGGGCATGACGGCGCGGCGCATCAACCGTGCCGGCAGCGAGGATCTGAAGCGCTCGCTGGTGATCAACGGCAAGGGCGTGGGCCGCACGGTTCACCATCCCGGCGCTGACAAGTTTCCGTTCCTGCGGCCCGCGCTCGACAAGCGCCACGCCGACGCGATCGCGACGTCGCAGGCTTACATCACCGCACGGATCAAGGGCGGCGCCGTCGTCCCCGATGCCGCCGACACCGAGGACGACGAATGAGCGGCGTGACGATCGTCGGCGCGCTGCTGCGCGCGTCGGAGGCACTGACGGCCGTCGTTCCGGCCGAATCGATCAAGGCCGGGCGGCTGCCCGACGATGTCGCGCTGCCTGCCATCCTGCTGCGCACCGTGAGTTCGCTCGAATGGCAGGCGCTGACCCGCGGCGCGACGGTGCCGACGACCGACCGCGTCGCGGTCGCCGTTCGCGCCAAGAGCTATCGCGATCAGCGCGCTGTGATCCGGCTCATCGTCGCCGCCTGCGCCGGTCAGACCGGCAGCATCGCCGGCTTCGAGAGCGTCGCCGTGCTGACCGCCGGCACCGGGCCCGACGGCATCGGCCCGGGCGACAGCTACGAGCAGACGCAAGATTTCCGCGTGTCCTTCGACGCGCCAGCCTGAGGAGCCGTACCGTGTCCACGTCCAAGAAGCTCTACGCCGCCCGTGATTTCAAGGACGTCGGCACCGGCCGGTCGTTCGCAGCCGGCGACGAGGTCACCGGCAAGGCCGGCGAGATCGCCAATTACGAAGCCGCCGGGCTGCTGACGGACAAGAAGTCCGAGGCCGCGAAGGCCGACGCGCCCGCGGCCTGAACCACCTTTCCTGCCCGCGACAGGACTGACCCGCCGGCATCGCCGGCACGCTATCTGGAGATTATTCCATGACGTCCATGACTGCGGCGGGTTCCAAACTCGCCATCTCTGCCGCCGCCCCCGCCACCGCCGACGCTGCCGGCTATGCCGCGCTGGCCTATACCTCGGTCGGACAGGTCGAACAGCTCGGCCCCTTTGGCGCAACCTTCGAGGTCGTGAACTTCCAGCCGCTCGACGGGCCGCTGCAGAAGTACAAGGGGCCGAGCAACTCGGGTGCGCTCTCGCCATCGCTGGCGCATGACGACGCCGACGCCGGGCAGACGCTGCTGCGCACCGCGGCGGACGACAAGACGAGCAAGCTCTACAGCTTCCGCGTCACCCTGCCGAATGGAACGCTCCGGTACTTCGGTGGCCGTGTGTTCGGCTATCCCGAGACGGTTGGTGCAGCCAACTCGATGGTCATGGCCAATCCGTCGATCGAGATCAGCACCGACGTGATCAAGGTCGCCGCGGTCTAACCCTTTCCAGTTCCGGCGCCCGCGACGCCGTCCCTTTCGTACCGGCTCGCCCCGCTATCGCGGGTGGCGGGACGGGTCGGTGCGACCATCCCCCGCGAGGATATACCCATGAAGATCAAGACGCTCGCCGTCGCTGCCACCGCCTTCCTGCACCTGAAGGGGCCGGACGGCACGTTCCTCTATGAGGCAGACAAATCGCCGGTCGGTATCGATCTGTTCGGCCCTGGCTCGGGCGAATTCGCGAAGATCGAGGAGCGCCAGTCGGCGCGCACGATCAAGCGCATGCAGGACAACGACAATAAGGTCGCCCACGTCCCCGTCGAGCAGCGCCGCGCGGAATCGGCCGAGGACCTCGCCGACCTGACTGCCGACTTCCGCAACATCGACCATGACAGTACCGACGGCACGCCGCTGGTGGGCCGCGCGCTGCACATCGCTGTCTATTCCGACCCCGCCCTCGGCTGGATCAAGGAGCAGGTGGTGAAGTTCGTGGGTGACTGGGGAAAGTTCACCGGCAGCTCGGCGACGAGCTGAAGCTCTACGTCCGGCAGATGGCATGGCTCAACGGCGTGCCGAAGCCGGATCCAGACAGTGCCCGCGGCAAGAGCCAGGCCGCCCAACCGACGATGACCCGGCTGGAGGATGCCAAGCGGCGGAAGATCACGCCGCCCATGCCGCCGAACCCGGCGCCCCATATTGTCGACCGGCTGGTCGAGATGGGGATCACCGAGGCGGCGGGCATGGGCGCGGTGGCGCTCAGCTGGCGCGAGATCGTCGCCTGGCAGGAAGGAACATGGGTCAGGCTCGCGCCATGGGAAGCGCGCCTGATCCGCGACCTGTCCAAGGCGTATCTCGCCGAAAGCCGCATCGCCGACAGCGAGAACTGCCCCGCGCCGTGGCATTCCGGCCCGACGCGGCAGGCAATTGAAACCGAACAAGCCCGCCTCGAGGCGGTGCTTGGCTGACAGAGAAGGGAGGGTTCGAGCATGGATACGGGCTCTCCCGATCTCGGCGTCGATTTCGTCATCAACTTCGGCGACAGCTTCGGCGGCCTGAAGTCGCTCGACGATCTGATCGGCACGACCAGCGCGAACGCGGTGCGCGAGTTCCAGCGCATCCAGGCATCGGTGTCCGACGGCCTCAACCTCAGCGAGGCGTCGGCGCAGTTCAAGGCGCTCGGCAATACCGCCACGCGCGAGCTGCGCTCGGTCGCGCAGGAAGCCGCGCGCGCCGAACGCACCGGCGAAGCGCTGGTCCGCCAGCTGGAGCGCCAGAACGCCACCTACGGCAAGAGCCGCGACGAGATCCGCGCGATGCGCGTCGAGGAGGCGGCGCTGGCCGCCGAGCGGACCCGCAACACCGATCTCGCCATGCGGCTGCGCACAGAGCAAGAGCTGCTCGTCGCCGCGGAGATGAAGACGGCTGCGGCCGCCGCGGCCGAAGCCCAGGCGATGCGGGACGCCGCGCACGCGCACGAGCTGTTCGAGGCGCGGGTGCGCGCCGGCGTCGTCGCGATGAAGGAAGAGGAGGCGGCGCTGAAGTCCGCCGCCCTGGAGATCCGCGCGCGCGAGCTGCGCGAGGCCGCCCACGCGCACGACCTGTTCGAATCCCGCGTGCGTGCCGGCGTCGAGGCGATGCGCGAGGAGGATGCCATCCTGAAGGCCGCCTCGCTCGCCGCGCACGAACAGCAGCTGCGTTCGGCCGCCTTCGCGCACGACCAGTTCGAGGCGGCGGCTCGCCGCGGCATCGTCGCGCTGCGCGAGCAGGAGGCCGCCGCGGCGCGCGATGCCGCGACGCTTGCCGACCTCAAGGCGATGCTCGATCCGGCCGCCACCGCGCAGAACCGGCTCAACCAAGAGCTCGTCGAGGCGCGCCGGGTGATGACGGCCGCGGGCCTGTCCGCCGAGGATATGGCGCGGGCGGAAGGCCTGCTGATCGACCGCGCCAACGTTGCGGCACAGACGCACACGACCATGGCAGGCGCGGCGCGCAAAAGCGGTTTCGCCCTCCAGACTATCGCGTTGCAGCTGCCCGACATCACGCAGGGGCTGCTGACCGGTCAGAAGCCGATGACGGTGTTCATCCAGCAGGGTTTCCAGATCGTCCAGGTCGCGCAGATGGCCGAGGGTGGCCTCCGCGGGTTCGGCAAGGAAGTGGCGGGCCTCGCGCTCCGTTTCGCGCCGCTGCTCGTCGGCCTGGCCGCGGCCGGCGCCGGCTTCGCGCTGTTCGCCCGCTGGGTCAACGAAGGCGTCAAGAGCGACCAGCTCACCCGCAACCTCGGCGACATCACCGGCGGGGCCGATGCGACCAAGCAGGAGCTGTTCAAGCTGAAGGACGCGACCGTCGAATGGGGCGACGTCTCGAAGGCGCTGTTCGAGGAGGTCGGCAAGGACGTCGCATCGCAGTTCGTCAGCGACATGAAGGGCATGGGCAAGGACGTGAAGCAGGTGCTCGACGACCTGACGTCCTACGGCCGCGCGGCGCTCGCCGGGCTCTATGCCGGCGTCGCGGGTACCAAGGCGTACCTCGGCGCGATCAGCAGCCGGGAGGGCCTGCAGAAGCTCCTGACCGGCGATCCGACGCTCCTCGACCGCACCTATGGCGAGGCGTACCGGAAGGCCGACACCTATCTCGGCAAGCTCGGTCAGCGCGTGAAGAAGGGCGCGATCGAGAATGCGCGCGAGCGCAACGCCAGGACGATCGGGTTCAACAACGAGCCCAAGCCCAAGGTGGACCGCCATGCCGAATCGCTGGCGCGCGACGCCGAGGCGGTCGAGGCGCAGATCCGCAACCTCTACAAGCTCGCCGACGCCTATGGCGTGTCGGGCGCTGCGGCGCTGATCGCCGAGGCGCGGGTGAAGGCCGAGAGCACCGCAATCAAGAAGCAGGCGGATATCGAGGTCGCGGTTGCGCGCGAGATCCGCCTCGCGGTCGCCGAGCGGGTAAAGACGGCCGCGCAGTCGACCGCCGGCATGATCGACCAGGCGGCGATGCAGGAGCAGGTCAACGCGGCAGTCGCGGCCGGCAACGTGCCCGCCGCGCTCGCCAACGATTTCTTGCAGGCGCGGCTTGCCGATCTGCCGCTGCTCGCCGCCATCGAGGCGGCCAAGCAGAGCAAGGACGCCAAGGGGTTCGCCGAGGCGACCGCGCAGCTCGACAAGCAGCGCGCCGCCCGCGACCGTCTGACCGACGCCGAGCGCGAAGCCCAGCGGCAGGCCGAGCTCGCGTCGGGACGCGACCAGCTCGACTATCTGCGCGAGGAGCTGCGGCTCGTTGGCGCGACCGACATGGAGCGGATCCGCGCGCTGGCGACGATCCGCGCGACGCAGGAAGCGCAGGCAAAGGGTCGGACCGGCACGGCGGGCAAGGAATGGATCGACCAGCAGGTCGAGATCGCCGTCGCTCAGCAGAAGCTTGTCGAGGCGAACGACGCGTTCAACGCCTCGCTGTCGCGCACCTCGGAACTCTTCGACACGATCGACCAGACCGCGCAGCGGGCCGCGCAGGGCATGGCCGACGCCTTTGGCCACGTCGGTTCGACGATCGGCGACGTGCTGACCATCATGACGGGGTATTACGCCGACCAGGCAGCATTGCAGCGATCGCACGACGAGGCGATCCGCAAGGCAAACGGCAACCAGAAGGCGATCGCGCACGAGAACCAGGTGTTCGCGATCCAGTCGGCCTCGACGCAGATCGACGCCTTCGGAAGCATGGCCTCCGCGGCGAAGGGGTTCTTCAAGGAAGGCAGCAAGGGCTACAAGGCGATGGCGGCGGCCGAGAAGGTCTATCGCGTCGCGCAGCTCGCCATGTCGATCCAGGCGATGGTGCAGAACGCGGCCGAGACGTTCGGCTTCGTCGCCGGCAGCGCCGCGCGCGCGACCGCGGCCGGCGCCGAAGGTGTCGCGCACCAATCGAAGCTGCCCTTCCCGGCGAACATTGCGGCGATGGCGGCCACCGCTGCTGCACTGGTCGCGTCGGGGATCGCCGTCTTCGGTGGCGGCGGTGGCGGGGCGAAGGCGGCACCGGTCACCAACACCGGCACCGGGACGGTCCTGGGCGATAGCAAGGCGCAGAGCGAGAGCCTGAAGCGCTCGATCGATGCCCTGAAGGACGTCGACACCGCGACCAGCGTGTTCGCGCGCCAGATGGCAAGCTCGCTGCGCTCGATCGACAACCAGATCGGCGGCTTTGCGGCCGTCCTCGTCCGGTCGGGCAACATCGATGCGTCGGCCGGCACCACCGAGGGGTTCAAGACCAACGCGATCGGTTCGGTGCTGAAGGCGATCCCCGTGTTCGGCAACGCGCTCGCCTCGCTGTTCGGCACGAAGACGACGGTGATCGGCAGCGGCCTCTATGGCGGTGCGCAGTCGGTCGGCAGCATCCTGTCGGGCGGGTTCGACGCCTCGACCTATTCCGATGTCGAGAAAAAGAAGAAGCTCTTCGGCATCACCACCTCGACCAAGACCTCGACGCAATTCGCCGCAGCGGATGCCGGCCTCGAAAACCAGTTCACGCTCATCCTGCGCAGCTTCGCCACCGCGATCGGGCATGCCGCCGGCCCGCTCGGCGAGGCGACCGGCGCAGTCGAGGCGCGGCTCAACGGCTTCGTCGTCAACATCGGCAAGATCGACTTGAAGGGCCTGACCGGCACCGAGATCCAGGAAAAGCTGGAGGCGATCTTCGGCGCCGCGGCAGATGGCATGGCCGAGGCGGCGTTCCCTGGAATCGCGCGGTTCCAGAAGGCGGGCGAAGGCACGTTCGAGACGCTGGTCCGCGTTGCATCCACGCTGGAGGCGGTGTCGTCGTCGCTCGACCTCGTCGGCACCAGCGCACGCGCCATGTCGATCGACGCCAAGCTCGGCCTTGCCGACCAGTTCGACACGATCGGCGATCTCACCAGCGCGGTCGATGCCTATTTCGGCGCCTATTACAGCGCGGCCGAGCAGTCGGCCGCCAAGACGGCACAGCTGTCCAAGGTGTTCGACAGCCTCGGTGCCGCCATGCCGACGACGCTCGCAGGCTTCCGCGCGCTGGTGGAGGCGCAGGACCTGACGACGACGGCCGGCCAGGGCACCTATGCCGCGCTCCTGCGCCTCGCGCCGGCGTTCGCCGACCTGCAACAGGCGCTCGGCTCAACGCGCAGTGCCGCCGACATCGCGACCGAGCGGCAGGATCTGGAGCGAAAGCTGCTTGAGGTGAAGGGTGACACCGCCGCGATCCGCGCGCTCGACCTCGCCAAGCTCGATGCCAGCAACCGCGCGATCCAGGAGCAGATCTACGCGATCCAGGACGCGCAGGATGCCGCCAAGGCCGCCGACGAGCTTCGGCAGGCGTGGACCTCGGTCGGCGACAGCATCATGGACGAGGTCAAGCGCATCCGCGGCCTGACCGACCCGACTGGCGGCAATGGCTTTGCGACGCTCATGGGCCAGTTCAACGCCGCCAACGCCGCGGCGCGCGGAGGCGACATGGACGCCGCCAAGAGCCTGCCGGGCCTCAGCCAGGCGCTGCTCAGCGCGGCGGCCGACGCGGCGACCAGCCGGCAGGAACTGGCGCGCGTGCAGGCGCAGACCGCAGCCGCGCTGGAGGCGACCTATGGCGTCGTCGGCGCTCTCACCAAGGCGACGGCGACCGGCGCGACGCCGGCCGCGCAGGTCGCCGCGGCGGCCGACGCGCAGGGCACGTCGACCACCGCCACGCCGGCCGCTGACGCCGCGAGCGAGATTCGGGCGCTGAAGGCCGAGATCGTGCAGCTGCGCAGTGAAAATAATTCCGGTCACGCCGCGACCGCCGGCAACACCGGGCGCCTCGTCAAGCAGATTGACGCGGTGACTGACAGCGGAACGGCGCTGGTCGTGACGCAGCAGCAGGACGCCGCATGAGGGTCGTAACGCAGGACGGCACGATAGAGCTGGGCGCCGTCGAGGCGGCGCCGACCATCGGGATCACCGATTACAGCCGCCGGGTCACCGATGATTTCGGCGTGACGACGGTGGTGAAGCGCGGCTTCGCGCGTCGCATGTCGGTGCGCCTCGCCGTGCCGTTTGAGGATGTCGACGCGATCCAGCGCCAGCTCGCCGCCCTGCGAGCGACGCCGGCGCTGTGGATCGCGGACGACGACATCGCCAGCCTGTCGGTCACCGGTCTCTACAAGGACTTCGAGCTCGACCTCGCGGTCCCGCCGATCAGCTATTGCACGCTCACGGTCGAGGGTATCGTCGAGGACGACGCGTTCGTCGACAGCGGGGTCGATCCGGCACCGACCGGGCGAGCCTCGTCGCTGCTGATGCTACAGCCGATCGCGGTCACCGATGCCGTCCTGTCGACGAGCAGCGTCGCCGAGGCGGACGCGCCCGAATGGTCGGTTGCCACGACCTATGCGGCCGGAACGCGTGTGATCAAGGCCGCGACGCATCGGATCTACGAGAGCCTTGCGGGCGCCAACGTCGGCAACGATCCGGCGGGCACGTCCGGCAAGTGGTTCGACGTCGGCCCGACCGGCCGCTGGGCGATGTTCGACCAGGCGCTCGGCTCGGTGACGACGTCGGCCTCGGCGATCGTGCTGACGCTCAAGCCGGGCCCCGCCGTCACCGGGCTCGCCGTGCTCGACACCAATGCCGCGACGGTCCGGGTTCAGGCGGGAAGCTACGACCGCACGCAGGCGGTGGTCGACGGCGCCGGCTCGGCGCTATTCCTTGACCTCGCGGCACCCGCCGGCGCGAACGTCACCGTCACGCTGACGCCGGCCGCCGCCACCGCGACGCCGCGCCCTTGGGACGACGGCGCGCGCTGGTCGGACTATGCCAGCTGGCGCGACACGTTAGGCGCTGGCGATGGGACGGTGTCGGTCGGCACGCTGCTGATCGGCCGCCTGACCGGTCTGGGCGTCACCGAGGCATCGCCGACCGCCAGCATCACCGATTACAGCCGCAAGGTCGTCGACGACTTCGGCGAGGTGTCGATCGTGCCGCGTGCTTGGGCCAAGAAGATGGCGGCGAAGGCGCTGATCCGGACCGACGCCGTCGACCAGGTCGCCGGACGCATCGCCGCGGCGCGCGCGCTGCCGTCGCTGTGGCTGGGCGACGCCGGCCTCGACAGCCTGACCGTCTACGGCTTCTTCCGCGACTTCTCCATCGAGATCGGGACGAGCGTCAGCAAGCTGTCGCTGTCGATCGAAGGACTCAGCACTGCGGGCAAGGTCGTGCCGATTGGCGGAGGCGCCGGCTCCGTCGACTGGCCGGATATCGGTGATCCTGCCGGTACCAAGCCGACCGACAACGCCGACAAGACCAGCGAGAACACGTCGAAGGATACCGCCGCGGTCGGCGGCCGGCCGACGACGCAAGTCCTGTCCGAGTTCGACGCGATGAAGGCGCGTGCGCAGGCGATCGACAACGTCACGATCCCGGCAATCAACAAGGCGGTGGCCGATGCCAACACGGCGATCGGCACCACCCGAGCCGCCGCGGATCAGGCGGTTGCGCTGGCCAACCAGCGCATCGACGGCGCGCGCAGTGACCTGAACCAGGCGGTGCTCGATCTGGCGGCGGAGGTCACCCGTGCCAAGGGTGCCGACGAGCAGCTTTCGCAACGGATCGACACCATCTCGGTCAGCGGTGGCTACGACGATACGCAGGTTCGCGCCCTGATCTCGACCGTCGATACGGCCCGCGCCGACGACAAGCGGGCGATCGGGCAGCGTGTCGACACAGTAGTCACCGATTATCAGAACCGCGACCAGGCAACGAACACCCGCATTACCACGACTGCAACGGGCCTGAGCGATGCGGACCGCGCGCTTGGCCAGCGGATCGATGCGGTCACCACCGACTATCGTGACCTGAACACCGCGACGAACACCCGCATCACGAGTAGCGTCACCGCGCTCTCTGACGCTGACCGGGCGATCGGCGAGCGGATCGATCAGCTCGTTGCGTCGGGCGGGGGCGGCAGTGAGGGCGTCGATACGGTCGCCCGGACCGAGATCGCCCGCGTCGAGACGGCGTCGATCGCTCGCGACGGCGCGATCGGGCAGCGCATCGACAGCGTTCAGAGCAGCTTCACCGCGGCCAAGGGTATCACGCCCAACGCCGATTTTAGCGCCGGTGAGGCCAACTGGTCGCAGGCTGGCTTCACCTTCCCCAGCTACGGGGCGGGACGCGTCGCGCAATCGGCTGCCGGGCAATATTGCCAGTTGGGAATGACGGGCGGGGCCAAGGTGGTCGACACCGGCCGCGGCATGCGCCTCCATTGCGTCTTCACGGTCTATGGTCCTGCGCAGGTGACCTATGTCGGGCTGTCGATGTACGACGCATCGGGCGCCTTCATCGGCAACAGCTACGTCGACAACGTCCACGGCATGCTGCCGGCAGGCACCTACACCGTCGACCAGCTGTACACCGGCCTCTGGCCCGCTACCGATGGCCTTCAGTTCCAGGTCGGCGGCAAGTTCATCCCCCGCGTCAACGTCGTGCGAGCGACGTTCCTCGCCAACTATCCCGAAGGCGCCGGGCCGTTCGCCGGCGGGTATGTGCAAGTCCACAGCTTCTGGCTGGAGGAAGTCGGCACGGCGCAGCTGACCGACGCTAGGGTCGCCGAGGTCGCGACGACGGCGGCCGGTGCCGCGCAAGCCGTCGCCAACCTGACGACCAGCGTGAACACCCGGTTCCAGGGCGTCGACCTGACGCTCGGCGGCTACGATCAGCGCATCACGACGCTCAGCAATGCCTCGCAGGGCTATGCCGGTCGTATCCAGACGCTGGAGGCCGTTGCGCAGGGCGGAGGCAACCTGGTGCCGAACACGGCGCTGGCAACGCTGGACGGCTGGGCGCTGACGTTTAATGCGGGCGCGCTGGCGACGATGACGCTCAACCGCGCCGGCGAGCCGTACATGATTGGCGGGTACGAGAATAACCTCACGCTTTACCGGGCGCAGGCCGGCGACGGGCTCTGCGCCGAAGCGCAGTCGGCGCGGTTCGCCGTGCGGCCGGGCAGCTTCCTTCAGTTCTACGCCCTGACCTCGAACCACCGCAGTAACGTCTGGACGTCGCTGTTCTTCTATCGCGCGGACGGCTCGCTGGCCGGTTATGCCGGCGAGTTCATGAGCCCCCGGATCAACGAGGGCGGCAAGAGCATTGCCGGGTGGGACCTGACCGGCTCGAAGTCGGTGCAGGTGCCTGCCGATGCGGTCGCGGCCGCCTTCGTCTTCCGGCTCTACAACGTCTCGGTCGATGGCTACGGTTGGATGTCGCGGCCATTCGTGACCGAGGTTCAGGCTGGCACCAACACGTGGGCGCCCTACGCGCCGGGCAACGATCGCACGGTGATCGGTGCGGTGTCCGCCCGCGTGACGGCAACCGAAAACACGCTGGCTGACCTGCCCAACCGCTACGCCGCAGCCTCGCGCACAGCCGCGCTGGAAGCGCAGGTCAATTTTGCTGCGGACAGTGGACTACAGCGCGCAGTCAATGCCCGGATTGAGGATCGTGCGGCGGCCATCGCCGATGCCAAGGCAGGCGCGGTCGCACAGACGGTCACCGAGCTGACGTCAGAGTACCGCGGCACTAAGGCAACCGTGCAGCAGCAAGCCGGCACGATCGTCGATCTGCAAGGCCGGGCGTCGGCCTATGTGCGGTTCCTGGCGACGGCGGGCAACGGCCGCGCGCAGCTGACACTGAGCGCCGATGCGAACGGCGGTGGCGGCGCAGACCTGATCGGCGACCTCAGCATCAGCGGTAATCTGCTGGTCGGCGGCTCGGTCATCACCGACAAGATCGCCCAGAATGGCATTACCAACACCGTCGCGATCAGCGGGATGAGTCAGTTTAACATTCCGGCAGGTGAGGTCGGCGAAAGCGCTCGACTGTCGATCGCCAGCAACGGCGGCACCATGAAAGTGGACGTTCAGTCGGACGGCAACCGCAACAGCGGAGCGGGCATCATGAAGGTGCAGCTGTTCGCCGCCTATAGCGGTGGCGAGGTGGCCCTGTCGCGACAGGTCGCGTTTTCGCCGTCGAATACGGCGGTCCCGGTGAGCCTGTTTCAAATCACCGGGTTCCCGGCCGGGACCGCCGTACAGTTCTTCCTCCGCTTCAGCGTCCCCAGCGGGGCGTGGAGCTATTCGGACGCCGCGATCGCCGTGACCGAGTTCAAGCGCTGATCTCCCAAGGGGGCCTTATGGAATATTGGATCGTTTACGACCTCGCCTCTGGCGAGCAGCGCTGGCGCGGCAGCGGCACGCCCGGAACCGCCGCGCAACAGGAATTGGGCGATGGTCTCGGCATGGTGCTGGTGCCGGCGGCAGCCGTTCGCGGCTCTACCGTCGACCTCGACATCGTGCGCGCAGCAAGTGCAGCGCGGATCGATGCCGAAGCCGAAGCGATCCGCCAGCGGTTCATCACGGCGCTGCCCGGTCAGATTGGTGCGTACCTGCTGAAGGCGAACGCGGCGCGGCGGTGGCTCGCGGACAATTCGGCGCCGACCTGGATGCTTCAGCCAGAGGCGACCAGCCGTCGCATGTCCCTTGAAGCGCTCTGCGCGGAGGTCTTGCAGCGGGAAGCGGATTGGGAGCGCGCCGCGGGCGCAATCGAGGGGCTGCGGCTGGGAGCGAAAGACGCCGTCGAGGTTGCGGACAGCATCGGCGCGATCGTAATTGCCGCCACCGTTGATTGGGCGGCGCTCGGTGGTTGAGCGCTTCTGGCTTGGCCTGCGCCAGCTGCTCGTGGCGATCGATCAGTTGATTTACATCATTATCGCTGTTCCGATCTACGTCGTCGCAGGCGGTCCCACGCCGTCGGCCGACGAGACGATATCGAGCCGCGTCGGCCGGGCAGCCATCAAAGGGCACCGCTGGGGGCTGGCGCTTGAAGCCGTCATAGACCGACTGTTCGTGCTGTTGGGCGCCGCACCCGGCCACTGCCGTCGCAACGTCGAAACCGCCTTCCTCGGCTGCGCGCCCCGACCATGAAGGACAGCATCATGAGCAACACCAGCTTCGCCGCCCAGGCGGTGGCGCATGGGCCGCAGACGATCGCGCAGCCCAGTTTCAACGGCATGGGATGGCTTGTCGTCATCAATCTCGCCTGCATGACGATCGCCACCATGGTCGGCGTCATGGTGCTGGTGAAGCTGATTGGAGACTGGTTGAAGCATCGGCGCGAAGATACTTGGCTGTCGCCGGCCGGCATCTACCGGACGCTAGGCATCCTGTTTGCGGCCGGCATCACTATCCGATGCGGCGCGGAGGCGCTGACGCTCTGGGGCTGGGATCCACGCGATCCCGTCGCCACGGGCACCTACAACACGGTCAAACGACTGTTCGACCCCTTCGCGGTCGCATGCGGCTTATCCGGGCTGCTGCTCTACATCTGTTCGGAGCCCGGCATGGTCGAGCAGCAGCGCAAGGTGCCGTTCCCTGTCGATATGTGGCTCGCATGGCCGATGGTGAAGCGCATGCTTCAGCTGGGATTGCTGACGTTCGTCGCCGCGATCGGCGTGGTGTCGACGCGATGATTGGCACCGGGGGCATCTATAAAGGGGGCGTCACGATGGCGGCAATACTACCGGTCGCCGCTGCTGCAATGGTGCAGAAGGGCGCGACCGTTGCGACCTCGCAGCCGGTCGTCTGGCATTTCCTCGGCTTCCCGTTCGAGGCTGCATGCATGATCGCTGCGCTGTTCGGGTGTTTTGCCGCGCGACTCTGGATCGGGGCGGCGCAGGCTGTGCGCAAAGAGCACCGCTGGACGCTCGACATACCGGTAACGGGCATGGCGCTTGCGGTGTCTGCGGCACTGATTGTGTCGCAGCGGCCCGAGCCGCTCGGCGCGCTGCTCTACGGTGCCGCCCTCGGCATACTGGGCGAGGGCATTTTCAAGATCGCCGAGCGCTACCTGCAAAAGGCGGGGACCGTGTTCGGCATCGATGTCGACAAGGCCGACACATAATTGCCGCGGCAACAACGCCGGTCAGGTGTTCACGCCCGACCGGCGTTGGATCGCGTGCAGGTGGCATCGCGATCTGTAGTTCAAATCACACGTTGGCTGATCGAAATCAACCAGTGTGATTGTCGTAAATCGAAACGATGCGCCCCGCCGATAACGGTTGGCAATGAGATCGGCGGGGCGCTGGCCACGTACTGGGCCGGTGTAAACCCGTAGCCATAACACGACCGCCAATTGGCAGCCGTCGTCTCAACTAAACGACGCCGATTAACGGCCCGTGACAGTCCAAAGGATTTCAGCATGGCAAAAGAACCAGCGTGGCTGCTCGCCGCGCGGGCGAAGCTCGGCACGCGTGAAGCAGCCGGCGCCGCCAACAATCCGACGATCCTCGGCTGGGCCGCGCGCCTCGGCGCGAAGGTGCTCGGCATGGTCTACAACGCCGACAGCGTGCCATGGTGCGGCTTGTTCGTGGCGGCGTGCGTCACGGAGGCCGGTCTGACCCCGCCCTCCATCGCCGTGCGCGCGAAGAGCTGGGCGACCTGGGGGCAGAACCTCCGCGCGGATCGCCTGTCGCCGGGCGCGATCCTCGTCTTCGAACGTCCGGGCGGCGGCCACGTCGGCTTGTACGTCGGCGAGGACGACCGCGCCTACCACGTCCTTGGCGGCAATCAGGGCGACCGGGTCAGTGTCACCCGCATCGAAAAGGCGCGCTGTGTCGCGCGTCGCTGGCCAGCCGGCCGCCCCGTCATTCTCGGCCCGGTCAGAATGACGGCCATCGCCGGCGTCCCCCTCTCTCGCAACGAAGCCTGACCGCTCCGGTCAGCAAAGGAGAATGCACATGAACATCGGCAAGCTGCTCGGCGCCGCGATCAAGGTCGCGAAGGCCAATCCCACCCTCGTCATCAGCGCCGTCTCGGCGATCGGCCCCGTCGTGAAGGCGGTGAAGGCCGAGATCAAGAAGCCCAAGGCCTGACCCCCAGCTGAAGAGAGGAACGAGAGATGGTCGACCGGTATGGCGAGGTCTTCTCGAGTGTGTCCGATCCCGGCGAGCGGGCGAAGGCGGTGGCGCCGAGCGATACGGTCGACCTGACCGAAACGCCGAAGGCGCTTTACGTGGGCACGGGCGGCGACATCGCCATGATCGGCGACAACGAGGCCACGGGCGCCGCAGCAGTTGTCTGGCGCAACGTGCCCGCTGGCGCGATCGTGCCCTTCCGCCCGCGCCGGGTCCTCGCAACCGGCACCACCGCGGCCGACATGCTCGCGATCTACTGATGCGGCTCGGCCTGGGGCTGACCCGGCACCGCGGGCGGCCGACGCTCGCCATCCTCCTCGGCGGCACCGCGCTGCCCATCATCTACGCCCTCTGGCTCGACACGGGCAGCTGGGACGACACCAAAGCCTGGAGCGACCGCCCATGACCGTCCTCACCACCATCCAAAACGGATCGTCCAACAAGGACATCCGCGACACCATCAACGGCGCCTTGGTCGACATCCAGGCGCTCAAGCAGGGCGGGGGCAGCACGCCGACGCCGACGCCGGTGCCGACGCCGACCGTCTATTTGTCTACCTCGCAAGCGAAAGCCGAAGGCAACGCCGGGCCGACGCTTTTCACCTTCACGGTCACCCGCTCCTCGGCGGTCGGTGCGGTGAACGTGTCGTGGCTGTTTGCAGCCGGCTCGACCAGTGCCGACGACTTCACCGGCGGGGCCTACCCAACGGGCGGCATCGTTCCGATGTCCGATGGCCAGGCCAGCGGGCAATTCACTATCAGCGTGAATGGTGACACCGTCACCGAGGCCGATGAGACCTTCACCGTGTCGATCGGCGTGCCCTCGGGCTATGCCGCCGGCACCTCGATGTCGGCGACCGGCACGATTCAGAACGACGACAGCGCCTTTGTGGCGCCGACCCTCGCGGCGCCGCTCTACGCCGACGATTTCACGGCGCCGGCCGGCACCTCGTCGCTGGCCGGCCGCGCGAATTGGTCGGCGCAGGACGCTTCGTTCGGAGCGTTCGAGGTAAAGGACGGTTACCTTCATCGAACGGGTCAGTATGACGCGTCAAGTTCCGCGTTCTTCGGCGGTTCGCTCGGCGACCACGTCGCAACGTTCGGCTATTCGACTGTCGACGGCAACGGTGATGCTTGGGAGGAGTCGCGCCAGTGGTTCCACCTCTACTATCAGGACGCGAACAGCTTCGTTCGCGTCTTTATCAGTAAGGGGCTGAGCCGGCTGTCCATCATTCCGGTCATCAACGGCAATTTTCAGAACGAACAATTCTTCGGAGGCGTCGCGTTCAAGGACAAGGGCGAGATCCGACTGACGGTCCGTGACGGTAAATTCCGCGCGATGGTCGACGGCAAATGGATACCGGTAGCAAGCAACCGATACGGCTATCCGATCGATACAGTCGACCAGACGGGCACCCTTGCGGCTGCCAAGCGCAGCGGCCGGGCCGGCGTCACGGCGTCGCTGTGGCGCTATCCAGTGCTGGAATATATCACGGTTGATCCACTTAAGGTTGCGATTGACAGCGTCGACGAGTTTGTCGGTCGTGATAGTCTGACGGCGACCGGCGGCAGCACCAAGGTGGCGATGACAATGGCTGCCGGCGCCAACCCGCAGTCGTGGGTCTATCGCCTGCTGACGCCGGGCACGCTCGCCGAGGTCAAGGCGTTTGCGCCAATGGCAAACGTGAGCGTCAATGGCAGTGCTGCCACGGCGTTCGCGTTCGTGCCAACTGGCGGGCCCTATATCGTTCAGGCCGGCTATGTGGACGCGAGCGATGGCAAGGCGCGCGTCGACCTTTCGTTGCCGGTGCTGTCGGGCATCCGCGGGGAGACGTGGGGGCAGAGCAATTCGAATTACCGGCAGGGGCCGGTCGATGGTTCCGACGCCGCGCTGAACACGCGCACGCCCTGGGCAGCCGTCACCCTTAGAGGCATCATTGCCGGTGCGCCGGCGTCGGGCTGGTCGACCGCGACCAACGCCTATCAGCCGACCGGCATGCACGAATGCGCGCGCGTGCTGTCCCAGCTCCTCGGCAAGCCTGTTGGCATCGGTGCACAGGGCAACGATTCGACTGCGCTCTACTTCAATTCACCAGGGCAAGGCGGTTGGCAGAAATACGTGGATGCGCTGGCTTCGCGCCGCGGCATCGTCGAGTTCTGGATCGGCGACCAGGGCGAGGGCGATGCCGACAGTGCAGCCAATCCGACCTATTGGGCGAACGATTTCAACAACAACGTCCTGCCGGGCCTGCGCACGATCTCCAACAACCCGCAGGCTCCGATGTTCTTTTCACCCGTCGGCCGCTTCGCCTCGACCGGCGATGTGCCCTATGCCGATCTCGGGGCAGTGCAGAACGACCTTCAGCGTAACACCATGCAGGAGCAGTATCGCCTCGCGACGACGCTCGACCCGCGCGTCTTCATCGGCGACTACAAGCTCGGCACCGAGCACAATGGCAACGACGCCTACCACTACAGCAACCGAAAGCTGGGCTACGCCGAGATGGGCCGTCGAGCGGCCTATTCGATCGCCAAGTATTTCGGCGTCAACGTGCCGGACGGCCGTGGCGCGCTGGCGACGTCGGCGACCAGATCTGGCGCCCTCATCGATGTGACGTTCGACCTCAATGGCGGCACCGCCATCACCGGGCCGACGTCGTTCGCGACCGGGAACGTTCCGCCGGCGACGAAGCAGGGCAAGCTCGGCTATCAGGTGTCGGCCGACAACTTCGCGACCACGCTCGCGATCAGCGACGTGACGCTTGTCAGTGGCAAGCTGCGGATCGCCCTTGCGGCGGACCCTGGCGGGCCGGTGAAGGTGCGCAGCATGTACGGCTGGTCCTACGACGACACGGTCCTGTTCTACACAACCTATGCCGACGGCCGCGCGCCGATCCCCGCCGCCCCCATCATCGCCGCGATTGCGGCCGCATAAGGAGCCTTCTGATGAAGCGCATGCTTGCCTCCGACGGCATCAACTATTGGTCCAACCAGCCCTTCCTCAATCGGATGCGGGCAGCGGGGAAGATGACCTCGGCCAACGCGCCCGCGAAGGCCGGTGAGGCGGTTGCCTATTATCTCGCGCCGCTTGTCGGCGACGAGGGCCGGGAAATGGTGCTGACCTGGGAGGGCGACGGCGTCCTCGACATCGGCGTCGAGAAGAAGGCGGCGACGCGCAATCGCATCGACTTCACGGCGGCCACGCCGGCCAGCTGGCCGATGGTGATCGTGCGCAGCGGAAAGCCGACCAACATTCGGATCGTGCCCAAGGGGCAGGAAGCGCTGACGCAGACCTTCAAGCCGGAATACGTCGCCGACGTGCGCGGCTTCGTCGCCTGGCGCGCGATGGACTTCCTCGACACCAACGCCTCGCTCGCCGACTTCCTGCCGATCCACCCGGCGGCCGAGGGCTATGGCGATCGCGGCTCGGTGGCCGAGGTCGTCGAGCTTTGCAACGCGGCCGGCGTCCGTCCATGGATCAGCTTCCCGCACCTCGTCACCGATGCGTCGATCGCCGAGACGGTCGCCTGTGTCGAAGCGCAGTCGATCCTGCCGGCGATCTTCGAGTATTCGAACGAGACCTGGAACTGGCAGTTCGTGCAGACGAAATACGCGCATGACCAGGGACCGGACAATCCGAACGGCTGGATCGGTGCCCAGATCGCGCGACTGCTGCGGGCGACGAAGGGCAAGCGGGCCGGCGTCGCGCAGTGCGGCCAGTTCGTGAACATGTGGCATACCGACATGCAGTTCCAGGGCATCCGGGATGCCGGCTGTGATCCGAACGACCTCGAAATTGTATCGGCGACGAGCTACGTCTCGTCCGACTTCAACGACTATGGCAAAAATCCGGACCTTGCCTGGGGCTATGCCCAGCGTGGCGACGCCAAGGGCGCGCTGGCTTACATCCTGGCGGGCATCCCGAAATATCGCGAGCAGATGCGCGACTGCGTGAAACGCGCGACGTCGGTCGGCGCTGAATATTGGGCCTATGAGGGCGGCATGTGGCACCTCAACGCCAACGGGTCGGCACACGATTGGGAGACGCTGCGCGCCTTCTATTACGACATGCAGATGCACCCGGACGCAGACGGGGTGCTGGCGGCCTATGACGAGGCGTTCGTTGCTGAGGGCGGCGCGGTCCAGCCGCTCTACAATTACGCGACGCCGTCGACGGCGTTCGGGTTCTTTGGCGCAACGCTGCAACCGGTCTGGAAACGGATCCGCGCCGAGCTCGACGCCGCGATTGCGCCGGTCGTCACGCCGGCGCCGATGCCAGCTCCCGCGCCCCTCCCGGATGCATCGCCCGCGCCAGCACCTGAACCCGCCCCGGTCCCGGCAGCTCCGACGCCAGCGCCACCGCCCGCTGCCGCGAAGGTCACGAAGGAGCAGATCTACACCGCGATCCGAGCGGCGCGCTCGTCCCTTTCATCCGTCGAGACGCTTGTGAAGGCATACAAGGGGCAGGCGCTCTGAACCTCAACCGCGAGCGGCACGGATCATCCGCTTCCGCTCGCGGTCATCGGCGTTGAGGAACGGCAGCAGCGGCACGCCGGCGGGCACCTTCAGCTCGGTCTTCCACCGCGGAACGACGCGCGCGCCCTTCGCACCGCATCCACGCGCGCCGGCCGCGCCGCGGCACCGGAACATGGTGCCGAGCTCCTCGATGTAGATATGGCTCCTGATCTCCCGACCGGCCGGCGTCTTCATCCCGAGGAAGTCGGTCGGGTGCCGGTAGATTACGCGCGCGCAGCGCAGGCACGCGATCTCCAGGATCAGCCCGCGTTTCGCCGCGTCGCCCAAGGTCAGGACGTAGATGCGCCCCATCGATCAAAAGACCGGTTCCCACGGGTCGCGGGCGCCCAGCTTTCGCTCGTCGACGTTGAGGTATTTCGCCAGGTAGAGCCGATCGTCGTCAGCGAGGCGCTTGGGCGAACCGCGGGTGACTAACTGGTGCAGGTAGGCGGCATTCCGGCCGATGAGGGCGGACAGGTTGGCGAGACTCTCGCCGCGCGCAGCGGCCAGCTGACGCAGGTTTTCGCGGGGTGACATTGGCGGCTCCGATTCGATCAGCGCCGACAATGTTCCACATTTGTTCTAGTTGGATCAACCGCCTATTCGGGTTTCGGATCGCCCGCTACCGCATCCTCGCCGAACGCCTCGACCGCGCAGATGATCGTCGTGAGGTCGTCGGCGAACAACCTGCTCTCCTCGTCGACCGGCTCGCCGTCGTTGAAGGTGTCGCGGAACCGGCGAAGGCGGTCGAGGGCGGTGGTCAGCTGGTCCATGCCGGCAGGCTGCGGCGGCCGGTCGATTCGCGCAAGGCGCACGACGGTGAGCCAGAGGTAGGCTATGGACAGATTTGCTACAGCAGGTGCTATCGTGGCGGCGTGACTTCGCGAATCAACCGCTCAGACGCCTTTGCGCGGAGACTTGATGTTTCCGCAGGCTAATTCTGCCGCAGAATGGCTCGTCCTTGCCGCGTCATGCGAAGCGGCGGCGAGGCTATGTGAAAAAGACCCCGCCGCGGCCGCGCGCGCCTGGAACGAGTGCGGCTTTGCCGTTGAATGCGCGGTGAAAGCGGTGATTATGCGGAAGGAGGGTCTGAACGCTTGGCCATCGCGATCTCAGCGTCCGGATTTATGGCATCACGATCTGCGCGGCTTATTTGCCATAGCTGGAATAGCAATATCCGAAACTGACCCCGTGGCGCCTGCGGTGATGACCATGTGGGACTGGAATCGATCGCATTCGTACAGCTTCACGCCGATCCCGCGCGCGGTGATCAAAGGCTATATTGCAGCCGCGTTTGGGGATATGGGAGTAGTGCCATGGCTAAAAGCAACCTATCTGCCGCACGTATAGCTGCTGGGCGAGATTTCCTCACCGCGTTGAGGCGGCTTGGCCTCCGGCCGGAGGGCCTGTTCTGGGCTGTTGATCACAGCATAAGCGAGCAGGTGCTAGTTCTGATAACAGGAATGTACGATCACGCCGGTCCCCTCGCTCTGAACAAAAAGCTATTTGAGGCTTATAACTTAGCCGCAACTCCTCGGGAGATCAGCCCATTCATCGTCCGGACTCATAGCCCACGCGAGGACATAGCGAAACACCTCCGAGCATTTGAGTTAACGCACAAGAACCATGTAATCCAAATCGGGTTAGATGATGATAGAGATTCGATTTCAAGTTGGTCATTGTCGGCAACCGCAGAGAATCCAAATACGCTGGATACCGGATTTTTTAAGCTGGATAGTATCGAAATAAGGGGGACGGATATGTCTCTTCTGCTGGACGGATTTTATCTACTCGACGTAGCGGTAAAATCTACAGCTGACCGCATTGCTGAATGGTCGAGGTTTACCCGGCGAGTGAATGCGCTAGCCGCTTAGTATCGGCGTCGAACCGGACAAAACGTCGCGCCTTTCCGATACAGCAGCCGACTGAAAACGACCCTCCTCATCGCTGCGGCGATGAGGAGGGCGATGGCGGGACCGAAAGCCCCTGGTCCGGCAGACCCGTAACAGAACCTGCCTTGGATCACCGTCCACCACTTATTGAGGCGCTGCCACGCAATCTGCTTCGTCGATCGGCGCCGAAGCTTAGACTAAACGGGCTTGTCGACTATCGCGGGGAAGTCAGGCCATGACCACGATATCACTCCTTGCCGTTCGCGTTGCGTGCAAGAAGGACGCGGAAATTACATATGGGCCGGCAGCGTTTTCGCCTCCTCAAGCCAATGATGAGTCTTCAGGCAAACCCGTACTGCGACGTTAATCGGCGTGCTCGGATCATTATCGATATTATCAGTGGTCGATACGGGGAGCCTCGAAGGTGGACTATACCAACGGCCTTTGTTCCTTACTGGTTTAAGAAAAGAACTTTGCGGCGTTATTAACAGGGGCATGCCTTGGCGTTCGGAGAATGCCTTTAATTCAGGATTCACTGCCATCCGTGAGGAAGGAACTGGACCAGAAAACTGGATCGGGTGAAGGTCAGCATGACCTACGCCGATGCCATGCTCTTCCGCGCCACGTGCGGCATAAGCATATGCGAGAATAGGATCTTTCCTCATCTCGTTTTTAAGCCGGTTGGTAAACGCCCAGGATTTTGGCTCCCCTTGTGACGCAGCGCGTAATTTATTGAAAATCGTCACATACGCGTTGATGACCGCCACCCAGTGTTTCACTACTGCCTCGTGAGATCCAGCCGACTGCATTGCTAGCATGTGCGTGCGCATATCGATGTGAAGCTTTTCGCACTCTTGAAGGCCGTCAGATCTCATGTCGCTCGTCCAATTGCCGGCCAGAGCCGGTAAGCCCCCGTAGCTTGGTTTCGCCGGCGTTGTGTCATACTTCGTTCGCTGACTTCGAGGCAATGGTCCGTTTCGGCCTCGGCGGGCGCGAAGCGTCAAACCAACGATCTCGGTGAACTGATGGACGCGAAATCGGCTTGTGAGCACGTCATATAGGTCATGCGTCATCGCTAGCCGCTCGACGCATTCAAGCAGTCGTGGCGCAATACGACCTGTCCAATCCTGATCGGCTGACCTGTCGATAACCCCGCTCTTTTCAGTTCGGGAATAGTGCGGGACTCGTGGGTCCAGCCGTTTCCTTTTTGGTCCGCTGGCTTCCGTGAAACGGACGCTTGCCCTGAGCAAAAACGACGGTAATACGCGGGTCTCCCGAGAGGGGGCGCTTAGCTCAGTTGGTAGAGCATCTCGTTTACACCGAGAGGGCCGCCCCAGTAGAGCTAAGCCGGTTGCTTTAGGATTTCAGCGGGTATTTCGATCCGCACTAGACGCCAAGTGAACAGGCCGCGGCGGTCCAGCACGAAGGTGAGCTTACGATCCGTGGGCGCCTTGTCGTTCTTAATTCCGACGCCGAACCGGTCCAGGCCGCGATAGCCGTAAACGTAGGAAACAGGCGGCGTGTCCCCGGCCGGCTTTGACTGCTTCGAAATCTTGCCTTGCGTCGCCATCGTGGCGATCGCGTCGGGCGTGACGAAGCCCTCGACCATATTGTTGATGATGGTCGGCATCAGCATCATGCCTAGGCCGGCGAACGGGTTGTTCTTGAGGTTCGCGTCGTCATTCATCTTTTGGGTGATTATAACGGTTAGCTGCGATTTGAGGCTCGCGCGTACCGCCGGAAAGTCAACTCGTTGCTCGAGGCCATCGGTATCGCCGCTGGCCGCTGCGATGCGCAGTTGCCGGGCTGCCCAATATGGGGAGGCAACATAGGCCCCCACAAACACTGCCACTGCCGCCGCGGCAGCCCATATCCATCGTCTCTGCATTCCGCCCCCAGCTGAACGCCCCTCCGCTGGAATTGGCAGGCGCCCGCCCTGTTCGTAAAGCGACGCTGCGCGATGGTCTACTGCCCTCGGAAGTCAGCGCCTCAATCGGACATAAGCACGCAGAACCGGATTGACCCATTCGTAAGCACCATGAATGTCTGGATCGCGAACAAGAGCCGGGCCGAATTTCTTATCGATCAATCTGGGAACCAGCTGGTCGATATGATCGATCTCGAACTCAGTTGCCAACGGACGGATTTCCCGTAGAGCGACGCGTTGAACATCGTCGTTGTACTTAGCCACGTCAGTTGTCTGCTCCGCCAGAATAGTCAGCAATAACCGTCGAGGTTCTGACTGACCCACAGCACGCAGATATGCGCTCTCTAAGGTTGGGAATGCACTGCCTGATCGGATATCTTCCAGTACATCTTCAAAGACCCTTGCGTCCACCCGAGGCGCTTGCGTTTCGTTAACACGATTTACACATGCCTTCCCCATTAATTGCGCCAGATAAGGGTAACCGTCCGACAGCTTCGTAATCTGCTCAACTACCTCCGCATCAAATTTCAGAGCGTCGCCAAAAAGCAGCGTTGCACGAGCAAATATCTCGCGTATTTCCCCATCGGCCATTGGCTTGATGTCGATCGCACCTTCCTCCAGAAGTCGCTCGACTGACTGATGGTCTTCTACCAATTCGACAAGATCGCGACCAATTCCGCAAATTGCGAATTTGACACGATCGCTGCTCATCGACTTGATGATCGATCCGATACCTGCCTTGTCTCGAACAACGTCAAATTCGTCGAGTAGGATGAGCACAGCATCCCGCTTATTGAACAGGCGGTTGTTTGCTTCGACAACCGAATCGACGAAGTTTCGGAATGTCTGGACTATATTGCCGGGAACGACCCTCGCATACTTCGAGGCGTCTGTACCCTTGCCGCCCCACTTTACGACTTTCAAATCTAGCCCAATTGAATCTTCATCGGATCGTGAAAATTCGACCAGTTCCTTCCCATTGTCAGGAACTAAGCGAAGCAAACCATCTTCCGGATGCTGATCATTACACAACCGAGTCAGTAGCGCGTTAGCGTCCTCAATCATTGCGTCGCACGTGTAGTACGCAGTATAATATCGACGAGGCCTTTTCGGGATTAGATGTTCAAGCCCCGCTTGCTTAGCTGTAGTGTAATCGCCGTTCGCCATATTTTGGATTTGCCGAAGCAACGACGACTTTCCCACCCCACGTCGACCGTAGACTGCAATCAGCCCTACGGGAGCATTGAGCGCTTTTACGCAATCCCGGATGATGTTTGTCCGACCTACAAAACGGCGAGAATCGCGAATCTCGGCAGACGTAAAACCAACCTCGACGTCGAAAAACATGCATCATCCCTTTTGGACAGGACGATTGCGTAGCAGTCTCGTCAACGGTCCGCTAGCGCCGACGACTCTCGCCTAGATTGAGGAAACTTGGTATCGCGCTGGTATCGCCAACGGCGAACTAGCCTTCTTGTTCAGGGCGCTGTCCAGTCCTCCCCGTCCGTTGAAACAACGGAACGGCGGTATGAGCCGCAACCGCACCGCAGAGTTCAGGGCTCTACCCAAGCCATATAAACGGAATTCGTTCGGCCGAGAGGATCGATCAGACCTGCGTTCCCAACACTGGGTCGATATACATCCGATCGGTGATCGGGATGATACTTCCGCCGATAAGGTTCGCCTCGCGCCGTGCCGAATTTGCAGGCAGTTTGGAGAGCCTCTTCAAGCGCTAGCCCGTCGGATCGGCTGAGGCGATCTGCCAGAACGACCATGTGGTCAAAGGTCGCCCTGTAGTACGTTCCTGACATCCTAGCAGATATCGACTGCGCCGTGAAGCCAATTAGAAAGTGCTGGCAGTAGCGCGATGACGCGATCGCCCAGACCGTGTTCAAGCACCTGTCGATAGTCTGCTGTCGGATCATCGCGCCCACCCATTGAACAAGGGTTCATGTTGGCGGGGAGTGTCTCCGGGCACAAGGGATATGGCCCCGGCCCTGTAAGTCATTGATCTACAATGACACGTTCCGACCACATAAAGCGTCAACTGCCATTGAAAACAAACGACATTACGGCTCCACGGCTAAAGGGCAGGGTGGTCAGACCTGGGCCTTCAGGAATGTACGCTTACGCCCAATTCCCTTCACCCGCTCCAGCCGCCGCCTGAATGCATGGAAAACGACGCAGCGCGGGCTAGACAGACGTGTACCTGCCCCCTCCAGACGGGTTGTGCCCGCTTACGCCACGGAGTGGGTCGAGGCGCGGCAGGCCCGTATCCGGCACAGGATACGTCCGTCACCGCTGCAATATCGATGGCATCGTATGATGCTCGCGTTCGGCGGGACAGTCCCACCGACGCGCGACGCGCCGGCATTCGCCCGGCCATCGGATCGGACGCAAACAGAGGGCAGGCGGAGCGAGCGTTGTACGCTCGCATGCAGGATGAGGATGCGCTGTTCGGACGCACGGGGCGGGCGTAGCGGCCCAGACATCCAGCGGTGCGACCGGCCGTGCGAAGCGCTGGGCCAGCGCCCCCGGGGTTTCGGTCGCGGCGATGGGCCATCCTCCGGCCCGACCTGAGCGGGCCCGGGATGGCCGGGAACACCGCCACCGGGCGGCACCGGTCGTTCGTCGAACGGTGGCGCCCGACGGGTGCCATGGCGCGGCGGAAGCCTGCCACCCCCGCACGTCGATCGGCTCTAGCGATTGTCGTCGGTCGCCCCGTCCGCGGCCAGCACCGCGATCAGCCCCGCGATCAGTTGCGGCGCGGTCGTCGGCTTGCGGAGGTGGGGGGCGTGACCGAAGGCGCTGACGAATTCCGCCTTCTCGTACCCGCTGGAAAACAGGAACGGCACGCCGGTGTCCGCCAGCCGCTGGGCGACCGGGGTGATCCGTTCGCCGCCCAGGTTGACGTCCAGCACCGCCGCATCGATGGCGGGATCGGCATCGACGATCCGGAGCGCATCGGCGACGGTGCCGACGACGCCCGCGACCGTGCCGCCGCTGGCCTCGATGGCGCGGCGCACCTGCCGTGCGATCAGATATTCGTCCTCGACGATCAGGATGCGCTTGCCGTGCAGGTCCCGCGTCACGGCATCGATCCCGCGGTCGAGACGGGCAGCGTGATCGTGCAGTGGACGCCGTCGTCGCCGAGCGCGAAGCGGGTCGTCGCGCCGAGCTGATAGGGCAGGGCGTGCTCGATCAGCTCGCGGCCCTGGCCGCTGGTGCCGCCCCCGGCCTGCGACGGCGCCATGGTGACTCCATGCTCGCGCCAGTCGACGGTCAGGCGCTGGCCCTTCCCGCCGCCGAGATCGTCCTCCAGCCACCAGCGGATCGTCAGATACCCTTTTTCGGTCCCCAGCGCGCCGTATTTCACCGCATTGGTCACCAGTTCGTGGATCGCCAGCGCCAGCGTCTGCACGCTGCTCGATCGCAGCGGCACGTCGTCGGGCCCGGCGAGGCGGACACGGTCGGTTTCCTCTGGCAAGGCACCGAACGCCGCGAGTTCGCCGCGGATGAGTTCCGGGAACGCGACGCGCTCGCGGCCCTGCACCTGCGACAACAGACCCTCCGCGCGCGACAGGGCGGCGATCCGGTCGCGAATCTTGTCGGTGAAGGTGGCGAAATCGGTCGCCGTCTCGAGCGTGTTCTCGACGATCGCCTGGGTGATGCCCATCAGGTTGCGGGTCCGGTGCTGCAATTCCCCGACCAGCACCGTCAGGCGTTCGGACGACGCGCGATCGGCGGTGATGTCGCGGATGATCCCGCCGAGGCGACGGATCACGCCGTCTTTGTCGCGCATCGGAAACGCGGTGATCCTGACCCACAGGATCGCGCCGTCGCGCGGCCGGCGCGCGCGGCAGTCATGCGCGGTCGGGTGCCCCTCGCGTGCCTGGCGCAGCGTTTCCCAGGCGGCGGGGAAATCCTCCGGCAGGATCATGTCGAGCAGGTTGACGGCCTCGCCGCCGGGGCCGAGCACCTCGAGCTGGCTGCCGAGCGACGGGCTGATGAACTCGAATGCCCCGGTCGCGACGTTGCGGATCCACAGCACGTCCGAAGAGGCCGCGGCGAAATGCTGGAACCGGGCCTCGCTGGCGCGCAACGCATTCTCGACCCGCCGCCGTTCGGTCGTTTCCTCGATGATCGCGCCCAGGCCCAGGATGCGGCCGTCCGCCTCGATCGGAAAGAAATGCTCGACCCAGCTGCGCTGCGCGTCGCGGTCGGCGGGGGTCGCGCCATAGACCTCGACGTTCATCCACGGCACGCCGGTGTCGAGCACCTCCTGCCAGCGCGCGACGATGGCATCGAGGTCCTCGATATCCGGCAGGATCTCTGCGGGATGGCGACCGACATGGTCCTCGGCCGGGATGCCGTTCATGTCCGCCAGCGTCTGGTTGATGCGCAGGAACCGGAGGTTGCGATCCCATACCGCCAGCCCGAGCGGCGCGGTGCGGAACAGGGCGTCGAGAACCGCGGCGGGGGCGGGGGTCGCGGGATCGTCCGTCCGCACGGGGTGCGCGCCGGCGCGCCCGTGCCCGGTCCTGCCAGCGACCGCCGCATCGATCGCCGTGCGAAGGTCTTCCGGCCATGCGTCGCGCGGACCGAGCGGGGTGGCGGCCCAGTCGAACGCCGCCGCGCTTTGGTCGGTGCGGGGCAAGGTACCGCCTGTCGATGCCATCTCCACCACCCGTTGCGCCGCAATGGCGTCTCTCCGGCGGCGTTGCTGCCGCGTCGCGGACGGGACGGCAATAGGGAAGTTGGGAGGCGCCGGGCGCGCCCGGCCGGAATGGGGACGATTGCCGGCGCGCCGGCATCCGGGGCACGATGCCGTGAACGTGCCGCGCGACGGGGGTTTCGTCGGGCGATCGCAGATGCTTAGATCGCCCGATGCGTATCCTTCTCCTGTCCGCCCTGCTGCTCTCGGGCGCCGCGGTCGCCCGGACGGCGTCGCCGCCGCCCCCGATCGATGTCGTCGATCCGATGATCGGCACCGGTGGCGAGGGGCACACCTTCCCGGGCGCGACCGCACCGTTCGGGATGGTGCAGCTGTCGCCGGATACCGACACGCGCTGCATCCTGCGCGCGTGCTACGGCCATGCCGCGGGCTATCGCTACGAGGATCCGACGATCCAGGGGTTCAGCCACACGCATTTTTCGGGCGCCGGTCATTCGGATCTCGGCGACGTGCTGGTGATGCCGCAGGTCGGCGAGGACGTGCGGCTCGATCCGGGCGATCCGCAGCGGCCGGGATCGGGCTATCGTTCGCGCTTCGCCCATGCGTCGGAGGTCGCGCGACCGGGCTATTATGCCGTGACGCTGACCGATACCGGCGTGCGCGCCGAAATGACCGCGGGGACGCGCATCGGTGTGCATCGCTATCGGTTTCCCGGGGGCCGCGCCGCGCATCTGGTCATCGACCTGCGATCGTCGCTCTACGACTATCCGGGCAAGATCCTCTGGTCGGGCCTGCATCTGCGCCCCGACGGCACGCTCACCGGTTTCCGCGAGACGCGCGGCTGGGCGCCCGGGCGCAAGCTGTATTTCGCCATGCGATTCTCCGCGCCGCCGTCCGGGCACGCCTTCGTCGATCGCGATGCGGCGGTGCCCTACAAGGGGTTCCAGGGACCCGGCCGCGGCAGCGACGCCGTCGCCGAGCGGCTCGGTCGCGCACTGGAGGCGCGGCTCGACTTCGGGCGGCTCGATCGCCCGCTGGAGGTGCGGGTGGCGCTGTCGGGCGTCGACGAGGCGCGGGCGATCGCCAACCTCGATGCGGAGCCGGGCGGGTTCGACGCGGTGCGGGCGCGGACCGCCGCCGCCTGGGCCCGGGCGCTCGGCGCGGTCGCGATCGAGGCGACGCCGGCGATGCGCACGACCGTCTACACCGCGCTCTACCACGCGCTGCTGGCGCCGAGCGTCTGGAGCGACGCCGACGGTCGCTATCGCGGACCCGACGATCAGGTGCACGTCGCGGCGGGATTCACCTTTCGCTCGACCTTTTCGCTGTGGGACACGTTTCGCGCCGAACATCCGCTGCTGACGCTGATCCAGCCCGAGCAGACCAGCGTCGACGTCGTCCGTTCGCTGATCGAGAGCCGCCGATACAGTCCGTTCGGCATCCTGCCGGTATGGCAGTTCGCCGGGCGCGAGACGTGGACGATGATCGGCTATCACGCCGCCCCGGTGATCGCCGACGCCTATCTGAAGGGCATACGCGGGTTCGATGCCGACGCCGCGCTCGACGCGATGGTCGCCAGCGCCGACTATGCACCCTACGGTGGCCTCGGCGACTATATCGCGCGCGGCTACGTCCCGATCGACCGGGAGCCGGAGGCGGCGTCGAAGACCGTCGAATATGCCTATGACGACTGGACGATCGCGCGCATGGCGCGGGCGATGGGGCGGACGGCGATCGCCGAGCGGTTCGAACGGCGTGCGGGCAACTGGCGCAACAGCTTCGATGCCAGGACCGGCTGGCTGCGCGCCCGCACCGCGTCAGGCGCGTTCCGCACGCCGTTCGATCCGACCGCGATCAACTATGGGTCGGACTATACGGAGGGCAATGCCTGGCAATACAGCTGGTTCATGCCACAGGACCAAGCGGGCCTGTTCCGTCTGCTCGGCGGCGATGCGAAGGCGATCGCAAAGCTCGACGCGATGTTCGACTATGACATGTCGACGCTCGACTACAGCCATGCCGAGGATATCGCCGGGCTGATCGGCCAGTACATCCATGGCAACGAACCCAGCCATCACGTCGCCTATCTGTACGATTATGCGGGCGCGCCGTGGCGCACGCAGGAGCGGCTGACCCAGATCGTCGCCTCGCAATATCGCGCGACGCCCGACGGCCTCGCCGGCAACGACGACCTCGGCCAGATGTCGGCGTGGCTGGTGTTCACCGCGCTCGGCTTCTATCCGGTCGCGCCGGGATCGAACGAATATGTCATCGGCCGGCCATTCGTCGATCGCGCGACGCTGACCCTGCCGGGGGGCAAGCGGTTCACCGTCGTCGCCGACGGCCTGTCCGCGACCAACCGCTACATCGCTGCGGTCACGCTGAACGGCACGCCGCTCGAGCGGAGCTTCGTGCGCGATGCCGAATTGCGCGCGGGCGGCGAACTGCGCTTCGCGATGGCGGCGCGGCCGAACCGCCGATGGGCCACCGGGCCCGCCGCGCGGCCGTTTTCCCTGTCGTCGCAGTGAGGGCGGCGCGGACTCGGCGATCCGCGATCCGCCTCGCCGTCATCACGGCGGTATCGCGCTTGCGAACCGGCGGTCAGCGCTGCTTGCGCGCCATGGTGGCGGTGAAGTCCGGTTCCTTGTTGGCGACCCAGTCGACGAACTTGCGCACGTTGGGGTGGGCGAGCAGGCCGTCGACGTCCATGCCGTGGCGTTGCAGCTCGGAATTGGTGAAATTGGCGGTCAGCGTCTGCTGACAGACCGGATGCATCGGCACCACGTCGCGCCCGCCCCGGCTCTTGGGCACGGGATGGTGCCAGACGATGGTCTTGCCCGTCGGTCGCGAACACAGCCAGCATGCCGGCGCGGCCGGCGGCGCGTCGTCTTCGCCGGCCGCATCCGGATAGGGGCCATGCTTCGAATGCTTGCGTGCCATGCCTCTGCCCGATGTCCCGATCCCGTGCGCCGTCCCGATCGGTGACGCGTCAGCCCTGATAGCGCAAGGTGTTCGCGAAGCCATCGTCGCCCTTGGCGAGGCGCGCGACCTTTCTCAGCGTGGCGCGGACATGCCGGTCCACCCGCCGGTCGTCGTGGACCCCGGCGATCCGATAGTCGTCCTGCGCCAGCAGCGTCTTGATGCGGGCCGCGAACGTCGCCCGGTCACCGGCGTGATCGCCGGCGTGCAGGGCACGGCAGGCCCATTCCTCGGCCGCCGCCGCGTCATAATCGTCCTGCGCCGCATAGCCGCGCCGGTCCGCCGCCGCCTGGTCCAGCCGTGCGGCGGCGATCCTGCGGTCCAGCCACAGGCGGACGCGCGCCTCGTCCCAAACCGCCGTCGTGCCCGCCATACCGTCCCGATCCCGTTCTGGTGCCTAGTCCCCGGCGTCCGATCCGTGTAGCCGGGTCGGAAGGGCCGAAGGTCTGGCATGTCGCCAGGACCGGTATCCCAATTGTGGAGCGACCGACATCCCACGCAAACCGAATTACGACTTCGAGCGCCGCGAGCGCGAGAAGAACAAGGCGGCCGAGGCCGCGAAAAAGGCACAGGCCAAGGCGGAGAAGCGCGGTGCCGGGGTGCAGGCGCCGGACGCGGACCCCGCGGACGGGGCATAGGGCCCGGACGCGATGAGCGATGCCGCAACCCGAGTCCTTGCCGACCTGGGCTGGAAACCCGTCTTTGCCCGGCAGGTCACGAGCGGTGAGGCGCGGGATGGTCTGCCCGTCCGGGTCCTGTCGGTCCACCGCGGGCGGGTGACCGTCGCCGGCGCGGACGGGGAGGAATCGATCCCGTCCCGGATGCCCGCGGCCGGAACCGCCGACGATCGGCCGACCGTCGGCGACTGGCTGATGATCGATCGCACCACGCGCGGCGTGATCCGCATCCTCGACCGGACCAGCCTGTTCAAGCGGCCCGCTCCCGGCGACGATCGCCGGGTCCAGCTGATCGCCGCGAACGTCGACACGCTGTTCATCGTCACCTCCTGCAACGCGGATTTCAACGTCGCGCGGGTCGAACGCTATCTCGTGCTGGCGCGCGAGGTCGGGGTGCGCCCGGTCGTGGTGCTGACCAAGACCGATCTGGCGGCGGATCCGGCGGATTTCGCCGCGTCGGCGCGCGCGCTCCAGTCGGGATTGCGGGTGCATCAGGTCGATGCGCGCGACGCGACGCGCACCGCCTCGCTCGCGGACTATTGCGGCCGGGGCGAAACCGTCGCGCTGGTGGGATCGTCCGGCGTGGGCAAGTCGACGCTCGTCAATACGTTGCGCGGATCGGACGGCATCGCGACCCAGGCCGTGCGCGAGGACGACGGCAAGGGCCGGCACACGACGACGGTCCGCGAGATGCACCGGCTGACCGGTCGCATGGGCGAGGGCGGTTGGCTGGTCGACACGCCCGGCATGCGCGAATTGCAGATGTCCGAGGTCGCCGCCGGGGTGGCCGAGGTGTTCGACGACGTCACCGACGTGGCGCTCGCCTGTCGGTTTTCCAACTGCGGCCATGGCGACGAACCCGGCTGCGCGATCCAAGCGGCCATCGGCGCCGGGACGCTCGATCCGGACCGGTTCGACCGGTGGCGCAAGCTGGCGCGCGAGGATGTGGAAAACAGCGGTGCCGCCGCCGTCCGCCGGGCGCGGCCTGCAAAGGGGCATCGCCGATAGTCATCGATCGCGCGATGCGACGCCTGCGACGGATAAACGGGAAGCAAGGCTGTTCGTGCGACGGCGCCCGCCGCTTCCCTTGGGGGAAGCGACGAACGCCGGCACGATCGAACGTCAGCCGAAGCGGACGCGCGTCGCCACCCGGCTCCTGTTGCGGCGGGCGGCATAGCCGACGGACGCCATGCCGAGGATCATCATCGCCCAGGTCGCGGGCTCGGGCACGGCGGGGCCGATCGGCTGCGGCGCCAGCACGTTGAACGACGTTCCGTTGCTGACGGTCGCATTGCCCGTCTGCGGCGCGAAGTTGATCGCGTTGGTGCGGAAGATGTAGGTCGTGCTGTTTTCCGAACCGGTCAGGCCGTTGAGGCCGAAATCGACCCGCATCACCGAGCCGTCGTTGGAACGGCCGACGCGCGTCGTCGAGCCGCTGGGCGTGCCATCCGCGAGCGTCGGGTTGTTGACCGTCGCAAACGGGCCGGCGCCGTCGAAATCGGTGCCGTCGGTGAAGGCATCGACCAGATAGCCGGCGAACGAGCTGACGTTCAGTGCGTCGATCTCGGCGGTGCCGCCGGTGCGGAACACCTGGAAATAGAAATCCAGCGTGCCGAAGGTGTTGCGATAGACCGCTTCGGCGACGGTGCCGCTGATCGTCGCTGCGGTGCCCGATTGCGTCGTCGACGACAGCAGCGTCCCGCGGGTCGTGGTATCGAGCGGCGTGAACACCATGCCGGTCTGGCCGGGCAGGATCACGGTCGCGGCTGCCGGAGTCGCGGCCATCGCTGCCGGAACGAGTGCCAGTCCCAAAATCAGTGTCTTCATGGTCATCCTCACCTGTTTGCCTCCGACTCGACGTCGGTATCGCCACCCCGGCAACAGGGTTAACACGGCGTTAAGAATGCGAAAGATCTTTCCTTCGACACGATCGAAGCGGGGGAGTCCGGAAACGGCACAGTTGCGATCGGTTGCGCCGCGACCCGAATCCTGTTCAATGAGCGGCTAGCGGTGGGCCGACATTGTCCCTAGACCAGCGGCTCGCGCACGATTTTTTCAGCCCGCGCGTGAGCCAAGCAGGAACGACGGCGTGCCGCAGCAAGCAACATCATCTTCGCCGGCCTCGACCGGTGTCGTCGGGCTCGACACCGTTCTGGGCGGCGGCGTCACGCCCGAACGGCTGTATCTGGTCGAGGGGACGCCGGGCACCGGCAAGACGACGCTCGGGCTGGGCTTCCTGCTGGCGGGGGTCGCGCTGCGCGAGGTCGGCCTGTACGTCACGCTGGCGGAGACCGAGGTCGAGTTGCGCGCGGTCGCGGCGACGCACGGCTGGTCGCTCGATCCGATCACGATCTTCGAGATGGTGCCCGCCGACGGCCTGTCGGACGAGCACGAGCAGACGCTGCTGCATCCCAGCGAGGTCGAGCTCGGCGAGACGGTGCGTGCGATCATGGCGCGCGTCGACGAGCTGCGCCCGGCGCGGGTGGTGATCGACAGCCTGTCCGAACTGCGGCTGCTGGCGCAGAACCCGGTGCGGTACCGGCGCCAGATCCTGGCGCTGAAGCATTTCTTCGCGACGCGGCACTGCACCGTACTGGTGCTCGACGACAAGAGCGCGTCCGGCGGCGACCTGCAATTGCACAGCATCGCGCATGGCGTGCTGTCGCTGGAACAGACGCTGTCGGGCTTCGGCGCACAGCGGCGACGGCTGCACGTCGTCAAGATGCGCGGCATGCGCTACAGCGGCGGCTATCACGATTTCGAGATCGAGCGCGGCGGACTGAACGTCTTTCCGCGGCTGGTCGCGGCGGAGCATGGCGTAGTGCCGGAGATGCCGTTCGTCTCGACCGGCCTCGCGGGCTTCGACGCGTTGCTCGGCGGCGGACTGGTGCCGGGCACCGCGACGCTGCTGACCGGTCCGGCCGGCGTCGGCAAGACCACCGCGACGGTCCAGTGCATGACGGCGGCGCTGCGTCGCGGCGAGCATGTCGCCTATTTCCTGTTCGACGAACGCGCGCCCACATTGCTGTCGCGGTCGCGGGCGCTGGGAATGGACCTGCAACCCTATATCGACACGGGGCAGCTCAACCTGCGCGCGATCGACCCCGCCGAACTGTCGCCCGGCGAATTCGCCGCCACCGTCCGCGCGTCGGTGGAAAAGGATGCGGCGCGGATGATCGCGATCGACAGCCTGAACGCCTATCTGCAATCCATGCCGAGCGAGCAGTTCCTCGTGCTGCAGATGCATGAGATGCTGACCTACCTGGGCCAGCGCGGCGTGGTGACGATGCTGATCCTGGGGATGCATGGCATCATGGGGGACGTCCGCGCCGACGTCGACCTCAGCTACCTCGCCGATACCGCGGTGCAGCTGCGCTATTTCGAGGCGTTCGGCGCGGTGCGACAGGCGATATCGGTCATCAAGACGCGGACCGCGCAGCACGAGCGGACGATCCGCGAATTCAGCGTCGGCCCCGGCGGGATCATGCTCGGCGAACCGCTCCAGCATTTCCAGGGGATCCTGACCGGCGTTCCGACCTTCTCGGGCGAGGGCAAGACGCTCCTCGCCGCCACCGCGGGACAGGACGACCCCGGGACGCCGCACGCCTGATGGACGAACGCGTCCTGATCCTCGCGCCCCGCGGCCGCGACGCCAGCGTCGCCGCCGACCTGCTGCAACGTGGCGGCCTGATCGCGACAGTCGTCGCCGACCTCGATGCGCTGGTCGCCGGCGTGTGCGAAGGTGCCGCCACCGTCCTCATCACCGAAGAGGCGCTGGCGGCGTCCGACCGGACCGCCCTGGCAGACTGGATCGCGACGCAGCCGACCTGGTCCGACCTGCCCTTCGTCGTGCTGGCGAACGGCACGCGGGCACCGCGGTCGGAAAAGGCGGCGGAACGGATCGCCGACCTCGGCAACGTCGTGCTGCTGGAACGGCCGCTGCATGCCGAGGCGATGCTCGGCGCGGTGCGGTCCGCGATCAAGGCGCGCCGCCGGCAATATGAGGTCCGCTCCGCCGCGGCGACGCTGGAAACCGCGGTGCGGCAACGTACCGCGGAGCTCGAGGCGGCGCGCTCCAGCCTCGAATTCGCGCTCGATGCGGCGGGCATGGGCAGCTGGGACCTCGATCTGGCGACGGGCGAGATCGGCCGGAGCATGCGCCACGACGAGATCTTCGGCTATGCCGAACCGCAGCCCGACTGGTCGATCGCGCGCCTGCTGACCCATGTCGAGCCGGCCGAGCGGGCGCGGATCGCGGCGGCGTTCGACGAGGCGCCGGCGACGGGCACGCTCGACATCGAATGTGCGATCCGCGGCGCCGACGGCAGCCGCCGCTGGATCACCAAGAAGGGCCGGATCCGCAACGATGCCGAGGGCCGGCCGGTGCGCCTGACCGGCGTGGTGACCGACGTCACCACCCGCAAGGAGGCCGACGCGCAACTCGCGCAGGCGCAGAAGATGGATGCGATCGGCCAGCTGACCGGGGGCGTCGCGCACGATTTCAACAATCTGCTAACGCCGATCGTCGGCAGCCTCGACCTGCTGCGGCGGCGGCACAAGGACGACGAGCGGACGCAGCGGATGGTCGGCGGGGCGTTGCAGGCCGCCGAGCGCGCCGCGACATTGACCCAGCGGCTGCTCGCCTTCGCGCGCCGTCAGGCGCTCCAGCCGCGCCCCGTCGACATCGGCGCGCTGATCGACGGCATCGTCGACCTGATCCGCCGCTCGCTCGGCCCCACCATCCGGACGGCGCTGGAAATTCCGTCCGGACTGCCGTCGGCGATGGTCGACCCCAACCAGCTCGAACTGGCGCTGCTCAACCTCGCGATCAATGCGCGCGACGCGATGCCGGGCGGCGGCACGCTGACCATCACGGTATCGAACGCGACGGTCGAACCGCGCAACGCGCTGGAACTGGCGCCGGGCGACTATGTCCGGATCCTGGCGAGCGACACCGGGATCGGCATGGACAAGGCGACGCTGGCGCGCGCGACCGAACCGTTCTTCTCGACCAAGGGCGTCGGCAAGGGCACCGGCCTCGGCCTGTCGATGATCCACGGCCTTGCCGCGCAATCGGGGGGCACGCTGACGCTGGCCAGCGAGTCCGGGCGGGGCACCAGCATCGCGCTGTGGCTGCCGGCGACCGCGGAACGGCCCGCCGCCGCCGCCGATCGCCCCGCGGAGCCGTTGCCCGCGCGTCGCGCCGCGCGGGTGCTGCTGGTCGACGACGAGGATATCGTGCGCAACGCCACGGCCGAGATGCTGCGCGACATCGGCTATCACGTCGTCGAGGTGCCGTCGGGCAGCCAGGCGCTGGCCGCGGTGCGGGCGGGCGCGGAGATCGATGTCGTCGTCACCGACTATATGATGCCCGGGATGAGCGGTGCCGCGCTGATCGCGGAATTGCGCGGCCTCGAACGACGGCTGCCGGCGCTGCTCATCACCGGCTATGCGTCGACCGGCGACGACGTGCCCGACGACGTGCCGCGGCTGTCCAAGCCGTTTCGACAGGTGGACCTCGCCGCCAAGGTCGACGAGCTGTTGTACCGGCCGGACCGCGGACCCGGGCGGCTGCGCGTCGTCGCCTGACCGGTCACCCCCGCCGCATCAGAAGCCGGTGCGGATCACCCGCCACCATCGCCGGATACGCGCCGCGATCGTCTCGCGCCGCGGCTCGGCCGGCGGGCGCGGCGGTGGCGTTGGCCTGCGGTTGCGGCCCGGTGTGGAGCGTCTCGCCATGGCCCCCCATCGCAGACCGCGGGTGGCCCCGCGATGAACCCCGCGCCCGGCGTCAGGCGGACATGAACGCCGCCAGCTCGTAGAAGGCGGCGCCGATCAGCCCCGCCGCGGGCAGCGTGACGACCCAGGCGACGACGATGCGGCTGGCGATGTTCCAGCGCACCGCGCTCAGCCGGCGGGCGGAGCCGACACCGACGATCGCGCCGGTGATCGTATGCGTCGACGACACGGGAATACCGCCCATCGTCGCCATGAACAACGTGATCGCCCCGCCGGTTTCGGCGCAGAAGCCCTGCGCCGGGGTCAGCCGCGTGATCTTCGATCCCATCGTGTGGACGATCTTCCATCCGCCCGACATCGTGCCCAGCGCCATCGCCGCCTGGCACGACAGCACCACCCAGAAGGGGACGTGGAACTCGCCGCCCAGCATGCCCTGCGAATAGAGCAGGACGGTGATGATCCCCATCGTCTTCTGTGCGTCGTTGCCGCCATGGCCGAGGCTGTACAGCGCGGCCGACACCAGCTGCAATTTGCGGAAGCGCTTGTCGACGCCCATCGGCGTCAGCTTGAGCGAGCTCCACGCGACGACCAGCACCAATAGCAGCGCGAGGACCAGCCCGACCGTCGGCGACAGGAAGATCGCCGCCACCGTCTTGCCGACCCCGACCCAGACGACGCTGGAGAATCCCGCCTTGGAGATGCCGGCACCGAGCAGTCCGCCGATCAGCGCGTGGCTGGAGCTGGACGGGATGCCGTAGCGCCAGGTGATGACGTTCCACACGATCGCGCCCATCAGCGCGCCGAAGATCACCTGCGGATCGATGATCTGCGCATCGACGATGCCCTTGCCCACGGTCTGCGCGACATGGAGCCCGAACACCGCGAATGCGATGAAGTTGAAGAAGGCGGCCCACAGCACCGCGTGATGCGGCTTGAGGACGCGCGTCGAGACCACCGTCGCGATCGAATTGGCGGCGTCGTGCAGGCCGTTCAGGAAATCGAACAGCAGCGCCACGCCGATCAGGGCGACCAGCAGCGTGAAGGAGATGGTCATGGTCTAGGCGTGATCGATCACGAGACCCTGGATCTCGTTGGCGATGTCCTCGAACCGGTCGGCGATGCGTTCCAGATGGCTGTAGATCTCGCGCTCGACGATGAACTTCATCGGCTGGTCGTTGCCGCAGGCCTTGAACAGCGCCCTGAGGCCGGTGGCATGGAATTCGTCCGCCTCGCCCTCCAGCTGGACCAGCCGCGCGGTCAGTTCGTGCAGGCGGCCGGCGTTCGCGTCGAGCTTGCGCAGCAGCGGGATCGCCTCCGCGGTGACGCGCGCCGCCTCGACCACCAGCTGCACCATGTCGCGCATCGCGGGCGCGAACTCGGTCACCTCGTACAGCGCGATGGTCGTCGCGGTCTGGTTCATCTGGTCGATCGAATCGTCCATCACCCCGATCAGGTCGGTGATCGCCGAGCGGTCGAACGGCGTGACGAAGACGCGGCGCACGTCCTGGAGGACCGCGCGGGTGATATCGTCGGCCTCATGCTCGCGATCGACGATCTCGGCGATATGCTGCGCGATCGCGCCGTCGCCGCTGAACAGCTTCTGCAAGGCGTCGGCGCCCGCGACCAGCGTGGCGGCATGCGCCTCGAACTGATCGAAGAAACGACCTTGCTTCGGCATCAGCGCCTGGAACCAGGCAACCATAAGAGACCTTTCGATAATGGCGCGGCGCGCATGGGGCCCGGCGGACCGGCGTGCAAGCCGATTCTGCCGGTAGCGCCGTACCGGGACGGATCGGAGGCGCCGGGGTTGGCGCCGCGATCCGGGAAGACGATGGCGGACACGCATGACGATAGCATGACTCAGGGGCGAAACGACATCGCCGAATGCAACCGGCGGCGGCGCCCCCGCACGGGTCGACAGCGGCGCGCGGGCAGGGCAGGGGAGGTGCATGTCGTTCGTCCAGATGCTGCGTGCCGCCACCGCCGTCGACCACCAGCGCGTGGACGACCGCTTCGGTGGATTCACGCTGGACGATGCCGACGATTACCGCCGATTCCTGCTGGCGCACGGCCGCGCGTTGCCCGCGGTCGAGGCGGTGTTGGCGCAGGCCGGCGACGAGGAGGCATTGCCCTCGTGGCGGCCGCGGACGGCGCTGCTCGCCGCGGATCTGGCGGCATTGGGGCAGCCGCTGCCGGTGCCGCTCGCATTCGAGGCGCGGGGGCCGGCGCGCTGGGGTGCGCTCTACGTGATCGAGGGGTCGCGGCTCGGCGGACAGCTGCTCGCGCGCGCGGTGCCGGCCGGCCTGCCCGCCAGCTATCTGGCGGCGCGGCACGCGGCGGGGGAGTGGCGGGCGCTGCTCGCCGCGCTCGATGTGCGGGCCGCGGCGGGCGGGGCGGAGTGGGCGGCGGCGGCGCTGGCGGGCGCGCAGGCGACCTTCGCGCTCTACGGCCGTGCCGCGGATCAGGACGCGATGGCGACCCGGTCCTTGCCGTCGCGTTTGGCCGAATAGAGCGCGGCGTCGGCCTGACGCATCGCCGCCGCCGGATCGCCGCCCAGCACCGCGACGCCGGCGGAAAAGGTGAGGCGCCCGATGCCTTCGCCCGATGCCTGATTGACCAGCGTGCGCCGTGCGAGCGTGGCGCGCACGTCGTCGAGCAGCGCGCGGGCATGGTCGGGCGCGCTATCCTCGAACAGGCAGGCGAATTCCTCGCCGCCGTGGCGTGCCACCAGAACCCCGACGCCGAGTTCGGCGGTGAGGTGGCGCGCGATCAGCTTCAGCACCCGATCGCCGGTGTCGTGGCCGTGGCGGTCGTTGATCGCCTTGAAATCGTCGATGTCGCACAGCGCGACGCTATGCGGAGGGTCGTCGGCTGCCACCGCCAGCGCCTGCAACCGCGTATCGAAGCAGCGACGGTTGGGCAGGCCGGTGAGGTGGTCCTCCGACGCAGCGCGTTGCGCCGCCTGCAAATGCCCACGCAGGCGTTCGGTTTCGCCATGCGTCTGTTGCAGGCGGTCGGCGAGTTGCTGCGCCCGGGCGATGGCCGCGGAGGTCAGCGACAGCAGCCGCTCGACGGTGCCCCCCGGATCGCGCGCGGCGGCGTCGACCTCGGCGGTGAGTGCGCTTTCATAGTCGCGCACCGACGTATGGCTCTGGCGAAAGGCGAGTTCCGATTCGGCGAGCCGCGCCGCCAGCGCGTCGGCGAGCCGGGCGATGCGATCGGGATGGAGCGCATCGCCCGGCCGCACCGCGGCGAAGGCTTCGAGGTCGGACGCGGTGATGCCATCGTGCCGTGCGAGATGGTCGTCGATCGCTCGCGACAGGCCGACGTCCTCGCCCAGCAGATGGGCGCGGACGATGCGGAAATGATCGGGTGTCGGTGACAGATCGTGGGCGTCGAGGAACGCGCCGACATCCCCATAGAGGCGGCGGTCGGCGTCGCGGCGCGCGACGGTCGCGGGGGCGTCGGACGGGCGATGGAGCCACGACGACAGCCGGCCGATCCGCGACGCGCGCGGCGGGCCGGCGGAGGGCAAGGCGGCGGTCAACGCCCGACCGCCGCGGTCGCGAGCGACGCACCGGCAAACCCGGCCACGCCAGTGTTGGAACAGACTTTCATCGCCGACGTCCTGCTGACCGATCAACCGGCGACGGGTCTACGCCATGCGCATGAACTATTCGTTAGGCCCGTTCCGGTTGCGTCACGACCGCCGTCACGGCGCGCGGGTCATACCTCTGCGATCGGCACCGTCATGATCGCGCGCAGGCCGGGCTGGTTGTCGCCATATTCGATGTCGCCCGACAGGCGCTGGACCATCGCCTCCATCATCCGGCTGCCGAAGCCCCGGCCGTGCTCGGCCGCTGCGCCCCGGCCGCGGCCGTCGTCGGCGACGATCAGGCGCAGCTTCGCATTATGCTGTTCGAGCGTGATCGCGATCGGACCCGCGGCGCCGTCATAGGCATATTTCGTCGCGTTGATGACCAGTTCGGTGAGCACCAGCCCGATGTTCACCGCGCGGTCGGTCGGTACGAGGATCGGCGCGAGGTCGAGCGTCATGTGCCGGCCCCAGTCCTCGCCGAGCGACGTGCGCATGTCCGCGACGAGTTCGTCGACGTAGCGCGACAGGTCGACGCTTTCGACCTGGTCGTCGCGATACAGGCGGCGATGCACCAGCGCGACCGCGGCGAGCCTGGCCTGCGCCTCGGCGAGGTGGTCCGCCACGACCGGATTGTCGGCGCTCTTCGCCTGGAGGCGCAGGAACGAGGCGACGAGCTGGAGGCTGTTCTGGACGCGGTGGTTGACCTCCTTCATCAGAACGTCCTTCTGCGCGAGCAGCGCGTCCTTTTCGATCAGCGTCCGGCTGAGTTCCCGGTTAAGGATGCGGACCTGAAGATGCTGGCGCGCCTCCTGGAACCGGCGGCGCAGCCGGTGCGCGGCCTCGACCTGTTCCAGCGTCCAGTGGCGCGAGCGGCCGCGGACCGTTTCGGTATAGCCGGCGAAGGAAGCGCGCGGCGTCAGCGCCTCTCCCGGCGCGATCCCGACCGACTTGTGCGGATTGCCTGCCCATTCGATCTCCTCGATCCGTTCGGCGCGCAGCCAGATCAGCGTCGCGTCCTCCTCGATCAGGGGCAGCGCGAGCATGCCGCTGGCCAGCGCCGCCTGTGGCGCGGGCACCGGCATCAGCGTCGTCAGCGCCCGCGTCGCCAGCGGCTCGCTGCCGCGCTCGCGGACGAAGCGTGCGATCGCGACCAGCGTGGCGGCGTCGGGACAGCGGCCGGTCGCCTCGACGTGATCGCCGGCGACCAGCGCGAACCCGTCGGCATCGAGCATCTCGCGCAGTTCGTCGCGAACCGACAGCACCGCCTGACGCAGCGGCTCCTCGCTGTTGAGGCGCGGCACGACGCGATCCTCCGCCGCGCGCAGCGCCAGCCGCTCGCGATAGGCCGCGGCTTCTTCCTTGGCGCGGATCTGCCGGGCGAGGCCGCTGGCCAGCGTCGCCGCGGCGCCCCGGATGTCGGGCGGCAGCAGCCGCGGCTCGCGATGGTGGCAGGCGACGAGGCCCCACAACAGCCCGTCCTTGACGATCGAGATCGACGCCGACGCCGCGACGCCCATGTTGCGCAGATACTGGAGGTGGACGGGCGAAACGTGGCGCAGCGCGACGTCGCTGAGATCGCAGCCGGCGAACCCGGCCGGCCGCAGCGGTGCCGGCGCGTAGTCGATCGTCGGGATCGCGCGCGTGCGGTTGCGGATGTAGAGCGCACGCGCCTGTTTCGGGATGTCGGATGCGGGGAAATGGTGGTTGAGGAAGCTGCCGAGATCGGGATGGCGATCCTCGGCGACGACGCAGCCTGCATCGTCGTCGAGGAAGCGATAGATCATCACCCGGTCGAACCCGGTGAGCGTGCGGAACGCCACCGCGGCGCGCGCATAGAGCGTCGTCTTGTCGGCCGCGCGTTCGAACCCGCTCGCCACGGCATCGAGCCACGCGAGCGTGGTCGCGGCGGTCATCGGCTCGCCGGCCAGCGGCTCCAGCTCGACGATCAGGCGGTCGCCGGCGCGGTGCAGCGTCGCGGTGAAGCGTTCGTCCTTCCCCCGCACCGGCGCGGGCGTGACGGCATTCGGACCGCCGGGCAGGGTGTTGAGCATATGCCCGACGTCCTGGCCCAGCACGTCGGCCAGCGGGCGCCCGAGCCATTCGTCGGCCAGTCGCGCCTCGAGCTCGCCGGCGCCCGCGATCACGCGGTGATCGCCCGACGCGTCCGCGACCAGCATCAGGCCGTGCGGCTGGATCGCGCCGGGAATATGGATCGGCTCGCGGTCGCAAACGGTCAGGTCGAGCGAGGGCTCGGTATGAATGGGGGTCGCCATCGTCACTCTTGATACGTGTCCCGGACAGCATGGCCGTCACGCCGGACCAATACAATCCGGGGTGCACTGATCTGGATCAATTTGTCGATCCCGTAACGACCGCCCGGGCGCTTTTTGCACGATGACCGGCCCGGCCGGTTGCCCATCCGGCGCGTCGCGCGTTAGCAGCCTTCACGCGACAACAGCGTTCGGGGGATCATGATACGATTGTTTCACGTCAGCGACGTCCATTTCGGGGCCGAGGATCCGGAGGCGATCGCCTGGTTCGGCGAACGCGTGACGGCCGAACGTCCCGATGCTGTGGTGATGACCGGCGACCTGACGATGCGGGCGACGCGGGGCGAATTCCAGCGCGGCGGCGACTGGCTGCGCAGCCTGGGGGTACCGGTGACGCTGGAGGTCGGCAACCACGACATCCCGTATTACTGGGACCCGTTCCGGCGCCTGCTTGCACCCTATCAGCGCTATGCGGCGGTCGAAAAGATGATCGAGGCGGAGCTGGACCTGTCCGGCGTGACGATCGTGCCGCTCAAGACCACCGCACGCGCGCAATGGCGATGGAACTGGTCGAAGGGGCGGGTGAGCCCCGGTTCGCTGCATCGCGCGCTGGCGATGATCGCGGCAGCGCCGAAGGGCAATCTGATCCTCGTCGCCGCGCACCATCCGCTGATCGAGGGGGGCACGAAGGGCACGGCGAGGACCCGCCACGGCGACAGCGCTCTGACCGCGCTGGCGCAGGCGGGCGCGCATGCGGTGCTGTCGGGGCACGTCCACGATCCGTTCGACGTGCCGGTCGAGCGCTGCGGGCGGACGGTGCGAATGATCGGTGCGGGAACGCTGTCGAAGCGCGTGCGCAACTCGCCGCCCGCGTTCAACGAGATCCGGATCGCCGGCGGCCGTTTCGAGACGATCGCGCGGACGATGGGCCACGACCCCGACCGGATCGTCAGCGAGGATGCCTCGCGGCCGCGCGCGACCGGATAGACGCGTTCCCCTGCGTCGCCGCTGTGCGTCGCGCGATACGCACGCAGAGCGCCGGCACGATTCCAACCATCGACGCGCCGACGACGATCGCATCCCGGGCGCGCGCCGGTCGCTGGCGGACGAGGCGCGCGGCGTCGGCATCCCCCCGCTCGGCCGTCGCGGGCCCAGCCTCTGCCCGGGCGCATGGATCACCGCACGCGCGGCGCTGACCACCATCTGGGAGCGGCAGCGATCGGTCGGCGCAGCCGGCGCCGGCTCTGGCGCCTCGCCGGCGATCGCATCCACCAACGAAAAACCGCCGCCCGGTTCCCCGGACGGCGGCTGTTCGTGTCGTTCAGGCCGTGACCCGAACCGGGATCACTCCTGGTTCAGATACTCGCCCGCGGCCTCGTCGCTGCCGTCGCCCGAAGGCGTGACCTCGGCGAGCGGGTCGGGACCCGTGCCGGCGTCCTCCCGCTTCGACCGCTGCGCCTCGGCGGCGCGCAGTTCCGCGGCCGAGGCCGGTGCGACGATCGCCGCAGCGAGCGAACGCTGCTGTGCGCGGAGCGCCGCATCGCGGCTGGAGGCCGCGACGCGCAGGCGGTTCATGCCCGCGCCGGTGCCCGCCGGGATCAGGCGACCGACGATCACGTTCTCCTTGAGGCCCATCAGCGTGTCCTGCTTGCCCTGGACCGCCGCCTCGGTGAGGACGCGGGTGGTTTCCTGGAACGACGCCGCCGAGATGAAGCTGCGGGTCTGCAACGACGCCTTGGTGATGCCGAGCAGGACAGGCTTGCCGTGCGCGGGCTGCTGGTTCTTCTCCAGCTTCTCGTTGGTCGCGTCCATTTCCTCGCGATCGACCTGCTCGCCCTTCAGCAGCGTGGTGTCGCCGCCGTCGGTGATCTCGACCTTCTGCAGCATCTGACGAACGATCGTCTCGATGTGCTTGTCGTTGATCTTCACGCCCTGCAGTCGATAGACTTCCTGGATTTCGCTGACGAGATATTCCGCCAGCGGCTCGATCCCCATCGTTTCCAGGATGTCGTGCGGGTTCGGCGAACCGCCGATCAGGTTGTCGCCACGCTTGACGTAGTCGCCTTCCTGAACGTCGATCACCTTCGACTTCGGCACCAGATACTCGACGACGTCGCCGCCGTCCTCCGGCTGGATGCCGATCTTGCGCTTCGCCTTATAGTCCTTGCCGAACACGACCCGGCCGGAAACCTTGGCGATGATCGCCGCTTCCTTGGGGATGCGCGCCTCGAACAGTTCGGCGACGCGCGGCAGACCACCGGTGATGTCGCGCGTCTTCGCCGATTCGCGGCTGACGCGGGCCAGCACGTCGCCGGCCTGCACCTGCGCATTGTCGTCCACCGAGAGCACCGCGCCCGCCGCCAGCATGTAGCGCGCCGCCTCGCCGTCCTCGGTCGTGGTGAGGGTCAGGCGCGGACGCAGATCCTCCTTCGACTTGGTCGAGGTGCGATATTCGATCACGACGCGCTGCGCGATACCGGTCGCCTCGTCGGTCTGTTCGGTGAGCGTCTCGCCCTCCGTCAGGTCGACGTACTTCACGATGCCCGAATTCTCGGTGATGACCGGCATGGTGAACGGATCCCATTCGGCCATGCGATCACCCTTGGTCAGCATGTGACCATCGTCGAACAGCACGTAGGCGCCGTAGGGGATGCGGTGCGTCGAAAGTTCGCGGCCGTCCATGTCGACGATCACGATCTCACCCGAACGCGACAGCGTCACGCGACGGCCACGCTGGTCGACGATCAGGCGCAGGTCCTTGAACACCGCGGTGCCGTCGACCGGCGCCTCGAGGTTCGACTGCTCGTTGAGCTGCGCCGCGCCGCCGATGTGGAACGTGCGCATCGTCAGCTGCGTACCCGGCTCACCGATCGACTGCGCCGCGATCACGCCGACCGCCTCGCCGATGTTGACCGGCGTGCCGCGGGCGAGGTCGCGCCCGTAGCACTTGCCGCAGACGCCGATCTTGCTCTCGCAGACCAGCGGCGAGCGGATCTTCATCCCCTGGATGCCGATCTTCTCGATCTGCACGATCATCGCCTCGTCGAGCAGCGTGCCCGTCGGGATGATGACCTCGCCCGTCTTGGCGTCGACGACGTCCTCTGCCGTGGTGCGGCCGAGGATGCGCTCGCCGAGCGAGGCGATCGTCGAACCGCCCTGCACGATCGCCTTCATCTCCAGCGCGCGCTCGGTGCCGCAATCCTCCTCGACGATGACGCAATCCTGCGACACGTCGACGAGGCGGCGGGTGAGGTAGCCCGAGTTCGCGGTCTTCAACGCCGTGTCCGCGAGGCCCTTGCGGGCGCCGTGGGTGGAGTTGAAATATTCGAGGACGGTCAGGCCTTCCTTGAAGTTCGAGATGATCGGGGTCTCGATGATCTCGCCCGACGGCTTGGCCATCAGCCCGCGCATGCCTGCAAGCTGCTTGATCTGCGCCTGCGAACCACGCGCACCGGAGTGCGCCATCATGTAAATCGAGTTGATGTCCTTCTCGCGGCCCTTGTTCGGCCCGTCCTCATAGTGACGGACGGCCTTGATCTCGTTCATCATCGAGTTCGCGACTTGGTCGCCGCAACGGCTCCAGGCGTCGATCACCTTGTTGTACTTCTCCTGCTGCGTAATCAGGCCGTCCTGATACTGCTGCTCGAAGTCCTTCACCTGATCGCGCGTCTCGTCGACCAGCGCGTCCTTGTCGGGCGCAATGATCATGTCGTCCTTGCCGAACGAGATGCCGGCACGGAACGCGTGGCGGAAGCCCAGCGCCATGATCGCGTCGGCGAACAGCACCGTCTCCTTCTGGCCGGTGTGACGATAGACCTCGTCGATCACGTCGCCGACGTCCTTCTTAGTCAGCAGGCGGTTGACCGTCTCGAACGGCACCTTCGACGACTTCGGCAGCGTCTCGCCGAGGAGCATGCGGCCCGGGGTCGTCTCGTAGCGCTTGAGGTACTGCTTGCCGTTCTCATCGGTCTGCGGGACGCGGCTGATGATCTTGGTATGCAGCGTCACCGCCTTGGCTTCGAGCGCCTGATGCACCTCCGCCATGTCGCCGAGCAGCATGCCCTCGCCGGGCTCGCCTTCCTTCAGCATCGACAGATAGTACAGGCCCAGCACCATGTCCTGCGACGGCACGATGATCGGCTTGCCGTTCGCCGGCGACAGGATGTTGTTGGTCGACATCATCAGGACGCGCGCTTCCAGCTGCGCCTCGAGGCTCAGCGGAACGTGGACGGCCATCTGGTCGCCGTCGAAGTCGGCGTTGAACGCGGAGCAGACCAGCGGATGCAGCTGAATCGCCTTGCCCTCGATCAGTACCGGCTCGAACGCCTGGATGCCGAGGCGGTGGAGCGTCGGCGCGCGGTTGAGCATCACCGGATGCTCGCGGATCACCTCGTCCAGGATGTCCCAGACTTCCTTGCGCTCCTTCTCGACCCACTTCTTCGCCTGCTTCAGGGTCATCGACAGACCCTTGGCATCGAGCCGCGCGTAGATGAACGGCTTGAACAGTTCGAGCGCCATCTTCTTGGGCAGGCCGCACTGGTGCAGCTTCAGCTCGGGACCGGTGACGATGACCGAGCGGCCCGAATAGTCGACGCGCTTGCCGAGCAGATTCTGGCGGAAGCGGCCCTGCTTGCCCTTCAGCATGTCGCTGAGCGACTTCAGCGGACGCTTGTTCGCGCCGGTGATCGTGCGGCCGCGGCGACCGTTGTCGAACAAAGCGTCGACCGCTTCCTGCAGCATGCGCTTCTCGTTGCGGACGATGATATCCGGCGCGCGCAGCTCCATCAGCCGCTTCAGGCGGTTGTTGCGGTTGATGACGCGCCGGTACAGGTCGTTGAGGTCCGACGTCGCGAAGCGGCCGCCGTCCAGCGGCACCAGCGGGCGCAGTTCGGGCGGGATGACCGGCACGACCTCGAGGATCATCCACTCGGGACGGTTGCCCGATTCGAGGAAGCTCTCGACGACCTTCAGCCGCTTGATGATCTTCTTGGGCTTCAGCTCCGATTTGGTCGTCGCCAGCTCTTCGAGCAGCGCGACCTTCTCGCCTTCGAGGTCGAGGCTTTCGAGCATGATGCGCACGGCCTCGGCGCCGATGCCGGCCGAGAACGCGTCCTCACCGTACTGGTCTTGCGCCTCGAGGAGCTCGTCCTCGGTCATCAGCTGGAACTTCTCGAGCGGGGTCAGGCCCGGCTCGATGACGATATACGCCTCGAAATACAGCACGCGCTCGAGCTGCTTCAGCTGCATGTCGAGCAGCAGGCCGATGCGCGAGGGGAGCGACTTCAGGAACCAGATGTGCGCGACGGGGGCGGCGAGCTCGATATGGCCCATCCGCTCGCGGCGGACCTTCGACACCGTGACCTCGACGCCGCACTTTTCGCAGACGATGCCCTTGTACTTCATGCGCTTGTACTTGCCGCACAGGCACTCGTAATCCTTGATCGGACCGAAGATGCGCGCGCAGAACAGGCCGTCACGCTCGGGCTTGAACGTGCGGTAGTTGATGGTTTCGGGCTTCTTGATCTCGCCGAACGACCACGAACGGATCTTGTCGGGCGATGCGATGCCGATCTGGATCTGGTCGAAGGTCTCGGGCTTTGCGATCGGGTTCGCGAAGTTGGTCAGTTCGTTCATGAACCTGTCCTCTTAAAATCTCTGTCTCCTCTCCCCTTGTGGGAGAGGAAGGGGCCCGCTGCCGGAGGCAGTGGGAAGGTGAGGGGGAAGCGATGCGGCTGCCGTTCCGCACTGCCCCTCACCCCGCGCCGCGTTCCGCGGCTTGCCCCTCTCCCACAGGGGGAGAGGGGACTTGAGGTCACTCCGCGGCGATCGCGATGCCGCCCTCGTCGTCCACGTCCTGCATGGTCTTGAGGTCGACGTTGAGACCCAGGCTGCGCATTTCCTTGACGAGCACGTTGAAGCTCTCCGGAATGCCGGCCTCGAACGTGTCGTCGCCCTTGACGATCGCCTCGTAGACCTTGGTGCGGCCGACGACGTCGTCCGACTTCACCGTCAGCATTTCCTGCAAGGTATACGCCGCGCCATAGGCCTGGAGCGCCCAGACCTCCATCTCGCCGAAGCGCTGTCCGCCGAACTGCGCCTTGCCGCCCAGCGGCTGCTGGGTGACGAGGCTGTACGGCCCGATCGACCGCGCGTGGATCTTGTCGTCCACGAGATGGTGCAGCTTGAGCATGTAGATGATGCCCACGGTCACCTTGCGGTCGAACTTGTCGCCCGTCCGTCCGTCGAACAGCTCCGACTGACCCGACGTGTCGAGGCCAGCCAGCTCCAGCATCGCCGACACGTCGCTTTCGCGCGCGCCGTCGAACACGGGCGTGCCCATCGGGATGCCGGTGCGGATGTTGTGCACCAGCTCGACGATCTCCTCGGGGTCGCGGCTCTGGATGTCCTCGGCATAATGATCGCCATAGACCTCGACCAGCCGCTCCTTGACCGCATCGGGCATCTCGCCCGCCTTGGCGTCCGGATTGGCCTCGCGCCAGTCGTCGAGCGCCGCCGCGACCTGCATGCCCAGATTGCGGGCGGCCCAGCCGAGGTGGGTTTCGAAGATCTGGCCGACGTTCATCCGGCTCGGCACGCCCAGCGGGTTGAGGACGAGGTCGACCGGCGTCCCGTCGGCGAGGAACGGCATGTCCTCCGCCGGCAGGATGCGGCTGATGACGCCCTTGTTCCCGTGACGGCCGGCCATCTTGTCGCCCGGCTGCAGCTTGCGCTTCACCGCGACGAAGACCTTGACCATCTTGAGCACGCCCGGCGGCAGCTCGTCGCCCCGCTCCAGCTTCTCGCGACGGTCGTGGAACTTGTCCGTGATCCGCTTGGCCGCTTCGTCATACTGCTGCTTGACGGCTTCGAGGTCGGCCTGGACCTTGTCGTCCTGCACCGCGAACTTCCACCATTCGTGGCGGTCGACGCTGTCGAGCAGGTCCATGTCGATCGCCGAGCCCTTCTTCAGGCCCTTCGGAACGGCAGTGGCAACCTGATCGAGCAGCATCTCGCGCAGGCGCGACCATGTCGCGCGGTTGAGAATCGTGCGCTCGTCGTCCGAGTCCTTCTTCAGGCGCTCGATCTCCTCGCGCTCGATCGCCATCGCGCGCTCGTCCTTGTCGATGCCGTGGCGATTGAAGACGCGGACGTCGACGATCGTGCCGGCAACGCCCGGCGGCAGGCGCAGCGAGGTGTCGCGCACGTCCGACGCCTTCTCGCCGAAGATGGCGCGAAGCAGCTTCTCCTCCGGCGTCATCGGGCTTTCGCCCTTCGGCGTGATCTTGCCGACCAGAATATCGCCCGGCTCGACCTCGGCCCCGACATAGACGATGCCCGCCTCGTCGAGGTTGCGCAGCGCTTCCTCGCCGACGTTCGGGATGTCGCGGGTGATGTCCTCCGGCCCGAGCTTGGTGTCGCGGGCCATCACCTCGAACTCGTCGATGTGGATCGACGTGAACACGTCGTCCTTGACGATCCGCTCGCTGATGAGGATCGAATCCTCGTAGTTATAGCCGTTCCAGGGCATGAACGCGACGAGCGCGTTGCGGCCCAGCGCCAGCTCGCCGAACTCGGTCGAGGGGCCGTCGGCGATCACGTCGCCGGCGTTGACCACGTCGCCCACCTTCACCAGCGGACGCTGGTTGATGCAGGTCGACTGGTTCGAGCGCTGGAACTTCATCAGCGTGTAGATGTCGACGCCCGACTTGGCCGAATCGACCTCGCCGGTCGCGCGCACGACGATACGCGACGCATCGACCTGGTCGACGATGCCGGCGCGCTTGGCCGAGATCGCCGCACCCGAATCGCGGGCGACCGTCTCTTCCATGCCGGTGCCGACGAACGGCGCCTCGGCGCGGACGAGCGGCACCGCCTGGCGCTGCATGTTCGAACCCATCAGCGCGCGGTTGGCGTCATCGTTTTCCAGGAATGGAATGAGCGATGCCGCGACCGAGACGAGCTGCTTGGGGCTGACGTCCATCAGCGTGACGTTGTCGGGCAGCGCCATCAGGAACTCGCCCGCCTGACGCGACGAAACCAGCTCCTCGCTGAAGCTCTTGTCGTCGCCCAGTTCGGCCGACGCCTGCGCGATCGTGTGCTTCGCCTCTTCCATCGCCGACAAATAGACGACGTCGTCGGTGACCTTGTGGTCGACGACCTTGCGGTACGGCGTCTCGATGAACCCGTACTTGTTGACGCGGCTGAAGCTGGCGAGCGAGTTGATGAGGCCGATGTTCGGGCCTTCCGGCGTTTCGATCGGACAGATGCGGCCGTAATGCGTCGGATGGACGTCGCGGACCTCGAAGCCCGCGCGCTCGCGCGTCAGGCCGCCCGGCCCGAGCGCCGAGACGCGGCGCTTGTGCGTCACTTCGGACAGCGGGTTGGTCTGGTCCATGAACTGCGACAGCTGCGACGAGCCGAAGAATTCACGCACCGCGGCGACCGCGGGCTTGGCGTTGATGAGGTCGTTCGGCATCACTGTCGACACGTCGACAGAGGACATGCGCTCCTTCACCGCGCGCTCCATGCGCAGCAGGCCGACGCGATACTGGTTCTCCAGCAGCTCGCCGACCGACCGGACACGACGGTTGCCGAGGTTGTCGATGTCGTCGATCTCGCCCTTGCCGTCCTTCAGGCCGACCAGCGTCTTGATGACGGCGAGGATGTCCTCGGTGCGCAGCGTGGTCACCGTGTCCTCGGCATCGAGGTCGAGGCGCATGTTGAGCTTGACGCGGCCCACCGCCGACAGGTCGTAGCGGTCCGGGTCGAAGAACAGGCCCGAGAACAGCGCCTCCGCCGTCTCCAGCGTCGGCGGCTCGCCGGGGCGCATCACGCGGTAGATGTCGGACAGCGCCTGCTCGCGCTCCTCGGCCTTGTCGACCTTCAGCGTGTTGCGGATCCACGCGCCGGTCGAGACATGGTCGATGTCGAGCAGCTCGATCGTGTCGATGCCCGCCTTGTCGAGCGCTTCCAGGTTCTCCTGGCCGATCTCGTCACCGGCCTCGACGTAGATCTCGCCCGTCGTCTCGTTGATGAGGTCATAGGCCGAATAGCGGCCGAAGATTTCCTCGGTCGGGATCAGCAGCTGGGTCAGGCCGTCCTTGGCCGCCTTGTTGGCGGCGCGCGGGCTGATCTTCTGCTGCGCGGCGAAAACGACTTCACCGCTCGATGCGTCGACGATGTCGAACAGCGGCTTCACGCCGCGCCAGTTCTCGGCCGCGAACGGGATGATCCAGCCGCCCTGGCCGCGGACGTAGGTGACGCGGTTGTAGAAGTGGTTGAGGATGTCCTCGCTCGTCATGCCGAGCGCGTAGAGCAGCGCCGTCACCGGCAGCTTGCGCTTGCGGTCGATGCGGACGTTGACGATGTCCTTGGCGTCGAACTCGAAATCGAGCCACGACCCGCGATAGGGGATGACGCGCGCGGCGAACAGATACTTGCCGCTGGCGTGGGTCTTGCCGCGATCGTGGTCGAACAGGACGCCCGGCGACCGGTGCATCTGGCTGACGATGACGCGCTCGGTGCCGTTGATGAAGAAGGTGCCGTTCTCGGTCATGAGCGGCATGTCGCCCATGTAGACGTCCTGCTCCTTGATATCGATGACCGACTTGGCCTCGGTATCGGGATCGACCTCGAACGCGGTCAGGCGCAGCGTGACGCGCATCGGCGCCGCGTAGGTGATGCCGCGCTGGCGGCATTCCTCGACGTCGAACTTCGGCGGCTCCAGTACGTAATCGTCGAAGTCGAGATAGGCGGTGCCGGCGAAATCCTGGATCGGGAAGACGCTGCGCAGCGTCTTTTCCAGCCCCGACACATGGCCGGTGCTCTTGTCCGAGCGCAGGAACTGCTCGTAGCTCTCGCGCTGAACCTCGATCAGGTTCGGCATCTGGATGACTTCGTGGATGTCCCCGAAGATCTTGCGGATGCGCCGCTTGGCGGTGCTGCCCTGGATCGCCTTGGTGGCCATGAGCGTTATCTGTCCTCAGTCGTGGCTGGATCAGCCGAATGTCTGTCCGGAAGCCTCCGGACGGGACGCGAGGCGGGACGCAAAAAAGCCGATCGCAAACCTTGCGTCGGCCTTCGGCGTCCATGACCGCAGCTTCCCATTCGTACGATGCGCTGCGCGACGGCGCGTCATGTCCCGAAAGCTGTGGTGAGAGGCGGATATAGGCGCGCTGTAGGACGGTGTCAAAGGGCATGCGTCCAACACCGCTCCATCGGGGTGCTCCGATCGGTCCGCCGTCGGCCGGGGGCGGTTCGTCGCAGTGGAGGTGGCGGTCGTGCGCGGTTCACTAAGGAGCGGGCAAGGCTTCCGGGTGAGAACAGGGTCCATGCACATCAAGCGGCGCGCGCGGGTTCGCGCGATCGCCATTCTGGCCGCCGTCGTGGTCGCGCCGTCGGCTCCGTCGTCGGCGCAGACGACGGGCACGACCCCGCCGCAGACGATCCCGGGGCTGGAGGGCTTCAGCCTGCCATCGTCGCGGCCCACGCCCACGCCCACGCCCACGCCCACACCTGCGCCCACGCCCACGCCCACGCCCACGCCGGCGCCAGCCACCGGGCCGGCGGTCGGGCCGGCGCCCGTCGCGACGCCCGCACCGCTACCGACGCGCACCCCGGCGCCGCGGCCGGTCTCGACCGCCACGCCGCGTGCGCCCGCGCCGACGACCGCCGCGACGCCGGCGGCGAGGGCGGCCCCCCCGGTCGCGCCGACGCCCGCTCCCACGCCCGTCCCGACGCCCGCGCCGGCGTCGACCCCGGCGCCCGCGTCGCCCCCCGTCGCCGCGACGGCGGAGGGGGCAGCGCCCGGCGTCGGCTGGTGGATCGTCGGTGCGGCGGTACTGGCCGTCGTTGCGGCGGCCGCGGTGTGGCTCCGCCGTCGGCGTGCCGGGGGCCCCGACCCCGAAAGCATTGAGGCACCCCCGGTCATGGCTGCGCCCGCGGTTGTCCCGCCATCGCCGGCGCCGGTGTCGTCGGTCGCCTTGCCCGATCGCGCACGGCTGGCGCTCGACCTGCTGCCGCGGCGGGCGGGGCTCAACCTGCTGAGCGCGACGGTCGAGGCGGAACTCGTGGTCCGCAACACCGGGACGCATGCCGCCACCGGGATCCGCATCGGCTGCGCCCTGATCGGTGCGGCGGCGGGACAGGAAACGACGACTGCCGCACTCTTCGCCGCACCGGTCGCGCGTCCGGCGACGCCGCCGTTCGGTCTCCAGCCGGGGGAGGAGCGGCGTCTGCGCATCGTCGCGGCGCTGCCGCGCGGCGAGATCGACCCGCTCGCCGTGGCCGGACGCGCCATGTTCGTGCCGGTCGTGACCGTCAATGCGCTGTACGACACGGACGGCGGCGGCGGACAGACCGCGCGCGCCTTTGCGGTCGGGGTCGAGCGGGTCGACAGCGCCAAGCTCGCGCCGCTGTGGCTCGACCAGCCGCCGCGGATGTTCGACGGACTGGCCGTCCGCGGCTACGGGACGGCGATCGATCGCTGACCGGCGTATCGAGGCGCAGGCATTTGTTTACCCTGAGCGGCTAGGTCCATTCCCGTCCTAACGGAGGGGAAGATGCAGCGGAACGGGCAGGGTGACGCGGTGTGGCGGGCGGTGTGCCGGTCGGCGGCGGTCGTCGAGTTCGCGCCCGATGGCCGCATCGTCTGGGCAAACCCCTGCTTCTGCGCGCTGATGGACTATCCGCTCGATGCGATCCTGGGGCGGCACCACCGCCTCTTCTGCCTGCCGGCGGAGTGCGAGACACAGGCCTATGCCGCATTCTGGGACGCGCTGCGGCGGGGGGAGGCAAGGACCGGCGAAGCCACGTGCATCACGGCTGGCGGGCGGCCCCTGCGGGTGCAGGCGAGCTATACGCCCGTGCCCGACGGTGACGGCGTGGTGACGAGCGTCGTCGCGATCGCGACCGACGTCACCGCGATCCGGGAGGACGATGGCGAGCGTGCCGCGCGGCTGGCGGCGGTGGATCGCAGCCAGGCGGTCGTCGCCTTCGCGGTCGATGGCACCATCCTCGACGCCAATTCCAATTTCCTCGCGCTGATGGGATATGAGGTCGACGAGGTCGTCGGGCGCCACCACCGCATCTTCTGCACCCCCGACCATGCCGCATCCGCCGAATATGCGGCCTTCTGGCGCCGCCTCGGCGCGGGCGAGTTCGACGGCGGACTGTATCGACGCCGGACGCGGGCCGGCGCCGACGTCTGGCTGCAGGCGACGTACAATCCGGTGATCGGCGCCGATGGCCGGCCGCGCAAGATCCTGAAGATCGCCAGCGACGTCACGCAGCAGGTGCTGCTGGAGCGGGACGTCGCCGAGCGGCTGACCGAAGGGCAGCGATTTCAGGCGGTGCTCGAGCGGCAGGCGTCCGAGCTGAACGACACGATGGAACAGCTGGGTGTGATCGTCGCGGCGATCGGCCAGATCGCGACGCAGACGCGGCTGCTGGCACTCAACGCCGCGATCGAGGCGGTGCGCGCGGGCGAGGCGGGCCGGGGCTTCGCCGTCGTGGCGGCGGAGGTGAAGAAGCTGGCGGGGGATACGCGGCAGGCGACCGAGCGGGCGGCGCTCATGATGCAGCGCAGGACGACGCCGGCGCTGGCCCTGCCGTGACCGTCGACGGCGGTTCGGCACGCGACGGAAAAAGGGCGGCCTCCTTGCGGGGGCCGCCCTGTTCCATGTCGCATCGGCCGGACGGGACGATCATGCGCAAGGCGCCTGACGTCGGACGGCACGGATGCCGCCGGCCGGCCTTGCGGCGAGGGCGGACAGCGTGCCGTCCGCCCTTGCCGCTGCGGCTTACTTCAGCTCGACGGTCGCGCCGGCGTCTTCGAGCTGCTTCTTGACCTTCTCGGCCTCGTCCTTGTTCACGCCTTCCTTGACGGCCTTCGGCGCGCCCTCGACGAGAGCCTTCGCTTCGGTCAGGCCCAGGCCGGTGATCGCGCGGACTTCCTTGATGACGTTGATCTTCTTGCCACCGTCGCCGGTCAGGATGACGTCGAATTCGGTCTTCTCTTCTGCGGCCGGAGCGGCTGCGCCACCGCCGGCTGCCGGTGCTGCGACCGCTGCCGCGGCCGAAACGCCCCACTTCTCTTCGAGCATCTTCGACAGCTCGGCTGCCTCGAGGACGGTCAGTTCGCTCAGGCTCTCAACGAGCGCGTTCAGGTCTGCCATGGTACTTCCTTCATATGTCGGGGCAGGCGCCCCAAAGTGTCAGTTGAAATTCGCTTGTCCAAAAGCGCCTGAAATTCAGGCGGCTTCCTTCTCGGCATAGGCCGACAGCACACGCGCGATCTGCGCCGCGGGAGCCTGGGTGATGGTCGCGAGCTTCGTCGCCGGAGCAACGATGAGGCCCACGATCTTCGCCCGGAGTTCATCCAGCGAGGGCAGGGTCGCGAGCGCTTGCACGCCGGCGAGGTCGAGAGGGGTCGCACCCATCGCACCGCCCACGATTTCGAACTTGTCGTTCGTCTTCGCGAATTCGACCGCAACCTTCGCTGCGGCGACCGGGTCGACAGAGGTGGCGAGGCCGACGGGACCGGTGAGCATGTCGCCCACCGAGCCATAGTCGGTGCCATCCAGTGCGATCTTGGCAAGCTTGTTCTTCGAGACCTTGTAGGTCGCGCCGGCATCACGCATCGCGTTGCGCAGTCGCGTGGACTGGGCAACCGTCATTCCGTTGTTGCGGGTCACGACGACCACGCCGACCTCGGAAAAGGTGCGATTCAACTCGGCAACGGCCGCGGCCTTTTGAGCACGATCCATGCCATTCTCCACGTTTTGAGACGATCGCGAACGATCGCCCCGGTTACAAACCGGTGGGGAAAACCCCGCCGGGGTTGTCCAGCGATGGGGAAGGCACCCGTGAAGGGCGGCAGACCCGCGCGCGATCGTGTCGCGGTGCGGATCGTGAATTCCTGTCCCCGTCTCGGCAGGACATTAAGCCGCGGCATATTCCACGGCACCTGCTGTCTCGGACGGATGCACGGCGGGCGGACCCGCCGGCAAGGCCGCGCACATAGCGGACCGCGACGATAAGTCAAACCCCCGTTCGGCGTGCAGGCCCGCAGACGCGCAAGGGGGCGGCGTGTCTCTGATCCGTCATCCGGGCTTCATCCCGCCGTCATCCGCCCGCAACCGGTTTGCCGCTTTTGCCCGGCAAAGCGTCGGCCACGGCGGCCGGTGCCGCACGACCCGGGGGGACTTCCATGACGATGCCGAACCAGCCGACGATCGGTTATGACGATGGCGATATCGACACCAACCGCAGCGCGAATCCGCATATCGCGGACCTGATCGCGTCGCGCTACTCGCGCCGCCAGACGCTGCGCGGCGGCCTGTCCGCGATGACCACGGCGGTGTTCGGCGCGGGGCTGCTCGCCGGGTGCGACAAGGACGACGATCGCCGTGCCACGACGGTGTCGGCGGGGGGTGCGATCACGACGTCGGCGGGCAAGACCGTGACGTTGAGCGGGACGGTGACGAGCGGCACCGCCGCCTCGACCGGCTGGACGCAGACCAGCGGCCCGATCGTGTCGCTGGCCAACGCCGCGTCGTCGACCGCGACGTTCACCGCGCCGGCGGTCACCGCCGCCACCCCGCTCGGCTTCCAGTTCACCAGCACGTCGAGCGACGGCATCCGCTCGGTCGCCGACACGACCGTCACCGTCGCGCCCGCGACGCTGGACTTCACGGCCGTGCCCAAGAGCCTGGCCGATGTCGTCGCGGTGCCCGCCGGCTATCAGGTGACCGTGCTCTATCGCCTGGGCGATCCGATCAACGCCAGCGTCGGCGCCTTCGCCAACGACGGCACCGACACGACCTTTTCGGCGCGGGCGGGCGACCATCACGACGGCATGAGCTTCTTCGGCCTCGCCGCGAGCGGCACCGCGCCGGACGCGACCAACAGCACGCGCGGCCTGCTGGTGATGAACCACGAGAACATCACCGAAAGCTACCTGCACCCCAACGGCCCGACCAACCTCGCCGACGGCCCGCGCCCGACCGCCGAGGCGTTGAAGGAAATCGAGGCGCACGGCGTCAGCGTCATCGAGATCGCGCGCAGCACGAGCGGCTGGTCCTACGTGCCGACCAGCGGCCTCAACCGTCGCATCACGCCGTTCACGCCGACCACCTTTTCCGGACCGGTCGCGGGCAGCGCCTTGCTGTTCACCGCCTTCTCGCCGACCGGCCGCGCGGGTCGCGGCACGATCAACAATTGCGCCAACGGCACGATGCCGTGGATGACCTATTGCACCGCGGAGGAAAACTGGGCCGGCTATTACCGGCGCGAGGCGGGTGACAATGCGCGCCGGACCAGCGCGCTGGGGGCCCGCTCGGTCGTCGCGTTCAACCGCTACGGCCTCGGCATGGGCAGCGGCGACACGCTGCGCAAGGGCAATTACGTCTGGGCGACCGCGCCGGCGCCGGTGGCTGGCGATACCCGCATCGCCAAGTTCAACGCGACGCTCGACCCGGCGCAGCCCGCCAGCGGCACGGGCGATTTCCGCAACGAGCCCAACCAGTATGGCTGGATCGTCGAGATCGATCCGTTCGATCCCGCGTCTACCCCGCGCAAGCGCACCGCGCTCGGCCGCATGAACCACGAAGGCGTCGTGCCCGGCCGGATGGTCGCGGGCGTCCGCCCCGCCTTCTATATGGGCGACGATGCGCAGAACGAATATGTCTACAAGTTCGTGTCCGCGACGCCGTGGTCGGCCGCGGATGCCGGCGCCGCCAATCGCCTGTCGATCGGCGACAAATATCTCGACGGCGGAACGCTGTACGTGGCGAGGATGAATGCCGACGGCAGCGGCCAGTGGCTACCGCTGACCTTCGGCGCGGCGCCGCTGACCGGCGCGAACGCGGCCTATGCCTTCGTCGACCAGGCCGACGTGCTCACCCACGCCCGCCTCGCGGGCGACGCTTTGGGCGCGACGCGGATGGATCGTCCGGAATGGACCGCGGTCAATCCGGTCAGCGGCGAGATGTACCTGACGCTGACCAACAATTCGTCGCGCACCGTCGCCACCACCGACGCCGCCAATCCGCGCGCGTACAGCGATCCCAGGATCACCGGCGGCGCGACCAACGGCAATGCCAACGGCCACGTCTTCCGCCTGCGCGAGGCGGGGGACAGCAGCGAGGCGACGACCTTCACCTGGGACATCTACGCCTTCGGTGCGGGCAGCGACCTCAACCCCGCGAACATCAACCTGTCGAACCTCGACGACACCAACGACTTCTCGTCGCCGGACGGCCTGTGGTTCGCGCGGCCGACCAACGTCGCGGGGCAGGGGACGCCGCTGCTGTGGATCCAGACCGACGACGGCGCCTATACCGATGTCACCAATTGCATGATGCTGGCGGCGATCCCCGGCAGCGTCGGCGACGGCGGCACGCGGACGATCACCAACAGCCTCAACGGTGTGGCCGGATCGCAGGCGACGCGGATCGGCAAGGCGCCGGGCGCGGCGCTGAAGCGGTTCCTCGTCGGGCCGAAGCAGTGCGAGATCACCGGCATCGATTCGACCCCGGATGGCCGGACGCTGTTCGTCAACATCCAGCACCCCGGCGAAGGCGGCGGCCCGGCCAACATCACCAGCAACTGGCCGCAGAGCCAGGCGACCGGCAGCGGCACCGGCCGGCCGCGGTCGGCGACGATCGTCATCACCAAGACGGACGGCGGGATCGTCGGGCTTTAGGCGCTGCGTCCGATCTCGACGATTGTTTTCGAGCCGGAACGGGTTGGTTACTTCCCGTTAAAGATCGGTGGGGCAGGGATGACGGAATGAACGCCGCCGTCCCTGTCCCGCGTCCCGCGCGCTTCGGTCGCCGCCGGTGAGGCAGCGCGAACCGCGCCGCAAGGTTCTGGTCCGCGCCCGCATGCGGTGCGGCGCCGACTGGGGCGACGTGACGATCCACAACATGTCGTCGCGCGGCCTGCTTGCGACCAGCGAAACCGAATGCCGCACCGGCACCATCGTCGAGATCCGCCGCATCCATCACGTCATCGTCGGGCGCGTCGTCTGGCAGAAGGGGCTGTATTTCGGCATCCGGACACAGGACCGGATCGATATCGACGGGATCGTCGCCGCGCGTCCGCCCGCGCACAAGCCCGACACCCGCAGCGGCACGGACCGGCGCAATGCCGACCGGCCGAGCGTCTCGATCGCGGACCGCGAGGCCGGCAGCCGCCGCTTCGCGCGGGCGTTCCAGTTCGCGGTGGCGATCGCCGTCGTCGTTGCCGTCGCGCTGATCCTGGCGAGCGAGGTGAGCGGCGTGCTGTCGCGCCCGTTCGCGGTCATCGGCGCGCATCTCGACGGCAGCGCCGCCCGCTCCACCGACGGCGGGATGCGATAGCGGGGGCGCGGGGGAACCGGAAGGGCGGGTACGGCATTGCCGCCTGACATCCGCTTTCCGCCGAGGTTCCCCGACATGACGCTTCCCGATTCGCCCGTGTGGTTCATCACCGGCTGTTCCACCGGCTTCGGTCGCGACCTTGCGCGGCTGGTGCTCGATCGCGGCTGGCGGGCGGTGGTGACCGCGCGTGACGCGGCGCGGGTCGCCGATCTGGTCGAGGGGCGTGGGGATCGCGCGCTGGCGCTCGCGCTGGACGTGACCGACGGCCACGACATATCAGCAGCGGTCGCCGCTGCGGAGGACCGGTTCGGGCGGATCGACGTGCTCGTCAACAATGCCGGCTACGGCTATCAGGCGAGCGTGGAGGAAGGGCAGGAGGATGCCATCCGCGCGCAATTCGACACCAACGTCTTCGGCCTGTTCGCGCTCACCCGTGCCGTCCTGCCCGGCATGCGCACGCGGCGGCAGGGGCATATCGTCAACTTCACCTCGGTCGCCGGGCTCGTCGGTTTTCCCGGATCGGGCTATTATGCGGCGTCCAAACATGCGGTCGAGGGCTGGTCCGACAGCCTTGCCGCGGAGGTCGGGCCGCTCGGCATCGCGGTGACCTGCGTCGAGCCCGGCCCGTTCCGCACCGACTGGGCCGGCCGGTCGTTGCAGCAGACGCCGGTGACGATCGTCGACTATGCCGACACCGCCGGCGCGCGGCTGGACAGCACGAAGGGCTATAGCGGCGAGCAGCCCGGCGACCCGGTGCGCGCGGGCGAGGCGATCATCGCGGTGACCGAGGAGCCCAACCCGCCGCGCCATCTGGTGCTGGGCAAGTTCGGCTTCGACGCGGTGACCGCCAAACTCAGGGAACGGCTGGCGGAGATCGAGGGCCGTCGCGACCAGTCGCTGGGCGCCGATTTTCCGGAGTGAGGTGACGCGCACCGTCATCGCGATCGCGGCGTAGCAATCCCCAGCCGGACCAGGACCCCCGGGGTTATGACGCTGCGCTCGCCATGACGATCGATCGGGGCCGGGTTACCGGAACGTCCCGTTCCCACACGAAAAGGGCCGGGATCGCTCCCGGCCCTCTCCGTCTTTCCGTGTGACCGGTACGCTTACGCGCCGGCGACCTCGGCGGTGTCGACGCGGATGCCCGGGCCCATCGTCGAGCTGACGGCGACCTTGCGGACATACTTGCCCTTGGCGCCCGACGGCTTGGCCTTCACGACCGCATCGACCAGCGCGTCGAAGTTGCGACGCAGGTCTTCCTGCGTGAACGACGCCTTGCCGATGCCCGAGTGGATGATGCCGGCCTTCTCGACGCGATACTCGACCTGACCGCCCTTGGCGGCCTTGACGGCCTCCGCCACGTTCATCGTGACGGTGCCGAGCTTCGGGTTCGGCATCAGGCCCTTGGGGCCCAGCACCTTGCCGAGGCGACCGACGACGCCCATCATGTCCGGGGTCGCGATGCAGCGATCGAAGTCGATGGTGCCACCCTGGATGGTTTCCATCAGGTCTTCCGCACCGACGACGTCCGCACCGGCGGCCAGCGCCTCCTCGGCCTTCGCGCCGCGGGCGAACACGCCGACGCGGACGGTCTTGCCGGTACCGGCCGGCAGCGTCACGACGCCGCGGACCATCTGGTCGGCGTGGCGCGGATCGACGCCCAGGTTCAGCGCGACCTCGATGGTCTCGTCGAACTTGGCGGTGGCGTTCTGCTTGGCCATCGCGATCGCCTGGTCGACGCCGTGCAGCGTCTCCGGGTTCACCGCATTGGTCTTCTGCTTCTTGGTCAGCTTGGCCATGCTATCAGCCCTCCGTCACTTCGAGGCCCATCGCGCGGGCGGAGCCTTCGATGATCTTGGTCGCAGCCTCGATGTCGTTGGCGTTCAGGTCCTTCATCTTGGTCTGGGCGATCTCGGCGAGCTTGCTGCGCGCGATCTTGCCGGCGACGACCTTGCCCGGCTCCTTCGAGCCCGACTTCAGGCCGGCGGCCTTCTTGATGAGGAACGAAGCCGGCGGCGTCTTGATCTCGAACGAGAACGAACGGTCGGCATAGACGGTGATCTTGGTGGGCAGCGGCGTGCCCTTGTCCATGTCGGTCGTCTGCGCGTTGAACGCCTTGCAGAATTCCATGATGTTGACGCCGCGCTGACCCAGCGCCGGGCCGATCGGGGGCGCGGGCTTCGCGTCGCCTGCAGGAACCTGCAGGTTGATGTAACCTGTGATCTTTTTTGCCATGTCACTCTCGTTTCAAGTTTAGCGGTCCAGACGGGCGCGAACGCCCTCCCGCAAGCATCCAGCCATGAGCGTGGAAGCGCGTGCCGGTACCGGAAAGCGCCGCGCGACGCAACCGTCCATCGCGGTCCCCCGCGCCGCTGCGCGCTACAGCGGCAGGCTCGGCTGCGCGTCGTCGCCGTCGGGCGCGTCGCCGACGATCCCGGACAGCGTCAGCCCGAGCAGGCGCACGCCGTCCGGCACGGGGAGCTGCGCATCGAGCAGGTCGTCGCCGATCGCGAGGAACGCCGCCTGATCCGCGACCGGCGTGGCGAGCGAGCGGGCGCGGGTGATCGTGCGGAAATCCGCGTGGCGCAGTTTCAGCGTCACGGTGCGGCCCCGCGTGCCCGACCGGTCGATCCGCACCCATGCCGCCTCCGCGACGCGGGCGAGCGCGGCGTGCAGGTCGGCGGCATCGGTCAGGTTGGTTTCGAACGTCCGTTCCGCCCCGACCGACTTCGACTGGCGATGCGCGCGCACCGGCCGGTGATCCTCGCCGCGCGCCGCACGGTACAGATAGTCGGCATAGGAGCCGAAATGCGCCTGGAGAAAGGCGAGCGGCCGGTCGCGCAGGTCGGCGCCGGTATGGATGCCCAGTTGCTCCATGCGCCCGGCGGTGACGGGGCCGACGCCGTGGAAGCGCTTGACCGGCAGCGAGGCGACGAAGGCGGCGCCCCGGTGCGGCGGAATGACGCAGATGCCGTCGGGCTTGTTCTGGTCGGAGGCGAGTTTCGCGATGAACTTGTTGTAGCTGACGCCCGCGGACGCGGTGAGGCCGGTGTCGGCGCGGATGCGCGCCCGGATCTCCTCGGCGATCGCGCGCGCCGATCCCAGTCCGCGGCGGTCGTCGGTGACGTCGAGATAGGCCTCGTCGAGCGACAGGGGTTCGACCGCGTCGGTATAGTCGGCGAAGATCGCGCGGATCTGTCGCGACACGCCGCTGTACACGTCGAACCGCGGGCGGACGAAGACGAGGTCGGGACAGCGCCGGATCGCGGTGACCGACGGCATCGCGCTGCGGACGCCGAAGGCCCGCGCCTCGTAGCTCGCCGCGGCGACCACGCCGCGGGCGCGCGAGCCGCCGACCGCGACGGGACGTCCGCGCAGCGCGGGATCGTCGCGCTGTTCGACCGATGCGAAGAAGGCGTCCATGTCGACATGGATCACCTTGCGCTGCACGGGCACGTCGTCGTCGGCCATGGCCCCGTTTCGTTCCGTTTGCCGCCCGGATCAAGCGATCCCTGTCCGTAAATGCGCCAAGCCGCGGGAATTGAGGCGGAAAGCAGATCGTGTCGTCCCCGGCGCCGTCGTCATCGCCGTCCGACGCGATTGCGCGCGGTGCAATCGTCAGCCGCCAAATTGCAATTGCCGCACTTACCTCCCGGCAACATATGGCGTGCGAATGCTGCGTTGCAGCAACGCTTTTCCCCAGGAGAAATCATCGTGTTCAGCCTGATCGCCGCTCTCGTATCCTATCGCCGTCAGCACGCCCTGTCCGCGCGCGTGTCCGTGCCGTCGGTCCGTGCGGATCGTGCCGTCGCCAACGACCGCGTCGCAACCGCGGACCTCGCCCGCGCCGCCTGATCCCGCACGCCGGAGAGCGGGGCCGATCGCGCGGCCCGCCCTTCGCGATCGTCCGCCGGTGCTCAGTCGCCGGCGAGCGCGGCCTCGACCTCCGCCTCGGTGATGCCGAACGCGCCCGCGAGGCCCGCGATCGACGCCCCCCGCTGCGCCAGCGCGCGCATCCGCCCGACATCGACGATCGTCGCGTAACCACGCGTATCACGCTGTTCGCGCACGACGTCCTTGCGTCCCGAGCCGCGCCGTCGCCGTGCGGCGGCGGCATGCGGATCCCCCTGCGCCTGCCGTTCCTCGTCCTCGCGCCGCGCGAGCCGCGCCGCCTCGCGTGCGCGGATATCCGCGTCGCGATCGGCGGTGCGCGCTTGCAGGCGCCGTTCGGTGGCGGCGGCATGCTCGCGGGCCCGCGCCTCGCGCGCCTGCGCCCGCTCGGCCGCGCGCTGGTCGGGGCCGGCGTTGCTCCGGACGCGAAAGGACGGCGTCGTCGTGGGGGCGACGCCCCAGCTCTTGTCCACCAAAGCTGCGGCCCCGGTTACTCGTTGGAAAATGGCGCGCCCGGAACGATTCGAACGTCCGACCCTCAGATTCGTAGTCTGATGCTCTATCCAGCTGAGCTACGGGCGCTTGGGAGCGGTTCGGGCACCGCTCCTGGATACCAGGCAATCCGCCGCCGAAGCGATGGAAATGGTCGGGAAGAGAGGATTCGAACCTCCGGCCCCTGCCTCCCGAAGACAGTGCTCTACCAGGCTGAGCTACTCCCCGACGGAGTTCGGCCGACGGGTCCCTTTCGGGGCCGACCGTGCTTGGAGGCGCGCCTATAGCCACGCCCCGGAGGGGATGCAAGCACCGGAATCATGGGCTTGCGAAATCGCGTCGCAAGGCCCTAGGCACGATGCGGTGAGCATCATGCCTGCCTCTGTCGAAGCGGTCGCCGCCGGGCTCGTCGTCGTCAACGTCGCGCTGGTCGCGGGGCGGCATGTCTGGAACTACCCGGTCGCGCTGGTGGCGGTGACGCTCTATGCCTGGGTATTCGCGGATGCGCGGCTGTACAGCGACGCCTTGCTCCAGGGCTTCTTCTTCGCGGCCAACCTGTACGGCTGGGCCAATTGGGCGCGCAGCCGCGCGGAGGCGGGCGAGGTGGTCGTCGAGCGGCTCGATCCCGCGACGCGGCTGGCGTGGCTGGCGGGCGGCGCGGCGGGCTGTGCCGCCTGGGGCATGCTGATGCACCGCTATACCGATGCCTCCTATCCGTGGTGGGACGCGGGGATCGCGATCGCGTCCGCCACCGCGCAGGTGATGCAGGCGCGGCGGGCGATCGAAAGCTGGTGGGTGTGGATCGCGGTCAACCTCGCCAGCGTGCCGCTGTACGCCGCCAAGGGGCTGTGGTTCACCTGTGCGCTGTATGTCGTGCTGCTCGGCCTGTCGGTCTACGGCCTCGTCGGATGGCGACGTGCGGCGCTGCGCCCGGTGCCGGCATGACGCCGCCGCGCTCGATCTGCCTGCACGGTCCCGAGAGTACCGGCAAATCGACGATGGCGCCGCGGCTGGCGCAGCATTTCGGCGGCGTTCCCTGCGTCGCGGAATTCGGCCGCACCTATTGCGAGGCGTTCGGCACCGACCTGACGATGGCCGACCTGGTCGAGATCGGGAAGGGACACGACGCCAAGGTGCGCAGCGCGCTCGCCGAACGGCAGCGGCCCGTCATCCTCGATACCGATCCGCTGATGACGATGGTGTGGGCGGACATGATGTTCGGCCGCCGCGACCCGTGGTTCGCCACCTGGGACAATACGGCGGACCTGTACCTGCTGTTCGACATCGACCTGCCATGGATCGACGACGGCACCCGCATGTTCGGTGCCGAAGCCGCGAGGCGCCGCTTCTTCGACCTCAGCCGGGCGATCCTCGACGAGCGCGGCGTGCGCTGGGCGCTGGTGTCCGGACAGGGTTCGAAACGCTATCTGGACGCACTGCGCGCGATCGGCACGCTGTCTGCCGGCTGAGCGACGCGTCGCCTTTGGCAAGCCGCCATCTCCCTGCTAGGGGGCCGGCATGACTCCGCTTTCCACGATCCGTAACTTCTCCATCATCGCGCACATCGACCACGGCAAGTCGACGCTGGCCGACCGCCTGATCCAGCGGACGGGCGGGCTGACGGACCGCGAGATGTCGAGCCAGGTGCTCGACAACATGGATATCGAGAAGGAGCGCGGCATCACGATCAAGGCGCAGACGGTGCGCCTGTCCTATCCCGCGCGCGACGGCATCACCTACACGCTCAACCTGATGGATACGCCGGGGCACGTCGACTTCGCCTATGAGGTCAGCCGCAGCCTTGCCGCATGCGAGGGCGCGCTGCTGGTCGTCGACGCGGCACAGGGCGTCGAGGCGCAGACGCTCGCCAACGTCTATCAGTCGATCGAGCACGACCATGAGATCGTGCCCGTCATCAACAAGATCGACCTGCCCGCCGCCGAGCCGGAACAGGTGCGCAAGGAAATCGAGGACGTGATCGGCATCGACGCGTCGCAGGCGGTGCTCGCCTCCGCCAAGTCGGGAATCGGCATCGACGAGATCCTGGAAGCGATCGTCACCCGCATCCCGCCGCCCCGCGGCGACGAGACCGCGCCGCTGAAGGCGATGCTGGTCGACAGCTGGTATGACCCGTATCTGGGAGTCGTCATCCTCGTGCGCGTGATGGCAGGCGTGCTGCGCAAGGGCCAGCAGGTAAGCTTCATGCAGGCCGGCACGACGCACCTCGTCGATCGCGTCGGCTGCTTCCGCCCCAAGATCGAGCAGCTGACCGACCTGGGGCCGGGTGAGATCGGCTTCATCACCGCGCAGATCAAGGACGTCGCGCAGGCGCGCGTCGGCGACACGCTGACCGATACCAAGCGGCCCGCGGCGGAGGCGCTGCCGGGGTTCAAGGAGGTCCAGCCGGTCGTCTTCTGCGGGCTGTTCCCGGTCGATGCCAACGACTTCGAAAAGCTGCGCGAAAGCATCAGCAAGCTGCGCCTCAACGATGCGAGCTTCAGCTTCGAGATGGAGACGAGCGCCGCGCTGGGCTTCGGCTTCCGCTGCGGGTTCCTCGGGCTGCTGCATCTCGAGATCATCCAGGAGCGGCTGACGCGCGAATACGACCTCGACCTCATCACCACCGCGCCGTCGGTGGTGTACCAGATCGAGCTGACGCATCCCGATCCGGCGGGGATCACGCAGATCGACCTGCACAATCCCGCCGACATGCCCGACGTCAACAAGATCAAGACGATCAGCGAACCGTGGATCAATGCGACGATCTACGTCCCCGACGAATATCTCGGCAGCATCCTGAAGCTGTGCCAGGACCGGCGCGGCATCCAGAAGAACCTGACCTATGTCGGCGGGCGCGCGCAGGCGACGTACGAACTGCCGCTCAACGAGGTCGTGTTCGACTTCTACGACCGGCTGAAATCGCTGTCGAAGGGCTATGCCAGCTTCGATTACCAGCAGATCGGCTATCGCGAGGGCGACCTCGTCAAGATGAGCATCCTGGTCAACGAGGAGCCGGTCGACGCGCTGAGCATGATCGTCCATCGCGGCACCGCCGAGGTCCGCGGCCGCGGCATGGTCGAGCGTCTGAAGGAACTGATCCCGCGCCACCTGTTCAAGATCCCGATCCAGGCGGCGATCGGCGGCAAGGTGATCGCGCGCGAGACGATCAGCGCGATGCGCAAGGACGTGACCGCCAAATGTTACGGCGGCGATGCGAGCCGCAAGCGCAAGCTGCTCGACAAGCAGAAGAAGGGCAAGGCCAAGATGCGGGAGTACGGCTCGGTGAGCATTCCGCAGGAAGCCTTCATCGCCGCGCTCAGGATGGGCGACGAGGGCTGAACCGGGGCGGCGCGCGACCGGCGCGCGCCGCCAGCGGTATCACATGTAGTTCTGGGGGTTCGGCGTCGGCAGCTTGCAGGCGCGGCTATGCCCCTTCTTGCAGGCGCGGACCTGTTCGCGCCAGTCCGACATCGCCATCGCATAGGCGCGCTCGCGGTCGGCCTGGAGCGCGGCGTCGGATGCGATGACCTGTCGCCGGGTCCGCATCGCGGCGCGATAGCGGCGGACGTCGGCACGGTAGCGCGCGTCGTTGGCCGTGTTGACCGCGGCAGCGGCACCGCTCTGGAGTCTCGCCTGCGCGGCGACATCCTCGTTCGCGGCGGCGACGCCCGGTGCCGTCTGCGCGGCGATCGCGTCGCTGCGCGCGTTGCTGCTGTCCTGCGCGGTGGCATCGGGCAGCGGCGTGCTCGGCCGATCGGCGGGATTGGTCGCCTGCATCTGGGCGAGCGCGGGCGCGGCGACGAAGAGGGCGGCGCCGATCATGAGGGGACGGAACATCACGGTATCTCCATGCTGGATATGCCGCGACAATGGGCGAACCGCCGTCGTGGTTCCGGCTCAGCGCTGGAGGCGGGCGAGCGCGGTGTCGAGCGCTTGGAGGAACCGGCTGCGATCGGCAGGCGCGAACGCTTTCGGCCCGCCGATCTGGTCGCCACCTGCACGCAGGTCCGCCATAATCGCGCGCGTCGCGATCGCGCCGCCGATCGAGGCGGTGGTGAAGGCCTTGCCGGTCGGCGACAGGACGGTCGCGCCGGATTTTAGCGCGCGATCGGCGAGCAGGATGTCGGCGGTCACCACGACCGCCTGCGCGTCCGACCGCTCGGCGATCCAGTCGTCGGCGGCGTCGAAGCCGTCGCTCACCACGACGCGGGTGACGAGCGGGTGCGCCGGCACGCGGAAGTGGCTGTTGCTGACGATCGTCACGGGCACGCAGCGGCGCCACGCGACCTTGTAGATTTCGTCCTTCACCGGGCAGGCGTCCGCGTCGACGAGGATGCGGACGCCCGTCGTCATCAGCCGCGCGGCCCCTTGCGATAGGGCTTGGCCTGGTGACGGGCGGGTGCCGCGCCGGTGCGCGGACGGCCGGCATTGTCGCGCGGCGGGCGCGGGCCACGATCGCCGCCGCCGCTGCCGCCGGCTTCGCGCGGGTTGCCGGTGAAGGGCACGATCTGGAGGCTGCCCTCGTCGCTTTCCGGATTGGCGGTGCGCTGGACGCTGGCGAGGACGCGGTCTGCGACCGTGCGCGGCACCTCGAACAGCGTGTCGTTGGGATTGATCCGGATCGCCCCGATCTCCGCCTTGGTGATGTGGCCGCGGCGGCAGATCAGGGGCAGCAGCCAGCGCGGATCGGCGTTCTGGCGGCGACCGATGTCCATGCGGAACCACACCGTGTCGTCGAACCCCGGGCGGTGCCCCTGCGTCCGGTCGGTCTGGCCTGCGCCGGGTGCCGCGGAATCGAGCAGGTCCTCCGCCTGCGGCATCAGCGCGCGGTGCGCATGGACCAGCGCGGCGGCGATGTCCTCCGCCGACTTTTCGGCCATCAGGCGCGTGGCGAGCTCGCGATCCTCGTCATCGAATTCGATCGGCGCAAGCAGCGTGGTGATGAGCCGCTCGCGATCCTGCTTGCGGATGTCGTCGGCGCTGGGGGCGGGGATCCAGTCGCAGGCGATCTTGGCCTGCTTCAGCATCATGTCGACGCGGCGGCGGCGCGGGTAGGGCACGATCAGCACGGCCGTGCCCTTCTTGCCGGCGCGCCCCGTGCGGCCCGAACGGTGCTGGAGCGTTTCCGCATCGCGCGGCATCTCGACATGGACGACGAGGCTGAGCGAGGGCAGGTCGATGCCGCGCGCGGCGACGTCGGTCGCGACGCAGACGCGCGCACGCCGGTCGCGCAGCGCCTGGAGCGCGGAGTTGCGCTCGCTCTGGCTGTGCTCGCCCGACAGCGCCACCGCGGCGAAACCGCGCTCGACCAGGCTGGCGTGCAGGTGGCGGACGTTGTCGCGGGTCGCGCAGAACAGCATCGCCGTCTCCGCCTCGTGGAAGCGGAGCAGGTTGATGACGGCATGCTCGATGTCCGCGGGGGCGACGGTGACCGCCTGATAGGCGATGTCGCCATGGCCGCGATCCTCGCCCACGGTCGAGATGCGCAGCGCGTCGCGCTGGTAGCGCTTGGCGAGCGCGACGATCGGCCGCGGCATGGTGGCCGAGAACATCAGCGTGCGCCGTTCGGTCGGCGAGGCGTCGAGGATCCCCTCGAGGTCTTCGCGGAAGCCCATGTCGAGCATCTCGTCCGCCTCGTCGAGCACCGCGACGCGCAGCGCCGACAGGTCGAGCGCGCCGCGCTCGAGGTGGTCGCGCAGCCGGCCCGGCGTACCGACGACGATATGCGCGCCGTGGCTGAGCGAGCGGCGCTCCTTGCTGGCATCCATGCCGCCGACGCAGGTCGCGATGCGGGCATGCGCGCCCTTGTACAGCCACATCAGCTCGCGGCTGACCTGGAGCGCGAGTTCGCGGGTCGGCGCGATGATGAGCGCGAGCGGCAGGCCGGGGGGCGGCAGCGTGCCGTCCGCCATCAGCTCGCCCGCCATGGCGAGGCCGAAGGCGACGGTCTTGCCCGAACCGGTCTGGGCCGAGACGACGAGGTCGCGCCCCATCGCTTCGGGTTCGATCACCGAACCCTGGACGGCGGTGGGTGCGGTATAGCCGCGTGCGACGAGCGCTTCGGCGAGAAGCGGGGGCAAGGAGGAAAATGGCATTCGGGCAACCTAAATGGAAGCGGCGCCCCGACAGCATGGCGACGAGGCCAGAACTGGGGCGCGGCAGGGACAGTACGATCGCGATTTCAGAAAATCGCGGGCCAATGCGGGTGGCAGTCGGCGGGCATGTGGCGCTTGTCTCGCGCGCATCATGGCCGTTGCCATATCCCCTTGAAGACCCTGCACCGCCATTGATCGCGAAGCCGAGGCCGAGCGAGGCCGCGGGGCCCACATAGGCGAAAATGCTGCGATGCGCAACTCGGTGGGCTGGCTTGCCGTGTCAGAGCGCCTGCGCAGCCGCCCATCCGCTGGCCCAGGCCCATTGGAAATTGTACCCGCCCAGCCAGCCGGTGACGTCGACCGCCTCGCCGATCGCATGCAGTCCGGGGACGCGGCGCGCCTCCAGCGTCTGCGACGACAGGTCGGCGGTGCTGATGCCGCCGGCGGTCACTTCGGCCTTGGCGAATCCTTCGCTGCCGTTGGGGGTGAAGGGCCAGCCCGACAGTCGGCGGGCGGCCTCGTCGAGGCGGCGATCGGGAGTGTTGGCGAGGTCGCCGGTCAGCGCGAGGCGGTCGGCGAGCGCCTCGGCAAGGCGGTCGGGAAGGGTCGCGGCAAGCGCGCGGCGCGCGGTCGTGCGCGGGCTGGCGCGCTTGGCGGCGACCAGCCAGTCGGGCGTGGCGTCGGGGAGGAAATCGATCGCGATCGGTTCGCGCGCACGCCAATAGCTGGAGACTTGCAGGATCGCCGGACCGGACAGGCCGCGATGGGTGAACAGCGCCGCCTCGCGGAAGCGCGCCTTGCCCGCGCTCGCCACCACCTCCGCCGCGACGCCCGACAGCGTGCGGAACAGCGCCTCGTCGCCGCCCAGCGTCAGCGGAACGAGCGCGGGGCGGGGCTCGACCACCTTCAGTCCGAAGCGCCGCGCGATGTCGTAGGCGAATCCGGAGGCGCCGAGCTTCGGGATCGACGGGCCGCCGGTGGCGATCACCAGCTGAGGCGCGGCGACCGTGCGCCGCCCCAGCGTCAGCGTGAAGGCGGTGCCGTCGTGCCCGACCTCCCCGACCGGCGTGCCGAACGCGCGCTCGACGCGGCCGACCTCGCATTCGCCGAGCAGCATCGCGACGATCTGGCGCGCCGATCCGTCGCAGAACAGCTGGCCCAGCGTCTTTTCGTGCCACGCGATGCCGTGGCGTTCGACCAGCGCGACGAAGTCGGACGCGGTATAGCGGCCGAGCGCCGATTTTGCGAAATGCGGGTTGGCGGACAGATACCGGTCGGGCGCGGTGTGCAGGTTGGTGAAGTTGCAGCGGCCGCCGCCCGAGATGACGATCTTCCTGCCCGCTTCGTCGGCGTGATCGACGAGCAATATGCGCCGGCCGCGCTGGCCGGCGACGGCGGCGCACATCAGGCCGGCGGCACCGGCACCGAGGACGATCGCATCATAGGGGGCAGGGGACATGCGCGCCGCCCTAACCGCTCGGCCGGCGATTGTCTTCCGCCGTGGCCGCGCTACGACCATGGCATGGAGACGGGAATGAGACTGCGGTCGCTGCTGTTCGTGCCGGGCGATCGGCCCGAGCGATTCGCGAAGGCGGCGGCAAGCGGCGCGGATGCGGTGATCCTCGACCTCGAGGATTCGGTTGCGGCCGCGGGCAAGGCGGCGGCGCGCGAGGCGGTGGCACGCTGGCTGCGCGAACCGGCGACGGTGCCGCGGTTCGTGCGGGTCAATCCGCTGGGCAGCGACGGGCTCGCCGACGATCTGGTCGCGGCGCGGGGCGCCGGCGGCGTGATGCTGCCCAAGTCGGAATGCGCCGGGGACGTCGCGACGCTGGTCGCGGCGATGGGGGACGGCGCCGTGCCGGTGCTGCCGGTGGCGACCGAGACGCCGCTCGCGGTCTTCGGGCTCGGTGGCTATCGCGCGGTGGCGGACAGGCTGGCCGGGCTGACCTGGGGCGCGGAGGATCTGCCCGCCGCGATCGGCGCGTCGAGCGCGCGCGAGGCCGATGGGCGCTACACCGCACCGTACGAAATGGTGCGGACGCTGGCGCTGATGGGGGCGCATGCCGCCGGCGTCGCGGCGATCGAGACGGTCTATCCGGCGATCCGCGACCCGGGCGGGCTGGCGGCCTATGCGGCCCGCGGCGCGCGCGACGGCTTCACGGGCATGATGGCGATCCATCCCGCGCAGGTGGCGGTCATCAATGCGGCGTTTTCGCCGAGCGAGGCGGCGCTGGCGGACGCGCGTGCGGTGGTTGCGGCCTTTGCGGCCAATCCGGGGGCAGGGGCGTTGCAGCTCGACGGGCGGATGATCGACGCGCCGCACCTGAAACAGGCGCTCGCGCTGCTGACACGCGCGGGAGAATAGGGGGTCGGGCGAGGGGGCTCTCGGACCCGCGATGATCGCCGACGTCCGAGCCGGTGATTCCGCGGAGGGAGGGTCGAGCGCCAACATCGGCGCCAGGCGCGTTGCGGGCCCCGTCAGGCGCCTTTTTTGCTGCGCTGCCAAAAATCTGCAATTTCCGTATTGACGGTT